>NZ_CP031092.1:1213867-2427734 GCF_003336365.1 Salicibibacter kimchii | reverse complement strand
CCAGCGCTTTCGGGCCCTAAACTAACCTTGTGCGTATAAGGATCTACCTTGACGATGGTACCGCCGCCGGCACCAATGGTATCCATCGCTAACGTCGGAAGGTTTAACTTAAATCGGGCCAAGGTAGGCTCATTATCAATAGGGATTTTGCCACGGGTAATGGCACCGATGTCAAAACTCGTCCCACCCATATCGCTAACGATCACCGAGTCCGTACCGACCAACTCACCGACATGTTTGGCGCCCAAAAGGCCCCCGACCGGTCCCGAGATCATCGTCTCGTGAAGACGGGGATAGCGCACGTTGGCGAGCCCCCCATAAGAAAGCATCGTTTGCATACTGTGCTGAAAACCTTGTTGCTTAGCGGCGGCTTCGACGCCCAGCAACTGCTCACGGCCCTTAGCGGTTGCATATGCCTCAATGAGCGTGCTGTTTAACCGGGACTGCTCGCGAATGATCGGACGAACCTGATGACTAGAGTAGACCGGGATATCGACGCCTTCCTCCGCCAGTACCCGTCGAGCCGTCTCGCCAATTTGCAATTCGTGTTCAGGATTAACGTGGGAATACATACAGCAAATGCACAACGCCTCGATATCCTGCTCCAAGAGCTCTTTTACACCGCTAATAACCTCGTGCTCATAAGCGGGAATGACCACCTGACCGAACTGATCGATACGCTCGGTCACGCCGCGCACACGGCTACGGGGTACGAGGGGGTCGGGATGGGCGTGGGTGACCGCATGCAAGCGGTCTGGATATGAATAACCCGACCATGTCTGCAACCCTCTTCCCATAAGTACAGCGTCTTCCATTCCTCTCGTCACGATGAGCCCGATGCGTTTGCCTGTCCTGGATAGCAACGTATTCAGCATACCCGTACCTGAATATAGGATGACCTCCAACTCTTCAAAGGTTTTGTCTGTATCCAGATTCCAAAGGTCGGTAGCATCTCGGGCAGATTCTATAAATCCTTCCGCTTCGTAACCGGGCGTGGTCGGCGCCTTACCGACCGCGAAGTTGCCCTGTTTATCCACGAGAATCGTGTCGGTCATCGTCCCACCGGCATCGATGCCAAGTACGAGTGGTGTTGTCTGTTTCATGACGTAACTCTCCCTTCGTTGTGATTTAGGTACCTAGCTATGTAGGCTTTCATTTTTCTTTCTTTAGATGTTCAAGTGATTATCCATTTTTATCACGCAATTCCCCCTTCCTATAAAAATAACCGTCCGGACGGTTTTTTATCGATGTGCCAAGTCTTCTTTTTGTTATCGAAAACTAATTTTTTGTTTATAGAATTCTCTTAAGCTGAATTTTTTCGTTATTGTTATCGGAGGAATAGTGAGGAAGATTTTAAAAAAACTACACCGATTTATCCATGGTATCGAATAAGGGCCAATCGGTCACCAGGCGGTATAACCTCCGTCAATTACAAGTTCTGAACCGGTAACAAACTTGGATTCTTCGCTCGCCAGATAAAGGGCTCCATTTGCAATATCATTTGGTTCGCCAATATGGCCGACCGGGTGCCAAGAATTGAGCTCGTCTTCGGTAACGTATCCGCCCTCTCCTTCGATTGAGTCTTTCACCATTGGTGTTTTGATGTATCCTGGATGAATACTGTTGACACGAATATTATATTTCGATTGTGCGCAGTGAAGGGCTGCGGATTTGGTCAGGCCCCTGACACCTCCTTTACTTGCGTCATAAGCCGGAATGTTGGCATTGCCGATGATCCCTTGAATGGAGGATAAATTGATAATGGAACCCTCGGACCGGCTGTTTTTCATACCGAGTATCCCATGTTTCGTCCCCAGGAAAACTCCGCTCAAATTGACGTCAATCGTTCTCTTCCAGTCATCTAAAGAAATTTCTTCGACATTGCCCCGAATCTCAATACCCGCGCAGTTGACGACGGCATTTAAACCTCCGAATTCTTCCACAATCTTATTAATGACGTTTTCCCACTCATTTTCTTTCGTTATATCGTGCCGCAAGAACAGTGCCCGCCCACCCTCATCTTGAATTTCTCTTGCCTTTTCTTGTCCGTTTTCTTCGTTGATATCACTTAATACGATGATTGCACCTTCTTGTGCAAATCTTTTCCCAGTGGCGGCTCCTAAACCCGAACTCCCACCAGTAATCAAAGCCACTTTCCCGTCCAATCGTCCCAAAATGATAACCTCCTTATACGCATAATAGGCTTCTAGGCATATTACTGAGGGAGG
Source organism: Salicibibacter kimchii (assembly GCF_003336365.1). Taxonomy (GTDB): domain Bacteria; phylum Bacillota; class Bacilli; order Bacillales; family Marinococcaceae; genus Salicibibacter; species Salicibibacter kimchii. The sequence continues at coordinate 2,425,506 of NZ_CP031092.1, read as the reverse complement.
TGCGGCTGGGGATTTTTTGATGCGTGTGAACCGCAAAAATTCTTTTATCTTATTATCCATTTTTTATCACGCAATCCTCCCTCCTAGCCTATAAATATAGTAACCGTCCATACGGTATGTTGTCAATGTACTAATTCTTCTCTTTGTATGTAAAACGAACTTTTTGATAGCAGAATCTCCCTAAGCTGAATTTTTTCGTTGTTGTTATCGGAGGAGTTCTGAGCCAGTTACAAATTTGAACTCTTTGCTGAGCAGAAGCGACAAGGAATCTTTTCTTAATGCGTGTGACCTGTAAGAATTCTGGCCACAAACGATTTTGACTTTTCACCCCTCCGCTATAATCGACAGTTAAGCGAATGTTATCTTCCTCATTGCAATATTCAGGGTTTTCATTTAAAGGCAGCAATTCTTTCTCAAGACACCTTTTTGGGGGAGAATTATATTGTCGAAACGGATAGGATCAATGTCGTACATTTGATCTCCAAACCTACAAGACATATTACATCCTTGTTCGTTTGTTTTACATCATCTAAAACAACAGATACTGTCATAAAAAAACTGGACAGCATCTGTTAGGTGAAAGCAACAGCAACTTGAAGTCATTTCAATCATCTATAAAGTTTCTATCTAACCATCTAAACGGTGAGGTAACCATATCATTTTCCCCGTGTCAGACTATCGAATCTTTCCAGTATATCCCTTCTAAGCCCCTCTTGTGGTGGAGCTAGCTCAAATATATCACTGAACCACAACCCATCAATGACAAGTCTATAGATCGTTGCCAAAACCGGATCCAATCCATCTTGTTCTATTTTTTCTTGCCATTCTTGATAGTGATCTTGTACGGGTTTTAATAGTTCTTTGTCTGTTGCAATTGCCGCTAATAAGCCTGCTCTCAGTTGCTGTGGATTATTGAGTGATGCTTCAGCATAAGATCTTAAAAAATGTCCATTATCGATATCATTAGTATCGATATTTTCCATTTCTTCCGAATAACGTCCTAAGACTTCTTTAATTACTCCTTGAATTAACGCGCTTTTACTCGGAAAGTGATAAAGTAAACCACCCTTACTAACCCCTGCCTCTTTTGCAACATTTTCTATTGTCAAATATGCGACTCCTCTGTCGTTGATAACACGCTGAGTTGCCTCAAGTAACTCATCATCTAATTTTTTCAAAATGTACTTATTCCTCCCATATATTTTCCATAACCATAACCGTCTTTCCGGTTTGTTGTCAATAAAATACTAGACAAGGTTATTTGAACTTATAGGGGGATAAAGTATATACTCCTTAATCTTTTTATTTATTTATATTACGCCCCTTTTCAACATAAATATCTTCTTCTTGATCAGCTATCTGATTCCCTTTAGTATATGTCGATTTGTTTTTACCAAAATCTTCTCTGACAGTTTTAATAAAAGAAATGGTCACCAAAGCAAAAACCAAAATCATAGGAACTCCTACAACAACGGAAGCTAACTGAACTGCCTCTAGTCCACCTATATATAGTATGAATATACCTACTAAACCAAGTACAAATGCCCAAAATAACCTTTGGATACGGGGAGGCTGACCCATATTATCCAATTTCTTACTGGACATGGAAGCTAAAATAAAAGAAGCGGCGTCAAAGGTAGTTGCAGAGAATATCAGATAGACTACAATGAGTAGTGCTATTATGATTGTACTAAAAGGTAATGAATTCATAACTGCCACTACAGCGTCAGTCGCTCCTTCTTCAACCAGTATTGAAGTTAATGGGATTGATTCGAATAGCTGAAGATGCAATCCGTAGTTACCATAGACACTAAAGAATACCCAACATCCCACCGGACCTAAGAGGCACTGGGCCAATATCATCTGTCTTATCGTACGCCCTTTTGAAACCCTGGCGGTAAACAAACCTATCAATGCTGCATAACCAATCCACCAAGCCCAATAAAAAACGGTCCATGTTTGAGGAAATCCTTCATTCCGGATGGGGTCTAGATTCAAACCCATTTGAAAAAAATTACTTAACATTGTACCTAAGCTGTGTATGGAATTATCTAACATAAAGATTGTTGGACCTGCAATAAACACGAAAGCAGTTATTACTATGACGAGAATGATATTAAAATTTGATAGTCTTTTAATCCCCTTATTAAGTCCAACATACACACTTGTACCAAATATAATCACCCAAAGAGCGATAACAATGACTAATAGACCAAATGTTACAGGAATATTAAATAACTCGCCTATAAATCTTGCTACCATGGGGGCTACCAAACCTATACTTGTTCCTACCACCCCGATCAAACCAACTATCGTTATAATATCGATGATTTTACCAACTATACCGTCGGAATGTTTTCCTAATATAGGTCTACACACAGCACTAAGTTTTAAATAAGGTATCTTTTTTATGTAAAGGGCATATGCTATAGGTATACTGGGAAGAGCATAAATAGCCCATGTGAGAATACCCCAGTGGAAAAAACTATAAGGAATAGCCCACTCTGCTGCACTTAATGTTTCTGGCTCTATGCCAAAAGGGGGGCCATTAAAAAAATGTAATGGTTCCATTATAGATTCATACATAATTTCCGCAGCTATCCCAGTGGTAAAAATCATTGCGAACCAACTAAAAGTTGAAAACTCTGGTTTATCATCGGGATCCCCTAGTTTGGTTCGACCTAATCGCCCAAAAAGTATCCAAATAAAAAAAACAAGTATCGCAAAAGGAAATAATAGATAGAGCCACCCAAAATTACTAGTGATGAAATCTAATGTTGTGCCTACAATATTTTCCGCAGCCGAAGGATTTATCCCAATAGGTACTAATACTAGCAATAAAATTACTAAAACAGGCCAGAGTATTTTGTGATCTAAGTTCAAGTTTTTCACGTTGTTGACTCCCTTCAAAAAATAATATTTTAAAAAGTGATCGTATGTAACGTTACCCTCATTAAGTAACTCAGATTACGCGCTCTTAATCCTTCAACATATTCCATGTAACACCCCTATGATTGCACAGGCAAACTTCGATGAAATGGATGGTGTTCGATTCAATGCGATATCGTTATACAAATTTTCGATCTTGAAGGAAAAAAAGTCTGCATTATCGATTACGGGTTTGAAATTTCGACATTATTTCTATTTCTGGAAGGTTGGTATAGATAGCCATATTCATCTCGAGCAGTTTCATGATTTTCGTCACCTTGGGGCGATTATTGTATGGAGATAAACGGTGGGTTTAACCGTTTTTTTCCGAAGCCGGCTTTCCACAACCTGTTGTCCTTTATAGTCTTTGAGCATATCGACATCAGACAACCCGCTTTTGTTTTTGACATTTGTGATTAAAATGAGGGTTGAAGCTTGTTCATCCAGGCGTTTTATTCTTCGCAGAAGCCGATTTGGATTGCCACTCAAGACAGGGTCACGATAAACGATGGTGCCTCACCTCCTCTTGGCTTTCTGCATCATTTTCGTTTACATTTTTGTTGTTGGGCCACGATATGCCCTTGGCATGTGTTGAAATCGTGATCAACCTTATACATTTGTTTAGGGCTTTTGTGGAATCCGCTTCACAAGCAAAGTTTTGCTTTTTCAATTCCCAACATCTCATCTCCAGCTTTGATTCATGTGCCTGCTTAGCACCAACCAACTTTGCTAACCATCCAGACGGTTACTATGGTAGAAGATTACGACTAAAAATACAAGTGGCAAACAAGCCTTCGCTATGATTATACGTTTCACGCAAGAGGGGAAACTTTCCGCATTTTGCTACAAAGATATACGTGACATTATAAATAGAAAAAGCCAAGCTCACACAACCTATTCACGTTTAACCCAGTGTCACTGAGGACGTTGGTATGGGGATATCACATTCACCCTGACTCCCCTTTTGAAACAGCCATGTGACTTAGTACAACATTTGTTACGCTGAACGACGGCAAGATGAAACGTCTGGGCTTGCACCGTTCAGCGTATGTGCTGCCACCCGTAAAAAAAGACACCCCACATCATAATGAAGTGCCTTCAGTCCTAGTGGTATGTTTCAGAAATGCTTTCCCTGCTCTCGGATCTTGAAAAAGGTCTGAGTAATCCAATAGATACGAATAGTGGACACGCGTTCGATCATCGACATAAACGACGAACCTAGATTGCAATCCGGCATATACGGCATCGGCATGGAAGGCGAGCGAAGAGGAGCAAGACTGCCGAAAGAAGGACATCATCGGCATGAAATGAGGCCGATGCCGTGTGCGCAAGTCGAAGTATGCATGGCATTGGCATGGAAAGAGGGCAACGAGGAGGGAACATGTCGAAGGGGAGGCAACATCGGCATAAAAAGAGAGCAACGCTGTGCTGGGGAGCCGAAGCAGGCACGGGAACGTACCAGGCTTCTATTCATTTGGTTCCTTTGCCACTGTTTTTCCGAGGTTCAATCTTTGCTGTCTCGAAATCTCCTCGATGCCTTTCTTTGTTCTGTTTGCTTCTTGGATCAAATACAATTCGTCGTTCGATATACCAAAATGTTTGAAGGTTCAACGATGACGTCCATGGCTAGGTCAGCCCCAGCGCTTCGCGCGTCTCCTGCGCCGAACGTTTATCCGTCGAAAACGCTGCGAGATCAGCCATAAAATTCCTTTAGAACACGTGCTTCAAACGTTTATATAATATCGAGCAAAATCCCGGGTGATTTTTAAAAACGGTTCTATGATGACAAATCAACACGGAGAACAAATGTTTAACAAACGTTTTGTCCACTTGCTGCTCTGCTTTGAACGCATAGGAATTTCTGGTACGTTGTACTAGTTGTTTTTTTCGTTATAGAGAATGGTTGCTTTCGCTAATGTCTTCGCTCCGATAACCATGGCTTCTTCATCAATATCAAATTGATTATGATGATACGGGTAGACAATCCTTTTCTCTGCATTTGCTGATCCTGTAAAAAAATATGAACCTGGAACTTTATTGAGGAAATGAGAAAAGTCTTCTCCACCCATTTGTGGTGGCATTTCCGTAACATTCTCCTTGCCGACGACAGCTTTTCCACTATCAACAATGATATCGGTCTCTTCGGGGTGATTCCACGTCGCCGGGTGTCCTTCTTCATAATCTAGCCGATACGTCCCTCCCCCTGCTTCTGTAACGGCGGCAGTTATTTTTTTCACATTGTGAATAACAGCCTCTCTTACTTCTTGAGAAAATGTTCGTATTGTTCCTTTTAAAATAACAGAGTCTGCGATCGTATTTGCGCCTTCGCCACCATGAATGGAGCCAATACTAATGACAGCGGAGTCTAATGGATCGATTTTACGACTAACAATCGTTTGTAACTGGTTCTCGAGCTGAGAAGCCATCATCACAGCATCGCTCGTCTGATGAGGAAAGGCCCCATGCCCACCTTGTCCAATCACCTCAATTTCAAAACGGTCAGAAAACGCCATAATATAGCCGTGACGATAAATGACTTTGCCAACAGGATAGGCATTCTCCATATGAGTGGTAAAGACCGCATCGACACCTTCAAGTGCGCCGTCTTCAACCATATATTTCGCCCCTCCGGGGACAGCTTCTTCGGCATGTTGATGAATAAATACGATGTTACCAGCTAATTCATGTTTCCATTCGCTAAATGCTTTCGCAAGACCTAACGCAATCGCTGTGTGGGCATCGTGACCACAAGCATGCATCACGCCCGGAAATTTCGATTTATAAGGCACATCGTTTTTTTCGTTTATGGGTAATGCATCAAAATCGGCACGAATGCCAACCGTTTTTCCTGGTTTAGCTCCTCTGAGAATCCCGACAACTCCGCGTCCACCTACGTTTGTTTTCACCTCTAACCCTAGATTCGTTAAATACTCGGCGATAACTTCTGGTGTCCTTACTTCTTTATGGGAAATTATGGGATGCATGTGTAGATCGCGACGAATGACTATCATTTCCTCTTTTAACGCTTCAAGTCTTGCAAAAATACTTGTTTCCACGACTTCGTCCTCCTAATATTAAACACACTAACCAATTCTCGTTTTTGATTTCTTTTCTAATCTCCCGAGCAAAAGATCAGAAATAATGGCAATGCCGGCCGCGGGAATAGCACCTGCGTATATACGCACATCATCACGCGCGTTAATACCGGCGACAATCTCCCGTCCTAACCCATCGCCACCAACAAATGGGGCAATGGACGCAACGCCGATCGCTACGACGGCTGCCACCCGAAAACCTGCGGTTGGGGTCAACAACAGCGGATTGGCGTTATACGCGCGCTTGCCGCGGAGCCGCCAGTTATCTTGATGGACGAACCGTTTAGTGCACTTGATCCAATCAGTCGTGAGCAATTGCAAGACGAACTTGTACGTTTACAAAAAGAAATCAATAAAACGATTGTGTTTGTGACGCATGATATTGATGAGGCTTTAAAAATAGGGGATCAAATTATCTTAATGAGAGAAGGGGAAGTCGAACAACAAGGCACGCCTAACGAATTGCTTAGTGAACCAGTTAGTGATTTTGCCGTCGATTTTATTGGGGACCATCGTTTAAACAAAGCTAAAAAACAGGTGAGAGTAGAAGATTTGATGACTGAAAATGATGAAACGCTTTTTATCGATTCCGACATTCCGAAAGCCCTGGAATTGATGTTTGTTCCAAGGGGTTTCGCCTGATTTGCAGGAGAAAAAATCCTAGAAAAATCGATCCCTCACTGCTAAACGCTTGCGCCTTACGCTCAAATTGCGAAGGATGGCGCTACAATGGCGAAAACTTCTGCGGAAAAACGGACGAGCTAAGGCCCCGGAGTACTCGTCTTGCGCGAGGAGGCTTGGCTAGAAATACTAAACCAACGTTCAATTTGATTGAGTCATGAGCAGTTTTCGGTGTATTAATGAATCGGATGCGTGCTTCGGCTTCCCAGCACTCCTATGCTCTTCTTTCATGCCGATGCTTTCCTTCCTTCGGCATAGTTGCTGCGCCTCGCTTCCTTTTTCATGCCGAAACCAAGGATGCTTCGGCTTCCGAGTGTCCCTTTTCCTTCGTTTCATGCCAATGCCGTCCTGTCTTCGGCATTTGCTCTACCCCCCCTTCCCATGCCGATGCCTTTTTATTTTGGCTCCCGCGCTAGTGCTTATCACCCCACACCCTGGGCTCATCACTTGTTTTACATAGAGCGGGGAATATCAAAAAACATCCAGGTGTTGGTGCAACAACTGATGGGGTATCTTTTTTCAGCCATTCTACGCTCTTCTTGCGCGAGGGGGCTTGACCGTTCGTTCGCGGAAAGCGAAGTCAGGGAGGCGACAACCCGTCTCCCTGGCGATCAACGAGGTGTTCAGCATCCTGCCACACTTCCAATAATCATTCGTCTTCCGTTGTGTTTCCTCCACGTTCTCCAACCATCAATAAGTCTATGCCATATTCTTTCGGCACTTTTTCGGGAATTTCAAAACGAGGGCTCTCGCTCTTCAAAAGGGTTTCTGCTTCTTCTTTTGACTTATCCAACAGATCTTCAGCCGTCTTGTTGTATTGATCCCATAGTTCTTTCCGGACATAACCGGCAATCACGGGAAAATCAAAGTTGGCCGTATCCATCACATGGGTGATCAAGAGAGCGGCATTGTGATGGGTGGCGAAGTTGATCGCTTTTTTCAATGCTTGATCAGACTGTTCAGAGCCGTCAACGGCAACGAGAATGTGTTCGTACATGGGACTCGTCTCCTTTATTACATGTGCGTTGTGTTTTTAATCCCTCGTGCACGTCTTCCATTCTTATTTACTTATTCTACCCTTACGTTGCATTTTTTCTTTATGTAAAAGGCCGGGATCTGTTTTTCATTAAAACTTGTTTCCAAAATAAAGACGCTCCCTGTTCAGGAACGTCTTGTTCATAACGTTGATCTTTTCTTTTGCATCCATAAAACAAACACCGCTATTCTTCATCAATATCCACTAATTTAGACACGATGCCTTCTTTGACTCGAACTTCATAAATTCTTTTTTCGTCTTCTAAAGCGAAGATGCCGTTGTTGAAATCTGTGTTTAAATGTTTGAAAAAAATCCCTTCATGAGCAGTGTCTTCATCTTGGTTAAAGCTTAACTCGTACGTGCCATCGGGTTGCTGATCCAGGTAAGCGGTTACCCCAAGTTCAAAATCCCAATCTTCGGGTTCATCGGCCCGAGGTTTGGGAACGACATGCAGGTCTGCTTCAGGAACCTCTTCAAGGAGAATATCAATGATGGATCCCCCGATCAACGTCGTCCAGATATTCTCCGTCCTTTGTCCGACGATGATTTGGGTCGCATCGAGGTCTTTTGCCGTTTTTGTAATCACCTTCGTGATAGCATGCGCATGGCTATTTTCAATGATAAGCTCTCCATTATATTTATCCGCGAGTTCTTGGAAAATCGGCATGTCTACGCTTTTATCATTTCTGTAATCCTCTTCCGGTAAAGCGTCAAAAACGAGAATGAACAACGAGCAATCCCATTTCTCCGCAATGGATGCCCCTCTTTTAATTAATCGTTCACCTTGCTGTCCATAGTTGATACATACAAGAATTCGTTCTTGAGCCATGAATGCTTTGCTCCCTTCCACGGTGATGATAAGCCTAAGAATACCACATTTTCAAAACCATTTTCCAGGCGTGACATAAACGGTTCCCTGAATATCTCAGGGAACCGCTCAATGACCATTATTTATCTCGTTTCCTGCGTCGAAGAAGGTCTTCTAATCCATCCAAGATGTCCTCTTCAGAGAGGGCTTTTTCCCGTTCACCAGAAGAATGTTCTTCCGGTTGCGCTTCTTCTTGTTCTGTTGCATCTTCACCGGAATCCACCTCGTTGTTCTTCTCCTGTTTCGGAGGTAAATCTCTCGCGTAGACAATGTCTCCTTCCGTTGTTACATACTTCTTGTTCATATTGCGAATCTCAGGGTCCACAAAGCTGTAGATCACCGGGATAACAAAGAGTGTCAGAAACGTACTGCTGATCAATCCGCCGATGACAACAACTGCCATGGGTTGTTGAATTTCCGCACCTTCCCCGATTCCCAAGGAGAGCGGGGTGACTGCTAAAATGGTACTGATCGCCATGATTAAAATCGGACGGGCACGGTCTCTGACAGATGTAACCAAGGCATCGTAGGCTCTCATTCCCTTTTCTTTTTTCTGATTGGTATAATCGACGAGCACGATGGCATTGTTTATGACGATCCCGGTGAGGACAAGCATCCCTATCAAGGCGACAATGCTCACGGGGGTTTGCGTAATAGTTAGTGCCAGCATCACACCAATGACAAAGAACGGAACCGTAAACATGATCACAAACGGATACTTGAAGGATTCAAATTGTGCAACCATAACAAGGTACACAAAAGTAACCCCCAGCACGAACGCAAGCACCATACTATTAAAAGCATCATCCAGCATCTCCTGGTCTCCGCCTACCACGAATTCGGCCTCGTCATTAAGTTCATAATCGGCTACAACGTCTTCGACAAGCGGGGATATATCCCCCAAATTGTATCCACTGCCGTAGGTAACATCAAATTCAACCGAAGAAACTCCATCCGCACGTTCGATGGTCGCGGGTTCTTCCCCTTCTTCGATATCGGCTACATCTGAAAGAGAAATGCTTTCGCCATCTTCGTTTTGGATCGTAAGCGATTCAAAATTCTCGACGCTTTCCGTGAGTTCGTCCTCGCCACGAACATTCACTTCGTACAGGCTATTTTCATTCGATTGAATGGTGGTCGCTGTTACACCCATGGTTTGGGCGTTGACACTTTCGGCAATTTGAGCCGGGACAAGCCCTTCCTCTCTAGCATCATCCTCATTAATGAGTACCTGCAACTCCGGAGCTGTGTCTTCCAAACTGGTATCCACCTGGTTAATTTCGGTTTCTTCTTCCAGTTCATCTACAAGATCATCCGCCGTTTCCCCCAGACGTTCCCGATCGGGGTCATTAATCGAGAAGACGAAAGTGTTCGGATCTCCCATCGCTGCCTGAGACATCACATTAACATCTATTTCGGCATCTGTATCGATGTTCTCAAGATCACTTTCCACCATTTCCGAGAATTCCATTGAATTCATATCCCGATCGTTCACCGGTACCATGTTAACCATAATCTCGGCAATATGACTTTCTTCACTTAAACCTTCCTCCATGGCACTGGATCCGATCGTGCTCATGTAATGGTCGATTTCAGGATGATCGTCAATTTCTTCTTCGATTTCTGCAACGGTTTCTTCCGTTTGGTCCAATTGGGTGCCAAAGTCATGTTCGACTTCAACCATAAATGATCCTTCATCAGCATCGGGCATAAATTCCAGCCCGGCGGTTGTCAGCCCGTATACGCCAATGACAAAAAAGAACAATGTGAGGGTAACGACAACGAATCGACGCCTGAGCGCCCATTTTGCTCCCTTCTCCACAAAACCGATAAGGCGAGAGTTTTGTTGACGTTCTTCCTCCGTGTTTTCCGATGGCATGCGCAACACTCGACTGGCAATCATCGGTACGATGGTAAGCGCGACAAACAAGGAAGCAAGTATACTAAAGGACACCGCTAAAGCCAAAGGAGCGAATAAGTCTCCAACCAGTCCCGTGATAAATACAACGGGGAGGAAGACAGCGATCGTTGTCAGCGTTGCTGCCGTAATGGCTGTTCCCACTTCTTTGGCCCCTTCATAGGCTGCCTGTTTCGGAGATTTTCGCATCGATAAATGACGATAGATATTCTCGATCACGACAATAGAATTGTCTAACAACATCCCTACACCGAGCGCGAGTCCCCCAAGCGTTAACATGTTTAAACTCATATCCGCAAAATAAAAAAGGGCAAACGTGACAATCAGTGAAAACGGCATGGAAATCCCTATAATAAGCGGGGTTTTCAAATTACGTAAGAAGGCAAAAAGGACAACCATCGCGAGGACCCCGCCGCTGACTAACATGACGGCGACATTATTCACCGCGTCTTGAATAAATTCTCCTTCACTGTAAAGGGTGACGGCCGATAAATCCTCATAAGCCTCCTCTTGCAGCAACTCCGTCATTTCATCATTGAATGCCTGTTCCACTTGCGTCGTATTCGCATCGGACTCTTGCATGACACTGAACTGCATGGCTGCATCCTGGTTCACTCGAGTGATAGCATCTTCATCTTCCGTTGTAAAAGAAATAGTGGCAACGTCATCGAGGGTGATGTCGTCTCCGGTTTCCGGGTCGAGGGAAACAACAAGCTCTTCCAAGTCCTCCCGGTCCGTCAATTCGCTTAATACACGCGTGGTAATATTACGATCTTCATCTTCAACAACGCCCCCGGGAACAGCAACATCATGACCCTGAATCATATCCACAATGTCACTTTGCTCCACATTGGCGTCATCTAACTCGTCCTGATCGAGCGTCACTTCATATAATTCGGTGAGGGAGCCGGCTTCATTGATGTCTGCAACCCCGTCTACTCGGGACAACTCCTGTCGCAGATCCAGCGCGTCATCCTGAAAATCACCAACCTCATCGCCGTTGGCGGAGACGGCGAGCTGGATGCTCGGGAGCATGGAAGGGTCAAATTGAATGAACGACGGTTGTCCGGCATCATCCGGGAGGTTTGCCTGTGTAATTGTCGAAACAATATCTGTTTCAACATCATCAAGAGACGTATCCTGGCTGAATTCCATAATAATAATCGAGGATCCTTCAGCCGATTGGGACTGCATGTCCTCCAAACCGGAAGTAGCGGACAATTCCCCTTCCAGTTCTTCTGTCACATCATTAAGGACCTCTTCCGGACCGGCCCCTTCATAACTTGTCGCCACCGCGGCCACAGGAGCTTCTACTTCAGGAAAAAGGTCAAGTGGCAACCGCGTGAGGGAAACTATGCCGATAATCAAGAATAAGAGCATGATCACAATTGTAAATTTTGGTTTTCGGATCGAAAAATTGGATATTTTCACGTTTCAAGCCTCCGTTTCTAGGTGTATAAGGTAATTTATTGATGTTCAAACTTTTCTTCAACGATCATGTCTTGAAATTTACGCGTAATATCACGAACTTGTCGCAAATCTTCAATCTTCATTTCGGAAAAATAATTTTGGATAATCATTTCTTCTATTTTTTTATATTCACGATGAAGCTCTTCACCGTTTTCTCCTAAAGATAGGCTTATTTCCCGGCGATTTTCCTGATTGATCGAACGGACAATAATGTCTTGTTCTTCCAGTTTATTTAATGCTTGGCTGACGGCGCTCCGAGAAATATCAAAATGTAACGCGATGTCAGAGACAGTCGCGTGTTCATTGGAGAAAATATACATCAACATAGATTCTTGCCTTTTCGTCAAGCTGATGTCGGTGGTGGGTAGCCGGTATTGCTGTGAAACCTTTTGCTCAATTCGTTTTATCATCTCTACAATTTCCTTAAAAATAATTTGATGCTCATGCATGCCCACACCCCTCCATTGTTATGTCCATTCATTGATTATAAACTTAACAATTAATTTATCGAATAATTAACTTTTTACATAGTAACATGTTTACCGGCAGCCATCTATGTTTAGACTTAACGTTTGTGAAGATTTAATGAACAACGGCTTCTGTTGCATCATAGGAAATTTCGAACCTCATTCATAAAGATATTTCGTGAAATTTCAACAATATATGCTCAAATTGTTGAATAAAGGTATAAAAGTGAGTATAATAAATCTCGGTAACTATGAATAAAATGAACTAATCAAATGAAAGGAGTGAATAGATTTGCCTAGTAGAATTATAAAATGGGTAACAGGAGGCCTGGAAGCCCTCTTGGGAATTCCGGTGCTTGGGGGCACGCTGATTATTTCTCTTGTCTGGATCCCCTTAATTGCAATGTTAATTCTTCATATTGTCGGTCTTATCTTCGCTGCTAAAGAGAATCGTCAAAAAACAGGTCACATTCTTGGCATTATAGCTTCTGCAGTTGGCTGGATACCTGGGGCCGGTATGGTTCTTCACATTTTGTCCGCCATTTTTCTTATGATCGAGGCCGGAAAAGATCGATAAGCTACATATCATTAGCAATCTATAGGGAAGGCCAACTGAAGCTACATCCGATGCATGAGTGATGACTGGAAAGAACTTTGCAGTTAGACGAATCAAAAAACAGCCATAAACCCCAATGTATATAGGGTTTCGGCTGTTTTATTTTGACAAAAAGTTCTCGTGTAAATGATCCTTGGATACGCTTTTTCTATCTGCCCAAAAACATTTGCGTCCAGTATCCACCGCCGGGGCCGTCTTGATCAACGTGACCTACGCCGATATGGGTAAAGCCTTCATTAAGAATGTTTTCCCGGTGTCCTTCCGAGTCCATCCACCCCTCCACTACTTGTTCCGGGGTTTGTTGTCCCATCGCGATATTTTCCCCGGCCATCCTAAAATCAACGTCGTACTCATCCATCAAGTCAAACGGAGACCCATAAACAGGGCTCTGATGGGAAAAATAATCGTTATCCCGCATGTCCTCGGATTTCACCGTTGCAACCTCTGCAAGCTCAGTGTCTAATTCCAGGGGAGATAAACCGTTTGCTTCTCTCTCCTCGTTTGTCAGGTTTATAACTTCTTGCTCGTCATTTGTGAGCTCATGGTCGTTTTCTACTTCTTTTTGCTGACCGTCATCCGCTTGCTGTTCTTCTTCATCTTCATCCTGTTGGGGTTCATTTTCTTCCTCAAAATCTTCCCGCGCTTCATCAATCGATTCCTGCAGTTCTTCGAGAAGATCATCAATCGATTCTTTTATCTCTTCAGTTTCTATTGACTGACCTGATTCTCCATTGTTCGTAGTGCATGCTGATAAAACTAAAACCAAAGAGAAAGCTATGAACAATAACTTCCGAATAGTATAACGCCCCTATCCCTTCAGGTTTGTGCGTGCCTTTCTCCCTACGCTTTGTACTTTTTGCAACATATCCCCTGCGTCTTTTGGCTCCTCGTACATGGCTTCAATTCTCATCTATCCGAGGCAAAACAACTTGGTGATACGTTTCGGAAATGCCGTTTCGTATAAACGATTATATCAGAAAAATCGCTTAGAGCGGGGGATGTGCGCAAAATTGAGGACAAGCGCCTGATTAAAAAATGGTAAACTAAGCGAGAATTTTTTTCGTAAAAAACAAAAACCTGCTTTGAACAAGGGGGTAAGAAATTTATTGTACGTTACAGAACTTAGAGCGAGAAAGCTCACTTTTTTAGATGTGGGATGAATCGCTTCTTTCCGGGATAAATAGCGCGACAAACCAAACATGTGTTGGTATCATGAGATTGGGAGGTGAGCATCATATGCCACAATTTCATTAAAACTTGCATTATTAAAACCAACCAAAAACAAAGCATCCATGTATCAAAAAATGACGGAAACAAATACAACGTTCGCTAATTGGTTGCTTGAATGGAAAGATTTAAACAAAGCCACCTCGAATCATTTTAAGTCATTTTCAGATGAAACATTCCCTTCTGCCATTGTAAACCAAACCATAAGAGCGGTTTAATCCAAGAAAAAGCATCAAAAAGCGAAGGTTTTCCATTCTTTTTGGTGTGGATTCAACAATCAAACTTGTAAAATTGAAAAAGAAAATGCTTTGTATAAAATTTCATTTCCTACGTTAGAAAAAAGGGTCGGCGTACCTGTTGTAGCAGAAACATACCAAAAGCATTGGCTGGATAGAATTTTAGAAGGTAAGGCGAAACAAGGCGCTACCGAATTGTACGAAAAGCGTGGCCGTTGGTTTGCTTCTGTAGCGGTTTCTTTCGAACCCGAAAAACCAAAAGTGGGACCACGATCACCGAAGGTGATGGGGGTTGATGTTGGATTAAATAGAATCGTTATTTTTCAAGGGGAATGAAACGGCTTTTGTCCGCAGAAAGTTCGTTTCTATCCGAAGGCAAATGGGAAAAAATAAGTGTTTGAATGCAATCATCAAATCCAAGGACAAAGAGTCTCGATGGATGAAAAATGTCAACCACAAAATCAGCCGTCAAATGGTTGTGTTGCCCAAGCGAACGGTGTTCGTTTGGTTCGAATGGAAGATTTGACCGGTATTAGGCATACGGCAAAATCAAAAAAAGAAGCAGGACGTCATCTTCACCGGTGGTCCCATTATCAATTGCAGCAGTTTATCCAGTATAAAGCTGAAATGGCTGGCATCGTAGTGGAATATGTTGTTCCAAACGACACATCGCAGACGTGTAAGTGCGGACATAAATCCAAAAACAACCGTAACGGCACAACGTTCCGGTGCAAGAAATGTGGGTACGAAACGCATGCAGACTTGAATGCGGTGATCAACATTTCAAAAGCGATTTCGGGTATTTCTGAACCAAAAAACAAAAGAAAGCATCTTAAAACCTGTGTTGTGGTAAAAGCAACACCGCCTGTAAGGTACATATGCACCAAAGGTGCATAGAACGAAACAGGACGAGGGGATGGCACACCTCTGAACTAAAGGCTCGTTCAAAACAGAAATGGATGGAAGGCGTTATAGTACGTGTTAATTTTTTAATTGGACAAGTTTAAATGGGTTTAGCCTGCTTTCCGGATCTAGAGCCTGCTTGATTTTTTCCATCAAAAATAGTGATTCGCCGTGTTCTTCCGCTTGATATTTTTGCTTCCCAATTCCAACCCCATGCTCGCCGGTGCAGGTGCCACCAACAGCAAGGGCGTATTTAACAATTTCTTCGTTTAAAGCGGCAGCGGCTTGAATCTCTTCTTCGTTTCCACGATCAAACATAAGTGTGATATGGTAGTTGCCATCCCCGACATGTCCGGCAATTCCGCCTTCAAACATCGAAGCATCTACAAGCTTGCGCGCGTGTTTGATTGCTCCTGCAAGTTTGGAAATCGGTACACAGACATCGGTAGTCATCATCTTCTTCCCGGGTGCATCGTGGATAAACGCGTAAGCCAAAGTGTGACGAGCCTCCCACAGCTTATTTCTAGCAGCCGTATCTTGTTCGAATTCAATTTCGCTGCACCCATGTTCATTAACGATATCCTTTGTAAATTCAACGTCTTGATTAAGGCCGGCTTCGTTACCGTGAAATTCTAAAAACAGCGTCGGTTTGATCGCATAATTCGTATCGCTGAATGCATTTACCTTTTCAATTGAAGGCTCGTCGACGAGTTCACAGCGGGCGATCTGTATTCCTGCCTGCAGAATTGAAACAACCGCTTCCACCCCATCATCAACAGAAGGGAAAATAGCCCGACCGGCAACGATATGTTCAGGAATGCCGGAGACTTTTATAGTCAGTTCCGTGAAACAGCCAAGCGTGCCTTCTGAGCCAACGAACAGACTGTTTAAGTTATAGCCGGATGAAGACTTGGCCGCAAGGCTTCCGGTATGGATAATTGAGCCATCAGCAAGAACAACTTCGAGATCGCGAACTTGATCACGCATAACCCCGTAACGTACAGAACTTGTGCCACTTGCGTTCGTTGCAGCCATGCCTCCGATTGTGGCATCAGCACCGGGGTCAACAGTGAAAAAGAGTCCGTATTTTTTCAGTTCCTTATTCAATTGGGTACGTGTCACACCTGGCTGGACTTTGACAAGGAAGTCTTCTTCTTTCACTTCAATGATGTCATTCATTTCTGAAAAGTCTATTGAAATTCCATCTTCGGTCGGTATGACATGCCCTTCAAGGCTTGAACCTACCCCAAATGGATATACCGGCCTGCGATAATGTTTTGCGATTTTCATAATTTCACTGACATCCTGCGCATTATAAGGGTACACGACAATTTCAGGTTTTACAGGTGCATGATAAGATTCATCTTTGCTATGCAACTCACGCAGCGTCTCGTTCGTTGTCACTTGCGGTATACTCAATGATTCTTGTAATGATCCAAACGGGCTGGACATACGTTCATCCCTCCAGAACAAAAAATAGGCTTACAATCAGTTGCTTGTTTTACCACAAAATACCCTGCTTAGGTATCATGTGAAAATTGAGTTAAGTTACCTTCGACTCCCATAATTTTAGCTACACAAGATGACCCTAACGTAAATGAAGTATACGCAACATATAATCGAGCAGTCAATACATTTATCAACCTGACTATTCCCTATTAATGTTATATTAGGTTTGATGCATCAAAGTTATAGCAGGATTGAACGTAACAAAGCTGTGTAAAATATAAACGACAGATAAAAATGTAGGTGAGATAAATGACGAAACCGTTTGTACGTCAATTGTTTACCGGAAAAGTCAAGCGAATGGGGGATCCAAATGCGACAAATTCCATGGATAAGCCGTGGGAAAGCGGTATTTTCAAGACAGAAACAGGGAGACGCACTTGGGCAGGCGAAACCGGACTTATAGGGGATGAAATCGCCGATAAAAAAAATCATGGCGGACCGGAAAAAGCCATTTTTGCTTATCCTATCAAGCATTACGATGATTGGAAAAAAGATTTGAATCTGAATACCATTGACATCGGTGGCATGGGAGAAAATTTGGCTGTCGTTGACATGGATGAGTCCTCCGTCTGTATGGGGATACGTACAGACTTGGCGATGCCTTGCTTCAAGTCTCCCAGCCAAGACGCCCTTGTTGGAAACCGGCAAGAAGATTTCGAACCCTGGATCTCGCGTTAAGAATTCAAAACAGCGGCAGAACCGGATGGTATTACTGTGTTTTGCAGGAGGGGTACGTGCGAGCAGGCGTCCACTTGGAGTTGATCGAACGCCCATATCCGGAATGGACTGTAAAATGCATGCAATCAGGTTATGTATATTGATACAAAAAATCTGGAACTGGCCGAGCAGCTGGCTTCCTGCGACTTTTTGGCTCCAATCAAATTTGACACGGAAAATGTACATCTCGGCACAGAGCAAGATCGCATTGAGGAAGCAGAGAAAGCAGGCGTTACATCCGTTCCTGCCTTGATCACTGATGACATACCCCCTCATAAGAGTAGCAAAAAAGATCGATCGGTGCTTTTAAAGGTCATGCAAAAAGAAGAACGCCGAGGGATACGGACAACATGTATAACCTCAACGTTCTTCAGTAGGATTATTGATTAAATCGGCATTAGCGACGAAGTGAACAAGGGATTTTAACATTTCGAAATAAGATTCAAAGTCATTCCTTGGATCCCTGTAGTCACGATGGATTTCCAATTGCATCGCTTCCGTCCGGTAATGATGCCAGCTTTGATAAGTGACTGTTCCTTCCCCGCTTGCAGGGAAATGCTCATTCCTGTTGATGTTGTGCATCTCATTGTTTTCAAGGATATATTGGAGAAGATCCACCCGTTCATCATTAGCGGCCTCCCCATGGACCGTCCCTATTTCCAAGTCGAAATTCCAATTTTCTCCTGCCCCGTGTACATCGATCACGAGGTCCACATCGTATTCCTCAATGATGTCACCGATTTTTTCTTTATACAGACCGCCAAAGACATGATTCGCATCCTCGCCCTCATATACATTATAAATGACATGAGCCCCTGTGAACGCTTGAATCAAAAGCGCGATGGACCCCGTGTAAATTTCCGCATCACGAATTTTTCCATCACGTATATGTGTTGTTGTGTGCGGGGCGGATACTAACACATTGCTGTCATCCGAACCTTCCACAAATGCCGTCTGGCTTTCTGCGTGAATATCACCGGCGTAATCATTTTGGGAAAAACGTTCTTCATACTCAAAAACTTTTTCCTCAAGATCCCCGTTTTCGTATGCTTCTTTTATTTCATTCTTGCCGGAAACGTCAAACGTTTCTTCGTCAAACGATTCATTCCCACATCCAACCATAAGACATATAACCACCAATGTAAGTAATTGTTTGATATGAATCCGTCCTTAAAACGTATGTATGATTACTTTTTGGCTTTCCATGAGCGGGGGGGGGGGGGGGCGGGGCCCATGGCACCCGTGGTAAGCGGCTTCTGCCTCCGCGGGGTGCTTGGGTCTGCCATCGTACCTCTATTCAACGATTTTCCCCTCCGCAGGGTGCATTGAATCTTACCCCCCCAACCAACGTTTTATACGTTCCAGGGATATATTAAACCTGGCTTTCTCCATTCCTTCACAAACCATCATTTCAAGCCGTCTTCCGCTGTTCTTTCCCTTGCTGTTCAGCATCCCATTCTTCATCTGTTGGCGGGTACGTTCGCTTTAATTGAAAAGCGAGCAGTAACGCGATCGCAGTCAAAAGCCCCATCAAACCAAAGGAAACAATTGCACCGAAGATGTCCGGGTAGGCGATGTTCGGGCTTCCGTCACTCACCTGCGCGGTCGTTGTCATTGTAGTCACCAGCACCGCCGTCCCAATCGATGCCGCCATTTGCCGCATCGTATTGGTAACGGCCGACCCATGCGGGATCAGCTTCGGCGGCATCGTGTTCAACCCGGCCGTATTCACGGGCATCATCACCATGGAAAACCCAAACATGCGGATCGCGAACATCACCGCGATAAACGTGAGTGAAGTGGTTGTATCTACGAAAAGAAAAGCAAACGTCGAGATCGTCATCAATATAAGGCCGGGAATCGCGAGTGCCTTTGCGCCGATCCGATCAAAGATGCGGCCCGTAATCGGAGCCATCAATCCGGAAAGCAAAGCACCCGGCAATAATACGAGCCCCGCTTCCATGGCTGTAAATCCGCGCATGTTTTGTAAATACAATGGAATGATTGTCTCTAAACCAATCAATCCCAAAAACCCAATCGAGCAAATGATCGTGGAAAGGGTGAACATTCGCTGTTGAAAAACACGCATTTCCAGCATCGGATGCGCCATGCGAAGCTGTCGCAAAATAAAAATCACGATTGCTACTGTTCCGACAGCCAAAACGGCAAGGGTGATCGGGCTCCCCCATCCGTAATTACCGGCACTCGTAAAGCCGTAAAGCAACCCGCCAAAACCAAGGCTAGATAAAATAATGGATAATGGGTCAACGCTTGGATTTTTACGTTCGGTCACATTCCGCATGATAAAATAGGCCACGATCATCATGATAATGGCTAACGGAAAAATCCCCCAAAATAAAAAACGCCACTCAAAATTGGACGTTACCCAGCCTGAGATTGTCGGTCCGATCGCCGGCGCAAACGAAATAACCAGCCCGATATAGCCCATAGCTGTGCCACGGCGTTCCACTGGAAATATGAGCAGAAAAACCGTTTGCATAAGCGGGAGCATAACGCCTGCGCCTGCGGATTGAATGATACGCGCCATCAGCAATGAAGGGAAGTTGGTCGCCAACCCACCGAGTATAGTTCCGAGGGTAAAAACAGCCATTGCCGTCAAAAAAAGTTGCCGTGTCGTAAATTTTTCAATCAAAAATGCGGAAACCGGAATCATAATCCCGTTGACGAGCATAAACACCGTTGTGAGCCATTGGGCCGTATTCGCGGTAATATTCATTTCTTCCATGATCGGGGGAATAGCCGTGATCATTAACGTCTGGTTCAAAACCGCGATAAAAGAACCGGCAATTAACAGCCCTGCGATCAAAACTCTATTGTAATTTTCATTTGGATTCATAAAGGCCACCACAATTTTTCAGAGACTAATAGGCAATTATACGCCTATATGGACAAATCGGCAATGAAAAGCTGCGTCCGGGAAAAGAATCTCCACGCTTACTGATTGAATGAAATCACGCCAATGTTAACCCGCCATAGGTTAGGGAGTGTGTCATTATGAAACCCCGCCTTGAGATAGCTAGCGAGACGGGTCTTATGGGTCATTCATGTTTGCTCCGCAGCTGTCAGGCACTGACAAATAGGAGCCTCCCCTTTTTTGTTTGGCTTGCGTTCAGCCGGTCTACACCGGATCAAACTTAAATTTTTGTTCGTACGTTCCATAGCTCGGGAAAAAACTGATGGTTGAGTACGTGTTTAAGGTAACCGACCCCGGAGGATCCGCCTGTTCCGGTTTTATTTCCAATAATGCGTTCCACCGTTTTCATATGCCGAAAGCGCCATTGTTGCAATTGGTCTTCCACATCCACCAACTTTTCTGCTAATTCATACAGTCGCCAATGTTTCTCTACATCACGATAGACCTCAAGCCAAGCAGCTTCCACGGAGGGGTCGGCTTCATACGTTTCGGTCACATCCCGGTTTAACATGGCCGGATTAATGGAAAACCCTGCTTTTGCCAATGCCCGGATCGACACATCATACAATCCCGGTTTGTAGAGTGCTTCGCTCAAACGCTTATGTAACGCGGGGTCTTTTTCGTAAATCTCCAGGACGTGGCGGGTCTTATAGCCGAGGGCAAATTCAATCATTCGATATTGATACGACTGGAAGCCGGACGCTTTGCCGAGATAATCACGGAATTCCATATATTCCGCAGGCGTCAATGTGGAAAGGACATCCCAAGCCTGGATCATTTGCGATTCAATGGAGGACACACGAGCCAACATTTTAAAGCTCGCGGACAATTCTCCTTTTTCAATGGCGGCCACAGCCGCATGAAGCTCATGTAAAATCAATTTCATCCACAGTTCCTGTACTTGATGAATTAAAATAAACAACATCTCATCGTGATGCCCCGACAATCGACGCTGGCTTGATAAGAGGCTTTCGAGATCCAAATAGTCGCCGTAAGTCATCTGCTCCCGAAAATCGAGATGGATATCTTCCTCATTCCGATTCTTTTCCGGCATCATGCTCTTCCTTTCCATACAATGGTCTTACCGCCGCCCGTACCGGGCTGCCGTCCGCGTCTGCCAACGGCAATGGCAAAGCGACGAATTCATAGTTCCCGGGGGCCAACCGATCGAGCATTACATTTTCCAAAATGTGAATCCCATGTTCAAAAAGCGCGTGGTGAGCGGGTAATGCCTTACTGTCCAACGGATCGACGGAGGGGGCGTCTATGCCAATGAAACGCACGCCTTTTTCTTTTAATAATACAGCGATGTCCGGCTCCAGATACGGGATTTTTTCAGGAAACCGTTCCCGGTCATTCGGGAGCGACGTTCGCAATAGCACCCGCGGGGGAAACGTTTCCAAATCCAACGCTTCAAAAGCTTTTGGGCCAATACTTTCTTGGCAATGCGTAACATCAATTAAGCGAGCCTTGCCGATAAATACATTGAGATCCAGATCAAGGATGCCGTTGCCTTCGTTATCAAAATGAAACGGGGCATCGACATGCGTGCCGGTGTGCAAACTCATCGCTATCTTCCCGATATTTACCGATCCGCTTCTCTCTTTTGTTACCGCCCGTTCATAGGAAAACGGGGTGTCGTTCGGCCAAGTCGCGATTTTATGATCCAGCGGTTGGGAGATATCGATCCACGTCGTTCCTTTGCCCAATTTATGCCACCACTCCTCGTTTATTTTCATACTTTTTATACGTTTCTTTTTCCATAATCATTTGCAAGCGATCGATCACGTGCCAAACCTCTGTAAAGGTGTTATAAAACGGAACAGGAGCCAAACGGATGCCTCTGGGAGCGCGGAAATCCGGAATGACCCCTTCCGCCTTTAATGCTTTACAGATGCGCGCCGCTTCCCGATGTTCCAAGTAAACGTGGCCACCGCGCCGATCATCTTCCCGCGGGTTGGCAATCGTAAAGCCCATTCCCTGCAGTTTGCTTTCCACCAATTCCATCATGTAGCGAGTGAGTGCAAGGGATTTTTTTCGCAACCGTTCCGCCCCTGCTTCCTCAAACAACTCCAATGAACCGATTAATGGGGCAGCACTCAATATATGCGGCGTCCCCAACTGGTATGCCCCGGCGTCTTCGGCAGGTGTCATGTCATGTGCCATATCAAATTGTTTATCTTTACGCGAGCCGAACCAACCGGTCAAACCGGGCGCTTTGTGCCCATGCTTCTGATGAACAAACAATCCGCCCACGGCGCCCGGGCCGGCGTTCAAATATTTATAATTGCACCATACAGCAAAATCGACGCCCCAATCATGTAAATGGTGGGGAAAAACACCGATCGAATGGCACAAGTCAAACCCAATCGCGATGTTTCGGTCGTGCGCGGCTTCGGTCAGCCGCTTCATCGGCAGAATTTGCCCGCTTCGATATAAAACGGATGGCAAAACAATCAGCGCGATGTCCTCGGTCATCTTTTCGATGATGGCTTCCTCGTGAAACGTTTGTCCGTCCCGGCTTTTCACGAAGACAAGATGCTCCTCCGGGTCATATCCCCGTAGCTGTAATTGGCTCTGCAACGCATAAATATCGGTGGGAAACGCTAATTCGTCCGCTAAAATTTTCGTTTTCGACCCTTCCGGCTGATAAAACGTGGATACAAGCTGATGAAGATTCACCGTCGTAGACCCGGTGGTGACCACTTCGCTCGGCCGGGCACCGATGAGCGGAGCTGTCTTCGTTCCCAACTTTTCCGATAAATAAAACCAGGGCGTTTCCCCTTCGGTCCATCCGTCAATCCCGTATTGTTTCCAACTTTCCAATGCATCCAGCGTTGTTTTCTCCGCTCGTTTAGATAATAGCCCCAGAGAATTTCCGTCAAAATAAATCGTTTCATCATGTACGTAAAATTCATCGCGAAATCCGCTCAACGCATCGCTTTGATCCAATTCCCGCGCTTTTGCATAGGACTTGCCCATCGTGACAGCTCCCTTCCCCTTTATGTCAATCCTAACATGAAGAGCGGCATTTCCCCTAAAACATATACTTTTCAGAAAATAAATCGTTTGCGTTTGCATCTTCCAATCTCGGGACATAATAAGGGGGAGTTCGAAGTAAAGGAGGAATACGATTTGATCGTATTTACAGCAGCTAAAGAACTGTTGGAAAAAGACCTTATCGAGCAAGAAAAGATTGATCAAGAGCAAGAGCAAGAACAACAACAAAAACAAGCGGAAACCGAACAAATGACCAACCCAAATTCAGACCCAACAGGCGAAGGGTAAATACACGTACACCTCAAGCTCCGAAGTTTCGGAGCTTTTTTGTAAACAAATTTGGACAAATGGGAAGAACAACGGTTATACTTATGACAATAGGGGTGCTTGCCATGGGAGTATTTTCATTATTTAAAACGAAAGCGGACAGTAACGAGCTTCCTTCTCCTGAAGTTCCGGATAAAACAACCACTTGGGTCGAGGCAATGCATATCGAAGACCCTTTTGAAAAAGAAAAAATGTTATCCCTCGCCGAAAAAAATGCAGAAACCATTATCGAACGACATTTTATCTACAATCAATTTATCCATTTGTACTACAGACAAAGGAATAAATGGGCGCATGCTTCACGGCTTTGCAAAGAATACTGCGGCAGGGATATTGAAATTTTTCCGGAATTTATCGAGCAATACATAACAGAAAATCTCAATGGGGATCGCGACCCTGAAAAATTCCCGCTTATGCCTTCCTTTACACGATTGATCGGTATCCATGAAAAAAACGGCGATCTTCAAAAAGCGATCAATGTATGCAGATTGGCCGTTGATCACCAATTACGGGACGGCTCGGAAGAAGGGTTCGAAAGCATGTTGAAGCGGTTGGAGGACCAACGGCAGGAAGCCCAATCGGAAACCTTCACGTAAACCAACGCGTTCATTCCCTCCCATAAGCTCGATCTTCGTTGCCGGAGGATGTCACTTCATCCAAAAACCGTTTTGCTGTTTCAGCTGTCGTTTCGCTCATTTGACTGGCTGCATCTTGCACTTGGCCGCTCGCCCGGCTTGATTGTTCGGATACTGTGTTGGCCGCGTCTGCCGTTTTATTTTTCAATTTAGTCGTTTGTTCCTGAAGGTCTCCTCGCACAGCTTTTCCTGATTTTGGCGCGGTCAGCAACGTTGTCATCGCGCCGATCATCGCACCGATAACGACTCCAATCAAAACATCTTTCCTATTCATGCATAAATCCCTCCTGCAGATTATGATCATTACCATTATTCTTTTCACGATTGCTTCTCTTCATTCATTTTTCCAATTATAAAGTACCGCGTTGATTTGCCCACCGATAATTAAAATAATGCCCGTCAAATAAAACCAGATCATAAGCACAATAATGCCGCCGATCGCGCCATACGTTGCCTCATAGTCCCCGAAGTTAGTGACGTAAAAAGAAAACCCGACGGAAATCAACTGCCATCCGACGGTTGCCGTCACCGCACCCCAAAAAACATCTCGCATCTTGAAGGAGGCATTGGGCGCCGCACGGTACAACATCATCAACACAAATACCATAATGCCAACAGCGACGACCCATCTTAACAGTTGGTAGAGAAACTCTAACTGATCGGGAAGTGGAATGAATGATTGAATAACATTCATAATCGCTTGTCCAAAAACAGGTAAGAATAAGGTTAGAGCGACGACAAAAACCATGGAAAAGGTTAGGACCATCGACAACAGGTTTACGTTAAGGAAAGATCTCTCTTCTTCGACGCCATAAGCACGATTCGTCGCGCGAATAAAGGCGTTAACTCCTCGGGACGCCGTCCATAGCGTGCCTATGATACCAATGGAAAGCAACCCGCCCCGCGTTTCGCTTAAAAGGGAGGTAATATTGTCTGCTATGATTTGCCCAGTATCCCCGGGGGCATACATCCGAATAACTTCCACTACCTGATGGACAGGAAGGTTAAAATAAGGAAGCAGTGTTAGAATAAATAGTAATAGCGGAAATAAAGATAATAAAAAATAATAGGCCAGTTGCGCGGCAAGCCCCGTCGTCTCATCCTCCATAAATTTTTTCACGAACATCGTTATGAACGCTTTCGGTTTTTGGATCGACAATGTACGAACTTGAATATTACCTCCCCCCTTCGATAGATCCAATGTAACATAAGGTTACATTACCCCCCGGACACCTTTATGAAACACAATGTTAAACCCGCACTCGATTAAAGAATGCGGGTTATTTTTACACTCATTCATTCGGGTTTTCATTGACCGTCAGTTGAAAGACGTCGGGTCTAGCGTAATGCCCGGTGACATCAAAATCAAAACGGCCTTCGTGAATCTGGTTTAGGTCCAATGTGGCATAGAGAATCC
Organism: Salicibibacter kimchii; assembly: GCF_003336365.1. Taxonomy (GTDB): domain Bacteria; phylum Bacillota; class Bacilli; order Bacillales; family Marinococcaceae; genus Salicibibacter; species Salicibibacter kimchii. The sequence goes on along the minus strand of NZ_CP031092.1, from coordinate 2,399,521 downwards.
CCTCTTCATGATATAAAGGGCCTTCGATATACGCTCCCAGTGGATTGACAATCGCGCTACCCCCACGGCAAAGTTCCTCCGGTTGCTCTTCAAGATCTGAAGCACATGCCAAGTCGTTCGGGTACATATCCTTCGTCACATATTGATTGCTTGCGAGCACAAAACAGCGGCCCTCACAAGCGATATGCCGGAGCGTTGATTGCCACGTATCCCGGGCATCCGCGGTTGGGGCAATATAGAGGTCCACACCCTTTTGGTACAAGGCCATCCGGGCCAAAGGCATATAATTTTCCCAACAGATAAGTCCGCCTACACGACCGAAAGGGGTGTCGACGACCGTTAATGTACTGCCGTCCCCTTCGCCCCAAATGAGCCTTTCGGAACCGGTCGGTTTTAACTTCCGATGCTTGCCTAAAATCTCACCGTCAGGGCCAAAATAAAGCATCGTACCAAACAACGTGCCTTGACTGCCTTTGTCGTCCCGCTCGATAATGCCCATAACGACATATGCTTGCACTTTACGAATCGCTTCCGCCAATTTTTCTGTCGCTTCACTTGGGACTGTCACCGCACTACGCCAGTATCTGGCCCAATCTTTTCTCCCCTTGCTCTCACGCTTCCCGACGACACTTCCGAAAGCAAGACCACGCGGATACCCGGACATAAACGCCTCCGGGAATACAATGAGATCTGCACCATTGTCTCCGGCCTCAGCGATTAACTGGCAGGCCTTTTCGACGTTTGCCTCTTGATCCATGAGCACTGATGCTGTTTGAATGACTGCTACTTTCGCAGAATCATTTTTCTGCATGCGCTCTCCCCCTTCGTTTGAAAATCTCTTATTTACAGCGTTCAGTAGCATAATTTCAATGAATCATGTATAATACTGTATAGGGAGAAGGGGAAAGTTCCCCTTCTGGTGAATATGGCGATTGATTCAATCTTTGAACCAATCGGCGCATTGTAAGGCAAGCCGCCTCAAGGCTTGTCTTACTTTTTTTCTGTCCCGTAATGCTTGCAAAAGCAAGTAAAGGAGCAGAAAAAATAACGCCTCGGCCAATATCCTCCCCCCTTTCTGTCGGGAGTGGTAGCCTACCCTATACAGCGTTGGCTACATCATCATTATACTACATACAGAGGGGTTGAACAGCGGTATATATATGAACGGGCATTTAGAAAAGTTGTTTCGTTGGCTTCGTGAATGGCCAATACGTTGTTTGAGGGTGCAATGAAAGCGTCAATGCAGCTCATAACGGCTAAAAACGTCGATACGGGGTGTGTTAGAGACTTCAATGCACCTCGAAATGGTCAAAATCGTAGATTCGGGGTGCGTTAGAAGCTTCAATTGGAGGTAGAATAGAATTCGAGCACACAAAATGGTGCATTGTTACAATGGATCTAAAGGAGTGTGCCTATAGTGCAACATCACGATATAGAATTTAAACGGTATGCGGTAAAACTCATCGTTCACGAGGGAAAAAAGAGAGCAGATGTCGCGAGAGAGCATGGGATTTCCGATAGCACGCTGGAAAATTGGGTGAGGAAATATCGTGAGGATGAGGGGAACTCTTTTTTCGGAAGCGGTTATCTCACGCCAGCAGAAGAGCAACATCAACGGGACATGAAAAGAATTGAGGAATTGGAAGAAGAAGTGGCGATTCTAAAAAAGGCGGCGGCCTTCTTCGCCAAAAACCAGGAGTGATCTATCACTTCATCGAGGAACACCGACACGAGTTTCGTGTGGCGAAGATGGGCGAGGTTTTAGGTGTTTCCAGAGGCGGCTATTATGAATGGCGTAACCGCCCGCAAAGCCCGCAAAAAAAGCGGAAAGAAATCATCGTTGAGTCCTTAGAGCAAATCTTAATCCGTTCCCGAGAAACGTATGGGAGTCCGCGAATAACGGCTGAACTGCATAAACAAGGCTTTACGGTTACCCAGAAAACGGTGTCAAATTATATGCGAGAATATGGCTTTCGCCCGAAGACCGCCATCAAGAAAGGAAAAAAGACGACCGATTCCAATCATGATCACCCGGTGTATCCCAACTTGCTTCAACGAGATTTTCATACGGATCATCCCAATGAGGCTTGGGTGGCGGATATCACCTATATCTGGACACGGGAAGGCTGGCTTTACCTGGCATCGGTGATGGACTTATTTTCTCGGAAAATCATTGGCTGGAATATTAGTGACCGTCTCACGAAAGAGCTGGCTATGACCGCCTTACACCGGGCCATGCTCCTTCAACCTCCGCAAGAGGGACTCATCCACCACTCGGATCGGGGGAGCCAATATGCCTCCCATGACTACCAGGCCATTATCCGGGAACACGGCATGCTCACAAGTATGAGCCGAAAAGGCGATTGTTATGACAATGCGTGCATTGAGTCTTTTCACGCAACCATTGAAAAAGATTTGCTCGCCCATGAAACCTACGATACACGGGAAGAGGCTACGATGAGCGTTTGGGAATACATTGCCTGTTTTTACAACGAAGAACGCACTCATTCCACCATTGGCTATTTGTCGCCTAACCAATTCGAACGGAAGTATAGACAAGCTCAAGGGGGCGATACGACGGCATAACGAAAAACGTGGAAAGCAAACATGATAGTCATGCTGTGAGCCGTGAAGTTTACCTTTGACAGCTGTGCTCGATGCCCCGATTCACCGGTTGGGGATGGGGCCCCTCCGCCGAATCGGGAGCATCGATCGGTTCGTGGTACACTGCCGGATGCGGCTGATGCGCCCATGAGCTTTTTTCTCCCAGCCGCCATCAGATGCACACCACGAACCGAAACAGCTGTCAAAGGCGGCGGATTCGGAAAAGAGTAGCTCGCAACTCGAAGAAAAAAAAGACACCAATTTCTGTGCTCGTATTATTGACATAACTCCACAATGCACCTCAAAACAGCCAAAGACGGCGATCAGGGATGCGTTGAAAGGTCCAACGCACCTCGAAAAGGCCCAAGACGCAGTTCGGGGGTGCGTTGATGGCTGCAAGGTGCCCAGCTAACCTACGTCTTTGGCCTCACTCCCCTAAATAAGGCGCTACAATCTCTTGATGACTTTTCACATCAATCCCCGCACCGGTCACGACGATTGCTGTCGGGCCTTTCGGACGGATGGTGCCATTCAATAGTGCACCGACGCCAACGGCTGCCGCGCCTTCGGCGATGAGATGGTGGTGCTCAAACAGAAACGCCATGCCTTTCGCGATATCAGGTTCTGCCAACCGCTTGCGTGTATCCACGTATTGTTGAATCGCGGGAAACGTGTATTGATTATCGACCCCGATCCCTCCAAGCAAGCTGTCCGCATAGGTCGGGTGTTCGGGGATCTCGATCGGCTTCCCGGCCGCGATGCTTTCCTCCATGGCCGCGCCTTTTTCAACGCTAATGCCTGTGACATTAATGGCCGGATCGGTGTGTTTTATCGCTTTTCCAATCCCTGCCAATAACCCTCCACCTGATAATCCTGCCACAACCGTCTCCAGTTCGGGAAGATCGTCCAACAACTCGAGCGCGATCGTCCCTTGCCCGGCAATGATTTCCAGATGGTCGAACGGCGGCACAATCGTTAATCCTTCTTTACGACTTTGTTTTTGACAAGCCTCTCCCGATTCATCTTGGCTTTTGCCGGTGACGACCAATGCTGCGCCACTGTCCCTTAAAGCTTCTTTTTTTGCTTCAGGAACCGATTCCGATACAAAAATTTTCGCACGCATATCCATCCGGTTCGCCGCATAGGCGACCGCTAAACCGTGGTTGCCGGTGGAAAAGGCGCTAACACCGCAATTTTTATCTTTTTCATTTAAAGAAGATAAAAAATTAAACGCCCCCCTGAGTTTAAATGAACGACTCGGCTGCATCGTTTCCAACTTTAAATAGACAGGTACGCCGATTTTCTCCGAGAGCACGGGACTTGCGATGAGCGGAGTTTTATCCAAATGGATTCTTAATCGTTTTCGTGCCTTCCAAATCGAACGTATCATGGATCCTCCTTTTTTTTCATATATTTATATCTATCTGTCTTTTCCCACAAAATGCAGATTAATGAACCTTAAAAAAGGAAAAAGAATGATAAAAGGAGTGTGATAGGTTATGGACATCTATAAAGAAGAAACAATTCGTCGACATGTCTCCCTTTCCAAAGAAGCGCTCAAGCAAATGGAGGACGCCTTTCGACGTCTTAACGAAGGAGGAGTATCGCAACCGCCGGTCATCCACGTGAACATCCCGGAACACAACGGGGAGGCCGATATCAAAACGGCTTATATCCCCGGTTTCGATACCTTTGCCATCAAAGTATCCGCCGGTTTTTTTGACAATCCGAAAAAAGGGTTGCCCAGCCTCGGCGGTCTCATGCTCGCGATGGACTCGGAAACAGGTATCCCGCGGGCATTGCTTCAGGATAACGGCTACCTGACCGATGTACGTACCGCGCTCGCCGGCGCGATTGCCGCTGACCAACTTGCCGTCAAGGATATATCGAGCGTTGGTGTGATCGGCACGGGGTTGCAGGCACGTTTACAGGTTGAAGCGTTGCAACTCGTTCGTTCTTTTCATGAGGTACACGTCTATGGCCGAACACCGGAAAACGTGAAAAAATACCAGCAGGAGATGGAAGAAAAATACGGTCTGTCCGTCCGCCTGGCGGAAAGCGCCGAAGAAGTCGTGCGCGGCAACGATCTCGTTGTCACGACGACCCCCGCCCAGGAACCGCTCATTAAAGCAGATTGGCTTCACGATGGCTTGCATATCACCGCCATGGGATCCGACGCTGAACAAAAACAGGAACTGGACCCTGAGGTTTTTTCTAAAGCAGATGTAGTTGTTGGTGACGTGACGTCACAGGTATTTTCCATTGGAGAGCTGCAGCACGCGAAAACCATCGTGAACGAAGACGACGTCACAGAGCTCGGGCAAATGTTAAGCGACGATGCCTCCGGACGCGCGAACGATCAACAAGTGACCGTGGCGGATTTAACCGGCACAGGCGTCCAGGACACAGCGATCGCTAACTACGCTTTGGAACAAATAAACGATTAATCGGCCACTTTTTGCTTAAGAACGATAAGGAAAAATAAGACGTAACTGGCGATTAGTACGGTCCCGCCGCCGATATAAATGATAAGCGTGATGGCATACGGTAAAGCTTCCAACGCTCCCGCGAGGTGAATCCACATACCAATCACCAAAAGAACAGTGCCGATGATCCCTGTCCATGTCTGAGCACTCGCCAATCGTTTCGATACGGGAAAAAGCTGATAATAAATGCCCCAGCTGAAAAGCGATAACCAGCCGACGACGAGGGCGTGGGCATGCACGGGTCGCAATGCCGGCGACCCGGCGCCTGCCATATGTCCGCCTAAGCCTACCCCGATTAATCCGAATATTGCAGCGAATATCATCAATCGTTTTGTATTTCGATTCAAGTCAATCTCCCCTCTCTGTTTAAGACCCTAACATAGTGATAAGGATTATTCACGAGATAACGAGCGCTTGAATTCGACAGTCGGACGAACAAATGAGCATCCGAAAGTAAACCGGATGCGGTTCTCAAAACGTCCGCCATACTCGTCGGTGCGTTCGTTCGTGAGAAAAGATGTGGCATGATAAGGGGCTCCTTTTCACTAATGTGGATCCTTTTTAGATTCTTTTTGAATCCATTTATTGGATTCGATCTCCAACGTTAATAACCCCGTCTGTCAGGATTTCTGCGACCAATCTGCTATGTACCTAATCCTTTGAGAAGAGGCCCCCGGTAAGCTCCACCAAATGAGCACAAGGCTCACACACGCGAATACCTTGTAAAACAATATCTCCGACTCGGAATTCACGACCAATGAATTGACTCAGATCGATCCCTTTCGTTTCAATATTTCGCCGGTGCTCTCCCGGTTCAATGACGATATCGTATTTTTTTCAACGCTTGCCAACGTTTCGGTATCAACAAACGTGACATCACGGGGTAGATTGCCATTGTGTGACCAATGGTCGGCCTTATGATAATACATACCGATCTCCCTCCAACCCTTTACCCGCTACTGCGCGGATAAAATCTACCGAAACTGGCGTATCACCGGCCATGCCGACCACAAAGATTGAGTGAATGGTTCCATTCATTTTTGAAAGCCCCTATTCTTATAAAATTTTCTATGGCATAAACCCATCCTTACTAACATAAATCTGCTCGTCAGAAAAAACACGCTGAAACCGTCTTATTAACTTTTGATAGGCTACCGGCTCGTACCATTTTTCCAAGCCGAGTTCTTCGTATTTTGATCGAATGCCCAAGTTTTCGGTTCGTCTTCCTCCGCTGCCGTCCCCCATAAAATAATCATCGATACAAATACGGTCCACGTGTTCCTTCAATATCTCCGGAAATTCCCAGCTGCTCGGCAAAAGTGGTGCGATGGTGGCCTGGGTGGGGACGCCCGCTTCCTTTAGCATTTGCAGCGTTTTTAAACGCCCGCGAATGGCCGGTGCATCAGGCATGAAATGCTTGCGGATATCTTCGCGGTCGGTCTCAATTGTCATGCTAACGCGAATCTTATTTTCGAATTGTGAAAATAAGTCAATATCCCTGCAAGCCATCGGGCTTCTCGTTTGGACAAAAAGAAAATCAGGCGGCTCTTCGATCATGACCTCGAGCAGCGATCGTGTGATACGCTCCTTATGCTCGACCGGTTGATAGGGATCGGTGCTGGACGACATAAAAATCGTGACGCGGTCTCTGTCTCCTTTTTTCTTAGCCCGTCTAAGTTCTTTTTGCAAAAGGTCCGCCGCCCCTTTTTTCACATCGACCCAAGCACCCCACTCGCCTTCACGAAACGTAGAGACGGGCATCTGGCGGACATAGCAAAAAGAACACCCAAAGGCACAGCCGGTATAAGGATTTAAGGAATGGCTGTATCCGGATAAAAATCCCGTGCCTTTATTCAGAATTGTTTTCGGATATTTATAGAGTAGCTCCCTGTGCAAGAAAAATCATCCTTCACCGGGCATTTGTCCCTTTATTTTTAAATGATGTGATAACATAGAATCTATCGAGAGTCTCCCGTCTTGCTTGGACTATCGTGGTCCAATACGCAGACGGAATGCTCATCTCATCACCTCTCTTATTTATTATAACGAATAGCCAAGGAAATGTATAAAAGCAAGATATTGAAAGGTGGAAAAAAGGATATGCACTGGGAAGATCGCCAGGATCATCTGCGAATGTTCACACCGGATGCGTTTAGTTTTAAAGAGAATGTGGGCTATTTGGCAAGGTCGGCGGATGAATGCATGTTTGAAATCAAAGATGAAAAAATATACAGGGCGTTGGCATTGCAAAATGAAACGGTACTCATTGAAATCAGCGCGGAGAGCGATCAAGTGCTCGTCGTCCACTTCCTCGCGGGGACCGCCCCGAAATATCAAGAAAATCGAGCCGAAGTCGCCCGTTACATTTGGGACTGGTTTGATCTGGACACTGACCTTCAACCTTTCTATGCGTTAGCGAAAAAAGACCCATTACTGCACGAACCCGTCGCCAAATTTTACGGATTGCGAAATGTTGGACTCCCAGATTTATTCGAAGCTTTGGCGTGGGGCATATTGGGCCAGCAAATCAACCTTTCCTATGCCTATACACTGAAGCGCCGTTTCGTGGAAACATTCGGGAAGAAAAAAGGGAATTATTGGCTTTTCCCCCGCCCGGAAACAATCGCGAAACAGCAAGTCGAAGATGTCGCCACTTTAAAAATGACAAAGAAAAAAGCCGAATACCTCATTGATGTCGCGGATCGCATCGCCAAAGGAGCGTTATCCAAAGAACAACTACTCGCGGCCGAGAGCTTTAAAGATGCTGAAAAAATGCTCACCAACATTCGCGGCATCGGTCCCTGGACGGCCAATTACGTATTAATGCGTTGTTTACGTTACCCATCCGCCTTTCCCATCGATGATGTTGGTTTGCAAAATGCCTTCAAACTGATGCTTGGATACGACGAAAAACCCTCCAAGGAAGAAATCCTGCAATACGCGGCAAATTGGAAGGGCTGGGAGACTTACGCCACCTTCTACTTGTGGCGGATGCTGTATTGAAATGATTAAAAACAAATCGCTCTGCACATACGTGCAGAGCAATTGATGACGCAGGATTAAACTTTTTCCTTTGTGGAGAATTCCTTCATCAATACGGGAGCGATCTGTTTTTTACGGGAAACAACTCCTTTTAACACCGCGGTGTCATCATGAAGGCTTATATCAAAAGCACATTCGACTTTGTCGCTGTCATCCCCTCTGACGACGATGGTGGAGTCACTATTGATAATATCGGTGATCACGAATATGAAAACCGATAATTGTTTTTCCCGGATGATTTCATCCATTCGATCGGAAACTAGATCTTTACTTTTAAGCACATCTTCTACATCAACCGTATTGACTTGTGCAATTTCCAACTTGTTCGCCCCGGCATCGAATGTTTTGGCATCGATGGTTAAAAGGTCATCCGCCGTTTTATCACTCATATCGGCACCGGCTTTGAGCATATTCAATCCATAGCTTTCCAGATTCGTATCTGCAATGCTCGCCAGTTCTTTAGCAGCCTGAACATCTTCATCCGTGCACGTCGGTGATTTGAACAACAATGAATCGGAAATGATGGCAGACATCATAAGCCCTGCCAAATCTTTCGGGATATCCACATTGTTCTCCTTAAATAATTTCAACAAAATCGTGGCCGTACACCCTACAGGTTCCGCGCGATAGTAGAGGGGGGCCATCGTTTCAAAGTTAGCGATGCGGTGATGATCAATCACCTCGATGACGTTAAAATTTTCCCTGGCATCTATGCTTTGTTGCGCTTCATTATGATCAACGAGAATAAGTTCCTCGACACCCTGTTGAACATTTTCATCAGCAAAAACAGGCGCCTCCACTTGAAAATAATCAAGGGCATACGCCGTTTCTTTATTTACCTCACCGAGTCGAACCGGTTGTGCGTGAACGCCAAGTTCATTTTTCAAATAGGCATACACAATGGCCGAAGCGATCGAATCTGTATCCGGATTTTTATGCCCGGTCACAAGTACTGTAGACAATCCAATAACCTCCTGATGTTCCCGTGTCTCGTTTCGACGTTTTGCGAGTCATCCTTCCTTTAGAAGAATAACATCTATCCTCTTGATGTACAATATCCCGAGTTTTTAAACGGAGGTTAAGCCGAAAATTTAGCAATGGTCTTTCGCAAATCATCTGCTTGCTTTGTTAACGCGGATGCTGCTTCTGCCCCGGCGCTGATCATCGTGCTTTGCGATTCACTTGTCGCCGTCACTTGCTCGGCACCTGCGGATGTTTCCTCTGCAATCGCCGCTACTTCCTGTGACTGATGGGACGTTTGTTGAATCGCTTCTCTTTGCTGTCCGACGAGTTGGGTGATCGTATCGACGGCGTTTGCAACATCCGTACAGGATGATACGAGCTGATCAATCACTTGTTTTGTGTTTTTTCCTTTAGAAGCTTCTCGTCCCGATACATCTACTTGTGTTTGAATCTCTGTCGCGACCCGGCTCACGTCTCCTTGAATATTTTTAATCAACGTTGTTATGTTTTGGACAGCGTCCGAACTTTCATCCGCGAGCTTTCTGACTTCATTGGCGACCACGGCGAACCCTCTGCCATGTTCTCCGGCCCTTGCTGCCTCAATGGAAGCGTTCAGGGCAAGTAAATTCGTCTGATCTGCAATGTCCCCAACAAGATTTATAATTTCCTCGACTTTCCGTGCCCCTTCTTCAAGTTTGCCCATCGCTTCCAGCGATTGCTCGCTTCTGTTTTCAATTTCATTGATGCCCTCCCAAAGAGAAAGTGTATTCTCACGGCTTTTCTTTAGTATCGTCACCATTTCCGTCGATGCTTCTTTTGATGAAGTCGCTCGATCATGAACATCATCCGCGATTTTCGTCATATCTTCCATCGATTCGGCGATGGATTGGATCGCTTGGGCCGTATTTTCAGACCCACCTGCTATCTCCCCCACGGTGTCCGTAATCTCTTCTGAACGACGCGCGGCTTCTTGCGACGACGATGCTAACTCATCTGCTTGTGTGTGAGTATGTGTGGAATGTTGATCGATCTCTTGGACGATCATCCGAAAGTTTTGACTCATTTCATTAAAAGCGAGTGCAAGTTCTCGTAGTTCATCATCGGACTTGGTTACGGGGATCTCTGCTTGAATGTTTCCGTCAGCTGTTACCCTTGTCGCATGCGTCACACGGGTGATCGGTTTTGTAATAACCGGCGCGAGCAGAAAGGCAAACACCGCGCTCCAAATCAACCCGAGCAGAAGAACGGCTAATATCACTCCATCTTCAGAAATGCCTAATTGAGCCGTGAAGATATCAGACAGAAAAAAAATAAAAATCGCACTCACACCATATGTAATCAATGATATCCCGGTCACACCCAAAATTAATTTTCTGCGAATGCCAAAACGAAAACGTTTTCTTTTCATAATGTCCACCTTTATCATTCTTTTTTCCTATATTTTACTTTATTTATGCATAAACGGCAAGCTTATCTGATGCTTTTGCTTTATTTCATTAAACGTTTAATGTAAAGGGAGAAACGGCCGCAGACGGCCGTTTCTCCCTTTTCATGTTTAACCATGGTCCTCGTATAAGATGACACGCGCTATCCCGATAAAGTATTCTGACTCTACGATGATATGATCGAGGAGCGTTTGGGCGAAAGGATCATCTTTCGCTGCTGCGCTATGAACTTTGATCTGGTTGCACAATTCAATAAATTGCATGCTTTCATCCAAACAAAATTTCACAAGTTCATTCACATCTGCCTGAAGTCCTTCATAAACATACTGGCTTCGCTTCACCGATTGGATGTAACTAACCACTTTTTGATGCGTTTCGGACAACGCTTGCTCCCATTCTTTCAGTGCATTTACATATTTCGCTTCCAAATTGTCATCAAGAGCCTCCCGAATGACAACGGTATGCTCCTCCTCTTGCGTTTTCCAAAACTCCGCCTCATCCAACATCCGTAATGGCATCTGTTCCCCGTAATAAAATTGCATGCTAACCCCCCCTTTTTTTAAAAAGCTCTCCAATAACTATACCGAAAAAAACAAGGGGTTATGACTGAAGGATAACGTCAAATGTTGCTACCCACCTTTACTGCTACCTTCCGTTTATACCAGCGAGTACCGTGCCAACGTTGGTATGTCCAGGCAAAAGCAGGGATTGGCCCACGGCTATGCATCCAATATGCCTTCGGGATGTCTTTGGAAAGGTTGGTTTTGCCAATCTTTATTTTCCCAGTAATAATCCCTTTTACTTTATCGTGCGTATCGGAAGTCATTATTTTAGCTCCTTTTTATAAATTCAATCTCCTATTCATGATCGTCCCTCATGAAGGTTGAGGCGGCTCCCGTACTCACGTGAAAATTGGAGCGGAAGCCGGGACCGGCACGAAATGTGAGTAAATAAACGTTTGTTTAACTGTTTTCGGCAAAATGCTTTTCCAAAAACTCCACCATTCCCGTGTATGCCGTGATTTGATTTTTCATTTTTACGATCCCGTGACCTTCATCTTCAAAACGGATATAATCGATGGGGTGATCTCTCTTTCTAAGGCCATCGATCATTTGCTCTGTTTCCACGATCGGCACACGCGGGTCATTGGCACCGTGAGAAACGAGCAATGGCGCGGTAATGCGATCTGTATGGTGGATCGGGTCGATTTGATCAAAAAATGCACCGTCTGCTTCGATCGTTCCATACTCAATTTCGCGTAGTTTTCGACGCCACGGTCCGGTATTCTCAAGAAACGTACGGAAGCTGGAAATGCCGACGAGCGAGATGCCGGCGTCAAAAACATTCGGATAGTGACTTACCGCGGCAAGCACCATGAATCCACCGTAACTGCGTCCGATGACGGCCATTCGATGTTCATCGACCTCCGGTTCTTTTTTCAATGTGTCTGCGATCTCAACTAGATCATGGACTGAATCCATACGTTTACGAACGTCGTCCAAATGAATGTACGTCCGACCGTAGCCGCGGCTGCCGCGAACATTGGGGGCGCAGACGATATAGCCGAGGTTCACCAAACATTGAATGACGGGTTGGTATTCGGCTTTCGTCTGGCTTTCCGGCCCTCCGTGCACCCAGAAGGCGAGCGGGGCCGGGGTTTTAAGGTTCTTCGGCTTATAAAGAAAAGAAGGGACATCAAGGCCATCAAACGACTCAATGGTGTAAATGGTCGGCGTTTGTAGTTTTGCCTCGAAATCCGCTGTTGTTGATGTACAATGAAGCCGATTGATTTTCCGGAGACAACGTGTGTCTAGCGTCCACATATCAGGCGTCTTTGTCGGTCCATTAAAAATAAACGCAAGTGTCGACCCATCCGTGTTAAACGCCAACCCTTCGATCGTTCCCATACCGACTTCCCAATCAACGAGACGATTGTTTTCCAAATCATAAAGCCAACCGCGATATACACCTGCTTCATTAGTGGTATACGCAAGTTGCGCACCCTTTTGATCGATCGTTAAATTTCCTGCATCCCAGTTATGTTCGCTTAGCCATGTAAGCGCGTGTGTCTCTAGGTTTACTTTGGCAAGTGATGTGAACTCGCGATCCTGGTTGCTCAAGATATAAAGTTGCTTCCCATCTTTGCTAAACGAAGGATTGCTATACGACGCGTATGTCGTCCGTAGGGTTATCCATTCGACGTTGCCATTGGCGATGTTCAACAACCCTAAGCAGTTATAGAGGTTTGTGAATTTTTCCTGAACAAGCAAATGCGTTCCGTCCGGATGCCAACCCATAATATTGTACGTTGCATGATTAGCTTCATAAATTTTGTGAATGCGTCCATCCTCAAGATTAGCAATATAAAGATCGTAATAGGCCGGCTCCCGTTCGTTACTTGCCCAAGCAATCCAGCGACCATCTGCAGATACGCCTCCATATTGATAAATCGCTTTGTCGTCGGGCGTCAGGCGATGAAGGGTATGATCGGCATCAACCATGTACAGTTGCTTGCGCTCATTGCCTTTTGCATCCATGCCGATGATACGGGTAGCGGAATCTGGCAAATGCTTCACAAACATGACTCGGTCGTCCGTGTGCAGGACTTGCGTTTTTTGTCCTGTATTAAAATCATACGCCCATAATTGCGGAAGACCAGTCTCTGCGTCGGTAATAAACGATAGAGTGTTGCTGTCCGAGGCAAACGCCGGACTGAAAACTTTTGCTATCTGTAAAAAATCACTGACGTTTTCTTTATCCAACATTGGCGGCACCACGCTTAATTGTTTCTTTTTATTGTACACCAGTAAAGCTTCCGCGGTACATAGCAAGCGTATGGAAGAAAAATAATCATAAGGGTGGAGGTCATGGCGGGTGGAGGAAAAAAGATCGGTGGGGCACTGTCCATCGTTCTATAATCAAGGCAATCGCCAAATACAGATCGTTGGGGTAGTGGAGGAAGGTACAGAAACCTCTGACAAGGAAAAGCTTCCGTTCCCAGGTGCCATGAGCGGTTCATGATACCCTGAATGAAGGTTTATGCCCATCCGGGGTGTCATCCCCCGGCTTGAACGACCAAAAAAAGAGCCATTAAAAAAACCGACCCGGAAGATCTCCGAAGTCGGTCGTTTCTCATCGCCAGGCGACGTCCTACGCTCACGGGGCGTTGCCGCCCGATTACCATCGGCGCTGAAGAGCTTAACTTCCGTGTTCGGCATGGGAACGGGTGGGGCCTCTTCGCTATCGCCACCTGACTGGGGGAGACATTCTCCCAAAACTGAATAACGCTTTCGTTTGACCACTACCGGGGGACCCATGTGTGGATAAACCGTTTGACCGATTAGTATCTGTCAGCTCCACGTGTCGCCACGCTTCCACACCAGACCTATCTACCTTATCGTCTTTAAGGGGTCTCGCGGGAAATCTCATCTTGAGGTCGGCTTCGTGCTTAGATGCTTTCAGCACTTATCCGATCCACACGTAGCTACCCAGCCATGCTCCTGGCGGAACAACTGGTACACCAGCGGTGTGTCCATCCCGGTCCTCTCGTACTAAGGACAGCTCCTCTCAAATTTCCTGCGCCCGCGACGGATAGGGACCGAACTGTCTCACGACGTTCTGAACCCAGCTCGCGTACCGCTTTAATGGGCGAACAGCCCAACCCTTGGGACCGACTTCAGCCCCAGGATGCGATGAGCCGACATCGAGGTGCCAAACCTCCCCGTCGATGTGGACTCTTGGGGGAGATTAGCCTGTTATCCCCAGGGTAGCTTTTATCCGTTGAGCGACGGCCCTTCCATGCGGTGCCGCCGGATCACTAAGCCCGACTTTCGTCCCTGCTCGACCTGTATGTCTCGCAGTCAAGCTCCCTTCTGCCTTTGCACGCTACGAATGATTTCCAACCATTCTGAGGGAACCTTGGGGCGCCTCCGTTACCTTTTAGGAGGCGACCGCCCCAGTCAAACTGCCCACCAGACACTGTCCCTGAACCGGGTCACGGCTCGAGGTTAGGATTTTCATATCGCAAGGGCAGTATCCCACCAGCGCCTCCTCCGAAGCTAGCGCTCCGGATTCCTTGGCTCCTGCCTATCCTGTACAAGCAATATCAAAACCCAATATCAAGCTACAGTAAAGCTCCATGGGGTCTTTCCGTCCAGTCGCGGGGGACCTGCATCTTCACAGGTCATATAATTTCACCGGGTCTCTCGTTGAGACAGTGCCCAAGTCGTTGCACCTTTCGTGCGGGTCGGAACTTACCCGACAAGGAATTTCGCTACCTTAGGACCGTTATAGTTACGGCCGCCGTTTACTGGGGCTTCAATTCGGACCTTCGCCCTTTTGGGGCTAAGCCCTCCTCTTAACCTTCCAGCACCGGGCAGGTGTCAGCCCCTATACTTCGTCTTTCGACTTCGCAGAGACCTGTGTTTTTGGTAAACAGTCGCTTGGGCCTTGTCACTGCGGCTCCCGCAGGCTTGCACCCGCAAGAGCACCCCTTCTCCCGAAGTTACGGGGTCATTTTGCCGAGTTCCTTAACGAGAGTTCTCCCGCGCGTCTTAGAATTCTCATCCCACCTACCTGTGTCGGTTTGCGGTACGGGCACCGATGACCTTCCTAGAGGCTTTTCTCGGCAGCGGAGGATCAGGGACTTCGGTACTCATTTTCCCTCGCGGTCACGCCTCAGCCTTCTCGTTGGGCGGATTTGCCTGCCCAACAGCCTCGGACGCTTCGACGCGCTTTTCCATAAGCGCGCTCTCCCTACCTTTCTGCGTCCCCCCCTTCGGTCCAACAGCCATCGGTGGTACTGGAATTTCCACCAGTTATCCATCGCCTACGCCTTTCGGCCTCAGCTTAGGCCCCGACTAACCCTGAGCGGACGAGCCTTCCTCAGGAAACCTTAGGTTTTCGACGGAAGGGATTCTCACCCTTCTTTTCGCTACTCATACCGGCATTCTCACTTCTGTACGCTCCAGCCGTCCTCTCGGTCGACCTTCTCTGCCTACAGAACGCTCCCCTACCACCCGACACTACGTGTCGGGTCCACGGCTTCGGTGATGGGTTTAGCCCCGGTACATTTTCGGCGCAGCGTCACTCGACCAGTGAGCTATTACGCACTCTTTCAATGATGGCTGCTTCTAAGCCAACATCCTGGTTGTCTAAGCAACGCCACATCCTTTCCCACTTAACCCATACTTGGGGACCTTAGCCGGTGGTCCGGGTTGTTTCCCTCTTGACGACGGATCTTAGCACTCGCCGTCTGACTCCCGGAGAACAAGTCGCTGGCATTCGGAGTTTGACTGAACTCGGTAATCCTGTAGGGACCCCTCATCCAATCCGTGCTCTACCTCCAGGACTCTTTCCTCCGAGGCTAGCCCTAAAGCTATTTCGGGGAGAACCAGCTATCTCCGTGTTCGATTGGCATTTCACCCCTACCCACCCCTCATCCCCGTAATTTTCAACTTACGTGGGTTCGGGCCTCCAGTCGGTGTTACCCGACCTTCACCCTGGACATGGGTAGATCACACGGTTTCGGGTCGACGTCGACGTACTCACTCGCCCACTTCAGACTCGCTTTCGCTGCGGCTCCGTCTCTTCAACTTAACCTTGCACGTCATCGTCACTCGCCGGTTCATTCTACAAAAGGCACGCCATCACCCATGAACGGGCTCTGACCACCTGTAGGCACACGGTTTCAGGTTCTCTTTCACTCCCCTCCCGGGGTGCTTTTCACCTTTCCCTCACGGTACTGGTTCACTATCGGTCACTAGGGCGTATTTAGCCTTGGGAGATGGTCCTCCCGGATTCCGACGGGATTTCTCGTGTCCCGCCGTACTCAGGATCCACGCCGGAGAGGACAGTGTTTCGCGTACAGGGCTCTTACCTTCTGCGACGGACCGTTCCAAGTCGCTTCCGCTACACCGTCCCTTTATCACTCCATATGGCGTGTCCTACAACCCCAAGCGGCAAGCCGCTTGGTTTGGGCTACCTTCCGTTTCGCTCGCCGCTACTCAGGAAATCGCGTTTGCTTTCTCTTCCTCCGGCTACTAAGATGTTTCAGTTCGCCGGGTTTGCCTTCATCTGCTTAATCTGTTGGGCAGATGATCTTCTCCCATGACGGAGAAGGGGTTCCCCCATTCGGACATCTCCGGATCCACGCATACTTACAGCTCCCCGAAGCATATCGGTGTTCGTCCCGTCCTTCATCGGCGCCTAGTGCCAAGGCATCCACCGTGCGCCCTTCCTTGTTTAACCACATTAGGAATGGGTCTTTCTAAGAAACGCTCGTTTCTTGTTGACACCCGGTGTGTGTCGTTTCAAACTTACTCGCGTTATTCAGTTTTCAAAGAACGTCTTGTTTGAGCAGTTGCCCGCTCAAAACTGAATGAAAGCCGAAGCGCTTGCCTCCGGCCCTTCGCTTGGAAGGGCCGATAAGCTCCTTAGAAAGGAGGTGATCCATCCCCACCTTCCGGTAGGGATACCTTGTTACGACTTCACCCCAATCACCAGCCCCACCTTCGGCGGCTGCGTCCCATCAGGGTTCGCTCACCGACTTCGGGTGTTGCCGGCTCTCGTGGTGTGACGGGCGGTGTGTACAAGGCCCGGGAACGTATTCACCGCGGCATGCTGATCCGCGATTACTAGCGATTCCAGCTTCATGCAGGCGGGTTGCAGCCTGCAATCCGAACTGAGAACGGCTTTTGCGGGGATTCGCTCCACCTCGCGGCTTCGCTGCCCGTTGTACCGTCCATTGTAGCACGTGTGTCGCCCAGGCCATAAGGGGCATGATGATTTGACGTCATCCCCGCCTTCCTCCGGTTTGTCACCGGCAGTCAATGTCGAGTGCCCAACTTAATGCTGGCAACGACATTCAAGGGTTGCGCTCGTTACGGGACTTAACCCAACATCTCACGACACGAGCTGACGACAACCATGCACCACCTGTCACTCTGCCCCAAAGGGGAAACCTTGTCTCCAAGGCGATCAGAGGATGTCAAGGCCTGGTAAGGTCCTTCGCGTTGCTTCGAATTAAACCACATGCTCCACCGCTTGTGCGGGCCCCCGTCAATTCCTTTGAGTTTCAACCTTGCGGTCGTACTCCCCAGGCGGAGTGCTTATTGCGTTTGCTTCGGCACTACGGGTATCGAAACCCCTAACACCTAGCACTCATCGTTTACGGCGTGGACTACCAAGGTATCTAATCTTGTTCGCTCCCCACGCTTTCGCACCTCAGCGTCAGTCACAGACCAGAGAGTCGCCTTCGCCACTGGTGTTCCTCCACATCTCTACGCATTTCACCGCTACACGTGGAATTCCACTCTCCTCTTCTGTACTCAAGTGCGACAGTTTCCAATGCCATTCCGGCGTTGAGCGCCGGCCTTTCACATCAGACTTGCCGTACCGCCTGCGTGCCCTTTACGCCCAATAATTCCGGACAACGCTTGCCCCCTACGTATTACCGCGGCTGCTGGCACGTAGTTAGCCGGGGCTTTCTGGTGAGGTACCGGCAAACTCCCGGCATTTCCTCCAAGAGCTGTTCTTCCCTCACAACAGAGCTTTACGATCCGAAAACCTTCCTCACTCACGCGGCGTTGCACCGTCAGGCTTGCGCCCATTGCGGATGATTCCCTACTGCTGCCTCCCGCAGGAGTCTGGGCCGTGTCTCAGTCCCAGTGTGGCCGATCACCCTCTCAGGTCGGCAACGCATCGTCGCCTTGGTAGGCTTTGATCCCACCAACAAGCTAATGCGCCGCGGGCCCCTCTTCGAGCGACGGCCATCGACCGTCTTTCTCCCCTCTCGCAGGCGCGAAAGAGGACGTATGCGGTATTAGCACCGGTTTCCCGGTGTTATCCCGCACTCCAAGGCAGGTTGCCCACGTGTTACTCACCCGTCCGCCGCTGGCCTTCCGGAGGTGCAAGCACCTCCGGAGGCCCGCTCGACTTGCATGTATTAGGCACGCCGCCAGCGTTCGTCCTGAGCCAGGATCAAACTCTCCATAAAAAGTTCCGCTTCGCACACGGGGGTGCGCGTCGCGCTGACTCTTGCTTTAATTAATCGTTCGCTTGGCTTTCATTCAGTTTTCAAAGGGCAAATGATGATGTCGCTGTTTAAAGCGACCCATTTATTATAGCAAATGCCAACTGCTTCGTCAATAGGCATTTTTTAATCGCCTTGGCGTTTTTGCTTCGCCGTTTAAAGCGACTTTATTAATATATCATCGCATAATCATTGCGTCAACCCTGATTCATTATTTTTTTCATTCGAATCATTGTCGAATCATTGAATGAACCAGACTGATTGCGACGGATTTATAATTTATCATGTACACAAATATCACGCAAGGGGGTTTTAGTATTTTTTTACGTTTCTTTTTTCCTTCAACGCCAGATCATATTTTAAGCTCTCTGTGGCGGGGACCATTCTCCGGTAGACGCTAAACAAAAGTGCATATTTTTCTTCGATCGCGCGTTTCACACACCCCTCTACGGTGTGATCATGCAGATCCTCGTATACGTCATCCATTTCTTTTTTTAGCAAGTAGATGATCTCTTCTGCTTCTTTTTCTTTTAAAGCCATCCCAAACATTGTTACCCCCTCTTTATCCCGGTGGTAAGCGCCCGTAAAATTCCCGCTTCCACCCCGTAAGCGGGAGGTAACGGGCAGCTAACAACCCAATTGCGACGCACAGGACGTGGTGCTCTTTGCCGGCCGACGCCCAGGACATGCTAGTGTCGACGTTGTCACAGGACGTGACGGTTTTACCGACTTCCTTACTCAGAGGGGAATCCACCCTCTGATGGAAGTTTCTCTTTATAGACAGAGTCGCTAGTTATATCTTGTCCTTCTTCGCATATATATATCCTAGGTGTGTCGAGTAAATTTTGCTTGCAAGGGGGGGATACGATTGGCACAATTTTGGGTTATTAATAGGAGAAAAGGGGCGAAATACATTTTTATCGCGGCCGTTGCCTTTTGTGCCGCTTGTTTACTTTTGTTGGAAAAGCCTTTTATTGCAGTATTCACCGAAGAGGAGGGGCCATCGGCGTTTTCAAGTGCCGAGACCGACGAGCGAGAGGTTGCTTTGACCTTTAATGTCAGCTGGGGCGAAGAGCATGTGGAACCCATTTTGGATTCCCTTCAAGAAAAAGAAACAACAGCTGCTTTTTTCGTATCAGGAGTGTGGGCGGAACGCCATACAGAATTATTGGAGCGCATGCTTGAGGAAGGGCATGACATCGGCAACTACGGCTTTCAATTCAAACCGTACCCCGATCGGGACAATGAAGACATGCGCAGAGATATGCGGGAGGGCCACAATACAATAGAAGAGGCCACAGGCGACCCCCCTGTCTTTTTCCGTCCACCGGCAGGCATATTCAATACGGAAGTACTGGAAGCCGCCGAACAAATGGACTATTCCGTTATTCATTGGGGAGCAGACGGAAAGGACTGGCAAAACCCCGGCGTTGAACGGATCGTTTCGAATGTAATGGAGAGCGTCGGTCCCGGCGATGTCATCATGCTTGACGCTTCTGATTCGGCAAAACAAACGTCAGAAGCTTTGCCGAAAATTATCGATGCCCTCCAAAACGAGAACTACGATATGATTTCCATTGAAGCATTAATGAGCGGCGCGGAAATAAGTTATGAAGATTTGTAGATAAGAAGTCGAAAAGGTCGAATCAACGGTGTGTTCGACCTTCTTTTTTTATCAGGCAATGCTGATCGCTTTTTATTCATTGCCCTCCATAAATTGTTGGAACAAGTTGTCGCGATAAATAGGATACGTTTCTTCGCCCGTCAGCACATTAACGATATGTTGATTCCGTTTAACGGACAGGGCGAGATTGGTGGCACTCGTGCCATGGGAGTGCTCGAGATTCGTTAACGAAAATAAGTGGTTCGGGCGTTCGTCTTTGAAAACAAGCCGGTAATCCCTTGTGACTTTAAATTCCTTTTCGCTTTCCCACTCCAATTCATCTTCCATTTTCTGCAGCCAATCAGGAACGAGCGGTTGGTATCCGGTGGCGAGAACGACCTTATCGGTTCGGTGCTCGAATTCCTCCCCCTTTTGCCACTGCCGGCAGGAAAGAAGGTAGCGGCCATCGGAAGCTCCTGTCACATCATTGACTTCTGTTAACGCCTGGATCTTTGCCGGCGAGCGCTTGCGTTCCACCGAGCGGTGATAAAGCAATTCGTAAATGTTCAATAACGTTTTTTGCTGCACCCCGTTTCGCAACGGGTCCAAAACCTCTAATGCCTGTTGACGATCATCATAAGAAAGGCCATGAAAATAATCCACGTACTCAGGCGAAAACAATTCCTGCCCGATGCTGCTTTCTTCCAATTGAAAAAAGCCCGGGGAGCGTGTGTACCATGTCAATGTATCCTCATATCTTTCTTGATCTTTTAACAAGTCATAAAAAACCTCCGCAGCACTTTGCCCCGACCCCACGACTGTAATGTCGCCGGACTTTTTCAGTCTCTCTTCATGGTATAAGTAATCACTGGAGTGAATAATATCCGCATTCGTTTTTCCTTCCAGCGGGGTCGGAATCATCGGGACACTGCCCGTTCCAAGCGTTACATGACGGGCGCGCAACGTCTCCACATTTTTGCCTTCAATCACATAATACGCTTGTTGTCGGTCATAGGTAACGTTCGTTACTTCATGCCCGAATGTGCAGTTGGCCAAACAACCGGCGACCCACTGGCAATACGCATTGTATTCCTGTCTCGGGATATTGAATTTCTTGAGAAAATAAAAGGAAAGCAAGCGACCGTGTTCATGCAAGTAATTTATAAATGTATACTTGCTTTTCGGATTGGCAAAGGTTACTAAATCTGCCAAAAATGACACTTGCAAATCTGCCTGGTCAATCAGCATGCCCGGGTGCCATTCAAATGTCGGTTCTTTTTCAAGAAAACGCGCCTTTACATCGGGCGCTCCTTCTTCTATTAAAGCGGCAAGTCCGAGGTTAAACGGCCCGATCCCGATGCCGATGACGTCATAGATCTCTTTTGCCATGTTTGCTTTTATCCCTTCTGATTAAGCGTTCCTCTTAATGTTTCCCTAACCCCCGATGGCTTAAACTGGCTACTTGCGTTGCAAGCGATGATGCATCATCAACTGATACGTGTTGGCAACCAACAACGGCGCAAGATAAATCCAGATCCAATTGCTATCGTTGACTTCGGGCACAATGAGTGCGGGCACCCACTCAATCGTCGTAATAACATACAAAAAGAAAAATGCAGGGATAAACGCACCTCGATGGGTTTCTCGTTGTTTAAAATATGCAACAATCGCCGCAAAGATAAGCAATAATGTAGGCGTGATCAAATATCCCCAAATTGTTTCGTCCTCGGCTGCATAGGCGAGATACCGAAAGTAAAACAGATCAAAGAAAACAAAAGCAATTAAAAAAAGCTGTACCCGGTTCCAAAGCCTTTTCGTCTTGAACAGCGATAGGGCAAGACGATTTAAGAGCAAATAGGCAAAATAACCCATCTGTGCTACGGCACTAACTGCCGCACCAACGCCTAATAACCAAATAAAGCCGAAAATGAAATTCCAAAACCCACCTTCTGCAAACAGAGGGTCATATAATACAGTGCCAACGATCGCGCCACCCATGGCACCTAAAAACATCGTCGAGAAAAATAAAAAAACGACTTTCCTGGTGTTCACAACATCATCCCTCACTTTAGTATTGCACCATCATGATTGTATCAATCGATCGCGCAAAACACCAGTCGTTGCATAATTTGTCACGGAATGCTTCATAGTAGTATAGAAGAAGAAAGAAAAAAAGGGGGAACAGCGTTGGACGTAAAGCGGGCGTTTTTTCTCATCTTGCTTTTATTATTCATGACCGGTTGTACAGCCTTGCAAAATCAAGGCAATTCATCCGGGAGCGAACCCCAGGAATTTGAAAATACAAAGGAAATGGTCATTGATGTACTGAAAACCGAGGATGGCAAAGCTGCCTTAGAGGAAGTTTTAACGGATGAAGATGTACAGGAATCCGTTCTCATGGAGCAAGATTTTGTCCAAGACACCGTGCAAACGACGTTGACATCAGAGGACGGAGAGCAATATTTTCAACAAGTGATGCAACAGCCTGATTTTCAACAGAATGTCGCCAAAAGCATGCAACAAGAGAATGAAGCGATTTTAAAACGCTTAATGAAAGACCCGGAATATCAACAAATGATGATGGAAGTGCTGCAAGACCCGGAGATGCAACAAGAGCATGTTAAATTATTGAAAAGCAAAACCTTCCGTGAAGAGATGCAAACGGCCATCGAGGAAGCCTTTGACAACCCTAATTTCCAGCAACAGCTCTCCGATTTAATGGAAGAGCAACAACAGCAAGGGGGAGGAGAGTCACAAGAGGAAAGCAGTGGCAGCGACGATAGTCAGGAAGACAGCAGCCAAGAAGACAGCGAGAGCAGCGGCAGTGGCGACAACGGCGGTGGTGGCGGATAAACGAAAACTTCCATATCAGCATGAGCACGCCGGTGACCCAGTGTCGGCGATTTTACGCGATTTTTTTCATGCCGAAGGAAGGCGAGTATATCTTTTCAGCTTCCCGGCAAGCCTTTATCCTTTTTTCATGCCGATGCCGACCCTGCCTTCGGCATGCTCGTTGCTCTTTGTCCCCCTCCAATGCCCAAGCCGAATACGCCTCCCGGCTTCCGATGTCTCCCCACCGGATCTACGGGCGTTTCCCACCCACCGGGATCAAAAAAGAAGGCGAGGCAACCCATCGGCCTCGCCTTCCGTTTATTATTCAAATGGCGATTTTACTCGGTTCTCTTCTTTCTTTTCAATGATCTGCGTGGCAATGTTTTCGTATATTTGGCCGACCGGATGCTCCCTTTCATAAACAGAAGGAGCAAAGTCGTCATCATCAATGGTGGGTTGTCCCAACGGGATCTGGCCGAGCAAATCGGCTTTAAGCTCTTCGCTTAAACGCTCGCCGCCGCCTTGGCCGAAGACATACTCTTTTTCCCCGGACTTGCTTTCGTAGTAAGCCATGTTTTCAACGACCCCTAGCACGCGGTGGTTACTCTTGATAGCCATCGCACCTGCGCGGGCAGCTACAAACGCCGCTGTCGCGTGGGGGGTTGTGACGATAATCTCATCGGATTCCGGCAGCATAGAATGAACATCAAGCGCGACATCGCCCGTTCCCGGAGGCAAGTCCAAAAGAAGGTAGTCCAAATCCCCCCATGTGACTTCGTTGAAAAAGTTGGTTAACATTTTTCCGAGCATCGGTCCGCGCCAAATGACCGGTGCATTGTCCTCCACAAAAAAGCCCATGGAAATAACTTTGACGCCATAGCGTTCAACAGGATGTATTTTTTCTCCTTCAACGGTCGGACGGTTTTCAATCCCCATCATGTCCGGAACACTGAAACCGTATATGTCCGCGTCAATAATGCCGACTTTCTTACCCTCGCGGGCAAGCGCCACTGCTAAATTAACCGTAACCGTCGATTTTCCGACGCCGCCTTTTCCACTGGCAATCGCGATGAAATTGACCGGACTGTTTTCACTTAAGAGACCTCCGTCGTCTTCTTCTTGCGCAACCGCACCCCCGTGCTGTTCCGCTTCTTCTGTTGAAAGCTCCTCGAATCGAAGCCCTACCTGGGACGCACCGGCTTCTTTAACAACGGAAACAATGTCTTGTTGCAGTTTCATTTGCGCGCCTGTCCCCGTTTGTGCCAGCGCAATTTTCAAGCTCACATTGTCGCCGTCTTTTATGCGAATATCCCGAACCCCATCGGTTTCTACGATGCTTTTTTTCAAATCGGGATCTTTGATTTGTTTTAAGACCTCCATAATGTCTTGCTCTTGTAACACAATAAACACCTTCCTTTAAGGTTGATACCGAGGATTGCCCCCAGTATATCACACCTAAGGAATAGGATTTAATCGAAACGCCTGAACCTTCATTAATCAGTATCATTTTCAGCATCGAAATAGCGGACCAGCCCTTGATAAATGGAGGCTGCCATTTGGTCGAGGTATTCCTCATCTTCAAAACGTCCGGCCTCTTCCGGATTGGACAGGAACCCTGCCTCAATAAGCAAACCGGGGATTTCCGTCGAATCAAGCATATAGATGTTATTCACGCCCGCGGCCTTTCGATTTGTATTTTCCAACTGTCGTGTCAATTCCCCTTGGACAGTTTCACCCATTGTTTGGCTCTCCGTAAAGGCCGGATTATAAAAGGTCTGTGCACCGCGCCACGTCGGAGAACCCGCGTTTAGATGCATGCTGATAAAAAAATCGCTTCCGGATTCGTTAATCAATTGGACCCGTTTTTGCAAATCTTCTACTTTTCGATTTCGCAATCCTTCCGTGGAAGGAGCAGCCAAATCAACATCCTCTTCCCTCGTCATTAGTACGAGCGCACCTGCTGATTGTAAATAATCCCTAAGCTTAAAAGAAATTTCCAATGCCACGTCATCTTCCATGAGCCCTTCCCGGGAACTCGAGCCCCCATCGACCCCACCATGCCCGGGATCGATCACAATCACTTGGCCGCTAAGCGGTAAATCGAGACCACTTGTATGTTCTGACCATTCAACGGAAAAGATAGTATACATACCGACAATCAAGGCAAGTGCCAAAAGGGGGGCGGCAAGCCAGATCTTTTTTTTCATAAAAAGAACAGTCCTTTTTTCTAAGGGATGGTTCATCATATGAAAAAAGGGACGGGCATATGCCCGTCTAAAGACGAAGTTGCGCCCGGTCTTTACCTGTTTTTAAACCGACTTGCCACCAATGTTGCACATAAGCTTCGGCACCGTTCGCAATTTGGCCACGGTTGATGTGCTCATCCTGAATCCAGTCAACCATAAATGCTTTCAGTTCGGTTGCACGCTGTTTTACCTGTTCTTCATCCGCAGGATTGTCTTGTGCCTTTCCGGTCCTGGCCTCGATCATCCCTCGTTTGGCTGAGGAAATAAACGTTTCGATTGCCACATCCATACAGATTTCTTCCAGAAAAGAGTGCCGGAATTGAAAATCACCACACGCGGGGATAAGGTGTTTTTCGGAAGCATAGACCATATCTTCCATGCTCAGTGTTTGCAATAATTTTTTCTCCACTTCCCAGTCCTTTAAACGCTTATGCTCTTGAAAAGATACGACTGACCCCATGCTTGCCCCCCTCAAGATTAGTGTGGGATTCAACCGGAGGAAACATGCCTGGGAATGGGAGGACGGTTTAAACAAACATTTGATTACATTCGACCACAAAAAAATACAGCCAACAGGAACGTTTCCCGAGGGCTGTATCGATAACATTTCGCTCTTAACGCTTTGAGAATTGAGGTGCGCGACGGGCGCCTTTAAGGCCGTACTTCTTCCGTTCCTTCATTCTGGAGTCACGTGTGAGCAATCCATTGTCCTTAAGCACTTTTCTGTATTCCGGATCAACTTGCAACAAGGCGCGGGCAACACCAAGCTGGATTGCTCCTGCTTGCCCTGTGGAACCGCCGCCCTTTGTTGTGATTTTTAAATCATATTGACCTTCAGTGCCTGTTTCCACAAGCGGCTTGTGAATGACTGTTTTGAGTGTTTCGTGATCGAAGTAATCATCCATCTCACGTTTGTTGATCGTTACTTTTCCGTTTCCCGGTGAAAGGAATACCCGCGCAACGGCGTTCTTGCGCCGGCCTGTTCCGTAATATTGCAAGGATGCCAATTAAATCCCTCCTTTTTTATTATCCGTGGAGCTCCAAGCTTTCCGGTTTTTGTGCTTCATGTTTGTGGTTGGATCCTTCATATACGTGCAGTTTTTTAATTGTTTGCCGGCCGAGTGCATTTTTCGGGAGCATGCCTTGCACAGCAAGTTCAATCATTTTTACCGGTTTATTTTTACGCATCTCCAACGCTCTCGTGGATTTTAAACCTCCGGGGTGTCCACTGTGGCGATAATACATTTTATCCGTTAATTTGTTGCCGGTGAGCTCCACCTTTTCCGCATTGATAATAATGACATGGTCACCTGTATCGACGTGCGGCGTGAATTCCGGTTTATTTTTTCCGCGCAAAATGGCAGCAACTTCGCTTGCCAACCGTCCGAGCTTCTTTCCTTCGGCATCGACGACATACCATTTGCGTTCGATTTCATCTGCTTTGGCCATATATGTCTGACGCATTGGGGAGATTCCCTCCTTTTTTCAATCGCTTCACATCTATTTTTTCGTTCATCATATTCGTGTCTCCGGGGCTAGTGGAGGACGAAATGCCAACTAATATCGTATAACAATCGCCCGCCGATGTCAAATGAAAAAATTAGCCGCAACCCGCAGGATACACGTCTTTATGCCCATATTGCACTTGCCATAAATACAACCCATGTCCGGGGACCGTCATTCCCGCTTGCCGACGATCACGGGCATGCAAAATACGGTTCATATCCTCGACGGCAAGACGGCGTGCCCCGATATTGATGGCTGTCCCCACGATGATCCTTACCATGTTGTAAAGAAAACCGTCTCCGTTGAACCGAAAACACCATTCGCCTTCAGCTGTCTGCACATAGCTGGCGGCATTTAATGTCCTCACTTTACTTTCTACATTCGTATCACTCGCACAAAAAGACGAGAAATCATGCGTGCCGATCAATGGTTGCAATGATCGCCGGACCGCTTCGTGATCAAACGCATTTGCAAAGACGTGATGCACATAATGGCGCTGGAACACGTCCCGCTCTCGTCCGACATGAAGAAAAAAACGATACTCTTTAGCCGTAGCATCAAAACGCGCGTGAAAATGATCATGCACACGTTCAACGCATATCACCTGCATGTCTCGCGGCAACACCGTGTCAAACGCTCGCGGCCAACGCGCACTTGGGATTTGTAAAAAAGAATCGAAGTGAACGACTTGGCCGCGGGCATGCACCTGGGCATCTGTACGCCCGGAAGCCACCACCTTTTTATTTTCCCCTTTATGCAATTTTGTGAGCCCTTTTTCAAGCTCCCCTTGCACGGTTCGCTTTCCCGGCTGCACTTGCCAGCCGGAAAAAGCCGAGCCATCATAAGCAATGGTCGCTTTCCAACGTGCCATCGGTATATCCTCCCAGTGGCGACACAATCGCCGGGTGCCGTCTAATTCTTGGCTTTTTTTGGCGCCACAACTAACGTTGATCCCTTATTTCAGCCGCTTGCCCCTAGCCATCTCGCAACAACGCCAAGACTACGCCCACACCGATAACAACCATGCAGGCAACGGTATCTTGCAAGCGCCATTTAAGGACACGCAATTTCGTTCGTCCTTCCCCGCCACGATACCCGCGCGCGTCCATTGCCGTAGCCATATCTTCCGCCCGTTTAAACGAACGAACAAACAACGGGATAATAAAAGCCGTCATCGTCTCCAGCCTCGTTTTCAATGATCCTTTTGTAAAATCAGCCCCGCGCGCTGCCTGAGCCTTTAATATTCGATCCGCTTCCAACAATAAAGTCGGAATCAAGCGAATGCTGATCGACATCATCAAGGACATTTCGTGGGCAGGAAGCCCAAACCGCTTAAACGGACGCAAAAAAAACTCAAATCCATCGGTTAAATCAATCGGCGCAGTCGTTAATGTCAACAATGAGGCAAAGGCGACGAGCGCGCCAATCCGCACAGCGATGAACACCCCTTGTTCTATTCCGCCACTATAGATGGAAAAACCGAGGATCGTAAAAAGAACCTGCCCTTCATTCGTAAAAAAAGCATGAAGAAGAAACGTAAAAATAACTAAAATAAATACCGGTAATAATCCTTTAAGAAAAAATTTCACCGGCACGCGTGACAACAGAACAAAAGCTGCGACCGTTGCCAGCAATGCACTATAACTCCAAAATTCGTTTGCCAAGAACACAATACTGGCAAGGGCAAGTAAACACAGTAGTTTCGCTCTCGAATCCAACCTGTGCAGGGGTGATGAAACCGGAACGTACTGTCCAATGACGATGTTTTGCAACATGTTTATCCCTCTTCTTTTACACTTGCCCATTGTTCGGCAACGACCGCTGCCAACGCTTCCGGTTCCATCAGGAGGTTATCAATGTCCCAGCCTGCTTTTTGCAAAGCACGGACCATTCGAACCGAAGGAGGGGTGGCCAGCCCGATATCGGCAAGCAACTCGGCTTCCCGAAAAACCTGTAAAGGCGCACCGCTCGTCAACGGCTTACCCCCGGTCCCCATCACGATGACCTCCTCTGCATAACGGGCAGCATCTTCCATGTCATGCGTGACAAGAATCGTCGTTAATCCATGCCTGTCATGCCAATCTTTCAATACATCCAACAGGGCTCGATGCCCGGCAGGATCAAGACCGGCAGCCGGTTCATCAAGGATCAGCACTTCAGGGTCGGTAGCAAGCACTCCGGCAATGGCCACACGTCTCATCTGTCCCCCGCTGAGATTGAACGGCGAGACAGGCAGGACCTCATCGCTTATGCCCACAACATCCAGCAGCTTGGGAAGTCGTTTGCGAACCCTCTCCACATCCAAACCGAGGTGTTTGGGGCCAAAAAGCATGTCTTCTTCAACCGTAGCGCCAAACAATTGATGCTCGGGATACTGAAAAACCATGCCGATTTTTCGCCGCAATGGTTTCACTTCTTTTCGTTTCGACTTTCGATGCAGGCGGAAGTCGCCGCATTGGACCTGTCCCGAAGTGGGGAGCAACAATCCATTGATCAATTGCATCAACGTCGACTTCCCTGAACCAGTGCTGCCCACAAGGGCTGTAAACGTCTTCGACGCGATTTTAATGTTCACGTGATCAAGCGCCTGTTTTTCAAACGGAGAACCACGCATATAGGAATAACTTACATTTTCAAAGGAGATGTGCATAACCGCTTCACCCATTCGTGTTCACTTAACGATAAATGGCCAACATGGACGCCTTTGGCTTGTAATGCTACCTGCATACGCAAAAAATAAGGCAACGTAAAAGACCTGGAAAGCAAAAAATCAGGGTCTTGGAAAAAGTCGTAAACCGTTTGATCCCGTGACGTGGCCCCCCGCTCCATAAAAACGACACGGCTTGCTTGCAGCGCTTCTTCTAACTCGTGGGTGATCATAATAATCGTGATCCCGGCTTGATTTAGCTCGGCGATCGTTTCCATTACTTCCCTCCGGCCATTAGGGTCCAACATGGACGTCGCTTCATCAAAAATCATAATCTCCGGACGAAGGGCAAGAATACCCGCGATCGCCGCCCGTTGCTTTTGCCCTCCCGAAAGGCGATGAGGTTCGGTCGATAGTGCATCTTTGATCCCTGCCCGCTCACTTGCTTCTTCGATACGAGCGAGCATATCCGTACGTGAGATACCGGCGTTTTCCAGCCCGAAAGCTATGTCATCCCGTACGGTAGCAGCAACAAATTGGTGATCCGGGTTTTGAAACACCATCCCCACCTTTTGACGAATGGCCCAGATATCTTCTTCCTTATCCGTCCGCAAAGCCCCGATCGTAATCGTGCCGCTCTCCGGCTGCAATAACGCATTTAACATTCTCGCAAACGTAGACTTGCCGGAACCATTCGTCCCCAACAATGCCACCCATTCCCCTTGATTTATTTGCAAACGAAGGTCTTGTAAAATGAAATCCTGTTCTTCCCAATAGCGAAAGTATAGATGTTCACAATGGATAAGGGGTGGCATTGTTCGTTCTCCAATCTTCACTTCTGTATGTATAAAAGCTGAAACACCAATCAATAAATAAAATTTTATCATGGACCAGGCTATTTGTTAACCAATGTATTTATTACGTTTACATAAAAGAAAAAGGACAGTGACTTTGAAATCGTCCTGCCCTCACACCTATTAAACGAGTTCGATGACGGCCATGGGGGTGCCGTCCCCTTTTCTCGGTTCCATTTTAATAATGCGTGTGTAGCCGCCTTGCCGCTCTTCGTAGCGTGGACCGATGTCATCAAACAATTTTTGAATGGCATCTTGATCGTCTTCTGCTGCTTCCTTCCGGATAAATGATGCGGCTTGTCGACGAGCATGCAAGGTGCCACCTTTGCCTAGCGTGATCGTTTTTTCCACGATCGGGCGAAGCGCTTTTGCTTTTGCCTCCGTGGTCACAATCTTTTCGTTGATCAAAAGATCTGTTGCGAGATCACGAAATAACGCTTTTCGTGCTGAACTATTTCTTCCAAGCTTTCTGTATGCCACAGTTATTCCCCTCCTTTTGACCAATTCTCATCTATAAACTTATTCCTCATCGCGAAGGCCGAGACCTAAATCTCCCAACTTCTCTTGCACTTCTTCCAAAGATTTACGTCCCAGGTTGCGCACCTTCATCATATCTTCTTCAGATTTCTGGGTGAGCTCCTGCACGGTATTAATGCCCGCGCGTTTCAAACAATTGTAAGAACGTACCGATAAATCCAGTTCCTCAATTGTCATTTCCAGCACTTTTTCTTTTTGATCTTCCTCTTTTTCCACCATGATTTCGGCATTTTGGGCTTGATCTGTCAAACCGATAAAGATGGTTAAATGTTCATTCATGATTTTGGCGCCAAGAGATACAGCTTCTTCCGGCCGTATGCTACCATCCGTCCAAACATCAAGCGTTAGTTTATCATAGTTTGTAATTTGGCCCACGCGTGTATTTTCAACCTGGAAATTGACACGGTCCACCGGTGTAAAAATCGAATCGATCGGAAGAACCCCGATGGCCAGGTCCTCGTGATTGTTTCCTTCGGCAGGAACATAACCACGGCCGCGTTTAGCGGTCATTCTCATATGAAAATGGGCGCCTTGATTAAGCGTAGCAATGTGAAGTTCGGGGTTCAAGATATCAACATCACTATCGTGGTTAATATCTTGTGCGGTTACTGCACCCTCGCCGCTCACCTCAATTTCAAGCACTTTCTCCTCATCGGAATGGATGTTAAGGGCCAGCTGCTTCAAATTCAACACAATGGTGGTAACGTCTTCCACCACACCTTCCACTGTTGAGAACTCGTGAAGGACTTGATCGATTTGAATATTCGTAATCGCTGATCCCGGTAGGGAGGATAACAGAATTCGACGCAAGGAGTTTCCTAAGGTTGTTCCATAGCCACGTTCAAGCGGTTCAACAACAAACTTCCCGTATTTGCCGTCCTCACTGACTTCAATCGTTTCAATGCTCGGCTTTTCGATTTCGATCATCTTTAAATGATACCCTCCTTCAAAACGTCAGCATCCGTATTGCACACTTCACCATTCACAGTACATAAAGCCCGCTATTTTGATGCTCACTTTGTCTAACCATTATTGACAGCGCGCAGTGTTTTCAAACCTTATAATGGTCTATACGGCGTTATACTCTGCGACGTTTCGGAGGGCGGCAACCGTTATGGGGCACAGGGGTAACATCACGGATAACATTCACTTCAAGCCCGGTTGCTTGCAGTGAACGAATGGCTGCTTCACGACCGGCACCCGGTCCCTTTACAGCAACCTCCACGCTTTTCATGCCGTGATCCATCGCTCCCTTTGCGGCTGTTTCAGCTGCCATCTGTGCGGCGAACGGCGTTGACTTGCGAGAACCTTTAAAACCGAGGTTTCCTGCACTTGCCCATGCCAATGCATTTCCTTGCATATCCGTAATCGTAACGATGGTATTGTTGAATGTGGAACGGATATGGGCGATGCCCGAATCTACATGTTTACGTTGGCGTTTTTTACGAGCTGTTGTTTTCGGTTTAGCCATTGCTTACAAACCTCCTTACTTTTTCTTATTCGCGATCGTCTTCCGAGGACCTTTCGCGGTTCTGGAATTATTTTTCGTGCTTTGTCCACGGGCAGGCAGCCCGCGGCGATGACGGATGCCACGATAGGAACCAATTTCGATTAAACGTTTAATGTTCAGAGACTTTTCTCTGCGAAGGTCCCCTTCCACCGTGTAGTTTCCGACGGCTGTGCGAATGCGTCCGAGTTCTTCGTCCGTGAGGTCACGAACCCGTGTGTCCACCGGTACGTCCGCTTCCTCCAGAATGTTTTGAGCACTGCTTTTTCCAACCCCATACACATACGTCAGGGAAATAACGACCCGCTTGTCGCGAGGAATGTCAACTCCTGAAATTCGTGCCATGAACATACACCTCCTTTGCGGTTAACCTTGTTTTTGTTTATGCTTCGGGTTTGAACAAATCACCATGACTGTACCTTCGCGGCGAATGATTTTACATCGTTCACACATGGGTTTTACGGAAGGTCTGACCTTCATTTTCTTTCCCTCCTTCATGCTCGGGAACTATCCCAGAAGAAACTTTTACAGCGTTCTTCTTCTGCGATTATTATTTGTATCGATACGTAATTCGACCACGGGAAAGGTCATATGGAGAAAGTTCCACCGTAACCTTGTCACCGGGTAAAATACGGATAAAATGCATGCGGATCTTTCCGGAAACATGCGCGAGTATTCGATGACCATTCTCCAGTTCTACTCTGAACATAGCGTTTGGCAAAGGCTCGATCACCGTGCCTTCCACTTCAATCGCATCATCTTTGGCCATGGATTTACTCTCCTCCCTTCCTAGTATCAGGTAGCCCTCTACGAAATTACATCAACACGTGGCGCAATTTGGCATTAGTCACACGACGGTTTTCTTCAGGCTATCTTACACCCTGTGAGACAAACGCTAACGTTCGGATGTTGATGTTTTTCTGGGCACGAATTGAACAATGCTTGAATCGCAGGCCAACCGGACAAAACGTGCCTGCCAACGGTGGCAACAACGATGACATCGTATTTTCATAGCCGTTAAACGTGTGCATGTGTGCATCACGAGCACAGCGTTCCGACCTATTGGGACATCTCGGCATCAGGCCTGGGTCAAAATGTCATAGCCTGAATCCGTAATCGCAATCGTGTGTTCAAAATGTGCGCAGTTTTTTCCATCCGTTGTGACCACTGTCCAATTGTCATCCAAAGTATGGACATAACGCTCACCCATATTTATCATCGGTTCAACGGCAAGCACCATCCCCGGTTTCAAACGGACTCCTTTCCCAGGGGGCCCAAAGTGTGGGATCTGTGGGTCTTCATGCAAGTCTTGACCAACACCATGACCAACATACTCCCTAACAACCGAGAACCCATGTTTCTCCACGAATGTCTGTATCGCATGAGAGACATTAGAGAGTCTTTCTTTCGGTTTTGCTTCCGCAAGCCCCTTGTATAAGGCATTCCGGGTCACATCCAAGAGCTGCTCCGTTTCGGCTGTTATTGCACCAACAGGATACGTCCACGCCGAATCACCATGATACCCGTGAATCTTCGCTCCAATGTCGATGGAAATGATATCGCCGTTTTTTAACACTCTGTTCCCCGGTACCCCGTGAACAAGTTCCTCATTTACGGAAGTACAAATACTCCCGGTAAATCCATGATAACCTTTAAACGAAGGAACGGCATCATACGATTGTATAAAACGATCTGCGATTTGGTCAAGTTCAGCGGTTGTGACCCCCGGCTTAATATGACGTTGGAGTTCTTGATGAGTCCACGCCACGATTTTTCCGGCGTACCGCATAATCTTTAATTCCCGATCGGTTTTACGAATAATCATGCATGCTGCAAACCTTCCAATAATTGAACAATATCCCCGTGCACATGATCGATTTGCTGGTCTCC
Source organism: Salicibibacter kimchii (assembly GCF_003336365.1). GTDB lineage: Bacteria > Bacillota > Bacilli > Bacillales > Marinococcaceae > Salicibibacter > Salicibibacter kimchii. Next base: position 2,365,327 of record NZ_CP031092.1, on the reverse strand, counting down.
ATCAATGTTTCGGAGATAACCCTTTTGGTTATAAAAATCAATCAGCGGTTGCGTTTGTTCAATGTTCACTTCCAGGCGTTTTTTCACCATTTCCGGTTTGTCGTCATCACGCTGGATGAGCTTACTGCCATCCACATCACAGATGCCATCCGTTTTCGGTGGATTGTAATCCACGTGGTACGTTTCACCGGAAGTAGGGGAAACACGACGGCCCGCCAAACGTTTGATCAACGTTTCCTTAGGAACCTCAATGTTGATGACAAAATCGAGCGAGCGGCTAAGATCAGAAAGAATGCCCTCCAGCGCCTCCGCTTGCGGAATTGTACGAGGAAATCCGTCAAGCAAAAACCCTTTTGCGCAATCCTCTTCACCCAGTCGTTCCCGAACGATTCCAATCGTCACTTCATCCGGCACAAGTTCTCCCTCGTCAAGGTAACGTTTCGCTTTTATGCCAAGTTCGGTTTCGTTTTTGATTGCCGCACGGAACATATCCCCTGTCGATATATGGGGAATGCGGTACTCTTCACTGATCGTCCCCGCTTGGGTTCCTTTTCCGACGCCCGGCAGTCCCATTAAAATTAAATCCATGATACCTCTCCTTACATCCCACGTTGGTCCTTGTCGTTACTCCTTATTTTATGAAACCTTTGTAGCTACGTTTCAACAATTGTCCTTCGATCTGTTTCATCGTGTCCAGTGCAACACCGACGACGATGAGCAAGCCCGTGCCTCCGATTTGAATCGCTTCAGGCAATCCGAGTTGAGTCGTGAAGAACACCGGCAAAATCGCAACCGTGGCCAGAAATAGGGAGCCGACGAACGTCAGTCGGTAAAGGATATGGCGAATATGATGTTCCGTACTTTTACCGGGACGAATACCGGGAACATATCCCCCTTGTTTTTTCAGGTTTTCGGCCATTGTTTCCGGATTCACCTGCACAAATGTATAGAAATACGTAAAGGCGATGATTAATCCGATGTAAACAATTGCCCCAACCGGTTGCGTGTAATCAAAATTATTGATCACCCATTGGGCAACAGCATTGTCTTCTCCCAAAAAGCTTGCAACTGTCGGCGGGAAAATAAATAACGCCATCGCGAAAATGACCGGGATAACCCCTGCTGAGTTCACCTTCAATGGGAGATGCGTCGACTGCGCGCCTGCCGTGGACTGACGACCAACCACCCTTTTTGCATATTGGATCGATACTTTACGAATCGCTTGCTGCACAAAGACGACTCCGACAATAATGAGCAATACAGCGAGCGCCAATAAAAGAATGGTAACAACACCCATAAACAGTTGCTCGCCCGCACCTTCGATTTGCGTGGCGTAAATTTGGTTAAGCCCATTTGGGATACCGGCAGCAATACCGGCAAAAATCATGATGGAAATCCCGTTCCCTACTCCTTTTGCCGTGATTTGCTCCCCTAACCACATCAAAAAGGTGGTCCCCGCGGTCATGATGAGCGCTATAAGTAGGTAAGTGGCAACTCCCGGATCCGGAATTAGCCCTGGAAATTGGGCGTTAAATCCGATAGACATTGCCAATCCCTGAACAAACGCCAATACAACGGTGAAATAGCGAGTGAACTGCGCCAGTTTTCTTCTGCCTGCCTCCCCTTGCTTCGACCATTCCGTGAACTTCGGGACGACATCCATCCGCAAGAGTTGTACGACAATGGAAGCAGTAATATAAGGGAAGACACCCATGGCAAAAATGGAGAAGTTCCCAAGTGCTCCCCCGCCAAACGTGTCAAGAAAGCCGAAAGCCGATGCTTCCCCTTGGAAGTTCAAGACGTCGCTGTCGGATCCGGGAATAGGGATGAATGTCCCGATACGATAGACGATGAGCATTGCCAGGGTGAAGAATATTTTTCGACGCAGATCTGCTGCACGAAAGATATTGGCTAGGCCCTTAAACATTAAACCACCTCGGTTCGACCGCCGGCTGCTTCAATTGCCTTAACTGCAGAGGCAGAAAATTTATTGGCTTTCACTGTCAGCTTCGTCTCCAATTGACCATCCCCAAGGATTTTAATGCCATCATTTTCTTTTTTCACGGTGCCGGTCTCTACGAGTAACTCCGGCGTAATTTCCGTTCCTTCTTCAAAACGATTGAGCGTTTCAATATTAACGACGGTATAAGCCTTCCGAGTTGGATTGGTAAATCCACGTTTAGGCAATCGTTTGTAAATCGGGTTTTGTCCCCCTTCAAAGCCCGGCCGTACATTTCCGCCTGCACGGGATTTTTGTCCGTGTTCTCCTCGGCCAGCGGTGTTGCTGCGTTTTGATCCATAGCCTCGTCCGGGACGAATCCCTTTTTTGCGAGCACCTGCCGCTGGTTTCACATCGTGCAATTTCATGTTTTCACACCTCCTGTCTTGAAGCGTTCCCTTATCCGCTAACTTCTTTTACATTTACAAGGTGGGATACTTTGTTAACCATTCCGCGAATGGCAGGATTGTCTTTTTGGATCACCGAGTGATTGACTTTGCGCAGTCCAAGTGTGCGTACCGTCACACGCTGGTCTTCCGGTCTGCCTATTAGACTGCGGATGAGGGTGATTTCCAGTTTATTTTCCACTTGTACTCCCTCCTATCCTTGTAATTCTTCGACGCTTTTGCCACGTAGCCTGGCAATATTTTCAGCCGATTTTAATTCGCTCAACCCTTGCAACGTGGCACGAACCATATTGATCGGGTTACTGGAACCGTGTGATTTTGAAAGGATGTCATGTACGCCGCCAAGTTCAAGAACCGCACGCACAGGACCGCCGGCGATAACTCCCGTACCTTCCGTAGCGGGCTTCAGCAAGACTTTGCCGGCCCCGTAACGTCCTACCAATTCATGAGGGATCGTCGTGCCCACACGGGGGACCTTAATGAGGCCTTTCTTCCCGTTTTCTACTGCTTTACGAATCGCCTCGGGTACTTCATTGGCTTTCCCGATGCCAAAACCTACATGTCCGTTGCGGTCACCGACTACGACAATCGCTGCAAAGCGAAAGCTTCGACCGCCTTTTACCACTTTTGAAACACGGTTAATCGCAACGACTTGTTCTTCCAAGTCAAGTTTATTCGGATCAATGGCCATATGTTGTCCCTCCTTCATGCTTTAAAATTTCAAACCTTCCTCACGAGCAGCATCAGCCAATGCCGCTACACGTCCATGGTAGATATAGCCTCCACGGTCAAAAATGACGTTTTCATATCCCTTTTCACGCGCGCGTTTTGCAACAAGCGTCCCCACATCTTTGGCGGCATTTACGTTTCCACCGTTTTCCTGCGTGAATTCACGATCCAACGTAGACGCTGATGCCAGCGTTTCACCCTTCATATCGTCGATAAGCTGGGCATAGATATGACTCGAAGAACGAAATACATTTAAGCGCGGGCGTTCCGAAGTTCCACTTAATTTTTTTCGTATTCTATTATGGCGCTGTTTACGCGCCGCCTGTTTATTGGTTTTTGTCGCCATGAAAGACTCTCCTCCTTTCCTGTCTTCAACAGACAGCATTTGGCTTCGGTTTATTTACCTGTTTTTCCAACCTTGCTTCGCACCGTTTCATCTGTGTAACGAACGCCTTTCCCTTTATAAGGTTCCGGCTTGCGAACGGATCGAACATCGGAAGCAACGGCCCCAACCAATTGTTTATCGATTCCTTTAACAAGCACTCTTGTGTTTGAAGGCACTTCAAATTCAATGCCTTCCGGTTCTTCAATTTCAACCGGATGGGAATAACCGACGTTAAGCACGAGTTTGTTCCCCGATTTAGATGCACGATAACCGACACCGACAAGGTCAAGGCTTTTTTCAAAACCGTCCGTAACACCTTTCACCATGTTCGCGATGAGACTTCTCGTCGTTCCGTGCATGGATCGGTGATCTTTATGATTGGATACACGAGTAGTCGTAACAACCCCATCTTCATAGCTGATTGTGACACCTGAATTAAATTGACGTTCCAATTCCCCTTTTGGGCCTTTAACCGTTACATGTCCGTCGTTAACCGTAAGCGTTACACTATCCGGTACTTCTAACGGCAACACACCGATACGTGACATTTCCATTACACCTCCATTCGCCTTGCTTTACCACACGTAGGCAAGCACTTCTCCGCCGATGTTTTGTTGACGGGCTTCTTTATCAGTAATAATCCCTGTTGAGCTCGAAATAACCGCTATGCCTAATCCGTTCAGTACACGAGGGACTTCGTCTGAACCTGTATACACACGCAGCCCCGGTTTACTTATCTTTTTCAATCCGGAAATTACCCGTTCGTTTCCTTGGCCGTATTTAAGGAAAATACGAATAACCCCTTGCTTTTTATCATCCACGAATTCAACATCACGTATATACCCTTCACGTTTAAGGATCTTGGCAATCTCTTTTTTCAAGTTCGATGCCGGCAGTTCCAGTTTATCGTGACGAACGGTATTGGCGTTGCGAATTCTTGTTAACATATCTGCAATCGGGTCTGTCATAACCATAATGATAAACCTCCTTCCATCTTTCAGGTTTTACCAGCTTGCTTTTTTAACGCCGGGGATCTGTCCTTTATACGCTAGATCGCGGAAACAAATCCGGCAAAGCTTAAACTTTTGAAATACAGCGTTCGGTCGCCCGCAACGTTGGCAACGGGTGTATTCGCGAACCTTAAATTTTTGAGGTTTCCTTTGCTTCTCGACCATCGCTTTTCGAGCCAAAATCAATTCCCTCCTTCCAGTTATATTTATCGTTGAAAAGGCATGCCCACTTGAGTCAGCAAAGCTTTCGCTTCCTCATCTGTTTCGGCACTCGTCACAATTACAATGTCCATGCCGCGAACTTTATCGATCTTGTCGTATTCAATTTCCGGAAAAATCAACTGCTCCTTGACACCGAGGGTGTAATTTCCGCGGCCGTCGAATGCGTTGCTTGAAATTCCGCGAAAGTCACGAACACGCGGCAAGGATACGTGAATCAATTTTTCAAGGAAATCATACATACGCGCCCCGCGAAGGGTCACTTTAGCACCGATCGGGTTCCCCTCACGTAATTTAAATCCGGCGATCGATCTTTTTGCCTTCGTTGTAATCGGCTTTTGTCCTGTAATCAAAGCAAGTTCTTCCATCGCGTTATCCAAACTTTTCGGGTTGGAAACAGCTTCACCTATGCCCACGTTAATTACGATTTTCTCGATCCTCGGGACCGCCATCACTGACGAATAATTGAATTGATTGTGTAAGCTGGGCACAATTTCATTCTTATAACGTTCTTTTATAGCGTTCATTATTTTCGGGCCTCCTTTCAGCAAGCGTTACTAATCAATAACCTCTCCGGATTTCTTTGCAACCCGTACCTTTTTGCCATCTTCGGTTTTATAACCGACCCGGGTAGGTTCACCGCTTTTAGGATCAATAAGCATCACATTCGATACATGGATTGGCGCTTCCATATTATCGATGCCCCCTTGCGGGTTGTCCTGCGAAGGTTTCATGTGTTTGGTCACTGTGTTGACACCTTGGACAAGCACACGTTCACGGCTCGGATAGGCTCCGATGATCTCCCCTTCCGCACCTTTGTCTTTCCCGGTAATCACTTTCACCTTATCGCCTGTTTTCACATGCAATTTCGGTTGTTGTGCCATGGTCTCGCACCTCCTTCATCAATGTTGCTTTCAAGTTTTAAAGTACTTCCGGTGCTAGTGATATAATTTTCATATATTGACTATCTCGGAGTTCACGCGCGACCGGACCGAATATACGTGTACCTCTCGGGCTTTTATCATCACGGACAACGACCGCTGCGTTTTCATCAAATCGGATGTACGAACCATCTGTTCGTCTTACACCACTGCGGGAGCGAACAATAACCGCGCGCACAACTTCATTTTTCTTGACAACGCCTCCTGGTGTTGCGTTCTTAACTGAACAGACGATCATATCACCGATGTTAGCGGTTTTTCGTCCGGTACCTCCGAGTACTTTAATGCATTGTACTTCTCTTGCACCTGAATTATCGGCAACTTTTAGCCTTGACTCTTGCTGGATCATTTTCACGGCCTCCCTTCAATCAAAGATGTCTTAAATAATTACTGATTCTTCGACGATTTCAACGAGGCGGAAGTATTTATCTTTGGACAACGGACGTGTTTCCATGATTCTTACGGTGTCGCCTACTTTCGCTTCATTATTTTCGTCATGTGCTTTGAATTTCTTTGAAGAACGGACACGCTTGCCGTATAGTTTATCTCGTTTATACGTTTCAACGACAACGGTAATTGTTTTATCCATTTTATCGGAAACAACGCGGCCGATCCGTACTTTTCGGTCGTTGCGTTCACTCATAATCGTCTACCTCCTTTTCACACTCGGTTGATGCCAAGTTCTCTTTCTCGCAAAACAGTATTGGCACGGGCGATTGCTTTTCGAACGTTGCGGATGCGGGCGGGGTTATCCAACTGACCGGTTGCCAGTTGAAAACGAAGGTTGAACAATTCTTCTTTTAATGATTTCGATTCTTGTTCGATTTCCGTCGTGGTCATTTCCCGAATTTCTTTAGCCTTCATTTGCCTCACCACCCATTTCTTCACGTTTCACAAACTTGCATTGGATCGGAAGCTTGTGGGATGCAAGACGTAATGCTTCTCGTGCTACTTCCTCATTGACACCTGCAATTTCAAACATAATCTTGCCGGGTTTAACAACGGCTACCCAACCTTCCGGGGCACCTTTCCCGGAACCCATACGAACTTCCAAAGGTTTTGACGTATATGGTTTATCAGGGAAAATTTTAATCCAAACTTTACCGCCACGTTTCATGTAACGAGTCATCGCGATACGTGCGGCTTCAATCTGCCGGTTCGAAATCCATGATGCTTCCACGGCCTGCAGGCCATACTCACCAAATGAGATTTCCGTTCCGCCTTTTGCACGCCCTTTCATGCGTCCACGCATTTGACGGCGGTATTTCACGCGTTTAGGCATTAACATGTTTAGTCGCCTCCTTCGTCTGTACGGTCACCTTTCGTGGGAAGGACTTCTCCACGGTATATCCATATTTTCACACCGATCTTCCCATATGTGGTGTCTGCTTCTGCTGTACCAAAATCAATGTCCGCTCGCAACGTATGCAAGGGAACAGTTCCTTCATTATAGCTCTCGGAGCGTGCCATATCTGCTCCACCGAGACGTCCGTTCGCTTCTGTACGAATGCCTTTTGCTCCGGCACGCATTGTACGCTGGATGGATTGTTTCATTGCACGGCGAAAAGATACGCGGTTTTCCAGCTGACGCGCGATATTTTCAGCGACGAGCTTCGCGTCCAAATCTGCTTGTTTGATCTCGGAGATGTTGATGTGCACACGTTTACCGGTAAGAGCATTTAGGTTTTTGCGCAATGCCTCAACTTCAGATCCGCCTTTACCGATCACCATACCGGGTTTAGCTGTATGAATGTTAATGTTCACCCGGTTTGCGGCACGTTCAATTTCAATCGACGATATGGAAGCATCCTTAAGCCGCTCTTCAATATACTCGCGAATTTTCACGTCCTCATGCAACAACGTCGCGTATTCTTTTTCTGCGTACCATTTTGATTCCCAGTCACGAATTACGCCAATCCGAAACCCTATGGGATTAACTTTTTGACCCACGCTTTATCCTTCCTCCTTTTCTGAGACAATGATCGTGATATGACTTGTTCGTTTATTGATTCGGGATGCACGCCCCATCGCCCTCGGGCGAAAACGTTTCAAAGTGACCCCTTCATCCACGTAAGCTTTGCTAATCATCAAATCTTCCGGTTCCATTTCATAGTTATGCTCCGCATTGGCAATCGCGGATTTCAATACCTTCTCCACAGTTGGCGACACTCCTCTTTGTGTGTGTTTCAATATGGAAATGGCTTCTCCGACTTCTTTGCCGCGCACCAGGTCAACGACCATCCGTGCTTTTCGAGGAGCGACACGAACCTGTTTCGCAACCGCTTTTGCTTCCATTGAAGTGTACCTCCTCTCTTGTTAGCGTCGTCTCGTTCTTTTGTCGTCATTAGCGTGTCCCCGATACGTTCGTGTTGGGGCGAATTCTCCCAGTTTATGACCGACCATGTCTTCCTGGATGTAAACAGGCACATGCTTGCGCCCATCATGGACAGCGATGGTGTGTCCTACAAAATTCGGGAATATCGTGGAGCGACGTGACCATGTTTTAATCACACGGCTGTTATTCACATCCATCGCCTCAACTTTTTTCATTAAATGATCATCGACAAATGGTCCCTTTTTCAGACTGCGTCCCATTTAAATGCCTCCTTTCTCATATAGGTGCGACGTGTGAATAGCGCCTCCCCGCTTCGGTTGCATAGGGTGTTGGCGCTAATCCTATCGCGATTATCTTCTTTTCTTTTTGTTTCGACCTTGAACAATATACTTGTTTGATGGCTTGTTTCTTTTTCTCGTCTTATATCCAACGGACGGTTGTCCCCAAGGGGATACGGGGGCATCAAGCCCGACGGGTGCTTTCCCTTCACCACCGCCGTGTGGGTGATCATCCGGGTTCATGGCAAAACCGCGGACAGTAGGGCGTTTATTCAGCCAACGATTACGTCCGGCTTTCCCGATATTGATCTGTTCGTTTTCAAGGTTGCCCACTTGCCCAATCGTTGCTCGGCACGTGGATAGAACCTGACGGGTCTCTCCGGACTTCAATCGAATAAGCGTGTACTTGCCTTCACGACCGAGAATTTGTGCGTGCGCGCCTGCAGCGCGTACCAATTGTCCGCCTTTCCCGGGCCTCATTTCAATGTTGTGAATGGTTGTGCCCACCGGGATATCCTTAATTTCAAGCGCATTCCCGACTTTGATGTCTGCATCGGAGCCTGCTGTTATATTGTTACCGACCTTAAGGCCGTTAGGAGCAAGAATATAACGTTTTTCTCCGTCTACATAATGAATAAGCGCGATATTCGCCGAGCGGTTCGGATCGTATTCAATCGTTGCTACTCGACCCGGAACCCCGTCCTTGTTTCGTTTAAAATCGATGATCCGATATTTACGTTTATGGCCGCCACCTTGGTGGCGAGTCGTAATTCGGCCATGATTGTTCCGGCCGGCATCTTTGGAATGTGGCGCGAGCAATGACCGTTCCGGGCTATCGGTTGTAATTTCGGAGAAATTTTTCCCGGTCATAAACCGTTGCCCGCCTGTTTTCGGTTTATAGCGTTTAACTGCCATTGGTTTTCCCTCCTCTTCTGTAAAACTTAAACTTCATCAAATACTTCGATCTCTTCACTGTTCTCGGTTAAGGTTACAATCGCCTTTTTTCGTGCGGGTTTATAACCTTCGAAACGGCCGAAACGACGAAATTTGCGTTTATAATTCATCGTGTTAACCTTATCGACATCTACTTCAAAGATCTCTTCGATTGCCTGTTTGATCTGTGTTTTATTCGCTTTAATGTCCACTTCAAACGTATACTTCTTGTCATCCATGATCTCTGTAGAGCGTTCCGTAATTACCGGGCGCTTAATCACATCGCGTGCATCCATTAGCCAAGCACCTCCTCTACACTCTCTACAGCCTTTTTCGTAATGATTAACTTATCGCTGTTAATCACATCTAGCACATTTACACCTTTAGCATCGATCGTTTTTACATTCTCTAGATTGTTCGCGGATTTCTTGAGGTTTTCATCATCGTCCGCTGTGACAATCAACGTTTTTTGCTCGGCGGAAAGGCTGGAAAGAACATTCACCATTTCTTTTGTTTTCGGCACGTCAAATTGAAGGTCGTCGACGACGATGAGCTCTTCATCACGGACTTTTCCGGAAAGCACGGATCTAAGCGCGAGACGACGGACCTTTTTCGGAAGTTTATACCCGTAATTTCTTGGCGTCGGTGCAAAAATGACACCACCACCCGTCCATATTGGGGAACGGTTTGATCCATGACGTGCACGACCCGTTCCTTTTTGGCGCCATGGTTTTGCACCGCCACCGCGAACTTCGGAACGCGTTTTAGCTTTTTGAGTTCCTTGCCGAAGGGAAGCTTGCTGCATGACAACCGCATCGTGCACAACACTTTCATTCGGTGTAATACCGAAAACGGCATCGGTAAGTTCCGCGTCCCCGACTTCCGAGCCGGTTTGATTGTATACCGTTACTTTAGGCATGATGGTTCCTCCTTTCTTTTAAACATTACTGGTTCATGGATTGTACCTTTACATAGCCTTTTTTGGGGCCGGGCACATTTCCTTTTATAAGCAATAGATTACGTTCTTCATCAATTTGTACGACTTCAAGGTTCTGAACCGTCACTTGATCGCCGCCCATCTGTCCGGGAAGCTTTGTCCCTTTGAACACTTTAGATGTGTCAATAGGGCTCAATGCGCCTGAGCCTCGATGGTAGCGAGAACCGTGTGATTTTGGACCGATTGCGTAATTGTGGCGCTTAATCGAACCCTGAAATCCTTTCCCTTTCGAGACGCCCGTGACGTCGATGACGTCGCCGGATGTGAATGTATTAACGCGGACTTCTTGACCAACTTCGTGATCTGCAAGATTCATATTGCGAAATTCACGGACGTAGCGCTTGGGCGCCGTGCTTGCTTTTTCAGCATGGCCTTTTTCCGGTTTGGTGGCACTTTTTTCTTTTTTATCATCCGTGCCTAACTGAACCGCATCGTAACCATCATTCGCTTCTGTTTTTAACTGCATGACAATGTTCGGGTTTGCTTGAACGACAGTTACAGGAACAACATCGCCGTTCTCTTTAAACACCTGCGTCATGCCGATCTTCTTACCCAAGATTCCTTTGGCCATCAGTCACACCTCCTGTTTTTTCATATTAAATGGTTTGTATCCCTAAATCGCATTTAGAGTTTAATCTCAATATCGACACCCGACGGCAGATCTAAACGCATCAAAGCGTCTACCGTTTGCGGCGTCGGACTGAGAATATCGATGAGGCGCTTGTGCGTGCGCATTTCGAATTGCTCGCGTGAATCCTTAAATTTGTGCGTTGCGCGGATAACGGTGTACACCGACCGGTCTGTCGGAAGAGGCACCGGTCCTGAAACTTTTGCTTCGGAACGCTTCGCGGTTTCCACAATTTTTGCGGAAGATTGATCAAGGATTCTATGATCATACGCCTTTAATCGAATTCGGATTTTCTCGTTTGCCATGTTTAACCCTCCTTTTCGTCTGATTATCAGACTGGCTCCGTGAAAATTCCCCCACCCGCCATGGCAAAGGGGCCGGGTGTGTCGGGCAACCTTCCACTTCTTCGCTCGACAATCAAAAAGGGGAGGTCCGTATGTGTTGGCCTCCACCCACCTTGTTTGTCACACCTAACTATTATAAAGGCAACAAATACTGATTGCAAGTGCAAAGTTGCATTTTAACGCATTTTGTTTATTCCACGCAGGGGCAGCCATCCATTATGGTCATTTCATATCCATAAAAAGCGGCAAGCACTCGAATAAGCATACTTGCTGATCTTTTTTATTTACGTGTTATAGGTTAAACAAACCCTCAATCAAGAAGTGTCCCGCTTGAACTGTGAGTAAGTGACCTTACAATTGGGCCGTCGGGAAAAGGATAACGCTATCTTCACCTTAATCGGAATCGAAATAAGCTGTGATTTCTACGCGGACATCTTCCGGGGGAATATGAAAGTTTTGTCCTTTCAGCCGAAGATAGGTGTTTTACAATGTTTCTTGAATAAATGCTTGTTTAAGATCCATTAGAAAGACTTGACTTTTGCAAAATGGCAAAAATCTTAGTTTTTTTTGCTATAATCCTATAAACACGGATAACATTTATCGTACAAAAGAGCACCCCTTGCGGGATGCTCTTTTTTGGTTTACTTCAAGATCTCTGTTACAACACCGGAACCTACGGTACGTCCACCTTCACGAATCGAGAATCTTGTTCCGTCCTCGATAGCAATCGGTTGAATAAGTGACACGGTCATTTCGATGTTGTCGCCGGGCATAACCATTTCCACGCCTTCAGGAAGATCAATTACACCGGTAACATCCGTTGTACGGAAGTAGAATTGCGGACGATAATTTTGGAAGAACGGCGTATGGCGACCACCTTCATCTTTTGAAAGGACATAAACTTCTGCTTTAAATTCTGTATGCGGAGTGATGGAACCTGGCTTCGCAAGTACCTGCCCGCGTGTAATTTGTTCACGGTTAACACCACGCAACAATGCGCCGATGTTGTCGCCAGCTTCGGCATAGTCCAGGATTTTGTGGAACATCTCTACACCTGTAACGGTGGTTTTTCTAGACTCTTCCGTAATACCGAGAATTTCTACTTCATCACCAGAGTTTAACATGCCACGTTCAACACGGCCGGTTGCAACCGTACCACGGCCAGTGATAGAGAAAACATCCTCCACCGGCATCATGAATGGCTTGTCTGTGTCACGATCCGGCGTTGGAATATAATTGTCGACTTCTTGCATCAAGTCGAGGATTTTTTGCGTGTGCTCTTCATCTCCTTCAAGAGCTTTCAACGCGGATCCGGATACAACTGGGATGTCGTCTCCCGGGAAGTCATACTCGGATAGTAGATCGCGCACTTCCATTTCAACGAGTTCAAGTAGCTCTTCGTCGTCTACCTGGTCTACTTTGTTAAGGAAGACAACGATGGACGGTACACCGACGTTACGGGAAAGCAAGATGTGCTCACGTGTTTGCGGCATCGGACCGTCAGCGGCGGATACAACTAGGATGGATCCGTCCATTTGCGCGGCACCTGTGATCATGTTTTTCACGTAGTCTGCGTGTCCCGGGCAATCCACGTGTGCATAGTGACGATCTTCTGTTTCATACTCAACGTGGGAAGTTGCGATCGTAATGCCACGTTCTTTTTCTTCCGGTGCACCATCGATTGCGTCATATTCCATGACAGTACCTGTGCCGGATTGCTCGTGAAGCACTTTTGTAATCGCTGCAGTCAGCGTTGTTTTCCCATGGTCTACGTGCCCGATTGTGCCGATATTGGCGTGTGTTTTCGACCGATCAAATTTTTCTTTTGCCATTGAAATGTTCCTCCCTTAATTAAGGTTTTTTATATAGCAAGAAAGCATGATCGTTGATCTACTTTCTAGGCTTTTCATTCTAAAGAAGTGAATTATTCACCGGTGTTCTTTTTAATGATCTCTTCAGAAATGCTCTTCGGCACTTCCGCATAATGATCAAAGAACATCGAATATGTTCCGCGTCCTTGTGTGTTTGAACGAAGATTTGTCGCATATCCAAACATCTCTGCAAGTGGCACGAAAGCACTGATGATTTGTGCGTTTCCTCGGGCGCCCATTCCTTCCACTCGACCGCGTCGTGATGTAATGTCACCCATAACATCGCCCATGTATTCTTCCGGAACGATGATTTCAACTTTCATCAACGGTTCGAGCAAGACAGGTTCACATCTTGATTTTGCTTCTTTAAGCGCCATGGAGGCGGCAATTTTAAATGCCATTTCATTTGAATCCACATCATGGTAGGACCCGTCATACAAACGCGCCTTTACATCAATCATTGGATAGCCGGCGAGCAAACCGTTTTGTAACGATTCTTCGACCCCTTGCTCCACTGAGTTGATATAGTCCCGAGGAACGACCCCGCCAACGATCGCGTTTTCAAATTCAAAGCCTGCGCCCTGTTCATTCGGACTAAACTCGATCCAAACATGACCGTATTGACCACGACCACCGGATTGGCGAATGAATTTGCCTTCGCATTCCGCAGAAGTTCTAATCGTTTCGCGATAAGAGACTTGCGGTGCGCCGACCTGCGCTTCGACTTTAAACTCTCGCTTTAAACGATCCACGATGATATCAAGGTGTAGTTCACCCATTCCGGAAATAACCGTTTGGCCTGTTTCCTCATCTGTATACGTTTTAAACGTAGGGTCTTCTTCCGCAAGTTTGCCGAGTGCAACGCCCATTTTGTCTTGATCCGCTTTTGACTTCGGCTCTACCGACAAGGAGATAACAGTTTCCGGAAAGTCCATGGACTCGAGAATCACACGATCTTTCTCATCACAAAGTGTATCACCTGTCGATGTGTCTTTCAAACCGATGCCGGCAGCAATGTCTCCGGAGTAGACTCTAGAAATCTCTTCCCTTGAATTGGCGTGCATCTGCAAAATTCTTCCGACACGTTCGCGATTATCTTTAGATGAGTTTCGAACATAGGACCCGGCTGCAAGCGTGCCTGAATAGACACGGAAAAAGGTCAATTTCCCAACATAAGGATCAGTCATAATTTTAAAAGCAAGTGCGGAAAACGATCCTTCGTCATCAGCTTCACGAGTCACTTCTTCTTCTGAATCCGGCTTTACCCCTTTAATGGGCGGAACGTCCGTCGGTGCCGGCAAGTAATCAAGGACTCCATCCAAAATCAATTGGACACCTTTGTTTTTAAAGGCCGATCCGCAAAAGACGGGATAAAACTCAATGTCCAGCGTCCCTTTCCGAATTGCTTTTCTAATATCCTCGGTATTGAGTTCCTCGCCTTCCAGGTACATCATCATAAGATCTTCATCGAATTCTGCAACAGCGTCAATCAGTTGGTCGCGATAGGAATCAGCTTGTTCACGGTACTCATCGGGGACCTCACGAACTTCTATATCTTCACCCAAGTTATCCCGATAATAGTAGGCTTTCATTTCCACAAGATCGATAATTCCTTCGAATTCGTCCTCCGCGCCGATAGGGAGCTGAACAGGATGGGCGTTCGCGCCAAGGCGATCTTTTAATGTACTTACCGAATAGAGGAAGTCCGCTCCGACTTTATCCATTTTGTTGACGAAAACAATTCTTGGCACATGATAGGTCGTAGCTTGACGCCAAACTGTTTCGGTTTGCGGTTCGACGCCTGATTGCGCATCAAGGACAGCTACTGAGCCATCAAGGACACGTAGGGAGCGTTCCACTTCTACCGTGAAATCGACGTGTCCCGGGGTATCGATGATGTTGATACGATGGTTTTTCCACTGGGCTGTTGTCGCGGCAGATGTGATGGTAATTCCACGGTCTTGCTCTTGCGACATCCAGTCCATTTGGGAAGCACCCTCATGTGTTTCTCCAATTTTATGGGTCCGGCCGGTATAGAACAAAATACGTTCCGTGGCCGTCGTTTTACCGGCATCAATGTGAGCCATGATGCCGATATTACGTGTTTTCTCCAAGGAGAATTCTCTTGACATGACCTACACTTTCTCCTTTCATCCATTTCTGGCGGATTTCCTGCAATAAGAGCGGCTACACTACCAACGATAATGGGCAAATGCTTTGTTTGCTTCTGCCATACGGTGAGTGTCTTCACGTTTTCTGACAGCTGAGCCAGTATTATTGGCTGCATCCAATATTTCATTTGCCAGGCGCTCTTCCATTGATTTTTCTCCGCGTAAACGCGCGTAGCTTACCATCCAACGTAAGCCCAGCGTTGTACGGCGATCAGGCTTCACTTCGATCGGAACCTGATAGTTGGCACCACCGACACGGCGAGCCTTCACTTCAAGCACCGGCATAATATTCTTCAAGGCCTGATCAAAGACTTCCATTGGTTCCTCACCACTGCGCTCACGAACCAAGTCAAATGATTTATACAGGATATTTTGTGCCTTTCCTTTTTTGCCATCAATCATAATACGGTTAATGAGCCGAGTCACCAACTTTGAATTATAAAGCGGATCCGGCAATACTTCACGACGAGGTACAGGACCTTTACGAGGCATGTCCGACCCTCCTTTCTTGATCATTTACGTTATTTTTTTGCACGTTTGGTTCCGTATTTGGAACGACCTTGCTTTCGACCCTGGACACCTGCAGTGTCTAGGCTTCCGCGGACAATGTGGTAGCGCACACCCGGAAGGTCTTTCACACGGCCTCCACGAATAAGCACAACACTATGCTCCTGCAAGTTGTGACCAATTCCCGGGATATAAGCCGTTACCTCGATCCCGTTAGTCAAGCGGACACGCGCATACTTACGTAGTGACGAGTTTGGTTTTTTTGGTGTCATTGTGCCGACACGCGTACATACACCCTGTTTTTGCGGAGAAGTATGATCGGTCGGCTGTTTTCTAATGCTGTCAAAACCTTTGTTAAGCGCAGGCGCATCAGATGTCTTTGGTTTCGTTTGACGCCGCTTGCGAACAAGCTGATTAATGGTTGGCATCGTTTTTCCTCCCTTCTTAAACACCTTTTTCGTGTGAGTAATAAAATGATTGCTTCTTGCTTGTGAACCCTTGCCCAAAGCGCTTTTATAAGACCACTGTTCCAGGTGGTTCACATAAGAACAAACATAAACATTTTTACCGGACAGACGAGACTGCCAGGCAAAAAACCTTTACTGTCTTTCAGCATTTATCCTTTTTTAAGGGTTTGCCGAACTTAGTATCCTATGATGATTTCCGATTTTCGGGAATCACGCGCACCTTTGATATCTTATCAAAGGGGCATTGCGATGTCAATTGATTTCCGCTGATCATTTCATACAGGACGGAGTCCGGGAAATGTTGCCTTTAATGCTAAAGCCGGCGCTAGCGCGCCCTGCGCTACAATGGTGCGCCGGCCGGTTATCC
Organism: Salicibibacter kimchii; assembly: GCF_003336365.1. Lineage (GTDB taxonomy): Bacteria > Bacillota > Bacilli > Bacillales > Marinococcaceae > Salicibibacter > Salicibibacter kimchii. Next base: position 2,348,739 of record NZ_CP031092.1, on the reverse strand, counting down.
AATACCGGGAAAGGTGGAAAAATGACTTGCTTTTCCACCCCCCTTTTGCTAACACTCATATCTAACAACGACGGATTTACCGACGTGAAAGAGCACCTTCTGGTTCTTCTGCGGTTTCTTCCATATTTTCTTCGCCACTGTCCGCTTTGAGGGAGCGATAACGTTGCATGCCTGTGCCTGCCGGAACGAGTTTTCCGAGAATCACGTTTTCTTTTAATCCGAGCAATGCATCTGCTCTTCCTTTGATCGCCGCATCCGTAAGGACACGAGTCGTTTCCTGGAAGGATGCCGCCGACAAGAAAGAGTCGGTCTCAAGGGAAGCTTTCGTGATGCCCAGGATAACAGGTGTACCAACCGCCGGGCGCTGATTTTTGCGAAGCACTTCTTTGTTAACATCATCAAAGTGATTCACTTCCACTAACGTTCCGGGCAGAACATCCGTATCACCGGAGTCGTTCACGCGGATTTTACGGAGCATCTGCCGAACCATAACTTCTACGTGTTTATCGCCGATACCCACGCCCTGCATACGATATACTTTCTGGACTTCCCTGAGCAAGTATTCTTTTACTTCTTTGATCCCGGTTACTTTCAGCAGCTCTTTCGGATCAATAGAGCCCTCCGTGAGCGCCTGGCCGGCCTCGACATGATCGCCTTCCGCAACACGCAGGCGCGCACCATAGCCTGTTGTATAAGATTTCGATTCAATTTCCCCGCTGATAATGATGTCTTTCTTATCGCCTGCATCGTGAATCTCGCTTACCGTACCTTCAAGTTCGGTAATAAGCGCCTGCCCTTTCGGATTACGAGCCTCAAAGAGTTCTTGAATACGCGGGAGACCTTGCGTGATATCGTCGCCGGCTACCCCGCCGGTGTGGAATGTACGCATTGTAAGCTGTGTCCCCGGCTCACCGATGGATTGCGCGGCGATAATACCAACTGCTTCTCCAACCTCAACATCACTGCCGGTTGCCAAGTTTCGGCCATAGCATTTTTTACAAACTCCACGAGCTGTATCACATGCAAAGGCGGAGCGAATCGTTACTTTTTCAACGTTTGCATCGACGATCGCTTTCGCAGTGTCTTCCGTGATCAATTCATTCTTTTCCACAAGTTTAGCCCCGGTATCAGGGTGCGTGACAGTTTGAAACGCTAATCGCCCAATCAGGCGATCGTATAGACCTTCGATAACTTCCGTTCCGTCTCGTAATGCTTCGACGGTAAGCCCTCGATCTGTCCCACAGTCATCTTCACGAACAATGACGTCTTGAGCGACGTCTACAAGACGGCGGGTCAAATAACCGGAGTCGGCGGTTTTCAGCGCTGTGTCTGCCAAACCTTTACGCGCGCCATGGGTGGAAATAAAGTATTCCAGCACAGTGAGTCCTTCTCGAAAACTTGATTTAATCGGCAATTCGATGATCTGTCCGGATGGGTTTGCCATCAGCCCACGCATGCCTGCCAGCTGAGTGAAATTCGAAGCGTTCCCGCGGGAACCGGAGTCACTCATCATATAGATCGGGTTCGAAGTATCTAGTGTTTTCATCAGTCGCTCTTGAATCGTGTCTTTTGCTTCGCTCCAAATGGAAATGACTTTGTCGTACCTTTCATCTTCCGTGATCAACCCGCGCCTAAACTGCTTCATGACACGGTTTACTTTATCCTCGGCATTATCGATAACTTGCTGTTTTTCAGGAAGAACAACCACATCGGAAATCCCTACGGTAATCCCGGCTTTTGTTGAGTAGTAAAAACCAAGATCTTTCATGCTATCCAACATCCGGGACGTTTCCGTCACTTGGAATTTCTTAAAAACTTCAGCGATGATGTCGCCGAGAAAACCTTTTTTAAATGGAGAAACAAGTTCCTTTTCCGCTAGCGCATTTTTTACATCCGTTCCTTTTGGAACAAAATATTTTTCCGGTGTTTCGTTTATCAGGTTGCCAGCAGAGGGTTCATTCATATACGGAAAGGAGCTTGGTAAAATTTCATTGAATATCAATTTCCCGATCGTCGTCAGTAACAGCTGGTCTTTCACTTTTTCGGGGAAGATGCTGTTTTCCATCGAGGAAACCGAAACAGCTACACGTGTATGCAGATGCACGTAACCATTTTGGTATGCCGTAATCGCCTCATTGCTGTCCTTGAATATAGCTCCCTCACCTGCAGCACCTTTTCGTTCGGCCGTAAGGTAGTAATTACCGAGAACCATATCCTGCGAAGGCGTAACGACCGGGTTTCCGTCTTTTGGATTTAGAATGTTTTGCGCAGACATCATTAGAACCCGCGCTTCCGCTTGAGCCTCTGCCGATAGTGGAACGTGGACGGCCATTTGGTCTCCGTCGAAATCGGCATTGTAAGCCGTACAGACGAGTGGGTGCAAATGAATCGCGCGACCTTCAACGAGCACAGGTTCAAACGACTGGATTCCCAATCTGTGAAGCGTTGGCGCACGGTTAAGCAATACCGGATGTTCTTTGATCACATCTTCAAGGACGTCCCATATTTCCGGCTGGACTCGATCAACCTTTCGTTTGGCACTTTTGATGTTATGTGCCGAACCATTTTCCACCAACTCTTTCATAACAAAGGGCTTAAACAATTCCAATGCCATTTCTTTCGGCAGGCCGCACTGATACATTTTTAAACTCGGCCCTACGACGATAACGGAACGGCCGGAGTAGTCTACGCGTTTTCCGAGAAGGTTTTGACGGAATCGTCCCTGTTTTCCTTTGAGCATGTGGGAGAGTGATTTCAACGGACGGTTCCCCGGCCCGGTAATCGGCCGACCGCGCCTTCCGTTGTCGATAAGCGCATCTACAGCTTCCTGAAGCATGCGTTTTTCGTTTTGGACGATAATACTTGGCGCACCTAGATCCAACAAACGCTTTAAACGATTATTACGGTTAATCACCCGACGGTATAAATCGTTCAAATCAGAAGTAGCAAACCGACCGCCATCCAATTGAACCATCGGGCGTAATTCCGGCGGGATGATAGGGAGGACGTCCATGATCATCCAGGCAGGGTGATTCCCCGAATGGCGGAAGGCTTCCAATACTTCCAAACGTTTAATGGCACGGGTGCGACGCTGTCCTTGTGCTGTTTCAAGTTCATCTCGAAGCGCTTTTACTTCTTGATCGAGATTTAAATCGGACAATATCTTGCGAATCGCTTCCGCACCCATTTGCGCAGTGAAAGAACGTCCGTATTTATCATAATACGAGCGATATTCTTTTTCGGAAAGCAACTGCTTATATTCAAGCGGCGTGTCGCCTGTTTCCGTAACAACATACGAAGCGAAATAAATGACTTCTTCAAGTGAACGGGGGGACATATCAAGAACTAGCCCCATTCGACTCGGGATACCTTTAAAATACCAAATGTGTGAAACCGGAGCTGCCAGTTCAATGTGACCCATGCGCTCACGGCGAACTTTCGCCCGTGTTACTTCAACCCCGCAACGGTCACAGACAACTCCTTTATAACGAACGCGTTTATATTTCCCGCAATGGCACTCCCAGTCCTTTTGCGGGCCGAAAATACGTTCACAAAACAAGCCATCTTTCTCCGGTTTCAAGGTCCGGTAGTTGATGGTCTCAGGTTTTTTCACTTCGCCTCTAGACCAATTGCGGATCTTATCGGAAGAAGCAAGGCCGACTTTCATGTATTCAAAATTATTGACATCTATCAAAGGGTGGTCCCTCCCTTTCTTAGCGCACGAATTGTCATAAGGTGAAACTTCCATCATAGGGGGTTTCACCCCCTATGATGGTTAGTTGAACCAATAAAGGTGTTAGTCGCCCGCTTTACCGGAAATCAGCATCGGAAACCGGAAGTCGAAAGTCAGAAGATTATTTCTCGCTTCTTGAAAATGCCTTTCCGACTTCTGACCTCCGGGATCGCGGGCGCTTACCACCGGGATAAAAGAATGCAAGGGCGTGGGTGACAGAGGGGTGAAGAGCGCCATATTTTAAGGCCTTCTTCACCTCTCTTCTTTTACAGACTTAAGCGTTCTCCGTAGACTCCAGTTTCAAGTTCATTTTGTCATTCGACTCGTCTTCTTCATCATCCAGCTCTTTCATTTCAATTTCTTCTTCATTGCTGGATAACATTTTCACGTCCATGCCTAGGCTCTGGAGCTCTTTAATCAACACTTTGAACGATTCCGGAACACCCGGTTCCGGTACATTCTCACCTTTAACGATCGATTCATACGTTTTCACACGACCAATCGTGTCGTCAGACTTTACCGTCAGAATTTCTTGCAACGTATACGCGGCTCCATAAGCCTCAAGCGCCCAAACTTCCATCTCGCCAAAACGCTGTCCACCAAATTGCGCTTTTCCGCCCAACGGCTGTTGCGTAACCAAGGAATAGGGGCCGGTGGAACGGGCATGAAGTTTGTCGTCTACCATGTGAGCCAGCTTAATCATATACATAACCCCGACAGATACACGGTGATCATAGGCCTCGCCACTGCGCCCGTCATATAAAACGGTTTTTCCGTCACTGGCTATTCCTGCTTCTTCAAACGACGCCTGAACGTCCTCTTCACGGGCACCGTCAAAGACCGGTGTGGCGACATGAATTCCAAGTTCGCGCGCGGACATGCCCAAGTGCATTTCCAGCACTTGTCCGATATTCATTCGCGAGGGCACTCCGAGGGGGTTTAACATCATGTCTACCGGCGTGCCATCCGGCATGAAAGGCATATCTTCCTCGGGTAGGATCCGGGAAATAACGCCTTTGTTTCCGTGTCGACCGGCCATTTTATCGCCTTCGTGAATCTTTCGCTTTTGTACGATATACACACGCACGAGCTGGTTCACACCCGGCGGAAGCTCGTCACCGTCTTCACGGTTGAAAATCTTTACATCAAGCACGATACCGTCCCCGCCGTGAGGCGCTTTTAACGACGTATCACGTACTTCACGCGCTTTTTCACCGAAGATGGCGTGAAGCAAGCGCTCTTCAGCCGTAAGTTCAGTCATCCCTTTCGGGGTCACTTTGCCAACGAGGATATCCCCGTCTTTAATTTCGGCACCGACACGAATAATGCCCCGGTCATCGAGGTTACGCAAAGCATCTTCCCCGACGTTCGGAATATCCCGGGTGATTTCTTCCGGCCCCAGTTTCGTGTCGCGTGCTTCCGATTCATATTCTTCGATGTGAATGGAGGTAAAGACATCATCTTTTACAAGCCGTTCACTCAGAATGATGGCATCTTCATAGTTGTATCCTTCCCAAGTCATAAAGCCAAGAAGCACATTTCGTCCGATGGCCATTTCCCCTTTATCCATCGAAGGTCCGTCGGCCAACACTTCCCCTTTGTCGATCACATCGCCACTATCGACAATTGGGCGTTGATTGTAACTTGTGCCTTGATTGGAGCGGATAAACTTGGACATTCGGTATACATCTTCATCGGTTTCAACTTCTTTTCCGTCCACTTCCTCAAGACGGCGCATCTGGATTTCTCTTGCCGTCACACGCTTGACGACTCCTCGATGAGCAGCGGTGATGGCCGCACCTGAATCCTTCGCGGAAACATACTCCATGCCCGTTCCGACTATGGGAGCCTCCGGTTCCAGCAACGGAACAGCTTGACGTTGCATATTCGCCCCCATCAGCGCACGGTTGGAGTCATCGTTTTCAAGGAATGGAATAGATGCCGTTGCTGCCGAAACCACTTGTTTAGGGGAAACGTCCATATAATCAATGCGTTCTTTCGCTACGATTGTATTTTCTTCACGAAAACGAGCAATGATATGATCATCGACAAACGTGCCGTCTTCATTCAGGCTCGCGTTAGCTTGAGCCATCACGTAGTTCAATTCTTCATCGGCCGTCAAATAGTCCACGCGATCGGAGACGACCCCTGTTTCCGGATCGACACGCCGATAAGGCGTTTCCATGAAGCCAAACGCATTAACTTTTGCATACGAAGACAACGAGTTGATCAAGCCGATATTCGGACCCTCAGGTGTTTCAATCGGACACATACGGCCATAGTGAGAGTAGTGAACGTCACGAACCTCCGTGCCGGCCCTCTCCCTTGTCAAACCGCCCGGACCAAGCGCAGACAAGCGACGCTTGTGTGTCAGTTCGGCAAGCGGATTCGTTTGATCCATAAATTGTGAAAGCTGTGAGCTTCCGAAAAACTCTTTAATGGAAGCAATGACCGGCCGAATATTGATGAGCCCCTGCGGCGTGATTTGACTTGGATCTTGAATCGACATTCGTTCACGAACGACACGCTCCATTCGGGACAAACCAATGCGAAATTGATTTTGCAGCAACTCCCCGACCGAGCGCAAACGACGGTTTCCCAGATGGTCGATATCATCCGTGCCGCCAACACCATGAAGCAAGTTGAAAAAATAGCTGACGGAAGCGACAATATCTTCCGCTGTAATGTTTTTGATGTTAGGATCCGGCGTCCCGTTGCTAATCACTTCAATCGTCTGCTCGCCGTCCGGATCGTTGGGAGCAAACACTTTAATCGATTGAACCGTTACTTCGCCCTCCTCATCAACCATGCCTCCGGCGACCCTGAAGGATTTAAACCCAAGTCCATCATCCAGATAAGGGAGCAAACGGTCGAGCACACGCCGGTCAATGAGCGTTCCTTCTTCCGCAAGGATTTCACCGGTTTCCGGATCCGCAAGCGTCTCTGCTAGAACTTGATTAAACAGACGCTCTTTAATATGCAGCTTCTTATTGACTTTATAGCGCCCTACATTCGCTAGATCATATCGCTTCGGATCAAAAAAGCGGGATTCAAGCAAGCTACGAGCATTGTCTACCGTCGGCGGTTCACCGGGACGAAGTCGCTCATAGATTTCCAACAGCGCTTTTTCGGTGTCATCCGTACTGTCTTTTTCCAAAGAATTGCGCAGAAACTCATTCTCTCCTATTAAATCAACGATCTCTTGGTCCGAGCCGAAACCAAGTGCCCTTAATAGGACCGTTATGGGAATTTTTCGGGTGCGATCGATACGTACATAAGTGATATCTTTCGCATCCGTTTCAAATTCAAGCCAAGCCCCACGATTCGGGATGACCGTTGCGGTAAAACCTCTTTTCCCGTTTTTATCGAATTTTTGGTTGTAATAAACACTGGGAGAACGAACAAGCTGAGAAACGATCACGCGTTCCGCCCCATTAATAATAAATGTTCCGGTATCGGTCATGAGCGGGAAGTCACCCATGAATACTTCCTGTTCCTTCACCTCACCGGTTTCCTGGTTCATGAGGCGAACTTTCACACGTAATGGAGCAGAATACGTAACATCCCGCTCTTTAGAATCTTCGACGGAATACTTTGGCTCACCAAGGCTATAGTCGATAAATTCCAAGACGAGATTGCCAGTAAAATCTTCTATAGGGGAAATGTCCTGAAACATGACTCGCATCCCCTCATCAAGAAACCACTGATAGGAAGACGTTTGAATCTCAATGAGATTGGGAAGCTCTAGTACCTCGCTAATTCTTGCGTAGCTTCTGCGCTGGCGATGACGTCCATACTGAATAAGTTGACCTGTCAACGAATTCACCCCTCAAAATCCGTATAGTGTTTAGCATCCTTCAGGCCCCCGGCACGGCCCATGCTATAGGAGAAAAAAGATCATTCTTTATAAACCCGACTTAATAGAATGTCGTCTAATTTTAAAAGAATGATGCCGTCAGTTATATACAAGGGGGGCAACACGTAGTACAATGAATGTAGTCTAAAACCATTCTGGGTTCACTATCAAAAGCCTGGATGGCTCGGAGGATAGGATAAGAAAAGACGTCGACCTTCGCTATCCTTGGCGGAAAGTCACGTTTTTCCAAGATTTTTTTCTGATTATACCAGTGTTCCCAAACCCAATAACCTTTATACGAGTAAATGAAAAGAAAAACGATACGATTCATATAGTTATACGCATTATTAGATAGTACCATATAAAAATCGGGCGGTCAACCATCTCAACCAATTTTCACATAAGTCGCATCCCGCATTAAACCTCCGCCTTATAAATGACATACCCCTTTTCTTTCTTCACTTCAATGACTTTCCTATATAGTTGTTGAAGTTTTTGTTTTGTTGTCGGCGCCCCTTGTTTTTTTCGGATCACAACCCAAAGCGCACCCCCGGGCAACAGATAATCAAGCGCCTCCGAATAAATAGCATGTACCGTCGCTTTTCCTGCCCGAATCGGCGGATTCGTCACAATTGCCGAAAACCGCTCTTCATTCGTCACACCCGAGAAACCATCTCCCGAAACAGCTTCAACTCCATTTGCATCGTTACGGGTAACATTTTGTCGCGCAAGAGCCACCGCCCGCTCATTCACATCAGTCATCACTACGCGCCGCCCGGTAAATGCCGCGAGGGTGATCCCGATCGGCCCATACCCACACCCCATATCCAGCAACGGACCGGAAATATCAGGCTCGGTAAATGTCTCAATCAAAAAACGACTTCCAAAGTCCAGCCCTCCTTTTGAAAAAACGCCGTCGTCGACAACGAAAGAAAACGAACGGTCTTTTACTTCAGTTGTAAATGAGCGCTCCCTACTTGGTGCTCCCGGATGTCGACTATAGTAATGTTGCGACAACTGTTTCCACCTCCTTTAGAAAAACTTGGCTTATCGCCAAGCTTTTATGGCGAAAGCCTTCGTTGCACTTTTGAAAGAAAAGGTTTTATACTTTCTTACCTGCTAAAAAACACTTTCGGTAGAAGGGGCATTAATGGGGGGGAGGGAAGACAAAATTACCATGCTAATATAAACGTTTGTCTTCAGAGAGGATGCGTATCGTCCGCACGCGATTTTTGTCCTTCAATCGTTCATACGCCGCGATCGTATAGGGTAGATGTTGGCCGCGAGGAGATACCTCCATTATCTCTACTTTCCTCCATATATAGGATCGTGCAAGCGGAGAAAAAGCTTCCCCGCAAACGTGCGGGGAAGCTTCTCGCTTCCAATGCGCTATTTTAATTCAACTTCTGCGCCTGCTTCTTCAAGCTGGCTCTTCATGTCTTCGGCGTCTTCTTTGCTTACGCTTTCTTTAATTGTTTCCGGAGCGCCATCCACGAGCGCTTTTGCCTCTTTAAGACCAAGATCTGCGATGCCGCGCACGACTTTGATGACATTGATTTTAGAAGAACCAGCATTATTTAACACAACGTTAAATTCTGTTTGTTCTTCTTCGGCAGCTTCTCCGCCACCGTCACCGCCGCCGACAGCGACCGGCGCTGCTGCAGTTACTCCGAATTCTTCCTCGATGGCTTTCACAAGATCGTTCAATTCAAGAACGGTCATGCCTTTGATTTCTTCAATGATTTGTTCTTTTGCCATTGGTTATATCCTCCTTCAAAAATATAATTTAAGATGCGTCTTCGTTTTCCTCTTTTTGGTCAGCCACTGCTTTGGAAGCAAGGGCAAAGTTACGGATCGGCGCTTGCAAGACATTGAGCAACATGGAAACAAGACCGTCGTAAGACGGAAGTTCAGCGAGTTGCTTGATGTCTTCGACAGGCATGACCTCTCCCTGAATGATACCTGCCTTGATCTCTAGGGCTTGATTCTCTTTCGAGAATTCATGCAAAACTTTCGCAGCCGCTACTGCGTCTGTACGACTTGTGGCAATCGCCGTCGGCCCAACAAGGTGCTCGTCAACGTCGGTGTAGTTCGTTTCCTCCGTCGCGCGGCGTGTCATTGTGTTTTTATACACCTTAAATTCCACATCCACTTCCCGAAGCTTACTACGGAGTTCTGTTGCTTGACCAACATTGAGACCACGGTAATCGACGAACATAATCGATTCGCTGTTTGCAAGCTTATCGGCAATTTCTTGTACGACCGCTTGTTTTTGTTCGAGCACAGTGCTCATCATTCCACCTCCTATTAAATTTGAAATCGAAACGCGGAACGAGTTCGAGCGTCTCTGTAAACGAAAAAAGACCTCTTTACGCCGCGTTTTTCGTAGACATAAAAAGGTCTTCCATTTCGGAGTATCCGCAAAGAATACTCCTCTATCAGGTAAGATAACCTCGGCAGGGTGTTTAAGCACAAAGATGCACCTGCTGTCTACGGTTGATGCGATTTTGGATTGCCAACGTTGATTATAAACAAAGGCGCAACGGTTGTCAAACCTTCACTCCGCTTGTCGTCACCTTTACACCCGGACCCATGGAAGAAGCGACTGAAATATTCCGCACATAGACGCCTTTGGCGGCCGATGGTTTTGCCTTTACGAGCGTGTCGATGACTGTGTTCAGATTCTCGTTCAACTGCTGCGCATCGAAAGACACTTTCCCTATCGGTACATGAATATTTCCTGCTTTCTCCACCCGGTACTCGACCTTCCCTGCTTTAATTTCGTTCACTGCTTGCGCAACATCCATCGTTACCGTCCCTGTTTTCGGGTTCGGCATTAACCCGCGGGGACCAAGCACACGACCGAGTTTACCGACTTGGGCCATCATATCCGGCGTAGCCACAACAACATCAAAATCCAACCATCCTTGCTGGATGCGGTTGACAAGCTCTTCCTCACCGACAATGTCTGCACCGGCTTCTTCTGCTTCTTTCGCTTTTTCGCCTTTCGCAAATACAAGGACACGCTTTGTTTTCCCTGTTCCGTGAGGGAGAACAACAGCACCGCGAATTTGTTGATCAGCTTTACGCGGGTCAACACCGAGGCGAACCGCAACTTCTACCGTCTCATCAAAATTCGCAGGAGCTACTTTTTGCACGAGCTCCAATGCCTCGACGGGGGCATAATCGTGTGACGTGTCTACTTGTTTTTGTGCATCTATAAATTTTTTCCCTTGTTTTTTAGGCATTTCCATTCAACTCCTCTATTGTGGTTTTAACGGTTTTACCTCCCACGTAGGACCATGCTCCCTTTGGTCAATAAAGGCCGCGAACACCGGAAGGCCGTTTCGCAACCCGATTTTCTTCCGGGATATGATCTAACCTTCAACCTTGATGCCTATGCTTCGGGCAGTTCCTTCAATAATGCGGATCGCCGCTTCCGTGCTTTCGGCATTGAGGTCTTCCATTTTCATCTCTGCAATTTCACGGACTTTATCGGCGCTTACACTGCCGACTTTTGTCTTATGAGGTTCGCCCGATCCGCTGTTTACTCCCGCGGCTTCTTTTAGTAAAACCGGAGCCGGCGGCGTTTTTGTGACAAATGTAAAGGAACGATCCTCATAAACGCTAATCTCTACAGGGATAACCGTCCCCGCCTGCTCTTGAGTGCGAGCGTTGAATTCTTTACAAAAACCCATGATATTGATACCAGCCTGACCGAGTGCCGGGCCGACTGGTGGTGCCGGGTTGGCTTTTCCTGCAGGAATTTGAAGCTTGACTACTTTCTCTACCTTTCGAGCCACGCGACACACCTCCTTCGTCCATATTGTGGTGTTTCGGGCCAAACGCCCTCCCACTTTTAGCTTCATTATTGAAGCAAACAAAATAAATCTTATCATCTAAGAAGATAAACCGCAAGCATTTTAAACAAAGAAGTTCACATCTATATTGAGCCTCTCCTCTTACGGTTATACTTTTTCTACTTGATTAAAATCAAGCTCTACGGGCGTCTCCCGTCCGAACATATTGACGTGTACCTTGAGCTTTTGTTGCTCCCCATTGATTTCCTCCACAGTGCCTGTGAAATCAGTGAACGGGCCGTCTTTCACTTTTACCGACTCTTTTAATTGAACATCAATTTCTGCCTTCGGTGTATCTTCACCCATTTTCCGCAAAATGTCGTCCACTTCGTCTGGCAAAAGCGCATTGGGCTTAGAACCCGCTCCCGGTGAGCCGACAAAACCGGTGACCCCCGGGGTGTTCCGTACCACATACCAAGAATCATCCGTCATCACCATTTCCACGATGACATATCCCGGAAATGTTTTTTTGGTGACCGTCTTTGTCTTCCCATCTTTCGTTTCCTTCTCCTCGTCCATAGGGACAAGTATCCTGAAGATCTTATCAAGCATCTCCATGGATGCCACACGCTTCTCCAGGTTAATTTTCACTCTGTTCTCATAACCGGAATACGTGTGTACCACATACCAGTTTTTCTCCATAATTAACGGACCGGTTGATTGATCCCTTTCCTCCTTCCGTAATTAAGCATCCTTCTCGATCGGAAAAGACATCTTAAGCGAGGAATGTTTCCACGAGATAAGATATCCCCGAGTCAACAAGCGCAAAAAAGATCGTAATAAAGATGAGTGTAACCAACACCGTTCGCGTATACTTGAAAAGCTCTTTCGGTGTTGGCCAAGTGACACGCTTCATTTCTTTTCCTACTTCGCGCAGGAACTTGACACTATTCTTAAAAATTACGAGCCCCTCCCCTGTTATCGGCCTCATAAAAATCTTTTAAAACATAAAAAAACAACCGCTTCCGGTGTGTTTTCAACTCAACTTTCTATTTATATAGGTGTACGTATTCAATCCCGGGTAGATGCAAATGATGCTATAAACTGTACCATAGCAGGCCCGTGCTGTCAATCGAAGGACGTTACGCATAAATCTGCAAACCGAAATACTAGAGCACGAATCAACGACCCGCCCGCAAACCCGCGCTCCTCGACTACATGTGCAAATCCTCGAAAACAGGCGAAGATTCTGTCTTTTTGTCAAAGTAATATTTTCTTTCTATGGGTAAATCTTTCAAGTTTCCTTTTTACCCGTTGCAACGCATTGTCAATCGATTTTTCATGTGCCTCGGCAGCAACGGATATTTCCTGGTAGGAATGGCCGTCTAAATAAAGACGAAGCACTTTTTGTTCCAATTCGCTTAATAATTCGGTTATTTTATGTTCAACATTTTCCAATTCTTCTTGATTAATCAGCATTTCTTCCGGATTCGTAACAATCGTGCTGCAAATCACATCCATCAACGTACGATCTGATTCTTCATCATAAATTGGCTTGTCCAACGATACATATGAATTTAAGGGAAGGTGCTTCTGACGGGTAGCAGCTTTAACCGCGGTAATGATTTGGCGTGTAATGCAAAGCTCTGCAAACGCGCGAAACGAGGAAAGCTTGTTTCCCTTAAAATCGCGAATGGCCTTATAAAGTCCAATCATCCCTTCCTGTACAATATCTTCGTGATCAGCGCCTATAAGAAAATAAGATCGGGATTTTACACGGACAAAGTTTTTGTACTTGTGAATCAATTTTTCCAACGCAGCGGAGTCCCCATGGTGTACCTTTCTTACAAGTCGGTCGTCTTCCGTCTCCTCAACGTGTCGCTGTTTCTTCTCGATGAAGTGTACATTCACAACCATCCCTCGCCCTCGCCTTCTACGTATCTTTTATCCCAGTGTCAATACGCCATAGATCATGGTGATTAACCAGCCGTAGTCGCAGGATTTCTTTCTTTAATGGAATTCTCTGTATCTAGTAGTATAAAGAGCAGAAAACGGCAAGTCAATCACTTATTGACGATTTCGACGCCACTTTTCAAAATATTCAGCGACATCTTGGGATATGACACGATTCCCATAATCGTTCCCCTTTTTCACCCGCGCGACCCGTTCGGTAACATGTTGTTCAACATGACTCATTTGTATTCTCAATTCACGGGCCGACGTGCGCAGAGCGCCACTTCCAAATGTCACCGACTGTTCCACATAATCCGAAGTAGCGACATAGACTTGGGTTTCGACATTTTTCAGTTTGCTTACGAGCTTTTCGATACGCTCATCGGCGGTTTCCCGCTCACGGGTATAGACGACCTCGACACGATGGTGCTTATTTTTGCTCCCCGTGCCCGGCACCATATGGGCATCGAAAACAATCATCACTCTCTTTCCAGTCACCGCTTGGTACTCTGCCATTTTGTCAATGAGCAAATCTCGTGCTTCTATAAGCGAAAATTGCTTGATATGTTTTAATTCCGGCCAATCTCCGATAATGTTGTAGCCATCGACAAGCACGATCTCTTTCATCACGTTGCACCTCCTAACGGATGACGCTTCCGTTGCACTTCATACAGGAGGAGGCTGCATGACACAGCAGCATTCAAGGAAGAAACGTCGCCCGCCATCGGGATCTGATATAAAAAATCGCAGGCTTCTCTGACGAGGCGGCTCATTCCTTTTCCTTCACTACCAATGACCAAGACGACAGGCATTTCCCCGTCTAATGTACGATAATCTGCTTCAGCAGAGGCATCGGTGCCGACCATCCATAAGCCTTCTTTTTTCAAACGCTCCATCGTTCGCGCAAGATTTGTCACTTTTACGACCGGAACGTGTTCAATCGCACCCGCAGAAGCTTTTGCTACTGCGCCGGTGAGGCCGCTTGCCCCATGTTTTGGGATGATGACTCCATCTGCCCCGGCCGCGTCCGCACTCCGCAATATCGAACCTAAATTTTGCGGATCCTCGATGCCGTCCAACAGAATAAAAAAAGGTGCTTGTCCTTTTTCGGCCGCGCGTGCAAACAGAACGTCCATATCCGCAAAGGCATAAGCCGAAACAGAAGCTGCAATGCCCTGATGATTTTGAATGCCTGTCAGTTGATCGATTTTTTTTCGGGGCACGTAGTTGATGGCAATGTTTCTTTCTTTTGCCTTGGAAACCAGTCCCTGTATCGCCCCTTTCTTCACCCCTTCCGCCACCCAAATTTTCTGAACGGATGCAGAAGAATGAAGCGCTTCAAACACGGGATTGCGGCCGGTTAACCACTCATTCTCTTTCATCTTTGCTTTCCTCCTCCCAAGCGCCGGGCATATCGGACAATAAATCCCTTAACCGTTCATGATGGCCACAAAGGTGTAGATAACCAATCAGGGCTTCAAAGCCTGTACTGTATCTATACGTAAACGCATCGGTATTTTTCGGAATGCTTCCTGATTTTGCATTGCGCCCGCGGCGTATGATCGTCTCCTCAACCGCGTACAACCGCTGGTTCTCCAACCAATGATGCAAACATTTCGCCTGTGCATTCGCGCTCACATAAGCCGTCGTTTTTTGATGGAGCTCTTGGGCGCGTGTATACCCTTTCTGCAAAAAATGCGTCCGTATATGCAATTCATAGACTGCATCCCCGATATACGCGAGCGCCAGGCCATTTAGTTGGGCAGGGTCAATGGCGCTCATGATTTCGACACACGTTTCCAACGCGTGCCTTGCGGGGTGTCTTCAAGCTCGATGTCCCTCTCTTTTAACAAATCACGAATGCGATCTGCTTCCCGGAAATTTTTATGCACGCGTGCTTCTTTCCGTTGTTCGATATAGTTTTCGATATCATCGGGCAGCAGATCTTCTTCGACAGAAAAAGAAATGCCTAAAACGTCCCCCCACTCCGCAAATGCATCCAGCATCTTTTGCAACACGTCTTTTGACGTATGAGGTTCTTGCAAATAGCGATTCCCCTCTTTTACGAAGTCAAATAAAACCGTAATCGCGTTTCCTGTATGGAAATCGTCATCCATCTCCCTGGTAAAACGATCCTTAAAATCTTCAATCTTCTTTAACCACCTGCCGCTCTCGGCAAAATCCGCACTCGCACGGTAACGGTGCCGCACATTTTCCAAAAACGTACGGATTCTCGCCAATCCGGCCCCCGCGGCTTCCACCAGCTCAACGTTAAAATTAAGGGGATGCCGGTAATGAGATTGTAAAATAAAGAAGCGGATCGCTTCCGGATCGTGTTGTTGAACCAAATCGTTGACGAGCACAAAATTCCCGAGCGACTTGGACATCTTTTCGTTATCAATCTGGAGATAACCATTATGGAGCCAGTAGTTGGCCATCGGCTCCTCCAGCAAGGACTCCGATTGCGCTACTTCATTTTCATGATGGGGAAACATGAGATCTTGCCCTCCGGCGTGAATGTCAATCGTGTCTCCCAAATATTTTTTTACCATCGCCGAGCATTCGATATGCCAACCGGGCCGCCCTTGGCCCCAAGGACTGTCCCAGGACACTTCTCCGGCTTTGGCCTCTTTCCACAATGCAAAATCCAAAGGGTCCTGCTTTTGCTCGCCAACATCAATGCGGGCCCCTGCTTGAAGGTCGTCGGTGGATTGCCCCGACAGTTTTCCATAATCCAGAAAAGTCTTCGTCTTAAAATAAACGTCTCCGTCCGCTTCATACGCGTACCCTTTGTCAATGAGCGCTCCGATGAAGGTGATGATATCAGCCATCGTCTCCGTTACTCGTGGGTGAATATCCGCCCGCTTCACGCCCAATGCCGACGTATCTTCATGGAACTGATGGATAAATCGTTCGGCCAGGGCAAAAACGTCTTCACCGGCTTCTTTAGCCGCATCAATAATTTTGTCATCCACATCGGTAAAATTCGTGACATATTGTACATCATAGCCGCGGTGCATCAAGTAACGCCGGATCATGTCAAAAACGACCGAGGATCTGGCGTTTCCGATATGAATATAATTATAGACCGTCGGCCCGCATACATACATCTTTACCTTCCCCTCTTCGAGGGGTTGGAAGGTTTCTTTTTGCCTGGTTAACGTGTTGTACATTTGTACAGCCATCGTTTTTCACTCCTGTTCTTCTTTCTTCCTGACCTCTTTCAACTCCAAACGCAATCGTTCTACCTCTTTTTCCAAAACCGTAAAACGATCATCCTCGGGGTCGGGCAAAAGATGGTGTTGCAAATCCTGATTCACCTTCACACCATCTTGCACAACGACACGTCCCGGGACACCTACGACAGTAGATTTGGGCGGCACTTCATTAAGAACGACGGCTCCTCCGCCGATATTGGAATGATGGCCGATCCGCATCGAACCTAACACTTTGGCACCCGTCGCCAACAACACATGATCTTCAATCGTCGGGTGCCTTTTCCCTTTTTCCTTGCCGGTGCCTCCTAGCGTCACGCCTTGATAAATCGTAACATCGTTGCCGATTTCACACGTTTCTCCGATCACAACCCCCATGCCATGGTCAATAAACAATCGTTCTCCAATAACCGCTCCCGGATGGATTTCAATCCCGGTTATAAAACGACTGATTTGTGAGATGATCCGAGCGATGAGATACCGACGTTTTTTATAAAACCAATGGGCGAGACGATGGCTCCAAACCGCATGGACGCCGGCGTACGTCAATACAACTTCAAGCCGGTTTCTTGCCGCCGGATCCCGCGAAAAAACAACATCAATGTCACGCTTTAATGTTCGCCACATAGTTCCCCCTCATCCTTTGTCCTTATGCATCATTAGTTACACGGACGGCTTTGACGCCGAAAAAATGCTTCCCAATTTATAGTATAAAAAAAACTCTGTGCCCAACGCACAGAGACGCTTTTCACGCGGTACCACCCTGTTAGAGCCATAAGGCTCCCCTCTTACGGATTAACGGCCGTGAGCCGCTTTCGCCTACTTGAGATATTTCAACGAAAGACTCCAAGGGGCATTCACCGATGGCTCCTTCGGCTGCTTCCACCGCTGCAGCCGTCTCTGGAAAGGAACACCATCGATTACTATTCCTTGTCAACGTTCGGTTTCACTTTATTGTTGTATATGCGATGCATCGGCTAATCTTGCCTGTACCGTTTCTTTTCCGAGAAGTTCAATGGCTTTCGGCAATTCAGGCCCATGTGTCTGCCCGGTCACTGCCGCGCGAATCGGCATAAATAATGTTTTCCCTTTTTGCCCGGTTTCTTTTTGTGTCGCTTTAATCGCTTTTTTTATCTCAGACGCCTCAAAGTCCTCGAGATGGTCCAACTGCGCGGAAAGAGTTGTCACCACCTCGGGAACATGGTCTTCGTTTAACACATCCAAAGCATCCGCCTCATAAGCAATGGATGATTGGAAAAATAGGGAGGCTAATGAGCTAAATTCTTCAGCGTAATGCATTTGCTCTTGATAAATCTCGACAAGATTCTTCAACCATTCCCGGTCTTCTTCCGTATAAGAGGTGCCCAGTAATTCTTCCTTTTGCAAATGGGGAATGACAAGTTCCGTTAGTCGATCGGAATCCGCTTCTTTCATATACTGGTTGTTCATCCAGGCAAGTTTGTCTTTGTCAAAAACAGCCGGTGCTTTTGATACACGCTCCAGCGAAAACCTTTCAATCAATGCTTCGATAGTAAACTTTTCTTCTTCATTGCCCGGGGACCAGCCAAGTAATGCAAGGAAGTTGACAAGGCCTTCCGGCAAATAACCGAAATCCTGATACTGCTCGACAAACTGCATGATCGACTCTTCCCGCTTGCTCATTTTTTGCCGATCTTCGTTAAGAATTAGTGGTGCGTGGGCAAAATGCGGCCGTTCCCACTCAAATGCATCGTATAAAAGGGCTTGCCGTGGAGTATTGGATAAATGTTCTTCTCCGCGGATCACATGGGATATTTTCATCAAATAATCGTCGACGACGACCGCGAAGTTGTACGTAGGAACCCCGTCTGAGCGCGCGATGACAAAATCACCGATTCCGTCCGTATCAAAGCTCACTTCCCCGCGAATGACATCATGGATAACCACCGAGGGTACCTCATTGACGTCAGGGACACGAAATCGCACCACCGGCTTGATCCCTTTTGCCTCGTACGCTTTTTGTTGCTCCCTCGTTAAATCGCGGTCCCTACCGCTATATTTCGGCATCTCTCCGCGCGCAATTTGGGCCTCCCGCTCTGCCTCAAGTTCCTCGCTCGTCATATAACAACGATAAGCCTTGTTTTCTTTCAGCAATTGTTCAATATATTTTGGATAGATATCGAAGCGTTCGCTGCTTCGATAAGGGGCATAAGGGCCACCGTTTTCGATGCTTTCATCCCAATCCAATCCGAGCCATTTCATGCTGTCCATTAATTTATCCGTAGCATCATCGATATTACGTGCTTGGTCCGTGTCTTCAATCCGCACGATAAACTTGCCGTTATGATGCCGGGCGAACAAATAATTAAAAAGCGCTTGGCGAGCGCCTCCGATATGCAGATGGCCCGTTGGACTCGGCGCAAACCGAACCCGGACTTCCTGTGTCATCGCTAACACCTTCCTATTGTCTTACGTCCTGATTTCTCTTGCAAAGATTGTACCATAGTTAAAAAACAAACGATATTATTTGCTTTCCAGTAAAAGAACCGCCATTGCCGAAATGCCTTCTCCACGACCGGTAAATCCCAGCCGTTCGGACGTTGTCGCCTTTACATTCACTTGGGAGAGATCCGCATGGAACAGCTCCGCGATTCTTTCGCGCATCGGCACTATGTAGGGGGCCATTTTCGGTTTCTGGGCGATAATCGTTGCATCCAGATTGCCTAACGTATATCCTTTATTCTCCGCCAATGCGTAGACTTCTTCCAATAGATGGGCTGAATCAGCTCCGGCATGGGCGGGATCCGTATCGGGAAAATGGCGACCGATGTCTCCTTCGCCAATGGCACCAAGACAAGCATCGGCAATGGCATGCAACAAAACATCCGCATCGGAATGCCCTTTTAACCCGTACTCATACGGAATGGACACACCGCCGAGCATCAGCGGCCGGTCTTTTTCAAAGGCATGCACGTCAAAACCTTGCCCGATTCTCATGCTGATCTTCCTTTCTTTCTTCAAGTATCATTTCTGCAATGCCGATATCATACGGCGTCGTTAATTTTATATTTTCCTCATTACCGGGGACGAGTCGAATCGTTCCCCCTATATGTTCAACAAGGCCGGCATCGTCCGTGCCTGCAAAATCCTGCTTTTTCGCTACATCGTGCGCCCTTTTTAAAAGCTTATAAGAAAATGCCTGCGGCGTTTGGACCGCCCACAGTTCATCACGTGCCAATGTTTCGGTCACCACTTGCTCGCGAGACCCTTTCTTAATGGTATCCTTTACCTTTGTCGCCAATACAGCCCCTTGTGTTTCACCAACCTCGGCCGCGAGTCTTCGAATCTCTTCCGGGCGGACGAACGGGCGGGCACCGTCGTGAACGAGAACAACACCTTCCGATTGGTTGATTTCCAACAGTCCGGCATACACACTTTCTTGTCGTTCCTGGCCGCCGGGAACGATCGCTGTCACTTTTCTTAATCCATACTCCGTGAATAACTGCTTCATCTCTATGATTTCATCTTTGTTAGCAACAACGATCATTGCCTCACAGGCTTCGTCCCTTTCAAATATTTGCAGCGTACGAACGATGAGCGGAACCGCTCGGATGGTTAAAAATTGCTTGTTTGCTCCTGCATTCATACGCTTTCCTTGTCCGGCCGCCGGTATAATTACCGTATACGCCATTCTTTCTTAGCCCCCTTGCAATAACAATCTTATGATACAATTGAAGGGTTTGAAAAGCAAGTTGTGCAGAGGTCACCCGAATTCATCCCGGGCGCAGACTTGATCACTTCTACATTGATGACGTAACGGCTTCCAGGTTCTTTAGTTCGAAGGCGAGCATGATCAAAAGAGAAGCCCCGACCATTACTATTATAACGATCGGGGCTCTATCAAATGAACATTACTGCGCTTTTTCAAGCAATTTTGGTTTTGCAAAAATCATCCTGCCGGCGCTCGTTTGCAACACGCTCGTTACAATAACGTCCAATTGGCGCCCGATATAGGAGCGTCCATCTTCGATGACAATCATCGTGCCATCATCAAGATAACCGACGCCTTGACCTTCTTCTTTTCCATCCTTAATCACCTGCACAGACATCCCTTCTCCGGGCAGAACAACTGGTTTGACCGCGTTGGCCAAATCGTTAATATTGAGTACGTCCACGCCCTGCAAATCACACACTTTGTTCAAATTAAAATCATTGGTCACCACAACACCATTGGTTTTTTGCGCCAATTTCACAAGCTTACTATCAACCGCATCTACATCTTCGAAATCGATATCCTCGATTTTCACTTCAACGGAGCTTTCTTTCTGGATTTGATTAAGAATATCAAGGCCCCTTCTGCCTCGATTCCGCTTCAATGCATCAGAGGAATCAGCAATATGTTGCAGTTCATCAAGCACAAATTTGGGAATGACAATCGTTCCCTCCAGAAAACGTGTCCGGCAAACATCGGAAATGCGCCCATCAATGATCACACTCGTATCAAAAATCTTTATGGGAATCGACGGTCGCTCGCTCTCCGTTTCATTTAGCCCTTCCCGGCTGTCCCCTTTTTTACGATCCTTATTACCACTCTTGCCAAAGCCGCCGGCAAGGGCAACGATTTCATCTCGCTTGTAAGAACCAATGCGAAAGCCATAGTAACCTAAAATAATCGTCATAAATATCGGGACGACCTGGCTGATCACCGGAATTTGAATTTCTCCCAACGGAAGCCCGATCAAAAAGGCGACGATCAGTCCAAACATTAATCCTATGGTACCAAATAACACATTTGTAATCGGTGCCTTTATAATCGTTTCCTCAACAACACTTAACGCTCGAACAATCGGATCAGCCACCCACAGGGATAAAATAAAAAATAACAGTGCACCAACGCCCCCGCCCACATACTCATTCATCAACCAGGCAGGTAGTTGCACGTTCAATGATGAAATAATTTCAGACATAAATATAAAACCAAGGGCTCCACCAATAACGACAAAAAACACTTGCACCATTCGTTTTAAAATATCATTCACCTCCCTCTTTTCATTATTGCCAAAAACATTTCCGTTTAACCTTTGAATCTTCGATTTATTACATTTCTTCCTTTCGAGCCATCACTCCTTTTAGTGTATCCTCATACTATCAGTTTGCACCTTACCATTTCCACAAAAAGATTAAACGTGCCGATCGATAAACATTTGCTCTTGCACGCGCTCCAACCCCTCCTTTACTAGTTTCGCCCTTGTTTCTCCAATTCCTTCAACTTTTCCAAAATCCGTTAAATTTGCTTGGCTTATCGCACCCAACGTACTGAAATGTTCGACAATATTATCGATAATCACGGACGGAAGCCTCGGAATGCGATGCAACAACCGGTATCCCCGTGAGGATAATATCCTGTCATGATTTTCGATCGGCTTCGTATATCCCAGCAATCGCAGGATTATCTCATCATTTAATGGCTTTTTGTCGGATAAAATTTGTAATTCACGGAAGGCTTCGGATGCATCTGTTTCTTGATGATTCACGTAGTCTTTCAAAAGTAAAAACGCTTCCCGCTCCATGTTCGTTAAAATTTCATTGAGTTGCATCGTGATGAGTCGGCCTTCATTCCCCAGTTCATGCACATAGGTAATTAGTTCTCGCTTCACTCGCAAGACCATCTCCACGCGATGAAGCACTTGGGAAACATCCTGATAAGTGACAAGACGCTCAAATTCAAGGGCACCTAGATTCGTAATGCTCTGATCCAACACAGCTTTATATTTTTCCAATGTCTGAATCGCTTGATTCGCTTTTGTTAAAATAACGCCCATGTCTTTAAGCGTATAGCGATGGTCGCCTTGATACAAAGTAATCACATGACGGCGTTCAGAAATGGCGATCACCAGCTCCCCGGTAGATTTGGCCACACGTTCGGCCGTGCGGTGGCGCATACCGGTTTCCTTTGAATGGATCTTGCTATCGGGTACAAGTTGAACATTTGCATAAAGAATGGTATCAACGTTTTTACTGAGGATAATGGCTCCATCCATTTTTGCCAATTCATAGAGTTGGGCAGGGGTGTATGCTGCCTCAATTTCAAAACCGCCGTCCACAATCTTTTTAACGTCCTCGCTAAATCCGACAATAATCAGCCCACCCGTCCTCGCACGCAATACATTATCCACCCCTTCCCTAAAGGGGGTTCCGGGTGCCAAAAATGGAAATACGTGATTAATAAAATGATCACGATCGCGGTCACTCATCGTTTGTTTCACTTCCTATTCCCAAGTTTTCGTCCGTTTTTCAAGCATCACATCTAATGCCTCTTCCAAGGAACCAACACCTACACATGTCATGCCATCGGGGGCTTTCCAGCCACCCATATTTTTTTCGGGAATGATGCAACGTTCAAACCCTAGTTTCGCGCTTTCCTTTACCCTTTCCTGAATGCGGGAGACCCTGCGGATTTCCCCCGTCAAACCTACTTCACCGATCGCAACATCCGTCGTGCGTGTCACCTGATTGCGAAAACTTGAAGCGATACTCGTCGCCAGCGCCAAATCAACGGCCGGTTCATCCAATTTTACGCCACCGGCAACATTAATATAAGCATCTTGATTTTGAAGCAGCATTCCTACTCGCTTTTCCAATACCGCCATCAGCAAGGACACACGGTTATGGTCCACACCGGTTGCCGTACGTCTGGGATTGGCATAGCTGGTCGGTGCAACAAGCGCTTGTAACTCCACCAAAACGGGGCGGGTTCCTTCAAGGGATGCCACGACCGTTGCGCCCGCAACCCCTTCCGAACGCTCTTCCAAGAAAATTTCCGACGGATTCAACACTTCTTGCAAACCTTCTTCATTCATATCAAAAATGCCAATTTCATTTGTGGAACCAAAGCGATTTTTCACTGCACGCAAAATTCGAAACGTATGATGCCGCTCCCCCTCAAAATAAAGCACCGCATCCACCATATGTTCCAGCATTTTCGGGCCTGCAATCGAACCTTGTTTTGTTACGTGGCCGACAACAAACACCGAAATACCCCGGGATTTTGCCATGCTCATAAAAACAGACGTCGATTCCCTTACTTGGGCGACACTTCCGGGAGCAGAGGAGATATCTGGCGTTTGCATGGTTTGGACCGAATCAATGATCAATACATCCGGTTCCACCATGTCCACTGCCTGATCAATCAATGACGTATCCGTTTCGGTAAGCACGTACAAGGTATCCGCCTTGGCTTTCAAACGATCGGCACGCATTTTTGTTTGTTTGACCGATTCCTCTCCGGATATATATAACACTTTTTTTTCGTCTTCTGCCAAAAGTGTGGACAGTTGCAAAAGCAGCGTTGACTTGCCAATACCGGGGTCACCTCCGACAAGAACCAGGGAGCCGGGGACAATTCCCCCGCCTAAAACACGATTTAATTCTGATAATTTCGTCGTCATTCGCGGTTCGTCTTGGGTGTTTACGTCACTGATTTTTTGTGGGCGATTACTCCCCACGGAACGCACCGTACCGCCCGGACGTTTTGGCTCATTCCCCTCCATCTCCTCTACCAGCGTGTTCCAATTCTGGCATGAAGGACAACGGCCCATCCACTTCCGGGATTCATACGTACATTCCTGGCAAACAAACTTGGTCTTTGTTTTCGCCATCATTCTCTTCCTTTCTCCATCGTATGTAAACAGTGCTTGACTAAATCGTTTTTTAGAAAACTAGGCTTATCGCCAAGCATTAATGGCGAAAGCCTAGTTGCACTTATGCGGGAAAAAGTTTTATACTTTCTTACCTACCGAGAAAAGAAAAGCCGGGGAACCCGGCTTCATACTTACGATGTTACTTTCGACTTCAACTCCACTGCAAACTCCCCGTTACGATAATCAATAACCGCTGCTTGCCCTTTTTCGATGTTTCCTTTTAACAACTCTTCGGATAAGCGGTCTTCGACTTGCTTCTGTAACGCACGGCGGAGTGGACGTGCCCCGTAGTCGGGATCAAATCCTTCATCGGCGATTTTTTCCAACGCCTCATCGGTAAGTTCAAAGTCCACTTCTTGTTCCTGTAGCCGCTTTTTGAGTTCATTGGCCATTAAGCCAACGATTTGTCTAATGTGTTTCTTTTCAAGGCTGTGGAACACAATCGTTTCATCAATTCGGTTTAGGAATTCGGGGCGGAACGTTTTCTTTAGTTCGTCGATGACTTTCGTTTTCATATCCGTGTGTTTTTGATCTGTCGTATTGGTCGTAAATCCAACGAATTTATTATTCAGCGACGCAGCCCCCACGTTGGAGGTCATAATAATGGCCGTGTTTCGAAAGTCCACTTTTCGACCTTTAGAATCCGTTAGGTGTCCGTCTTCCAATACTTGAAGCAAGATATTAAAGACGTCCGGATGCGCTTTTTCAATTTCATCCAACAAAATGACGGAATAAGGACGCTGGCGAACTTTTTCCGTGAGTTGGCCACCCTCATCATAACCGACATAACCGGGCGGTGAACCTACTAGCCTGCTCGTTGTATATTTTTCCATATACTCGGACATGTCGATCCTGAGCACCGCTTCTTCATCCCCGAAGAGCGTTTCCGCCACGGCACGGGCCAATTCGGTTTTTCCAACGCCGGTCGGTCCCAGGAAAATAAAGGAGCCAATAGGGCGGTTCGGATCTTTCAGGCCTGCACGGGCACGGCGTACCGCTTTTGATACCGCATCAACGGCCTCATCTTGCCCGACCACTCGGTCATGCAGAATATCTTCCATTCGCAAGAGACGTTCTGTTTCCTCTTCAGCCAGCTTCGTAACAGGAATTCCCGTCCAACTGGCAACAACCTCGGCAATATCATTCATGGCGACTTCTGTATTTTCCTGGCCTTGTTTTTCTTTCCATTGATCTTTGAGTTCGTCCAGTTCTTCACGAAGGCGTTGTTCACTATCACGAAGGGAAGCGGCTTTTTCAAATTCTTGGCTTTGAACAGCGGCATCTTTTTCCTTGCGTGTTTCTTCCAGCTGTTGTTCTCTTTCTTTCAGATCAGTCGGAGCTGTATAAGAACGAAGCCTCACCTTGGAAGCCGCCTCGTCGATCAAGTCAATCGCTTTATCCGGGAGGAATCGGTCAGAGATATAGCGATCAGACATTCTTACCGCTTCTTCGATCGCTTCATCTGTGATCGTTACCCGATGGTGTGCTTCATATCGATCACGCAGGCCACTCAAGATTTGCGTGGATTCTTCCAATGTAGGTTCATCCACATGAATAGGCTGGAAACGGCGTTCAAGCGCTGCATCTTTTTCTATATAACGACGGTATTCATCAAGTGTTGTGGCCCCAATGCATTGCAAATCGCCACGCGCCAATGACGGTTTCAAAATGTTGGACGCATCGATGGCACCTTCAGCACCGCCTGCGCCGATTAACGTATGCAGCTCATCGATAAACAATACAACGTTTCCGGCTTGACGGATTTCTTCCATAACCTTTTTCAATCGATCCTCAAATTCCCCGCGGTACTTCGTACCGGCAACCACGGTTCCCATATCCAGGGTCATTACCCGTTTGCTGCGTAATGTTTCCGGAACTTCATTGGCAATGATCGATTGTGCCAATCCTTCGGCGACAGATGTTTTACCGACGCCGGGCTCTCCGATGAGCACTGGGTTATTTTTCGTCCGTCTTGAAAGGATTTGAATGACACGTTGAATTTCTTTTTCCCTGCCAATCACCGGATCGAGATTCTCTTCTTTGGCGACGGCCGTAAGGTCACGCGCCAGACTATCAAGGGTAGGTGTGTTTACAGTGCCGCCCGCACTTCCTCCCTGTTGTCCGTTATTTGTGGCAGATTCATTACTCCCCAGCAATTGCAACACTTGTTGGCGGGCTTTGTTCAAGCTTACACCCAAATTGTTTAACACACGTGCTGCCACGCCTTCGCCTTCCCGAATGAGGCCAAGTAGAATATGCTCGGTGCCCACATAAGAGTGGCCTAACTTTCTCGCTTCATCCATGGACAGTTCAATCACTTTTTTGGCCCGGGGCGTATAATGGGGGGTTTGTTTTTTCATTTGCCCGTTTGCTTCTTGGCCTATAAGATTCTCCACTTCTTGCTGGACATGCTCGGGACCGAGGTTTAGTGCTTGCAATGCTTTAGCGGCAATGCCTTCCCCTTCCCGTAACAAACCCAACAGAATATGCTCGGTTCCAATATTTGTATGGCCAAGCCGTACAGCCTCTTCTTGGGCAAGCGCGAGTACCTTTTGTGCTCTCTCTGTAAAACGGCCAAACATCATGTTTCGCCACCTCCGTCTTGTATAGTTTCAAGCTTCAATCTTTCGCGAATTAACGTTGCCCGACGCTCATCTCGGCCATCCGCCGTTAATCCCTGTTCTGCAAACTGTTGTAAAAACGCAGGCTGAATTAAAACCATCAACTCATTAAGAATATTACCCTCTATGCCTCGGATTAAATCCAAATCAATCCCTAGCCGAAGCGTGGACAGGTGATTAGCGGCTTCCTTCGATTCTATGATGCGACTGTTTGCCAAAATACCATAGGACCGATGAACCTGGTCAGAAAGCTGTAATTGATTGTGCTTCAGCAATTCCCGCCGGGTGTTTCGCTCCCTTTCGATCAGTTGGAGCACCACGCCGCGCAATTCCTCGATAATATCCTCTTCTGATTTGCCCAACGTCATCTGATTAGAAATTTGGAACAGGTTCCCTCTAGCTTCGCTGCCTTCTCCGTAAATTCCTCTAACAACAAATCCCAACTGACTAACGGCAGGCAAAATTCGATTTAATTGCTGCGTTGTGACAAGCGCGGGCAAATGCATCATAACCGAAGCTCGCATACCTGTGCCCACATTTGTGGGGCAACTCGTTAAATATCCTTTTTTTTCATCAAATGCATAGGTTACATGGGATTCAATCCAATCATCAAGCTCATCTGCAGCTTCATAGCCTTCGGATAATTGAAAGCCGGGAGATAAACATTGGATTCTTAAATGGTCTTCCTCATTTACCATCATACTGATCGTTTCATCGTTATTCAATACAACAGCACCTTGCTCAGATTCTTCAGCAAGCTGTGGGCTCGTTAAATGCTTTTCGACAAGAACCGTCTTTTCAATTTTTGAAAGCCCATCCATCGGTAACCATATCAATTTCCCGACCTTTTCATTGCTTGTTCGGGACAACTGTTCATAAACATGTTTGTAGAGTGCCCTCGCCGCCTCCTGGGATGTGGAAGAAGGGAAGGGGTAATCTTCAAGGTTACGAGCTAACCGAATGCGGGTACTCATCACAATGTCATCGTCAGGGCCGGGATCTTTCATCCACGGACTGATTGCGTTAGAGATGAATTGCTCCAAAGACATTATAGCCCCTCCTCCTTCTCTTTGGCTTCCTGCAGTTCCCGAATTTTATCGCGAACCTCGGCCGCGTGTTCAAATTCTTCACGATCGATGTGCGTTTGCATTTTCGTTTTTAATGAGGATATTTCTCTTTTCAACTTTAGTCGGCCGCCCTGACGCTTCGGAATTTTTCCGGTGTGTGTATGATTTCCTCCATGCACACGTTTAAGAATCGGGTCAAGCTTGGCACTAAACGCTTCATAACAGTAAGAACAACCAAAACGGCTGTTGTTTATAAAATCTTTATAATGCATGCTGCACTTAGGACATTGCAAGGTGTATGCCTGCCCCACCTGCTGGGAATAACCTTCGCCGCTCCCCGTGCTTGGGTCTACATTCAACAAACCCGACAGGAGGTCATGAATGGAATAACTATTTGAACCCGCGAATTCATCACCTTTTTCTTTAGCACACATTTCGCATAAATGCATCTCTGTTTTTTTCGCATTAACAATCTTCGTGAAATGCAGGGTTGCCTGTCGTTGATTACATTCCTGACACTGCACGAACCCACTTCCCCTCTAAATTAAGTCTTATACTTTAAACTCGTAAGCATTGCTTTCAAAACATTAGCCCTGATCGTATCTCGGTGAGCAGGAACCGGAAGAGCGATAACCTCTCGTTCGATCGCCGCGAGCATCATATTCCCTTCTCGCTTGCTGATGGCCCCCTCTTCCAATAAGCGAAGAACAACACTTTTTCCCGTCCTTTGATCAATGGTCCTCCCGATGTGGTCAATTAATTGATCACATAATTCCTGATGATCCGCATGCCGTACTTTCGTAATTCGAATATAACCGCCGCCTCCACGTTTACTTTCAACTAAATAGCCTTTTTCAACGGTAAATCTGGTACGAATCACATAGTTAATTTGCGACGGTACACATTCAAAGTGCTTGGCAAGTTCACTTCTTTTTATTTCAATTAAATTCTGTTTTTCATCGGTCAAAATCGATTTTATATAATTTTCAATGACATCAGAAATGTTATTCCCCATCTTACCCACCCCCTGACCTTGACTATCTTTGACTTTAATATAATACAAAATTAATGCATTTTCAAGTCAGCACGTGCCTCACTTTCCTTGAAGTTTCTGTAAAGAAGGCATCCACAGTAACAGGATAGCCTGAAATAAAAACATTCATGCCATAAGGCTAACATTTGCTTCAACCTCTTCAGCGGCTGCAAACGAGCAGAAATAGGCGACAGTCTATCCTAGGGATGATCGCTAAAGGAAGGGAATGGAGGGAGTATAGGGGAGTGAACATAAAAAAGACCAAGTTTCCATGCACCACTTAGCCATTGAATTCCATAAAAAAACAGACCGCAATGCCGTCTGTATCATCTCTTATAAATGGTGGAGCCTAGCGGGATCGAACCGCTGACCTCCTGCGTGCAAAGCAGGCGCTCTCCCGGCTGAGCTAAGGCCCCATTTTAACTATCGTTAGATGGTGGGCCTGAGTGGACTCGAACCACCGACCTCACGCTTATCAGGCGTGCGCTCTCACCAACTGAGCTACAGGCCCATCTGTTAAAATATGTAGGAGCAGCAGTTGCCCGCTCAAAACTGAATGAAAGCCGAAGCGCTTGCCTCCGGCCCTTCGCTTGGAAGGGCCGATAAGCTCCTTAGAAAGGAGGTGATCCATCCCCACCTTCCGGTAGGGATACCTTGTTACGACTTCACCCCAATCACCAGCCCCACCTTCGGCGGCTGCGTCCCATCAGGGTTCGCTCACCGACTTCGGGTGTTGCCGGCTCTCGTGGTGTGACGGGCGGTGTGTACAAGGCCCGGGAACGTATTCACCGCGGCATGCTGATCCGCGATTACTAGCGATTCCAGCTTCATGCAGGCGGGTTGCAGCCTGCAATCCGAACTGAGAACGGCTTTTGCGGGGATTCGCTCCACCTCGCGGCTTCGCTGCCCGTTGTACCGTCCATTGTAGCACGTGTGTCGCCCAGGCCATAAGGGGCATGATGATTTGACGTCATCCCCGCCTTCCTCCGGTTTGTCACCGGCAGTCAATGTCGAGTGCCCAACTTAATGCTGGCAACGACATTCAAGGGTTGCGCTCGTTACGGGACTTAACCCAACATCTCACGACACGAGCTGACGACAACCATGCACCACCTGTCACTCTGCCCCAAAGGGGAAACCTTGTCTCCAAGGCGATCAGAGGATGTCAAGGCCTGGTAAGGTCCTTCGCGTTGCTTCGAATTAAACCACATGCTCCACCGCTTGTGCGGGCCCCCGTCAATTCCTTTGAGTTTCAACCTTGCGGTCGTACTCCCCAGGCGGAGTGCTTATTGCGTTTGCTTCGGCACTACGGGTATCGAAACCCCTAACACCTAGCACTCATCGTTTACGGCGTGGACTACCAAGGTATCTAATCTTGTTCGCTCCCCACGCTTTCGCACCTCAGCGTCAGTCACAGACCAGAGAGTCGCCT
The DNA here is from genome assembly GCF_003336365.1 of Salicibibacter kimchii. Classification (GTDB taxonomy): domain Bacteria; phylum Bacillota; class Bacilli; order Bacillales; family Marinococcaceae; genus Salicibibacter; species Salicibibacter kimchii. Next base: position 2,318,350 of record NZ_CP031092.1, on the reverse strand, counting down.
TCGCCACTGGTGTTCCTCCACATCTCTACGCATTTCACCGCTACACGTGGAATTCCACTCTCCTCTTCTGTACTCAAGTGCGACAGTTTCCAATGCCATTCCGGCGTTGAGCGCCGGCCTTTCACATCAGACTTGCCGTACCGCCTGCGTGCCCTTTACGCCCAATAATTCCGGACAACGCTTGCCCCCTACGTATTACCGCGGCTGCTGGCACGTAGTTAGCCGGGGCTTTCTGGTGAGGTACCGGCAAACTCCCGGCATTTCCTCCAAGAGCTGTTCTTCCCTCACAACAGAGCTTTACGATCCGAAAACCTTCCTCACTCACGCGGCGTTGCACCGTCAGGCTTGCGCCCATTGCGGATGATTCCCTACTGCTGCCTCCCGCAGGAGTCTGGGCCGTGTCTCAGTCCCAGTGTGGCCGATCACCCTCTCAGGTCGGCAACGCATCGTCGCCTTGGTAGGCTTTGATCCCACCAACAAGCTAATGCGCCGCGGGCCCCTCTTCGAGCGACGGCCATCGACCGTCTTTCTCCCCTCTCGCAGGCGCGAAAGAGGACGTATGCGGTATTAGCACCGGTTTCCCGGTGTTATCCCGCACTTCAAGGCAGGTTGCCCACGTGTTACTCACCCGTCCGCCGCTGGCCTTCCGGAGGTGCAAGCACCTCCGGAGGCCCGCTCGACTTGCATGTATTAGGCACGCCGCCAGCGTTCGTCCTGAGCCAGGATCAAACTCTCCATAAAAAGTTCCGCTTCGCACACGGGGGTGCGCGTCGCGCTGACTCTTGCTTTAATATATTCGTTCGCTTGGCTTTCATTCAGTTTTCAAAGGGCAAATCAATGGTGGAGCCTAGCGGGATCGAACCGCTGACCTCCTGCGTGCAAAGCAGGCGCTCTCCCGGCTGAGCTAAGGCCCCACTTTCTAATATAAATGGTCGGGAAGACAGGATTTGAACCTGCGACCCCTTGGTCCCAAACCAAGTGCTCTGCCAAGCTGAGCTACTTCCCGTACTAGAACTTAGATATTAGAGGTTTGAAGTTAGATTGCTTGCTTTTCCTTCGGAGCGAATACTTTCACACCAATTTCTAACCTTTCACTTCCAACCTCTAGAAAAATGGCGCGCCCGAGAGGAGTCGAACCCCTAACCTTCTGATCCGTAGTCAGACGCTCTATCCAATTGAGCTACGGGCGCCTATGGAGCGGAAGACGAGATTCGAACTCGCGACCCCCACCTTGGCAAGGTGGTGTTCTACCGCTGAACTACTCCCGCTAAAATGGTGAGCCATGGAGGATTCGAACCTCCGACCCTCTGATTAAAAGTCAGATGCTCTGCCAACTGAGCTAATGGCTCATTATGCTATGTAAAATGGTGCCGGCCAGAGGAATTGAACCCCCAACCTACTGATTACAAGTCAGTTGCTCTGCCAATTGAGCTAGACCGGCAAGATGGTGGAGGGTGACGGGCTCGAACCGCCGACCCCCTGCTTGTAAGGCAGATGCTCTCCCAACTGAGCTAACCCTCCACAAAATCGCCAGGCGACGTCCTACGCTCACGGGGCGTTGCCGCCCGATTACCATCGGCGCTGAAGAGCTTAACTTCCGTGTTCGGCATGGGAACGGGTGGGGCCTCTTCGCTATCGCCACCTGACTGGGGGAGACATTCTCCCAAAACTGAATAACGCTTTCGTTTGACCACTACCGGGGGACCCATGTGTGGATAAACCGTTTGACCGATTAGTATCTGTCAGCTCCACGTGTCGCCACGCTTCCACACCAGACCTATCTACCTTATCGTCTTTAAGGGGTCTCGCGGGAAATCTCATCTTGAGGTCGGCTTCGTGCTTAGATGCTTTCAGCACTTATCCGATCCACACGTAGCTACCCAGCCATGCTCCTGGCGGAACAACTGGTACACCAGCGGTGTGTCCATCCCGGTCCTCTCGTACTAAGGACAGCTCCTCTCAAATTTCCTGCGCCCGCGACGGATAGGGACCGAACTGTCTCACGACGTTCTGAACCCAGCTCGCGTACCGCTTTAATGGGCGAACAGCCCAACCCTTGGGACCGACTTCAGCCCCAGGATGCGATGAGCCGACATCGAGGTGCCAAACCTCCCCGTCGATGTGGACTCTTGGGGGAGATTAGCCTGTTATCCCCAGGGTAGCTTTTATCCGTTGAGCGACGGCCCTTCCATGCGGTGCCGCCGGATCACTAAGCCCGACTTTCGTCCCTGCTCGACCTGTATGTCTCGCAGTCAAGCTCCCTTCTGCCTTTGCACGCTACGAATGATTTCCAACCATTCTGAGGGAACCTTGGGGCGCCTCCGTTACCTTTTAGGAGGCGACCGCCCCAGTCAAACTGCCCACCAGACACTGTCCCTGAACCGGGTCACGGCTCGAGGTTAGGATTTTCATATCGCAAGGGCAGTATCCCACCAGCGCCTCCTCCGAAGCTAGCGCTCCGGATTCCTTGGCTCCTGCCTATCCTGTACAAGCAATATCAAAACCCAATATCAAGCTACAGTAAAGCTCCATGGGGTCTTTCCGTCCAGTCGCGGGGGACCTGCATCTTCACAGGTCATATAATTTCACCGGGTCTCTCGTTGAGACAGTGCCCAAGTCGTTGCACCTTTCGTGCGGGTCGGAACTTACCCGACAAGGAATTTCGCTACCTTAGGACCGTTATAGTTACGGCCGCCGTTTACTGGGGCTTCAATTCGGACCTTCGCCCTTTTGGGGCTAAGCCCTCCTCTTAACCTTCCAGCACCGGGCAGGTGTCAGCCCCTATACTTCGTCTTTCGACTTCGCAGAGACCTGTGTTTTTGGTAAACAGTCGCTTGGGCCTTGTCACTGCGGCTCCCGCAGGCTTGCACCCGCAAGAGCACCCCTTCTCCCGAAGTTACGGGGTCATTTTGCCGAGTTCCTTAACGAGAGTTCTCCCGCGCGTCTTAGAATTCTCATCCCACCTACCTGTGTCGGTTTGCGGTACGGGCACCGATGACCTTCCTAGAGGCTTTTCTCGGCAGCGGAGGATCAGGGACTTCGGTACTCATTTTCCCTCGCGGTCACGCCTCAGCCTTCTCGTTGGGCGGATTTGCCTGCCCAACAGCCTCGGACGCTTCGACGCGCTTTTCCATAAGCGCGCTCTCCCTACCTTTCTGCGTCCCCCCCTTCGGTCCAACAGCCATCGGTGGTACTGGAATTTCCACCAGTTATCCATCGCCTACGCCTTTCGGCCTCAGCTTAGGCCCCGACTAACCCTGAGCGGACGAGCCTTCCTCAGGAAACCTTAGGTTTTCGACGGAAGGGATTCTCACCCTTCTTTTCGCTACTCATACCGGCATTCTCACTTCTGTACGCTCCAGCCGTCCTCTCGGTCGACCTTCTCTGCCTACAGAACGCTCCCCTACCACCCGACACTACGTGTCGGGTCCACGGCTTCGGTGATGGGTTTAGCCCCGGTACATTTTCGGCGCAGCGTCACTCGACCAGTGAGCTATTACGCACTCTTTCAATGATGGCTGCTTCTAAGCCAACATCCTGGTTGTCTAAGCAACGCCACATCCTTTCCCACTTAACCCATACTTGGGGACCTTAGCCGGTGGTCCGGGTTGTTTCCCTCTTGACGACGGATCTTAGCACTCGCCGTCTGACTCCCGGAGAACAAGTCGCTGGCATTCGGAGTTTGACTGAACTCGGTAATCCTGTAGGGACCCCTCATCCAATCCGTGCTCTACCTCCAGGACTCTTTCCTCCGAGGCTAGCCCTAAAGCTATTTCGGGGAGAACCAGCTATCTCCGTGTTCGATTGGCATTTCACCCCTACCCACCCCTCATCCCCGTAATTTTCAACTTACGTGGGTTCGGGCCTCCAGTCGGTGTTACCCGACCTTCACCCTGGACATGGGTAGATCACACGGTTTCGGGTCGACGTCGACGTACTCACTCGCCCACTTCAGACTCGCTTTCGCTGCGGCTCCGTCTCTTCAACTTAACCTTGCACGTCATCGTCACTCGCCGGTTCATTCTACAAAAGGCACGCCATCACCCATGAACGGGCTCTGACCACCTGTAGGCACACGGTTTCAGGTTCTCTTTCACTCCCCTCCCGGGGTGCTTTTCACCTTTCCCTCACGGTACTGGTTCACTATCGGTCACTAGGGCGTATTTAGCCTTGGGAGATGGTCCTCCCGGATTCCGACGGGATTTCTCGTGTCCCGCCGTACTCAGGATCCACGCCGGAGAGGACAGTGTTTCGCGTACAGGGCTCTTACCTTCTGCGACGGACCGTTCCAAGTCGCTTCCGCTACACCGTCCCTTTATCACTCCATATGGCGTGTCCTACAACCCCAAGCGGCAAGCCGCTTGGTTTGGGCTACCTTCCGTTTCGCTCGCCGCTACTCAGGAAATCGCGTTTGCTTTCTCTTCCTCCGGCTACTAAGATGTTTCAGTTCGCCGGGTTTGCCTTCATCTGCTTAATCTGTTGGGCAGATGATCTTCTCCCATGACGGAGAAGGGGTTCCCCCATTCGGACATCTCCGGATCCACGCATACTTACAGCTCCCCGAAGCATATCGGTGTTCGTCCCGTCCTTCATCGGCGCCTAGTGCCAAGGCATCCACCGTGCGCCCTTCCTTGTTTAACCACATTAGGAATGGGTCTTTCTAAGAAACGCTCGTTTCTTGTTGACACCCGGTGTGTGTCGTTTCAAACTTACTCGCGTTATTCAGTTTTCAAAGAACGTCTTGTTTGAGCAGTTGCCCGCTCAAAACTGAATGAAAGCCGAAGCGCTTGCCTCCGGCCCTTCGCTTGGAAGGGCCGATAAGCTCCTTAGAAAGGAGGTGATCCATCCCCACCTTCCGGTAGGGATACCTTGTTACGACTTCACCCCAATCACCAGCCCCACCTTCGGCGGCTGCGTCCCATCAGGGTTCGCTCACCGACTTCGGGTGTTGCCGGCTCTCGTGGTGTGACGGGCGGTGTGTACAAGGCCCGGGAACGTATTCACCGCGGCATGCTGATCCGCGATTACTAGCGATTCCAGCTTCATGCAGGCGGGTTGCAGCCTGCAATCCGAACTGAGAACGGCTTTTGCGGGGATTCGCTCCACCTCGCGGCTTCGCTGCCCGTTGTACCGTCCATTGTAGCACGTGTGTCGCCCAGGCCATAAGGGGCATGATGATTTGACGTCATCCCCGCCTTCCTCCGGTTTGTCACCGGCAGTCAATGTCGAGTGCCCAACTTAATGCTGGCAACGACATTCAAGGGTTGCGCTCGTTACGGGACTTAACCCAACATCTCACGACACGAGCTGACGACAACCATGCACCACCTGTCACTCTGCCCCAAAGGGGAAACCTTGTCTCCAAGGCGATCAGAGGATGTCAAGGCCTGGTAAGGTCCTTCGCGTTGCTTCGAATTAAACCACATGCTCCACCGCTTGTGCGGGCCCCCGTCAATTCCTTTGAGTTTCAACCTTGCGGTCGTACTCCCCAGGCGGAGTGCTTATTGCGTTTGCTTCGGCACTACGGGTATCGAAACCCCTAACACCTAGCACTCATCGTTTACGGCGTGGACTACCAAGGTATCTAATCTTGTTCGCTCCCCACGCTTTCGCACCTCAGCGTCAGTCACAGACCAGAGAGTCGCCTTCGCCACTGGTGTTCCTCCACATCTCTACGCATTTCACCGCTACACGTGGAATTCCACTCTCCTCTTCTGTACTCAAGTGCGACAGTTTCCAATGCCATTCCGGCGTTGAGCGCCGGCCTTTCACATCAGACTTGCCGTACCGCCTGCGTGCCCTTTACGCCCAATAATTCCGGACAACGCTTGCCCCCTACGTATTACCGCGGCTGCTGGCACGTAGTTAGCCGGGGCTTTCTGGTGAGGTACCGGCAAACTCCCGGCATTTCCTCCAAGAGCTGTTCTTCCCTCACAACAGAGCTTTACGATCCGAAAACCTTCCTCACTCACGCGGCGTTGCACCGTCAGGCTTGCGCCCATTGCGGATGATTCCCTACTGCTGCCTCCCGCAGGAGTCTGGGCCGTGTCTCAGTCCCAGTGTGGCCGATCACCCTCTCAGGTCGGCAACGCATCGTCGCCTTGGTAGGCTTTGATCCCACCAACAAGCTAATGCGCCGCGGGCCCCTCTTCGAGCGACGGCCATCGACCGTCTTTCTCCCCTCTCGCAGGCGCGAAAGAGGACGTATGCGGTATTAGCACCGGTTTCCCGGTGTTATCCCGCACTTCAAGGCAGGTTGCCCACGTGTTACTCACCCGTCCGCCGCTGGCCTTCCGGAGGTGCAAGCACCTCCGGAGGCCCGCTCGACTTGCATGTATTAGGCACGCCGCCAGCGTTCGTCCTGAGCCAGGATCAAACTCTCCATAAAAAGTTCCGCTTCGCACACGGGGGTGCGCGTCGCGCTGACTCTTGCTTTAATATATTCGTTCGCTTGGCTTTCATTCAGTTTTCAAAGGGCAAATGATGATGTCGCTTTTCCTTACGGCGACTCTTATAATGTTACCACCATCAAAAAATGATGTCAACAATTTTTTTTATAAATGTTGTTGGGCTTTGTTGCCCAAGGCAACGACAAATAAAAATATACCACCTCACGACGTTTATGACAAGGGTAAATTTCTACAATTTTTAGCGCTCGGATGCGCAAGCGATCCACTGCTTCTAAAATACTGACTTGATGGGGGTTGCCGCCATTAGTAGAGAGTGCCCGCTACAAAATGTGTTTGCTGGGTTCTTTTACCACCGTGTTATTTCGAAGCGAAATGGAAGCCACGACGAACTGAATATGCACACTGCATTAGCGCTAAAACCAATGCAGTGTCTTTTTTAATCCTTGGCTTTCATTTGCGGGAACAAAAGTACATCGCGGATCGACGAGGAATTTGTCAGCAACATGACGAGGCGATCAATACCGATCCCTAATCCACCCGTAGGGGGCATCCCGTATTCCAATGCTTCCAAAAAGTCCTCGTCCATCATTTGCGCTTCGTCATCTCCGCGTTCTCGCGCTTTGACCTGTTCTTCAAACCTTTTTCGTTGATCTACAGGGTCGTTTAATTCCGTAAAGGCATTGGCATGTTCCCGTCCAACGATAAACAATTCAAACCGGTCCGTAAAACGGGGGTCTTCTGCATTCTGACGTGCCAACGGAGAGATGGCTACCGGGTGGCCATAAACGAATGTAGGCTGCACGAGCTTCTCTTCCACGAGTTGCTCAAAGAACTCATTTACGATATGACCAAATGTCATATGATTGTCCACTTGGACGCGATGCTCTTTCGCAAGTTGATGGGCTTCCCCATCGCTCATTTCTGCCCAGAAATTCACACCTGTTTCTTCTTTTATCAAATCTGCCATGTGGACGCGGCGCCATGAGGGAGAAAGATCAATCGTTTCATCGCCATATTGCACCTGCATTTCCCCATGGATATCTTTCGTGATATGAGCGATCAAATTTTCCGTTAAGGACATGATATCCCGGAAATCAGCATAAGCCTCGTATAATTCAATCATCGTGAATTCAGGATTGTGTCTTGTCGAGACACCTTCATTTCGAAATACACGCCCGATCTCATACACTTTTTCAAGGCCGCCGACAATTAAACGTTTCAAATGAAGTTCAATCGCGATTCGCATATAAAGATCAATGTCCAATGCGTTATGATGTGTGACAAATGGACGAGCAGAGGCTCCGCCGGGGATTTGGTGCATCATCGGCGTTTCAACTTCAAGAAAACCTTGAGCGTCCAAATAGCGGCGCATCGATTGTAAAATTCGCCCTCGTTTGATGAACGTTTCCTGAACGTCCGGGTTTACGATAAGGTCAAGGTAACGTTGTCGGTAACGATGTTCGATATCCTTTAATCCGTGGTGTTTGTCCGGGAGCGGACGCAATGATTTTGTAAGCAGATGAAAATCATTAGCCTTAACGGATAATTCTCCAACCTTCGTTTTGAAAGCGGCTCCCTCAACAGCGACAATATCACCGATATCACAGGACTGAAATCGCTCGTACTGGTCTTCGCCGACGGCATCCTTGCGGACGTACAATTGTATTTGACCGCTGAGATCCTGAATGTGGGCAAAACCGGCTTTCCCTTTTCCGCGCTTGGTCATCAAGCGACCGGCAACAGCTATCGCCTCTTCCCCTTCTTTTTCTTCCAATTCATCTTTGCTGTATTCGCCATAGGACTCGTGCATCGCTTCAGCTGTATGGGTGCGATCGAAACGTAAACCAAACGGATTATACCCTTGTGCTTGCAACTGTTGCAATTTTTCAAGACGCACTAGCATTTGATCATTTTGCTGATTGTCCTTTGTCATATCATCATCTCTCCTTTCCAGAACGAAACTGCCGGTTGCTGAAACGGGTCAAGACAACCGGCGCCACTCCTCGATCCTATAAAAAGCTGCCAGCCTAAGCACTGGCAGCACACTTCTTCCCGCTGTTAGCCCACTGCTTGTCCCGGTAATAAGCGCCCGCAATCCCGGGCCCCGGAAAAGCGGGCATCTAACACCCCGATTGCGACGCACAGGAGGTGTTAGTGCCGGCATTGCCACAGGACGTAGCGGTGTTGTCGGCTTCCCTACCAGAGAAAAAGCCCCTCTGATGGAAGTTTCCCTTTATCCCGTTGGTAAGCGCCCGCGATTCCGGAGATCAGACTTCGGAAGCCGGGAGTTGGAAGATTATTCTTTATATCTCGAAAAAGGGCTTTCCGACCTCTGGCCTCTGAAATCTGACTTCCGTCTATTGCACAGCGGCCACTTCTTCCAAGTCCTCGACAAATCGGTACAAGACATCTGCCACTTCATCTCTATGGTCGAGTTCATTAATCTTGCCCCGCACTTTTCCATTGCCGCGCATCCCTTTCAAATACCATCCTGCATGTTTTCTCATTTCACGAACCGCAATCTTTTCGCCTTTTAAATCAATCAAACGATCCATATGAAGCATACAGACGTCTATTTTTTCTTTGGCGTTAGGTTCATCGGGTAACGAGCCATCTTCCAAATATTTCACCGTACGGTATAACATCCACGGATTGCCTAATGCTGCACGTCCAATCATCACGCCATCAACACCAGTTTCCTCAAGCAAACGTTTGGCATCTTGAGGGGTATTGACATCCCCATTTCCGATTACGGGAATGTTCACCGTCTCTTTCACTTCCCGAATAAGGTCCCAATCCGCCAAACCTTCATACATTTGATAGCGCGTCCGGCCATGCACCGAAACTGCTTGACCTCCTGCCGACTCCACCGCCCGCGCGTTTTCAAGCACATAAACATGATCGTCGTCCCAGCCGGTCCTCATCTTCACGGTCACCGGTTTTTGTACATTGCGGACGACCACGTCGACCATATCATAAATTTTATCAGGATCGAGCAACCAGCGTGCCCCGGCATCGCATTTCGTCACTTTCGGAACCGGGCAGCCCATATTAATATCGATAATATTTGCGTTCGTTTGCTGATCAACCACTTGAGCAGCGGCAACGAGCGATTCTTTGCTCCCCCCGAAAATTTGCAAGCTGAGGGGTTTTTCCCGTTCATCCACATATAGCATTCTCATGGATTTTTCATTCTCATGTAAAATAGCCTTGTCGCTGATCATTTCGGCACAAACAAGGCCGGAACCAAACTCCTTGGCAATTAAACGAAACGCGGGGTTGCTTACACCGGCCATAGGCGCAACAACCACTTGGTTTTCCATTTTAATATTTCCGATTTGTAACATGTATCTCACCGACTTTGATCCTCAAATTGATTTTCACCCAACAACTCTTCCATCGAAACGTCCAAAAGATCGGATGCACGTTTAATAAAATCTTCTTCCGCCGGTCTTGTTCCGCGTTCGATTTCACCGACCACAGAGACGGACATATGCATTTTCTTGGCAAAGCTTTGCTGGGTATAGCCTTTCAATTTTCGAAAAGCCCGAACTCTTCCCCCTGCCCTTGTCGTTTCCATAATCGGACTTCCTTTCTAAGTCTTTCCGGCATTGAATATAAAAGATGCTCGATCGTTTGTTTATCAGTCGGAATTACTTCTCGAGGAGCTATTTCTGCCATGGGAACGAGCACAAAAGCACGCTCGTGCATACGCGGATGAGGGATGCACAACCCATTCTTCTCCATATTCTCATCGTTAAATAAAAGAATGTCAAGATCCATCGTTCTCGGACCGTTTCGTTCCTTGTTCCGAACGCGGTCCAACCGTAACTCGATCGATTGCAGTTTTTCCAATAAACCATCAGCGGGCTCATCGGTTTTTACCGCGATAGCCATATTAAGAAAATAAGGCTGTGATTCAACACCTACCGGTTCGGTTTCATAGATCGATGACACCAAGCCTATTCGGATCGCCTGCTCATGACTCATTTCTCTTAGAGCTTTCTGCAGATACCCGGCCCGGTCCCCCATATTGGAGCCGAGGGCAACATAAGCGGTATTCATTTACCGATCCCTCACAATTTCAATCGCAACATGATCATAATGGCCGGGGATGGGAGGGTCAGGTTTTATTACTTTCACCGTTGTCCGTGCCACAATGGAAAAAACCTTCAGCATTTGTGCGGCTACTTCTTCGGCAATCGATTCTACCAAGTTATACGTTTGCCCTTCCACGACTCGTTTTGTTACTTCATATACCTCTCCATAATCAACGCTTTTCCTGATATCATCACGGTCGGTTGCTTCCTTTAAATCAGCTTCCAATACAACATCTACTGTAAAACGCTGTCCGAGCTTATTTTCTTCCGGAAAAACACCGTGGTACGCGTAGAATGTCATGCCTGTCACAAACACCTTATCCAAACGGGACCCCAACCTTTCCTTTTCCGAGCATGGCGTCCATCATCTGTACCGTTCGTGCCATTTCTTTCACGTCATGCACGCGCACGATATCGCAACCGCGTTCAATGCCAAGGCTTACCGTCGCTCCGGTGCCTTCTACACGTTCATGAGCCGGGAGGTTGAGCGTTTTGGCTATGATTGATTTTCGGGATGTCCCCAATAAAACCGGATAGCCAAGCGCCACAATTTCATTCAAACGACGCATCGTTTCCAAATTATCCTCGTGTGATTTCCCGAAACCAACTCCGGGATCAACAATGATGTTGGAATGTTTCACCCCGGCGGATGTACAGATATCGATGCTTTCCTTCAAATCAGCAATAATCTCCGGAATAAGATCATCATAGGCCGGCTTTTCCCGATTATGCGTCAGAATGATGGGCACTTGGGCTTCCGCTGCAACTACTGCCATTTGCTTATCGTATTTAACGCCCCAAATGTCATTAATCATATCAGCGCCTGCGCCTACCGCCTGTCTAGCCGTTTCAGCTTTATACGTATCAATCGAAATCGGGACATCAACGGCGTTAGAAACAGCACGAATCACCGGCAACACCCGGGAAAGTTCATCTTCCACAGACACCGGTTCAAAGCCGGGACGTGTGGATTCACCGCCGATATCAATCATATCAGCACCCTCTGCCGTCATTTCCCTAGCTCTTGTCACCGCCTGATCAACATTACGATAAAAACCCCCATCGGAAAATGAATCGGGGGTTACATTTAACACACCCATCACCATTGTTTTTTTGGAAAAATCGAGTGTCCAAGTATCTCCATGAATTAAACGTTTGCTACCCATTATCTTAATCCCTTCTTTGCAAATCCGAATGTCATGCCTTTTAGACATGCCGGTCTTTCAATTAAACGCCCAAAAGATCAAGAGTTGTATACGAAGTCAACCATTGGGCGAGCATCTCTTTTCCATGTTCGGACATGATCGATTCCGGGTGAAATTGGACGCCCTCCGTCGGATGGCTACAGTGACGAAAACCCATCAGTTCTCCTTCTTCCGTCCAAGCCGTTCTTTCCAGGCAATGAGGCAGAGAATCCGATTCCACCGTTAAAGAATGATACCTCATGACTTCCGTTTCCTGAGGAATCCCTTTATACAATGTTTGATTATCATGCATCAAACGGGAGGTCTTTCCGTGCATCAACCGGGACGCCCGTACGACTTTGCCGCCGAAAACTTGACCAATAGCCTGATACCCCAAGCAAACGCCGAGAACGGGAATCCGGCCGCTAAAATACCGAACCGCTTCCAGTGTGATTCCGGCTTGGTCAGGATCACAGGGCCCCGGCGATATCACTAACCGGTGCGGTTGCATCTCCGCGATCTCCTTCACCGACGTTTCATCGTTACGCTTCACCAAACATTCTTCACCTAGTTCACCCAAATATTGAACGAGATTATACGTAAATGAATCATAATTATCAATCACAACTATCATCTCTTCTTCCCTCCGCTCGTCTATACTCCTCTCATAACTCCTTTATAGTTTATCATTGACAGAAGGGGCGTTCAATGACCGGTTTCTTAATTTTAAAAGCAAAAAAACCGGAGAAACAAGGCTCAGCACTTGTTTCTCCGGTAGGAAGATAAGCAAACATCTCATTACTCATCATCAAACTGATAAAGGGGTGTACTTAAATAGCGTTCACCGTTAGATGGGATCACGGCGACGACTTTCTTCCCTTTTCCTTGCTTTTTAGCTTCTTCCAAAGCTACATAAAGCGCAGCGCCGGAAGAAATGCCACCGAGAATACCTTCTTCACGAGCTGCACGTCGAGCGTATTCAAAAGACTGCTCGGTTGTTGCTGTCGCAATTTCATCATAGATTTCCGTATCCAAAATTCCCGGCACAAACCCGGCACCAATGCCTTGGATTTTATGAGGTCCTTTCTCGCCACCGGACAACACTGGTGCGTCCGCCGGTTCGACAGCAATGTTCTTAAGGTTCGGATAGTGTTCTTTTAATAGTCGACCGGCACCGGTGATCGTACCGCCTGTACCTATCCCGGCTACGAATGCATCGATTTGCCCGTCCACTTGTTCAAGCAATTCCCGGCCCGTCGTTTCCCGATGAATATCCACGTTGGCCTGATTCTCAAACTGCTCCGGTACAAAATAACCCTTTTCTTCTGCCAATTCATTGGTTTTACGGATGGCTCCGCCCATTCCCTCGGCTCCGGGTGTGAGCACGAGCTCGGCACCGTATGCTTTTAACAAGTTACGGCGTTCCTGACTCATTGTGTCCGGCATGACAAGAAGGGAGCGGTACCCTTTGGCAGCAGCAACCATCGCGAGCCCTATACCTGTATTTCCACTGGTCGCTTCTATAATCGTGTCCCCGGGGTTTAGCTCCCCTTCCTCTTCAGCCCTTTCAATCATGGCCAAGGCGATACGGTCTTTCACAGAACTTCCCGGGTTGTAAAATTCAAGCTTTACATAGACATCGGCATCGTCCTCTCCCGTTAGTCGATTTACCTTCACGAGAGGGGTGTCCCCAATTAATTCAGTGATGGAATGGACCACTTTGCTCATCGTTTTTCCTCCCCTTAATTCCTAGTATGTTTATTGGTATTATATTCATAATAACGGAATCGGTTACGTTTGTCAATGAGATAAGACTGCCGCCTGTGCTTCAACGGGATTACCTTTCCCCTTGTTTCTCCTGAGCCAACGCTTCTTCTTTCAATTGCATTAAATCCTCAGCGCTAAATTGATAATGGGCATGGCAAAAATGACATTCCGTGTCTGCGCCATGATCTTCCGTGATCATCGATTGGATTTCCTCGCTTCCCAACCCGACCATCGCACGTCCAATACGCTCCTTTGAACATGAACATTTAAACTGCACAGGCATGTTTTCCAAAAGTTGATAATCTCCGCCTGTGACCGTTTCAATGATACGTTCCGGGTTGTACCCTCGTTCAATTAATTTGGAGATTGGCGGAGCAGCATCAATTTGTTTCTCCATATGATCGATGACTTCTTCTTCTGTTTCGGGTAAAACTTGTACGATAAATCCTCCTGCAGCTAAAACAGAATGGTCCGTATCAACAAGAACACCTAGCCCGACAGAGGAAGGCACTTGTTCCGACGTTGTGAAGTAATACGTGAAATCTTCTCCCAATTCCCCCGAGACAATAGGGGAATGACTGGTAAACGTTTCTTTCATACCTAGATCTTTGGCAACAGCTATATGTCCACTATGTCCAACCGCACGGGCAACATCAAGTTTGCCAAAACGATTTAATTCAAAATGAACCTTGGGATTATACACATATCCTCTTGTATTTCCTTGGGCCGTGCTATCGACGATGACCGGGCCAAGCGGGCCGTCCCCTTCCACTTTTACCGTAAGTTTGTCGTCCCCGCTCATCATCGCTCCCATCATCGTGGAGACGGTCATCGTCCGGCCAAGTGCGGCCGAAGCCGTAGGATAAGCTTGGTGACGTCGAACAGCCTCGTTCACCATATTAGTCGTTATCGTCGCGTATACGCGCACTTGTTGTTCAAAAGCTGTTGCTTTTATAAGATAATCTTGCAAATGAATAGCCCTCCTTTATCCCCTTCGTATGCCTCTACTCATCGAAGTGCTCAACGATTATTTATTTTTATCATAGATCATCTTCAATCCTTTTAGCGTCAAATATGCATCAACGGTATCAATCGAAGCAGCGGATTGGCCGATTAATTCCGACGGTCCCCCTGTGGCAATCACCGTTGGTTCTTTTACTGCTTGTGCCTTCATCCGATTAACGATTCCGTCAACCTGTCCAATATATCCATAGAAAATTCCCGATTGCATCGCGTGCGTGGTATTTTGACCAACAACGGATTGGGGCGTTGCAATTTCAATATGCGGCAACTTGGACGCGTGGGTGTACAAGGCATCTGTTGATATTGTAATCCCGGGGGCGATCGCCCCTCCTACGTAATTTCCTTTTTCATCGATAAAACAAAAGGTCGTAGCTGTCCCGAAGTCAACGATGACGAGAGGGGTTCCATATGCTTCAACGGCTGCTACTGCATTAACAATACGGTCAGCACCAACGTCACGCGGATTGTCATACAAAATGTTTAACCCCGTTTTGATGCCTGGACCAACGATCATGGGCGTTTGCTTAAAATATTTCTGAGCCATATGTTCAAATGCGAACATGAGCGAGGGAGCGACGGACGATATGATCACTCCTTCAATCTTTTCAACGGCAATCTGCTTATTTTCAAGGAGCGTGCATAGTAATACGCCATATTCATCCTCGGTTCTGTCGTGATCCGTTGAAATTCGCCAATCGTTCAACAGGTGCTGCTCCTCGTATACCCCAAAAACAATATGTGTATTCCCTATATCTATAACAAGAATCATAGGCTCAACCCTTTCCGATTTTCTGGAGAAATGGAGTTCTCGCCAAGAGCGGGAACGATCATCGAAAAATCGTGTTAGAAAACTTGGCTTATCGCCAAGCCTTTATGGCGAAAGCCTTAGTTGCATCTGCAGGAAAAAGTTTTACACATTCTTACCTGCCAAGAAAAGGGATGCCCAGTGGACATCCCTAATGCATCACCACGAAGGTAGCTATGAGCGGCGATTATCGTCTTCTTTTTCCCCCTCGTCGCCCCGTTCTTCGGTTTGATCTTGCTGCTCATCGGCCTCTTCATTCGTTTGTGAGTGGTCGCTTTCCGTTTCTTGTTGTTCTTCTTGCGCGTTAATGTTAACCTTCACATTTTCATCTTCCACAGCATCCGTCTCCCCGGAATTCTTCAGGGCTTCTTCCTGTGTCTGATTGGAATGATGGCCTTCAGGCAACTTCCCATCTTCAACGAGAGAGTAAATTTGCTCTGCATCCAATGTCTCTAATTCAAGCAAATTCTGAGCGACAAGTTCGAGTTTATCCTTGTTCTCCGTCAAGATTTGACGACAGCGTTCATAACTATCCTTAATAATCTTTTGCACTTCTTTATCAATCTCATGGGCGATTGCATCGGAGTAATTTTGCTCATTTTGAATGTCACGTCCGAGGAACACTTGGCCCCCGCCGGAAGATCCAAATTGCAACGGCCCTAATTTTTCGCTCATGCCATACTCCATGACCATTTTTCGCGCAATCGCTGTGGCACGTTGGAAATCATTGTGCGCGCCTGTACTTGCTTCTCCAAAGATGATGTCTTCCGACACGCGTCCGCCGAGTAAACCTACGATTTTATCAAGCAGTTCCGGCTTTGTCATAAAGTAGCGATCTTCTTTCGGTAACATCATGGCGTAACCGCCCGCTTGCCCGCGTGGAACGATCGTAACTTTATGCACGGCATCCGCATTCTCCAACTTCACGCCAACGACCGTATGACCGGCCTCGTGGTGGGCAACAATGTTTTTCTCTTTCTCGGAGATCACTCTTGTTTTCTTCGCGGGACCGGCAACAACACGGTCAATCGCTTCTTCAATATGCACCATTTTAATATTGACGCTATTAGCTCTCGCGGCAACTAACGCGGCTTCATTGAGAAGGTTTTCCAATTCGGCCCCTGAAAATCCTGGTGTTCGTTGTGCGATGGCACGGAGTTCAACGTCATCATCGATTGGTTTTTCGCGAACGTGAACTTTCAGTACATCTTCACGGCCCTTTACGTCCGGCAAACCAACTGTGATTTGACGGTCAAAGCGTCCCGGGCGCAACAGTGCCGGGTCAAGAACGTCCGAACGGTTGGTGGCGGCAATGATAATAATGCCTTCATTTCCTTCAAACCCGTCCATCTCAACAAGCAACTGGTTTAGTGTTTGTTCACGCTCATCATGACCACCACCGACGCCTGCTCCGCGCTGACGTCCAACAGCATCCAATTCGTCGATGAAAATAATACAAGGCGCATTGTTTTTTGCATTGTTAAAAAGGTCACGCACCCTGGATGCACCAACACCTACGAACATTTCCACGAAATCGGAACCGCTGATGGAGAAGAAAGGAACGCCTGCTTCACCGGCAACTGCCCGGCCGAGCAAGGTTTTACCCGTCCCCGGAGGTCCAACAAGGAGCACCCCTTTAGGAATACGCGCGCCAATGTTTGCAAACTTGCGCGGATCTTTTAAGAAATCCACGATCTCCACAAGTTCCTGCTTTTCTTCTTCAGCACCGGCGACGTCTTTAAAACGAGCTTTTTTCTGGTCGTCCGACTGCATTTTCGCTTTGCTTTTCCCGAAGTTCATCATTTTGTTTCCGCCGCCTTGCATCTGGCTCAGCAAGAAGAAGAAAAGGATGAAGATGATGATAAACGGGATCACTGCTACGAGAAATTGCACCCAGCCTCCCGGTTCCTCCCCGGGCTCTGTATCAATAGCCGTCAATGATTCATTTGTTTCGATCGCATCCAGCAGCATATTGGTCACTTCCGGAGAACGTAATATATGCGCTGTAAATTCATTTGCTTCGTCTTCTTCGCCCCCATTCACGAGTTCACCCTGGACAAGGTAAACTTCCATCTCAGGTTGAACGGTCATTGAGGCAATCTCATCTTGTTCAAGCGCTTGCATGAACTCATCCGTATGCATAATTTCATCGTCAACCGGATCATCCGTAAACAGCTGAACAATCCCGATAAGTATTAGAAGAACAAATAACCAAAAAAATGTATATCTCACTGTTCGGTTCATTCCTGACCTCCTCCCGCGGGTAACACGACAAAAGTAATCTTATCACATTTGCGCTTTCTATCCAATCAAGAACCTCGGTAAATCTCCGGCTTTAAAATGCCGATGTAAGGGAGGTTTCGGTATCGTTCCGCATAGTCGAGTCCGAAGCCGACAACAAACTCATCCGGCACTGTAAAACCGACGATATCCGGTACGATGTCAGCTCTTCGCCCTTCCGGTTTATCCAATAACGTCACAATCTTTACGGAGTTCGCTTGGCGATGATGAAATAAGCTGACGAGATAGCTTAATGTTAATCCGCTATCAATGATATCCTCCACAATGATAATATCCCTGTCCTTCACAGAAGAGTCAAGATCTTTCACAATCTTAACTTCCCCGGAAGAGACCGTCTTGTCTCCATAACTGGAAACATCCATAAAATCAATTTCAAGATGGGCATGAATCGCACGGGTCAAATCTGCCATAAAAGGCATGGCCCCTTTTAACACCCCGATAACGAGAGGGAAACTGTCTTTATATTCGTGGGTCATGCGTTTGCCGATCTCTTTTGTTTTCTCTTTGATTTCTTCTTCTTCAATCAAAATTTTTTCAATATCTTCCTTCATTCTTTTTCGGCACCCTCATTTTACATCTTTTTATGGATTTGACTCTATCCCTGTCATGATCATCGACGTTCCGTTTATGCATGTTCCTTTTTGACGAGTTGTATCCAAACATAATCATCTTTTTCACCGATATGGCCTGCATCTTTACTTTTTTTCAGTAAAGGGGCCCAGAGCACCACTCCTGTTGCATCAGTAATGACCGGCCAGCAATCGCGTTCTCGACGTGAAACTTTAGCATCAATCATTACTTGTTTTAATTTCTGGGTACCACCAAGGCCCAGAGGCCGGATGACATCCCCGGGTTGACGCGTACGTACCGACAATGGCAAATGCAACTCCGATCGCGGGAAATAGTACGACGTCTCATCATGGGGAGGGGGCGACCCTTTAAAAGGTTCAAATAAAAGGGTCCCGAGCCCGGTTTCCACCTTTGCCGGGAAATCGTACACCTTGACTCGCAAAGCCCCGGCCTCCTCACAAGGGGGCCGTTCAGCATCCGAGAAATGCAATTGTTCATAATCGCGATAAACCTTTATACCATCAGGTAGCGATCGTTGTGCTGACGGGTGAGTACCCTCGATTAATGTGAAACATTCTTCAATATGTATGCGAGAAAACTGTCCATGCTTTTGATGGTAAATATAAGTCAATAGTAAGTGAATCGCACGCCGTTGTAAAGCAATAGGGGTTTCACGAAAACGAGGCAATGTTAGCACATACCCATCTTCTCGTTGCACGGCCGTCTCCGACAGCACTTTTTCCGCTTGCTGTTTTAGATAGAGCGCATCGTCTCTAAAGTCCTCAGCCAACTTTTGAAAGTGTGTATGGGCTTCTCGGTTTTCTCGTTTCAACGGTGGGAGCACCTGCTTACGCACACGGTTTCTCGTATAGGCATCCTTTCGATTCGTTTCATCTTCTCGCCAGGACACTGTGTGCGCTTTTGCATACGCGATGATTTCTTTTTTCGTCACCGGTAAAAAAGGACGGAGAAGCCTCCCTTCTGAAAACGGGCGGTCCACGGGGATCCCGATTTGCCCCCCATAATAGTCAAAGCCTCGCGTCTGTTGCATGAGCATGGTTTCGATTTGGTCATCTCCGTGGTGGGCGGTCGCTAGTCTGTCCAACTTTTCCGTTTTCATGATTGCGGAAAAAAAATCGTAGCGCATGTCTCGGCTGATTCGTTGGATCGACCTGCCTTCGTTTTTCGACAAATCAAGGGTTTTATGAAAAAAAGGAATATGCCGTTCTTCACAAAAGCGTTTTACAAATGCTTCTTCTTCTTCGGCCTCTTTGCGCAGGCCATGATTACAGTGGGCAGCCATCACCGTTATGCCGTATTCATCCCTTTGCGAAAAGAGATAGTGGAGCAAAGACATGGAGTCAACCCCGCCGGACACGGCCACCAATACAGAGGACCCTCGCGGAAACATCCCATGACGAGAAACAAACGCATTGACTTTACGTTTCATATCTTTGATCAATCCCCCTGCCAATGGAAAAAATAGACAGCGCAAATACGACACCGCCCGCAATAGCACCGGCGTGCAACATGGTTGCTACTCCCTGCGTCAGCCCTTCTATGTAATTCTCGTCGACAAATGCCAACATGGTTTCATATGCTTTCCCGCCGGGAACGAGCGGAATAATACCGGGAATTGCAAATGTGGTCACGGGAACACGATGGCGCCGCGACAACCCGTAACTCATCAGCGATGCAGAAAAAGCGGCTAACGCAGCAGCGGCGATGAAGGAAACATTAATATCTTGAATGAAACTGTAAACGGTCCAGGCAAGCACACCGATCATCCCGATCCTCCCTAACAACCTGAAGGGAGTGTTAAAGATAATCGCAAATGCTACCGTCGCCATAAAGCAAATCAAAAGTTCCCACACCGTTGTGGCCTCCTATGGCAAAAACAATGATACAGCGGTAGCAACACCCGCTGCAATCGAGAGCGCGGTTAAAGCGGCTTCCGCCCCTCGCCCGAGTCCCGAGATAAAATCACCGTTCATCAGATCCCTAACTGAATTGGTTAACGGAATCCCGGGCACGAGCGGGATAATCGTCCCGATGATCACTTGATCGACGTTCGATCCGTAACCGCTGTGGAGTAACGCTAACGCTATAATACTGCCAAAAAATGAAGCGAGATATTCCGAGAAAAATTTTGCGTGTAAATAATGTTGAAACAACACAAGGAATAATGTTGACATTAATCCGCCCATCGCTGCCGGGATCATATCGAACTTCGTATTGCCGACTAAATAGGAAAATGCGCCACCCGCTACCCCGGAGGCAATATAAATCAGCCAAAGTGGATAATTCATCCGCGCCGCTGAAATTTTTATCAGTTGTTCATTGGCCTCTTGTTCGTTAATACGCCCCAGCACAAAATCCCGGGAAAGTTGATTCACTTCTGCCACCTTGTTTAAATCCTGGAAACGATCTACGATCCGAATCATCTGCATTAAGTTATCGCCATTGTCTTGAATCCCCGATAAAAAAATACCAGTCGTTGTCACAAAACTGTGGACATTCTTCAAGCCGCCCGCAACAGCCATTCGATTCATGATATCTTCTGCCCGGTAGGTTTCCGCCCCGTAAGTAACCATCAATTTCCCGGCAAAAAGACATAAATCAACCAAGCGTCCCTTTTCTGCCATGATTTCTGTCCCCTAAAGGGAACCACTTACAGCTTGCGCATGCTCCTGCTTTAAATCACCTGCCCTACCCAGTATAAAGCAGATGCAAGCAATAGAAAAGAAAGGACTAAAACGACGTCAATGGTTGTGAACGTGCGTTTTTTCCTGTTTCGTTTTTGGTTTTTTCTTTTCTTGCGGTGGTTCCCGATTTTTTGCTCCTGTCGAGGCGAAGCATTCTTCTTTAAAGGTTTTTCTTCTTTGGAAATAATATTCATCAGCCCTTGGCGCATTTTTTCCGCATCCGAATATTGACCGAACAACGCCTTTTTCAGCCATTGCCGATAGGGAACAAGCACGCGGGAACGTTCAATATAATTCATTAACGTTTCCTTGCCATCACGTCCTTTTTCAAATCGCCGTTTGTAAACAACATTCAGTAAAATCATCGCGGCAGCAAACAAATCATAGGTAGGCTCAGCCTTACGGTCCCCCAACCCCCAATAGCCGCGATCAAAAAATTCCGTATACTCTTTTACCGCTCGTCCAAGTACGGTCGTTCCACCGACATCAAGCCAGCGGATTCGATAGGGAGGACCGCCGACAACAATCAAGTTCTCCGGTTTCAGGTCCCCAAAAACCCAGCCGGCACGATGCAAGCGATCTAAATCCCCCAAGAGTTGCACAAGAAGAACCGGGCCCCACTCTTTTCCGTGCCGGTCAATATGCTGAAAGAGGGTTTCCCCTTTTAAATATTCCATTACGTAAAATGGATACTTGTACCCGCCAACGGTAACATCATCCGCATCGATGAAAGAAGGTCCAAGTATTTGGCCTTGGACCTTGGCAAAATGCTTTAATACATTCACCTCAGAAGTGATCGACATACTATTGTGCCCGACTTTTAGGGCGACCGGCCCTGTACGTGCATCTGCCAAATATACGATTCCAGTTGCCCCTCTTCCTAATGTTTTGCGAATGTAATAAGGATTGCGGTGCCACTTTCCGAGGATCCTCGTACCGGTTGGCAGATCAGGAGCCTCGTTCTTCAAGATAGGATTCTTCTTCTCCACGGGAGATCAAGCTCCTTTTTTTCTTCCTGTCGAACTGGTTTAGCGCAGTTTTTAATGCCGGCCCGGTCGGGGTTATTCCGCCGGTCGTTATTTTTTGAAACATGCCCGTTAATTGACCCATCCCGCGGGTCCATTCCCGTAACATATCCGTATCATTTTTCTTACCCGGAAAAGCAAGTACTTTAAATTCATTGTCCCCTCCCCGAGAGGCCATGCTAATTGTTAAATCTTCCAACGCTTCTTGGACAGTAGGTAACTTGGTCCGCATGCTCGCGCTCGTATCCACAAGAATCACCACTTCCAAGTTGACGACCTCCCCTATCTCATCTACGACTTCCATCACTTCTCCGCGTTTTTCCGGGGGAAGCTCGTCCCATTCCTGATCTTTTCCTAAAATTTGTGACAACTCTTGATTGACGACTCCTTGAAGCGTTTGTGTCATCGCCTGCGTTGTCACCATCTGTACGGTTTGCGCCAACTGTTTCTTATAAACAATTTGATGGATACCATCACCGGCTAAAGCGATGTTTTCAATTTCTGTTTGGGCCTGTTGATTCATTGCCCCTTCCTCAAGAACACCAATGACGTTGACGGTCACCTGTTGCTCGCTTGCCAACGCTGCTATGGCTGAAGGATCTCCACCTTCATTGGAACACCCATCGGTGATGAGCAATATTTGCCTTAATGTTCCAGTCCTCATGTCTCATATCCTCCCTCACAAGTCACTTTGATTATCCCCATCATTGACCAATACGAGGAGGGGTATACTAGTACAATGGACCGGAAATTCCCTCCCTGTGCGTTCAAAATAAGGGAGCAAACGTTCACCCCCCTATATCGAGGGGATGTCGAAACAGCTAAGGTTGAACCGTGAAAGGGTGGGAAGGAAGCAAACGAACAGACAGGTCTGTTTCTGTCCCGTGCTTGCTTCGGCTTACCGGCACAGCTTTGTTCTCTTTTTATGCCGATTTCGCCTTCCCATTGACACAGTCGCTTTCCTTTATCCTCTTTTCATGCCGATGCCGTGCATCCTTCGACTTGTGCGCCCCCCTCCACGCTCATTTCATGCCGATGCCCTCTTTCCTTCGACAGCCTCGCCCCCTGCGCTCTTCTCCCATGCCGATGCCGTACATGTGTACCATGAAATAACGCGTCCCCAACGTCGCCTCCATTCGATCACTTACATCTTTTTCAAGGCCCCCGAGCCGGAAAAGGATTTCTGAAACATATCCCTCCATTACGCATCTTTTGCAAACGGCTGTGCCCACCTCCCCATGGGGATCGTTGCCCATTTCGGAGTATTGCGCCGGACCTTTGCAACGACCACCGTCATATCATCCGCGATGCTCCCTTCACTCATGCGGATCACCTCTTCAAGCAACACGTCCGCGATGATTTGCGGATCTTCCGATTCAATTTCGCGAATTAACCGCTTCATCCACCATTCTTTATTTTCAATCCAACGTGCACCATCGAATAAGCCGTCACTCATCATGACGAGAAGGTCCTCATCTTGAAGACGTTCTTGTTTCATTTCAAAGTTTGCTTCCGAAACAATTCCCATCGGCAGATTTCCGGCTTCAATCGAAAACACCCGCTCTTTTCGCTTCACAAAACTCGGCATTGAACCAATTTTAAGGAAGTTGCTATCCGCGGTCTGCAAATCGATGATCGTAAGGTCAAGGGTGGAAAACATTTCATCATCTGCCCGTAAGGATAATAAGGAATTCATGGATTGGATCGCCACCCCTTCGTCAATGCCTGATTTCAATATATTTCGCAACAACTGCAACGTTTCCGAGCTTTCCCGATGTGCCCGTTGGCCGTTGCCCATGCCGTCACTAATGGCCACTGCAAATTTTCCAAACCCCAGTTGCATGGCAGCATGATTATCCCCCGATATCCAAGCTCCCCCTCGTGCTACCGTTGCCGAGCCTGTATCCACGACGTAGGTTTTTGCAGACGCAAATGTAACCCGGTTTTCAACTTCTGTTTCATCTATCGTCTCTACAATAATATGGTCAGACAGTATTCCCGAAAGCATCGGGGCAATCAGCTTCTCCGCTTCTTCGTGATTCATCCCGTTTCCAAGTTCAATTTCAATATGAACATCCCTGGGGCTGAGATTATAAATGTCCACTTGTTCAATGCTAAGGCCGGCATCAAACAGTGCAACATAAATTTGTTCCTCCTGATAATGATGGGTCTCTTTTTCCTTCTGGATTTCCTTGGCAAATGCGCCCATGACTTCCGATACGCCTTGAAGTTGATCGGCCACGAGGTTTCTGCTTTCTTCCATTTGTCGCGTGTACAGCCGCCGTATTTCATGCGGCTCCCATTGCTCTTTCATCGTCCGAACGATGCGATCCGGATAAATGCAATGCCGTTTAAGCCGTTCATACGTCCACGGCTCTACTTTATCGGTCTGTTCAATGTCCGACATAATGTTGTTCATGACATCATAGGTTGTATCAAAACGATTGACCCAGCACCTTTCCTTACGAAAACAATTCTGACAAGTATTCGAAGTGATATCAGCTAAAAAGTGATCCCCCTCTTCCTCGTCGTACGTCTGTTTGTTATGATTCCCCGGCGAAAAACTGGCCGATAACGTTTGAAATAAATCGGAGAATTTCTCCACACGGGAAGCGGTGACATCACGAATTTTTCGAAGATACCGTTGTTGTTCCTTAGAGTGCTCCATCGTTCCGGGAATATATTTCCCCATATAATCCGTTAGCGCTTTCGGTGTAAGCAAAAACAACAACACAGCGGCCCCGGACTCCATCACTGTAATTGCAGGATTGTTCATGCCGTTTCCGTACAAAGCGATGAGAGCGGTCCCAATCAGAAGCCCCATGCTTACCCCAAGTTTTTTCCCTTCTTTTAACAATCCGCCGAGCAAACCGGCAAACGCCAGTAAACTCATATAATACAAATTCGCAACCGCTGCCAAACTGAGCACAAGTCCCGTCACAACGCCCACCGTTGAACCAATGGCCGCCCCGCCGACGAGGGCAAACAACAACACAAGATAGCGGGCAAGGACATGCTCTGCGCCAAGGCCGTAAATCACCCAGCCAATCGCTCCGGTCATGACGGAAGCCAACAAGATGATAAAACAAATAATTTCCTCATTTTTTAATGTACGCTGTTTCTTGCGGGCATCTAATAACGGCAAGCTTTGTAAAAATATCATCGTCAACATGAGCGCCAGGCCCGCCTCAATAGCAGCCATAAACCAATGATATTGAGTCATGGCCGCCTCTCCCACGCCCGTGACAACCACCCTCGATGTTAGGGAAGCGAGGAAAACAGCCGCGGGGAGTGTCCATTTCCGGTTGCTGCCTATGTAATGTGCCACACGGTAGAAAAGAAGAAACAGCAACAATCCGGCAAGGACATATGGAATGTTAAAGGTGAGCCCCCATGCTGTTCCGGCAACCACGGCCACCGCTGCCAACACAGCTCTCTCTTTCTTCCAGGCAAAGACCGCGGCGAAAAAAGGAATCGCAAAAGGGTAAAGATCCGATAAAATCGCGGCTCGTCCCAACATGACACCTACGAGAAACAACAACAAACCCCATTTTAGAAACACGACTGTTGTGCCTTTTCTTAAGGAGTCTATCCCTTTTTTCCAATGACTTTTTATGCGAGCCATCCAATCAGCCGGTCCCAAGACCTTTCCTATCTGACCTTGCACTGTTTCTTTTTGGAACATTTACACCACCACCGTCTTTTTGTTTTCTTGGTAGTCGAGTATAGAGGCTTAGCGGTGCAAGGTTTGTCATAATGCGGTTTTTATGATGAAAATCGTTCGACGACTTTCACAAATCGGAACATGAGCGGTTGTCATCGGTATTTGAGCCTTAAAAATAATCATGGGGAGACTGGGTTTTTAAAAGCTCGGAAGTGTAATAGAGGAAGAATTCGCACATATTACATCGATTAACCAAAGATAAATAGGATTTTCGGCAACGAAAATTTTAGATGCAAAAGCGTTCGACAATTCACATAATTGCTTCTATATTTATGCTAAAACCCTTTTACCCCAATATCATAAAAAAAGAGACCCTCGGGTCTCTGTAGCATTTGTATACATTTAACTTGATGGTAGCGGCGGAGGGGATCGAACCCCCGACTCTACGGGTATGAACCGTATGCTCTAGCCAGCTGAGCTACACCGCCATCTAAAACCAGACAAGCTTAATTATAACCATTGTATTTTCCGAAGTCAATGGGTTACGCGAAGTTGTACATGGTTTTTTAAAACAAGCGGGCGTGAAAAGCAAAAAGAGAGGCGCGCCTCTCTTTTTCCGTCATGTTAAACAGTTGAAACAGTGTAAGTTATCGTCTCGACCTACCGCCTTTTTTGTCAGATTGTTTTCGGAGGGTTGCCAAATTCTCTTCGCTATCTTTAAGAAAACGGTTCATTTTATCTTCGAACGACACCTTTGGCTCCCGTTTCCTTCCTTGCCCTTGCCCTTTTTCTTGTGCCTTGCGGATCGATAGGCCGATTTTCCCGTCATCCCCGACTTTGAGCACTTTTACCGTGACGTCATCGCCAACCTTTATAAATTCATTAATATCCTTTACATATTGGTCGGCGACTTCACTGATATGCACTAACCCTGTTTTTCCCTCCGGTAATTCTACGAATGCTCCAAAGTGGGTGATCCCGGATACCTTACCCTGATACTTACTGCCTGTTTCAATCGACATTTTGCAAAATGCTCCTCCTTCATTTTTTTCAACTTAAGGGTGATTGCCCTCAATGTAGTCTAAGCATACACGATGTTTATGTTACGGGCAAAGAAAGAAAACAGTGATCAGTTAGTCCTCTTCATCCTCTTGCTCGGGCAACTGGAAAAGCGTCTCCCCTGGCTTTGACATATAATAATCTTTGCGAGCAACCTCGGTAATATAGTCCTCGTCGTTGTAGTTCATGATTTCCCGTTCAAGACGGTTTTCATTCGCCTCAAGTTCTTCCAATTGCTGCTGAAGTTCGACTTTTTCGTTGTTATTCGCTTGAATCATGCTGTATTGCGAAATCAATCCGACGCCTGCGAAAATAACAACGATGCTGGCCACGATCCCAATAACGGTAAGTCGCCGCCTTAATCCGCGTTTGCGTCTTTGTTCTCTCATCGCAAGTCGTTCTTGTTCCTTTTCGCTCATCTTTTTCCTGTTTAATTGGGTAACTTTGTGGTTTGGGGGTGTCCCGGACATTTGCCTTACCTCCTCCTACGTTTGCAGGCAAAACGTTTGCTTACCTTCCGGAAAACCAGCTTCTCAAACGCTTCCCCCAAACGGTTAACCGTGAAACAACACGGGAGCCGCCCACGATAAGATACAACGGCCGTAATAACCAATAGGTGAATGAATAGAGAAGCCATCTTATGCTACGATAGACAATGGTAAGCAATTGTTTTATTCCTTTGTATAACCATACCACAGGAGTCCACAAGAACAAATAGAGGACTTTCAAAATCATCGAATAAATCGTCTCTACAATGCTAATGAGCACTTCCAACACACGTAAAAAAAACGGACGAGCCGTCTGCCAGTATATAAAAAAACCTAGCAAAATCGATAGAAAAACATAGATCCGCAAATCTCCCTGATTCATTTGAAACAAAACATAAAAAACAAGGAGAGCCTGTACGACCCAAAAGAAAAGATCGAATATTGCTTGTGGCCATTTTGCTCTTGCCTTGTGCGGCAAACAACGATGATACACATCGAGTTGGGCCGCGATCACAGCACCAGTCACCATCATGGCGAAAAACGTTTGAAACTGAACGTCAAGGGTCACTTGAACAACTTCCCGATAAAGCCTTTTGGTTTCCCTTGGCTCTGTTCATCGACATAGATCAGGTCATCGATTTTGCCTTCGATCGAAACGAGACCTTCTTCCACGTTCAAGTTTTTCATATACAAATCATTTCCACGTACCGATAAATACCCCATCACAGTTTCCAATAAAAATTCCTGGCTGTCGAAACTCTCTACTTCTTTTACACCGCTGATTTCCAACGTCTTTCGCCCTTTTATAACGATATCATGTTCAGGTGTTGTGCTGGAATAACGATGGCTCGGCACATAATCGCTCATGGTAATCCCCCCAAGATGACATTCATTGCCATTAGTTTATGCACCTTGAGGGAAAAAAAGAACAAGCGTAGGCAAGCACTTGTTCAGCGTATGATCACTCGAGATCCGCCCTGTTATCATCCACTTTTGTTTCTTCCAACGTCGTGTAAAGGGATGCAGCTTCTCCTTTTTGCGCCGTGTTCTCCAGGCTTTCCACTCGTACTTTTACTATTTTTCTTCCATAACGAATGGTCACTTCGTCGCCCGGTTGGACTTCCGTACCGGCTTTGGCAACTTGTCCGTTCACTTGCAGGCGTCCTGCGCCGGCCACTTCTTTTGCGACCGGCCGCCTTTTAATCAAACGAGCGACTTTTAAAAATTTGTCAATTCGCATGTCATCACCTTATATCCCTTTCCTTTTTGCTTCGTCCCAATAGCGATCCATTTCCGTTAAATCAGAGGTTTCCGGGGTTTTGCCGTTTTCTTTTAATTGCGCTTCGATATATTGAAAACGCCGGATGAACGTTCGGTTTGTCATCAGCAAGGCTTCCTCTGGCTGAATCTTGAAGAAACGGGCAAGATTAGCAAGAATGAAAAGGACGTCGCCGAATTCTTTTTTCGCTTCTTCATGATTATGTTCCGTCAAAGCTTCCTTCCATTCCGCGATCTCTTCCTCAAGTTTCTCCCACATTGGCGCGTCCTCGCCCCATTGGAATCCAGCCTTTGCCGCTTTTTTCTGGAGCTCAAGTGCGGTCATCAACGCCGGCATGGAGCTCGGGACGTCATCAAAAAACGACGCCGGCGTTTGATCCTTTTTTTCCATTTCTTTTATTTTGTCCCAACGTAATTCAACATCTTCGGGGCGATCTCCTTCTATCTTTTCATGAAAAACATGGGGATGGCGACGGATCATTTTCTCCGTTAAGCCGGCAATGACATCATCCATATTGAAATAACCTTCATCTTCGCCGATTTGCGCGTGCAGGAACACTTGCAAAAGCACATCCCCAAGCTCTTCAATCAAATGTTCGTCATCTTCCTCATCAATCGCATCAAGCACCTCGTACGCCTCTTCAAGCAAAAATCGTTTCAATGTAACATGGGTTTGTTTTCGATCCCACGGGCAACCGTCAGGACCTCGCAATACACGAATGACTTCCCGGAGTCGCGTGAACGTATGACTCAAATAGCTTTCATCCGGTACCGGCGGCACGTAAAGGACCGTAAGATTGCTGACGTTCATCTCCCGATCCAGCGCATAAAGCGGAAGCGTCGTCACTTTCTCGTCAGGGCTTCCCGCTGCTTGGACCAGCGTCACCTCGTAATCATCGGGAAAATGCTCCATTAACGTCAGCTTCACTTCTGAAGCGACGAAGCCGTCGTACAGCTGCGAGATGATCAAATGCTGGGTCAACAAGAGGTCATCTGCTGTAAGATTCGTTGCATCCAGTAATTGAAATCCATCATTCGGATCGATCCGTAGGGCTGAAAAGACAGGATCCAAAAAGCTGGCTCCCCCGACCATATCGATGCTCGCTCGCCCCTCGGCTTCCGCAGTCAGCAAAAGCTGAACCGTTTCTTCCGCAACGAGCGGATGGCCGGGGACGACGTAACGGATTCTCTCCCGAGGCGCCGCCGCGGCCGCGCCGAGCAGAGCCTCCACGATGCCCTCGTAAATCGGCGGAAACGTGTCATGCGCTTCATAGATGGCATCAAACGCCTCGAATTCCACCCCTTCGGATTGCAATTCAGCAATTACAGGGTGGCGCGTCGTACGCGCGTATGCCATTCCCCCATCTTTTAGCCGTTTGTAAACGTCCAGCGTTAGTTGCCCGAGGCTCCCCGGCCCCAACCCAATAATTTCAATTTCCGGTTTTTTTGTATCCTTCACGAAGTAACGCCCCTCTTTCAATCTCGAACTTCCTGACGACCAGTATAGCATACCGGGGGATTGGCGTGAAAAAACCGGTATAAACACATGTTACGATTTGTTTTAGGCGTTCGGAGTGATTGGAAGACGTCTTACGGTCTATTTTCGGTGGTCGCACTAACTTTAGATCGTATGACTTATCAGATTTATATTCGAAGTCCGCGCACAGGAATAAATTTCCATTAATGTAACTCCATATGCGCCGAACTGCTCGTATCCGCTCCCAAAATATCCCCCATCAGCGTCAAAGCACGTGCATTTGATTCTTTATAGTTGGAAGCCGTACAATCTTTTGGCACAAAAATACGATACCCTCGCATATAAGCATCGTTGGCCGTAAAATGGATGCACTTGTCCCCTGCCACACCGGTGAGAATAATGTTTTGCACCTTCAATTGTTCGAGTAAGAATGCCAACTGTGTTTCAAAAAAACCGGAAAACTGCGGCTTCAGGATAAAATAATCGTCCTCTTCCGGCAAAACTTTTTCTGACATTTTCTTTCCTTTTGAACTTTCCTCGGTACAGAATTTTACCACATCCTGAAAACTTTTTTTCCATTGCCCATAATTGTCGTTGACATATATGACGGGATAGTTTCGCTCCTTGGCCCTTTTCTTCAATTTTTTTGCCTGTTTGGCCGCTTCTTCTCCTAGCGGGCGCAACAATTCGCCCTCCGGAAAATCTAAATTATTGATAAAATCAATCAGAAGTAAAGCCGTGTTTGGTTCTCGCATAGACATGGGAGACACCCCTCCTTATCGCCCTTATTCCCCTTCTATCACTCGGATTAATCATTTATCAATGTATTTTCGGTACTATACTTGCTGACTGTACAAGCCATGCCTAACGCGTGCAGAAAGTTGCCATAGATACACAAAAAACATACCATTGTCGAAAGAAAAGCATGAAGGAGGAACCAATGTCCATGTATACTGGAACAGGCGACGATGGAGAGACAGGAATTGTAGGTGGGACGTATCTCAAAATCAAGTGTGAAAGTCGAAGCATACGGCACGATTGAGGAGGCGAACAGTTTCCTCGGGCTGGCCATTGCTTTTTTAACGAATAACGAAGCCGAAATCAAAGCAGAACTTATTAACATTCAACATGCGAGGTAAGAGCAGGGATAAAACCCCTAACTTTAACACAGGTAAACATTCTTATAGTAAAAATAAAGGACCACCTCTCAGCCGGGGTGGTCTTTTCCATCGATTACGTTGTTGCTTTCTCTTTGTCGAAGGTAGGTTGAGGTTCGATCGGTTTAATGCCTTCGCGGTTCGCGAGGAATTCCGGTCGCTTCGACGCGTTTCCGAATGGTTCTTCCAATTGGTTTTCGATGGAGTTAAATACGAAAAACGCGTTGCTTCTTGGTAATGGCGATATATTGCCGGAAGACCCGTGCATCGTGTTGCTCTCGAAGAAGAGGACCATGCCCGCTTTCCCGGTAGCCGTTTCAATGCGTTTCCCTGCTTTTTCAAACAGTTGCGTCAAACTTTCTTGATCAGGAATACCGAGCTCCTGTTTTTGCAAGGATTGTTCGTAATTGTTCTCCGGCGTTTCGCCCGGGCAGGAGACAAACCATTGATGGGAACCGGGCACAAGCATTAAAGGACCGTTGTATTCATAATTGTCGGTTAATATAATGGAGCAGCTTACCGCTCTCGGTTTCGGCATCCCGTCTTCCACGTGCCAGGTTTCAAAATCCGAATGCCAATAAAACTCTTTTCCGCTAAATCCCGGCTTAAAGTTAATACGGGATTGATTGATGTAGACGTCACTGCCGAGCAGTTGACGGGCGGCTTTTACAATGTGCTCATTGGAAGCCAACCTGCTAAAGAAATCATTGTTTTTATGCACTTCGAAAATGGATCGGACTTCATCACCTTCCGGTTCGGTAACGACGGTATCCGACTTTTCCCCTTTGGCATTTTCCAGCGTTTGTTTCAGTTGATCAGCCATAATATCTACTTCATCTTCCGAAAACACATCGTCTAGCATAAGAAAACCGTTGTCTTCATACGAATCGAGATCAGAAGCGTTAAGTGGTCCATCAAACTTTCCTCGATTATGAATGACCGGATCTTCGCGCTTCATTAGTTTGGCATTGCTTCCTACCCTGGATGGATAAAAATCTGTACGCATCTGAAACACTCCTTCATTCATTGATTAAGTTTGATCAACGTTCAATATCCATGTTAACGACTAAGAATGATCAGCGCAAATGTCTTATAAACGCTGTGACACTTCTTGCCTCCATAAGCGAAGCTGTGAAATCTTGTAATCAAAATCACCATATTTTTTCAGCTTATAACGTTTACTATCATCTTCTTACGCCCTTCTTTATTATCCTAATAGTTGTGCAATTATTATTTATCGCATACAACCTATATGTACTAGTTACAAAGGACCAGTTAAGAGGAGATGCAATGAAACACATGACGAATGAACTTTTGGTAGAGGCATACGAATTAGCGAAAGAAAGAAAGCTCGATCAAGGTTTTTTATTGCTGCTCGAAACAGAAATTCACAAACGCATCGAACATACACAATTGATCGTAGCCGCTCCATATGACCAATAGCAAAAGCGCCCCGCGAGGCGCTTCTTTTTCATACTTTACGGATGTTTTTCTAATGCTCGGATACTTCTACGGAGATGACGTGCTCCTTAAAAAAGGAAAGACCTTTTTTATTGTACGTACCGCTCCCCCCCATAAATTCGTTCTTGACTTCATTTTCATTTTCGCCTTCTTCTTCCACATGAATCACATGCCCATTTTTCAGTGAAACTTTAACATCAAAGGTTGCCAACTTTCTCATCCCTTCCGCTTAATATATCATTTATTTACCCACGTGTAGCATTCGTCAAACGCCTCATGCTACTCCCCGCCTGCCTTCCCCTGAAAATTATATAAAAAATTTTTATTTCCAATCAATCCCTCTTCCCAAAATGAATATTGTTATGGTAATATTGCGTTGTATCAAGAATGTACCTCAATATGCGCTAATCCTATACAAAGAAAGGGGCTGAGAAAGCAAGCAAGTACAATCACCTGTTTCTTTATGTTAATAGTTAGAAAAGTTAAAGTAATGAGAGGAGGATTACAATGTTGATTTATACGAAAGGACGCGAACTTCTCGAAAAAGACCTTATGGAACAAGAAAAGGCAGAAGCAGGTGAAAACAACCAGGAAGAAGCGCATGCAATAAAGACGATGGAGCCTAAACGTCAGAAAAAGAAATTCAGACGCTTTTTCCGCAAAATGTGAATAAGCATGATGAGGTGGATTCAGCAACCTAACAGACGGACTGATAAACAGAACATTACCTTCGTAGACAAACTGATTCCCCCTCATCCCCCATACGTTTTTGGTGACTAATTTCTTACTATTCAAAATATATATACGGAATGGAAAGCAGGCCCCAGGTTGAGCCTGCTTCCAGTATGATATTTGGGATCAATCATTATGATATAAAGCCATAATAATGGCTCCGCCAGCATCTTGTAAAGAGCCTCCAGCTGTTTTTTCCTATCTAGTAAATATAAAAAGCCAGTGATTGGATCCGTTATGGCAACGCTCATTGCTCCATCTGTCTCGCGAGAAATCCGGCGGCGGTCTCGATGAGCGTACGGGCAACTTGTTCATCCGGAGCTTTGTCTTTAGCCACCATGACAACTGCTCCAATCGGGTCGCCATTTGCAATGATCGGGGCAACCACGTACCCTTGCATCGCATCACGATGATCGCTGACAAGGTTATATTCCCCATGTTCAAATGCTGCCGCCGTTTGTCTTTGGTTTATGGAAGTCTCCACGACATCCCCAATGCTTTTGTTGGCATAATCCTTCTTGGATCCTCCGGACACGGCAATATAAGAATCACGGTCGGCAACGAGAATCGGATGTCCCAGGCTATCATATAACGCTTCGGCGTATTCCTTCGCAAAATCACCGAGTTCGGATATTGGGGAGTATTTCTTTAAAATCACTTCCCCATCCCGATCAACAAAGATCTCCAGCGGGTCGCCTTCACGTATTCTAAGCGTTCGCCTTATTTCCTTTGGGATGACCACACGGCCCAAATCATCAATTCGACGGACAATACCAGTAGCTTTCATGCTGATGCCTCTCTTTCCTAGATGAATTTTCTTTTGGAAGTTGTTCAAAAAGTTTGGGCAAAATATAAGAGCTTACGGAACTTCGACTTCGTTTTGGCACGTCCAGTTTGAAGGCGAGTGGGGATTTTCGCTTCTAACACTCCCGCTTCCGACCTCTGGAATGCCACGCTTTCGCAGTAAGCTTTCGCCATCATGACGATTAAAAACGAACATTTTCTAACGTTTGTTGGCTCTTTTTTCCTCCTTTTTGAACACGCACAATGAGTGACCAGACTTGCCTGCTTCAGGTGATTACTGGTAGTATCCGTCATCCAAAAACGAACTATTCACCCATAATCAAAGAAATTTAAGAAACGGGAACCACCCTTGGCAAAATCAGCATTCATCTGTAGAACGAAGGAAAGAAAATCATGCAGTGTAGACCGGCTTAAATAGTCATCCAAAAAGACCGCATGACACGTTCACGCGGTCTTTTTTTGGCGACCTGCCGATTTCAATTGTTTAACGTGCCGTGAGGCTCTTCGCATTCATCACTGGATTGCAGCCATGTTCCGACGCCGCGTGATTTTTCAAGAAGTAACCGATTCTGACATATTATCTTTTCTTACTTCCGGAATCCGAGCGAGAATTCGTTCCAGCAAAGAGACGTAAACGGCTGAAGATAAACGTTTGGCATGGATGACCAGCTTAATTTTCTTCCCTTCGGTTCCGACAACAACGTCTCTGCCCAATTCATTGACGAATTTAAACAACAAGGCTCCATCGATGACGTTGGATGTCTCTTCTGAGAGCATGATCGTGCATTTGCCGTTACTTTCCGATATAGCCTCTATTCTTTCCTGCAAGGCAAACAGCTTAATCCTTGAAATGGAAAACAGGGCACGGACTTCATCCGGATATTCACCGAAACGATCGATCATTTCCTCGTGTAAATCGTTTAAGTCATCAAAGGTTTCCAAGCCACGAAAACGTTTGTACATTTCGATTTTTTGCTTGGCATCTTTAATATAATCTTCCGGGATATAAGCTTCTACCTTCACATCCAATTCGATATCGGATGACTCGGTTTCTGCTTTTTCCTGCACCCCTGTACGATTATCAATCGCTTCCTTCAGCATTTGCGAATACATGTCGAAACCTACGGAATCAATGTAGCCATGTTGCTCGGCTCCTAACAAATTTCCGGCTCCCCGGATCGATAAATCCCGCATGGCGATTTTAAAACCGGACCCGAGCTCCGTAAATTCTTTAATCGTTTGTAAGCGTTGTTCTGCGACTTCCGTGAGCACTTTATCCCGCTGATAAGAAAAATAGGCATAGGCGATTCGATTCGAACGCCCGACCCGTCCACGGATTTGATAAAGTTGAGAAAGACCCATCCGATCCGCATGATTGATAATTAATGTGTTCACGTTCGGGATATCAACCCCGGATTCAATGATCGTTGTCGTTACCAATACATCTTTATGCCCTTCGAGAAAATCGACCATGACCGCTTCCAATTCTTGTTCCTGCATTTGGCCATGGGCGTAAGTAACCTCTGCCTCGGGGGCGAGCATGGAAATCTGCTCGGTCATTCGTTCAATATTATCTACACGGTTGTGCAAAAAGAACACTTGCCCACCCCGGCTTAACTCACGTTCAATCGCTTCCTTGACGAGAGACGGATTGTATTCAAGCACATACGTCTGCACAGGAAAACGATTTTCCGGAGGGGTTTCGATAAGGGATAAATCACGTACCCCGAGCATGGACATATGAAGCGTTCGGGGGATCGGCGTCGCGGTGAGCGTAAGCACATCAATATTGGCTCGCAACTGTTTGATTTTCTCTTTGTGCGTTACCCCGAAACGTTGTTCTTCATCGACGATCAATAAGCCGAGATCCTTAAATTGAATGTCTTTGGATAGCAAACGATGGGTCCCGATGACCAAATCAAGCCCGCCTGTTTTTAACGAACGAAGGGTTTCCGTTTGTTGTTTTCGTGTACGAAAACGGTTCAGAAGCCCGATGTTGATAGGGTGGTCAGAAAAACGTTCGGAAAAGGTGTCAAAATGCTGCTGGGCAAGGATGGTCGTCGGAACGAGCAACGCCACTTGCTTCCCGTCCATGATCGCCTTGAAAGCGGCACGGATGGCAACTTCCGTTTTTCCATAACCGACATCGCCACATAACAAACGATCCATCGGGCGCTCCCGTTCCATATCTTCTTTAATTTCCTTAATGGCCCTTATTTGGTCGTCAGTTTCCTGGTATGGAAAAGCTGCTTCAAAATCCCGCTGCTCCTGATCGTCCGCAGAAAAAGCATATCCTTGTGAAGCTTCACGCTCCGCGTACAGCTTGACGAGATCATCCGCAATATCCTCGACGGACGACTGCACTTTCCTTTTAACTTTTTTCCAACTTTGCCCCCCAAGTTTATAAATCTTCGGGTCTTTATCTTCGGAACCGACATATTTTTGCACTAGGTCAATCTGTTCTACCGGGACGTATAATTTGTCATTTCCTGCATAGGAAATATGGATATAATCCTGATGCAGTCCACTAACCGTCAATGTTTCAACGCCTAAGTACTTCCCGATTCCATGTTCGGCATGAACGACGAGGTCCCCTACGTGCAGCTCGGAGTAACTCTGAATCCGTTCTGCATTCGACAGTTTTTGCTGCCGTCGCTTACGGGTAACTTTTTTCGTGAACGTCTCCCGTTCCGTGATGACGGCCAGTTGGTCCAAAGGGAGCTCAAAGCCATTGTGTAAGTCCCCCTCCATGATATACGCACGTTGACTTTGCAATTCCGTATCCCGAGAGACCCATTCCGCATCGATGTCATAGTCGCTTAGGACATGTTGCAAACGACGGCCTCGTTCTTCATCGGCAGCAACAAAAACAACCGTAAAATCCCCATTCATCCATCGTTGTATTTCTCCCTGCAGCACGGGCATCTGCCCATGAAATTGTTGCATGGCTTTACAATTAACATTCACGATGTTCTGCGGTTGCGTCGCCGGGACACTGCGCAAAAACAAAGAAAAGTAGATGATTTGCTGTTGAATCGCCTTAAGCACATCTTGGAAAGATTTAGACACCTGTATGCCATGCGGAGCATCCCCTTGCTCCACCAACGCCACTTGCCAATTCGCTTCTTCTTGATCCAGCTGTTCTGCCGTTTCCTGGACGCGGCTAATTTCATCAAACAATACAAGCGCATTTTCAGGCAAATAGTCCAAAAGTGTATTTACTTCCGTATAAAAATACGTCATGTATTTATAAAGGCCCTGAAAGCGGATCTGTTCTTTTAACAAATCGCGCTCCTGCGACAATTTCTGTCGCAATAAATCCTTCGATTCCGCATCTTTTACTTGTTTAATGGTCTCGTCCATACTCGTTTCCAATTTTTCAAACGCTCGTTGCCAATGGTCATCAAACAGCACCACTTCATCCGCCGGGCCGATTTGAACATGGCGTACCCGATCCAACGAGCGCTGATCTTCCGCATTAAAATAACGAATGGATTCAATCTCCGTATCGAATAAGTCAATGCGGAGCGGGTGCTCTTCGGTTAACGGATAGACATCAATAATCCCGCCACGCACGCTAAACTCCCCGGGAGCGGAAACCATGTCTACACGTGAATACCCCATGGAGGAAAAACGCTGTAACAAATCATCAACGTCCAGGTCGTCTTGCTCATGCAGGGATATTTGACTTTTTCCCCAAACCGCTTTTGGCGGTAGCAATCGTCTAAGCCCTGCAATTGGTACGATCACCACTCCTTTAAAATCAGTAAAAAGCGCATTCATAACCTCCATGCGCTGCGCTCTCATCTCCGGGCTGGCAACCGCAATTTCTGCGGATATCAATTCGTTCACAGGGTATAAATATACATGTTCCTCTCCAAGTAAATCACTTAAATCTTCTTGCCATTTTTGGGCTTGCAATAAATTATAAGTGACAAGCACTTGCGGTTTTCGCCCCATATGATAAATCGCCGATGACAGGATCGTTTTCGCCGAACCACTCAACCCTGTTAACAATTGTTCGTGTAATCCGTTTTCCAAGCCATCCTCTATACTTTGAATATGCTTATTATCTATCAACTTCTGTGCAATCGCCTTCATGAGCACGATTCCTCCCCTGGTTACAACTCGTTTCTTTCCGTATGGCGAGATCGAAACCACATGATGATTCATTCATCTATTTTTCAAACTATTCTTAAAGACATTTCCCCATGAATCTTCCAATGAGCAACCGAAAAAGCTCTGGAGATCGTCCAAAGCCTTTTTTCGCAGTTATCTAATGAACCCATCGCTTTTGCTCGTGAAGCCCGGGATTTAAAGCGGTTGCTTCGTGACAGGATTCACACAGAATATCCACATGCACGTGACCTGCTTGGTCCACTTGCATCATTTCTTCCTCGTCTTGACGAGAGAGAACATCAAATCCCAAGTCCCGCTGCTTTGCCTCGGTTGTTGAAATGGTACCCATCTCTATTCCACATTGCCTGCATTGATAATAAATCGCCATCACCGGCCGCTCTCCTTTCCGTTCACACTTACATATAGTGTCAACGACTGAAAACGGAGATATACACTATACTGGAAGTGAGAGGTGGGAGGTGGGAAGTGAGATTTAATTGTATTGGTTCATGACGTGATTGAAATCTTTTTCCAACCAAGTTTTGCAAGCTTTTGTGACATGCTGGCGCACCTGCTCGATTTCGGAACGCTCTTCTTTGTTAAAACGATCAAGCACATGCGCCGTTACCGACGCCCCTTCGGGTGGACGGCCTATGCCAATTCGAGCGCGATTAAACGTTTTCGTGCCCACATGCTCGATAATGGAACGGAGACCATTGTGTCCGCCATGTCCCCCTGTTTTTCGAAACTTCGCCGTCCCGACAGGCAAATCAAGTTCATCGTAAATAATGAGAACATTCGCAGGATCGATGTCAAAGTAATCGAGCACCGCCCGGACAGACTGCCCCGACCGATTCATAAACGTTAATGGTTTTAATAGCAAAATACGCTCATCGTCAATGGTTACCTCATTATATTCTCCGTGAAACGTCTTATGTTTTTTTAGCTTGATATCCAGTTCCTTCGCGAGATCATCCATCACCATAAACCCAACGTTGTGGCGTGTCTTCGTATATTTTAACCCGGGATTGCCGAGTCCAACAACTACTTTCAAATGTAAACCTCCTTAAGGGCCCCCCAACCCTCACAGAAAAATAAAATGAAATTTCTATCAGAGGGTATGTCCCCTCCCCTCTGCTAAGGAGGTCGGCTAGAACCGTCACGTCCGTAGTGGAGGTGAGAGGCTAGATGTGGAAGGTTAGAAAAGATTGAATTCGTTTAAATCTTATCTCCTGCCTCTTGCCACCAAAAGGGGGCATCGCGATCGGGGATTCGTCGCCCGCTTTTCCGGAAATCAGCCATTGGAAGCCGGGAGCCTTCCGGATATCTGATGGCGGATGCCGGAATATTATCTGAAAGTTATTTCCTGGGAGGAGCCCTTCGCTTCTTCGATATACCATGAGCGGACTCTGGCTTCTGATTTCTGTGGTCTGGGTCCCGACCTCCGGCCTCCGAAATCTGACCTATGAAATATTGGGACTTATCGTGTAAAAAAGGCATAACCTTTAGGCTATGCCTCCAATCGCATCTTATTCTTAGTTTTCATCTTCTTCGCTGTCTACAAGTTCAGGCTCTTGTTCTTCGCCGCCTTCCGATTCAGGCTCCTCTTCTGACGGCGGGAGCACGGACACAATCGTTTCTTCCGCGTCACTGCTGAATTCAAAGTTTCGGCCTGCTTGTAAGTCGCCAACTAAGATTGTGTCATTAATGCCGAGTTCACTGATGTCGACATCAATTTGTTCCGGAATATCCCTTGGAAGCGCGCGAATCGAAACTGTATAGAGCATATGGGAAAGGACCCCGCCTTCGGACTCACCCGGCGCGTCCCCAACAAGATTGACAGCGACCTCGACATCCATCTCGGAAGTCATGTCCACTTCAAAAAAATCAATGTGTGTGTTATGCCCTTTGATCACATCTTGTTGCAGATCATGGACCATCACTTGATGTTTGCTGCCATCATTGATCGCCAAATCGATAATTCCATTCCGCCCTACCTGACGCAATGTCTTCGTAAATGCAATGCTTGGAACATATACAGGGGTACTATCTGTTTTCTTTCCGTACAAAACCGCCGGTACATACCCTTCGGCTCTTAACTTACGTGTTTCGGAACGACGCAAATCTTCTCTTTTATTTGCTTCTAATGTTGCCATACTTTCACCTCATCCATTTCTCAAAGTCCTATGTTATGCTTTTACGCTTACAAGCGTTGATTTTTACGCTCTCTCTCGCTCGATTGAAGCACACGCACTCTAATACGATATAATAGCATTAGATGGGGATCTATGCAACATTTTAATTAAAAAGAGAACTCACTGATGTTTGTTCATGCACCCGAATAATCGCGTCTGCCATAAGGGAACCGACAGAAAGCTGGGTGATCTGCGGAATTTGTTTTTCCTCCGGAAGCGCAATCGTATTGGTTACCACCAATTCCTCGAGTTTCGACTCTTGAATACGTGCGATCGCCGGCCCTGACAATACCGGATGGGTGCAGGAGGCATACACCCGTTGTGCCCCTTTTTCAATGAGTGCTTCGGCTGCCAATTGAAGGGTGCCGGCTGTATCGATAATGTCATCAACAATAATGGCGGTTTTTCCTTCAATTTCGCCGACAATATTCATGACTTCCGCGACGTTCGGTCGCGGGCGGCGTTTATCAATGATGGCGATCGGCGCATCCAAACGATCGGCCATCTGTCTGGCTCGCACAACCCCTCCATGATCCGGGGATACAACCACAATATCCTCCAGGTTTTTTTCTTTAAAATAAGAGGCGAAGCGTGGCGTTGCTAGGAGTTGATCGACCGGAACATCAAAAAAGCCCTGGATTTGTGAAGCGTGTAAATCGAGGGTTAAAATTCTTGTTGCTCCTGCATTCTCCAGCAAATTGGCAACCAATTTGGATGTGATCGGTTCTCTCGAACGTGCTTTTCGGTCTTGACGCGCATATCCGTAATAAGGAATGACCACGTTCACCGTTTTTGCCGATGCCCGTTTACAAGCATCGATCATGATGAGCAGTTCCATGAGGTGCTCGTTGGCCGGCTCGGAGGTGGATTGAACAAGGTAAACATCGCACCCGCGAATGCTCTCTTCAATACTCACTTGCACCTCGCCGTCACTGAAACGCTTGACGGACATTTCACTTAATTCAACACCGATATGCTTGGCGATTTCCTGAGCCAGTTTTGGATTCGCGTTAAGCGTAAAAATTTTCAACGTTGGATCGTTATACATGGACATGTTTCCATTCTCCTTCGTTCTGAATGAGAGTGATGCGACTGGTAAAGCCTTTTCTTGGCCTTGAAACCCTCTATTTGCTTGCCCTCTCAGAGGGATGAGCGATGGTAACGGTCACCTTATTTTTCTTTCAAATAGCCTTCTTTATTGGATTGCCGAGATCGTGCAATGGATAACGCTTCCCCGGGCACATTTTCAGTAATCGTTGACCCGGCTGCTACAAATGAATGTTTCCCGACGGTTACCGGCGCAACAAGATTCGCGTTGCAGCCGATGAAAGCCCCATCTTCAATGGTCGTTAAATGTTTTTCTTTCCCGTCGTAATTGACCGTGATCGCGCCGCATCCGAGGTTGACGTCCTCGCCCACATCGGCATCCCCGATATAACTCAAATGATTTGCTTTTGAATCTTTCCCGATATTTGATTGTTTTATTTCCACGAAGTTTCCTACTTTTGCCCCGTTGGCGATGTTCGTTTCCGGTCGAATGTGTGCGAACGGACCGATTTGAACCTGCTCCCCGATGGCGCTTGATGAAACCGTCGATTGCTTAATCGTCGTAAAATCGGCAATGGAACAATCACTGATATCCGAGTGGGGGCCTATGAAGCAGCCTTCTCCAACCACCGTTCGTCCGCGTAGCATCGTGCCCGGATAAAGCGTCGTGTCCGGACTCAATTCAGTATCGGCCGATACATAGGTGTGATCAGGATCCACAAAGGTAACGCCTTGTTTCATCCAATATTCGTTGATCCGCTTTTGCATGGCTTTTTCGGCGGCCGACAATGCCACACGGTCATTGATCCCCAGCGCCTCGGAGGCATCGGGCGTCTCCCAAGCCGAAACCTTTTCTCCCTGTGCTTTGAGAATTTCAATGACATCCGGCAAGTAATATTCTTGCTGGGCATTATCGTTGGTCACTTCGTGGAGCGCAGAAAAAAGCGCTTCGTTATCAATGCAATAAGTAGCTGTATTGATTTCAGATATTCCTCGTTCTTTGGCGGTCGCATCTTTATGTTCAACGATTTTTTCCACATCCCCCGACCGTGTATCCCGAATCACGCGCCCGAGTCCCGTGGGATCATCCACACGTGCAGTTAAAACCGTCGCCGCAGCACCGCTAAGCTCATGATGGTCACTGAGGGCTTGCATGGTAACGGCTGAAATCATCGGTGTATCCGCGCTAATCACTAGCGTCACGCCCTTTTTCTTTCCAAGCAGGGGTTCAGCTTGCTGGACAGCATGTCCCGTTCCGAGACGTTCTGCTTGCCATACAACGTCGACATCATTCCCAAGGGCTTGTTGCACTTGCTCGCCTTCGTGGCCAATCACCACGGCAATTTGTTCAAATCCGGCGGCCTGAACCTGCTCCACGACGTGTGAAACCATCGGTTTGCCACCTACGGTATGTAAAACCTTTGGTCTTTTTGATTTCATACGTGTTCCTTTGCCCGCTGCAAGAACGATTGCATATCGATTATCCATCCGATGCCCTCCCAATGCTAGAAGTGAGAAGTTAGAGGTGAGAGATGAGAAAAAAGCCTTTTGCTTCCACTTCTATTGCTACTCTTCGATAGATGTTCATTTTATCCCGGTGGTAAGCGCCAGCTTTTCCGGAAGTCAGACATCCGAAGCCGGAAATCGGAAGGCCCTGAAAAAAAGCCTTTTCAGGCCTCTGATCTCTGAAACCTGACCTCTGAAATAGCGGGCGACTAACACTTCGATTGGAGGGGGATGAACCCCTCTGATGGAAGTTTCACTGTATACTACGAATATATCCTAAAAAACGGCTGTTTTCAAGGCGAGAAAACATCGCGATGCATCCATATCGAAGCAAATTATTTTTTCGCTGCCGTTCGTGATCCTCACTGAAAAGACCCTGTACATCACACGTACAAGGTCTTTGCCTCTTTAGGAAACCCCCGCTTCTTCATATTTTACATATTCCCCTTGTCGTTCGTACTCTTCCAGCACAGCTGTTTGGATTTTTTCGCGCGTCCGGGAAGAAATTGGGTGGGCGATGTCTCTAAATTCTCCGTCAGGGGTTCGTTTACTCGGCATCGCAACGAATAAACCGTTATTTCCATCGATCACTCGAATGTCATGAACAA
The DNA here is from genome assembly GCF_003336365.1 of Salicibibacter kimchii. GTDB lineage: Bacteria > Bacillota > Bacilli > Bacillales > Marinococcaceae > Salicibibacter > Salicibibacter kimchii. The sequence continues at coordinate 2,274,865 of NZ_CP031092.1, read as the reverse complement.
CAAATTCCTGATCCACGGTAATGGAAGAAATGGCTCGCATGCGCCCGGCTGTATTTACCCTCCGAAGCCTGACATCTGTAACCTCCATTTTTCCTTTTTCACCACCTTTTAAATGTAGCACTTTAGAAAAAGTTGACTTCTCGCCAAATGGTGAAAGTCAACGTCTTCTTATACTATCATCCGAACATTCGAACGCTTATACTTTCTGATAGTATAAAAAGGCTCTAGGTTACAATGTTCCACACGAGATGGGCAAACTCCTTTTTCAAAAGGTAAAAAAATTAAAATTTTGAAGCACCTCATTCTGCTCCCCCTTTAGGGAGCAGCGCGGGACTGTCTCTCCTCGATTATTCATCCGGTTTATCAAACCACGCGTTCAAGTGTAACATGATTTTTTGTTCGTCTTTTTCCTCCTCATTCTCCACCGTCTCGATCGCCCAATTGTCAGCCAATGCGCTTTCAATGGTTTGACGCGCATCTCCTCCTATTACTAAATCATTAATTTGCTCCTTCCCTTTCCGATAATCGCTTCCTTCCTCAAGTCCATACTTCTGTTGCAGCCATTGTAACCCATCCATCGTGTTAAATTTCATCGTATATCCTTCCAGAAGTGCATTTTCTAGATTCTCCGCGTGCCTTTTGGCATAGGTAAATAATTCATCATAATTGTAGTAGTCATCGCTGATTTCATTTAAAAGCGAAATGTTTTCTTCACGAATGGCGCGTTGTAATTCTAATTCCGTTACCCCTTTGTTCCTCGCATGTTCAAGCAAAATGGCACTGACCTGTGAAATTTTTGGCAAATCAAGCATCCTGATACCTCCATTTATCTTTTAAAGTATCTCCCCTTTAGGATATACCATTCATAAGCGTTAAAAAAACCACCTTCCCAAAAAGGTAGTTTCTCGATTATTCGTTGACCAACGCGATCACTTCAATTTCGATTTGGACATCCTTTGGCAACCGCGCCACTTCAACACAAGCGCGTGCCGGTTGATGTTCATTGAAATAACGCCCGTATATTTCATTGATAACAGGGAAATCATCCATATTTTTTATAAAAATCGTCGTTTTAACAACCGAATCAATGGAGGCCCCTGCTTCTTTCAGCACAGCTTGGACATTTTCGAGCACTTGTTCCGTCTGTTCATGGATGCCGTCTCCGATCAGTTCCATGTTGGGGGTCAGCGGGATTTGACCGGAACTGTAAAACATATTGTTGACAATCACCCCTTGGGAATATGGGCCGATCGCTTCAGGGGCTTGATTCGTATAAACGGTTTTCATGCTAACACTTCTCCTTTATTTATCGATTAACGTTTAGGTTGCTTTACGGGAGCTTATCAGTATTGTAAATGATTCGTATAATTTCCCGGACCTGCCTTAATTTGTTTTTCTTGTTCATTTACCTCATCAAGGCGGACCAATGAAATGTACTCGTCAATAAGCCTTTCACTGTGACGCGCTTCAACGAGCACAGCGATGCCAACGAGGTGTGCATTTACCTCTGTTAATAATTCGCTCATGCCTCTCGCCGTTCCTCCCCCTTTCATGAAATCGTCAACGATTAAGACATCACTGCCTTCGGGAATGCTTCGGCGCGCCAAGGACATGGTTTGAACTCGCTTGTTCGAACCGGAGACGTAATTGATGCTAACGACGGACCCTTCCGTGACACGATGATCACGACGGGCAATACATATCGGCACATCAAGATAAGCAGCAACCGCATAAGCCAGCGGAATGCCCTTAGTAGCCATGGTCATGACGACATCAATGTTTTGCCCCCGATAAATTCCCGCGAACAAACGGCCGATCTCATTCATCCATCCCGGCTCTCCCAGAACATCCATCATGTATAAATAACCGCCCGGGAGCAGCCGATCAGGCTCCTCCAACCGTCGGCAAAGGCTCTCGACAAGGGTTTTTGCTTCTCGTGCAGAAACCGCAGGTTCATAGCGTACCCCGCCGCTAACGCCCGCCACAGTTGTTAAATACCCCATTTGCTCGCTTTCAAAGATCTCTTTTACAATTCCCAAATCCTCGCTAATCGAAGATCTCGCCGCCCCGTAACGTTCCGAGAAACGGTGGAGGGGGATCAGTTGATTCGGATGCTTGAGTAAAAAGTTCGTCATATCCACGAGACGACCGCTTCGCTTCAGTTTTTTCATTTCCGCACCTCTCACCAAAACACGAATATTTAAAGAGAATATATCATTATCATTCGGTTTTAGCAAGTTTCTGTTAGGATTCGGACCGCATAAACGTGTTCGCAAAAACCACGAAGCGCATTATACACCCGATTCACCTGGTTTTCGTGTTTCACGAGCCCGAATACGGTCGGGCCGCTGCCACTCATTAATGCTGCATCTACGCCGGATTCAATCATCCGTTGCTTAATACGCCGAACTTCCGGATAAAGGTCGAGCGTCACGGCTTCCAAGTCATTATGGAGATGCTTGCAAATCCGGGCGTAATCTTCGGCATAAATGGCATCTTCCATTTCGGAAGCCAGAGAAGAAGAACGGTCAGGCACTGAAATTTGTCGGTAAATGTCTCCGGTCGTAACGCCGATCGGCGGTTTGGCCAATATGATCCAGCAAGAGGGCGGCGCCGGCAGTTTTTCTATTTTTTCCCCGCGCCCGGTTGCTTTTGCCGTGCCGCCATGAACGCAAAAAGCGACATCGGATCCGATGGTTGCGCCCAATTCCGCAAGCTCCCCTTTGGAAAGAGAAAGCCCCCACATCTCATTAAGCGCCCGTAAAACCGCGGCCGCATCACTGCTTCCTCCTGCCAGTCCCGCTGCCACCGGAATATTTTTTTGGATGTATATATGCACACCTTGGCGAGTCCGGTATTTGGATTTCAGCAATTGTGCTGCTTGATAAGCGAGGTTGCGTGCATCGTGGGGGATAAACCCTTCAGACATTTCCACGACGATTTCCCCGTCGTCTCGAATCATAAAATCCAAGCGATCGGCCAAGTCCACTTCGGTCATAATCATTTCAACTTCGTGATAGCCATCCGGGCGTTTGGCGATCACGTCCAACGATAAATTTATTTTTGCAGGGGCTTTTAGCGAACACTTCAACGTCCATTCTCCTTTTTTCGTTCAACTATCCGACAAAATCACCAACGTAAGCGCCGTTAATGGTGAAATGAAATTCCTCACGATTATCACTTATAATCATTTTAGTGGAAAAATACATTACTGTACAGTCACGCTTCCCACTTAAAAAACCCGGGGTGAGATTCCCCCGGGCGCACGACATTTTTACTGATGCTTTTTTGCCAAATCCTGTTCTGCCATCTCGACGGCCTTTTTTACCATGTTACCGGCATCTCTGGATTTAATCCCGCCCCAACCTTCTTGTTGGACCGTATCATAAATTCCGATTTCTTTGGCGATCTCTTCTCTTAAAGCATCTGACATCATTCCGCGTTTCCGGCTCAAAAGAACCATCCCCCCGCAATTTTAATATGCCGTGCTTTTATAGTGTAGATGCTCAACCATAAAAATATAGCTGTCATTTTCTAACGGAAATGACAGCTATCCTTCTTGCTTATTTTTACGCTTGGAGTTCTTCATCCGCACAAACCGTAAGTTGGACGGTTTGCGTCAAAATATCCGTGTAACTATAGGATACACGTTCAATTTTGTGCTTATCTTGATCCAATTTCACAATAAAAACCGAGGGGTATGTTCCTTCCAACAGCCCCGAGCGTTCGACAATCTTGCGACGCCCGCCATTGGCTTTCAGCGTAATCCGTTTTCCAACGTTTTCTTCAAGGGATTCCTTAATCTCAACTAACGTTTTACCCATCTCTTCACCCCACCTCACATATATGATAATATCATATATTTATGCCCGTGTCAAATGATACAAAACAATAAATTGTATCAAGTTCAATTCTGTCCTGTCAATACCCTATTGTTAGACGGCAAGATTTCCCTTATCATGTGCATTCATTCACGTTGTTATACGGATCCGCCGGAAAAAATCTCTCGTCACGTAAAACATGTGAAGCACAGGAGGAAGAGATTACATTTCTGTTTCGTCACGCAAAGGCATTCCACGTCGCAAAACCCCTTTTGTGTCAATGCCTCCCAGTCCATCATCGCCGGAGAGGGTATTACGCAGAATTTCATACAATTGCACACGATTCATAAAAGGGGTCATGCTTACTTTGGCAGCAATATAAACAGGATCAAGGGCATGAATATTTACACGCGCCGGGGAGCTCGCAAAATTTGCACCTGCCCGGATAAGGGTTTCGAAATAGGATTGGCAAGCTCCGGCGAAAATGATGAGATTATCCAATTGAGGGGTAACTTTACGCGCTTCTCGCACCGCTTGCGCGAAAGCGTGGGAATGTCGATAGGCCTTTTTATCCCTTTGTCCTCTCTGCGCCGGTAAATATGCATCATGACCGGTGATAACAAGGATTTCCGGCTGCACCATTTCCAGAAGGGAAGCCACTTGATGTTGCATCTCTGTTTCTTTCATATGAGCACCGTATACAGGAACCCCCAATCGTTCATACATTAGCTCGCATTTTTGTAAATAAGCAGGATCCCCATCCAAATGCAAAACACGACCCCTCATCTCGAAATAGAGGGGACTAGAGGTTGAATAGTTTGAAGCCATTTCATAATCGCTTTTTTCCCTAAGCAAACGGAAATCTTGCCGAAAAAGATGATAACATTGCTCTTCTTTTTTTTGTTGTTCTTTTTCCCGTTTCGCCCGTTCATCGTCATCTATTTTATTCAAGTCTTCATGCGGCGCATCCGCAACCAACCGTAAATCTTCCCCTTTCAACTCGAACGTGCCATCATTGTGAATGCGCGTAATCCGAAATAAAATATCTTCGTTGTAGGAATAACGGGTAACGAGATCACCGATCTCTAATGGCATCGCGACTCCTCCTTCATGCGTTAGCCTATGCGGAGGGCGCGGGTAAGGTGAATGATGCAATGAGGAATGTTCGAACGGGGCGGCTGTAAGTTCGGGCTTCACGGAATTTCACATGGCAACCAGGAACGCGGGGCGACAGTTAAGTCCATAATTATGTGTAAAGTTGTCATGATACAATCACCAGATAATAGGCAGGGTTTTGAACATGGCTGTTTCCTAATAGACGACCGCCCGAGTGCGCCGTCCAATAAGTTAACCGTAACAGGGCTAGGGATCCTTGCGGTTATTTTCAGCACGGCTTCCTATAAATTTGAACGCTACAAGCCTCCTTGCGGGCATTTTTCAGCGCGGCGACGGCGGGCAGCTATTCCGGGCGTCATGAACCGTTCATAGCTTTGGATCATGACAAAACCAGGGCAAAATCGTCGAATAAAAAAATCCTGAACAAAGCATCACAACTTTTGTTCAGGAAAATGATAACGTCATACCTAGCGCAATGTTTCAGAAGTTTTTTCCCCTCACTATTTCTGGGTAGATCTCACGATGGGTCGACCCCGGGAGAAAAAACAAAAGGCAAACATCGCAGGGACTTCGAGATCGGAAGGATTGAACCCGTGGAGAAGATTATATTGTCAGCTGTTCATTTGCTTCTTTTTCCACACATTGAATGGTTTCCTCCATTTCTTGCCAATGTGATCATAGCTTCGGCTTCCCGGCACTCCTTTGCCCTCATTTCATGCCGATGCAACCCTTCCTTCGACATATGCACTATTCTTTGCTCTCTTTCCATGCCGAAGCCGATCATGCTTCGGCTTCCGAGTACACCTTTCCGGCATGCGTTCTAATTTCGGCGATCGTTTCGATGATAGAACTCGTTTCGAGCGTCGATCACTCAGGCCTTCTTTCCAGGGTCCGTGAATAGGGAAGGAATTTCTTAAGCACCCCACTAGCGCACATTGGTTGGATTTTCGGATCGCCCCCTTGGCGCTCCAAGCCATTTGCTTTAGACCGAGCGTCCATGCCTTTGTCGAAACATAGACGTAAAACGTTCAGCAGATCTATTCCAGATATACCCATTATTCAGCCAGTCTCCACGATCGCACTAATGCATGCTACATCAACCGTCGTTGACGACTGAACGACTTCCGCGTTCACACGTTAGGGCTTCATTATCCCACGTTAACGACCGAACAGCAGGGCTTGACGGCACAACTACAGGTGGCGCCCCTAGTTCAGCCATTCTAAATCAGCAAAACCCCGCTTGGCGTGTCGCAATTCTTCGAACTCCCCTGTTTTTCGTCGTCCCCTTACCACTCATTTTCGGTACATCAACGAAGGCGGTGAGCGAAAAAAACAGCCGACACTATAACCCTTTTTTTGACAAAACATCGGCCAACACAGCAAATTCTGCAAGCGTAAGCGTTTCCGCCCTGCGTTTGCCATCCATGTCGGCAAGGTGAAACACTTCCTGCAAATCAGCTTCAAATTCCTTTTGCCCGAGCCAATGCCGCAGGTTGTTCGAAAGCGTTTTGCGCCGCTGGGCGAATGCAGCCCTTATTAAATCGAAAAATAAACGCTCATCTTCAACATGGACAGCAGGTTGGTTTCGAATCCGGAAACGGATAATTGTCGAGTCAACATTTGGGCGCGGCATAAACACCGTCGCGGGTACCGTCATGATTTCTTCCGTTTCCGCATAATATTGGGCTGCTATCGACAAAGAACCGTACGCTTTTGTGCCCGGGAAGGCAGCCAAACGTTCGCCGACTTCTTTTTGGATCATCACCGTCAATGATTGAATCGGAAGTTTTTGTTCCAAAAACCCCATTAAAATCGGCGTCGTGACGTAATACGGTAAGTTGCCAACGGCAATGACATGCCTCACATCGTTGAAGGTTGTTGTGAAAAGTTCCTGCACATCCGCTTGCAAGATGTCCTGATGGCGAACGTCGATATTATCGTAAGCCGAAAGCGTATCTGCCAGGACAGGAATGAAGCGCCGGTCGATCTCAAAAGCAACAACTTTTTTCGCGCGTTTTGCAAATTTCTCCGTAAGCGCGCCGATGCCCGCCCCAACCTCAATTATCCCATCTTCAGCGGTTACTTCAGTGGCATCCACCATTTTATTCAAAATGTTCCCGTCAAGCATGAAATTTTGTCCAAGGCTTTTTTTAAAAGAAAGATGGTGTTTGTCCATGATTTCCCTTGTTCTTGACGGCGTTGCAATTTCTTTTGTCATTGTGAAGACTCCTCATTTTGTTGCTTCACTTTGGCTACAGCTTCTTGAAACTCCTGACGGCCGATACGAAAAATATGCAAACGTTTCAAAAACTGCTTGCCATTGGCATACCCGATATTAAGGTGTTCCCCAACGAGGGCACGCCTCTCGCGCGCGTTCGGGCCGGCCAACAGGCCGGCTGCACGCACTTCTTCGATGGATAGTTCCGGAGGTGCTTTGGGATGGTTCGTCGGTTTTCGAACTTTTTCAAGTGCACGTCGGATCATTGGCGGTTGGGCGTGTTCGACACCAATGCTTTTCCCGTCAGCCGTCTTGGCTTCTTTTTTACTTATAAACGCGTGTTTACAATCGGGAACCGCTTCAGAGATAATTCGGCGGATCCGTTCTCCGGGATAATCGGGATCGGTGAGAATAATGACGCCGCGGCGGCTTGCAGCAAGTTTGACCTTTTCGATCACGTGAGAGGGGACGGACGAACCGATCGTTTCAATCGTGTCTGCATGGACCGCACGTTGAACCGCGACCGTATCATCTCTTCCTTCGACCACGATGCATTCTTCCACCACAGCTTTGTTGTTTTCCATTCGAGCACTCCTCTGATGCGCAGGACTTCCGGTAAGATAATCTGTCACTTCGCCATGGTAATCTGTCACTTTGCTACGATAATCTGTCATTTTAAAAGCTTAATCTGTCACTTTAGCCGATCGCGTCCCCTAAGTGATTGTAAACAAAGCCTTTGCATTCGCCGTGGTTGTTTCCGTTAATTCCTCAAACGTAAGGCCCTGAAGCTCTGCCAGCTTTTCCGCAACTTTGGCCACATAGGCCGGCTCATTACGCTTCCCGCGATAGGGGTGTGGCGCGAGAAAAGGGCAGTCCGTTTCAATCAACAATCGGTCCAGCGGCACTTCTTTGGCAACATCTTTCGGCATTTGCGCATTTTTAAACGTAACCGGGCCGCCAAAAGAAATATGAAAGCCGAGCGCCAAGAAGCGTTTTGCCGTCTCAATATCCCCACTGTAACAGTGCATGATCCCTCCGGCTTCTCCCAGCCCCTCTTCTTCCATAATCGCTGCAATGTCTTCTTGCGATTCCCGGCCATGAATGACAAGGGGGAGATTGACGTTTTTCGCCAAAGCAATTTGCTGACGAAACACGTCTTTTTGAACATCGACCGGGGATTTATCCCAATGGTAATCCAATCCGGTTTCCCCGATCGCTACCACCTTGGGATGCGCTGCCAAAGACTCGATCCAATCCAAATCTTCCCTTTCCATGTCAACAGCGTCCACAGGATGCCAACCGACCGTGGCATAGATAAAAGGGTACGTTTCAGCGAGATCGATCGCCCCTTTTATCGTCTCGCGATCAAAGCCAACGACATTCATCATCGTCACACCGGATTCACGGGCGCGAGCGATCACCGCTTCTTTATCTTCCTCAAACTGTTCCACATTCAAATGGACATGTGTGTCGAATAATTGAACCATATGCTTGTCCTTCTTTCCCCGGGATTAGGAAATGACCGTGCCGTTTGGCAGATCGCCATCAACGATAACAACGCGTAAATCGCCATCCGCTTTTCCGGCTAGAATCATTCCTTGTGACGCTTCCCCTTTAAGTTTTGTCGGCTTCAAATTGCTCACGCAAATAAGCTTTTTGCCAAGGAGCGTTGCTTCATCATAGTGTTCGGCGATGCCGGATACGACTTGGCGTTTTTCCGTTCCCAGATCTAATTGGATTTTCAGCAAACGATCGGTTTTTTTCACAGGCTCTACCGCAACGACTTCTGCTACCCGCAACTCAACGTTTTTAAAGTCATCAATCGTAATAAGCCCTTCTGTGCCTTCAGACGTATCAGCAGAAGGCGAAGTGCTTCCCGTCATCTGCTCCGTGATATAGGCGACTTCCTCTTCCACATCGAGGCGCGGGAAGACCGGCGTGCCTTTTTTAATCACCTTTGTACCCGCCGGCAGCTGGGCGAACGTTTCAAGCGAACCCCACGTCAATAACGCTTGCTGATTTTCAAACCCAAGTTGTTTGGCAATGGAAAGCGGGGCCTTCGTTAAGAACGGCTGGATCAAAACAGCGACATAGCGGAGGGCTTCCGCCAAATGATACATCACCGCCTGCAACGGTTCCTCCTCATCGCCTTTGGCCAACATCCACGGCTGTGTTTCATCTATATATTTATTGGCGCGGTTAATGAATTGCCAGATCGCCGTTAACGCCACGGAAAATTCCATTTCTTCCATATGGTTCTCCACCTTCGCCACCGTCGCGTAGGCAAGCTCCACGAGCTGGGTGTCATAAGGCGTCCCGTCTCGAATATATTCCGGCAATTGGCCATCAAAATATTTATTAATCATCGCGATCGTTCGGTTTAACAAGTTGCCGAGGTCGTTCGCGAGGTCAAAATTAATACGGTCAACGAATGCTTCCGGCGTAAAAAGGCCATCGGCGCCGAATGGCACTTCCCGAAGCAAATAGTAACGAACCGCGTCCAGGCCATACCGCTCCACCAATGTCTCCGGATACACGACATTCCCTTTCGACTTCGACATTTTTTCATCTTTCATCAGCACGAAGCCGTGGCCAAACACTTTTTTCGGAAGGGGAACGTCCAAAGCCATCAGCATGATCGGCCAATAAATCGTGTGAAAACGGACGATTTCTTTTCCGACGACATGCACATCCGCCGGCCAATATTGTTGGTATTTCCCGTCATTTTCGGTTCCATATCCAAGGGCGGTAATGTAATTTAACAATGCGTCAATCCAAACATACACCACATGTTCGGGGTCACTTTTTACAGGGACACCCCAGGAAAACGCCGTGCGGGAAACCGCAAGATCTTCGAGTCCCGGTTTGATAAAGTTATTGATCATTTCATTTTTACGTGCTTCCGGCTGGATGAAACCAGGATTTTCTTCATAAAAAGCAAGCAAGCGGTCGGCGTATTTCGACATCCGGAAAAAATAGGACGTTTCCCGCACCCATTCCACGGGGTGCCCGCTGTCCGGACTTTTGCCGCCCACCACTTTTCCGTTTTCCTTAATGGGCTCGTCAAGCTGAATTTCCGTATAATACGTTTCATCGGAAACGGAATACCAGCCTTCGTATTCACTTAAATAAATATCCCCTTGCGCTTTCAATTGTTCCACGACTTGTTGAACCGATCGTTTATGCCGCTCTTCCGTTGTACGGATGAAGTCGTCATAGGAAATATCCAGTTTATCCCAAAGGGAGCGAATGCTCTCGACGATGTCATCGACAAAAGCTTGCGGCGTCGTTCCCGCTTCTTCCGCTTTTCGTTCAATTTTTTGGCCATGTTCGTCTGTCCCCGTTAAAAACATGACATCATAGCCCTTCAGACGTTTGTAACGGACCAATGCATCGCTCGCCACCGTCGTATACGCGTGACCGATATGCAGCTTTCCGCTTGGATAATAGATCGGTGTTGTTAAGTAAAACGTTGGCTTAGACATAAGAACCTCCTTGTTTTCATCTTGAGCTTTTTTAATGAAAATTAATCGAAATAAAATAAACTCCCACCCCATGCAGGGGCGAGAGTTCACTCACGCGGTACCACCCTTTTTCCTCCTGATCACGATCAAGAGCTCAAAGCGCCGGTTTCATCACCGGCAGCTGTCAATAACGTCGACAGACGTCCTCCCCTTGCTGCGCGCACAGCTCGAAGAAAAACCCTCCCGGACCATCTTCAACGCCTCGTTTGCCACCGGTTCTCATCACCCCCGGCTCTCTGTGGACACGTGAGCATTTACTCATCCGTTCGCAGGACCGTATCGATATTCGCATACTTATTAAAAGGATAGAAAAGTCGAGGCCATCTGTCAAGGTGGGGGGATTCTTTTGGCCATTAGAGTCTCTGTGCCGCAACGCGGTATTAATCGCTCCCCACCGTTCGCTCGATAGAAATAAACATTCTGAATGGATGTCGCTTATTTTTGGCTTCCTTCGGCTCGTTTGATGCCAAATTTCTTTTATTTCATTTGATTTGGCTTGACCCATCTTGCTTCCAGACGGTGATATGCTTTCATACATCTATCCTCGCCCCGATGATCACCAAAGCAGGCCGTATCACATTTTCCGCCCTATTACTATAGAACTGGAATGATATGTTTTAATTGACTTGTATTTACAGTACTGGTATTATAGTAACAATAGAGAGAGAAAAGTGTTGAAAATAGAAACACTCACATACACCAACAAATCAAGGAGGTCGAGCAAATGAAATCTACCGGCATTGTCCGAAAGGTAGATGAACTCGGTCGCGTAGTCATTCCTATGGAATTGCGTAAATCAATGGAGATTGCCAACCGGGACGCGATGGAGATTTATGTGAATGATGACCAGATTATTTTACAAAAATACGAACCGTCCAATACGTGCCAAGTAACAGGGGAAGTATCCAACGATAATCTATCGCTCGCCGACGGGAATATCGTCTTAAGTCCTGAAGGAGCCAAACAAATTATCGAACAACTTCAATCGTATGTAGAAGGTTCAAAATCTACAGTTTCTTAAGTCTTTTCGTTGACGGATCGTCCATAAAACGATCCGTCTTTGTTATTCCAGCCCATGATAGATGGCATACACATCATTTTTGCTCATTTTCCGATCAACGGCACACTGTTTCAGCGCAGCCTTCCGCCCCCATCCTCGATCTTCATACGCCTTCACATGGTTGATCACGGGCATTCCTTCCCACCAAGCGTGCGCACGGTTCTCTTCCAATTCCTGGTCCGAGGCTCCCGCTACAATCACACAACATTCTCCTCGCCAACCGTTTTCACGCCCGATCTGTGCCAATTCGTCCAAACGGCCGCGGTGAAATTCCTCATAATGCTTTGTTAACTCGCGCGCGACCACCGCTTCACGATTGGCCCACGTTTCAGCAAGCTGCTCAATGGTAGCAGTAAGCCGATAAGGAGATTCATAAAAAACAACCGGTGCCTGGACACGCCCAAGATCCTCAAGCATTTCTTCCCTATCTTTTTTCTTGCGGGGAAGGAAGCCGTGAAAATGAAAAGGGCCTCCTCCAAAACCTGAAGCAATCAACGCTGTAACGGCAGCGTTGGCCCCCGGCAAAGGAATCACCGCTACACCGGCGTCTATACAGGCGTTCACCAACCGTTCGCCCGGATCGGAGACGAGGGGCGTTCCGGCATCGCTGACAAGCGCCCATTGTTCGCCGTCTTGAAGATTTGCCAATAATTCGGCCGTTCTTTTCTCTTCATTATGTTCATGCATACTCTTCATCGGCGTATGGATGCCATAGTGAGAAAGCAATTTTCGGGTTTGCCGCGTATCTTCTGCAAGAATCAAATCGACTTCGCCAAGCATACGAACGGCGCGATAAGTAATATCTTCAAGATTTCCAATCGGGGTCGGAATGAGATAAAGAATGCCCTGATCCAAAAGCCCTCCGCCTCCTTTCTGCAATCAATTGTTTCTTCTCTGCTTTCGTCAACTGTTTAATTCGCCATTCTTCCCGCATCGCTGTTTCTTTACTCGGAAACGCCTGCAAATGAATCAACGTAACCGGCCCGCGCCCGCGTGTATATTTGGCTCCCGTGCCTTCATTATGCTTTTCAAGACGTACAAACGGTTCACGAGCGTAACCGGTATAATACGAGCCATCCCTGCACTCAAGTATATAAACGTAATGGTCGGAAACGTCCTCGCCTGGTTCCGTGGCCAAGCGCTGTTCTTTTTCCGTCTCTTTTCCTTCGTAAGCCTGCAAAAACTGCTCCGTATAGTTTCCTTCCTGATCATAAACCGTAATCGGAGGTAACGTTTTCACCCCGGGATTCCCGCCTTTAATCGTTTCCACTAAAACCATGTTCGCTTCCTTGCCTGCTTTCGGATGCACAAATTGAAGCCGCTTCGGCGTCAGTTGGACGCGCTCACAGGCATGGAATAACTCCGCTAAACGATCCGGCCGGTAAACGAACGCCGCTTTGCCTTTATATTTTACAAGCCTGGCTGAGATCTGAGCCACATCGACAAACGAAACAGTTGCTTCATGCCTAGCCATCGAAACAGCCGATTGTTTATTTTTCTCTTTTTCCTGAAAATAAGGCGGATTACACGTGACAACATCGTAGGTCCCCATTCCCGCCGGCCATTCGCTTGCTTCGGTTATATCTCCGCAAATAAAATCTAATTGCTCCTTATATCCATTCAATGTTGCGCTCCGTCGGGCCATATCACACAACCCGGGCTGCACCTCCACGCCAGTGATTTGCACATTGCTGCGCATCGCCATCACAAGGGCGATGGAGCCGTTTCCGGAACATAAATCAATCATTTTCCCCCTCGTTTTTGCAACCGAAACAAACTGTCCGAGCAGGACCGAATCTTTGGAAAAAGGAAAGGTATCTTTACTTTGAATGATCCGCAGGCGATTTCTATAAATATAATCGATCCGTTCCTTCGGATGCAAACGCATAAGCTCACCTCGAAAAAACCCGCGCGAACGAGAGGCACGGGCTCAAAAAACACTTATTTATTGTTGAAAAAAGGAAAGGCAGAAGAGACAATCTCCTTCCATTCGTAAACCCCCATAGTTTAAATTACATATATGAAAACCTTCTTGATAGAGACGGGCAAGGTTATCGTACCCTTCTCCCGGAAGTTTTGTATCTGCATCTGTCTCTTCGTCCGACGATTCCTCTGTTCCCGCATCCGAAAAACCGCCCACGTTTTCCAAGCGTTCCCGTAGCATTCGATTCTCAATGACGAGGCCTTGATTTTCCTCAATCATGGATGCCAGCTGTTCTTTTAGTTCACGTATTTCTTCGTGAATCGTAAGCAGCTTCTTTTCCATATGAATGACTTGTGAAAACATTTCCTGCTTTGCCACGTTTTCCCCACCTTCTCGTGGAACGTCAGCCGGTTAAAGCGCCTTGCCCGATGAGTTCTTCCAAAGAAAACTCCAACGTTCGTTCAGGGTCTTCAAGTTCTACTTGGACGATGCGTTCCAACATATTTAAGCCGGTCACTTTCCCTCTGCCCTCATCAACATCGATCTTTTCTCCAATGTCGGGAAGTTCTTTCTTTGCCTGCTCATATTCATCATTTTCATACTTAAGGCAACACATTAAACGTCCACACAAACCGGAGATCTTTGCAGGGTTAAGGGACAAGTTCTGATCCTTTGCCATTTTTATGGAAACGGGTTCAAAATCGCCGAGAAACGTCGAGCAACAAAGAACAAGTCCGCACGGGCCGATGCCGCCCAATATTTTCGCTTCATCCCGCACACCGATCTGACGAAGCTCAATGCGGGTCCGAAAAATTGACGCTAAATCTTTCACTAGGGCTCGAAAGTCAATCCTGCCATCAGCGGTAAAATAAAACAGGATTTTGTTACGGTCAAACGTATATTCCGCGCTTACTAATTTCATATCCAACTTATGTTCCTTGATCTTCTCTTTACTAACGCTTTCGGCCTCTTTTGCAAGTTCGATGTTCTCCGCTACTCGCGTTATATCCTCGGACGTCGCGATCCGAACAATCTTTTTAAGCGGAAGCACAACGTCCTCATCGTCCACCGTTCTCTCTTCCAACACGACGTATCCATATTCAACACCGCGGGCCGTTTCAACAACTACGGATTGGCCCACGACTACATCAAATCCGGCAGGAGAAAAATAATAAATTTTCCCTGTTTCTCTAAAGCGGATGCCTATCACTTGATGCAAAGTTATGATCCCTCCTGGAGGCGAAGCAGTAACCGCTCCATCAACAGCTGCGGATTTACATTGGCCGCCAGATATCTTTTCGCTTCCATAACTGCTCTCATATTAGCCGCCAACATAGATTCCGAACGATTGGAAGCTTCCGTTTTCAATCGTTCTAACTGATCAGGATATGCTAGGTCCTCCCTGCCCCACTTCGTATATAATGCATCCCGATACCAAAAAAGGAAGAGGTCAAGGCCTATATCCACTGATTCTCTATCTTTGAAATGTGTGTGCCATTTTTCCTGCAACAACAATTTGGCTTGCGGAGGTCTTTTTAACACCTCTTCGGCCAATTGTATCACTACCTGACGCCCCTGTACAATCCAACTTGTCCCTTCCTTTTTGTCTAAATCCGTCGGCGTGTCTCCGATCCGTGCTTTAATTGCTGCCAATTCATTTGTTTCCCCTTTTTCTTTCAAACGCGCCTGTCGTTTTTCTTCCGACAATGGCATAAAAGAGATCACTTGCGACCGCGACACGATCGTCGGCAGTAAAAAATGCAGATTTCCTGTCACTAAAATAGCCAATGTCTCCCCATTTGGTTCTTCCAACGAAGTCAATAAACTATTGGCTGCACTCGTTGTCATTTTATCGGCTTCTTCGATGATATATGCTTTTTTTGTAGACTCCATTCCTTTATAAGCAAACTCTTTTTGCAACAACGCCACTTGTTCTTTTTTTATGGAAAGGCCATCCGGGCGGATAACGGTAACATCCGGATGGTCGCCCGCCCGTACACGTTTGCATTCGCTGCATTGATTGCACGGTTTCGCCTCGGGATGTTGGTCGCTACATAAAAAAGCACGACAAAGAAGCGCCGCTGCCCGAAATTGTTCGTCAAGCGCTTCCCCTTCAAAAATATAGGCGTGTGGAAGACGCTCCCGCCAAACAGCATGTTGCAACAAACGCGCTACGACCGGCTGTTCCGCTTGCAAGGTATCCCATTCCATGCGCGAGCTCCTTCCATTTTAAAATTGTTCAAACTGCTCCACATCGACGACAAACACAGTCGCTCCCCCTACCTGCACTTCCACAGGGTAAGGCACGTAAGAATCTGCGTTCCCGCCCATCGGCGAAACAGGAGCAACCAATTGTTCACGGCTTTCACAGTTTTCTTTAATGATGTCCAACACATCAGCTACTTGCTCATTCTCAACACCGATTAAAAAAGTCGTGTTCCCCGCCCGTAAAAAACCACCGGTGGATGCCAATTTCGTCGCACCGTAATCATTCTCTACGAGTGCCGTTGATAAACGGCTGCTATCTTTATCTTGAACAACAGCAATAATTAACTTCATTGCAACAACCCTCCCTTTGGATATGAGACGGATTTTTCTTTTATCATACGTTATGCGAGTTCGTAAAACCAGTGTAACATATCGGAAAAAAGTCGGAGCTTTTTATATTCATCGAAACGTCAATAAATTGGGGGGTTAAGCCAATCGATGAACCAAAGTGTAAGCGGGTAATTCAGCGAATTTAAAAATGACGCGATCCGAACTACACCAGCATCTCCCGAATGGATGGATAAATTTCTTCTTCAATATGAGCGATACTTGCATCGGCATTAATCACCCGAAACCGCTCTGCAGCTTCCGCGGCAAGAAAATGGTATCCGTTACGCACCTGCTCATGAAATGTACGTCCCTTTTGATCCAACCGGTTTTCTTCGCGAGCGTTTTGCGCAATTCGTGCCAAACCAATATCAACCGGAACATCCAAAAAAAACGTACGATCCGGCAACCAGTTTTGAACCGCGAATAAGTTAATTTCCCGCACGCGTTCTACCCCAACACCGCTCGCGTACCCTTGATAAACTAAGCTGCTATCCAAATATCGATCACAAAGAACAATTTTTCCGGCCTCCAAAGCGGGAATAATTTTTTCCACCAAATGTTGACGGCGGGCAGCCGCGAACAACAGCACTTCCGTGTAACGATCGAGCGCCTCTTCCTCACCACTCAACAACAAATGACGTATTTTTTCGGCGCTCGCCACTCCTCCCGGCTCCCTGGATACGAGTGTTTCATACCCATCCGCCTCCAATCGGGAAGCAATGCGCGGGATAACCGTTGTTTTCCCTGAACCTTCCCCGCCTTCAAAGGTGATAAACGTTCCTTTACCCATGTTCCATGACCTCTTTTCTAACGAGCAAAAACCCATGATGTATGGGAGACATTGCCTGCACGTGGCCCCCGAATGTCAACCAATACTGAAGAAACTGTAAGCGCTCTCTGTCCACCACTTCTCCCGCCATCCAAAGCGGAATCCCGGGCGGATAGGGGACAACATTCTCTGCAATTATTCTTCCTTCCGATTCTTGAACGGGAACGGACTCCGACGCTTTGTACTCCCCCCGCCAATCCGCGAAAGAATGCTCCGCAACCTTTGGATACGGAGGGGATGCAGGCGCGTACGAGCCCTTCATTTTTTTTCCTTTATAAAAAGAAACCAGCGTAGAAAGGAGCTCCCGTTCCCAGTTTTCAGGATGAGCCAATGGAAGGACGAGCAATACGTGGTTTCTGTCGCTTAATTCAGCATAAATGCGTTCCGTATGTAAATGGTTCTCCCATTCCCAACCGTTCCATCCATTAGGCGCCCGTAAAATCAACTTCAAAGGATCGTTGTTTTTCACACGGGCCCCCGGACAGATTTCATCCAATTTTTGATGAAAAGCATGCCATTTCCCGGCAATGTTTTCTCCGATCAACGTTTCGTTATAGGCACGTGCCACATCAAGGGAAGCAAGGATTGGATAGGAAGGGCTACTCGTTTGCAGTCGTTGCAGCCAATACCGACAACGAGTTTCATCTGTGTCGGACCGTAAATGCAAAAATGCTCCCATCGTAAGGGCCGGCAACGTTTTGTGCGCCGATTGCACAACTACATCGGCCCCCGCTTTTAACGCCGAATCAGGGAAATGCGAATCAATATGGAGATGAGCACCGTGCGCTTCATCCACGAGCACATTCGCACCATTTCTTTTCGCAACGGCAATGGCCCCTTCCAATCCCCCAACATACCCATAGTAACTCGGGGAAGACAGCACCAACCCGTTAGCCTCCGGATAACACGCGAAACCATAAGCGACCGTTTCTTCTGAAACCCCTGTAGCCAGCCCCGATTCGGCATCAACCTCCGGAGCAATAAAAACTGCATCCACGCCTGCCAACTCCAGCCCATGAATCACCGAATGATGCACATCCCGTTGCACCAGCACCTTTTCTCCCCTTTGAAAAAAAGCAAGAATCATCGCTAGATTGCCGACCGTTGAACCTCCGACGAGAAACAATGTGCGGGCACAACCGTATTGGTTCGCTGCCAACTGCTCTGCTTCCAATATCGCCCCGGAAGGCGCGTGTAAATCATCAAGCCCCGGCAACTCCGTTTGGTCAAGGCGCATCATTTGGTCAAAATAAGCAGCGTACGGTGCCGGCAACAAACTGCCGTTTTTATGGCCGGGCACATGCATCGATATGGGCGTACGTTGATCATGGGAGTACAACCGCTCAAAAAGCGGACAATTCCCGTTCATATTTTCATTCCTTTATCCCTGTCAGTGGGGGGAAGAAGCCCCCGCTGATGGAAGTTTTCCTTTATTATAACAAGAATTTAGTGAGACAGCATACGGCTGTTGATCTTGCTCCCGCGTAATCGTTCAATATACCAAGCATAGGTTGGATCCTCAACTTCCAATTCTACCATTTTTCGTTCACAGGAGAGACAAATCCACATGGAAAGTAAATAGAATCCTTTCTCGCTCTCCTGATTACATATCCCGCAACTCTCCACTTCTGTTGCTCTCTTATACATTCCGTTTCCCCCTACACCTTATCATTTTCTTTTTAGTGTTTCCTATTTTTATAGATGTTATACAATATAGAGGCCGAATGAAATGGAGCTTAGCACTATCTTATGGGGCAAACGCCCAAATCGTGCCTGACCATTTAAAAAACCGAGCAGCGTCGGCTTTGTTATAAGTCGAGACATGCTTGAGGCGGGCCGGTGAAAACGGATCGGTGCAGTGTTTTATAATCGGGAGGAGCGTCAAAACAGAGTAGTGGGCAACGTTAAAAACAGATCGTTGGACGACATAAAACGTTCAAACACCGGCACGAGCACCGCAAACAGAATGGATTCTGTCATTTTAAACGCTTATTCTGTCACTTTTATTGTGGAATCTGTCACTTTCCGGTGGTATTCTGTCACCTTTGCCGTGTAATCTGTCATTTTAGCAAAAAACACCCACCTACCCCTGAATTTGGTTCCATATGAGGAAAATATCAATCATAGGTACCATGAACCGCTTATGTAAATCGAACACCATTAAAAAAACCGACCCGGAAGATCTCCGAAGTCGGTCGTTTCTCATCGCCAGGCGACGTCCTACGCTCACGGGGCGTTGCCGCCCGATTACCATCGGCGCTGAAGAGCTTAACTTCCGTGTTCGGCATGGGAACGGGTGGGGCCTCTTCGCTATCGCCACCTGACTGGGGGAGACATTCTCCCAAAACTGAATAACGCTTTCGTTTGACCACTACCGGGGGACCCATGTGTGGATAAACCGTTTGACCGATTAGTATCTGTCAGCTCCACGTGTCGCCACGCTTCCACACCAGACCTATCTACCTTATCGTCTTTAAGGGGTCTCGCGGGAAATCTCATCTTGAGGTCGGCTTCGTGCTTAGATGCTTTCAGCACTTATCCGATCCACACGTAGCTACCCAGCCATGCTCCTGGCGGAACAACTGGTACACCAGCGGTGTGTCCATCCCGGTCCTCTCGTACTAAGGACAGCTCCTCTCAAATTTCCTGCGCCCGCGACGGATAGGGACCGAACTGTCTCACGACGTTCTGAACCCAGCTCGCGTACCGCTTTAATGGGCGAACAGCCCAACCCTTGGGACCGACTTCAGCCCCAGGATGCGATGAGCCGACATCGAGGTGCCAAACCTCCCCGTCGATGTGGACTCTTGGGGGAGATTAGCCTGTTATCCCCAGGGTAGCTTTTATCCGTTGAGCGACGGCCCTTCCATGCGGTGCCGCCGGATCACTAAGCCCGACTTTCGTCCCTGCTCGACCTGTATGTCTCGCAGTCAAGCTCCCTTCTGCCTTTGCACGCTACGAATGATTTCCAACCATTCTGAGGGAACCTTGGGGCGCCTCCGTTACCTTTTAGGAGGCGACCGCCCCAGTCAAACTGCCCACCAGACACTGTCCCTGAACCGGGTCACGGCTCGAGGTTAGGATTTTCATATCGCAAGGGCAGTATCCCACCAGCGCCTCCTCCGAAGCTAGCGCTCCGGATTCCTTGGCTCCTGCCTATCCTGTACAAGCAATATCAAAACCCAATATCAAGCTACAGTAAAGCTCCATGGGGTCTTTCCGTCCAGTCGCGGGGGACCTGCATCTTCACAGGTCATATAATTTCACCGGGTCTCTCGTTGAGACAGTGCCCAAGTCGTTGCACCTTTCGTGCGGGTCGGAACTTACCCGACAAGGAATTTCGCTACCTTAGGACCGTTATAGTTACGGCCGCCGTTTACTGGGGCTTCAATTCGGACCTTCGCCCTTTTGGGGCTAAGCCCTCCTCTTAACCTTCCAGCACCGGGCAGGTGTCAGCCCCTATACTTCGTCTTTCGACTTCGCAGAGACCTGTGTTTTTGGTAAACAGTCGCTTGGGCC
Organism: Salicibibacter kimchii; assembly: GCF_003336365.1. Classification (GTDB taxonomy): domain Bacteria; phylum Bacillota; class Bacilli; order Bacillales; family Marinococcaceae; genus Salicibibacter; species Salicibibacter kimchii. The sequence goes on along the minus strand of NZ_CP031092.1, from coordinate 2,254,256 downwards.
TTGTCACTGCGGCTCCCGCAGGCTTGCACCCGCAAGAGCACCCCTTCTCCCGAAGTTACGGGGTCATTTTGCCGAGTTCCTTAACGAGAGTTCTCCCGCGCGTCTTAGAATTCTCATCCCACCTACCTGTGTCGGTTTGCGGTACGGGCACCGATGACCTTCCTAGAGGCTTTTCTCGGCAGCGGAGGATCAGGGACTTCGGTACTCATTTTCCCTCGCGGTCACGCCTCAGCCTTCTCGTTGGGCGGATTTGCCTGCCCAACAGCCTCGGACGCTTCGACGCGCTTTTCCATAAGCGCGCTCTCCCTACCTTTCTGCGTCCCCCCTTCGGTCCAACAGCCATCGGTGGTACTGGAATTTCCACCAGTTATCCATCGCCTACGCCTTTCGGCCTCAGCTTAGGCCCCGACTAACCCTGAGCGGACGAGCCTTCCTCAGGAAACCTTAGGTTTTCGACGGAAGGGATTCTCACCCTTCTTTTCGCTACTCATACCGGCATTCTCACTTCTGTACGCTCCAGCCGTCCTCTCGGTCGACCTTCTCTGCCTACAGAACGCTCCCCTACCACCCGACACTACGTGTCGGGTCCACGGCTTCGGTGATGGGTTTAGCCCCGGTACATTTTCGGCGCAGCGTCACTCGACCAGTGAGCTATTACGCACTCTTTCAATGATGGCTGCTTCTAAGCCAACATCCTGGTTGTCTAAGCAACGCCACATCCTTTCCCACTTAACCCATACTTGGGGACCTTAGCCGGTGGTCCGGGTTGTTTCCCTCTTGACGACGGATCTTAGCACTCGCCGTCTGACTCCCGGAGAACAAGTCGCTGGCATTCGGAGTTTGACTGAACTCGGTAATCCTGTAGGGACCCCTCATCCAATCCGTGCTCTACCTCCAGGACTCTTTCCTCCGAGGCTAGCCCTAAAGCTATTTCGGGGAGAACCAGCTATCTCCGTGTTCGATTGGCATTTCACCCCTACCCACCCCTCATCCCCGTAATTTTCAACTTACGTGGGTTCGGGCCTCCAGTCGGTGTTACCCGACCTTCACCCTGGACATGGGTAGATCACACGGTTTCGGGTCGACGTCGACGTACTCACTCGCCCACTTCAGACTCGCTTTCGCTGCGGCTCCGTCTCTTCAACTTAACCTTGCACGTCATCGTCACTCGCCGGTTCATTCTACAAAAGGCACGCCATCACCCATGAACGGGCTCTGACCACCTGTAGGCACACGGTTTCAGGTTCTCTTTCACTCCCCTCCCGGGGTGCTTTTCACCTTTCCCTCACGGTACTGGTTCACTATCGGTCACTAGGGCGTATTTAGCCTTGGGAGATGGTCCTCCCGGATTCCGACGGGATTTCTCGTGTCCCGCCGTACTCAGGATCCACGCCGGAGAGGACAGTGTTTCGCGTACAGGGCTCTTACCTTCTGCGACGGACCGTTCCAAGTCGCTTCCGCTACACCGTCCCTTTATCACTCCATATGGCGTGTCCTACAACCCCAAGCGGCAAGCCGCTTGGTTTGGGCTACCTTCCGTTTCGCTCGCCGCTACTCAGGAAATCGCGTTTGCTTTCTCTTCCTCCGGCTACTAAGATGTTTCAGTTCGCCGGGTTTGCCTTCATCTGCTTAATCTGTTGGGCAGATGATCTTCTCCCATGACGGAGAAGGGGTTCCCCCATTCGGACATCTCCGGATCCACGCATACTTACAGCTCCCCGAAGCATATCGGTGTTCGTCCCGTCCTTCATCGGCGCCTAGTGCCAAGGCATCCACCGTGCGCCCTTCCTTGTTTAACCACATTAGGAATGGGTCTTTCTAAGAAACGCTCGTTTCTTGTTGACACCCGGTGTGTGTCGTTTCAAACTTACTCGCGTTATTCAGTTTTCAAAGAACGTCTTGTTTGAGCAGTTGCCCGCTCAAAACTGAATGAAAGCCGAAGCGCTTACCTCCGGCCCTTCGCTTGGAAGGGCCGATAAGCTCCTTAGAAAGGAGGTGATCCATCCCCACCTTCCGGTAGGGATACCTTGTTACGACTTCACCCCAATCACCAGCCCCACCTTCGGCGGCTGCGTCCCATCAGGGTTCGCTCACCGACTTCGGGTGTTGCCGGCTCTCGTGGTGTGACGGGCGGTGTGTACAAGGCCCGGGAACGTATTCACCGCGGCATGCTGATCCGCGATTACTAGCGATTCCAGCTTCATGCAGGCGGGTTGCAGCCTGCAATCCGAACTGAGAACGGCTTTTGCGGGGATTCGCTCCACCTCGCGGCTTCGCTGCCCGTTGTACCGTCCATTGTAGCACGTGTGTCGCCCAGGCCATAAGGGGCATGATGATTTGACGTCATCCCCGCCTTCCTCCGGTTTGTCACCGGCAGTCAATGTCGAGTGCCCAACTTAATGCTGGCAACGACATTCAAGGGTTGCGCTCGTTACGGGACTTAACCCAACATCTCACGACACGAGCTGACGACAACCATGCACCACCTGTCACTCTGCCCCAAAGGGGAAACCTTGTCTCCAAGGCGATCAGAGGATGTCAAGGCCTGGTAAGGTCCTTCGCGTTGCTTCGAATTAAACCACATGCTCCACCGCTTGTGCGGGCCCCCGTCAATTCCTTTGAGTTTCAACCTTGCGGTCGTACTCCCCAGGCGGAGTGCTTATTGCGTTTGCTTCGGCACTACGGGTATCGAAACCCCTAACACCTAGCACTCATCGTTTACGGCGTGGACTACCAAGGTATCTAATCTTGTTCGCTCCCCACGCTTTCGCACCTCAGCGTCAGTCACAGACCAGAGAGTCGCCTTCGCCACTGGTGTTCCTCCACATCTCTACGCATTTCACCGCTACACGTGGAATTCCACTCTCCTCTTCTGTACTCAAGTGCGACAGTTTCCAATGCCATTCCGGCGTTGAGCGCCGGCCTTTCACATCAGACTTGCCGTACCGCCTGCGTGCCCTTTACGCCCAATAATTCCGGACAACGCTTGCCCCCTACGTATTACCGCGGCTGCTGGCACGTAGTTAGCCGGGGCTTTCTGGTGAGGTACCGGCAAACTCCCGGCATTTCCTCCAAGAGCTGTTCTTCCCTCACAACAGAGCTTTACGATCCGAAAACCTTCCTCACTCACGCGGCGTTGCACCGTCAGGCTTGCGCCCATTGCGGATGATTCCCTACTGCTGCCTCCCGCAGGAGTCTGGGCCGTGTCTCAGTCCCAGTGTGGCCGATCACCCTCTCAGGTCGGCAACGCATCGTCGCCTTGGTAGGCTTTGATCCCACCAACAAGCTAATGCGCCGCGGGCCCCTCTTCGAGCGACGGCCATCGACCGTCTTTCTCCCCTCTCGCAGGCGCGAAAGAGGACGTATGCGGTATTAGCACCGGTTTCCCGGTGTTATCCCGCACTCCAAGGCAGGTTGCCCACGTGTTACTCACCCGTCCGCCGCTGGCCTTCCGGAGGTGCAAGCACCTCCGGAGGCCCGCTCGACTTGCATGTATTAGGCACGCCGCCAGCGTTCGTCCTGAGCCAGGATCAAACTCTCCATAAAAAGTTCCGCTTCGCACACGGGGGTGCGCGTCGCGCTGACTCTTGCTTTAATATATTCGTTCGCTTGGCTTTCATTCAGTTTTCAAAGGGCAAATGATGATGTCGCTGTTTAAAGCGACCCATTTATTATAGCAAATGCCAACTGCTTCGTCAATAGGCATTTTTTAATCGCCTTGGCGTTTTTGCTTCGCCGTTTAAAGCGACTTTATTAATATATCATCGCAGCTTTTTAATGTCAACAAGAGTTTTTAATTGCTTTATTTCGTAAGCCTTATCGCGATGACTGTTGAAAATACTATCACTTCATATAGAGTAGTGTCAACAAGCTGTATCCTTTTGTGTACCACTTCATTTTCTCCATTATTATATGAAAAAAAGACGGCGGAGCACCGTCTACATTGTTCCGGGCAGTACAAGGAAATGGACGGCAAACAACATGAGGACGCCGGGAACCCCTAAAATTCCGGTAACCGCGGAAGTGAAGAGGTTAATCGGCAAATGCAATCCCATAAAGTTGCCGAATACGTTAATTAAAAACAGCGCAAGGGCACCTATCATCACCCGAACAACACCATTCCCCACCCATTTAAACGACTTCAAAGGAACGCCAAGAAACATCAATATAAAAATACCAAGGCCAATCGCTGCCACAATGAGAACCGGATCCACACCTATCACCCCTCCACGGATGCCCTCGTCCATCTTTTCCGTTTAACGAGCAACATCCTGCATTGGATCAAAAACCTTCTAATTGATCCATATGCTTGGACACGAAAAGACTTGCCAAAAACTTGGCAAGTCTTTTATTCTTTCGTGCGTTTTTTTAACTGGCGAGCTTCCCGCAATAAAAAACGATACTTCGCCTCTTCCATTTTCGATTGGATCCATACATCCTCACTCGGGTCGATGCTTCTTTCCAATAAACGTTTCTGGCGGGAACACTTTTGTTTTTGGCGGTTAATAAGATCATAAAGACAGGCTTCTGCTCTTTTTCTTATTTTTTGTTTTTTTGCCATCTTACAGGTCACGCCTTCCTTCCACTGCACGGGAAAGCGTGACTTCGTCAGCATACTCCAAATCCCCGCCGACCGGAAGCCCATGGGCGAGGCGTGTGACACGTATGCCCGTCGGCTTGATCATCCGGGAGAGGTACATAGCCGTGGCTTCCCCTTCAATGGAAGGGTTTGAAGCGAGCATCACTTCCTGGACGGTATCATCTTGCAACCGTTTGATTAACTCCGGGATATGAATATCTTCGGGGCCAACCCCATCCATCGGAGAAATGGCACCGTGCAACACATGATACAGTCCGTTGTATTCCTGCATTTTCTCCATCGCCATGACATCCTTGGAATCTTCGACGACACAAATGACGGAACGATCACGATGGCTATCGTCACAGATCACGCACGGATCTTGATCCGTGATATAATAACAAGAAGAACAATGCGTCAAATCGCGTTTCGCATTAACGAGGGCTTTTGCGAAATCAAGCACATCGTCCTCCTTCATATTGAGTACGTAAAAAGCGAGACGGCTCGCGGTTTTCGGGCCAATACCCGGCAATTTCATGAAGCCGTCGATCAGTTTTGATATCGGAGCAGGATATTGCACGCGTCAATCCTCCTAAAACATTCCAGGTGGTAGGTTCATCCCTTTCGTGAACTTGCCCATGTCTTGTTCCACAAGCTCGTCCACCTTGCCCATCACTTCGTTCGTTGCAGCTAAAACCAAGTCTTGAAGCATATCAACATCTTCAGGATCGACGACCTCTTCATCGATTTCAACATCCACGATGCGTTTATCGCCTGAGGCAACGATTTTCACCGCGCCGCCGCCCGCGGTTGCTTCTACGGTTTTCTCTTTCAGTTCCTCTTGTGCTTGTTGCATTTGTTTTTGCATCTTCTGCATTTGCTTCATCATGTTGCCCATGTTTTTCATTTGTCTTCCTCCTCTGTATTTGAATCGTCCACGACTTCAACCAACTCAGGTCCGACGAGTTTCTTCGCCTCCGCGATCAAGGGGTCCTCTTCGCTTGCTTCATTCGACGTTTCCTTCGCTGCCGCTTGCTGATGTTTGCCTCGATACGCTTCCTTTAGTTGATCCCAATCTTGCTTGAGAAGCGTCAAGATGTAATAGCTATGGTCATTATTAGACGCGATGGCGTGCTCTGTCAATGCTTTAAATTTATCGGCAATCATGCCGCGGTGCATTTCATTGCGAAATACGAGAAGGACCGCGTCCGTCGTCGCTGCTACCGGTTGTGCGTCATTTAACCACGCGTGCGCGGGCACGCTTTCTTTTTTGAGCGTTTGCAACGTTTCCGTCCACCGTGATTCAATTTTCATCCGCTCTTCCTTCGAAGCTTGCTCAAGCAAATGCTGGGCTTGTCTCACTCCGGAGCCATTTGAGGAAGTTGAAGGTCTCGGTTTTTCTCGCGGGGCGGCTTGACGGGGGACGTCTCCGTCCCGGGGCGGAGCATGTGCTTCCCCTTTTTCTTGCCCTTCTTCCAAGGTACGGATTTTTGCTTCAAGCTGTTGTACTTTTTCCACTAACTGTTGCACCTGTTGGTTGTCTGCCGAAGCATTTTCCTGCGGCTGCGATGCTGCATCTCCCTGGCAAATATGAATAAAAGCCATTTCCAGAAAAATTTTCGGATGGGACGATCCTTTCATTTCCCGTAATTCATCATGAAGGGTATCAATCGTTTGATATGCCCAATCCGGTTCTATTTTATCCGCAAGCGAACGAAACGTATCATCGACCTGTACACGATCCAGAAGCTCTTCCAAACCAGGGGCCGTCTGAAAAAGCAATAAATCACGCAAATAATGGATAACATCCTCCATAAAACGCAATGGATCTTTGCCTTCTCGTATCAACGTATCTGCTGATTTCACAGCCTCTTTGGCATCCCGTTCGATTAATGCAGCTATCGCGGAAGCGAGAAACGATTGGGAAACGGCACCTGTGATCGCTTGGACGTCGGAAGCCGTGACTTTCGTTTCTGCAAATGAAATCGCCTGATCAAGCAGGCTCAACGCATCCCGCATTCCACCTTCGGCCGCTCGAGAGATAAAATGAAGGGCGTCCTCCTCTACCTCGATCTCTCCCTCTGCGACAACCTCCTGCATTCGCGCCACAAGAGTATCCCCGCTGATCCGTTTAAAATCAAAGCGTTGGCAACGGGAAACGATCGTGAGCGGGATTTTATGAGCCTCTGTCGTGGCCAACATAAAGACAACATGGGCGGGAGGTTCTTCCAATGTTTTTAACAAGGCGTTAAAAGCGCCGGTCGAGAGCATGTGTACTTCATCGATGATGTACACTTTATAACGTACGTCACGTGGCGCGGCAATGACGTTATCGCGTATGTAACGAATTTCGTCAACCCCGTTGTTGGAGGCCGCATCAATTTCGATCACATCAACGACAGATCCTGTCTGTATACCTTGGCATGCCTCACATTCATTGCATGGCTCGGCAACCGGGGCATGCACACAATTCACGGCCTTCGCAACAATCTTGGCAGCACTCGTCTTCCCCGTACCTCGGGGACCACTGAATAAATAGGCATGGGCAAATTTTTGCTGGCGAAGCGCATTTTGCAGTGTTTGCGTAATATGGTTTTGACCGGCAACATCCTCCAGACGCTGCGGGCGCCAGACACGGTAAAGCGCTTGATAACTCAACAAAAGCCCTCCTTGTTTTATTCACTAAATCCAACGATCTCCGGTAGCGCCTCGGGTGTATAATAAAAGCTACAATCACTTCTTTTATTATACGTTTTTCATGCCTTTTTTTCAAAATGGATGGCTAAACCTATTTAAGCGTTTTTCGATATTTCTAATCAGGTAATCCGTTTTGGTTAAGCCTTTTATATTTGATTCATTTGAGTCGTCACCGTTTCTTCAGTTTAGCATAGTCATCCCCGGGTCTAATGGATTGAACGTACATTTTGGATAGATAATACAGTGTGCACCTGAGCATGTTCCCTTGATTTTGCAGCTGAACCTCTACATCAATCTGCATCTTGCCAATGGTTTCAGCGCGCACATCCAGCCGTCCAGTCTTATCCTCGATATCCATCTAATATTTTTCTCTAAACGCTTCACGTTGTATCGAGAACAGATTTTACCCACTCGACATCCAAGTCCATCAGCTCAGAAATGTCCTCGGGTTTGTGACCCTTTCGATGTAAATGATTAACTGTGGCAATCTTTTCTGCTTCCCTGCCTTCCGCGATTAAGGTATTTCGCTCTAAAAGTGACTCCACACGATTTTCGTAGCGTTTTTGTTGAAGCCAAAATTCCTCTATACTGTCTTTTTTCCAATCATCATCAATAAAACCGCCCACTTTAATTACTTCGAGATGAATTTCATTAATGCTGTCTACATTTTCACCTGTTAATTTATCGATTGCCTCCGGTGTGAATCCGTCCTTGAGCATATATTTTATTAACGCAACAGTATTTATTTTTCTACTTCCCTGATTCATATCCGATCCGCCGCACTATTCAGAAGACCACTATCCATTGCGATCATCCTTCTCAAAGCTTTCTGATAACTTTGTAATCCAATCCTCATCCAGCTCAGTTATTCGGGCAATTTCCTCTGGTTTAAAGCCCTGCTTTAACATGCTCAATACTATGGCGGTTTGGGTTGTTTCCTCGCCTTCCTTTTTACCTTCTTTCTTGCCTTCTTCCCTGCCTTCTTCTCTGCCTTCCACGATTAAGGTATTTCGCTCAAGCATGGATTCCTTCCGAGCCTCATAAAGCCGACGGGTTTCGGCGTCACTACTAAGCCACTCCAATCTTTCTTCAGCTTTTCGAATAACGGGATCCATCTCAATTAACTCCTTTCGTTCATTTTCTTGTAAACTTTCATCGAGAAATAGTAACCAACGGTGAAGGGGATCTTCGAGCGATTTCTTCATCTTTTTAAATTTAGGGTACTCGACGAAATGTACCTCCAAAGCATCGGTTAAAAGCATAGCTTCTTCGTGATCTTCGTAGAAGTGAAAGGTACTATGAAACCGTTCGATAGCAAAAAGATTAAAGTCCAGGATGTTAATCGTCACGGTTTTCTTCAGTTTGGTGTAATCGTCGCCCTCGCTAATGGATTGCGCGTACATTTTGGCCAGATAATACAAGGTACGTTTTACCATATTTTTTTGATTTCTGAGCTGAACCTCTACATCAATCAACATAGCGCCTTTTGTTTCAGCACGCACATCCAGCCGTCCAGTCTTATCCTCGATATTTTCTTTCAGTAGCTCTTTATTCTCAATCACAGTTAAGTCAACAATCTGGTCGCTGCCTTCTAAACGCATAATTGCATTCAAAAGTGAAATCAGGCTTTCTTTCGTTTCTTGCTCGCCGAACAATCGTTTGAATATAAAATCATTTTTAGGTTTTAAGCGATCGTACGCCATTATTTTTCACTGCCCCGAGTTTCCTTACATTCATTTTACCATAAAACGTTGACGGCGACGGTGTTTGGCTGATAAATATGGTGTTTTGGCTGATAAAAGCGCTTATTCGGCTGATAAATCATCTTTTTTGGCTGATAAAAAAGAAACCCAGGCTCGCGCCTAGGGCTTTTCTCAAATATATGTATGCCGTGCACCTTCCTTCGATAAGCATATCATAAGCGGTACCTAAGCAGTTAGTTCCAACCAATCTGCCATCATAATAAAGAAGGTGGGTCCTGCACGATCCAGATTCTTGCAATACAAGTGCCTCTTCCTTTAAAAAATGATCGACTTTTGAATTATCTGAACACACAAACCCTTTTATCTCCCCTTCGAGTTCTCGAGAGAGAGGGATTATTTCAATTTCACTAGGATCAGCGTTCACCATATTCACCATGTCGCTCTTTCCGGATTTTTCGAAAGGCACTAATTTCAGATCTCAACTTTTTCATTTCGTCTTTATTAGCAGTATTTTTATCTTTCGACCAACGAATAAACTCTCTCATTTCTCTATCGGTAAGTTTGATGTCCATGGGTTTAGAATCCGTTAATTTAACCATATTTACTCCTCCACATTAACGGCAATCAGATACCTCCTAAGATATCTTATGCCCTTTATTAATTGAATTATACAACGATTTATTAAAAACCTCAATTCTTACTGGTCGGATCGTGCGCACATCTAGTCTGGCTGATAAAAAAAGAAACCCAGGCTCGCGCCTAGGGCTTTTCTCAAATATATGTATGCCGTGCACCTTCCTTCGATAAGCATATCATAAGCGGTACCTAAGCAGTTAGTTCGATCCAGGCACACTCGCGGCACACGGAAGGTCTCGCTTACTGCTGCTTCCTTCCGGACCTGACAGGGTTCACGAGTTTCCGTTGCGCGGAACCCGGACGTCAACACCACTTACAAAGGGCAGTCCTCACAATATGCAAACCTGGGGAAGGAATTCAGCCTCGCTCTAGCGGATTGCGAGCAGAGGGCACCGCTACCTCCCCACTTAGCACGGCATACTAAAATATAAACCATAGCGGATAAAAATCACGCGAGCGAAAAGAGTCTTTACGACGATTCGTCAATTCCTTTGATCCAATCAACGTCTAATCCTGTCATCGCTGCAACCTCATCTGGTTTATGCTGTTTTAGCAAGGTTTTAACCAGTTTCTCCATACCTATTTCCTCACCCTCGGCGATCAAGCTGTTGCGCTCCAGCACGGACTCTTCACGTGCTTCGTAGAGTTTGCGGGTTTCTGCATCACCGCTCAGCCATTCCAAACGTTCTTCGGCCTTTTGAATGTCAGGATCCATTTCGATCAGCTTCTTTCTTTCGTTTTCTTCCAGACTTTCATCGAGAAACAATAACCAGCGGTGCAAAGGATCGTCTAGTTTTTTCTCCATCATTTCAAATTTTGGGTACTCGATGAAATGAACCTCCATAGCATCGGTTAAAAGCATAGCTTCTTCGTGATCTTCGTAGAAGTGAAAGGTACTGTGAAATCGTTCGATAGCAAAAAGGTTAAAATCAAGAATGTTAATCGTCACGGTTTTCTTCAGCTTGGCATAGTTATCTCCGGAACCAATGGATTGAACGTACATTTTGGATAGATAATACAGTGTGCGCCTGATCATGTCCCCTTGATTTTGCAGCTGAATCTCTACATCAATCTGCATCTTGCCAATGGTTTCAGCGCGCACATCTAGTCGCCCTGTCTTGTCATCGAAATTCTCTTTAAGCAGTTCTTTGTTTTCAATAACCGTCAAGTCAACAATCTGATCGCTGCCTTCTAAGCGCATAATTGCATTCAGAAGTGAAATCAGGCTTTCTTTCGTTTCTTGCTCACCGAACAATCGTTTGAATATAAAATCATTTTTAGGTTTTAAGCGATCGTACGCCATTATTTTTCACCGCCCCGAGTTTCCTTACATTCATTTTACCATAAAAAGTTGACGGTGACGGTGTTTGGCTGATAAACGTGGTGTTTTGGCTGATAAAAAAAAGAAACCCAGGCGCACGCCTAAGGCTCCTCTCAAATATGTATGCCGTGCACCTTCCTTCGATAAGCATATCATAAGCGGTACCTAAGCAGTTAGCTCGATCCAGGCGCCTCCGCGGCACACGAAAGGTCTCGCTTACTGCTGCTTCCTTCCGGACCTGACAGGGTTCACGAGTTTCCGTTGCGCGGAACCCGGACGTCAACACCACTTACAAAGGGCAGTCCCTACAACATGCAAACCTAGGGAAGGAGTTCAGCCTCGCTCTAGCGGATTGCGAGCAGAGGGCACCGCTACCTCCCCGCTTAGCACGGCACGTTACAGTATAAATCATAGCGTTCCATAAATCAACGGGTATGTTAGCGGAAATTATTGCCCTTCTTCCATATAAGAAAGGTTCTTGAAGTCTCGAACGGCAGCAGGGATTTGTATTTATTATTCTTGCAAGCACATGCCACAACAATACGCCTATTTTCTTTTCCCGGCGCGTAATTTTTGAAAAAAAGACGACAACCGCTCGCTGCATTCGTCTTCCAACACCCCTCCGACAACTTCGCTCATATGATTGAAACGTGCGTCATCGAGTAGATTCATCAACGTCCCCGCACTGCCGGCTTTCGGATCCGCCGCACCATAAACGACACGTGGCACACGCGCCTGCAACGCTGCGCCCGCGCACATCGGGCACGGTTCCAACGTCACATATAACGTGCATTCCTCCAAACGCCAAGAACCGATCACTTCGCTTGCGGCACGCATCGCGATACACTCCGCGTGGGTGAAGATATGCTGATCCTGCTCGCGGCGGTTGTATGCACGGGCGATTACCCGGTCTTCATGCACAATGACCGCACCAATCGGCACTTCTTTCTCTTTTTCGGCTTTAGCGGCTTCCTCAAGTGCTATTTCCATATAGAATTCATCGTTTTGTTTCATGTGAAACACCTTTTCTATACAATTTCCGGCCATATTGATGGATATGATTTTTTGAATCTACGTTTGAAAGTTCGTCATAATGAACAAGATCGAACATATAAGGAAGTGGATACTCCTCGTTTAAATCGTCGTTTAATCCAACCATGGTTCTGTGCGAAACCCTCTCCCCTACAATAGCAAAATCTACGTCTGACCCTCTTTTGTAGTTGCCCAAAGCACGACTGCCATAAATGATCCCCTTTTCAATCTCCGGATATTTTTCAAGCGCTTTTTGTATATAGAAAAAATCCCGATCGATTAACCCAGTCATATTTATCGTTCCTTTGAGAGTTTTACGTACATCTTTTCCATAAGTAGGAAATAATGTTCTCTAATATTTTTTACTAATTTTGCCGCCACAGCTTCATCATACGTATGCTCAGTCAGGTTTCGATCCGACAACGCGTCTATCCATGTATGCCCGTTCTCTATGAGATCCATTTGATACACTTGTTTTATCGTTTGGCGAGGGCTTTTCACCATATAACCCTCCGCTTCAATGTAATCCTTTAATACTTTCCAAGCCAGCTCAAAGGTCACTTCAAATAATTGAATTAATCCTGCCCGTTCCAACTCTGTTTCGAGCGGATGGTCCTTATATTCTTCCAAAAGAGCGTATGATATTTCAAAATTATTAAAGCGCTGCTTCCATCGTATCTCCTTTGCGTTGTCCATTCAATATCTCTCTTCAGGAATTAGTATCCTTCATTTAACTTGAACTACTCCACCTTAATTTCTATCGAAATTTGAAGATGGAGATTCCTAAGAACACCTTCGTAACCGAAAGTTTTGATTAGGCTATCCCCGCAGTCCCTGCGGTTAACGCACAAGCTTCATTACGAATATTGATACTTGCGTTAATATCTCTATCGTGGTGCGTGTGGCATTTGGGATTTTCGTAATTTGTTTCCATGTCGTCAAACGCATCCGGATAAGTAATCGATTCAAACACTTCTCCGTCATCGGCATTCTCCAAATGGATTGTTACTTCCATTTCTTCTTCGTCCACACCATCAAATCCCTGATACATTAACGCCCATAGAGATACGCCAAAGGTTGCAAAGCCGTCAAAACTATTTTCAAATTGTTCTTGATCGACAACGAACGTTAGTTCATCGAACGAGTCGCTGGCATCCACATCTTCAATCGAAGCAAATTCATCGTCATTCACTATTTCTTCCATATATTCGTCCACTTCTTCTTCCATTTCAGCCATCATTTCCTGATGTGCCTCACCTGTCATTGTAATTGATACAGAACCATCTTCATTCTCCGTGATTTCCTCAATGCCATCTTCTTCATCAGTTTCACTCGCAAGTTCTTCGATAGACCCTGCCCCTGCTTCTTCTATAAGATCAGCAAGAAACGTTACTGCTACGTCTTCTTCGCTGCAGCCAACTAACAATAATGTTGCGCTCATACCATTAAAGCGCTCCGTTTGCTGCAAAAAGATTTCCACTTCATTAAGTATTCGTACTCATTGTTAGGAAGACAGAGCAACAGCCTCTTGTTCCAAGAAATACCTTTCTACAAAATAAACGCCTCTTTTCCAAAAGCAAAGAAGACGTCTACTTATTTCTTATAAATATCACCACGGCTGCCAACCTTCAAAACAAGCACAATGAGATCACCTTGATCGACCTCGAAAATAATTCGGAAATCGCCAACACGCTTTCGAAACGTGCTCGTATAACCTTTCATCCGTGTCACACTTGTATCCGCAAAGGGGTTTCCGCCAATTCCATCAAGGCACCCATTAACCGGTTTCGAGTAGGTTTATCCAACTTTTTAAGATACTTGGCCGCCTGCTTATCAATCCGCAACTCATACATCTTTAATTTCCTTCTTAAGTTCGTCTAGTGTAACATGTTCCCCGTCTTTGATACGTTCACGGGCTTCATTTACTTCCTTTTTTGTTTCGTCGTTCAATTCCAATTCCTCTTCATCAAATAAATGGCGGAAAAAGTCTTCCATTCGAGGCAGCATTTCTTCCGGCAATTCATCCACCAATCGGTGTAATTCTTTTCGCTCAATCATAGCTACTCACCATCCTGTACTTATTATATCATGTTTACAGGAAAACCGTTCAACTTTTCTACGAGTACGTACTTTCCAATGAATATTTCACAATACCGAGAAAGAGCGTAATTCTTATTCCGTTCTAGCGCTCGTTTGCTTAAGACTTGTTCATCACTCATGATATTGCTGGTTTTTTTGTTCAAATGTTTTCTGGGCAATTATCTGATCGAGCTCCCCCCTTTCTAATCAACATAGTTCACATCCAAACCTTCATCCTCCAGAATGGACACAATGCTCGGTTCTTCAGTCATGTGCAACGTACCCACGAACACAAAATACGTTTGACCGGAGTCATTTTCCAATATGTCCTCGATCTGCTCAGCCATATCGAAATTACGGACATCGTTGAGCTCTTTCATATATTCATCTGGATAGTCATCCGTCGGCTCAGCCATCGCATCAACATCTCCATCTCTCCAAATGCTAACGAGATGTTCCAATTCTGCGTCCATGTTCCCCCATTCCGATACAGCAGCTTCAAGCACTCAATTTGCGTATCATCCGAAAAGCCAGCTAACATTTCCATCTGATCCTCATAACTTTCCAGTTCAACAATCTCTTTGCCATCCTCTTCAGCACGATCAAGGAAGTACTGATCGACGCTATGTTGAGCATCATAATCCGTTTGTTCAATCGCCAATTGCAGCAGTAGCATTTCGATATACCATGGCTGGAAGTTGTCAAACATTTTAGCCTCAAAACCGAGTGACTCGAGCGTTCCTTCTACCTCAGCATATAAATCAGCAGGCAAGTGATCTTCCAATGTCATTGTCCCGTCATATGTGGCCAGATCCATAACGTGCGATTGCATGTCATCCGTATCGATATCATTTGTGTTAATCTCCGGTAACACAACGTCCGCTTCTTCATAGGCTTCCTCGGTATTTGATTGCAACGGATAAAAATCTTCTTCCCCGAGATGAATGGTGCCTTGTAAATAAACATTCGTATCCCCTTCTTCCACTTCCCATAGGAAGCCGCCAGTGCCATCTGAACTGTTCTGGCAGGCAGCCAACAGCAAGATGGATAGCAGCATCGAAATAAAAGCTTTATATCGCATTTTTGTATTCCTCCTGGCTCTAAGCTTAATATTCTTTTCTTTAAAACTGTTTCGCAACGTAAACGCGCACTGAAATCATCCAAGACAAAATCAAAATCAGTATGGACGCTGCAGTCACCCCGGTCATCAGGGCTACAGTTGATTGCTGTTGAAGAAAAATAACGATTGTATCGAGAACATTTGTGTTTGAAAGAATCGGTCCCATTACCAGTAAACCGATGAGTACTGCAGAGAAAACGTAACCCATGAAACGATGTCCGAAAATAATGTAAATTGGATAGTAAAATGCAATCACCATCATAATAGCAGCAGCTGCCAGCGCGATTTCAGTTAGCGGTGTATAGCCTGGGATAAGAATGTTTGGTACGATTGTTAATATCAAAAGCAGCATACCGACCAAAAGTCCATTTATATATTTAGATGTGACCACCAAGCAGCGATTAACGGGTAGACTATTGATCAGTATGTGGCTATTATTCTGATCATCAACATAACTAGTTGAGAATAGATAGACACCTACAAACAATATCGATACGAATGAAGGTATTTGATCGTCACCAATGACCCACGCTGCAACAGCGAAAAAAATAAATGTTGCAGCATATGTCGATTGGTTTGAATCGTATTCCTTTAATAATAATGCCTTCATAGTGTCTCCCTCCTTGAAATTGAATTGTGCTGTTCACCTCGAACAATAAAGACCATAATTTGTTCCAAGTTCGCCGGCTCGACTAAAACTTCTTGGCCAAAAACTTTGGCTATTTCAGCACGGTTTGCTGTTAAAGCCTCGAAACCAAAATCCGTCTCCCTAATACCGATCAAATGCTTGCGTGTATCCGCATCAAGTAGCTGTGTGTCTCCTTTTACAATGGCAAAGCGTTCCAAAATATCATCCTTCGTTTCATGAAAAAGAATGTTCCCTTCATCAATGAATGTAATGTAATCGGCAATCTGTTCAAGGTCTGATGTAATATGCGTGGAGAAAAAGATTGTTTTTTCTTCGTCTTGCATAATATCGGAAAACACATTCAAAATTTCGCTGCGAAAAACGGGATCCAAACCGGAAGTTGGTTCATCCATAATAATGAGATCGGCGTGATGAGCTAATGCAATCGCTAACGAGAATTTCATTTTCATACCGCTGGAAAGCTGTTTAATCTTACGCTTAAGCGGCAAGTCGAACTGACGGGCTGTTTCATAAAATAGCGCATCATCCCAGTCCTTATAAAAAGCTGCAATGATTTTTTTCATTTTGTCGATCGTAAGGTGATCATAAAAATGATTTTCCGCGTAAACGAACCCGATACGTTCTTTTACAGCACGTTCATTCTCTTTATGGTCCAATCCAAACAGCTCAATCCTACCCGTATCCATATGAATGAGATTCATAATCATTTTAATCGTACTCGTTTTACCCGCTCCATTTGGGCCAATAAATCCCGTTACAAACCCCTTCTTAACCGGAAAAGAAATATTGTTCAAAGAAAACTGCTTATATTGCTTCGATACATTTTCAAGTTTAATTGTATTTTCCATTATTTGTCCTCCTCATATAACATTTCCAAAAGCTCTTTTAGTTCGCCAAGACTCAAATTCGCCCGCTTACTTTCTTCAATGATTTGTGCCAGCTGCTCTTCAATCTGGTTTAATCGCTTTTCACGAAGTAATTCCATATTTTGACTGGCTACGAACGACCCCTTCCCAACGAACGACGTAATGAAGCCTTCATTTTCTAATTCAACATAAGCACGTTTCGTCGTAATTAAGCTGATGCGTAAATCTTTAGCGAGTTTGCGCATAGACGGAAGAGCGTCCCCTTCCGTCAATTCATCATTTAAGATTTTCTCTTTGATTTGGTTCTTAATCTGCTCATAGATTGGTTCTTTGGACTGGTTAGAAATTAAAATTCTCATAGACATCCTCATTTCAATGAGCTTTTTGTATATAGTGTGTATGTATATAATATACATTTTACCCTTTTATGTGTCAATAAAAAAAATACACTGGATCTCAGTGTATCAACAATGCATATTATTCAAATTTAAAAAAAGCTGCCCTCATCAAAGGAAATTCGTTAGTCCAGAATTCTTATTCCTGTGACTAGCCTTAAACGGTAGACAGGTATGCGCTTTTTCAACAATCGCGCCTCGTTCGTATTATGAGTTTAACCAGTCATTTCTGGTTGAACTCTTTTTAAATGGAGTTAATGATGGAGGTAGCCGGGGTAGAACGTTCGCGCTCGTGGGATCCGATCCCGTCCGTAATACTGTTCACCCCCTCCTTGTAGAAACATGTTTGAGGCTGGTTGGGACAGCGATCCCGTATAACAAGCGAAGCTATGAAACTACAAGATGAGCGAGGGGAGCACCGGCAAATACATTAAGTAAGTGGTGATAAAAGATGGATCCTGTCATTGGCCTGGATATTGCTAAAGGAGAAAGCCAGGTCCAAGCCTTTTTACAAAGGAAAAAGCCTTATAAGAAAAGCTTCAAGTTCACGCACAATCTTCATGGATTACATGAATTTTATCGTTTTTATCAAGACGTTGAGCATGTGTCTGGACAGGCGCCAGTCGTCATCTTTGAGTCAACCGGGCACTATCATGAACCCGTGCTTCAGTTTCTTGAAGAACGTGAGATAACCTACTATTTGATTAACCCGGTCGTTTCCTATGAAGCGAAAAAGACGAGCCTGCGCAAAGTGAAAACGGACGCCATTGATGCACATCACCTGTGTGAGCTTTACTACAAAGAAGACCTGGAAGTGTTTCTAAAGAAAACAATACAGACCATGAACTTACGCAACTTAACCAGACAACATCAAGCATTAACCGAAACTTATGTACAAATCAAACTTCAGTTTCAAGCCACATTGGAGCAGATTTTCCCTGAATACCAAAGCGTTTTTAGCGATTTGTATGCCAATATTTCCTTAACCACCTTGCTTCGTTACCCGACCTCTTACGATGTCAAAAACGCAACACAGCAAGAGCTGGCTGCGGAGATGCAACAAACAGGGCCGAAACGCTCCTATGCGTGGTTTTGGCATAAGGCTCGCCTGTTAAAGGACGCAGCTGAACGAAATCCTTTTAAACGAAACATCGATCAAAGTCATCTGGTTAGCCTTCAGATGTACGTTCAAATGCTGTTCCAATACCAAGAGCATCTATCCAAGTTGAAAAAAGAGATAGACGCCCTGGCTGAAACCTTTGACGAATACCTCATCATCAAATCAATCCCTGGCATTGGGCGTAAAATTGCCGCCACAATCCTATCCGAGATGGGTGATATCAATCAGTTTCAGCACCCTAAGAAACTCGTTGCCTATGCAGGGATTGACCCGAGCGTTCATGAATCCGGGAAGTTTAAAGCTACCATCAATCGAATCACAAAAAGGGGTTCATCAAGGCTTCGGCAAGCTTTGTTCACAGCTGTGCAGTGCGGTTTAACTAAAAATCGCAATGCGAAGCTTAAAGCTTTTTATGATCGAAAACGAGAAGAAGGAAAACCACACAAGACCGCTGTTATCGCTTGTGCTAATAAACTTCTTCACTGGATCCATGCCATGGTAAAGCGTAATGAGGCTTTTGTAGAACAATAACGGTTTTAAAAATACCATAAATACCAAAACCTTCCATTTTGAAAAGGGAAGGTTATTTGGCATGTCTTTTTTTATCTTACCACATTTTTATGGGCTTTTTTAGGCCTGAGTATTGACTAATATTAGCTGGTATTGTTTAAGTGAAGATTTTCACAATTAATTAATACCTAGCTGAGAGAGTTTCATAAGAATAGCAATTTCTTCCATTGCACTAATAAGTAAACAGAGAAGGAGGATAAGAGTAGATACTTCTTATCTCCTTCATTTTAAATTACAGATTATAGTTTAACAAGCGTTCTTCCTCGTACTTTTCCTTCTAATATAGCAGCTAATACTCCGGGTAACTCTTCTAATGAGATTTCATTCACTATCTCTTCATTTAATGTTGTTGGTTTCAAATCATCCCCTAGACGATTCCAAACTTTTAAACGCTTGTTCATTGGATATTGAACCGAATCAACACCAAGCCAATTAATACCTCTTGAAATATGAGGAAAAACGGTTGTGGAAACTTCACTGCCACCTGTGAAACCACATGTAGCTACAGATCCACCATACTTCAATGTACTTAGAATGTATTGGAGCGTTTTTCCCCCAACAGGATCAACCGCTGCTGCCCATTTTTCTTCACGTACTGGATGATTGTCATTATCTACTATCTCATCACGATGAATGATTTGTTTAGCTCCTAATCCCTTCAAATATTCTTCATGGTCTGTTTTTCCTGTACTCGCTACAACCTCATAACCTTTTCTAGCTAAGATATTTACCGCAATGCTGCCTACTCCTCCAGTTGCACCAGCTACTAGAACTGGTCCTTGGCTAGGTTCTAATCCATTATCTTCTAATCGTTGAACGGATATTGCAGCAGTTAATCCAGCTGTGCCAAGAATCATAGAATCCTTTAAAGATAACCCTTTCGGAAGGGAAATAACCCACTCTGCAGGAACACGTGCGACTTCACTAAAGCCGCCAAAGTGACCTGTTCCTATTTCGAAGCTCGTAACAATAACTTCATCCCCTTTGGTAAATCGTTCATCTTTTGAATCAATAACTGTTCCAGCTAAATCAATTCCTGGTACAACAGGATAGGAGGATACAAACTTATTTAGGATGGCTACTGCACCATCTTTAAAATTTACGCTAGAATAGGCTACCTGAATGGTTACGTCGCCTTCTGGAAGATCTTCCATACTTAATTGTTTGATTTCTAACTTCGTTTGATCATTTACTTTGTCTAGTATCATCGCTTTGAAATTATTCATGTTCATCATCCTTTCCTTTCTCTTTTATGATTGGAATTCTCTGTTAAAACCATACATGTACTCGTTGAATGAGCAACAAGACTCTTTTTTTCATCATAGATACAGATTCAATAAAGTCTGCGATAATACGTAATTGTTCTCCACTCGGCTTCATAAACAAATACGCATATTGAACATTATGCTTTTTTTCAAGTGTAGTAAGTTTTTTACTTACTACGGAGAGCAACATCGTTTTTAAAAAGTATACGTACAATTTTAATTGAGATAATTCGAGAACGAACATTCTCTAAAAGATAAAAAAAGAAAGCTTAATCCAAAACAGACAGTGTCGTATCGATAATACTTTCCAATTTTTCTCTATCACCACTTGTTTTCGCTAATACTCGCAATCCCACTAATGAATTATGAATAAACTGGGAGAGTTTTCCTGCATCATGATGATTAGATATTTCTCCCAACGTTTGACCTCGTAGCAATAACTCGTACAGTAGTTTTTCAGTCTTTGAGAAACTATCCGCAACTTTCTCTGCTGCTTCTTCGTCATGTAGGGACAATTCAACTGCTGTTTTTACTGTTAAACAACCAATAGGTTCTTTTTCATTTTTATAAATTGCAATCTCAAATAAACACCTGATGGCCTGTTTTACCGAATCCAGTGGCTTTACTTGCGCATCTATCTTGGCCCCTATTACATCTTCATAGCGTTCCAATGCTTTCATAAATAATGTGTGCTTATCGCCAAATGTATCATACATGCTTCTGCGATGGATTCCCATATGCGTGACTAAATCTTGCATCGAGGTTTTTTCATAGCCTTGTGTCCAAAAGAGCACCATAGCTTTTTGTAATACTTCATTTTCATCATATTCCTTGATTCTAGCCATGCTATCACCTCCCTTGGAACGCATTATAGCATATAGAGAACAAACATTCTCATTTTAAAAAATAGGGTTTATTTCTAACCCTACTCAACTTATGATATCATTTAGAGAACGATCAGTAAAGAAATAACGCCAGCAATTATTATCACCCTTCCCTATGCTTTAGAACCACCAGAAAAAAAGCTTTTTTCTCAATTTATACTTCAATCAAGAGAAAAATTGTTAATTAATAAAATTTTCATCTTACATTATCCTGACTCTTGATAGCCTTATTCCGCAAAATGGCCCAACTGTTGAACAAATTTATTCCGCAACTGCGACCGTTTCAACAGGATTGTGCTCCAAATATTCAAGGAATCTCAGCAAAAACCAATGATTCATTCTCTCTCGATGTAACGAGCCACTTCATGGCCACACTTCTGACAATTTTCACGGAGTGAAATATCATCTCTGAATCCCGCCATCTAATTTTATAATCTGCAATCGTAGTTGTTCCGTCACAGGACACGCAAAACACATTATGGGCGATTTTTTCTCTTGTCCACTCTGGGATTTGATTCCACTGTTCCTGAGCTTTTTTCATGATTAATTTCGCTCCAAGATATGATTTATTCTGTTCTCGCGCCCCTTTAACGTAACAAAAAGCAAGTCGCATAATCCTCGGTTGAAAAATGCGACCTGTCATTCCTCTAAATTGTCCTTTAGTTGCTTCGATTGGTGCAATATTCGAACTACTTCAATGTATTCTATAGATAATCCTGTAGCTTTTTATCATTTTTTCTCTAATAAACTCAGAATTATATTTTGGTACCATTCTTGCCGAATATGGGAATGTGGGAATGGAATCAACCATACCTACAATTTGCTGAGCAATGATCCTTGCATATCTTTCTGAATCCTTTTCAATATACAAACAAATGTTTTCTTAATCTTCAGCCGCTAATAATGACCATCTCAACTCAACCACTTACCCATACGCTCCTTCACTTGATCATGAGTAAGGTACTTTCCCTCATCAAGTTGATTTAATCCGGCGTCAATTTTAGATTGAACAAATATTTCCTCCATAATATCCTCATAAGTGACATCGTTTGGAAGTTCGCTTATCGCTTTTATAACCTCTTCTTTTATACTCATTTTCTCACCTCAGTTATTGATCTTTTCATTATTATAACGGATTTGAATCATCATTTACAGCGTCCCCGACGTATCGTGACTGAGCGACCTGCTAAACCCCTAAAATTCTTCAGATTGCTACAAAGGTTACTTTTCCACTATCTTTTTATACAAGGACTTTCGCAAACCCGATACTCTTTTCGTGAACCTCTCCAACTAAATCGAAAATTTTGATGGAGCATCCCTTACCTTAAATACAGCTGCTTGCAAACGTTACAATTTCATGTGACGTGTTGTTAACGATGTGCTTTTGACGGCCATTGATTCTTCGCCAAAAATTAGGTGCAGCAATCCACCCTGAAGACCGTTGTGCTTTGCGGCGTTTGTTCGTCATCGTATAATCCGGTCTTTTCCTTTGGTTGGTTCACAAACTGACGAGCCAAGACAGTGCCGTTTACATCGATGATAGAACAAACTGCAGAGTTATTAATTCCGAAGTCTACTGCACATATTTTTTGGTCGTTGATTTTGATTTTATTTAATGTCACTTTTGACTGATAACTGAAGTTGAGGAAATATTTTTTCCCAACTTTCACAAGTTTAGGATTATTTTCTTTCCATTCCCAAACGCCACGTTTGTAGAGGTCTTGCTCTTTGAATTTGATATTGATCCATACCCAATCATTTTTATGAAAGATTTTGATTTGAGCTGTTGTATCCGACGCTCTTTCGAACATGTTCCCGCGATAAAACACAGGGAACTCCTTGTGCTTTAATTGTAAGCTCGGAGGATTTTTCGTAAACTTCTTTCCCTCAGAAAGGGCGATTGCTTCTTCTTCCTTCCAATTACGATAATTGGAGCGATAGCTTTTCACTTTACCAAAGGCCGAAGCAATGGCACTCCTGCGAAAATAGGAAGGGAATTTATAAAAACGAGCGTTAAATTCCCGGTACTTTGGAGAAGGGTTTGACTTTGTTGTATAAATGAGTTTTTCTACTTCCGGAACGATAGATTTTGTTGTCATCTCATCAAGGTTATCAAACGCTTTATCAATGACATCGATGATAAAAGATAAAGCATCGTTGTACGTTCGTAAAAAACCGATAATGTGTTGAAGGGTTAGGAGAATAAGACCTTAGCGCCTTACCCCCACTAAATCACAGATTTTGAAGGGGAATGCGGCGCTAATTTTTTGTTCAATGAAAATAAAGAAGTTTACTTTTCATTATTCGCACAACCATTACACACAAAATTTGTGATAAAAAGTTGTTTACTGTTATTCCACAATCGCGCCTCGATCGTATTACTAAAAAACACCCCCTTAACTTTTCGTTAAAGGAGTGCTTCATTTCTTCCAAAATTTCTCTTTAAGACCCCTGGCGGTTTAATGCCCCAAACCGCAAGGGAAACCGGCAGGTGTTGATCGCCTTTATCTCACTTTATTTTTCGATTTGAAAATCGCTGTAAGCATCGTCAGATTAAGTATGGCGGAGGAGGAGGGATTCGAACCCCCGCGGGGCGTTAACCCCCTGGCGGTTTTCAAGACCGCTCCCTTCAGCCGAACTTGGGTACTCCTCCGTATGTAGATCTGTCAGTGACAAAGACCATATTAGCATGTTCGAATCGTGAATGCAAGAAAATAACGCAATTTTTTTAGAAGAACTTGGCTTCGCACCAAGTTCTTCCAATTCATGAATCGATCTTTTCATAAGACGCATCTGAACGTTTTGCATGAGCGATCGTTGCAGTCAACCCATCCGCCAGCGACGTTTCAGGTTCCCACGCGTAGTTCGCGCGCAATTTACGATTGTCCAGATAACTTTTTTCAATGTCGCCAGGCCTTTTTTCCATATAGAGCGGACGGTAGCGCTGGTCCATAACCGCACACAATTCGCGTAACAGCTCTTCGACGCTCGTTTCTTGCCCCGTGCCGACATTATAGACTGGCGATGACTCCTCCGGCTCGCTCGGCTCTTCAAATAAACAATGGAGAATCGCGCTCGCCACGTCTGTCACGTAGATAAAATCCCTTGTTTGTTTTCCGTCGCCATATATGCCGGGTTGCTCGCCATTCAATAACTGTTCAACAAAAATGGTAATGACCCCGGCTTCCGTGTCGACGCTTTGTCTCGGTCCATACACGTTGGCAAACCGCAAAACCCGTGCATCGATATCGTACAACCGCCGATAAGCTTTCACGTATTCTTCACCGGCTTGTTTGGACACGCCGTACGGAGACAGTGGTTCCACCGCTACATCTTCAGCGATCGGCAACGTTTGTTGATCACCGTACACCGCTGCGGACGACGCATAAATGAAATTTTTTACCTCATAAGCCTTCGTTAATTCCAACACGTTCACGGTGCCGTGAATGTTGATGTTTGCATCGTGCTCCGGCGCATCCAGGGAAGGGCTTGCTTTGCTTTGTGCAGCCAGATGGATGACCCCGTCAATGTCGGAGTGTTGCCGGAAGATTTGTTCCAGCCTGTCCCGTTTTGTGATGTCCACATCAAAAAAATACGTGTTTTCGCTTGGGTTCACATGTGCATTTTTCCCGGTACTCAAATTGTCGGCAATAAGTACCGATTTCCCCTGTTCAACGAGTGCATCGACGACGTGCGAGCCAATAAAACCTGCTCCGCCTGTGACAAGTATTTTTTGCATATGCCTATCCTCTTTTTCGAGCCTTATATTGCTGCTATTGGTTATCAAAGGTTGCTTTGCTTTTTTTCTCCATAGACGACGTACTTTTTTTTTCCGTCGTGCCTTCTGTTTTAGACATGTCGAATACAACAGCGAACGTTTTGAGCAGAATAATGATATCTAACCAAAAACTGTAATTCCGGATATAATACAGATCAAATCGTAATTTATCGACCGCTTCCGTGCTGTATTTCCCCATAATCTGGGCATACCCGGTGATCCCCGGTTTTACGGTATTGCGATAACTGTAGTGATAATACTGTTCGGAAAGCTGTTTGATGAAAAATTCACGTTCCGGACGCGGACCGACTAAGGACATGTCCCCTTTTAACACGTTAAACACTTGCGGAAGCTCATCTAACCGCGTGGCGCGAATGATTTTCCCGAATTTTGTAATCCGGTTATCGTTTTCTGGCGACAACATGGGTCCGGTACCGTTTTCCGCCCCTTCAATCATGGAACGGAATTTGTAGATCGTAAAGGCCTGGTCGTTCTGTCCGAGCCGCTCCTGCTTATAGATGATGCTGCCCTTTGGACTCTCGAGTTTAATGCCTAATGTTACCAAAAGCAACAAAGGCGAAGCGAGCAACAAAATCGATCCGGAAGCGAGGATATCAAACGTTCGTTTGATCAGCTTTTCATCCCACGTCAACCCGAATGGTTTTACCGACATGGCCAACGTATCTTCAAGCGGCGTCACCTGCGACCGTTGCATGAGCAGTTCATACAGCGTCGGAATGACATAAACGACTTTGTTGCATTCCATCGCGTGATAAATGATTTGTGATTTTTGCTCTTTGCTGATGTTCGGACATAAAAGCACGTAATCCACTTGCCGAAAGAACGACGTCACGAGGCTAATCGGCGTGTCGGCTTCGATGTGTTTGACGGATGTTCCTTGCAACATCGGATGCTTGACTTTCGACATCATTTTTTGCGCTTCTTCGCCATCCCCGATTAAAAGAACCTTCCCGACGACATTGCGCCGAATGAACTTTAAATATAATGATTTCCAAAAAACCATGAATAAAACGGTGAAGATACTGGCAATTAATATAATGGAACGGGGAAGGGCAAACTCTCTAAACAAGTAAGAAGCTGCCATCGTTAAGAAAGCCATAAAAGACACGGCAATCAGTATCTTCAATAGCACATCCCAAATCGTATTTTTACGGCTCAGCGCATACAGTTCATATACGGAAATAAAGAATAAACCGATCAACAAGATCCAAGGCAACAACGCCACAAACGATGACCAGTTCTCCGCCGGAAAGCCTCCGTAACGTATATAAAATGCGCCAATATAGGCTGCCAAAATAACGAAGAGGTCAATCAATATGATAATAAATTTATGATTTCGCGATTCACTGTTATCCGGCATTCGTACCTCTCCCACTAGATACTGTAAATAAATTCCTGTATTTAAAGATAACGAAAGCATATCCATTCATTAGTCCTTAATATTAAACAGACGAACCATTGATTATGCATGTATACCATACCAAAAATACATGTAAAAGAAAACTGCAAATTCTGCACGAAATCTACAAGGTGATGACAATTTGTGACCGCCATATGAATATTTTAATAATCAAATGAAAAATAAACATTGTCCTACACGGCAATTACCCGGAAGCTTGGAAATTGAATGGATGGTTATGGTGGAAATATGTAATTTTATCGATATGGGCCTCTTGGCCTTTATTGCATCGAAAGGACTCCGGTGATGAACCGGAGTCACATATAAGTTGCTATCTTCTTTCTAAGTCCCACGCATGGGCAATGGCGTCTGCCGTAATATGACCCAATTCAGCTCTACCTTCAGCACTTCCTAACGTTTCTGCATCCACAGCGTTGTCGATAAACAACAACTCTAAAAGGATCGCTGACATGGACGTATTGCGCAACACGCTAAAGTTTGCCGTTTGCGCACCTCGATCCGTTGCATCTAACTCATTAGCAATATACTGATGGACTTCTTCTTGTTTTTCTATGGTTGTACTTGACACATTGCCATTATAAATATAGCTTTCAAATCCACTTGCTAGGCCGTTGAAGGCATTATTGTGCACGCTAACGAAATAATCAGCGCCCCAATCATTTGCCATGGCTGCCCTATCTTCCAGTTCAATGAACTCGTCCGTTGTTCTTGACATCATCACGTCAACGCCTAAGTATTCATCTTCCAATACCTCGGCTGCATGAAGCGATATGTCAAGCGCAACATTTTTTTCCTGTAGGCCATTGCCAGTACCGCCTGAGTCGTGAGCACCGTGACCGGGGTCGATGAAGATTTTGATTTCGTTCATATTTTCAAGTGTTTCAGACAGCGTCGCCAAAGTCACTTCGTCCGCTATACCACTAACCGGTAAGCCGTAGGCTGATTGGAAGTCTTTCACCACTCCTTCTGTTACAGGCCCATAGGCCGTAGAGGGGCTAGATGGAAAGTTGCCAAATCCTAGCTTCGTTAAATCTTCTTTGAGTCCAACGACATAATCGCCGCTCTCACCATCTTGATAAGGTGAACCTAAAATCTCTTCTAGTTTCGACAACGTTATTTCATCGACCATGCCATTTGTCACTAACCCATAATAAGCTTGAAAATCTTTTACAACCCCCTCCGTTACACTGCCATAAACCGTCGAGGGATCGGACGGGAAGTTCCCAAACCCTAACGCGGTTAAATCTTCTTTCAGCTCAACCACATAGTCCCCACTATGGCCGTCTTGATACGACGAAGCAAAGACTTCCTCCATTTGATCTAATGTCGCTTCATCCGCATCTCCCGTCACATCAAGGTCATAGTAGGATTGAAAGTCCTCCACAACGCCTTCAGTTACACTTCCATAATAAATCGATGGGTCCGATGGAAAGTTGCCAAATCCTAACGCGGTTAAATCCTGCTTAAGATCGACAATATGCTCGCCTTGATCTCCATCTTGGTGCGGAGGATCGAAAAGATCGTTGATGGTCGCCAGTGTTTCTTCATCCGCGATGCCACTCACCGGCAATCCTTGTGCCTCTTGGAAATCCTTCACAACTCCCTCGGTTACACTCCCATAGACAGTGGAGGGGTCCGATGGAAAGCTGCCATATCCTAACATCGTTAAATCTTCTTTGAGTTCAACCACATAATCGCCACTATGGCCGTCTTGATACGATGAAGCAAGGACATCTTCCATTTGTTCCAGGGTCGCTTCATCTACGTTCCCTGTCACATCAAGGTCATAGTAAGATTGAAAGTCCTCCACAACGCCTTCAGTTACACTTCCATAATAAATCGATGGGTCCGATGGAAAGTTGCCAAATCCTAACGCGGTTAAATCCTGCTTAAGATCGACAATATGCTCGCCTTGATCTCCGTCTTGGTGTGGCGGCGACAGAAGATCGTTGATGGTCGCCAGTGTTTCTTCATCCGCGATGCCACTCACCGGCAATCCTTGTGCCTCTTGGAAATCCTTCACAACTCCCTCGGTTACACTCCCATAGACAGTGGAGGGGTCCGATGGAAAGCTGCCATATCCTAACATCGTTAAATCTTCTTTGAGTTCAACCACATAATCGCCACTATGGCCGTCTTGATACGATGAAGCAAGGACATCTTCCATTTGTTCCAGGGTCGCTTCATCTACGTTCCCTGTCACATCAAGGTCATAGTAAGATTGAAAGTCTTCCACGACACCTTCTGTCACACTTCCGTAAACCGTTGAAGGATTGGACGGGAAGTTACCGAAACCTAACGCGGTTAAATCCTGCTTGAGATTGACAATATGCTCACCGGTATCCCCGTCTTGGTACGGTGGGTCCAAAAGATCACTTATGATTGCCAACGTTATTTCATCCGCTATACCGCTAACCGGCAAACCTTGTGCCTCTTGAAAATCTTTCACAACTCCCTCGGTTACACTCCCATAGACAGTGGAGGGGTCCGATGGGAAGCTGCCATATCCTAATGCGGTTAAATCTTCTTTCAGCTCAACCACATAGTCACCACTATATCCGTCTTGATACGGGGAGGAGAGAATTTTCTCGATTTTGGCTAATGTTACTTCATCCGCAACCCCGGTCACACCCAGATCATAGTGGGCTTGAAAGTCTTCAACAACTCCTTCCGTCACACTTCCATAAGCCATTGAAGGATCGGACGGAAAGTTTCCAAACCCTAACGCGGTTAAATCCTGCTTGAGCTCATAAACATGCTCACCATTATCTCCGTCCTGATAGCTAACCTCAATACTTTGCATGGTTCGCGGCTCGTCTACTTCATCGGTTTCTTCTTTATTTTCTTGGTTATTGTCTTCGCTTTCTTCTGCTTGATCTTCTTCTTTGACCTTATCTTCGCTTCGCTCTTCTCGTACTTCTTCTTCCAGTAATTCAATTTCAATTTGTTCAACGGTTTCATTACCAGCAACATCCGTGACTTCGATGGTCAATGTGCTCGTTCCTTCTTCGAGCGCATCATTGATTTGAAACCCTCCATCTTCATCGAGAGTCACCGCATCCTCTTGATAGATCTCTTCCTGCTGTTCCAACCTGTACTCAACGTCTGGCGCTTCTTCAATGATTTCATATTCTGATAGAGAAGAATCGATTTGTCCTTGGATGATATTATCTTCGGTTAGATAAATGCCATCTTCATTGACTTCATCTAATTGAATCTTCGCATTGTCACTGTGTACCAAGATTTCTTCTCTCTGGTATAAAGGTTCTTGCGTATCGTCCTGTACAATAATCTCTATGTAATATTGGCCGTCTTCAATGTCCTTCGTTTCTTTCCGGTCTAGACCCTCGACCGTTAAGTCCCATTGGTATTCATGAAGATCTCCATCAACGTCATCGAATTCTTCAATGATCCCGAGCGGTTCCTCCATTTCATAATCTCGGAGATATAGACCTATTTGATCCTTGTTTTCTTCCAGTTCGGAAGAGATCAAGACCTCTTCCGAACTGTCATTGAAAACGTTTGGCTCTACGTCAATTAAATCCTTATTCTCTGATTCATTGGCACCTTCCGCTATTTCTTCTACCGCTGATACAGGAAGACTGGTGCCTACTATTAATACGGTTGCTAGAAAGCTTGCAAAAGTCCTACGTATCGATTTTTTACGTAATTTCATGATAAACGAAATTCTCCTTTTCCACTTAATATACAATATTTCAGCACATCTTAAATCCTGATCTTCCTGCTTAATTATATCTTGGAACATCAAATGTTTTTCTTAGAGATTCTATCTCCTGATAATAGCTGTAAATGTTACTTGTTTGTTTATAAGCCCATCCTATATCGGTGGCATATTGATGGGTACCAGGATTATCTGGGTTCCACCTCATTTTGTACAAGGTATCCTGCTGATGCGTAGGGTTATGAACATAAGATTCTGCAATAAATTTTGTTCCTCCTTCAATTGCTTCTTCAGGAGAAAACCACCCCTCTTCATAAGCTCGTATGGATCCACGAACATTAGGGCTACTGTCAACAGCTCCTATACCAAACATATTATATATACTTCTGATATTATTTGCCTGACTTTCGTCAAAGTCATTAACTTGTTCAATTGACCAACTACTTCCATTCTGCTCAGCGATATAGGTGCCATTTGGTTGAATAGTCACCCATTCATTATTGCTTATCTCGCCTACACGGATAGAACCACTTGATAATAGCGAGCCACCGTTTCCGGTCTCCAGTAAAGCGTGTGATAATAAATAAAATTCATTTATACTATACTCATTTGCTGCATTACTAAAAGCCTTACCAGTACCCGTTAAATTGCCTTTATCTCTTAATTCATTATCCAAATAACTAACCGGCACACCGGATGTCTCCGATAAAACAAGAAATTGATACATATCTCGATGACTTGAATCCAATGTAAAATTGTTAGGATCGACATTGTTTTCAATATCTGCGGCCTGAGCAAATTGCCAATGTTCTCCATGATCAAATTCTATGGCATACCATGTTGTATCCGAACCTTGATTTGTATCTTGTTCAGTTCCGATAATTGTAACGTGATCTCCCTGGTTTAACCTTCCAACAGGACTCATTCTCGTATTAGGTTCGAATCTTATATTTACCCCTGCCTCTACCGTCCCTCGGTCTCCATTTCTGTCAATGTAATTACTTGAAACATAAGCAATACTTTGATTGTATGAATCAGTTCGAGGGCCGCGGTGGGCTTGGGTGTTAACCATGTCGGTAATTGAATAATTGTAGTCTGTATAAAAAACACTCTCTTCCCCATCTAGGAGGCTTTCTATTCTTTTCAAGGTAATCTCATCTGCAATACCGCTAACCGGCAAACCATGAGCCTCTTGAAAATCTTTCACAACCCCTTCTGTCACGCTTCCATAGACAGTCGAAGGATCAGACGGGAAGTTCCCAAACCCTAACGCAGTTAAATCTTCTTTCAGTTCAACCACATAGTCCCCGCTATTTCCGTCTTGATATGGGGAAGATAATATCTTTTCCATTTTTGCTAACGTCACTTCATCGGCGATGCCGTTAGTTACCAAGCCATAATAGGATTGAAAGTCCTTCACAACCAGTTCTGTTACGCTTCCATAGGCAGTCGAAGGATCAGTCGGGAAGTTCCCAAACCCTAACATCGTTAATTCTTCTTTGAATTCAACGATGTAGTCACCACTTTCACCATCTTGGTAGGGCGAAGATAAGACCCCTTCTATTTTGGATATCGTCGCCTCGTTTGCGACACCCGTAACATCCAGACCATAGTAAGATTGAAAATCTTCCACAACTCCTTCCGTTACACTCCCGTAAACTGTTGATGGATCCGTCGGGAAGTTACCGAAACCTAACGCGGTTAAATCCTGCTTCAGCTTAACAATATGCTCACCGGTATCTCCGTCTTGGTACGGTGGGTCCAAAAGATCACTTACGGTTGCCAACGTTATTTCATCCGCTATACCGCTAACCGGCAACCCTTGTGCCTCTTGAAAATCTTTCACAACTCCCTCGGTCACACTGCCGTAGGCAGTGGAGGGGTCCGATGGGAAGCTTCCAAATCCTAACGCAGTTAAATCTTCTTTCAGCTCAACCACATAGTCCCCACTATGGCCGTCTTGATACGACGAAGCAAAGACTTCCTCCATTTGAGCTAATGTCGCTTCATCCGCATCTCCCGTTACATCCAAACCATAGTGGGATTGGAAGTCTTCCACGACACCTTCTGTCACACTTCCATAAACCGTTGAAGGATCGGACGGAAAGTTACCGAAACCTAACGTAGTTAAATCCTGCTTGAGATTGACAATATGCTCACCGGTATCCCCGTCTTGGTACGGTGGGTCCAAAAGATCACTTATGGTTGCCAACGTTATTTCATCCGCTATACCGCTAACCGGCAACCCTTGTGCCTCTTGAAAGTCCTCCACGACCCCCTCCGTTACACTGCCATAAACCGTCGAGGGATCGGACGGGAAGTTCCCAAACCCTAACGTGGTTAAATCTTCTTTGAGTTCAACCACATAATCGCCACTATGGCCGTCTTGATACGACGAAGCGAAGACGTCTTCCATTTGTTCCAGGGTCGCTTCATCCGCGTTGCCTGTCACATCAAGGTCATAGTAGGATTGAAAATCCTCCACGACGCCTTCGGTTACACTTCCATAGTAAATCGATGGGTCCGATGGAAAGTTGCCAAATCCTAACGCGGTTAAATCCTGCTTAAGATCAACAATATGCTCGCCTTGATCTCCATCTTGGTGCGGAGGATCGAAAAGATCGCTGATGCTCGCCAGTGTTTCTTCATCCGCTATACCGCTAACCGGCAACCCTTGTGCCTCTTGAAAGTCCTCCACGACCCCCTCCGTTACACTGCCATAAACCGTCGAGGGATCGGACGGGAAGTTCCCAAACCCTAACGCGGTTAAATCTTCTTTCAGCTCAACCACATAGTCCCCACTATGGCCGTCTTGATACGACGAAGCAAGGACGTCTTCCATTTGTTCCAGGGTCGCTTCATCTACGTTCCCTGTCACATCAAGGTCATAGTAAGATTGAAAGTCTTCCACGACACCTTCTGTCACACTTCCGTAAACCGTTGAAGGATTGGACGGGAAGTTACCGAAACCTAACGCGGTTAAATCCTGCTTGAGATTGACAATATGCTCACCGGTATCCCCGTCTTGGTACGGTGGGTCCAAAAGATCACTTATGATTGCCAACGTTATTTCATCCGCTATACCGCTAACCGGCAAACCTTGTGCCTCTTGAAAATCTTTCACAACTCCCTCGGTTACACTCCCATAGACAGTGGAGGGGTCCGATGGGAAGCTGCCATATCCTAATGCGGTTAAATCTTCTTTCAGCTCAACCACATAGTCACCACTATATCCGTCTTGATACGGGGAGGAGAGAATTTTCTCGATTTTGGCTAATGTTACTTCATCCGCAACCCCGGTCACACCCAGATCATAGTGGGCTTGAAAGTCTTCAACAACTCCTTCCGTCACACTTCCATAAGCCATTGAAGGATCGGACGGAAAGTTTCCAAACCCTAACGCGGTTAAATCCTGCTTGAGCTCATAAACATGCTCACCATTATCTCCGTCCTGATAGCTAACCTCAATACTTTGCATGGTTCGCGGCTCGTCTACTTCATCGGTTTCTTCTTTATTTTCTTGGTTATTGTCTTCGCTTTCTTCTGCTTGATCTTCTTCTTTGACCTTATCTTCGCTTCGCTCTTCTCGTACTTCTTCTTCCAGTAATTCAATTTCAATTTGTTCAACGGTTTCATTACCAGCAACATCCGTGACTTCGATGATTAATGTACTCGTTCCTTCTTCGAGCACATCATTGATTTGAAACCCTCCATCTTCGTCGAGAGTCACCGCATCCTCTTGATAGATCTCTTCCTGCTGTTCCAACCTGTACTCAACGTCTGGCGCTTCTTCACTGATTTCATATTCTGATAGTGAAGAATCGACTTGTCCTTGGATGCCATTATCTTCAGCAAGATAAATGCCATCTTCATTGACTTCATCTAAATGAATCTTCGCATTGTCACTGTGTACCAAGATTTCTTCCCATTGGTAGACGGCTTCCTGATCATCTTCCGCTACGATAATCTCTATGTAATAATGGCCGTCTTCAATGTCCTGCGTTTCTTCCCGGTCTAGGCCCTCGACCGTTAAGTCCCATTGGTATTCATGAGAATCTCCATCAACGTCATTGAATTCTTCAATGATCCCGAGCGGTTCCTCCGTTTCATAATCTCGGATATATAGACCTATTTGATCCTTGTTTTCTTCCAGTTCGGAAGAAATCAAGACCTCTTCCGAACTGTCATTGAAAACATTTGGCTCTACATCAATTAAATCCTTATTCTCTGATTCATTGGCACCTTCCGCTATTTCTTCTACCGCTGATACAGGAAGACTGGTGCCTACTATTAATACAGTTGCTAGAAAGCTTGCACTACCCCGTCGCATAGCTCTTTTGCGCTGATTCATTAACTTTCCTCCTAATTAATTATTATAGATTTAAGCGACCTCTAATTTACAATCATATTATTTTGGGTCTGATAGCAAATGCCAAGAGCCCACATTAATCTATTCATTATATCGGTTATTAAGCAAATTACTTCAGTTAAGTTGCACATAACATAAGAGAGGAGGAAAATAAAACCTATAACATTAGTATATAAAATACCTTTTTATGAATCAATACACAAAAAAAGAAAAAGGTTTCACCCATAGGAGTATGTTATCAATTTATATAAAAGTTGTTCGCATAATTCGTATATTGTAATTAACCCTGCTATTTTAATTATCACTGAGTAGATATTAGATACTAGAGATGGTAAAATAAACTTAAATGATTTACATGGGGTTGATTATGCTTGGAAACTATGGAAGCAGCGCGTAAAGATTTAACTGTATATCAAGAATTAGGAGCAAAAACCAATTCTGCTGACTTTCAACGTTGGTTAAACGCTGGATTGTTAAATGATATAGATGAGACTTTTGTTACAGAAACGCAAAAATATTGGGAAAACAACTACGGTAAAACTGTTGATCCTTCTCTACATTTGGCTTATATGAATTATACTGGGAAAAAAGACACTAGGGTCATACCTGGAAAAATAATGAGAAAAGAAATTCTTCCCGTATTTAATGATTATGATATATCAACATTTTATAAAGATAAAAACCTCTATGAGATTTTGATCAATCCCCCGAGATCAGCTGAAACCATATTAAGGAATATAGATGGAACCTATTTTGACTCGAACAACGATAGTATTGATATTATAAGTGCTTCACAGATATTACTGAATAGCCATAAAGATTTGATCATAAAACCCAGTAGATCGAATAATGGTAATGGCATCAGAAAACTCACCGTTCAGGATGAGAATATTTATCTTGATGGAAAGACTGTCACCATCCATCATTTGGAGGAAATGTACGAAAAGAACTTTATGGTTCAGAAAGCAATACAGCAACATACTAGCATGGCCGCTCCTCACCCGGCTTCTGTAAATACGCTCAGAATGGTGACGTTTAGGTGGAAAAATGAGATCAGATACTTGTTGGCATTTGCTCGTTTTGG
Source organism: Salicibibacter kimchii (assembly GCF_003336365.1). Classification (GTDB taxonomy): domain Bacteria; phylum Bacillota; class Bacilli; order Bacillales; family Marinococcaceae; genus Salicibibacter; species Salicibibacter kimchii. Next base: position 2,218,986 of record NZ_CP031092.1, on the reverse strand, counting down.
AAGCAATAATGATATAAGGGATAACGCTGGTGCTCATAGTGGTGTTGATGTACGTCTTGGTGTTACTGATTCAGGCGAGTTTTTCAATCTAGCAGTAAGTCAGTATGGCCAAACCTATACTCACCACCCTACTACTGGTTATTGTTTTGCTGATCTTGAACCCATCCCTAATTTTGATGAATATAAAAGATTTGTCAAAGACTGCCATAAAAATATCTTTCATCTCAATTTAATTTCATGGGATATTGCTATAGATTACGACGGAAAGCCTATCTTTATAGAAGCTAATTTTGCGGGAACAACAAATTTTTACCAAATTGCCGCTCAAAAGCCTATGTTTGGAGACTTGACAGATGAAGTGCTCGAATATGTAAAAAATGAACTTAGAACCAATAAACCGAAATTAATGAAAAAGGATAGACAGAAACTCGAACAAAAAATTGAACAAAAAAAATTAAAAAAACAGCAAATGCAAATACAAAAATTAAAACAAATGCAGAAAGAAAATGTTGACCTAAAAAAACAAAATCAGAAACTTAAATCATCACTTGAAAAGAAAAATAATAAGCTTATAACGAGAAAAAATGAACTTGAAGCCGAAAAAGAGAAATATAAAAAAATAGTGCATAGCAAAAGTTGGCGTTACACTCAACCTTTTCGCTACCTACGAAAGTCGATTAAAAAAATAATTGATGTTGGGACATAACTAGCCCAAAAAACTAACAGTGGTTGTTCCGATCATCAGTTTTGATGACTGGAACCATTTTTTCCTTGGTTATTTTTCTTGTCAAACTGTACCCTATTAAACGGGGAAAGGACTGGTGAATACGGCGGTCAATTCTTACCACTTGTGCCACTAGCTTTGCATTAAAATGAAACACTACTTGTCAAGCAAAAAGACTCGAAATTCGATCAAAAATTATGGGATTTTTGTCCAAAAAGCACAAAAAACCTTATAATGAGAGGAACGGTGGTTCACATCCAAAACTCTCACTATAAGGAGCTCCTATGGACAAGAATACCACAACAAACACATTTAAGGAAGCTTTATTTATATCAGAATCTACAAGATAATGTGTTCATTATTCTGAGGTCACTTGACATTTCTCAGTGAATTTTATGCATCGCTAATGCACTTGTGCGATCTTTTTACCACCTTTTGCAGAGGGATGTACCCCTTGCAAAGCCTTTACCACACATCAAATTGGGTTGAATATTACCATATGACATAGCCAGGTGTACTATCGGTAGAGCCACTAAGAGAGTAATGATAAGCGTTTCAGGGGTTATTTGAGTGAGTTTTTCATTCTGTGTATCATTTTTCATGAGTCTTCCTTGCGAGGTACGATGATGATTCATCGTTCACTCCACACTATACTAAGGGGCCCTTTTGTATTCAAAGTTCAAAATTTCCCCTAAAAGGAATGCTTTTTACCGGGCACATAGAAGATTTTCAAATTTATCAAAGCAATATTTATGGAATGTCATCAAGTTAATAAATAACTACAACACTAATATTATTCTATACACCCTTTAGATCTTATAGTTCTTTATCTTTTTTCTTTAGCATTTCTTTAAGTTCTTTGTTTTGCGCTTTTAATTCATCAACTTGACCTCGTGTTTCTTTCATTTCCTTTTTTTGTTTCTTCAATCTATCTTTTTTCATTAATTTAGGTTGAATTGTTTTCAACTTATCACTGACATGTTGAAGTACTTCTTCTGTAAAATCCCCAAAAGGAGGCTGTTGAGTAATAAATTGCCCTAACCATAAAGGTCCTGAAAAGTTAGCTTCTATAAAAATAGGTTTCCCGTCAGAACTTATGGCAATGTCCCATGAAATGACATCGAGATGAAGGATATTCTTATGGCAATCCTTGACAAATTGCTTGACTTCATCAAAATTAGGGATGGGGTTAAGATCAGCAAAACAATAACCAGTAGTAGGATGGTGGGTATACGTTCGCATATCATCATCTACTGCAACATTTAAAAACTTTCCTGTATCGGTAATACCAAGACATAAACCACCAGTACCTGTATTGTCATTGATATGATTATTTCCACCAAATCTTGCAAAAGAAGGTAAATACTTTATACCTTGTTTCCATCTAAACGTGTACAGTCTCAGTGTATTTACAGAGGATGGATGAGGAACGGCCATGCTAGAATGTTGCTCTATGGCTTCCTGAACAATAAAATTTTTAGCGTACATCTCCTCTAAATGATGAATAGTGACATCTTCCCCATCTAGATAGATATTTTCGTCTTCAACTTTGAGTTTAACAATTCTTTTCCCATTGTTTGTCCTGCTAGGTTTTATGATCAAATCGGAATTGTGTTCTAATAATAGCTTATTGGCACTTGCAGTATCGACACTATTGTTATTTGTATCAAAGTAATTTCCATTTATATTCTTCAACACAGTTTTAGGTGATCGAGTGGGATTGATCATAACATCATAGAGGTTTTTGTCCTTATACCCGATCGACATATCATAATCATTAAATAATGGAAGTATCTTTTTTCTTAATACCTGACGAGGTGTTATCCTATTATCCTTTATTCCAGTTAAATTCATAAAAGCGATATTTAAAACAGGATCAACGCTTTTACCATAATTCCTCTTCCAATATTCCTGTACTTCTTTAACAAAGAATTCATCCACATCATTTAATAATCCAGCATTTAAACAACTTTTAAAAGGATGTGAATCTGTTTTTATCCCTAAGTCTTGATATACAGTCAAATCTTTAGGCATCGCTTTTTTATTTGTCAATCGCAACAGCCCCCACATACTTTCTGTTCATATGTCTTAGACCTCTTTAATGTTGCACAGATTACATCCTGGGTATGGTCTTAACTATCGAATGTTATATTGTTTTCCTCGACCGAGTTTCTATATTCAGGAAAGTATTATTAAGATCGTTTGGTGAGGTTCCCTATACTTCTTAGAGGTTTCGTGTAGCGCCATGACCGGCTGTTTTTAAGGAGTCTGTACATTTGTTCGAGTTGTTCTTTTTGCTGTTGAACTTTTTGCAGCTTATATTCTGCAATATTATTTTCACGCTCAAGCTTCGTTATTTTTTGTTTCATTTTATCTTTATCTGCTTTTTCCTCTTGTAATTGTTTTTTTAGCTTATTTTCTTTGGATTCTTTTTTTATTTCAAAGCCTATTTTTACTGGCTTTTCATAATCTTTATCTTTTACGTTTTCTACCTGTGCATAATCCGGACCCTGATAACAGATGTGTTTGAATGCATTAACATCATCCTGATTTGAGCCCGCGACAACCACTACGACATTGCCACTTTCCTTGTTTTGGGTGTATCCATGTAAATGGCGTTGTAACGCCTGTTTGCGGATCCATTTTCGGTAACCAACGCCTTGGACATGGCCGCTTATGACATATCTTTTTGCGTATAGTTTCCCTATTAGAGGTAATGTAGCCTCAACTTTGTCGGTTGACCTGCTCTTCAGAGACTCCATGATACTATCAAAATCAAAATATAGGTTTGTTTTCTCTACACCTGATGATTCAGGGAAATAATAATCAACGAGAGCTTTTGAGATGTCTCTCGCTTTACCTTCCACTGGGAATAAATGAGGTCCTAACGCAGGCATAGTATTAACTTCTATAACAAATCCTCTATTATTATTCTGATCAAAGATTATATCTACTCCAGATGCTTCCAATCCAGGGATAATTTGAGCTGCTTTAATGGCCATTTCTTTGATTTGGTCTGGTAATTCGCAGGTGATATCCGTAGACTCTCCCCCGGCAGAAATACTTGCTTTTTCCCGTAAATATACTTGATCTAAACTCTTTGGTACACTGTTCAAAGTGTAACCGGCGACTCGCATCAAATTCAACGCTTCTTTGTCAACATTTATCAAACGGCTACTGTGGTGAGGATTTTTCTTTCGGCCATTATTCTTTATCTCTATTAAATCTTGGATAGTGTGTACTCCGTCCCCCACGATATTAGCGGGTTTTCTTTTAACAGCCCCTATTACTTTATCGTCGAGCACAAAAATTCTAAAGTCGTCCCCAAATATTTGTTGTTCAACAATAACATCCAGGTAACCTAGCTCTCGACGAACATGAACCAAAGCTTCTTTTAACTCATCTTCCTTTTGGATATTCGCCACGACACCCTTGCCGCCATTTTCACTGATCGGTTTTAAAACGAGAGGGTAGCCCAGTTTATTGGCATAATCCACGATTCCCTCATCAGCAGTATCTTCCTTAAATCTTTTTCCTTCCGGGACGGGGACCCCAGCTTTTGAGAGGTATTGCTTTGTGAGGTCTTTGTTATCACAAATGTCATACGCCTCTTCGGTTAACAGGTCTCCGCGTGACGACTCAAATTTGTGTTCTCTCCCTTGATAGCTTAGAGAATACCGAATGCGCAGTTTATTTTCCGGATCTTCAAGCCTATAAAACTTTACTTTTATCCCTCGCCGCCATGCCTCCAGAGCAATCGTGTACATACTGAGCCTTTTCCCGTATGCTGATTTCGGAACAGCATTCGCCAGGTGGGACAACCATCCGTTACTATAAGCCATTATAAAATCACCTCCTATAATTGAGAAGCCTGTACTGGAACTTTTAATCTTTTGTTAAACAGTGTCACCAAAGTGTCATCGTTTTATAATACGTTTGAGTATATCCAAAGTAGCGCGTACCGGATATGTCGCACGCCAAACTTTGCTGTTTTTAATCTTAGTGTACTCTTTCATAACACGATCATACTCTTTATGAACGTTCTTCACTTTCTTTTTGGTATGAGCACTTTTCATGTAAAAGCCCATTTTTAAGGGTTTATTCCATTCTTCTTCAGTTATTTGTTCTACTTCTGCTCTTTCCGGGCCCTCAAGGCACAAATCCTTAAAATGATTAACAGTTTTTTCTTTTTCACCTGCGACGACCACTTCTACAGTGCCGTCCTTCAGGTTTTTTGCATAGCCGTGTAGCCTTCTTCGCAAAGCCCTCTGTTTTATCCACTGTCTGTACCCAACACCTTGTACATTTCCGGTTATGATGTACCTTTTTCCATATAGTTTACCGGGAGGGGGAGCAGTTACTTCGACAGTGTTCGCTGCTTTACTTTTTAGAGGAACCAAGACTTTATTAAAATTAAAATAAAGATTGGATCTTTCTATATCTTTTGTTTTCGGAAAATAATAGTCAATGAATGCTTTGGCAAAATCTCGTGGTTCCCCCTCCATTGGGAATAAGTGGCCGCCGATTCCCGGTCTGGAGTTTATTTCGATGACTGTACCGGATTTGCTTTTTTCCTGATCGACGAGCAAATCGACACCACTTTGTGCCAATCCGGGTACCGCCTTGGTCGCATCAATCGCAATCTGCTCCATTTCCGGGGTTAATTCATGGGTGACATCCAGAGAATCCCCGCCATTAGACAAATTACTTTGCTCTCTCAAATAGATCCGCTCTCCCTCATTAGGGATAGATTCCAATGTGTACCCGGCATCGGCAATCAAATTTTCGACTTCCAAATCAATCTTAATCAGGCGGCTCGTCAAATGGGGGTTTTGTTTTCGCATTTCATTTTTAATATAGATTAACTTCTGAATGGTATTAATCCCATCGCCCACGACATTCGCCGGTATTCTGTTCATAGCCCCTAAGACTTGATCGCCAAGCACAATGACGCGAAATTCCCGTTTTCCCGGGACATGTTCTTCGATAATGACGTCAGGGTATTCAAGCTCTTCTCTGACATAAGGCAACGCCTTTCGTAACGCCTCTTCATCTACAACATTAGCAAAGACGCCTTTGCCTCCGTTTGCACTGACAGGTTTTAGAGCAAGGGGGTATCCCATCGAATTGGCATAATCGATGATTTCCTCGTTGGGGCTTTCCGCCAAAAACTTCTTTCCTTTAGGTACCGGAACCCCGGCTCTTTCCATATATTCTCTCGTTAGCTGTTTATCATCACATATTTCGAATGCCTTATCCGTATTATAATCCCCCATCGATAAGGAAAAGTGATGCTCTGTTCCATTATGAGATAAGGCATATCTGATCTTCATTTTATATTCCTCATCATAGATCCGGTAAAACCTTAACGTAATGCCCCTTCTCCATCCTTCGAGAGCTACTGTGTACGTGCTAATTCGTTTCCCCTGCCCGGCTGTCGGCACCGCATCAATAAGATGTGGCAGCCATTTATTTTTGACTTCCTTGACTTCCTCCATCAGTAAATCCTCCCAAAGTTACGCTTTCGTTTATCATCTGCTGTAAATGTTACTTAATAGAAAATACTTTCTTCATCATATTCCCTGTTTTCCTTAAGGGTCGAGTGATTCTCCAAGAACTGCTTTGTTCAATCATGATATTTTGACGTTCCAGGCGGCTTTTTTCTTTTTGTATTGCTTGCATTTGTTCTTGAAGACTTTGCCACTGGGCTTCAAGTTGATTCAATCCGGCTGCCTCCACCTGCGGACTGTCAATATCAAAACCGATTTTAATCGGCGCTTCCCACGGTTCTTCCTGCATTTGCAAATCTTCATGTCGGTCTTTTCGTTGTGTAAAGACTTGCTTATAGGTCTCCAAATCCTGTTTGTTTGTACCGGCGATAAGGACTTCCATATCACGACTGCCGAGCGTTTTGATATATCCACTTAAGTTGTTTTGCAATGCTTGCTTTCGCAACCATTGGTGATAATTCCTATCTTGAATAACGCCGGATATGATGAGTTTCTGGGCGAACAGGTTGCCGGTTGGTGCCGGTGCTACTTCTACCTCTGCAACGGCACCGTTTTGTAGTGTGTCAATGATTGTTTTAAAATCAAAATAAGCATTTGATTGGCTGATTTGAACTTCCTTTGTTTCCGGAAAATAATCGTCGATAAGCGCTTTCGGAATGTCCTCGGCCTTTCCTTCCATGGGGAATAGAAAAGAACCAATCCCCGGCCTTGTATTTAATTCAATGACAAATCCTTTATTATTTTCCCAGTCGACCATCATATCTAAGCCGCAATGGGCCAATCCGGGGACAGCTTGGCACGCTTGTACCGCCATTTCTCTTAATTCGGGCGTTAACCGGTCAGTGACATCGACGGGATCTCCTCCGGAGGAAACATTACTTGTTTTCTTCAAAAAAATACGCCGACCATGCTTAGGAACAGTGTCCAGCGTCAAACCCGACTCACGCAGCGTCGTATACAATTGCCTGTCCAGTTTTATGGGCCGATCATATAGATGGGGAACATTTTTTCTTTCTTCATTTTTCATATCGATTAATGTTCGAAGCGAGTGCTCACCATCTCCGACTACGTTGGCAGGTATTCTGTGAACAGCGCTGAACAATTGGTCACCGAGAACAAAAATACGTACCTCATCGCCGGTAATGTATTGTTCGACGATAATTTCCTTGAATCGGAGTTCTTCCCTAACGTAGAAAATGGCTTCCTTTAATGTTTTTACGCTCTGGATATTAACGATGACCCCTTTGCCACCACTTCCATTCGTCGGTTTCAATACGAGCGGAAAACCGGTGGTTTTAGCGTACTGTACAATTTCCTCCTCCGGTATTTCCTCTGTAAACCTCTTTCCCTTAGGTACAGGAACACCGGCACTGGATAACCATTCATACGTTAAAGCTTTGTCATCACAAATGTGAAATGCCTCGTCCGTGATTTTATCTCCTTTAGATCCCGCAAAATGATGTTCTCGGTCCTTGCTGGCGAGTGAATAACGATATTGTGATTTATGATACTCATCTAACTCCGTATAAAACGTTAACGTTAATCCCCGTCGCCAGCCTTCCAAAGCAATGGTATACATACTCACTTTATTCTTACATGATTCAATCGGTATGGCATTGTTTAAATGCGGCAGCCAATGTTCATTATAATTCTTCACGGCAAGATCCCCCATTGCTTGGCTCAAGATCTACGCTTCATATAATTTAATGCTTTACGAAGAGGCAACGTCAGTTTCCAAGAGCGACTTTGTTGGTATTTTAAATACTGGCGTTCCGCCTTTTTTTTCTCTTTTTCCATAGCGGCTTTTTCTTGTTTAATCCTGTTGATTTCATCTGTTATTTTATTAGGATCAGCTTGAATGTCAAATCCAATTTTCACCGGGTGCAACCAATCTTCCGCACTTACACTTGTCACCTGCGCGTAGTCCGTCGTTTGTGTGAGCGTCTCCTGAAAATGATCGACAACATCCTGCTGATTGCCGGCGACAACGACTTCAATATCACCGTTGTTAAGATTGTTAATATAGCCATGTAATTGAGCGGCCAGTGCTTCGTCTCTTACCTTACGATGATAATGAATCTCTTGCACCTCTCCGGATAATGTGTACTTTTTGGCGTATACGTTCCGAGATGGGAGGGGAGCGACTGTTGTTCTCATTGAAGACTTATTTTGTAACGGTTCCAATACGCGATTGAAGCCAAAATAAAAGCTTGTTTTCACTTCTTTATTGACTTTTGTTTCTGGAAAATAATCGTCGATAATCGCCGCAGGAATGTCTCGACCATGGCCTTCCATGGGATATAGAAGGGAGCCGATTTGCGCTGTCGGGTTCAGTTCTATAACAGTGGCAGCATCTTGCGCAGGTTTATTTTCATCTATCATAAGATCTACCCCGCCATGATATAAACCGGCCACCGCATCTATGGCTTGAATCGCTGTTTCTTTGACGGCAGGATGGAGGTCATCCGTGACATCAACAGGATCACCTCCGAGGGAAATATTACTTTTTTCTCTCAGCAAAATACGTTCCCCTTCTTTTGGAGTGCTCTCAAGCGTATAACCTATCGCATGAATACGGTTGATAACGTCATCATCGATTTGGATGGGACAACTGAGCAGGCGCGGGTTATGCTGTCTTTCTTTATTTTTCATGTCTATTAAAGCTTCAATCGAGTGTTTTCCATCTCCGATAACATTCGCCGGTATGCGATGAATGGCACCCGCGACTTGCTTGCCGATAACATAGACACGGTACTCTTCACCGGGAATAAATCGTTCCACAAGCACATCAGAACGACGGACATTTCTAAGTGCCTTCCGCAATGCTTTTTTGTCTTCGATATTGGTGATCACGCCTTTGCCAAAGCTCCCCTCGGTCGGTTTCAAGACAACCGGAAAGCCAATAGTCGAAGCGTAACTGATAATCTCTTCATCACGGACATCTACGCTGAATCGTCTGCCTTCAGGGACAGAGACGCCTGCCTTGTCCAACAGCGTTTTGGTATGCACTTTATCAGCACCGTTCCGCACCGCTTCATTGCTGACTTTGTCCCCGCGTGTCCGGAAAAAATAATGGGTCTTCTCGTCTGAACTCAGGGAAAATAACTTGCCGGGAGCATCTACATGCCACGTCATCATATTTTGAAATGGCTCCGCATCTTTCGTATACCATTTGAGGGTCAATCCTCGTCTCCATCCTTCCAGAGCTACGAGATAGGCACAAAGTTCATGGCCAAGTGCTTCCGAAACGACCTCAGGACTAACATGGGGAAGCCAAACCGGTTGATCGGTATTCATTCCATCACCTTCTGATTCATACATTCAACGATTGCTTCGTCCGGCACTTTTTAAGGAAGTCTTAAAATGGTCAAACGTTTTTCCCTTTAATAAATCGGTTAGAAGGCGTCCCTGTGCTTCCAGAAATTCGTTTCCCAACGCGCAATCGGTGTGCCGGTCGAACTCATCATAATTGCCCGGTTTAGGGGCAAACTCTCCAAACACCAAACCTTCCTCTGTCTTCAAAAAATCGATTCTCATAAAGGGAGCGGGAATTTCGGAACTGATAAAAGCAGCCAGCTCCGCTTGATCCTGGGACACCCCGTCCCCCTCGAATAACTTTCCCTCGTATTTGCCTGTACGAACACGCTCTCCATCCGGCGTCCACCAACAGTACGCCACTTCCGGGAAGCGTCGGATTTCAAGAATGAGCCCGACCTTCCCGTAAAAACAGTAAAATTTTATGTCTCGTGCCGGCGTTTGATTTTCGTTGTTTTCATAGAGCAGCTCTTCAGCCACCCATTGGTCATCGCTGACCAAGCCTCGATTTAAATCCTCTTGCATGCTAGCTTTAAAATCGTCCCAACTGCTAAGGATCCTCGATCTTTTCACGTCTTGTATGCGATTCATGTCAAAAATGATATATACCCCGCGAGAACCTGCTCCGATGACCGGTTTAATAACGATGCCTTCTTTTTCCGGCACCTGTGTAAACGAAAACTCTTCTTCAGATACCCATGGCCTTCTAATCCCAAGTTCATCAATAAATGTGTAGGCCGTTGCTTTATCATCGACTTCCCATTCCGGCTTGAACGATTCAAGTTGCCTGATTCTTGCTTGCATGGTCAAAGAAGCGCTAAAGGATGCGATGGGCTTGAGGGAAATTGTGTCTTCCTTTTGATCAGACCTTGATCGAATCAAGATCTCCGGAATCTCTTCAATTTTCAGGCCTTCCAACAATGTTTGATAAATTTTGTGCTTGGCGGCTTTTTTGTCATTGCTATACAGAATGGCCGCATACTTAAGAGCCGATCGGTAATTGTTATCATGTATGGTTCTTTTTTTAATAAGATCCTGCAAATAACCTAACATATCACCGTCTTCTTTTATCATTTGTAAACTATGGTGAAGTTGTCCCTCATTTAGTTCTTGCCAATCTACGATTTGAGACCCAGCTTGTTTTATTTCGTTTCGGAGCTGTTGATGTGCGATCTCCAGTTCCTTCTCAAGCCGAGCTTGCTTTTCGGAAAGTTGCTTGTTTTGTTCAAGGAGTGCCTTATGGTCCGTCTTTAACACAAAAGACTGAAACCGCTCTTTGCTTGTCCGAATGAAGCTGAACAATTTCCTTTCCACCCATGTGAAAGCCCACAAACGGTACTTGCGCAAAGACATGTACCTCCGCTTCAAACGATTCCGTTCCTTTTCATTGCTTTTTTTCTCGTTTGTTACTTTCTCCAATTCTGAACCACGTTCTAGCAATGTAAGCAACAGTTTCTCTTCTCTTTTATATTCGGTCTGTAATTGATGATGGACAGAATCGTTATTTTTCAAAGATAAACGCCTCCACGGCTTGGCAATGCTATTGAGAACGTTTCAGCCATGCCCTTAGTTTCCGTATGGGTTTGGTGCCTTTCCAAAGTAGGCTTTGTTCGATCATGGCGCATTTTTGTTCATATTTTTCTTTTTCTTCGACAATCACTTCATTTTCCTTTTTTGCTTCTGCTATTTGCTGTTCTACTTGCATTATATCATGAGTGAGCTGTTCATTCCGCTTTTTCTGACGTTCAAGTGTTTCATGGGGGTTGTTAGCTTTTTCCAACATTAAACCTCCTTTAATCGAGGTTTCTCGTTAATTGGCCCATATTTCATTACTTAAGGTGAGCGATGTAATATCCTTTTGTTGTAGTTCCTTGAGAATTCTAGTGTTAAAAGCATACCATAAGCCAAGGTCGCCAAAGAATTCCTTCATGTGATTTTGACATTGTTGAAGATTATATAGCCCCGCATTACCTTCGTGGGGGAGTTGATTGACAATAATCCGAACACTTTCTGATTTAACATCCGGGACATATCGTTGCCATTCCTGTAATGATGGAAGGTGTCTGACGATCAAGTCCCCACAGAAGATTTTTTCTCCGTAAACAAGCATCTGTACACGATCTCCATCCAATATGCGACGTACATTTGGATGAATGGGTCGATCCGGTGACACATTATATTGAGAGAGTTGGACAAGCCCGATTCGCACATGTTTTTGCGTTTGAGAAAGAATTTCCGCCGTATTCAATACGTCATTTTGATCATCTAGCCTGAAATCGGAAGCAATCACAACGTCAAAATGCCGCCTTCCGTCATGCTTCGTTTCTCGTTTTGGCCACATTGGCTCAGGGACTGCAAATGGTCGGGATTGTAAAGGAAAAGAGTAGCTTAGGTCCTTGGTCGTTTGATGAAAATGATCATGCGCCTCTTCGTACTCTTTTCTCGCTCCCATTTTATATCCGTGATACCCAAAAGCCTGGTTTCCGGTTAATGACGTGTCGGATTGCCTTTGAAAAGACAGCGGACCTGTCGTTAAATACGCGATTGATTTTTCGCCAAACACCTTCTTAATGCGGCGGATAAACTCTGAGTCGGCTGCAAAACGAACAGAATCCCAAAATCCGATCGCATCCATCACAGGCTTGCGTCGGAACATGAACGATGACATATTACTAAAAATATATGTCCCCGGCTTGCCCCTGCGATAAAAAACAAGATCGTTTGTCGCGCGTGCCTGTTCGGACATATTTCCGATTACCGTTCTATTCTCCAGCAAATGGTTGACTTGTGTTTCAATTTTTTCTGTATGTGACCAGTCATCGGCATCATTGACGGTAACGAAATCACCGGTAGCTTCTTTGAGTGCCAAGTTACGTGCTGGATATGCCCCACCGTTAGCGTCTGCTTTTATGAGTCGTACCCTCGAATCATTGGCCGCATAAGATTCCACGATTGTAGCAGTCGCGTCCTTGCTACAGTCATCTGTCACTAGTACTTCCAGGTTTGACCATGTTTGCTGCAGAATAGAATTGAGAGATGTGTGAATGGCATCTTCAGCATTATAGACGGGCATGATGACGGTGACGAGCGGGTGAGGTTCTGATGATAGATGTTTTTGCGTTTTTTGAGTACGATCAACAAAAATACTGTCGTAAGGGGAAGCCGAAGCGGACGTATCCATTTTAATCATCGAAATACCATTTATCGTCAAAGCTTTATTAATCCACTGTACTTTTTCTATGATGGAAGATTCTAAATTTGCTGCGGCGAGAAAAAGATCAGAATGGGGGGAGGTTCCCTTTCTACCTGCTATTGGTTCAAGCAACGGTGAAAGGACATGTTCGGCTTGTTCTTTTTTCCCTAATCGATCCAGGCATTCCGACGCCATAATCGCGGCTTTGCGTATGTGTACAGGATCTTTTTCATCTTGAACAACCTCTGACAAAAGCTCAAGACACTTTCTGGAATCTTCTTCGGTGAATTGGTTCGCATGCCACAACAAAAGTTCCCAAGTCGCAAGTTTTTTTAAATATAGGTCTTCGTTTTGATGATAGAATGTCTCAAGCTCCGCGAACACACGTTTTGTAAACCCAAGATTGTAAAGACGATGCTTCACTTGCCTTATCTCCCGCTCTTGGGTTCGATAATTACCGAGAAATAAAATTTTCTTGATCGTATCCTTTTGTTTTTGGGTTAGTTTATCGTTTATATAGTGCTTTCTATCAGCGGTTAATAACCGCTGAATCAGCCACTCCAAAAGATTGGTTATTTTTTTTACGAGTGCTTTTAACATGATTTTCAACACCAGTCTTATTAGTGATCGTATTTACTCGTTCCACGGTAGTTCGGACCGTTCACTTGCGTTTCTCCGCTCAAGCGCCCGAACCTACGCAAAACCGTCACTTACTCGCGCTCTGTTCTTTTTTCCTTCCTTTTTTTCTTCGCACTTTCTTGCCGACTCTTCCCTTTACTTGCGCTTTGTAGAGATTCACCGTTTCTTGGGCTTCGCCGTCGTATTTAACCGTGCCTTGCTCCATCCAGATGGCGCGGGTGCATACCTTCTCCACAAAGCTCATGCTGTGAGAGACGATGATGACGGCTTTGGCGCTTTCCATCATATCTTGGATTTTCTCGCTTGCTTTTTGTTGGAAAGCGATGTCTCCGGTGGAGAGGGCTTCATCGATAATAAAAATATCCGGTTGCAACGTTGCGGCGATGCTAAAACCGAGCCTTGCCCGCATGCCGCTGGAATAGTATTTGATCGGGCGTTCCATAAATTTGGAGAGCTCGGAAAAACGCACGATTTCCGGGTATTTCTCATGGAGGTATGGTTTCGGCAAGCCCATGAACATACCGTTGAGATAAACGTTATCGGCGCCCGTGAGTTGATCGTTAAATCCGGTACCGTAATTGAGAAGCGCCGTCGTTTCCCCTTGCATGTCAAAGGTACCGGTATCCGGTTTAATAATATTCGTGAGCACTTTGCAGAGCGTGCTTTTCCCGGCACCGTTATGTCCGATAATGCCGACGACTTCCCCTTCTTTAATGTCAAAGCTTACCTCGTTCAGCGCCCAAAATTTATCTTTTTTCATCGGATAATACAAGCCCAGGTTATCTGCTTGGAGCACGGGCTTTTCTTTTACATCCGCTTCCGTCTTCTGTAATTCCAGTTTTCTTCTGCGTTTTTGGCCTTTCTCCGGGATGGTCGCCAAGTATTGTTCCGCGACGTCGTCAGGGTTTCCGATACTCCTGACGACGCCCTTGTCAACCCACATTAAACGGTCGCAATTTTTCGTGGCAAACTTGATGCTGTGGGTGACGAGGATGACCATCTTTGCTTTTTGCACCAATTCCTGCATTTTCCCCGCCGCTTTATCGCCAAAAGCCGTGTCCCCGGTGTTTAACGCTTCGTCGAGGATGAGGATTTCCGGTTCCAGATGCGCGGCCACGCTGAACCCAAGCCTTGCTTTCATCCCGCTGGAATACGTCTTCATCGGTTGATCCAAAAAAGTGCCGAGACCGGCAAATTCCTGGATTTGATCCATAAACGCCGTTACTTTTTTCTTCGTGACGCCGAGCATCATACCGTTCAAATAGGCATTTTCACGGCCCGTCAATTCTTTGTTAAAACCCATGCCCATGGAAAAAAGGGCCGTGACTTTGCCGTCCACGTGGATCCGGCCTTCATCCGGGTGCAAAATACCCGAAATCATTTTGCAGAGCGTCGTTTTCCCGGAGCCGTTCGAACCGATAATTCCTAAAATCTCTCCCTGATAGCCGGTAAAATCAATATGTCGCAACGGCCACACCGTTTTATTTTTTTCCGTTTCGGGTTTGTTTTTTGAAAACAGATTGAAGATATGGGATTTATAATCTTCTTTATGCCCGGAGTGAAACGACACGCCGAGGTTGTCGGCCTGCATGACAACTTCTCCGGAGACCCCATTGGAATCATGTGATTTTTGTAAAGTTACCATGGTTTACCCATCTCACAATGCCTTAATAATTTTATGTTCATTGCGGCTGTAATAATAAATCAGGACAACGATCGCTACGATCGAGAAAAATCCGATCAAGAACAAGCCGGTCCAATCCGGCATGGATTGTTCCATGAGAATGTCTCTGTATCCTGTTACGATATGTGCGATAGGGTTGACGGTCACAAGGATATCTATCCAGATGTTGTCTTCGGCCGCCGGGCCTAGACGCCCGCCTTCCCAAATGATCGGGGATGCGTAAAAAAACACCCGTGTCACGTGGGACAAAATATTGTCTACATCGCGAATAAACACACTGATATAGGCCAAAAACAGACTAATGGCTAATAAAAATACATATTGAATCAGGATGATCACAGGTAAAAAGATCACTTGCCATCCGGGCACGGTACCCGTAGCAATTAGAAAGGAAGCAATAATCACGAGCCCAAAAGCAAAGTTAATCAATTGCGTCGAGGTAATCGTCATCGGAAAGATCGATTTCGGCAAGTAGACCTGATTAATAATCGACGAATATTTTAAAATCGCTTTTGCGGAGCCATTGACCGTCGTGTTGATCCAGCGCCAGGCGACCAAGCCGATCACCAGAAAGACGGCAAAGTTGTCTCCGCCGCGGTCGAGCAAAACGCCGACCAAAAAATAATAAACGAGGACGTTGAGCAAAGGATCCAACAACCACCAAAAGTATCCTAAGTAGCTATTGCGATTCTCGGCCTTTAACCCTGATTGTACCAGATAGACCAAGAGGTCTTTTCTTTTTTGGATTTCCTGTAAATATTGTCGCATAAGATTCCGCCTATCTTTTCCGTGCCTATCCAGCATATCATTTTACTACAACCAGGTCAGCGATGAAATGGTCAAGGTGTCCATCGGGGCCCGTCAAAGTCCAAATTGGAGGTGGGGACATCTTGTTCGCATCCCTCTCGCGGTTCCGTTCCCTCTGTTTGGGGGGACAACACTGCGCTCCCTGTCCCTCAAGAAGCAACGTTCCCTTCGTTTGGGGGACAACAAAGTGTGGGCTTGTTATACTTTGACTTTACCTTCGTCCCCCTGCTCATTTTATTAAATACTTTTTGGAACTCCGGTATACGTAATGGAGGAAATACCAAAGGCTGCGGGACAAACTCAACTGTTCAATGTCCCGGTACATCCGCCAGTTGTTTTTGGCCATCGTTAGTTTGTTGCTGGAGATGGAATGCTCGACTACCCTATATTTGGCAAGGACTTCCTGGAGGCCGTAGGCCGTCCATCCGCTTCTGCAAAGGTGGAGCCAAAGCGCAAAATCCTGACGCGTGCGCATCGGATTCATCTTCACTTCCCCGATCATTTGTCGATCCAACATAACCGTTAAGCAACCGATCACATTCTGTTTGAGTAACTTTTTGTATTCTATTCTTTCCGGGATACTCACAATGGTGCCGGTGTCCGTGCCATCTTTTTTTACCTTGCGATAGGGGGTAAACGAAAAGGCGATCTGCCCTTCCTGCATAAACCGCAATTGTTTGTCCAATTTTTCGGGCAGCCACTGGTCGTCGGCATCCAAAAAGGCGAGGAAACGTCCGTTGGCTGCTTCGATGGACGTATTTCGTGCCACACCGGGGCCGCTGTTCTCGGAAAGGCGGATCAACGTAATGCGATCATCTTCCAGAAACGGTTGAATGGCGACGACCGTGTTGTCGGAGGAACAATCATCGGTAATGATCATTTCCCAGTTTGTGTACGTCTGCGCCTGTACGGAGCGAATCGCATCGGGAAGATACGTTTCGGAATTGTAGCTAGGGGTGATGATGGAAATCAGCGGGCGGGCATCATTTTGCATGTTCATCACCAGCCTCACGCGCTTTCCGGCCGTCATCAAGCCGCGCTTGTTCCCCGATCTCCTCATACCATTGCAGCAGCTTTTCTTCTTCCTTGTGCCAGTTTAATTCTTCTCGTACCGCCTTTTGACCATTTCGGCCCATTTTCGCCGCTTCTTCCGGGTACAATCGCAAATATTCAAGGGCATCTTGAATCGCTTCTCTTTCTTGAGGGTCAACCGCGATCCCGCATTGATAACGATCAATGAACGCTTTCCAAACCGGAAAATCGGAACATAGGATCGGAATGCCGGCGCTCATGTACTCAAAAAATTTGGTGAGTTCTTTGCGCTTGTAATGTTCCGTCGGGGGAAACAGGGCAATACCCGCCAACCAGCGCCGGTTCGTGTACTGGCGGTCAATAGCTTCACGGGGCACATAGCGATCAATGCCCTCGATCATAAGCCTGTCCTTTTCGTCGCCGGCGGTCTCATACATGTTTTCAGCCACCTCACGCGCACATTTGCCGAAAAAATAAACGGTGACGTCATCGTCGATGAGCGGAAGTCTTGCTTGCGTGTAAGCCCCGCGATCCACATCTACGTTTCCGGTATACAACAGCTTGTTTTCAGGTAGGCCGGTGTCTTCGCTATCCTCGTTGACCGTTTGTGCCATGAGCGTTTCATTGAGCAGCGGGTAATTTAAAATCACTTGCCCCCTCGGATACAATTCTTGGTAGTATTTTTCCGCCAAACAGAGAGCCATGTCTTTGGCCAGAACATTTTCCATCCATTTGTACGTCTTTGTAACTAGTTTTCGTAGCGGCCGCGGGAGATATTCTTTTTGCATGATACTCGTCGCGTAATCTTCGTGAATATCGTAGATGACGACATTGGCTTTTTTATTCAGAAGCCAAGCAACCGGGAGCAGTTCCGGATCGTGAAAATGATAGTAGTCCGCTTGCAGCTTTTTGGCTTGTTTATAGACCTGATAGGTGGAAAAGGCCATTCGCAAACATTTATTTTTATATTTTTTAATAGGGATGATGTCGATCGCGCTCTCGGCGTCGGTTTCAGGAGCGATCAGCGTAACATCATAGCCCGCGCGCTTAAGCGACAGGCACTCTTTATGGTAAATTCTCGTGTCAAACGGATGGTGCACCGAGGTCATGTGCACGACTTTTTTGCTCATACTTACAGCACCCTTACGTTATCGTTCGCAGGAATGTTTCTTCATATTGCGCCACAATTTGTCCCGCGTCAAAATCCTTTGCACGTTTGCAACCCTTTTCTACGCGTTCTTTTCCCGAAAATGACATGGCCTCCACGATCTGTCCCGCCATTTGTTCGTCATTGCCGACTTCACAGAGGGAGCCGAATTCGCCATTGTTTAGCACTTCCGCCGGGCCCGAGCGGCAATCGGTGGAAACGACGGGCGTGCCGGTCGCCAGTGCTTCCGCGATCACATGGCTAAAGCCTTCATGCTTGGACGAAAGCGCGAATACATCTGCTTTGTGAAAATAGCGATACGGATTGTTTTGAAAGCCGATGAAATGCACGCGGGTGTCGATGTTCAATTCAACCGCTTGTTGTTCCAGCGTTGCTTGTAACGGACCTTCCCCGAGAATAACCAAACGGCTTTTCATGCGCGTGTTCACGTGCGCGAATGCCTTCAGCAACGTTTGCTGGTCCTTTTGTGCAACGAGACGTCCCGCGGTCACAATGACGTTTTCTTCCGGTGCGAATAAGTCTCGATGTTCTGCATCGATGGCTTCGTTCATTTTCTCCTGTATGTTTTCAACATCAATCGGGTTATGAATCACTTGTATATGGGCGGGTTTTATTTTATAGCGTCGGACAAGGTTTTCTTTTACGCCTTCCGACAAAGAAATCACTTGTCGGGCGAATTTGTAAAATAAACCAGTGATAAGCAACTTCGTGTTCGCTCGGAAGCTACCACCGAAATGATCCGCCTCGCGCACGATGCTTTTCGCGCGTGTAAAGGAAAAAAGATTGGCCAGTATCGCGGCCACGTTCAAATCAGGAAACTGCGTGCTGAAAACGATGTGAGGTTTTTCCGTACGGATCACCTTCGCCAACGGAAAAATGGCTTTCCGTAACCGCTTCGTATCCAATTTAATAAACGTGACATCATCGGCCAATTCCTGTTCATACGTACCTTTGAAGTTGAGCGTCACCAAAATAGGCGTAAAGCGCGTTCGGTCCAGATGATTGATGATATTCAATAACGTTCTCGCCGCGCCGCCAGCGCCCAATTCATAAATAAAAAACATTACCTTCGTTTTTTCCATGGCTAAAGCCTTTCTAGTGCGTTAATCAATCCTTCATTCATTTTAAATGAATCCCATTTGTAGTCAAGTTACAACATCAAAACAGATAGACGACAAAAAACCGCCCCTGAGTTTGACAGCCTCGGGCGGTTATCCGCTTTAAAACGGTGAAGCCGCAACCCTTGGGTCACGAGCTCTATGATTGTCTGTGCGTGCTTAGCATTCACAGGCTTTTTAGCATATGCTTTCTCTATTTGTATTATACGATAAGATGGGGCGGATGACAATGCTGATGAGATGCTAGGGATTATTTAGAGTGCGATTATGATGTCCACAGTTTCGCAAAATAATCGTATCTGGCTTTTTAAGTTCAAAGGTAATCCGTAAATCCATGTTAGCACTGGCTTCCCATACATCAGGCTTATGATAACCTGTCATTTTTTTGACCCTTAATGATGGGTGAGAAAAATCTTCTGCCAGTATCACTAAAGCTTGATTGATAACCTTTTGTGATTGTTTATCCAACTTTTTATAGGCTTTCTTGATGCTTCTCGTTTTTCCCTCTTGACATTCCTAGGTTCAAAATCATGCCTGACTAGTGCTCTATCACAGATTCCCTTGGACTACATTATCAAAGTGAAATGCCACCCTTTCGAGAAGCGAAAGCTGATTATCGTCCCTCTCAGACCGGACAGCATGCCTTTTGGGGGACAACAAAGCGATTATCGTCCCTCTCGTAGCGTGGAACCTGTCTTTCGGGGGACGACAAAGCTTTCTTTCCTACCACCGTAATCTTTATCAACCAAAAGTAAAGGTTTATCAGCCGAATAAGCGCTTTTATTAGCCAAAAAAAAGCAATATATCAGCCAAAACGCCCCCTTTATCAGCCAAGTATCCATCTACCTCCCACAAAAAAGCGCAGCCACCGGCTACGCCCTTCCGTTATTTCTCCATCACCCTCGGGTCCAACGCATCGCGCAACCCATCACCGACGAAGTTAAAGCTAAGGACAGTGATAAAGATCATTAATCCCGGGAAAAACGGATAATACCAAGCAGTTAAAAATATCGTTAAATCCTGGGAGTCCGAGAGCATATTCCCCCACGTTGCCGTCGGCGGGCTGATGCCGAGCCCGAGGAAACTCAAGGTAGATTCCGCAATAATAAACATCCCAATCGCGAGTGTTGCAGCAACAATCACCGGTCCGATGGCATTCGGCAAGATATGTCCAAAAATAATCCGACGCGTCGGGATGCCCATGGTTCGAGCAGCCAAAACAAATTCCCTATTTTTAAAAGATAGAAATTCACTCCTTACAAGCCGTGCCGTCGTCGTCCACGACAAAAGGCCGAAAACGAGAATTAGCATGGACGGGGCCGGTCGGAAGACGGAAATGATCGTGATCAACAAGAAAATACTTGGAAAAGATATAATAATATCAACGATCCGCATCAACACCGCGTCAACCCAACCGCCAAAATAACCGGCAATCGAGCCGATAACAACACCGATTGTCGTCGCGCTAACCATCGCGGCAAAGCCAACCCAGAGGGACATCTGACCGGCATATAAAATCCGGCTGAAGATATCCCGCCCTAAATGATCGGCGCCCAACCAGTTGTCAGCACTTGGCGGGGCCAGGCGGTCGGTCAGCGTCTGTGCATTCGGATCGTGCGTTGCCAGCCAAGGAGCGAGCACCGCACTACTAATAATGATCAGCAACATGATAAGCCCAATTACCGCGAGCTTGTTCTGAAAAAATTTTTTAACAATAATGCTGAGCATCGACTGGTGTTCGCTTAACGTCTCCTCCACTCCCGGAGCAGAAGGGGGCGATTTCACGTCTTGTGTCCTTTCGTTTGGATGCATGGGGGCTCCCCTCCCTCCTTAGTATTCAATGCGCGGATCGGCAATGGCATAGAGGATATCAGCGATTAAGTTGCCAATAACCACAAGTCCTGCCCCAAACATTGTCAACGCCATAATCACCGGATAATCACGTTGGAAAGTGCTATCAATAAACAATTGACCAATCCCCGGCCATGTGAAAATTTGCTCAACGATGACGGAACCGCCGATAAAGGTCGGCAACAATAAACCAAACATCGTGATTAGAGGCATCAAGGCATTGCGCAAGCCATGCTTGTAAATGACCCGCCGTTCTTTAAACCCTTTCGCCCGAGCAGTTCGAATATAATCTTGATTTTTCACTTCAAGCATGCTTGTCCGCGTATAACGTGTCATTTGCGCCATGTCGGCGGTCGCGAGCACAAGCGCGGGTAAAAACAGATGGTGCAAACGGTCCAGAATCTCAAAATCGCCACCGAGCGTACTCACACCGCCGACCGGAAACCATCCGAACTGAACACTTAAAAACATGATTAACATTAACCCCAACCAGAAGTTTGGAATCGATACCCCGACAAAAGATCCAAACGTAAAAATATAATCCCTTACCGAGTATTGTCGCATCGCGGAAATAATCCCGATCGGTATCGCGATAACCATCGTCATAATCGTCGAGCTAATCATGAGGACGAGGGTATTTGGCATTCGTTCCCAAATCATTGAACCGACATCACGATTGGTAATGAACGAAGTGCCCAACTCCCCTTGTAAAATATTGCCCGCCCACCGCACATATTGAACAGGAATCGGATCGTTTAACCCCATTGCGTCCAATTGTTCCTCTCGATCTTCAGGAGAAATTTGCGGGTCGAGATCCAACGCCGTAGGCTCCCCGGGGGCAAATTGCATAATGCCGAAAGATATGATCGATATACCGATTAAAATCGGGATGGTCATAAGGATACGTCGGATAATATATGTCGTCATCTCAAGATCTCCTTTGTCCCGATGATGCAGTATGATAAAAAACGCTCAGACCCTGATTTCTTCTTAGTTAATATGTAGCAAAGCAGAGGGGACCACAGCCTACCCCCTGCTTTTTTCGTCACGAAACTTTATTCCTCTAGCCACCATTCTTCAATTTTGAAAAACTCGCTAAGTGGTGACATTTGGAAGTTTTGAATCTCTTCGCGATGCGCTTGGTGGACGTCTGGATAGTACATAAACGTGTACGCTTGGTCTTCAGCTACCTGCCCATAGGCCTCTTGAATCGCTTCAGCTCGTTCATCCTCGTCAACAATACTGCGATTGTCTTGAGCTAACTCATCAAATGCGTCGCTTTCATACTTAATATTGTTCTGGCCTTGTTCATATTGATCCGAGTGGAATAGTGGTTCCGGATCCGGATAAATGGCAAGGCTCCATGCTCCGGCAATTGCGTCAAAATCATAGTTTGGTGTTTGAATACGATCAAGGTAAGCGCCAAACTCCATCGTATCCGTTTGCACGTCAATCCCAATCTCCGCCAGCATCTCTTGAACAACGACAACCCAATCGACGCGTGCATGAGATTCCTGATTCGTTAAGAGCTCGAAGGAGAAAGGTTCACCTTCATATTCCATTTGACCCTCATCATTTTGTTCAAACCCTGCTTCTTCTAAAAGTTCAATTGCCCCATCCGGATCAAATGGAATCTCGTCTACATCATCCGAATAGGCCCAACTCATCGGGTGGTGCGGGAAGTGGGCGATTTCGGCATGACCTTGGAGAACTCCATCAATAATGGCTTCACGATCAATCGCCATCGTCATCGCGCGACGAACGTCTGGATCATCAAACGGCGGGCGGTCATGGTTCCAACCAATATAGTTATAGTTATAACCATCTTCTGCTACGACATTGACATCGTCAATCGCATTAGCTGTTTCTACATCCTGTGGTCGAATATTTGCATGATCAACCTCACCTGCTTGCAACATCGCGAGAAGCGCATTAGCATCTTCAGCGATTCGTAATGTCACTGCATCCAAGTAAGGACCGTCCAAATGATAATCCTCATGAGCTTCAAGGGTTAGACTTGTGCCGTAATCCCACTCTTCTAAGCTGAAAGGCCCGGCACCAACGACGGCTTCAGATGTGCTAAATTCGTGCTCTTCTTGTTCATCGGCGGGCACATCACCAAGAATATGCTCAGGCATGATTTCATAAGTAAGGGCAGACGATTCCAGTGATGCATCTGGTTCACTAAGCTCAATCGTTACTTCATGTTCACCCGTTGCTTCCACGGATTCTACACGTTCAAATGGTGTCGTACGAGGTCCTGTGTAATCTTCATCCATAAACACTTCATACGTAAACACAACATCATCAGCGGTCAATTGCTCCCCATCATGGAAATAAACATCGTCATGTAATTCGATTGTATAAGTCAGACCATCATCGGAAACTTCAGGCATATCTACCGCAAGCTCCGGTGCCATTTCCATGTCCGCATTATGGGTGGTTACAGCAGCATGAATCATACGCGTGACATCCGTCGATTGTGTATCTGCGGCATACGCGCTATGCAAATCATTAGGATCACCTTGCATACCTACGATGATCTCCCCGCCTTCTTGCGGCTCACCGGCGGCCTCGCCGTCCTCTTCTCCTTCATCCCCGTTTTCTTCATCGACAGCAGCGTCTTCCCCTGCGTCGGTGTCGGCATCTTCGTCAGCTCCATTACAAGCCGCCAACAACCCTAACGTCAACACCATTGCCAAAAATAATACATACTCTTTTTTTCTCATTAAAAGATCCCCCTTTAAAAAAATTTAAAACTTTAAGTAATTAAATAGCTTGATGTATAACACGGCATCCCTCCCCGTTAAAATAAATGCATCAATACAAATGGCAGGCAACATAATGATTCAGCCTGACCTCCTTCATTTCCGGCACCACCTGTTTGCAATGCTCCATCACGAAAGGGCACCGCGTATGAAACACGCACCCGCTCGGTGGATTCGCAGGGCTCGGCAACTCCCCCGTCAAGGTGATCCGTTCCCGTTTCCGCTCCCGAGGATGAGATCGGGGAACGGCGGATAATAATGCCTGCGTATACGGATGGAGCGGATCGTCGTACAAATCATTTTTTTCCGCAATTTCAGTCATATTTCCGAGGTACATGACGCCGATGCGATCAGAAAAGTGTTTCACCACGCTTAAATCATGTGCGATAAAAAGATACGTTAAATCAAAATCATCTTGCAAATCGTCCAACAAATTCAACACTTGCGATTGAATCGAGACGTCCAGTGCGGACACCGGTTCATCGGCCACAATCATTTTCGGTTCCAAAACGAGAGCACGAGCAATCCCGATCCGCTGTCGCTGTCCCCCGGAAAATTCATGGGGGTAACGATTAATAAACGATGGATTTAGACCCACCCGACTCATAATTTCCTGGCATTTTTCCTGTCGTTCTTGATGATTTTTGTGCAAACCATGAACCTTCAGCGGTTCTTGCAACATGGAGCCAACGGTTTTCCGCGGGTTCAAAGACGAAAACGGGTCTTGGAAAATCATTTGCATGTCTCGCCGCAAATGAAAAAGATCCTTTTCCTTTTTCCTGGAGATATCTTCGCCGTCAAACGTGATTTTTCCTTCCGTCGGTTCATAAAGTCGGATAATCGATCTGCCGGCTGTTGATTTTCCGCACCCCGATTCCCCAACAAGACCAAAAGTTTCTCCTTTTTTTATCGTGAAATCAAGGCCATCCACCGCTTTTACGTGTCCGGTCGTCCGCTGCAGAATGCCTGCTTTGATAGGGAAATGCTTTTTCACTTGCTGAATCTCAAGAATGTTTTCCTGTTCCGGTACCGTCTGTGTCTGTTTATTAAGAGGTTCTAGGTTGCTGACCATCGCTCATCACTCCCTTCTCATGCAAAAAACAACGAACTCTTCGATCGGCATCTTTGTCGCCTAGGCGTGGTTCCTCTTGTCTGCAAATCTCCATCGCGTACGGGCACCGGGTGACAAAGTTACAGCCTATGGGTAAATTGTCCGGCGTCGGAACAGTTCCGGGGATCGAAACCAACCGTTCTTGTAGGCTATCGATTTTCGGAATCGATTGCAACAAGCCTTCCGTATACGGATGTAAAGGATCATCGAAAAGGTCTTCGATCGGTGCTTCTTCCACGACTTGGCCGCCATACATGACAACGACCCGTTCGGCCAGTTCTGCAACAACACCGAGATCATGCGTAATTAAAATAATCGATGAGTCATATTCTTTTGAAAGTTTTCGCATTAAGTCTAGGATTTGGGCTTGGACGGTTACATCCAATGCTGTCGTTGGCTCATCGGCAATCAGTAGCTTCGGGTTGTTGCTGAGCGCCATCGCGATCATCACCCTTTGCCTCATTCCCCCGGAAAGGCGATGCGGATAGTCCCCCATAATTTCACTCGCCCTGGAGAAACCGACGGTTTGTAACATCTCA
The DNA here is from genome assembly GCF_003336365.1 of Salicibibacter kimchii. Lineage (GTDB taxonomy): Bacteria > Bacillota > Bacilli > Bacillales > Marinococcaceae > Salicibibacter > Salicibibacter kimchii. Next base: position 2,193,527 of record NZ_CP031092.1, on the reverse strand, counting down.
ATGCCCCTTTGATGCGCTTCCCGTTTGGAAATATTCTGATGGTATGTAAGTTGTTCTCGGATTTGTTCCCCTATGGTATAAACTGGATTTAAGGATGTCATCGGCTCCTGAAAAATCATGGAAATGTCATTACCCCGAACTTTATACATCGCTTTCTTGTTTTCTTTCACCAAGTCCTTGCCATTAAAAAAAACCTCGCCATCGACGATTTTTCCGTTTGGAGCTGGCACGAGCCGCATAATGGAAAGAGATGTCATACTTTTTCCGGAGCCGGACTCCCCGACAATGGCCAGTGTCTCTCCCTTTTTCACAGAAAAACTCACATCATCAACGACCGGCAATTCTGTTTTTTTGCTAAAAAAAGAAGTTTTTAAATTTCTTACGTCGATGACTGTCTCATCGTTCATGAACGTCTCCCCCATTCTGCTGTATATTACTAGACGTTCGGTTCGTAAAATTGCTAATAGTAAATACGATTATAGCGAGTATTCACATTACTCGCAATGATTTTTTTAATAAAGCTGTTAAATTCTATAGCAATGATGTCAATCAACATATGAAAACGTATCTTTATATTGTTTAAGCTCCACGTTCACATCGACGCTTATAATGCCTTCCACTCCCGATAGCGTTTGATCAACAAAGGCCACTAGTTCTTCGTTATTCCGAAAAAAAGCTTGAATGATGAGATCATGCTTTCCGGAAAACGCCCCGATAAAACGGACAGACCGATGGGGTTGTAATTGACAAGCAATGGCATCATGATAGCCGACCCTGGCTTCCAGCCCGATAATGGCTTGTACATGCAAACCGATTTTATACGGATTCGTATGGATAATAAATTCAAAGACATCGTTTTTCAACATTTTGTTAATTCTCCCGCGAACCGTACCTTCACTGACACCAATGCTCCTCGCGATTTTACTGTACGAACATTTGCCGTCGTCTTGCAACATCGATAATATTTTGAAGTCTGTTTGATCCAGTTCCATCTTCGCATCACATCATTTTCTGTAAAGTTAGATATTCAATATCGACAAAATAACGTAATATTTTTGTCAATTTCGTACTGATTAAGATGAATTTATTATACGTTCTCATTTCCAAAAGATCAACGTTTTTTTTAAATCTATGAAATTTTTACCTTAGGCCCGGCTCTATGCAAAGGAAATGTGGTGGGGTGGAGCGCACTTGGGGCTTCAACAGCAACTGATGATGACCTAACTCGGACTCGATTCTACCATTTCGGTCCTCCATACCAATTTATAACGCATTGCCTCCGCGACATGCACTCCCCTTCATTACTCAAGTAATAATCCAATCGATTTTCTACTTTTATGATTATTGGGGGTGGGATTGCCGTCTTTCATTAGCTCTACATTTAATAACAAGCGTGATACACGACCATTTCCGTCGATGAAAGGATGAATCCGCCGTTTCGTAAGGAGGGAACGACCGAACCGTCTTCCAACTGCCCTATGTTCGGGTAGTTAAGCCACTCTGCACTAATGCCGGCGTTGGCACAGGACGTGACTATTTTAGTGACCTCCTTATCAGAGGGGATGAAAAACCCTCTGATGGAAATTTCACTTCAAATCTGTTGTTTCCCGCCCATATACGGTTGCAAGACATCAGGAATACGTATGCTTCCGTCTTCTTCCTGGTAATTTTCCATAATGGCGGCCACCGTGCGCCCTAACGCGAGTCCTGAACCGTTTAAGGTATGAACATGCGCTGCCGGCCCTTGTTGTTCACGTTTGAACTTAATATTGGCTCGTCTTGCCTGGAAATCTTCACAATTGCTGCACGAAGAAATCTCTTTGTAGGTTTCATAACTCGGCAACCAAACTTCAAGGTCATACGTTTTTGCCGCAGCAAAACCGATATCGCCACTACATAGATCAACGACGCGATAAGGGAGTTGTAGTTCTTGTAACACTTTTTCGGCGTGCCCGGTAAGCGCGGCAAGGGCTTCGTAAGAATCTTCCGGCTTCGTAAACCAGACCAATTCCACTTTGCTGAATTGATGTTGACGAATCAACCCTCTCGTATCACGACCGGCCGACCCGGCTTCAGCACGAAAACAAGCACTGTAGGCCACATATTTCATATTCAGATCATCCCCGTCCAAAATCTCGTTTCGATGCATATTCACGATCGGTACTTCAGACGTGGGGATCATATAATAAGGGGTGCCTTCAAGCGCGAACATGTCCTCCTCGAACTTCGGCAACTGCCCGGTCCCAACCATACTGTCATGATTGACGATATAAGGAGGCAGCGTTTCCGTGTAACCATGCTCGTCGGCGTGTACATCCATCATGTATTGAATCAATGCTCGTTCCAGTCGTGCACCTGCTCCTTTATAAAAGGCAAAACGACTGCCGGTTACTTTTGCGGCACGTTCGAAATCAAGCAGATCATGGTCGTCGGCTAAATCCCAATGCGCTTTCGGCGAGAAAGAAAATGTCGGCGGCGTCCCCCATGTGCGAATTTCCACATTGTCTTCATCGTTTTCTCCCGCGGGCACAGAATCCGCCAAAAGATTCGGTAACGTCAGCATCAATTGGTGAAGTTCCTTCTCCACATCATTTAATTCTTCATCATACTGTTTAATCGCTTGGGACACTGCTTTTGTTTGCGCGATTAAATCGTCAGCATCTTCCTTCGCCCGTTTTCTTTCGGCCACTTGCTGGGAAATGTCATTTCTTTGCTTCTTCTTTTCTTCCGTTTGGACGATCAAATCTCTACGCTTCTCGTCCATAGCGATTGCCTGCTCCACCTCTGTCGCTTCTATTCCTCGTGCTTCCAACGCTTTTTTTACCTTATCCTCATTTTGGCGCATGTACTTGATATCCAGCATGTGCGCATCAACCTCCATTTTATCTAGAATTAAAAAAACCGCCCCTATGCATAGGGACGGATGTTTCCGCGATACCACCCTCGTTGTTTGTTTCACGTGAAACAAACCGGCTCGAACGCCTTAACGCCGACAAGCGGGAGGCCTTACTGCCAATGGTTTCGGGCTTCCACTCCGGACGGGATTCTTCTTTTTGCTTCACCGGTTTTCAGCAACCACCGGCTCTCTGTATCCGCGCCAAGAATACTCGTGTCCTTCTTCGTGTTTTGAATATGTCGCCAGCGTAAAATTTTTTACACAACGGCTTTTTTATTGTTTTTAACCATTTCGACAAAATAATGATGAAAACGGGGGTCGTCAGTAAGTTCGGGATGAAACGAACAGGCGAGAAATTGTCCCTGTTTTGCGGCGACAATTTCATCCTGATGATAAGCAATGACCTCAACGTCCGTGCCAACTTTTTTGATTAAAGGGGCGCGTATAAAAACGGCAAGCAGATCATTCGCGATTCCCTTTGCGTTCAATACCGTTTCAAAACTTTCTTTTTGCCGGCCAAAAGCATTTCGTTCGACCGTGACATCCATGAACGACAGATGCGTCTTTTCTTCTCCTTCGATCGCATTTGCCATTAAGATAAGGCCTGCACATGTGCCAAAGACCGGTTTTCCGGAAGCTGCAAATGAACGAAGGGCGTCCATAAAATCATAACGATCCATCAGCCGCCGCATTGTCGTACTTTCTCCTCCGGGCAAAATAAGCCCATCCAGATCCCGCAGTTGCTCCGGTCTTTTTACTAGTACCGCTTTACCCGTTCCTTCACTTTCAATCATCCTCGCATGTTCGTGAACAGCGCCTTGGAGTGCAAGCACACCGATGTTCACCATCTGCGCTCACCTCCAACCCTTTATTAGAGTTTCCAAATCTTTTCCTCGTTACTCTTATAAACCGCGATCTTGCATACGTTCCGGCTCGGGAATATTGGATATCTCGATGCCTTTCATGGCTGTCCCGAGGCCTTTGGATAGGCGGCCGATCAATTCGTAATCTTCATAGTGCGTCGTCGCCTCAACGATGGCGCGTGCAAATTGTTGTGGCTCATCCGATTTGAACACGCCGGATCCTACGAAAACACCATCAGACCCGAGTGACATCATTAACGCCGCGTCTGCAGGAGTAGCAATTCCGCCGGCAGCAAAATTGACGACTGGCAATTTGCCTGATTCCTGAATGGAAACGAGGAGTTCGTAGGGGGCTCCCAAGTTCTTCGCTTCGGTCATTAACTCATCACGGGACATTCCGGCCACTTTTTTAATTTGTGACTGAACCATGCGCATATGGCGAACGGCTTCCACAATATTCCCCGTGCCGGGCTCCCCTTTTGTGCGGATCATCGCCGCACCTTCGCCAATGCGTCGTAACGCCTCGCCCAAATCGCGAGCACCGCAGACGAAAGGCACTGTATAGGCGTTCTTATCGATATGATAGACTTCATCAGCAGGCGTAAGCACTTCGCTTTCATCGATATAATCAGCGCCTAACGCTTCGAGCACTCGGGCTTCCGCAATGTGGCCAATCCGCGCTTTTGCCATGACCGGAATGCTTACCGCTTCGATCACTTCTTCCAGTATGTTTGGATCTGCCATCCGGGCGACCCCGCCAGCGGCTCGTATATCTGAAGGGACACGTTCAAGTGCCATAACGGCAACCGCGCCCGCTTCCTCTGCAATCTTTGCTTGTTCTGCATTGACAACGTCCATAATGACGCCGCCTTTTTGCATCTCGGCCATTCCTCTTTTGACGCGATCTGTACCTGTATCTGCCAAAGTCTTTCCCTCCGGTAAGCTTTTCGTCCATTATAACACGCTTAGTGCGATAGGGAAACTACGAAAACCAACCACTCACCGTTTCTGTCGTTTGATCCCAAAGCCCGGAGAAGAAACCGCCGATCCCGCGCATCGATCGAACAAACCAATTCGCCTGTTCCACATCATCGCCGGCAACAAGTGGAACAGCGGCATTAGTTTCCATCTCATCGGTGAGATACATTTCATCGTCTTCGCCTTCATAAGTGACCGTAACATAGCCTACTTCCTCACCAGCTTCCACCGGTGCACTCAATGCTCCGTCTTCATCGAGCTGGTCTTCTGCAACTGTCACAGAAGTTGAATACATGTCTTCCTCTCCTTCAAGAATGGGAAAGGATAAAGCGGATCCGGTTACGACAGGCACGTCTTGCTCCTGTCCATCAGGAACAGGCAATACGGGCACTTCATCATGCTGTTCCCCTTCGGAAATCACTTCTTCGGTTGTAAAGGTATCAAACCCGTAATCATACAATGTTGCCGTTTCTTCGAAACGCGCGTCTATGCTATCCGTGCGCATGACAACCGACAATAAACGGGTGTCATCTTGTTCAACCGTACCGGTAAATGCAAAACCAGCGGCATCCGTGTTACCGGTTTTAATGCCATCCACGCCTTCATAGGCATGGGAGAAATCAGATCCCCCCAACATATGGTTCCAATTCGTCATCGGCAGTTCATCCATCTCACTGCCTTCCATGAAAATCGTTTCTTCGGTGCTCGCCACGTCCAATACTTCAGGGTAATCCTGGATCAGATGATAAGCAAGTTGAGCCGTTCCCCGAGCAGACATCATATTCTCTGCATCGGCGTCGGTCCCTTCAGGATGATTACCGTCCATTGATGAATTGTTTAATCCACTGGAATTCACGAATTCATAATCTTCGATCCCCAACTCCGCAGCTTTATCATTCATCATGTCCACAAAGGCCTCTTCCGAACCGGCAACCGCTTCCGCCAATGCAACCGTCGCGCCATTCGCGGATTCAATGGCCATAGCTTCATACAACTCTTCAATCGTATACGTTTCATCCGTTCGCAAATAGACATTGGATAAACTTTCATTATGTGATAAGTCCGCAACTTCTTCACTGACGGATACTTCCTCATCCCAACTGAGATTGCCTTCTTCAATCGCCTCATTGACAAGGTACTCCGTCATCATTTTTGCCATACTTGCCATCGGCAATAATGTATCTATGTCCTCGTCATATAAAATCTTTCCGGTTTCCACATCCACCAGAATCGAAGCCTCTGCTTCAACATCAGGGGTTTGTGCTTCTGCCGTTGTTGTGGTTAAGGCAAGAATCAAAGCCGACCCACTGAGTATACTCGTCCATTTCTTCATTCTCGGCACCTCCATGGTGTACATTCCAAACGTTATTTTATCATATTGATCCTAAAAAAGGCATCAAACATTTAAGGGAAAACAAGATTTTAAACACAAAAAAAGGGCATTCCCGCAATTAATTTCCCGGGAAATGCCCGTAACCTTGTGCTTATTTTCAAATGCTATAGTTCGGTGCTTCCTTCGTGATTTGCACATCATGAGGATGATTTTCTTTCAATGATGCGTTGGTAATTTGTACGAATTGGCCATCGTTACGCAACTGTTCCAAGTTGGCAGCACCGCAATAACCCATGCCTGAACGGATACCGCCCGTTAGTTGGTAGAGCGTATCCGCGAGCGGCCCTTTGTAAGGGGTTCGTCCTTCGATGCCTTCCGGTACAAACTTCTGATTGTCTTCTTGAAAGTATCGGTCCTTGCTCCCTTTTTCCATCGCGCTCATAGAACCCATACCCCGATAAACTTTAAACTGGCGTCCTTGATAAATTTCCGTTTCACCGGGGCTTTCCGAAACCCCTGCCAGCATGCTTCCGAGCATCACTGCATTTGCACCGGCCGCCAAGGCTTTTACAATATCTCCGGAGTATTTGATTCCGCCGTCGGCAATAATCGGTACCCCGTGCTTTTGGGCCTCCGCGGCACATTCGTAGACAGCTGTGATCTGCGGGACACCGATACCTGTGACCACTCGGGTTGTACAAATGGAGCCTGGGCCGATCCCTACTTTTACAACATCAGCTCCTGCTTGGATTAAATCCCTCGTTCCGGCACCTGTAGCCACGTTTCCGACAATTAACGTCACTTCCGGATAGGCCTCGCGAATCTGCGCCACTTGATCGAGTACCCCGCGTGAATGTCCATGCGCTGTATCTATGACGATGGCATCCACACCTGCTTCTACGAGTGCTTTCATTCTGACCTGCGTATCATGGGCAACACCGACAGCAGCTGCCACAAGCAATCGTCCCTGTTCATCTTTGGCAGATCTTGGATATTCGATCGCCTTTTCAATATCCTTAATCGTAATGAGCCCTTTTAATTCCATGTCGTTATCGACGAGCGGCAATTTCTCGATTTTATATTGTTGCAAGATTTTTTCCGCTTCTGCCAACGTTGTACCGACAGGAGCGGTAACGAGATTGGTTTTAGTCATGACATCATCGATTTGAATCGCGTAATCATCAATAAAACGCAGATCGCGATTGGTGAGAATCCCGACAAGCTTTTGTTCCTCATCTACGATTGGAACGCCTGAAATGCGGAACTTTCCCATCAAGTGCTCGGCATCATACACTTGCCGATCCGGCGTTAAAAAAAAGGGATTGGTGATTACACCGCTCTCAGAACGTTTCACCATGTCAACCATTTCTGCCTGCTCTTCCACAGACATATTTTTGTGAATGACACCGAGGCCACCTTCACGAGCCATTGCAATCGCCATTTCCGCTTCCGTTACCGTATCCATGCTGGCACTTAAGATTGGCATATTAAGCGGGAGTTTCGCCGTCAATTTGGAGTGAATGTCTACGTCCCGGGGGTGTATTTCTGAGCGATCCGGAAGCAACAATACGTCATCAAAGGTTAACCCTTGTTTTCCAAACTTATCCTCTCTCATTTTTTCATCCCTTCTTTTTATAATCATGCGTAAAAAGGCGTACAATCGGAAAAGTTATTCGTAAGTCTCCTAGGGTGTGTTATTCCTTCTATTTTATCACGCTTGTCTATTTTTATCGTCCCTCTTCAAGAAGTTCTAAATTTCTAATAAGTGTGTTCACCGGAGGAATGTATTTTGCATACATTTTCTGATTTTCAGCCATATACCGTAACAGAAACGTTAACCAAAAAGCTGAATGATCGTTATCAAACCCTCTTCGACCAGGAAAAACTCGCGAAAAAATACGCGTATGCAAACACATTGCCGTTTATCCATCGCTGGCAACAAGGGCGTTCATTGTTGGAAGAATCCTGCCGCATGCCCTTTCATTCCCGGCCGTTGCTTTTATTTTATGGCTTTAGCCATTTGATAAAAGCGCTGATTTTACTCTATGATCCCACCTATCCTTCCACCACAAGTGTACTCGCCCACGGCGTATCTACCCGAAAAAGAAAACGGAAAGATTATCGTTTTATCGATGACGAGGTTAAAATTCAGAAGCACGGGTTATTTCCTCATCTGCTGCAGCACATGTGCCAGGAGGAGGCGGTCCATCAGGATCGGTTTCAAATGGCAACGCTTTTTTTACAAATTCCTTTGCTGCAAGATTCGGTCCGTGCCGATGCCCGCTTCAAAACGAAAAGAAAAGAAGCAACGTTGCCGGGCTTATTGATTCACTATTTACTGTTATATAATCTCAGCATGATTAACCGTTATGAAACGGAGTGGTGGGGAGAGCTAATTTCCCAACGTTCATCGGCCGATCTTCCGTTGCTTGAAACGTACGTCGAACAATGCCCCGCGATTTGTGAAGCGATGATCGTGGAAAAGGCACTTGGTGCACTTATGGGGAGATGAAGGGTTTTAATTTAGACGACGATACGAGTGTAGAACGGGCTGAAACTCTGTATTTAGGCGCCAAATATAAGAGATGTGCCGGATATTTGTCTTCAGACGATGGTTGTGACGCAAAGATAAAATGGCTTTGCCAACGATTTGTCTTCACACGGCGTTTGTGACGCCAAATCGTTGAGATATGCATAAGATTTGGTGCCATGAAGCCCGATAGGCGAAAAATCTTCGGTTTACGGTCGCCAAGACTGGTTCATAGTGACCGAAACAAGCAACGAACCCGGATTTCAGGCGCCATAACAGCTTTATGACGACCGAAATCACGCCGAAACCATATTGGAGGCACCATAGAGGGATCATGGTTCCCGTAAATCGGAAAGAGGCCATTGTACGGTCGCCATGGGCTCTTCATGGCGACCGAAACGCGTGCCGAACCCGCATTTGGGGCACCTTAAACGCTTCATGGTGCCCGGGAAGGCCAGTTTCGATCAATTTCGGGCACCATGCGCTTGGTACTTGGACAATTCGCATGTATTCATACCTTCTATTAAAAAAAAACGGCCCGCATCACCGTCTGGATGTCGGGGCCGTTTTGGCTTTATTCATCGTCTCCATCTGTTTGTGGAGAGCTTTCTTCTCCCTTTTCTTCTTCTTCCTCTTCTTCTTCCTCTTCTTCTTGAATTTCTTCTTCCATTTCTTCGACTTCAACGGGGGCTACGGTTGAAACTTCTTCATTTTCATCGACTCGAATGAGCATGACGCCTTGGGCATATCGACCGAGTTCAGAGATCTCGTTAACATGGATACGGATGATAATGCCTTTTTCCGTCATCACCATTAAATCATAATCGTCGGAAAGAACCCTAAGTGCGATCACATGCCCGGTTCGTTCGGTAAGTGTGCATGCCTTTAGGCCTTTGCCGCCACGATTTTGAACTTTGAATTCGTCTTCTTTTGTCCTTTTTCCGAAGCCTTTATTGGTCACGAGTAGCACATCTTCTTCTGGCCGGATCATATCCATGCCAATGACCTCGTCGTCTAGGTCAAGGGAAATCCCTTTAACACCGGTAGCTGTCCGGCCCATGAGCCTTACATCTTCTTCATTAAACCGAATGGCGATGCCGTTTTTCGTACCGAGAATGATATCACTGGCACCGTCCGTAAGGCGTACCCCGTGCAATTCATCATCTTCCCGGATGTTTACGGCAAAGAGGCCGCCTCTTCGGATATTAGCATATGCGGATAATGGGGTTCGTTTGGCAATGCCTTTTTTCGTGATAAACAGCAGATAATCATCATCCCGGTATTTTTCAATCGGAATCACCGTACTGATTTCCTCACCCTTTTCGATTTGTAAGAGGTTGATCACCGGAATCCCTTTTGCCGTACGTTTTAACTCGGGCACTTCATATGCTTTGAGGCGATAAACTTTTCCTTTGTTGGAAAAGAAAAGGATGGTGTGATGAGAGTTGGTCGTAAACAAATGTTCGACAAAATCTCCATCATTTGTGCCCATTCCCTGAATGCCCCGACCACCACGGCGCTGGCTCCGATACGTCGTAAGCGGCAAACGTTTAATGTACCCTTCATGGGTAATGCTGATCACGACATTTTCCTGCGGGATTAAATCTTCGTCTTCCAAGACATTTTCGCTAGCGTGAATAGCTGTACGTCGTTCATCATTGTACCGTTTTTTAATGTCACTCAGTTCATCGCGAATAATATTGAGAACTTTCTCGTTATCGGCCAGAATCGCTTTTAGTTCCGCAATGCGTTCAATCAACGCTTCATATTCATTTTCGATCTTATCCCGTTCAAGACCGGTGAGGCGTTGCAAACGCATATCAAGGATCGCTTGCGCTTGTTCATGGCTTAGGTCATAGTTCTCGATCAGGCCCTGACGGGCAATGTCTGTCGTTTCAGACGAGCGGATCAATTCGATAATCGCATCGATGTGATCGAGGGCAATTCTTAAGCCTTCCAAAATGTGAGCGCGAGCTTCTGCCTTGTTCAAATCAAATTGGGTGCGCCTGCGAATCACTTCGACCTGATGGTCAAGATAAAGGCTTAGCGATTGTTTGAGATTGAGTACTTCCGGCTGCCCATTTACAAGTGCCAACAGATTGACGCCAAACGTCGTTTGCAGAGCCGTCCATTTATACAAGTTGTTTAAAATAACGTTGGCATTGGCGTCTTTACGAATTTCAATTACAATACGCATCCCTTTTCGAGATGTTTCATCGCGTAAATCCGTAATGCCATCGATTTTTTTCTCTCGTACGAGCTCGGCAATTTTTTCTACAAGCCGTGCTTTGTTGACTTGAAAGGGTAACTCCGTAACGATAATTTCTTCTTTGCCGCTTCGTTGCTCGTTGATATGCGCATTGGCCCGTATGGTAATGGATCCCCGACCTGTGTGGTATGCTTTTCGGATCCCGCTTCGGCCCATGATCAAACCTGCCGTTGGAAAATCAGGACCCGGGATATGCTCCATCAATTCGTCAATACTCAACTCGGGGTTTCGGCTCAATGCCAATACACCGTCTATGACTTCTCCCAATTGGTGCGGGGGGATGTTTGTCGCCATCCCAACCGCGATCCCGGCTGCTCCGTTCACGAGCAAATTCGGGAAACGCGCCGGTAAAACGACAGGTTCTTTTTCGGCACCATCATAATTGTCTTGGTAGTCCACCGTGTCTTTGCGAATATCCCGAACGAGTTCGTTAGAGATTTTGGACATACGCGCTTCCGTATACCGCATGGCTGCTGCAGAGTCCCCATCGACGGATCCAAAGTTTCCATGTCCATCAACGAGCATGTACCGGTAACTGAAATCTTGTGCCATTCGCACCATTGTTTCATAGACAGCGCTATCGCCATGGGGATGGTATTTACCGATCACATCCCCGACGATGCGCGCTGACTTTTTATGGGCTTTGTCCGGGGTCATCCCAAGTTCGTTCATCGCATGAAGGATGCGTCGATGCACAGGTTTCATGCCGTCGCGCACATCGGGAAGGGCACGACTGACAATAACGCTCATGGCATAATCCAGGAACGACGTCTGCATTTCTTGACTAATATTTATTTCATGGACATTAGATTCGTGGTCTGCCATTCCTTATCCTCCCATTTTCAAGGTTTGAAAAGGGCGTCTTTTCAAACCTCGGGTATTAAACATCGAGATTCTGCACGTATTCCGCATTGTCCTCGATAAATTCCCTGCGCGGTTCAACTCTATCCCCCATTAGCGTATCGAAAACACTGTCAGCCATCATTGCGTCTTCTAAAGTAACCTGCAGAAGCCTACGTCCTTCCGGGTTCATGGTTGTTTCCCATAATTGATCGGCGTTCATCTCGCCCAAACCTTTATACCGTTGAATCTCCGGCACGGGCGTATCCGGCCATTCATCCAAAAGCGGCTGTAAATCTGCTTCTTCTTGGATATAGCGAACTTTCTTGTTTTGTTTTACCTGGTATAGCGGCGGCTGGGCAATATATACATACCCCTTTTCAATCAACGGGCGCATAAAACGATAGAAAAACGTCAAAATAAGCGTTCGGATATGCGCCCCGTCCACGTCGGCATCTGTCATGATAATGATTTTATGGTAACGCGCTTTCTCGATATTAAATTCGTCGGCGATCCCCGTCCCAAGCGCAGTAATAATGGATCGAATTTCATTATTGTTAAGGATTCTGTCAAGCCGTGCTTTTTCGACGTTTAATATTTTTCCTCGCAAAGGAAGAATAGCCTGAAAATAGCTGTCACGACCTGCTTTCGCTGAACCTCCGGCTGAATCTCCCTCCACGATATACATCTCACTGATCGTTGCGTCTCGCGTTGAACAATCCGCCAATTTGCCGGGCAAAGAGCCGACTTCGAGGGCGCTTTTACGGCGGGTGAATTCACGGGCTTTCTTTGCCGCTTCTCGCGCTCTCGATGCGGTAATTCCTTTTTCCACCACTTTTCGGGCAGTATCCGGGTTCTCAGCAAGAAAACGGGCAAAATGATCGCTGAATTGTTGATCGGTGGCCGTTCTGACACTGCTGTTTCCAAGTTTGGTTTTCGTTTGTCCTTCAAACTGCGGATCCTGGATTTTTACCGAGATGATCGCGGTTAAACCTTCTCGCACATCTTCCCCGACAAGGTTCGGATCATTGTCTTTAAACAATTGATGCTGGCGGGCATAATGATTAATCACGCGTGTTAATCCGGTTTTAAATCCCGACTCATGCGTCCCGCCTTCATGCGTATTAATATTATTGGCAAATGAATAGAGATTGCTCGTAAAACTATTATTATATTGAACTGCAATTTCTACTTGAATGCCTGATTGTTCACTTTCGATATGAATTGGCGGTTCATGGATTGGTTCCTTTGATTGATTTAAATATTCAACAAAGGAGCGAATACCACCTTCATAGTAGTATTCATTCGTTTGCTGCTCTTCTTCGCGCTTGTCTGTAAAGAAGATGCGCAGCCCTTTATTCAAAAATGCCAGCTCTCTTAAACGAGTCATTAACGTTTCAGCTTCATATTCTCTCGTTTCTGTAAAAATCGTTTGATCGGGGGTGAAACGTATCCGTGTACCTGTTTTGTCCGTGTCTCCCGTAACCGAAAGTTCTTGCTGCGGTATCCCTTGCCTATAATCTTGATAGTAAACGTTTCCATCACGATGGATTTCAACTTCCATATGTTCGGAAAGCGCATTAACGACGGAGGAACCCACGCCATGCAGGCCACCGGAGACTTTATATCCGCCGCCGCCAAATTTTCCTCCGGCATGAAGAACCGTCATGATGACTTCCAACGTCGGTCTTCCTTCTTTTTCGTGCATACCGACGGGAATGCCGCGACCGTTATCGGTTACCGTGATACTGTTGTCTTTTTCAATCTCGATATGAATCTCATCACAGAATCCTGCCATCGCTTCATCAATGCTGTTATCTACGATTTCCCAAACGAGATGATGGAGTCCCCGTGCGTTTGTGGAACCGATATACATTCCCGGGCGCTTCCGAACTGCTTCCAAGCCCTTGAGTACCTGTATTTGACTTTCATCATACGAATGTTGTTCCATGGGCAATCTTCACCTACGTTTCTAATTAGAGGTTCATACAAAACTGGATTCGGGGCACTTCAGCCATATTTGCGGACTTATCGTCCTTCATCGTTCCCGTCTACAAACATACTTTGGGAACGTCGTTTCAAGGTCGTGGAGGATATGGGTGAATGATATAATTTCTCGGAGGTGACGACGAGTGATTTCGTCGCGTCGTTATCCTCCACTATTTTTACGATCTCATTCTCATTCAAAGACGCAAGATATTGCTGGGTAATCGTCGACGCTTCCTGGACGTCATAGTTTAAAATGGCGACGATATCTTTGGAGCGGATGACTGTGTATCCACCAATGTGGACAAACAAAAAGACACCTCATTTCTCTAAAAATCTATGAATCAACCATCTTCCAGATTGGAAGCGAAAAAGAGGTGAAAAATACCTCTCGTTGTTTCGCTTCAGACATGTGGGTGTTTATTCACTGGGAGAAATATTGCCATTGTTGACATGAAAGGTTTTTGCTTGTTGAAGTACCTCATGTTTAATTCCGCTAATGTTTGTCGTTGTAATAAATGTTTGCACTTTCCCCTGAATGCTATTTAATAAATGGGACTGTCGAAAATCATCCAGTTCCGAAAGGACATCATCCAATAACAAAACCGGGGGATCGGCAGTCTCTTTTTCGATTAACTCAATTTCCGCCAATTTCAATGACAGAGCAGCGGTTCGCTGTTGCCCTTGGGAACCATAGGTTTGGATGTCCCGATCATTTACATAGATGGCAAGGTCTTCCCGATGAGGGCCAATGAGCGTTAAGCCTCTGCGCATTTCTTGTTCTTTTTTTTCCTGAAAAGCGTTTGCATAGATATTCTCTATTGTCGACAAGTCTAGCTCTAATGATACATCGGCACTGGGAACATACGCGATTTGCAGTTCTTCCAGTTGTCGGCTAATAGACCGATGCGTGGGACCAGCCCATTTTTGTAATTGGTTAATAAAGGATAATCGGCGTTGGACGACTTGAGCGGCGGTTTTTACGAGTTGTTCGGTCAAAACTTCGTGCATGACCGTCGCCTCGTTCGTACGGTTTTGCGCATATTCTTTTAATAGCTGATTTCGTTGCTTTAATATCCGATGATACTGGGACAGATGATAAAGATATACATTGCTGATTTGCCCAATCTCCATATCAATAAAGCGTCTGCGTTGTTTTGGCCCGCCTTTGACGAGATTTAAATCTTCAGGGGCAAACATAACAATGTTCAGCGCGCCGATGAATTCACTCACGCGTTGTTGTTCCAATCCATTTAATTTGGCGCGCTTGCCACGGGTTGAAAGCTGTATATCAAGGGATAATGAGTGTATTCTTTTGTTGATCTCCCCGTGGATACGTGCGTAATCTTTTCCCCACGTAACCAGCTCCCGATCACGATTAGTGCGATGGGATTTCGCAAAACCCAACACATATAACGCTTCCATAAGGTTGGTTTTTCCTTGTGCATTTTCCCCTATAAACAGGTTGACGGTGTTCTCAAAAGCGAGTGTTGTTGCTTCAAGATTTCGATAACCGCTGATCGAGAGATCGCGTACGTACAACTTCATCGCTCCTTTTTGTTGAGAAATTAAGCTCTTTCAACGATGAAAGTTCCCGTATCTTCAACCTCGACGCGATCCCCCGGGTATACCTTTCGCCCGCGCCGTTCCTCGTGTTCATCGTTCACGAAAATGTTGTATTCAGCCAAAATAATTTTAACCATTCCACCTGTATCCGCAACAGCCGCTTCTTTTAATAGTTGACCTAAGGTGATGTAAGGGGTTGTGATTCGGATTTTATCTTGCATCTTGTTCTCACCATCCGAGGTTTATCTATAAACGAGCATGTGATTCCATCTTCTATTTTACTAAAAAAAACGAGAGAAAGCCAGTGATCATTAAGGAAGAGGGGACTCCGAATGGAGGGAACCCCCCTTTGTTTTTGGCAGGTAAGAAAGTATAAAACTTTTTCCTTCATAAGTGCAACTAAGGCTTTCGCCATTAAAGCTTGGCGATAAGCCTAGTTTTCTAACACTAAGATGTACGAACCGGAGAGAATAAGTGAATCATTTGGTGATGATCGAGGGGACGAATCACAAAAGGGCTCATTGTGCCGGTGAACATGAGGGAGATCCTTTCACTATCAAGCGTTTTTAAAGCGTCTAAAATATTTTTTCCGTTAAAAGCAATTTGTAGTTCTGCGCCGTTTATTTCATCGGCTTCGATGGATTCTTTTACTTTTCCTACTTCTGAGGAGATCGACATAATTTCTATTTCCGTTGTCCCGACGCTTTTAACGTGAACGACATTGTTTTTTGCTTCTCTTGAAAGAAGCATGGCTCGTTCCAACGATTGGCTCAAGGCTTTCGTGGACAATGTGACGGTTGTTTTCCCTTCCGATGGAATCATGTTTGATGTGAGAGGAAATTTTCCATCCAGTAATCGGGAAAAGAACAGTAAATGTTTCATTTTAAAGAGCACTTGTGTCCTCGTGACAATGATGGTGATCATGTCTTCACTATCTCCGAGGATCCTGCTGAGTTCGGTGAGGCTTTTCCCCGGTATAATTACATTATTGATTTCCAGCGTTTCATCGGTTTCAACCCCGACCGTTCTCATCGCGAGTCGGTGGCTATCGGTTGCTGTTGCAGTTAGTGCTTGATCCTTGATAGAGAAATTGACGCCGGTAAGAACTGGGCGTGTTTCTTGCGTTGATACAGAAAAAACGGTTTGGCGAATGAGATCTTTTAATAAATGATGCGGAAGGGTAAATACTTGATCTTCCTCTAGTTGTGGCAGTTTCGGATAATTGTCCGGATCAAAACCATTCAAATTAAAAATTACATTGTCTGAGGAAATCGTTGCAGCCATATTCCCCTCTTTTTTTAACGTTAATGTTTCTCCTGGCATTTTCCGTACAATTTCGGAAAAATATTTTGCTTGTAAGACGATTTCCCCTTCTTCATGAACGGTCATATACGTTTGTTCTTCATCACTGCTTGGTATAAATGTTTCGATGGATACATCTGAATCACTGCCGATTAATGTAATCCCATCCGTTTGTACTTGAATTTTAATCCCGGTCAATATAGGAATGGTTGTTCTTGAAGATACCGCTTTGTTCGCGTGTTGTACACCGGTGATAAATGTATGGGTATCAATTGTAATATGCATATTTCCCTCTCCTATCGTAAGCAAACAGAGGTCTTTGAAACGCTTTTATTATTTATTATTAAAAATGCAGTAGTAGTCGTAGAGGTTGTGCACGTTGTGAATAAAACAAGTTTCCTTTGTGCCCGTGTGCTTATTCCTTGTGTATGAACATGTGGATAATCCCCTCGTTTATTAAGGGTTTTCCACATGTTAATGATTTACTTTATTTGTGATCTCATCGAGTTGATGCTGTAGCTGTTGATCGGTTGCTAATAATTTGCTGATTTTATCATGGGCGTGAATAACAGTAGTATGGTCTCTTCCTCCAAATTTTTCGCCTATCTTTGGCAAGGAGGACTCTGTCATTTCCCTTGATAAGTACATAGCCACCTGTCTGGCATGGGCGATCGCTTTCGTTCTTTTTTTTGCTGTAATTTCTTCCAATTTGACTTGATAATAGGCGGCCACATGCGCTTGAATATCTTCAATGCCGATGACTTTCGGTTTTGAACTGGGGATAATATCTTTTAATGCTTCAGCGGCGAGATCCGCATTCATGTCTTCGTTAATCAGGGAGGAATAGGCAACGACTCGAATAAGCGCCCCTTCCAATTCACGGATGTTTGTGTCGATTTGGTTGGCGATATAAAGCATGACTTCATTTGGAATATCGAGCATTTCCGCTTTGGCTTTTTTGCGTAGAATCGCGATTCTTGTTTCAAGATCGGGCGGGGTAATATCTGTGATAAGTCCCCATTCAAAACGAGAGCGCAAACGGTCTTCAAGTGTTGGAATCTCTTTTGGCGGCCGGTCGCTTGAGATTACGATTTGTTTAGCATCTTCGTGCAGCGTGTTAAATGTATGAAAAAACTCCTCTTGTGTTTGTTCTTTCCCTGCTAAAAATTGAATATCATCGATCAACAAAATATCTACGTTCCGATATTTGTTGCGAAAATCTTCCCCTCGGTTATCCCGAATTGCATTGATAAATTCATTCGTGAATTTTTCCGATGATAAATAGACAACGCGTGATTCTGGGCTGTGTTCCATTACATAATGGCCGATGGCATGCATCAAATGCGTTTTGCCAAGTCCGACTCCTCCATAAATGAAGAGAGGGTTATACGCCCTGGCAGGGGCTTCAGATACGGCTAATGAGGCCGCGTGTGCAAATCGATTGCCGGAACCAATGACAAACGTATTAAACGTGTATTTCCCATTCAACATATTACGGGGCATGTTTTCATGGTCATTCGGTCTCCTGGGTGATTGTGTCGTTTCCTCTTTTTTTGCCGTTTGATCCGGCGTTTCCGTAGCTTGATTATCTTCATTGTATTCGTCTGTGTGAAGGACAAATTTTACTGTATAAAGATTGCCAGTGATGTCCTGCAGCGTATTGGCGAGAATTTCAGCATATCGATCTTCCAACCAGTCTTTCGCGAATTCATTCGGGGCAGCCACGAGGAATGTATCATTTTCCAGTTTTATAGGTTCCGTTGACTTTAACCATGTTTCATAGCTTGGTTTACTGACTTTGTTCTTAATCGAATTTAACGTTTTTGCCCAGAGTTCAGCTAATTCTTTCAATGTAGGAAGATCCCTCCTTTTTAAATTAGGGATAGAGTAAGAAAGGCTTCCTACTTAAGATTTGAAGAGAAGGAAGCCAATCGTGTTGTCATTTCGAAATGTACACAAGCGTGAGCCGGTTGTTTGTCCTATAATCGACAACTTATGCGCATGACTCACAAGATGTGAGATGAATTTATACAGAACGTGTGTAAAGTATCCACATAATTATCCACAGGCTGTGAATAAAATCGTTTCGTGGACAACTTTCCCTGCAAACATGTTAATCATACCAAAAAAATAAAGGGTATCAACGGGAACTGGCGTAGTTTTTCACATCTTAATAACCATCCACATTTCACGTTATTCACAACGGTGAACATGTGGAAAGCTTGTACATAAGAATGTCGAAAACTCGAAAAAGCTGTCGAAAACTATTCACAACCTATCCGGTTTCCGAGGTACTCTTGACATTTACATCTTACGCTCTGTATACTTTTTTAGAATGCCTAACTAGGGTGATGAAAAGGGAGGTGGCTTACGATGGCCAAAATGACATTCCAACCGAATAATCGTAAGCGTAAAAAAGAACACGGATTCCGTGCTCGCATGAGTACGAAAAACGGACGTCAAGTACTCAAGCGTAGACGCAAAAAAGGAAGGAAAAATCTTTCTGCATAAGGCCACTGATATTAAGTGGTCTTTTTTTCGACTTACTGGAATAGGCTGTATGTTTCCCTGTTAACTAGAAGTAGGAAGTGGGAGGTGGGATGACCACGAAGCTTTTCCCTTCTCTGACTTCTTGCCTTTTAGTAGGTTATGTTTAGGCCGCTCGATCGTTAACCTCCATTCTTTAGAAATAAGCAGTACATGTAGGTGGCAAGAGATGAAAAAAGCGTACCGAATCAAAAGCAACGAAGAATTTGCGGATATTTTCAAGGAAGGAAAAACGACCGCGAACCGTCAATTCGTTCTTTATGCCCTCGATAAACCCGGACAGGTTCATTTTCGATATGGAGTGACGGTAGGAAGAAAGGTAGGAAACGCGGTTACACGAAACCGTCTGAAGCGATGGATGCGTGAAATGATCAAAGAGCATCAAAATGCTGTTCAATCGGACAAGGATTATATTATTATTGCAAGGAAGTCCTTATTGTCGATGGAATATCATATGGCGAGCAAAAGTTTCACCCATGTTTTCAAACGGGCAGGGCTATGGCGGGGGCATCCCCGCGAGCCGGCCGATAGAAAAGATAAATAGCGCACGTTGGATATGAGCAAGGAGGATGTGGAAGGTGCGAAAGAAAATAGGACTGGCAGTCATGCTGGTCGCGTTAACAGCGGTCATGGCGGGGTGTATGAATCTTGACGAACCCATTACCGAAAACTCTGACGGTATATGGGATACGATTTTTGTTTTTCCTCTTTCATGGTTGATTACCACCATTGCAGAAGCAACCGGTGAAAACTATGGGCTCGGTATTATTATTGTTACGATCATGATCCGTTTTTTAATCTTGCCTTTAATGATTAAACAAACAAAAAGTACGAAAGCGATGCAGGAATTACAGCCGGAGTTGTTGAAATTAAGAGAGCAGTATAGTGCGAAAGATCAAAAGACCCAGCAGAAATTGCAAGAAGAAACGATGAAGCTTTTCAGTGAAAACAGCGTTAATCCCCTGGCGGGTTGTTTGCCTATATTTATCCAAATGCCGATCTTAATCGCCTTTTTTCACGCAATTATGCGCACGGAGGAAATTTTTAATCATCAATTTCTCTGGTTTCAGCTTGGGGAGCCCGACTTCATTTTGCCGATCATCACGGCGGCAACAACGTTCTTACAACAAAAAATGATGATGGTCAACGCGAATCCCCAGATGCAAATTATGCTATATATGATGCCGATCATGATCGGGATATTTGCCTTCTTTTTCCCGGCAGCACTCGCGTTGTACTGGGTCGTCGGTAACTTCTTTATGGTTGTTCAAACGTATTTCATCACAGGCCCCAAAGCTCAAGATAAAAAAGAAGCAAAACGCACAAATCCGGGAGGAGCGAAATAATCTTGAAAACCATTTCGGTGACAGGAAAAACGGTTGAGGAAGCGTTGGACAATGGGCTTACAGAACTACAAGTCAGTCGTGAGCAAGTTGATTACGTGGAGATCCAGACACCGAAAAAAGGATTCTTGAACCTTTTCAGTAAGCCGGCGATTTTAGAAATCACGGTAAAACCTGACCCTTTAGCGGAAGCTGAATATTTTCTCGCAGATGTTTTACATTCGATGGAAGTTGATTTGAAGATTCAATCGACAAAAACGGAGGAGAAAAATCCACGCTTGGAAATGAGCGGGCCGAATGTTGGTATCGTCATCGGCAAGCGTGGGCAAACCTTGGAATCCTTGCAGTATCTGACGAATTTGGTTGCCAATCGCTATTCCGAACAGTATTTGCGCATTGAACTCGATGCGGAAAATTACCGCGAAAGACGAGAAAAAACGTTAGAACAACTTGCGTATCGTCTGGCGGAGAAAGCAAAGCGCACCGGACGAAGCGTTGTATTGGAACCGATGCAGTCGAAAGAACGCAAAAAAATTCATCAAACGCTGCAACACGATACTGCTGTTGTTACGATATCAGACGGAAATGATCCGCGTCGACATATTGTGATCCAACCAAAAGACGATGCATCCGAAAAGCACCCTCATCCCTGACGAACGGCGATGGGGGTGTTCTCAATGATTGGGGCAAATCAATGGGAGAACGAGAGGCCGAGCGAATGGAAATTGCCTGGAAGCATAGGTACTCCTCGTTGTCCTAGTGCAGAATGGCTAAAATAAGAGCCCCCTTAGTTGGTGCAGCAAAACCTAGATGTTTGTTTGATATTATCCGCCCTATGCAACACAAAGGGCGTGGGGCGGATCATTTAAGCTATATGTACTAGTCCGGAACCCGAAACAACCAATGCATCGGCATGAGAAGGGGCGAAGGGCAACGAATATGCCGAAGAAAGGACGGCATTGGCATGAAAAGGTGGGCAAAGGCCTCCTCGGAAGCCGAAGCACACTTGACTTCGGCATGAAAAAGGAAACGAAGTGCTACAACTATGCCGAGGGAAGGACAGCATCGGCATGAAATAAGAGCATAGGGGTGCTGGGAAGCCGAAGCAGCTCTGTTTCATTAATACACCGAAACACTACTCATGGCTCAATCAACCCCTTTGCACTAGTAGCGTGTTTCAGAAGTTCTTTCCCTTGGTTGATCGTAGAGTGACATGCCACCTTTATGAGGTGCGATAATGCGAATGCCGTCCCCCTCAGAGTGAGAAAAACACCCTTTAGAGGGACGATATCGCAAAAATCGTCCGTCTCAGTAGGGGTTGCAGCCGGTCAAAGGAGCCGATAACGCTTTTGCATCGGTCACCTTGTATGATTGATGAAATCAACGAAAGTGTTTGTCTGATATATGCGTATCATCGGGAGGAATTGTGAGCATGGCGAACAAAGAGAGAAAGAATTTCTGAGACAGACCACTAGGTGGACGCTCTCTCTATCTTGGTGCGTGTCAGCGTTTTATGTTATCCTACAGTGATGTGAATACTGCCGGAAATGAGGGGATGAGATGGAGTTAGATACCATAGCGGCCATTTCCACACCCCCGGGGGAAGGCGCGATCGCGATCATTCGAATAAGCGGGGAGGCATCACTCCCGATCGCCGATCGAATGTACCGCGGGAAGCAAAAACTTCGGGATGTGGATTCCCACACGATTCATTATGGACATTTGGTACAGCCGGCCACGAATGATACGGTGGAAGAAGTGATGGTAACGGTTTTGCGTGCGCCGAAAACGTTCACGAGAGAGGACATTATCGAGATCAATGTCCATGGCGGCGTCGTGTCCGCTGACCGTGTCTTGCAACTCGTGCTGACGGAAGGGGCGCGCCTGGCGGAACCTGGGGAGTTCACCAAGCGGGCTTTTCTTAACGGACGCATCGATTTGTCCCAAGCCGAGGGTGTCATGGACATGATTCGCGCGAAAACGGACCGGGCGATGAATGTGGCCATGAAGCAAGTGGAAGGACGCCTTGCCCGACAAATCAGATCTCTCCGAACCCGTCTGCTCGAGGCTATCGCGCACGTAGAAGTAAATATTGATTACCCGGAATACGATGCGGAATCGGTCACATTGGAACGGCTGGAAACGCAAATTACAGAAGTACAAGCAGAAATTGATCAACTTTTAGCGACTGCCCATCAGGGAAAGATACTACGAGAAGGACTCGCGACCGCGATTATCGGCCGTCCTAATGTCGGGAAATCCTCGCTAATGAATGCCCTCGTTCAGGATAACCGCGCGATCGTCACGGAGATCCCGGGAACGACTCGCGACGTCCTTGAAGAATACGTGAATCTAAAGGGGGTCCCTCTTCGCCTCATCGATACCGCCGGCATACGGGAAACAGAGGATGTTGTAGAAAAAATAGGCGTGGAACGGTCCCGCCAAGCATTGTCCGAGGCGGAGCTCGTTGTACTCGTTTTAAATGCGAATGAAGCGTTGACCGTAGAGGATGAAGCACTTTTTGCCGCAATTGCAGATTTTAATGCCATTGTGGTTTTAAATAAGACGGATCTTAAAAAAGAAATCGACGAATCGCAAGTACACGCACTTATCGGTGACCGTCCCCTCGTCACCACCTCGCTTTTAAAAGAGGAAGGCATCGAGGATTTAGAAGCAGCGATTGCCCATCTCTTTTTTGATGAGGGCGTAGAGGGAGCAGAAATGAATTATGTTTCAAATACACGTCACATCGTATTGCTCAATCAAGCAAAGGCAACGATCAACGAAGCGCTGGAAGCGGCACAGGCGGATATGCCCGTCGATATGGTCCAAATTGATGTGACGAGGGCGTGGGAACACCTTGGGGAGATCGTCGGGGAGACGGCACCGGATCAGTTGATTGATCAGTTGTTTTCCCAATTCTGTTTAGGGAAATAAAGGGAAACTTCCATCAGAAGGGGATTTTCATCCCAAACGCGGGTTCCATAGGAATCGTTTTCCCGGACTTTTTGAACAAACTTACTTTCATGATATAAAGGAGGGCAACCATGCCATATCACAATGGAGATTATGATGTCATTGTCATCGGCGCCGGCCATTCCGGAGTCGAAGCTGGGCTGGCCTCGGCTCGTATGGGGGCGTCCACGCTCATGCTCACGCTCAATCTCGATGGGGTCGCTTTCATGCCTTGTAACCCTTCGGTCGGTGGCCCGGCAAAAGGGATTGTCGTTCGCGAGATTGACGCCCTTGGCGGCGAGATGGCAAAAAATATCGATAAAACGCACATTCAAATGCGAATGTTAAACACGAGAAAAGGACCAGCCGTCCGTGCGCTGCGGGCACAAGCCGATAAATTCCAATATCAGCAGGAAATGAAAAACACCTTGGAAAATGAAGAAAACTTAACGCTTCGCCAAGGCGTGGTCGAGTCCTTGATCATTGAAGAGGGTGTTTGCAAAGGCGTCATCACGAACACAGGCGCCCATTACCGGGCAGAATCGGTAATTGTTACGACTGGCACTTATTTGCGGGGGAAAATCATTCTCGGTGATCTTTCGTACGAGAGTGGGCCGAATAATATGCAACCGTCGGTGAAATTGTCTCACCACTTGCGTGAACTCGGATTCGAAATGGTCCGTTTTAAAACCGGCACACCACCGCGTGTCAACGGCAACTCCATTGATTACTCGCAAACGGAAATTCAAGAAGGCGATGACAGCCTACGGGCCTTTTCTTATGAAACCGTTGATTATATTACCGATCAATTGCCTTGTTGGCTTACGTACACAAATAATGGGACGCACAGCCTCATTAACGAAAACTTGGAGCGTTCGCCCATGTATTCCGGCATGATTGAAGGGACAGGGCCTCGTTATTGTCCATCC
This sequence comes from Salicibibacter kimchii, assembly GCF_003336365.1. Taxonomy (GTDB): domain Bacteria; phylum Bacillota; class Bacilli; order Bacillales; family Marinococcaceae; genus Salicibibacter; species Salicibibacter kimchii. Next base: position 2,169,190 of record NZ_CP031092.1, on the reverse strand, counting down.
ATAGAGGACAAAGTCGTTCGTTTTCACGATAAATCCCAGCATCAAATTTTCCTTGAGCCGGAAGGACGCGATACACAAGAAGTGTATGTCCAAGGCCTTTCCACCTCTCTTCCCGAAGATGTGCAATATGAGATGTTAAAAACAGTGAAAGGTTTGGAAAATGCGCGTTTGATGCGTCCCGGCTATGCCATTGAGTATGATTCGATCGTTCCCCATCAACTTTGGCCAACGCTGGAGACGAAGAAAATTCCCGGTCTTTTCACGGCGGGTCAAATCAATGGAACGTCCGGGTATGAAGAAGCTGCCGGCCAAGGGATTATGGCAGGCATCAATGCCGCTCGGCGTGTACAGAATAAGGAGGGGATTATTCTCGATCGCTCTGATGCTTACATTGGTGTTCTGATCGATGATCTTGTAACAAAAGGCACCGATGAGCCTTATCGGTTATTGACGTCGAGAGCGGAATACCGTCTCCTTCTTCGCCACGATAACGCTGACTTGCGCTTGACACAACTGGGCTATGACATCGGGCTCGTTTCCGAAGAGCGTTACCGGCAATTTGAAACGAAAAATGCCGAAATCGCAGCTGAACGTAAGCGGGTGGAGAACACGATCATTAAACCGAATGAGAACGTGCAAAGCCTCCTTGAAAATAAAGATTCAGCGCCTTTAAAAGAAGCAGTATCGGGCGATCAACTGTTAAAACGGCCGGAAATACATTATGCCGATGTAGAAGCGATCATCCCGCCGGAACAGGAGCTGGCTGCCGATGTAAAAGAACAGGTAGAAATTCAGACCAAATACGAAGGCTATATCGCAAAACAGTGGGAGCAAGTCGAGCGCATGAAAAAAATGGAGCAAAAATGGATTCCGGAATGGATCGACTACAGCGGCATTACCGGACTTGCCATGGAAGCAAAGCAAAAATTGGAAGAAGTGCGTCCGATCTCCGTTGGGCAAGCATCCCGAATCTCTGGTGTCAACCCGGCGGACATTTCCATCTTGCTCGTTTATATTGAGCAAGGAAGGCAAATGACGCAAAAAGAGGCTGCGTCATCGTAATAGCTGCCGACGATCAAACCGTCATGTTTCGGGATGCTGAACGAAGCATGACGGTTTCCCTACATATTCTATAATAGCGGTAAGGAAAGGCGGTTGCGTTTGTGAAGGAATGGGAAAAATGGCTCAAAGACATCGATCTTTCTCTTAATGATAGGCAAAAAGAGCAATTCCAACGCTATTATGAAACGCTCATTACGTGGAATGAAAAAATGAATTTAACCGGAATCACGGGCAAAAAAGAAGTCTATGAAAAACATTTTTATGATTCCTTGCTCGCCGCCTGCTGTTACCCGTTTGAGCACGTCCATTCATTGGTTGATATCGGGGGAGGGGCGGGTTTTCCAGGTGTGCCTCTAAAGATTTGTTTTCCCCATATCCAGCTTACGGTCATTGACGCAACGAACAAACGGATTCAATTTCTTGAACATCTCGTGGAGCAATTATCTCTCGAAAATGTGAACTTGGTCCATATGCGGGCCGAAGATGCCGCCAGGGATGAACGCTACCGTGATTCCTATGATTTGGCGATTGCGCGAGCGGTCGCGAAGATGCCGGTATTGGCAGAACTTTGCCTTCCATTTGTTCGAAAAAATGGGGGATGGATGGCATTGAAGGGAAGAGCAGGAGACGAGGAGGTAGAAATGGCAGCACCCGCCATCCGTGCCCTTAATGGGGGGGATGTGGACGAGCATTATTTTGAGCTTCCCACAGAAGCCAGTGATCGCCATATCTACGTGATCGGCAAACAGAACAAGACCCCTCATGCTTATCCCCGAAAACCCGCGACGATCAAGAAAAAACCATTGGGATAAAGAGAAACTTCCCGCAGAGGAGTATAACCCGCCCGCTTAGACGAAGGACGGGTTTCAAGGGTCAGAGGTCGGAAAGCTCTTTTGCAGGCAACAAAGAAAATCACGGGTGCTTATCACCGGGATAAACGATAGCGTGGACAAATCTAACAGTCATGATAAAATAAATAAAAGAGTACCTGATCATGAGGGGGGAGATGGTGAAACATTCCATTCAACGTTTTTTCGGTTTAGGTGAGGAGGTCAAAAGCGAAGGTTCAGACAAGAATCAGGAAGTGGTTGACGACAGCCGCAATGAGGAAGTTCGCTTATTAGCCGTAACTGAGATTGCACCGAATCCGTTCCAACCCCGTACTATTTTTTCAGAAGAGGCGATCGATGATTTGGCCCAGACGATCCAAACCCACGGCATGTTGCAGCCGATTATCGTCCGGGAACGGGACGGCCATTATGAATTGATTGCCGGGGAACGAAGATGGCGGGCCGCACAAAAATTAGGCTGGCCTGAAGTTCCTTCCATTGTGAAAGAATTTAATGATGCACAGACCGCTTCTCTAGCACTCATTGAAAATTTGCAACGGGAAGAATTAACAGTCATTGAAGAAGCAAGGGCATATGAGCAATTAATCCATTGGCATAATCTAACACAAGAAAGCTTGGCACAGCGACTTGGTAAAGGACAGTCCACCATTGCCAATAAGCTAAGGTTGTTGTCCTTGCCGGAAGACGTACAGACCGCGCTCTTAAGCAAAGATATCTCTGAACGCCATGCACGCGCGCTTATTCGGCTGAAAGATGAAGACATGCAGTTGCAGTTGTTAAAAGCGATCATCGAACATTCCCTAAGTGTTAAAGAAGCAGAAGCGTATGCAGAAAAATGGCTCGAAGGAACACAAGCGCCCAAACAAAAAAAACGGGCAAAGAAACAACATTATTCAAAAGACACGCGAATCGCCATGAACACGATACGACAATCGTTGGAGATGGTGGAAAAATCCGGGTTAGGCGTGGAACGCCAGGAAGAAGAACTTGAGGATTATTACCAATTTACGATTCGCATTCCGAAAAAATAATCTATCATTGATTCGATGATAGATTATTTTTTTCTTGAAAACATGCTAAAATAATAATGATAGATTTTTCACACCCGCGGCAAAGGATTTTGATTGAGCAACCGCGCAGGAAAGGTTGTGAACGAATTGGCAAAAGTGATCGCGATCGCGAATCAAAAAGGCGGTGTTGGAAAAACAACCAGTGCCGTCAATTTAAGCGCAAGTTTATCATACATTGGACACAAGGTTTTGCTCGTTGATATCGATCCGCAAGGCAACGCAACAAGTGGAGCGGGTATTGAAAAGGGGGAAGTGGATGCTTGTATTTATAATTTGCTCGCAGAGGATGTAGACGCCAAAGATATTATATCTCCATCGCCGGTGGAAAACCTGTCTGTACTTCCGGCAACCATACAGTTATCCGGAGCGGAAATTGAGCTCGTATCGACTATTTCCCGGGAAATACGTTTAAAAAAAGGGTTAAGCACCGTTCAAAACGATTATGACTACATCATTATTGATTGCCCTCCATCCCTCGGTCTATTAACCATCAATGCACTTACAGCTGCAGAGTCGATTTTGATCCCGGTGCAATGTGAATATTATGCCTTGGAAGGATTAAGCCAGTTATTGAATACGATCCGTCTTGTCCAAAAGCATCTAAATACGAACCTTCAAATCGAAGGCGTGCTATTAACGATGTTGGATGCACGTACCAATTTGGGAGTGCAAGTCATTGAAGAGGTAAAAAAATATTTCAGGGAAAAAGTTTTCGGAACCATTGTGCCGAGAAACGTCCGGTTAGGGGAAGCGCCTAGCCACGGCATGCCCATTGTTCTATACGCGCCAAAGTCCCGCGGGGCAGATGTATACTTAGAACTTGCGAAGGAAGTGGTTGCAGGTGCCTAAAGGATTAGGAAGAGGTTTAAATGCGCTGTTTCCCGGTGAGTTGGATACGAGTGAAGATGCTATTCATCATGTTGCCCTTAAAGAATTGCGTGTCAACCCTTATCAGCCGAGGAAGGATTTTAATGCGCAATCGATCGACGATTTAAGTGCGTCGATTAAACGGAACGGGATTTTACAGCCTTTGATTGTCCGTACAAGCATTAAAGGCTATGAAATCGTGGCCGGAGAGCGACGATTTAGGGCAGCACAGAAGTGCGACCTGGAAACCGTCCCCGCGATCGTCAAGGACTTCACCGATGCCCGCATGATGGAAATTGCATTGATTGAGAATTTGCAGCGGGAAAATCTAAATCCGCTGGAGGAATCAAGAGCATACGCGAAGCTCATGGATCATTTTGGGGTTACGCAGGAAGAATTGGCAAAGCAACTTGGAAAAAGCCGTCCTCACATCGCCAATCATTTGCGATTATTACACTTGCCTGAAGCGATTCAAAAAACGATTGGCGAGGGGGAAATATCGATGGGCCATGGACGTGCCTTGCTTGGTATCAAGCATGAGGCAGAAATGCCTAATGCCGTCAAGGCGGTTAAAGACCAAAACCTCAATGTCCGCCAAACGGAAGAGCTGGTCCAACGCCTGAACGAGCGTGGGACCGGAAATAAAACAAAGAAAAAAGAAAGACAACAACCTTCCGCGTTCATTCGTGAGCAAGAAGAAACTTTACAATCGTATTTTGGCACATCCGTGAACATAAAAAAGGGGAAAAAACGGGGGAAAATTGAAATCGAATTTCTATCGGACGATGATTTGACGCGCATACTGGAACTGCTCGGAGAGGATAAGCATTAAGTCGATCAAACGACCCTGCACGCAAGTTTATCTATGGGGCTCGTCGTTCATCGTTCTGTTTTTGGTGAATGCCCGTGGTTTAGACCGTAGGGGATCGTCTATCGTTCTATTTTGACGAATATCCAGGCATTTGGACCGTTAGGAAGGATTTATCGTTCAAATTTTAGTGGTCATACCGAGGATCGATCTGTAGACGAGCAACCATACACGTGAATGAATGTCATAAAACAAGAAAGCGAGGCTACCCAAAGGGAAATCCTCGCTCTTGTTATGTTATTTTCCTTGAAATTCCGGTTTTCGTTTTTGTAAAAAGGCTTGGACGCCTTCTTCGACATCTTTTGTTGCAAAGCAACGCTTAATATATGCGTATTCTTGTTTTAATAACTTGGTAAGGTCGCCGTCTGCGTCTGCAGTAAGTAGGCGTTTGGAAAAGGTCAACGCGATTGGCGGCCCGGCAGCAATGTCACGTGCAAAAGCCAATACGCGCGCATGAAATTCTTCCTCGGCAAACACGTCGTTGACCATACCTGTGCGCTTTGCTTCCTCTGCTTCAATATTATCACCCGTAAAGATCATTTGGACGGCTTGTGCCTGTCCGACTAAACGAGGAAGAAAATAGCTCATACCTGCGTCAGGGCTAAGACCGCGCCGAATATAGCCGGTTGTAACCCGTGCATTTCCCGACATCAACCGTAGATCACATGCGAGCGCGAGGGATAGCCCTGCGCCGGCGGCTGTGCCATTTATAGCGGCAATCACCGGCTTGTCACAATGAACGATGCCGAGCGCTTGCCTTCCGACCCATCCTAATTCATCTAACTGCTCGTGTCGGGTACCAAATGTATTCGGCATCTCTGATAGATCAAGGCCGGAACAAAACGCGCGGCCTTCTCCGGTGATTACGATGACACGCACGTCATCATCGGTCGAAGCCTCAGCGATGGCTTGTTCGATCTTAGAACTGAGCTCATCATTGATCGCGTTCATCCGCTCGGGGCGGTTCAATTTTATCGTGCGTATGCCTTCTTCGGTATTAATGATTAAAGGTTCCATCATTTTGCCCTCCTAATATTACGATTGCAATCGGTCTCTTTACCGATTCTATTCAATTTACTCCTCTGGTTTTCTGACCTCCGGTTTCACATATATCGGCTGTTGGCGATCCATTGGCCGCCATCTACCGTCATGCAGTCCCCGTTCACATACCGGGAGTGACTGGAGACGAGAAATTCAGCGGCATCGGAAACATCTTCCAATTTACCAACGTCTCCGAGCGGGTTCATACGCTTGATTTGTTTGACCTGTGATTCTGAGGCAAATAGTTTCTCTGCGCCTCCGGTATTTTCAATTGGCCCCGGAGCCATAGCGTTGACCCGTATCCCGTACTTCCCCCATTCGATTGCCAGTGATTTGGTTAAGGCTAAAATCCCACCTTTGGCAGCGGCCGAATGTACCACACCCGCTGAACCGGTCCAGGCATATGTAGCCACCATATTCAACATCGTTCCGCCTTTTTTCTGGTCAATCATTTCTTTTCCAACGAGTTGCGAGCAGTTCCATGTCCCGTTTAAACAAATATCAATGACCGCCTTCCAACCGTTCGCAGATAGGTTCTCAGCTTGAGAAATAAAGTTTCCCGCTGCATTATTGACGAGAATGTCGATGTGTCCGAACGCGTTTTTCGTTTCATCTACGGTACGTTGGACATCATCGCGATCGCGCACGTCCATCTGAACGGTGTGTACGCCGGCGTTTGTTTTGGGTTGAATATCCGCCTTTGCATTTGCCAAACGTTCTTCCTTTCGTCCGGTAATGACTACGTTTGCACCTTTGGAAGCAAAGCGTTCTGCCATCGCCTTCCCCATGCCATTGCTTCCTCCCGTTACAATGGCTGTTTTTCCTTCCAACATTCAGCATCTCTCCTTTTTATAAATATTTAAACAATTCCGCTAAAAAAATGAATATGCATTCATTCTTGTATTATAACATAAACGTTCAGCATTCATAGTACTCCGTTAATATGTAGATTTGAGTCCCTGTGAAAAAGAAAAACTGTTATCATAAATAATTAGATGAAAGCAAATGGATAGCAGAAGGCAAATAGATTTAGGCAGCAAAGGAGATCAGTTGGCGATGGCTTTACTCGGTACGTTGGTAAACGGGATTGCGATCATTGTAGGTGCAATGGTGGGACTTATTTTTACACGTATTCCGGAACGGGTGAAAACGACGGTCATGCAAGCGATCGCGTTAGCAGTGATTTTGTTGGGCATGGGGATGGGGCTGGAAAGCGACCAGTTTCTGATCACAATTGGCAGTCTCGTGCTTGGAGGAGTCCTTGGGGAATGGCTCCGGATCGAAGAGTATTTAAACGCGTTCGGGTATTGGATAGAAAAAAAGGCAGGAAGCACCGGGGGAGACGGGTTATTTGCGAAGGGGTTCGTCACGGCTTCCCTCGTTTATGTTGTTGGTGCAATGGCCGTATTAGGCGCGTTGGATAGCGGGCTCAGGTTGGATCATAGTTTGCTCTATACGAAAGCGATGCTCGACGGGTTTTCCTCCATTTTCTTCGCTTCCATGATGGGGATTGGTGTTCTGTTTTCGGTTGTGCCGGTCGTTCTTTATCAAGGGACCATTGCGTTATTGGCCGGGCAAATTAATCGTATCGTTCCTGACCCACTCCTGGAAATGTTTATAACGGAAATGACCGCTGCCGGCGGTGTCATGATCGTAGCCATCGGTGTACGCTTGCTTGGTATCGTTGATGTGAAAGTAGCCAACTTGTTGCCGGCGATTCCTGTTGTATTTATGATTACGTCTTTGCTTTATTTTTTTTGATTTCGTTTATTTCCCTGTCTTATTCTTTGGTAGGGGCGGACATTTCATGGGCGGACGGCTGAATCATATGGCTGCGTCGCGTAGGGGCGAGAGAGGTTGGTTGCCTTAGGCGTCGATCTGCACGCAATAGGGCATGAGAGGTTCGCTCGGCCATTTTCATCACAAGGTTCAGCCGTGTATTTTGCAACACAAAGTACTCCATCATCCCGCCTACGTTTACAGTGCCCGTCAAGTGTACATGCCCAATATCCGGAAGCGTTTTTTTCACCGCGCTTCCGGGTCGAACCGGGCCGGAAGCAAATGTAATTTTCCCGACGTTAGACGCTTTGCCCATGCTTGCATCGATGGCGATGAGGAATGGTTGCTCATGGTGGACCAAAACATGGTTCAATGTTTCTTGCAAATTTAAAGCATGCACGGGTTGGTGAAGGGTACCGTAAACAAAGAATGACCGCGGGCTATTTTCAGCTAACATCGTGCCGGTTAATGGCCCGAAAGCGTCTCCCGTGGAACGATCGGTTCCGATACATATGATCACAATATCCCTATGTATGGATAAAAAATGAATTTCTTCAAAAAGACGGCTTGCAAGTGGTTCTTCCATGGGAGCATCGTCCACATGGAATTGGTGGGAAAATGGTTCCTCGATGGAAAAAGATCGATTGTAAGACATACCCAGCTCTCCTTTTTCATACTAGTCCCAGTATAAGGGAAAGTTTGCCGTTCTATACCTCCTGAACAGGAACAAACGAACGAGTGAATAATGGACAAGGGAGAGACATCTATGATCGGACGTGGACTGAAATGGATGTTTTTGCTTACGGGAGCGATGGTAGGTGCCGGTTATGCTTCCGGACGTGAAATATGGCAATTTTTTGGGGAAGAAAGTGTAGTCGCGATTATTTTATTCAGCACTCTTTTTGCCATCTGTTCCGCGATTATCTTGAAGGTGGGCATTCAACAAGGGTCGGAAAATTATGTGTCTGTCCTTCAAACGTTGTTAGGGAGACGCTTGGCTAAAGTGTATGATATGCTGATTATCTTATATCTTTTTTCGACGACGGGAATCATGATTTCCGGAGGTGGAGCGACATTGGAAACGTTCGAATTTCCGTATTGGCTCGGCGTTTTCCTCATGTGCCTTTTGCTGGTTGTTTTGTTTATATGGGATATCGATGGGTTAACGACTGTTAATAATATACTTACACCGGCGTTGATCGTAGCATTGATCGCGATTTTAATTTTATTCCAAGTCTCCAGCGACGGCGGATTTGTGCTTGAATGGGGGGCGCAGTCCAATTGGCCATCGGCCCTCATGTTTATGGGGCTGAATTTATTGCCCATTGTCGCGGTGCTGGCAGCAATTGCTCCGAAAATCCAAAGTGAAGGCGAAATTTGGATTGCCACGGTTGGCAGCGGACTCGTGCTTGGCGGCGTATCTTATTTGTACAACCAGTCGTTACTTGTGGTGGCCGATGATATTTTATTATATGAAATTCCCTTGTTTTCCATTCTCAGCACCTATCCGTCTATCCTCGTGCTTGCGATGACATTGCTTTTGTTTACCGCCATTTATACGACGGCGGCGATTAACATACTCGGTTTGATGAGTCGTTTTCGGCGCGTGCTTAAGTGGCCCGGGTGGGTGCTCGCCTTAATGATCATTCTTCCCTTGTTACCGATGACGGTGTTTGGTTTTTCAACACTGGTAAGCTTTCTTTATCCGCTTTACGGAGTCGTTAATCTCTATTTATTGGGAGCAGTGTTGCTCTATCCTTTCTTGTATCAACCGTTACAACAGAAATGAATGTGCTTTTACCGTGGAATATGATATAATACAAGTTGTTTTTGAAACTCACGCTGTTTTCGATAAAAAAGATATACATGACGGAGAAAGGAGCGGGAACGTTGTCGGACAAAGCATTCCAACTGCATGACATTGTTGAAATGAAAAAACCCCATCCTTGCGGAACGAATCGTTGGAAAATTATCCGGATGGGCATGGATATACGGATCAAATGCCAGGGATGTGGGCATAGTGTAATGATTCCGCGCAAAACGTTTACCCGCAAAATGAAAAAAGTATTGGAAAGCGAAGAAAGTTGAGGGAAGTGAACGTATATGGCTTTAACGACAGGCATCGTGGGCTTGCCCAATGTTGGCAAGTCCACGTTATTTAATGCAATTACCCAGGCCGGAGCAGAGGCGGCAAACTATCCTTTTGCCACCATCGATCCGAACGTGGGCATCGTAGAAGTTCCGGATGAACGGTTGCAAGTGTTGACCGAATTAGTGAATCCAAAGAAAACAGTCCCGACAGCGTTTGAATTTACCGATATCGCCGGGATTGTTGAAGGGGCCAGCCACGGGGAGGGGCTGGGCAATAAATTCCTTTCCCATATCCGGGAAGTAGACGCCATATCCCATGTGGTTCGCTGTTTTGAAGGCGGGGATATTACCCATGTGTCCGGCAGCGTGGATCCGGTGCGCGATATTGAAGTGATTAACTTAGAGCTGATTCTCGCTGATTTGGAAACCGTGAGCAAGCGCATGGAAAAAGTGGCGAAACAGGCGAAATCAAAAGACAAGGAAGCTCTCGCTGAACAAGCGGTTTTGGAGAAGCTATTGGCCGCGCTGGAAGCGGAAAAACCGGCACGTAGCGTAGCCTTGGATGATGATGAAGAAAAAATAGCGAAAGGCTTTCAATTGCTAACAAAAAAGCCGGTTTTATATGTGGCGAATGTGAGCGAAGACGATTTACTGGCTGAAGAAGAAAACGAATATGTACAGCGGGTACGTGAAGTCGCCGCCACGGAAGGTGCAGAAGTCATCACGATTTGCGCAAACATCGAAGCGGAAATCGCGGAATTGGACGGGGAGGATCGGGCAACGTTTTTGGAAGACCTTGGCCTTGACGAAGCAGGGTTGGACCGCCTCATTCGCGCGGCTTACGATTTGCTCGGTTTAAACACTTATTTCACTGCAGGGGAGCCGGAAGTACGTGCCTGGACGATTCGGAAGGGAACAAAAGCGCCGCAGGCGGCCGGTGTTATTCATTCCGACTTTGAACGAGGGTTTATACGTGCCGAAATCATTGCATATGAAGATCTCACATCTTATGGATCCAATGCTAAGGCAAAAGAAGCAGGGAAAGTTCGACTGGAAGGAAAAGACTATATCGTTCAAGACGGAGATGTCATTCACTTTCGATTTAACGTGTAAGAGCAGAGGTTTCTCTGCTCTTTTTTTTCGCCAGGGAATTCGGACACAAGACACCTATCCCGGCAGAGAAGCATTTCCCTGCGGAGACGTAGTGCTCGGGATCAAAATACTCGTGCATATTTTCAATCCCCCGTTTTGTGGATCCGCCAGAATTCAGAAGACTTTTTTCAAAACGTTAACGCAAACGACTTGACCTGCGCCTTTCATCCTGTATTATTTTAAATAAATCAACCGAAAGGGCTGAAGATTTGAACGCTAATCCTCGCATTTTCCCCATGAAAATCCGTAAATTAGATGCTTTGCAAGGTCGGGTTCATCCCTCGCATAAGACGCTCCCGGCGATCGAAGCTGAAGTTGGTATTGCCCGTGCCGGTTGGCAGGGTGAGATATCAATGGATTATTATTACCGTCAACTTGACTTGCCCCTCCGCTACTTCTTTCTCCACCAACTGCGTCTCCAGCAGAATACTGATTTTTTTCAGATGAATACTTTACTTCTCACTCAGTATTTTCTTCTATTATTGGAAATAAAAAACTATGCAGGGCATCTACTTTTCGATCATGCCCATCAGCAAATTATCCGAACGCGGGACGAGAAGCAGGATGTTTTTCCTGATCCAGCTCTCCAGGTTCAGCAACAAGCGGCATCGCTTCGTTCGTGGCTCCAAGAACGTTATACTTCGGTCCCCCCAATCTATCATTATGTCGTGATGACGCATCCGAGAGCGTTAATTTCGACAACTGCGTACCATCCGCTACATCAGTACATCATCCGTCCCGACGCATTATGTGGTATCGTTCAAGATCTTTTGAAAAAAGAAAGCAGTCTACACCTTACCCCTTATAAGGTTGCTCCAACTTTATAGCAGCTCATTCCCCCACGAAATACAATGCAATGGAAAAATTTAAAATCAAACACAGTGAAATTTTGAATGGCGTCATCTGCCCATTGTGTCTTCAGTACAAAATGCAGTGGTGGTATGGCAAATGGAAGTGCCCAAGGTGTAAGCATCAAAGTACAAATGCCCATCATCGTGCTTTGAATGACTATGCATTACTCATATCGAATCGAATATCTACGAGTGAATGCCAAGCATTCTTAGATCTACCCTCGATTTACAGTGCTCTTCGACTTTTAAAAAAAATGGAACTACCTCATAACGGCGGAACGAAGAACAGAAGATACATCCTGCAAAGTGATTTCCAGTGATCCGCAAGAATAGTGTGCCGATCCGCAAGAATGGCGGGGTGATCCGCAAGAATAGTGTGCCGATCCGCAAGAATGTGGGGCACATCCGCAAGAATAATGTGCAGCTCAGCAAGAATACCATGCAATCCTTCAAGTATCTTCCATCATCCGTACCGTTCAGCGATAAAACCGTGCTACCCTATTAAATCTATGCCCTCTCCCCCTCACTCTTCGCTTTTGCTAACATGCCGCCTTCCTTTAAATAAGTTTCAATGCCATCGGCTGCCGGTACGCAAGTGCGCCTACGACGAATACGTTTTCGTGATCTAACATCTGCAGGTAATTATTGACGGCAGACGTTTCCGGGCCGTTCGCCGATAAACTTCTTAGCCTTCGTTCAATATTGTAAGGATTGATGTTCACCATTTTCATTGTTAATAGCATCGATAGGGGAGGGGGCGTTTATGATCGTTCCTCGTGCTCCGTCTATCCCGATTTTACTTATCCCGCTTTTCCATAGTATAATCTATTTAATTAAAGGGATAAATTTTTAATCCGAAAGGAATGATAAAAGAATCCATAAAGAATTACTTAAGCGTCCAAAAAACCATCTATCATCCATGTTGGCTGTGGCACTTTGGCAAAAATAGTTATTCACCTGCGGAAATAACCCGAAAAGAATTATAAAGGAATTCATAAAGAACCCAAAAAGAATCCAAAAAGCATCTTATTACCTTAAGCGATGGGAGAGGATACAAAATGTTAATGGCTGCGGATATCGGAAATTCAGAGACGAAAATGTACATCGAGGATCGTTTTTTAACGCAACCATCTGTGGTAAAGAGAGTGAATCGAGTGCCGGAAACAGCTGATACGAATCTTGCACAAAGTGTTGCGCGCATCGAAGAAGATTTGCTTATTCATGTGACGAGCGATGCGATTAAAAAGAACGGCACGTATTTTGTCGGAAATCGCGCGAGTAAAATCAATGATATGGTAGAAAATATTAATATTAAACTTGGAAACAAATATCGGCACGATATTCCCGTGCTCATTTCTCTCGGCATGATTGCCGGTAATGAAGTCAAAACCTATTATGAGTCGAATGAAGAGCTACCGAAAGTTTTAGAAGTTGAAGGGAATCTGTCCACAGCTATCCCCGCGTCGGAACATACCAACGAACGAGCCGAACATTTGCAGAGGCGGCTGGAAGGACGAACGCATACGGTCATTCTCTATGTAGCGGACCAAATGGTTACGGTTATGGTTACGTTTAATGAAGTAAACGTCACTACCGAAGGGGTGCCCGCGCTTTACGCCTTACTAACGTCGAAAGATGACATTTTGAAGCATTATTATGAGCAATATGATTCCAAGATGAAACCGAAGGACATGGCCAATCAGCATATTTTACATGCAGATATCGGAGACGGCACGACCGAGTATATTTATACGGAAGAAAAAAATGCAGTCCTTGATCTTTGTGACGGGGCAAGACATGGCGTCGGCCATGCAACGCAAGAAGCTATAAAACTATTGAAAAACGAGGTAGGGGGCCATCTTTCCCTTAATCGCCAACAATTTATGAATATCTATCAAGATGATACGAATAATTTACATGAAATAGCCGTGCAAAGCCTGGACGAAGCAAGGTACTTGCAAGCGCAACTTATTTTGGAAGATATACAAGAACGGGCGATGAATACCGCGGGACGAGTGGATAACATCATGGTCTACGGTGGAGGGAGCATTCAATTTTACGATGATCTTTTTGAAGATCTTTTGGATTATGCCGAAGAGGCAAAGATCGAGCTCATTTGGATTCCGGAAGCTTACGCGGTGAACATGAATATTAATGGATTAAAAGTCTTGAATGAAAAACTTCTTTATTCCAATTAGGTGATACGATGACGAAAAAACGAGTGACGTATACGTGGAAGTTAAATACCGAGCGGGACCCGGATTCAATTAATGAATGGCTGGATGCACAATCCAACATTCGCGATTCGCTCTCTTTTCTTGTACAGGTCATGCAGGAGCGTTTCGGAAACGTTGATATTCGTGATATTGAAACCTCGAAGGAATTGCTTCAATTCATGCATGACCAGGAGATCGGCCCGGAAAAAAAAGAAGTTCCGAGTGGTCGGAAAGCGCAGGCATCCTCTGAACAGGAAACAGAAGAAGTAGCAACGGAGGAAACAAACGCAGAGGAGGATCAAGAGGAAGTAGACGATATTTTTTCAGGCATTGATGATAAAGCGATATTTACAAGACGATAAGTCTCCTTCGGTATGTACGCATATAGCGGCAATCCGGTTGAGTAAAAGAACAAAGTCGTTTATAAAAATTGAGGATGTTTGGCGAGAGATACCCTCATAAATTCAATAGTGGTTTTGAAATAAGGCTTTGGTGTTTATAACAAATGCCGCGACGTTCATAAAACGGTTGCGAACACTACCCCCTTTGGATATGCCTTTTCTAAAGGGGTATTTTACTTTAGTAAAGGTATATCGCAATTTTTGTTTCCTTTTTTACAATGATCTACCGTAATACGAAATAACGTTGTATCGTATAAACCATTTTATTTTTTGAACTCGTAGTTAAAATGGTTATAAAATAAATCAAGAATTTAACGTAAAGGGAGAATAGTATCCTTCATGTTTACGATGTTTTTAACAGCATTATTATCGTCAGTTTTAGTGATTGGAACTTTTATCATTTCAGTTGTAACTAAACCGCGAGCCATTGGTCATCACGCCATAGCGTTAGTTATTGCTGTGTTTAGCGGTCTCGTATATGCATACATGTATATGCCTGTATGGGCTTTTGTCCCTATGATGTTACCAAATGCGATAACTCTTATTGTTTACGGCATTGTGGTAGGGACTGTATTTGCCACTAAAGATCAAGAAAATAAGTCGTTCGTGTCCCTGGGTGGAGTTACAGTAGGCCTATTCATAACTATATTCGTTGGTTTAATAGCCTGGGTGGTTTCATTAAATACATATGAAAGCACACGGGAAACGATTAATTATGAAATCACGGAAGAACCATTGCAAGCCTTCTCAGAAGAGGACACACCTGTACAAGTATCACCAGATAGTGCTCGTCATTTAATGGAACGCTCCATGTCCAATGTTCCAAATGCACAATTCTATGATCTTGGAGTGATTCAAGCACAAGAAATTGAAGGAGAACCTATTTATGTGTCTCCAATTGAATATAATAATTTCTGGCGTTGGCTTAGAGGGACAGAAATTCCCGGGTATTTCCTGCTGTCAGCTACAAATCCAAGTGATCAACCAGAGTTTGTAGAGCATGAAATGAATTACACTAGAGGAAGTTACATGGGAGACTACGTGACTCGCGCTATTTACGAAGAGAGCCCCAACTTTTTCCATCACGGAAACCCCACAATGGAAGTGGATGAAGATGGTAAAGCATGGTATGTGCAGACGTTATATGAGCGTCGAGGATTTAGCTTCCAAACAGACTTTGATTCTCTTCAAGTAGCAGTTGTTGATACAGAAACGGGAGAAGTATCATTGTATGAAACAGATGATGCCCCTGACTTTATCAGTGGAACAATCAGCCCACGCTTTGCGTCTGAAGCAAACAATGTGTTCGGTCAGTATGTCCATGGTTGGTTGAATACCATGTTCGGGCAGGAAGATGTAAGGATGCCGAATGATAACGGGACAGAAGCAGAGGTAACGCCTATCTTTGATGAAGACGGGAATATGTTCTATTTTACAGACATGACCAGTCCACAAGAAAATATTGAATCAGCGTTGGGTGTTACCTTAATGAATGCCCGTACTGGGGAATTAACGTACTATGATGGATCAGAGTATAGCGGGATTATGGACAGTCAAGCTGCTTCTGGTGTTGTAAACCGAACATTTCCTGAGAGGGAGTGGAGAGGTAGTATGCCTGTACTCTATAACATTTCCGGGGAACCAACATGGGTAGTAAGTGTTCTGGACCCGGCCGGGCTGTTCAGACAGTATGCGTATATCAAAGCCGATGATCCGGATACGGTAGCCTTTGGAGAAACGTCACAAGAAGCTTTAGATGCTTATGTAACAGAATTAGCTACGAGTGGGGACGAAGTAGAGACGAGTGAGTCAGCTTTAGATGAAGTTTCAGGTACGATTGATCGAGTAGGAACAGTAATCACAGATGATAGTACAGTTGTACAGTTTCGGTTAGAAGGTGACGATACATCTTACCTTGTAAGTACTGGTACATTCCGGGAAGCAGCGTTACTGGAGTCAGGAGACGAGATCGAGTTTTTAGCGAGTATAGATGATGCAACAGGAACAGTAGAGGAAATGCAAGTTTATCCTTGGAATGAGGAAAATGAAGAAGGCTAAGCATTTTGCAGTAGAAGTCAAAGAAGCCCTTACCAGGTAGGTTTGGGCTTTTTTAAGCTTGGCTGCTTTTCCATTGCTTGTACCACTTCGTTATAGGACTAACCTGTAGACTCAATGCTTCCAACGCCTTTGCCAATTGATGATACTAACGGTCTAATTGTAAAACGAATCCCAATCTGCCATATAATTTTATCAATGAAAAATGCGCATCTTCCTCTTCAGGTCTTTTTTGATATTTTCCTTTTCAATATTATTTGCATTCTACGATGAACATGCTATACTATACATGAGGCGAACATACGATCCTGTAATGGGCACCTATACAAGAAAATTTGCCTGCGCTATTGTATATGTCTGTCTTTCTTGTTAAAATGCTATAATGTGAGTAAAGAGAGGGATAGTCCCGTTTTGCTCCTTGCTCCTGTGAATGGAATTACAGGGGCCGTCTAGACCAAAAGGAGGTGACGCGCATGCGTAACTACGAGATTCTGTATATTTTAAGGCCGACGTTGGAAGAGGATGCAGTCAAAACGATTATTGAACGTTTGAATCAAATCCTTTCCGATAATGGTGCAGAGGTAACGGAAGTTGATGAAAAAGGGAGACGCCGTCTCGCTTATGAAATTCAGGATTTCCGTGAAGGGTACTATGTCATCCTCAAAGTGCAGGCAACGCCTGATGCTGTCAATGAGTTTGACCGTCGTATAAAACTTACCGATGAAGTTATTCGAACACTCGTTGTTCGAGATGATGAATAAAGCATCGTCAAATAAATGGGAGGGTTTGGAATGATTAATCGCGTCGTGCTCGTTGGACGTCTCACTCGGGATCCTGAATTGCGGTACACCCCGAACGGGGTGGCGGTAGCTAACTTCGGCATCGCCGTCAATCGTCCATTTACGAACCAGCATGGGGAACGGGAAGCAGATTTTTTGAACTGCGTGGTTTGGAGGAAACAAGCGGAAAACGTTGCCAATTACTTGAAAAAAGGAAGTTTGGCAGGGGTTGATGGCCGCGTTCAAAGCCGTAGTTATGAAAATCGGGAAGGACGGCGCGTAAATGTCGTTGAAATACAAGCGGAAAGCGTCCAATTTTTGGAACCTCGAAGTGTTACCGCGAACCGGAGCGGGGATGACCAAGGAGTGGGAGCTGCTTCCGGATCGTCCAATTACGAAGGCAACGTTGGATTTGGACAAGAGTCTCAACGTCACGCGGCTGATTTGAATGACGACCCTATCTCCAATGATGGAAAGCCGATCGATATTTCCGACGACGATTTACCATTCTAAACACTTTCTAATCGAGCAAAAATAATAAGAAGGAGGGAGTCCTATGGCACGTCGCAGAGGCAAGCGCAGAAAGGTATGTTATTTTACCGTTAACAAAATCAAGACCATTGATTATAAAGATGTTGACCTTCTCCGCAAGTTCATCTCGGACAAAGGAAAGATCTTACCAAGGCGGGTAACAGGGACATCTGCAAAATATCAACGTAAATTGACGACCGCGATTAAACGTTCACGTCAAGCCGCGTTACTCCCATATGCAAAAGAAGATTAATAGCCCTTATGAACACTGCCGATGATGCTGGCAGTGTTCTTTCTTCATCTATCTGAAATCATGGGTGAATCGCTGCATCGCCAAGGGTAGCGATAAATGTTCGTTCTTTCTTTTTGCAGATGTATGGGCTACAATAGACCAGTGAAATATACTAAACGGGGCACTTAAACGCCTTCATCCGGAGGCAGAAAATTAGCGAGAGGGTGGGCACCCTCACTCCATAAGGGGGATGGCATGAATCAATCAAGAAAAATAACCGAGGGAGCTGTCATGGTTGCCCTCTTTGCAATTTTAATGGCAGCTACCGTCTACATACCGGTTTTAGGTATATTATTTGTATGGGTTCTGCCTATTCCCCTCCTGATATACACGGTCCGATTCGGGCCGAAACCGGGAGCGCTGGTCCTTGCTGTCAGCTTTGTTGCCACCTTTTTAATCGCTCCGGCCTTTTCGATCCCGCTCGTGCTATTATTTGGTGTGGGTGGCTATGTGGTCGGTGTCAGCTATCATTTAAAAAGATCAGCATTTCGGACACTTTTCGCAGGGAGCTTAAGCTATATTTTTACACTGGTTCTTCTCTTTGTCGGATCCGTTGTTATTCTTGATATTCATCCTTTTGAGGCGCTTCAGAGTGGGATGGAGGACTCCGTCGACGCTGCAGAACAAATGTTAACTTCCTTTGATCAGGAAATAGATGAAGAACAGCTGGATTTGTACCGTGAATCCATTGCGCAAATCCCGCAAATTGCACCTTTAATCATGATTATGACGGGTGTTGGCTATGCGTTTTTAACACAAGTCATTGCCCATCCATTTTTGCGAAGGCTTGTCGGAGGAACGTATCGATTTCCGTCCCTCAGAGAGTGGTCATTGCCGAGAGTTTTTCTTTGGTACTATTTGGCAGGCATTATCATGCGGTTGGCAGTAATCGAAGATCAGGGAACGACGATGCATATGGTTGTTTCCAATATCTTCCCTTTGCTTGAATTTGCCATGATTATACAGGGAGCATCGGTTATGTTCCAATTTGTGTACATGCGGAATATAACAAGAGCACTCCCGATCTTAATCCTTTTTCCGGGGTTGATGCTTCCGCTCGTCCAAGTGTTTGTGCGAATTCTGGGGATTTTGGATATCGGAATGGATATAAAAAGCCGGATTAAGTCTAATAAATAGGGGTTGAGCAGATGCCTAATTTTCTAAAGAAGCACTGGTATGATTACCCCATATTGCTCGTTTTTATTGTTGCATTGGTAATGAATATTACGCTTTTCTTTTTTCATTGGCGACTTGCCGTGTTTGGTTTTGTCGTTTTAATCGGGATAACCTACCTTGGGTATCACATACACAAACGAATGGAATCGGATATAAAAAAATATATTTCGAGGTTAAGTCATCGGGTTAATCGTGCCGGAGAGGCTGCAGTCACCAATTTCCCCGTCGGTATATTACTGTATGATCAAAATGAAACGATACAATGGGCAAACCCATATCTGCTGAGCTATTTGCCCTCTGAATATATTGGCAAGCCGCTCACGGTTTTATCTGATGATCTCCCGGAGCTCATTCGAAATAAAAATGTGGAGCACCGGTTGCAATTAAACGATCGGGAACATTATGTGTATGAACGCGTCGAAGAACGTCTATTATATTTTTTTGATATGACAGAAACAGTGAAGACACGTGATTTATATAATGAAGAGCAACCTGTGATCGCCCACATTTTACTGGATAATTATGATGATGTGACACAGGGGTTGGAAGATCAGGTGACGAGCCGTGTAAGAGGAGGCGTGCTTTCTCAGATCAATCAATGGGCAAATGACTATAGCATTTTCCTGCGTAGTGTTGCCGCTGATCGTTTTATTGCTTTCTTAAATTATAGAACCCTTCAAGAGATTGAAAATAATCGTTTTCAAATCATCGATGATATCCGGGAAGTGACCATGAAAGAAAAAGTGGCGCTTACGCTCAGTATAGGGATCGGTAGTGGAGAAAGGACGCCGCGGGAATTGGGAGCGCTCGCCCAATCGAGTTTGGATTTGGCGCTCGGCCGGGGCGGGGACCAAGTGGTGATCAAGGAAAGAAACGGAGAAGTGCGTTTTTACGGTGGAAAAAGCAACGCAGTCGAAAAACGGACGCGCGTACGGGCCCGTGTCATTTCTCATGCGCTGCGGGATTTTGTGCTTGAAAGCGATCAAGTGATTGTCATGGGTCATAAAAATCCTGATATGGACGCAATTGGGGCAGGAATCGGTGTGTTAAAAGTCGCTGAAGTGAATGAAAAGGATGCATCCATCGTGGTGGATCCGAATGAAGTAAGCCCGGATGTTCACAAATTGATGAATGAAGTTGAACAACATGAATACCTTTGGTCGCGCTTTTTAACGCCGAGCGAGGCTTTGGAACAACTGACAAGGCAAACGTTGCTCGTCATTGTAGATACCCATAAGCCGTCGCTTGTCATCGAACCCAAGCTGCTTGAGCGGGTCCACCGGGTCGTCGTTCTCGACCATCATCGGCGCGGGGAGGAATTTATAGACGATCCCGCCCTTGTTTATATGGAGCCGTATGCATCCTCGGCCTCCGAACTTGTCACCGAACTTTTGGAGTATCAACCGAATCGGGTATCCATGGATGCCTTGGAAGCGACCGCCATGCTTGCGGGCATGATGGTGGATACGAAAAATTTCAGCATTCGCACCGGATCACGTACCTTTGATGCCGCTTCCTATCTGAAGGCCAGCGGTGCTGATACAACTGCTGTACAGCTTTTGTTAAAAGAGGATCTGGATCAATATATTCAACGTTCCCGGCTCATTCAGAGGGCTTATATTTACCAGGCCGGAATGACTATCGCTCGCAGTGAGGAAGATGAATCTTATTATCAGGTACTCATTGCACAAGCAGCCGATACGTTGCTAACCATGAACGGTGTTAAGGGTGCTTTTGTCGTTTCAAAACTTAAAGACGGACGTATCAGCATCAGTGCCCGATCGTTGGGAGATGTGAACGTTCAGATCATTATGGAACAATTGGGGGGAGGCGGACATTTAACCAATGCAGCCGTGCAATTGGAAGACATGTCGCTCTCTGAAGCCGAGGACCGTCTGAAAACGGCGATTAATGAATATTTGGAAGGAGGAGTCTCAGGATGAAAGTTATTTTCCAAAAAGATGTGAAGGGCAAAGGTAAAAAAGGGGAAATTAAAGAGGTGTCGGAAGGTTACTTTCGTAACTATCTTTCTCCAAAACAACTTGCTGTAGAAGCGACTAAATCAAATATGAAAGAGCTGGAAAAGAAGAAAGAGAGCGATGAACGAAAAGAACAGCAAGAGCTAGAAAAAGCCAAGGAAAAGAAGCAAGAACTTGAAAAGACAACCGTTGAGATTTCTGCCAAAGCCGGACAAGGAGGCCGGCTCTTCGGTGCCGTCTCTACAAAGCAGATTACGGAAGTCCTCAAGCAACAAGGGTTTGAGATAGATAAACGTAAAATCGACTTGAAAGATCCGATACGAACACTGGGGGTAACAAAAATCGGGATTAAAATTCATCCGCAAGTCATTGCCACGGTTGACATTCATGTTACAGAGCAAAATTAAACATGAAGGGGGAAAGGAGGCCGTGAGGTGAGTGATGTTTTAAGCGGCGAACGTACGCCGCCACAAAATATAGCAGCAGAACAAGCGGTTTTAGGGGCGATTTTTCTTGAAGAAGAGTCCCTTATCACCGCCACGGAACGGTTACGTCCTGAAGATTTTTACCGAGCCGCCCATCAACGGATTTTTCGAGTGATGACCGATCTTTCGGAAAAGGCGGAACCCATCGATCTTGTTACAGTGACGTCGCAGTTGCAAGATCATGAATGGTTGGAAGAAGCGGGCGGCATTTCCTATCTGACCGACTTAGCCAATGCTGTTCCGACAGCAGCAAATGTCGGGTATTATTCACGAATCATTGAGGAAAAAGCGCTTTTGCGGCGATTGATTCGCGCGGCGACCTCGATTGTTTCCGAAGGATATACGGAAGAGCAAGAAGTAGATGAAGTACTCGGCGATGCGGAACGGACGATCATGGAGGTCTCGAATCGGCGGACTTCCGGGTCTTTTTTATCCATCAAAGAAGTGCTTATGGAGACGTACGACAATATTGAAATGCTGCAAAGCCGTGGCGACGCACTCACGGGAGTTGCGAGTGGGTTTCAGGAACTGGATCGTATGACCGCGGGTTTTCAAAATAGTGATTTAATCATTGTGGCTGCTCGTCCATCCATGGGAAAAACAGCTTTTGCCTTGAACATCACCCAAAACATCGCGACAAAAACAGAGGAAAATGTGGCGATCTTCAGTCTTGAAATGGGTGCATCCCAACTCGTGCAGCGGATGTTATGCGCCGAAGGGAACATCGATGGTTCCCGTCTTCGTACCGGTCAACTGTTGGAGGAAGATTGGGAAAAATTAGCGATGGCAATGGGAACTCTATCGCGAGCCGGCATTTATATTGATGATTCTCCCGGCATTAAAGTTGCGGATATCCGTGCCAAATGCCGGCGTTTGCAACAGGAAAAAGGCCTCGGCATGGTTATGATTGATTACCTGCAACTCATCCAGGGGAGCGGTACCGAGAGCCGTCAACAAGAAGTATCGGAGATTTCGCGAAACCTTAAAGCTCTCGCGCGCGAGCTGAACGTCCCCGTGATTGCTCTCTCGCAACTTTCTCGGGGGGTGGAATCCCGACAGGATAAACGCCCGATGATGTCGGATTTGCGAGAGTCTGGGAGTATCGAGCAGGATGCGGATATTGTTGCTTTCTTATACAGGGAAGATTACTATGATCAAGAAGCTGAGAATCAAAACATCATTGAAATCATTATTTCCAAGCAAAGAAATGGACCGGTCGGAAATGTAGAGCTGGCATTTATCAAGGAATACAATAAATTTGTGAACCTAGATCGCAAGCACGATGAAAACGTAGCACCACCCGGTGCCTAGAAACGAATGAACAAAATGCGAAGACGTATAATGTTCGGTTTTTTTGACCGGAAGCTTTTATTTTGGTAAAATAAAGTCCGGATTAAACAGAATAACGGAACATTTAATGGAAGAGGTGAGTCTTTTGTCATCCATCGTTATCGTGGGAACACAATGGGGGGACGAAGGCAAAGGAAAGATTACGGATTATCTATCGGAAAATGCGGAAGTGATTGCTCGTTATCAAGGGGGCAACAACGCCGGGCATACGATTAAGTTTGACGGTGAAACGTACAAATTGCACCTCGTGCCCTCCGGGATTTTTTCGGATGAAAAGATTTGTGTCATCGGTAACGGGATGGTAATTGACCCGAAAGCATTGGTCGAAGAGCTGGAAGGGCTCAAGGCGCGCGGGATTGAGACAAGCAACCTGCGAATCAGCAACCGCGCTCATGTTATTCTTCCTTATCATATTAAGCAAGATATTGCCGAAGAGGAAAGCAAAGGGGCTAGCAAGATCGGGACGACAAAAAAAGGCATCGGGCCCGCCTATATGGACAAGGCAGCCCGTGTCGGGATCCGTATTTGCGATCTTCTTGAGAAAGACGCGTTTGCCGATAAACTGGCCCGTAACCTGCAGGAGAAGAATCGCCTTCTCGAAAAAATGTATGAAACAGAAGGATTCCGTGTCGAAGATATCCTTGATGAATATTATGACTATGGGCAGCGTTTGGCAGACTATGTGTGTGATACATCGGTCGTTTTGAACGATGCCATCGATCAGGGACGGCGTGTCCTGTTTGAAGGGGCACAAGGTGTTATGCTTGATATTGACCAAGGGACGTATCCGTTTGTCACGTCTTCGAATCCGATTGCCGGAGGGGTGACCATTGGATCCGGTGTAGGCCCTTCAAAAATCCATCACGTTGTCGGGGTGTCAAAAGCTTATACGACGAGGGTTGGTGACGGCCCGTTCCCGACCGAACTCACCGATGAGGTCGGAGATCGTATTCGCGATATCGGCAAGGAATACGGCACGACGACAGGACGCCCTCGCCGCGTCGGCTGGTTTGATTCCGTCGTCGTCCGCCATGCGCGTCGGGTGAGCGGGATCACAGACTTATCCTTAAATTGTCTAGACGTGCTTTCCGGACTTGATACGGTGAAAATTTGTGTGGCTTATGAGTACCGAGGGGAACGAATGGAAGAGTTCCCCGCGAGTCTGAATGTACTCGCCGAGTGTAAACCCATCTACGAAGAAATGCCGGGGTGGAAGGAAGATATTACCGAAGCTCGAAGCCTCGGTGATTTGCCGCCACCGGCTCGTCATTACGCCGAACGCATCGCCCAGCTTACTAACATTCCGTTGTCCGTGTTCTCGGTCGGTCCGGACCGCACACAAACAAATGAAGTGCGTGGCGTTTGGGGATTATAAGACAAAAGACTGCCGTTGGGCAGTCTTTTTATGTGAGGGGGGACAGCGTACGCGAGGTACATGCTCGTTCGGACCATTTTTTCATTTAAGGTCCCTAAACGGTCCGAACTGGACCGCGGTTCGTGTGGCACACCGCGTTAACTCGGCACATTATTGTTCCTTTTGTGCTGTTGGTGCTTTGTTCCCCATTCATGCATGGCTTCTAAAATTGGTTCCAAACTTCTCCCGTATTCGGTTATGGAATACTCGACTTTTGGCGGGACTTGCGGGTAGACCTTTCGCGCGATGATATCCTCTTCCTCCAGTTCACGTAAATGTTTCGTCAGCATCTTTTGTGTTATATTGGGTACACTTCGCTTAAGTTCATTAAATCGTATCGTTCCATTTTTTAATAAGTATAATAAGATGATCGGCTTCCATTTCCCTACGACAATATCCAAAGCTTCTTCGACATGACATTGCTCGGGGTCAATATTCATTTCGTATCCCTCCACGGTATCTTTTTGTATACTATACCACTTAAAAGAATGTACTTATACTTTTTGCCGTTATCACTTATAATGGCTATGGGTAATTTTACGATAAAAATTCGATAGAGAGGGATAAAATAAATGCAAAACTATCGCATCGATCCATCCAAAGGCATGGAGTTTGGCCTTTATACATTAGGCGATCATTTGCCGAATCCAATCGCCGGTGAAAGAATATCTGCCGAACAGCGGATTCACGAATTCATTGAATTAGCGAAGTTGGCCGAACAGGCGGGCATAGACTTTTTCAGCGTCGGGGAAAGCCATCAAGACTATTTTGCGTCGCAAGCGCACGCGGTTGTTTTATCGGCAATTGCACAAGCGACCGAAAAAATAAAAATATCGAGTTCTTCGACGATCATCAGCACGTCTGACCCGGTACGTGTGTATGAAAATTTCGCAACGATTGATTTGATTTCGAAGGGACGGGCGGAAATTGTCGCCGGTCGTGCCTCTCGTGTAGGGTTGTTTGATTTGCTCGGCTATGATCTTCGTGACTACGAGGAGCTGTTTGAAGAAAAGCTTGAGTTATTATTGAAAATCAATGAGGAAGAAGTCGTCAATTGGGACGGACAGTTCCGTGCTTCGTTAAAAGACGCCCGGGTGCTTCCGCGTCCGCAAAATGGGTCGCTTCCGATCTGGCGCGCGGTCGGCGGTACACCGGCGAGTGCAATCAAAGCAGGGTATGCCGGAGTCCCGATGTATTTGGCGCATTTAGGCGGTCCTGTCGCCAGCTTTAAGCAATCGGTGGATGCTTATCGCGAGGCTGCACGCCAAAGCGGGTTCGATCCGTCGACGCTGCCGATTTCAACCGCCGGCTTTTTTTATACAGCGGAAACGACCCAGCAGGCACAGAAGGAATATTACCCTCATATCAATGAAGGCATGAAGCTGACAAATGGGCGGGGATTTCCGAAGCAGGCATTTGCACAAAGTGATGATCTGCGGACCGTCATCAATGTCGGCAGTCCGCAGCAGGTGATCGAAAAAATTCTTTATCAACATGAACAGTTCGGTCATCAGCGATTTATCGCGCAAATGGACTTCGGCGGCGTTCCGTTTGATAAACTACGAAAAAATATTGAGCTCATCGGGACAGAAATTTTACCGGCAATCAAGAAATATACCGCCAAGCAGTAAGGAGGCAGGAAAAATGAACATCGTAGCATTATCCGGCTCCAATGTCGGCTCTAAAACGAGAACAGCGATGGATTACACGGTGAACACCATTTCTGAACAATACCCGGAGACGGGAGTGACCTTGCTCGATTTAGCGGACTATGAAGTGCAATTTAGTGATGGACGCAACTTTTTGGACTATGAAGGGGATACAAAATATGTCGCTCAAACGATCATGGATGCGGATGCCATTATCTTTGGGACCCCGATTTTTCAAGCATCCATCCCCGCGACATTAAAGAATATATTTGATTTGCTCCCTCAAGACGGATTGCGGGATAAAGTGACGAGTATCTTGGTAACCGCGGGATCGCTCAAGCATTTTCTGATTGTGGAACAACAACTAAAACCGATTATGTCGTATATGAAAGCACAAATCGTCCAAGACTATGTTTTTATCGAAGAAAAAGACTTCCATCGAAAAGAAATCACCAATGATGATGTCTTGCTCCGTATCAATCGATTGGTGGATGACACCGTGAGACGAACGGAGCAGCATATAAGCATGCGAAAAGCGCAAGAAGAAGCATATGGGTTTTAGGAGCTAGGGATTGGCGAAGGTGATCAATCCGGTGCCCCGATTCGGACACATTTGCCGGGAAACGTAGGGAAAGTGTCCGAATGAACCTTGGGCTGCGCGTAGTATTCGAAACAATTATTTGTTTATTCAGAATGCAAAATCGGCCTTCGGTACACTCGTCGCTATATTCAGAACGAGACCCAGGTGATTCAGAAAAAGACCGCTCGGAGAGAGACCGAAATCCCATTTCCTCATTTCTTCCGAAAAGCATATCCTGTATGCAGGTGATTCGAGCCGGTTCTCTCAAAACACCGTCAGAGACGTTTCAACAAGCGTAAAGTTGGGAATTTATATAAAAGATGATACGAAAATTTAGATTATAACCTTTTGAAGTGAAAGGAGCATCCGAGGATGAATATCCTTATCAACGGTGAATGGACCGGCGATAAATTGGAGCAAGTCGATGTGGTCAACCCCGCGACGGGAGACGTTCTCGATACGATCCCGAAAGGCGGTGAAAAGGAAGCCGAGGCGGCCGCGACTGCCGCGTATAAAGCATTCCCATCATGGTCCAACCTCACCGCCGAGGAACGGGGCGCAAAGCTGGAGAAGTGGTTTGAACTGATCGGGGACAATCACGAAGACCTGGCGCAAACGATGACGAAAGAGCAAGGGAAAGCGATCAAGGAATCTCGTGGTGAAATTTCTTATGCAAACGCGTTTATCAAATGGTATGCAGAGGAAGGCAAACGTAACTACGGGGAATCGATCCCGGCCTCTGCTCCGGACAAGCGTTTGTTTGTCACCCATCAACCTGTGGGGGTCATCGCATCGATTACCCCATGGAACTTCCCAGCAGCCATGATTACGCGAAAAATCGCGCCGGCACTAGCCGTCGGTTGTACCGCTGTCATTAAACCCGCGACGCAAACCCCTTTAACAGCGCTCAAACTAGCCGAACTCGCGGTGGAGGCAGGAATTCCCAAAGGGGTTATCAACGTTGTCACCGGTTCTTCCAGCGAAATTTCCGAAGCATGGCAACAGGATAAACGCGTGCGCAAGCTCACCTTCACCGGCTCCACCGAAGTCGGAAAAACATTAATGAGCGGCGCTTCGGAAACGATGAAAAAAATCTCGCTTGAACTTGGGGGTCACGCGCCTTTAATCGTTCTTGAAGATGCCGACATAGATAATGCGGTTGAACAAGCGGTGACATCTAAATTCCGCAATGGCGGGCAAACATGCGTGTGTGCGAACCGCATCTATGTGGCTGAATCGATTGAAGAGACATTCACGAAGAAATTTAAGCAAGCCGTTGAAGATTTAACGATCGGCAATGGGCTTGATGATGATACAGACATTGGTCCATTAATTGATGAGGGCGCCGTCGATAAAGTCCTTTCCCATATTGAAGATGCCGAAAAACAAGGAGCGAAGGTCGTTACGGGCGGCAAAAAGAAAGATGGGCTGTTTTTGGCGCCGACAGTGATTAGCGGGGTCAACGAAGACATGGCTTGTATGAATGAAGAGACATTTGGCCCTCTCGCTCCTATCGCGACTTTTAAAACCGAGGAAGAAGCGATTGAGCGTGCAAATAACACCATATATGGATTGGCTGCTTATTTATTTACGAGCGACGTGTCTAAAGCGATCCGCTTAAGCGAACAGCTGGAGTACGGCATTATCGGTTTAAACGACGGCGGACCGTCCACTGCGCAGGCGCCGTTCGGCGGTTGGAAGCAAAGCGGTATCGGCCGAGAAGGCGGCCATCAAGGCATGGATGAGTTTCTGGAAACGAAATTTATATCTCTCAAACTATAGATGATCCTATCCCCGGCGAAAGCACCGCCGGGGTTTTTCAAATAATATCTAAGGGTACTTTTTGATCCGGTTTTGGAAATACCTTATCAATTTTTCGCAGGTCATCCTCTGACAACTCTATCGTGGCTGCTTCCGCGTTTTCCATGACGTGGTTTTTGCTCGTGCCCTTCGGTATGGCAAGTATCCCTTTTGTACGAATCGTCCAGGCTAGAGCAATTTGCAGAGGCTTTGCTTGATGTTTCGCGGCAATTTCTTTAATGTTCAAGTTGTTCATCAATTGGGTGATGAGTGAACCACCTTGGCCAAGGGGGCTGTATGCCATCATCGGCATCTGATGTTCCCGCTGCCAGGGGAGGAGGTCAAAATCAATTCCCCGCGAGCCTAGATGGTAGAGCACTTGGTTTACGGCGCAATTGGAACCATTTTCTATTTCCGTGAGTTCTTTCATATCCGAGGTATCAAAATTCGAAACGCCCCAATGCAGTATTTTTCCTTCCTTGCGAAGCGCTTCCAAACCTTCCACGGTTTCTTGCAGCGAACTTCCTGCAAATCCTCGCCAGTGCAAAAGGTACATATCCAAATAATCAGTCTTCAAACGCTGCAAGCTGTCTTCACAAGCCCTCTGGATTTTTGACAACGTTGCATGATGGGGATAGACCTTCGACACCAGGAAAGCTTCATCTCTGCGATTGTTAATGGCTTCTCCAACGATCCGCTCCGATTGCCCATCTCCGTACATCTCCGCGGTATCAATGACGCTCATCCCTAAATCAAGGCCTATTTGCAAGGCCTCTATCTCTTCCTCTTTCTTCTCGGGATGTTCCCCCATTTTCCACGTGCCTTGGCCGATGCTTGGAAGGGAAGTGCCGTCGGGCAATGTCACCGTCCGATGTTGCAAGGCCTTTTTGATACGCTGCGAACGCTGCATTTTATTCTTCCTCCCTATTGATCAATATTTTTTCATAATAATAAAACGGAAATGGTTTTCCGGTCCCCTTTCGTGAATGTCCGACAAGTCCATACCCGAGACGCTCAAACAAAGAGCGGGCGCTGTGATTACGTTCGTACGTATCAACCTTTATCGTTTTCAACCCCATAGATGCACATCGGGATTCGGCAAAACGGATGAGTTGACTGGCGACTTCGTGTTGGCGACGATCAGGGTCGACCGCCAGCCGGTGAAAAGTCCCTGCGTCTCGGTCGAGATACGTCCAGGTCATCTGTTGAAAGCGCGGGTCAATATGTTGGTCAATCACAATGAAACCGGCAATATGCTCCGTGGTATCCAGCACGAAAAGGGATTGTTTATTAAGGTCTTGTAAAAAATGCCTGGCAGTTGGATACGACTCGTTCCATTGATCACTGCCTTCTGCATTCATCACCCGGACGGTTTTTTTCGCGATGCTCATGATTTCGTCGATGTCTTCTGTGCTCGCTGGTCGTATCATGTTAGGCTCCTATCCATTTTTCACTATCAGAATATCATTTACGATGATAAAGGGCCAAAAAAACCTCCTTTTATCTTTTTGGAAAAATGCAAATGTCGGTCGGCAAACGGCTTTGAACTCAGCTTCCTGTCGATCGTTATCATTAGCTAATATCCTTGTGCTAACAGGAGCTTAGGATTTTCCGATGATCATTTCCTCATCTCCCCATTGCATTTAAACGCTGGACGTGCTAAGATAAATTCTGTCTTTGGGCGTAATGAGCCATTAGCTCAGTTGGCAGAGCATCTGACTTTTAATCAGAGGGTCGGAGGTTCGAATCCTCCATGGCTCACCATTTTCGCTAGACGAAGAAGCTTACCAAATCGGGGCCTGTGGTGTAGCGGTTAACATGCCTGCCTGTCACGCAGGAGATCGCGGGTTCGAATCCCGTCAGGCCCGCCATTTACATAGGTTGGCTCGATAGCTCAGTCGGTAGAGCAGTAGACTGAAAATCTACGTGTCGGCGGTTCGATTCCGTCTCGAGCCACCATGTTTATAAACGCGAGACCCCGGAAGCCTCCGGGGCTTTTTTCTAAAGGGAAGAAAAAAAGTGCGACTACTTATTAACGTTGTGAATCTCTGACCTCTAAAAGACGCCGATAGCGTCTTTTTTAGTATGTAAGGATAAACGTCATTTATCGAGCAGCTATGTTACAATACTTGTAGAATAAAGTCCGGAAATACGAAATGGGGAGAAAAATCATGAATGAAAAAATTTTGGTTGTCGATGACGAACAGCCGATTGCTGATATCCTCGAATTTTCACTGCAGAAAGAAGGCTTTAAAATCGAAGTTGCCTATGATGGCACGGAAGCCCTGGAAAAAGTACACGCTTTTAAGCCTGACCTCATTTTACTCGATATAATGCTACCGAATAAAGATGGGATGGAAGTGTGCCGTGAGGTTCGTAAACATTATGATATGCCGATTATTATGCTCACGGCAAAGGATTCGGAGATTGATAAAGTGCTCGGTCTTGAACTGGGTGCCGATGATTATGTTACCAAGCCCTTTAGCACCCGTGAACTGATTGCGCGTGTGAAAGCGAATATTCGCAGGCTTCAAGTTGTCCCCGAAGAAGAACGAAAAAATACCGGGATTAAGCATATCGGTGATTTAACGATTGACCCGGAAGCCTATCTCGTTCGTAAACGGGGCAATCCGATTGAGCTTACCCACCGGGAGTTTGAATTAATCCATTATTTAGGCCGTCATATTGGACAAGTGATGTCGCGAGAAGATCTTTTGCAGTCTGTCTGGGGGTACGACTATTTTGGAGATGTACGAACCGTTGATGTCACGGTGCGTCGATTGCGGGAGAAAGTAGAAGATAACCCGAGTTATCCGAACTGGATTATTACAAGAAGAGGGGTAGGCTATTATCTCCGGAATCCCGAACAGGAGTAGAGTTGGATGAAGCGAATTGCGGGTTTCTTTAAATCTTTTCAATTTAAATTAATATTTATTTACGTCATGCTTTTGCTGATTGCTTTTCAGGTGATCGGGATATTTTTCATGGATAGTTTGGAAGAACAATTTGTAGAGAATCATCGAAATGCATTGGAAGACCAAATGAGTTTGCTTTCTTATAATATCGAGGAAACACTTATACAAGAAACGGAGGATATGGATCAAAATGACATCAATCAAGAAATTAACGATTTAATTTCCCGGTATGAAGTAAACGAACTCAGTAGCACCGGGTCCACCATTCAAGTGGTGGATAGCCAACAGAATGTACTGGCCCACAATCAACACGGAACGCCAAGCGGCGGATTGCTAAACACGGAAATACGTGTTTCCCAGGCATTGCTTGGACAAGACTCGAATGAAATGCTGCTGGATCCGGACACCGGCCATCGTATGCGGGTGATCACACAACCTTTGGATGGAGACGATGATGAAATCATTGGGGCCATTCATTTGGAGTCATCCATGGAAGATATGTATGACGAAGTGACGCAAATAAATAACATATTTATGACGAGTGGAGGCGTTGCACTAGCAATCACGGCAGTCATCGGCGTCCTTTTATCGAGAACCGTTACTCGTCCGATTAAAGACATGCAGAAACAGTCTGCGGTGATGAGTGAAGGAGACTTCAGTCGTCGTGTTCGTGTTTATGGAAATGATGAAATCGGGGAACTCGCCTCTTCCTTCAACACACTGGCAATGAATTTAAAAGAAGCGAACGCCACAACCGAAGGTGAAAGGCGAAAACTTAGCTCTGTCCTCTCCCATATGACAGACGGGGTGATCGCTACGGATGAACTGGGCCGTGTTATTTTGCTCAATAAACAAGCGGAAATCTTGTTATCTTTAAACAGTGAAGGGGCAAAGGGTCAGTCTCTCCCGGACATTTTGGATCTTTCCGGACAGGTTACCCCGAGTGACCTCTATGATTATTCGGAGCCGTTGATTTTGGATTTCAGCGACGAGCAAGAGGATTCTCTTATAGAAGCGAGCTTTTCCGTTCTTCGAAGCGAAGATGGCTATGTGACTGGTTTAATTACAGTGCTTCATGATGTCACGGAACAGGAAAAAATGGAGAGAGAGCGGCGGGAATTCGTAGCAAATGTCTCCCACGAGTTACGTACACCGTTAACGACCTTGAAAAGTTACATGGAAGCATTGGAAGACGGCGCTATGGCAGATGAAGATCTTGCTCCGCGGTTTTTAAATGTTATTCAAGTGGAAACGGACCGTATGATTCGCCTCGTGAATGATCTATTACAATTATCGAAAACGGATGTAGAAGAGCACGAGCTTCAAACAGAGCGCCACGATTTGACGCATTGGCTCCATCAATTGGTGGACCGATTTGAGATGCTCGTGAAAGATCGAAACGTTTCGTTTGTCCGGCGACTCCCGCAATGGCCGATTCAAGTAGAGATGGATAGGGATAAAATGACCCAAGTGTTGGACAACGTCATTTCGAACGCGCTCAAGTTTTCTCCTGAAGGTGGTACGATTACGGTTGGTGCCGAATTACAAGGGGAAGAGGCATGGATTGATATCCAGGATGAAGGCCAGGGAATTCCGAAAAAAGACCAACATAAAATATTTGAACGTTTCTACCGTGTGGACAAAGCCCGGGCCAGAAGCTTAGGGGGCACAGGACTGGGGCTGGCTATCGTGAAAGAAATGATTGAGGCCCATGAGGGCTCGGTGTGGGTTTCCAGTGAACCGAACCAAGGGACGAGAATAACGATCTCCGTGCCTTTAGCGTCTTCCGGCGAGGTAGGTGAACACAGTGGTTGAACGGGTGAAAACTATCATTCTAACCATACTGATGATTATGAGCCTTATTCTTACCTGGCAATTATGGACATACCAGCCTGAACTAAGGTTTTTGGATGAAGAAAGCGTGGAGGAAAGTGATCAGCTCTCTGATCAAGTGGAATTGGCCGATGTGATTGGACCGGCTAACGTTGTTTTTCATCGTGATCATGAACAGTGGATTACTGCCCACGGTTCTTTGGATTTTGTTGATGATATGGCGACAGATCTATTCTCCTCTGAATGGAGAAATTTAGAAATTATGGAGGGTGTCGAACAAGAACCCCTCTACGAAAGTGACGAAGATAAAATCGAGTTTATTCTGCCGACAGCACTGCCATTAACGCTCGTTGAAAATTGGTTTGAAGACGATCCATCCATTGCGGAACAACAGGAAAGCAGGTTTACTTTTGAACGATTGCTCCTTATAGATAAGGGAGGGGCTCTGCATGTCCAACTTGTTTCCTTTGAGGACCAGCAGGTGCTGGAAGGGAATATTGATATGGACATCGATACGTTTCAGATGTATATGGAACAGTTGGACGGGAGCAATGTTTATTATGCCACGGAAGCGCATGTAGGCGGGGACGATGATGCTTTGCAAGAACCCGTTTATTTGCCGGCAGAATCTGTTTCTTACCCTCAACTGCAATTTCATTCCACGAAGATTGATGAAGAGGCGCTTCTCCCTTATTTGTTTATGGACCGGGCATCCGTATCCACTCCGGAATTGGGAAATCAGGGGGAAGGGGAGCAGCTGTATCATTCCAGTGATCGACAAATGCGGGTAAGCCGATTCGGTAATTTTATTGAGTATGATTATCCTCAAAACGAAATATCCGATGGCCGGGATGAGCAAATCATTTCTGCTGCTTATGCATTCATTAACGCGCATGGAGGTTTTACGAACAGTTATCAGCTATATGATTGGAATGTGTCCGGGGGCGGCGAGTCTGCGCAATTTCGAATGCATGTGGACGGCATTCCGGTGCTGGATACACATGCTACATGGTTTGATTACTCCTCCATAAATGTGACCCAACAAAATGATGTCATCTCCAGTTATGATCGTCCCGCTTTTACGTTTGATGAGCATGAACCGTTGAATGATGATCCGGAGGATCAAATGCGGGAGCTCCTCGACGGCGAGTCAGTGCTGGACGAAATTGAAGAAAGCGACTCTCTTGAACCTGAGGACATTGAAGATATTCGCATCGGTTATGAAATGGAAAGGGTAGATACGTACGTCAATGTCGTTCCCCATTGGTACGCAAAAAGCGATGGAAGCTGGATCCAGTTGGGCAATGGGGATCAGGAAGGTGACTCGAATGGATTGGAATAAAACAAAGACGATTTTCATTTTCACCTTTTTACTTTTAAACGTCTTTTTGTGTGCTCAATTGTTCGATCACATGGAAAACCGCGAAAGGGACATAGAAGTAGAGGATAGCTTGGAAACTCAGTTAGACTATCAAAACATTGATATCGAGGCGGATCTCCCGAATGAGGAGATCCCCCTTTCCGTCGTCCGTAGCCGTACCATGGAAAGCCTCCCTGAGGAAGTGGAAGATAGTTATGATGACTCCGGTGTTTACGAGGAGGTTGAATTTGATTCAGAGACCGGGGAGCTATCCGTTTTGCTTGAAGAACCTTATGAGATTGATGAGGATAACGCTTGGCAAGAGCGCCGTGCATTTATAGACAGCCACATACACGAGGGGGACACATATCGGTTTGCGGGCAGGGGCGATACGCGAATTGATTATTACGCCAGCCATGAAGATAGGACATTGATAGCTCCGAGAAATACGCATCTCACCATTTATGAAAATGAAGACGGTGCTATTCATGCATTTGCCCAACAGTTCGTTCATACGGAGAACATGGCGGAGCAATCGATAAGCTCTGCGTTGGATGCCATTGATACACTCATCAAAGAGAATATGCTAACGACAAACTCCACCGTGACAAATGTTGAATACGTGTATTATAGTGCATTGTCCGAGGAGTACGTGAGCAACGAAGTGCTGTACGCCCCTCATTACCGAATTGTCGTTCAAGAAGAATTTGAGAATACAGAAGAGCGACCGGAGGTTTATCTGGTTTCTGCAGTGGAAGGCGAAGAAACGATACGGGAGCCTTAGGAGGATTTGCTGTATGGGGATTGCTTTTAGCGTTTTAGCGAGTGGGAGTACGGGAAATGCCATTTATGTGGAGACGAATCAAACCAAACTTTTAATCGATGCAGGACTAAGTGGCAAAAAAATCGAAAAGATGTTCCAACAAATTGGTCGTTCTTTATCAGACATTGACGCAGTGCTCGTCACCCATGAACATAGTGATCACGTGAAAGGGGTTGGCGTGTTGGCCCGTAAGTATCAATTGCCTGTCTATGCCAATGAACGTACGTGGAAGCAGATGCTTGATACGATCGGGCCAATTAGTAAAGAGCAATGCTTTCACTTGGAGACAGGAGATGTACGAACGTTTGCCGATATAGATGTGGAGTCATTCGGTGTCTCCCATGACGCGGTTGACCCGATGTTTTTTGTCTTTCATCATGAAAAGAAAAAATTGGCGTTGGCTACAGATATGGGATACGTCAGTGATCATATTAAAGGAACACTCGCCGATGCTGATGCGCTGATCTTTGAATCGAACCATGATATGAATATGCTGAGAATGGGGCGATACCCATGGAACATTAAACGAAGAATACTTGGAGATACCGGCCATATTTCCAATGACGACGCGGCAAAGGCGTTAACGACAATCGTCGGTGAGAAAACGCGGTATGTTTATTTGGCGCATTTGAGCCAAGATAATAATTTAAAAGACCTCGCCAGGATGACGACAGAGCAAACCATGGAGGAACAGGGGATAGATTATACGCCAAACGGTATTCAAATCCGTGATACGGATCCATTCATGCCGACCTCGTTGCAAAAGCTGGGGTAAGTTTTGCTCCTGCTTATGAAAATTAGATCGTTGGGTAGATTAAAATTGACGCTTGTGGATATGATGGACATCAATTGCAACGTTTCCTTCATTGGGCATACTTATGGAATAACAACGTTACCCGCGAGCGATAACAGACCGGAAAGGTGGACGGAGCAGATGGGCTATTATGATGATCATTACGGGAATGAAAACAGAGAAAAGAAAAAACGGCGGCGCGGCGTGGGGCTATCAGGAATTGTAGGTGCAATCATCGGTGCGCTCGTGGTGGCTGCCGCCCTTGCCCTCTTTCAAACGAACGATTTAACAGCCCCGGAGGAGCAAGGGTCAACGAATGATAGTGATTTCTTTGCCGGTGACTCGGAACAAGTGAGTTTTGACATCCATACCGATGTGACCGAAGCGGTGGAGGGTGTTTCAGATGCCGTTGTCGGGGTCTTTAATATGCAAGAGGAAAGCTTTTGGGGGGGTGGCGGTGGTCCGCCCGGAGAACCCGGAGGTGAGGGCGAAGAAATCGAAGCCGGCACCGGTTCAGGAGTCATTTATAAAGAGGAAGATAATCAGACGTTCATTGTTACGAATGAACACGTCATTCGAGGGTCTGATCAGGTAGAAATAAGCTTGAGCCAAGGGCAGCGAGTCGGAGCCGAAGTGGTCGGTGAAGATGTTTGGACAGACCTTGCCGTATTAGTTGTATCGACCGAAGACATTGAGGACGAGATTGAAGTGGTGGCTGAATTCGGCGATTCTGACAATTTAAGCCCGGGAGAGCCGGCTATTGCGATCGGGAATCCTTTGGGACCAACGTTTGCCCGCACCGTGACCCAAGGGATTATCAGTGCAACAGACCGTTCCATTCCGGTTGATTTGACAGGCAATGGTCAAATCGATTGGAACGCGGAAGTGATCCAGACAGACGCTGCCATTAATCAAGGCAACAGCGGCGGTCCGCTATTAAATGCCCAAGGCCAAGTGATCGGCATTAATTCCATGGAAATTGCCCAAAGTGAAGGCATGGGCTTTGCGATCCCGACATCCATCGTTTTACCTGTCATTGAAGACATCGAAAATCTAGGTGAAGTCGAACGGCCTGAACTTGGGGTTGAAATGGGCTCCGTCAGTGATATTCCAAGTTATCATTGGCAAGAAACGCTTAACTTGCCAGAGGATGTAACTTCCGGTGTATTTATCACGAACGTCTTCCCGGGTTCATCTGCGGAAGAAGGCGGATTGCAGGAATATGATGTGATCGTTGAGATGGATGACCAAGAGATTGAATTTGCCCATGATCTCCGCATGTATCTTTATACGGGACTCGACGTTGGCGATGAGGTAACCATATCTTTTTATCGCGAGGGTGAATTGCAGGAAACGACGATTGAACTACAAGAACAACAAGACACTTTGTGAAATACAAATATGGAAATCCTCGTATAAGTTCGAGGATTCCTTTCTCCCGGTGGTACGAGCCCGGAGGTCGGAATCCAAACCACAGAAACTTAGAGGCCTGACATACCGAAGAAGGAAAGGGAGGGACTTCTAGGAAATAACGTTCATCTGACATCTCGGCATCCGAGACCTGTTATCCGGAAAAGATGGGCGACTAACCGATTTCGAAGTACGGAAGGTGTTAGTGGCTAAAATAAGTGGTCCCCTCCGTTGTTGCACCAAAACCTAGATGTTTATTTGATACTATCCTCCCTATGCAAAACAATCGATGAGTCAAGGATGTAGGGCGGGGATCATTGAACGAATATGCAGCAGTGTGGGGTCCGAAACAACCAAGGCATCGGCATGAAAGGGGACGTAAAGTGACGAATATGCCGAAGAAAAGACGGCATTGGCATGAAACGAGGGCAAAGGCATGCTCGGAAGTCGAAGCATGCTTGGTTTCGGCATGAAAAGGAAGCGAAGCGCAGTAACTATGCCGAAGAAAAGACAGCATCAGCATGAAATACGAGCATAGGGGTGCTGAGAAGCCGAAGCAGCATCCGATTCATTTATACACCGAAACACCGCTCATGGCTCAATCAAATTGAACGTTGGTTTAGCATTTCTATCCCGAAATCGAATCAATACGAGAGCCACTTCCATTCCGTTGAAGATTTGGCTTATCTATTGATACACTAAGTTGATGATGATCATCGATTTCTGGCCAAGCCGTTTCGTTGGACGTTTAAAGGTTATCCTTTACAGGTGTGACCATTCATTTCAACCACTTTGTACTAGTGCAGAGTGGTCGAATTATCCGGCCATACCCAAGGGTAACATCGAAAAAGCATGCGCGCTCCCTCGTTTGGCTGTATAAATGCCTTTTACGGACATTTTTTGCAGTTCGACTACTGACTTTGTCCGTATGGATGCTTTTTACGGCCAATTGTTGCCGATCCGCCGATGCCGTTATACGGCTGCTGTACGGGCAATGACCCGACGAACAATATCATTTCCAGATGTGATCACTTATTTCAGCGTCCTGCACTAGTGTAGACGTTGCACAAGTCCTTTCACCATTAAAATGTAAGACAGATACAGATGGTTGAATCTAAAAACAGGGGATCAAACATTGACACCGGTTTTGAGGAAAAAGGTACGCATAATCTGTGATTTTGTCTTCGAAAATCCGTCCGTTTGAAGAACAAAAATCCCCTATATCAAGCATTTTTGTCTTCATTCAGCTGAGTGTCGTTACATTTGCTCTTTTGATACGGTTTCAACTTGATCGTCTGCCGGCGCGCCACAAGAGATGGCGATCTTAGCCGGCTACTTCTGATGGAAGTTTACATTTATTCACAATAGAAGCTGAAATGCAACCCAGTCGTAGGTGGGTTTATACAAGAAACCAACAACTTATTGTGAATTTGTGGATAACTTTTGTGGATAAGGGGAGAGGCATGAATATTCAATTGCTCGCGGTTGGAAAATTAAAGGAAAAATATTTATTGGCAGGCATGGAAGAATACGAAAAACGATTAAAGAAGGACATAAAATTTTCGAGCAAAGAAGTGGCAGATGAGCGTGCACCTGAACATCTCAGCGAAAAGGAAGCCATTCAAGTGATGAATAAGGAAGGGGAGCGCTTGTTACAACACGTGAAGCCGCAAACATACGTCGTTACATTGGATCGGAAAGGTAAAATGTTTAGTTCAGAAGAAATGGCCGTGAAGATTGATCAGCTTATGATACATGGACAGAGTAATTTCACGTTCATGATTGGAGGCTCTCTCGGCCTTGGCGATAATGTCTTACAGAGAGCTGACCTGCGCTGGTCATTTTCATCACTGACGTTTCCCCATCAGTTGATACGCGTAATGCTTTTGGAACAGATTTATCGCATCACACAAATTCAAAAAGGCACCCCTTATCATAAGTGAAACCTTCATCAGGGGGGGTCTTTCATCCCCACCGGAAGAAACGAGGCAAATGTTTCACGTGAAACAATGGAGGAACCGGACATGAATAACCCTTTGCACAATGATTGGACATACCATCTCGAAGAGGAATTTCATAAAGCCTATTATCAACAACTGCGATCGTTTTTGAAGCAAGAATATACCAATCACTCCATTTATCCGGATATGTATGATATTTTTAATGCATTACATTATACGTCCTATGAAAATACGAGAGTGGTGATTCTCGGACAAGACCCGTATCACGGCCCGAGGCAAGCACATGGATTAAGTTTTTCCGTGCAGCCGGGTGTCAAATTGCCCCCGTCGCTTCGAAATATTTTTAAGGAACTTATGCACGATGTCGATTGTGAAATGCCGGAAAACGGAGATTTACGCGGATGGGCCAAGCAAGGGGTACTGCTCCTTAACACGGTGTTAACCGTTCGCGCCCGGGAAGCGGCTTCTCATCAAGGCAAGGGGTGGGAAATGTTTACGGATCAAGTAATCAGAACCGTGAGCGCGAAGAAAGAGCCGGTTGTTTTTATCTTATGGGGCCGTCACGCTCAAGCGAAAGTTTCTTTCATCGAGGACCAACATGCTGTTATCCGAGCTCCCCATCCCAGCCCGTTTTCTGCACATCGAGGTTTTTTTGGAAGTCGTCCGTTTTCAAAAGCGAATGCTTTTTTGAAGCAAATGGGCAGAGAGACGATCCAATGGTGTAAAACTGGTACAGATAACGCGTGACGTGCAAAAAAATCGCTTGTTTACGCTAGCTGTTTTCCGGGAAAAGCTATGAACACCATGTTCGGAGGTGAGACGATGATCAAAATTGACGATATGCAAATACCAGCTGAACGTTATGAAGATATTAAAGAAGCACGTGAAGCTTTAAAAAAAGATGAGATCATCGTAAAAGACAATGAAGGTATCATCTGGATTGTGGATAATGAAAATTATCCTAAAATCGAGGGCTTTGGATACGACCGCATTGATCCAAGCCCATCAACCGATGAATCATAAATCGGTGAACTAGGGCCTTTTTCAAGGCCTTTTTAAATGATTGAAAACGAGAAACGTTGATGGCGGAATTACGGTAGGATGTAAGCACTGTGTTTGATAGTGGGGCTAAGCAGTGGGACGGAAGCGTGATCTGGAACAGACCTCCCTCGTGTTATGGTAAAATTGGGGAATAGGAGGAATTCGATGCATGTAGCTGCAGAGACGATCGTTGCGAAAATAAAACAGGAAACGGCAAACCTGGAGCATGCCCTGAAAAAGACAGATTCGAAAGAGGAAATTCGTGAACATGCGCGGCTGATCCGTGCATTTAGTGAGCTAATTGAAGAAGGAAGCGGCGCTATTTCCAGCAAAAAAGAACAGCCGGCTCCTGTAAAAGGGGAAGGGATGCAAACGAAGGCTCCGGCAGCCGTTCCACGGTCCCGAGAGGGGCACGAGGTTTCCGCTCAAGCTCAAGGCAATTTACTGGAATTTTAATTCAAATAGGTATTTGAAAGCGTGGGGGATGGAAATGTCAAAAACGTTATTAGCCATCGGAGCGATCATGGGGGCACTCGCAGTTGCCATTGGAGCCTTCGGCGCTCATGGTTTGGAGGGCAGAGTAAGTGAGCGCATGTTGGCAAATTATCAAACCGGCGTGCAATATCACATGTTTCACGCGCTGGCAATTATTGCTGTCGGATTGACTGCGGCAGTCATCGGTGGAACCACGCTGCTCGGTTGGGCAGGAAGCTTGATGCTTTTTGGAATCATTGTGTTTTCCGGGAGCCTATACACGATGGCGCTTACCGGAATGACTTGGCTCGGTGCAATCACGCCGATCGGAGGGGTTGCGTTTATCGCAGGCTGGATATTATTGTTGATCGTTGTGTTGAGGATTTGATTCGAATGAATGTGTTTTAAAACAAACACCTGTGGATCTGGCCACAGGTGTTTGTTCTGCGAAAAACGTTTCGTTATCTAAAAATCGCATCCATTCCCAATTGAAAAGCGATCCCGATAAGGATCGACCATAGCGCAAGGCTGATTGCCATCCAGATTATGATATACGTACGATTTGCGCCAAAGGTACAAGCCATCATTGCTGTTAAATGGCTGCTTAGCAGCCCGGTGCCGAGCACTGCGAGCCCGGGCAAGCCGTATTTATCCCAAAGCTTTTGCGCTCGTTCTCTACGTTTGCTGGTGAAAGATTCTTCCCAAGCCACCTCGGTTGTGGCTGTTGCCTCGGTTTTATTATTGGACTCTTGATCGATGTTGGAACTGCTCGTGCTTCCTTTTTCCGTAGCTGGGAGGCGAGCGTTTTGCTTTTTCCTCCTCTGTAAAAATTCCCGTATTTTATC
The DNA here is from genome assembly GCF_003336365.1 of Salicibibacter kimchii. Lineage (GTDB taxonomy): Bacteria > Bacillota > Bacilli > Bacillales > Marinococcaceae > Salicibibacter > Salicibibacter kimchii. The sequence continues at coordinate 2,127,396 of NZ_CP031092.1, read as the reverse complement.
TACGAGAAAGATGACTAAGAGTACGGTAACAAGGTTGCCCGCAAATCCTAAAACGATCGTAGGCAGGAGAGGAAGACCTATAATAACTCCTAATGGAATAACGGTCATATATTCGATAAAGGGAATGGCCGCTCCCAAAAATATGATGATGAAATAAATCAAATGGTCCATTATGGCCCCCTCATTGCTTATGCTCTACTTTTCCAAGTAATAAGGCAACGTAAAAACCGATGGCCAAGGCGATGATCGAAGCGATGAACCCTCCAACGTCTGCAGGCATTCCTCGGTAGATCACAAATACGGAGCCCAAGACCATGCCCGTCACTACTGCATATGTTCCGACCGGAAATTGCCTTAAAAAGAAATGGACAATCTTACTTGTAATGAGCACCCCGATACCTATGCCGGCAATGAGTGTAAGTAAAACCGGGAGATGGAAATGATCCAGTGCATCAATAATGGTCTCATAATACCCAAACACCAACAGTATAAAAGATCCGCTTAACCCAGGCAATATCATTGCTGAACTCGCGACCCACCCGAGAAAAAAGATCGCTATATAGTGATTTGCGTTCAGTGAACCAAGCATACTCGAATGAGCAGGGCCCTGCATAATGCCAAACAGTGCAATAAGCAGAAGCGATATGCATAAAGCGATATAATGAATGCCGGAAAACGTTCGTTTATATTCCACTTTCTTCAACAGAAAAGGGACAATACCGATAATTAATCCCAAAAAAAAGAAGGACAGTTGAAGTGGATAATAATCAAGAAGCCAGTTGAGAATCTTGGCGCTCGAAAACACGGCTACAAAAATACCGGCGACGAGGGGGATAAGGAAAGCAAAACTTTGCTTCCATTCCCGCGTGGATAAGCCATTAATAGCGGCGATTAAGCGCTCATAGATGCCGAGCACCACGGCGATCGTACCACTGCTGATGCCGGGGATCGTTTCAACGGTCCCCATGATTAACCCGCGCCAAAGATTGTGACCATTTATCTTTCCCATAGGTATAGCTCCCCCTAACTCTTATCGTTATATCATGGGAGTTTTAAAAATTCCAAAGAAAAATGGCGATATCTTAGAAAAACTTGACTTTCGCCAAGAAAGGCGAAAGTCACAACGTTTCTTATCCTATCGCACAGTACCTGATAGTGGAAAAAAAGCAGGTGCTGACTAACCCTCAGGGGTCAACACCTGCGCCTGGGAACCGGTCATTATTCTTCAAAAAATGCGCGGTTTAATTCAATGTATTGGGCTTCTGCTTCAGGTACTTCGTCGTCCGGATAAATAGCTTCCACCGGACATACGGGTTCGCATGCCCCGCAATCTATACAGATATCCGGATCAATGTAGAACATGTCCTTTCCTTCTTCAATGCAATCAACCGGACAAACTTCTACACAAGACCCGTTTTTTTCTTCAACACAGGGTGAAGTAATGACGAATGGCATCTGTATCTCACCTCCCTATTTGTGATTATAACGGATAAATGAAAGTGAATAAAACACTTTATAGCAAAAAAGTCATTTTTGACAACCATCAATAAGGTGTTGCCCAGTATTGTAACATATCTTCTAGCTTAAAAGGAGAAATAGCGGTTAAGAATTAGCTAAAAACTTTCTCATGAAACTGCGAATAATAAAGCCTTCGGTAACGTCCGTTTTTTGCCAGTAATCCCTGATGCGTCCCTTGTTCCACCACTTGGCCCTCGTCAAGGACGACGATATGATCGGCATTTTGAATGGTAGAAAGCCGATGGGCAATCACGACTGCTGTTCGGTTTTGTAACAACTGGCCCAATCCTGCTTGAATGGTTTTTTCCGCTTCCGTATCCAGCGAGGAGGTAGCTTCATCAAGCAAAATGATTGCCGGCGCTTTTAAGAGGGCACGGGCGATAGAAATTCGTTGTTTTTGGCCGCCGGAAAGCTTAACGCCTCTCTCGCCGACCGTGGTGTCATACCCGTCCGAAAGCTCGTTAATAAACGTTTCCGCGTCAGCGATACGTGCTGCTTGTTGAATATCGGTAAAACTGGCATTCGGCAACCCGTAAGCAATATTATCACGAATGGTACCGTTAAATAGCACAATGTCTTGGCTGACAACGCCAATTTGAGAACGAAGGGAAGAAAGCGTGACCGTATCGATACGTGTGCCGTCGATGGTGATCGTGCCCGCGGTCGGATCGTAAAATCGGCTGATTAATTGCGTTAAGGTCGTTTTCCCGGAACCTGAAGGGCCGACGATGGCGGTCGTTTTTCCGGCTTGAAAATGGACATCGATATTTTTGATCACGAGTTCGTTGTCGTAGGCAAAAGAAACTTGCTGGATCTTGACGTCTCCATCACGGATGGAAAAGGACTGCGCATTTTCCGGATTTTGAATGGAAGGCTCCGTCTCCAAGATTGCCATGATGCGGTCATAAGCAGCGGCTGCTTGTTGAATGGTGTTCATTAATCGGCTGACGCGCCGGATAGGATTTTGCAAAAGGCGCACATAGACGATAAAGGTGGCGATCATGCCGACGGTCATGTCTCCGCCGATCGTTTGCCAAGCACCAAACACCACGACGATGGCCATCCCTAAATAATTGATGAAATTGACGAGCGGTCCGAATAAAGAAAAATTTTTCGCCGCGTTGATATTCGCTTGCCGATTTGTTTCATTACGTTTGGAAAATCGCTCTTCTTCATAGCGTTCCATGGCAAAGGATTTGACGAGGCGAATACCCGAAAAAGTATCTTGTAAATGGTTGTTCATTTCGGCAAGGCTTCCCTGGACCCTTAAGTAGGCGGTGCGAATCCGTTTGGCAAAATACCGCGTGAGATAAAAAAGAAGGGGAAACGTTAACAAGATCAGGGTAGCAAGCTGCCAATTTACATAAAACATATAAGTGGATATCGCTATGAAAATAAAGATATCCGTCAGTAAATTCAAGAGACCGGAAGCAAGCAATTGCTGCAACATATTAACATCATTGGTCATCCGCGACATTAAATCTCCAGTACGATTATTGTCAAAAAAAGAAACATCGGAATGTTGCATGTGACTGTACAACTCATTTCGGAGATCATAAAGTGCCCGTTGTCCGACGATAGCCATGATATAACTTCCCGCAAATTGAAAACCGATGAGGAGGAAAGCTCCGCCAATAATGCCGGCAATTACCCAGGCGAGCATGTCCAATTGTGCTTCGGGGATGACAACGTCAATCGTATATTGGATGAATTGGGGAATCGCAAACTCAATCAAGGCGACAAAAAGTACAGCAATGACAGCAATCAAAATCAAACGCCAATGCGGGCGAACCCGGGAAAACAAGTCCTTAAACATTTGGCGCACGCTTTGTTTCCGTGGTTTTGCATCCAAAGTGCTTTCGCGCATTGCCCCTCTCCTTCAATAAAAAATCATTACCTAACAGTTGGAATGGGGGAGACAATCTCCCGCCGTTCATTGCCCGTCTCTTATCTGGACGTGGCACACTGGCCTTCCGACGCACAGGAAGTGCTAGTGTCGGCGTTGCCACAGGACGTGGCGAACTTAGCCGACCTTCCTTAATATACACTAGCTGAAAAGAAGTTTGACTGTCAAAAGAAAGAAAAAGTGAACGGTCGCTATGCGTAATCGTCCGTCCAAAGGTATATCCCTCGAGCTGAGAGGAACAATATTCGCGTAATTGTTCGTCAAAAGGTTATCCCCCGCCCCGAGAGGGACGATTCTTCCGTTGTCGTCTCTAAAAAAGAGACCTCCCTCTCCGAAAGGGGGGCAGGAGTCACGCTGCCCAAAGAGTGGCATATCAAGAATTTCTAAATATAGTACTAGCTTTTGCCTGCAATCGAAGAATCATGCCTTCTTTATGTAAAAAGCGGCCGTTTGGCCGCCTTCATTTTAACGGGGAGAATATTGAACCAATTGCTGCCCGGCTTCTCCTTCATTAGCAAATGGATACTCGTAATCAAGGGGTTCATCGAACGTGACATAATCAAGGTAGATCATAAGCAGTAGATAGCGTCTCCCGGTGTTATCATCAACGATAATGATATGGTCACGCCCGGCTGCTTCCAATCTGCCCTCAAACACTTGTGACTGTTGATTTCCTCCATTTCCAAAAGTCATATACACCCTTGCATCCTTGCCCAAATTTAATCGTAAAATATTCTCGATGTATGATTGTTCAACCGGAAGTGCTCCCATTTGCTGCTGCTCCATTTGTTGTTGCATTTGTTGCATTTGCTGCTGCTGTTGTTGCTGTTGGTTCATTTGTTCTTGTCGGTACACATCAGGCATGCCATATTGTTGTGGGTAATACGGGTAATACCCGTACCAGGGATTTACGTACACAATATTTCCTCCTTTATATTTTTATCTTACTTCATTTCCGGACACTCTTCGGGTGTTGGTTCATAAAAACAATGTAGTTTATATCGACCGATGAGCGGTTGGCCAAACCAGTCAGGATCACAAGCGCCGGGCGGTCGAAAAAACCACAGAGACCGTTGAGCGGGGTGGAAACGTTCACCTTGAATGAGACGGCGGGCAAGTTGGATTTCATTATCTCGTGCCCGTTGATAAAAGTGACCTTTTTGAACGGCTTCAAATCCTCCCGGAGATTGAAAGGCCATCTGATCGATCGTACGGATATCCTCAAAATCCGAACAGTTAAATCGTACACGGTTGACCATTGTCGTACCTGCATTGAGCATGCCTAGATTGCCTTCACCTTCCGCTTCTGCCCGCATTAACCGAGCGAGGACTTGCACATCCTGTTCTGTCGCCGGTATCACTGCCATTCACGGCCACCCCCAAGTGGTGTCTTGGTTCTTCTGAGCATTATTACATTATATGATTCAATGAAGCATATATGTTTTATTTTTCGTTTGATTAAAAGGTGATTGTACCGGGAATAGGAAAACAAAAAAGAGGTGATGGATATGGCGTGGAATATGAATGATTACCCCAGTTCATGGAAGAACATGGATCGAACGGTTCGAAAAAAAGCTATTGAGATAGGCAATGCTATGCTTGAGGATGGACATGATGAAGGAAGGGCGATTCCGATTGCTACCGAACAAGCGAAGGAATGGCGCGAAAATGCCAGTGAGTCGGAAATTCAGCAGTTTTTAAAAGAAGAGGATACGACCCCGGAAAATGATCGGGACGGCAGCCGCCCGGAATTGCTCGAACGCCCGCAATTTGTAACTCCCCACTCCGAAGGAGGTTGGGCTGTACAAGCAGAGGGGGCTTACCAGCCATCGGAAGTGTTTGAAAATAAAAAAGAAGCCGTGACACGCGGCCGTGAAATTGCCCGAAATAAAGGCACACAGCTGATCATCCATCGGGAGGATGATAGCGTAGAAGAAAAACACAATTATGAACGGTGAGCGCTTAGAAATATGGATAGAGTGTTACACTGGGTGTTCAAATAGGCAGCCGAAGCCCCACCCTAAAATATGATCGCGACATAGCTCTTTATAATCGCTTTCCACCCTTTATCCCACAATTCTTCGAATGGTGGACGACCTCCACCTGTTCTGATCGAACTAGCGCCGTCTTATTCTTCTCGACAAGCCAAAAAGAGCCTCCTGCTCTGAGGGCGGGAGGCTCTTGATTGCTTCTGAAAACATTAGCTTGTCACTTCTGCACGTGCTTTTTCGGCGGCAGTCACCATTGTTTTTAGGGCGGCAACCGTTTCTTCCTCATTGCGCGTTTTTAAGCCACAATCCGGGTTGACCCAGAAGAGATCGGCGGGGAGCACGCGGAGGGCACGGCGCATAACGTGCAACATTTCCTCTTCCGATGGCACCCGTGGGCTGTGAATGTCGTAAACGCCAAGGCCTATGCCTTTATCATAAACATTATTTTCAAACGTTTCCAGAATATCGCCTTGGCTTCTGGACGTTTCAATAGAGATAACATCGGCATCAAGGGCGCTGATCGCATCGATAATATCCTGAAATTCACTGTAGCACATATGGGTGTGAATTTGGGTCGTATTTTCCACATAGGAAGAGCTTACCCTGAACGCTTGCACGGCCCATTCCAAATAGGTCGGCCAATCTTCACGTTTCAGCGGCAACCCCTCGCGCAAGGCAGGTTCATCGATTTGAATCATTTCGATGCCGGCGTCTTCCAAGGCGCTCACTTCTTCTTTCATCGCTTCCGCAATTTGAAAAGCAACTTGTTGCTTCGGCAGATCGTCCCGTTCAAAGGACCAATTGAGAATCGTGACGGGTCCGGTAAGCATGCCTTTGACAGGTTTGTCCGTCAACGACTGGGCATAGACGGTTTCTTCCACGGTCATCGGCTCTTTAAACCGTACATCCCCGTAGATGATCGGAGGTTTCACCCCGCGCGAACCGTAGGATTGCACCCAGGCGTTTTTTGTAAAAGCAAAGCCTTCCAGGCGCTCGCCAAAGTATTCGACCATATCGTTTCGCTCAAATTCACCATGGACGAGCACGTCTAAACCGATTTCTTCCTGGTGGTCAATCCACGTCTTGATATGGGATTGGATGGCGGATTGGTATTCTGACCGTGTAAGCTCTCCCTTTTTCAATCGGGCACGTAAACGGCGAACATCGCGCGTTTGTGGGAAACTTCCGATCGTTGTTGTGGGGAGCTTAGGCAATGGCCACTTCTCTAATTGTTTTTTTCGGCGTTCTTCATAGCTTAGCGTACGGCTCACTCCCTTGGAGGTAGCCGTATCCGGTTCTTCCTTGCGCCAACCCTTTTCTTTAAGAGCAGTAAAAATTTCCTCGTTGTCTGCCAATATTTTGTCCTTCGCTTTAGATTCCCCGACGCCCAACTCTTGCAGGAGACGAAGTTCCTCCATTTTCTCGTCGGCGAATGAAAGGGCCTGTTTCAAGGTTGCATCAAGTGCCGGTTCATTTTCCACGGTTACAGGCGTATGTAGTAAGCTCGCGGATGGTTGAAGCCAAATCTTATCATTCTGCACATAATTTTGAACTTCATTTAATAGCACAAGCTTATCTTTGAGTTTCGCTTTCCAAATATTGCGGCCGTCGATCACTCCTGCTCCAAGCACTTTGTCTTTAGGAAAGCCGTGTGTTTGCAAGGCATGCAGATTCTTACCTTGATCATGGATAAAATCCAGTCCGATGCCGGCTACGGGGAGTTCGATGACTTTCTCGTAATGGCTGACAGCTTCAAAATACGTTTGTAATAAAACGTTAAGTTGCGGTACTTCTTTTTGGAGTGTTTCATAGGTTTTGCGAATCAGTGGAACGTCTTCTTCCGGAATCGTCGTGACGAGGGAAGGCTCGTCCACTTGTACCCATTGGACGCCTTCATCGGCAAGCGTTTGGAAAAGTTCAACATAAACGTCGGTGAATTGGGTGAGTAATTCGGGAAACGCATCGTTCTTATAATGTTTTGCCAATTTCAGAAATGAATAAGGGCCAATGATCACAGGCTTTCCTTCAATGCCAAGTTCTTCTTTTGCTTCCTTGTAAGCATCCAGCAGGTAGTTTGCGGTCAATGTGGGAGTTTTATTTTCGATTTCAGGAACGATGTAGTGATAATTCGTGTTGTACCACTTTGTCATTTCGGAGGCAGGCACGTCTTTGTTCCCCCGGGCCATTGCAAAGTATGTCTCTAGCGATACACTTCCGCCGTCGTATTCAAAGCGGTCCGGGACTAATCCGAACATGGCGGATGCATCGAGAATATGATCATAATACGTAAAGTCCCCCACCGGGATGGTTTCAATTCCGGCATCCTGTTGTTTTTTTAGGTGGTTTAAACGAACGGCCTTCATTTCGGCATGAAGGTCTTCGCTGCTTAGGTTCCCGGCCCAATGTGCCTCCAGCGCTTTTTTCCATTCTCGTTTCTCTCCAATGCGGGGATATCCCAACAAACTAGTTTTCAACCCTATCTCCTCCTGCATATGTAGTAAAAAAGGATATTTCCACCCTTTAATAGTAGGTGAAAATATCCACTATCCACCGTATCCTATTTACTGGAATACTTTAAAAGATAAAAGAATGAACATGATTTGTCAAGGTTTATTCCGACAATTATACTTGGAAATACCCTGTGATGTTATCTTTTTCCAATACATTTCCAACATAGAAAGGGCCAAACTGGGCAAAACGCGCGGAGGCTTCGTCAAAACGCATTTCATAAACGAGTTTTTTAAATTGAATGACGTCGTGGGCAAATAAAGTAACGCCCCATTCCCAATCATCGAAACCGACGGAGCCGGTAATGACTTGTTTGACATATCCCGCGTACTTGCGGCCCACCATCCCGTGGCCGTACATCAATTGTCCTCGGTCTTTCGCGGGCATCATGTACCAATTATCGTCGCCTTCACGTTTTTTGTCCATCGGGTAAAAGCAAATGTGTTCCCATTTCGGTAATATCGGGAAGACGCGTTCGCGGACGCTCGGGTCTTCGAGAGGGTCCCCTTCGCCGCGGAACATGTACTTACCCAGTTCCACAACGGAGACATAGGAATATGCCGGAACCGTATATTCGGCTAAGCGTGATTGATTAAAGGCTTTTTCAATTTGTTCCAATTCTTCCATCGTCGGACGGAGCAACATGAACATGAGGTCCGCTTTCTGCCCTAAAATGGAATACAGAGCGTAGCTACCTTCTTCTTTTTGTTCATTGTCTATCCATTTGTCGACCATAGCCGTGAATTCAGCAAGTATCTCTTGTTTTTCATCCTCCGGTACGTGTTTCCATGATGTCCAGTCAATCGAACGGAGATCATGCAGGCAATACCAGCCATCAATGGTTTCTGCAGGCTCAGGCATTTCGTATGCTCCTTTCTCTCTTTCCTGTGCTCCAAGCCCTATTTTAACACATGTTACAGCAGGGAAGAAAACGGAGCACACGGGGATTTCGTAAATGTGACACATTTGTCAGTCTTTCGCACACAAAGGAAGAAAAATGGACTATCGAATGAAAAGAAGCCCGTTGCTCGTAGCCAACGGGCTTTCTAGTTGTATCCCAATATTTTTTTGTTACGCCCATGGATCAGGTCTAATCTTTTTTGGAAACGAATTTCTTCGTTGGAAGATAATTGGGCTGGCGTGAGCGTGATCCCGTGATCATTGAACACACGCTTCATGCGCGCTTCACTGTCAGCAATTGTCATTTCCCGCTTGTACAATTCCGACAGGGAAGCCATCGTTCGCGGCTCGACCGTTGGCGTTGAGGGATTGTGATCCCCTCCGGCTGCTTGATAAAATTGACGGATGATTTCTGCCCGTTCGGACCCGGTACCTGTAATGGCGAGGTACACTTGGATGGATATCCCGTTACGTAGACGACGCTGGGAAATGCCCGCAAATTTTGTTCCCCCGATACTGAGATCAAAATTGCCCGGACAGTAAGATCCGACGACTTCGCCTGTCAATATTTCATGTGTTGCGTCCCGATACATCTCCCGGACAAAGTTCCACATGAACGTGTAAGCAGCATTGATCGTGAAGGTTTTCGTATCTTTTACGATGAGCGAGATGTTTAGAATTCCCGGATCGAGAAAAACAGCGAGGCCCCCGGAATTGCGTACGATTGTATCAAAGCCATTTTTATTTTGTTGCTCTATCGCGCGGTGGATAGAAGGCAGGCGACTATCCAGGGTGCCGAGCACAATCGTCGGTTTGTGAACCCATGTATGCACGGTCGGAAAAGCGTCTTGTTTGCCGACGCTTTCGCAAAGGGTGTCATCATATGCGAAGGAATGAAGGGGGCTGTAAGCCAGTCCCTTTTCCGAATGATTTAACCAACGCCATTCGTTTCCCGGAAACGTTTGTAAACTTGTCATTCCCTTAAGCTCCGTTCAAATAAATTTCATGTCTTCTCAGTATAACACGCATTGTTTCTATAGGAGAGATTCGGCCATGTCGATCCAAATGGCATTCCGCTCTTTTGCAAATAAAACACTTGTTGGATGCAGTTTAGCTGGCGTTTTCGTTTGCTTGGTCCTTTTCTTTCGTTATAATGAAGAAAAGAGATGGAAAGGTTGGCTTTGCCATATGAGCAGAGGCAATACAATATTAAAAGAAGAAAAAGTGTTCAAGGACCCGGTTCATCGATATATCCATGTCCGTGATCGGTTAATCTGGGATTTGATTGGAACGAAAGAGTTTCAACGGTTGCGGCGGGTGCGCCAGCTGGGGACGACGTTTCTCACCTTTCACGGAGCGGAGCATACACGTTTTAACCATTCGCTTGGGGTGTATGAAATTATGCGGCGAATGATTGACGTTTTTCAGGGCAGGCCGCACTGGAATGAAGAAGACCGTTTGCTTTGCTTGGTAACGGCACTTCTCCATGATATTGGACATGGTCCTTTCTCCCATTCGTTTGAGAAAGTGTTTGATACGGACCATGAAAGTTGGACAAGAGAGATTATTATGGGAGAAACCGAGGTGAACGCGGTCCTTCGTCGAATGGGGAATGAATTTCCGCGTGAAGTGGCAGATGTCATTGAAAAAACCCATCCGAACAAACTCGTCGTCAGCATGATTTCCAGCCAAATTGATGCGGACCGAATGGACTATTTGCAACGCGATGCGTTTTACACGGGTGTCAGTTACGGGCATTTCGATATGGAGCGGATTTTGCGGGTGATGCGGCCGTTGGATGATCAGGTTGTCATTAAGAGTACCGGGATGCACGCGGTGGAAGACTATATTATGAGCCGTTATCAAATGTATTGGCAAGTCTATTTTCATCCGGTGACGCGAAGTGCGGAAGTGATCTTAAATAAAATATTGCGGAGAGCGAAATACTTGTACCTGAACGGTTATGTGTTTAACCAAGCTCCTACGCACCTCACCCCTTTTTTTGAGGAGGATATCTCCATTAAGGACTATTTAAAGCTTGATGAAATGATTATCTTCTATTATTTTCAGGTGTGGGAAGAAGAACGGGATGAAATTCTTGCTGATTTATGCAGTCGTTTTCTGCATCGACGGTTGTTTCAATACGTTGAATTCAATCAACATTTTATTATGAATGAGTGGGCAGGATTGCAAGAGCGCTTTAAAGCCATAGGGATAGATCCGGATTATTATCTTGACATTGATTTTTCATCGGACCTGCCTTATGATTTTTACCGGCCCGGGGAAGAAGAAGAACGGATGCCGATTCATTTGCTTATGAACGATCGAAGACTCCGCGAGTTATCACGAGCGTCCGATGTCGTCGAGGCTATTTCGGGCAAAAAACGCACGGATCATAAACTGTATTATCCGAGTGATATTTTGCATACGCCCGGCCAAGAAAACGAGAAGCGTGAAATACTGGAGATTTTGTCAGGTTGAGGAGGAAGGCCGTGTGTTGGACCAACATGTCAATGTTTTGTCTTTACTGCAAAGGGTTGGAGAAATAACCGGACGTAAAAAGTTTCAAAAAATCGTCTTTATCAGCAAAAAATTAGGCATGCCGTTTCATGAAAAGTACGATTTTCATCGCTATGGCCCTTATTCTGAAGAACTGAGCCTTCGCCTTGAGGAATTACAGCAATTTGGTTTTATATCGGAAATAAAAGAAGAGAAGGCCGGCTATTATCAATATCGCTATCAGGTGGCTGCAAATGGGGAACATTTTCTGAAGGCAAAAGGGAACGATCACGAAACATTTGAACATGAGAAAAATGTCATTCAAGCTATGAACGCTTGCTCGTCCAAGTTTCTTGAACTGGTTTCTACGATTCTTTTTCTTCAACCTGCAGATAAAGAAGAAATCATCAGGAAAGTACATATGGTTAAAAAGACGCAAAAATACTCGGAACAGGATATCGACCGGGCGTATGCCCATATCGAAGGCTGGAGGAAAGCTATTAATAAAGGTTCCTAAAGGAAACCTCAAGGACATCGGAAACGATCCTTGAGGTTTTTTCTAAAACATGATTTTCGAGATAACAAAAAGATTACAAAAAAGTTACGACGGAAATCGAGTACTTTCCACATTAACCCACTTCTATGTAAATATTCCCTTATTGACGCATGTCTATTAACGTATAAAAAAACGGAAGGATAGAATAGTAGTCTATCCACATTACATTTAGGATACAAAACAGTAAAAGATATTGTCACCTACAACCTTAAAATCTATAATGCAATATATAACATTCGTAGAGGAATGAAATACAAGACTAATTACACAAATCAAGGAGGTGGCGATTCACTCAATTAAAACGTTCGTCTTAGAAGTACCTATTACATACTTACCATCCATGGATAAATCCAGTTACGAACGAATATATGTCGAACAATACATGAGTGGATAATCATTATGAAAAAATATGCATTAAGCACAGTCGTGGCAGTAGGGTTGCTATTCGCAGCTCCAAACGCGGCAGACGCATTTAGTGTAGACGTAGATTCAATGTCCAGCGGAGATGTAAATGACTCCGTAAATGAACTGCAAACAGAACTAAAAGATCTCGGTTACTTTCAAGGATCCACAGGGTCCACGTTCGGTCCCAGAACGCTAAGCGCTGTGAAAGCTTATCAAGAAGATCATGGCATTTCTTCTCCTGCCGGGAACTTCTTTGGAGTTGCAGGACCACAAACGATCGCTTCACTTGAAGGTTCTTCCAATGATAGTTCTGGTGATCATTCGTCCAACGGAAATTCAAATTCCATGTCTAATGGGGATGTCAGTGAATCCGTGAGTGATCTTCAATCGAAGCTTCAAGATCTCGGATACTATGAAGGGAATGTCGATTCCATCTTCGGTCCGTTAACGGAAAGTGCCGTGAAAACTTATCAAGAAGACCATGGCATTTCTTCGCCTGCCGGTAATTTCTTCGGAGTAGCAGGGCCGGCAACGCTAAGCTCCCTTGAAGGGCAGCAAGTCGATGATTCCGACAGCAATAATAATTCCGAGAACAGCAACTCTTCCAGTGAATCTAGCGATAATAGCACTAGCAATGATAACAGCAGCTCCGGCAGTGACAGCTCTTCCGATAGCAACAGCGGATCCGAAGGGGTTGTCGGGGGTGCCTCAACTGATGACACTCCCGATAGCAATGGTGACGTTGATGCCTTGATCGATACTGCGATGGCACAGATGGGTACGCCATATAGTTATGGTGCTAACGGCCCGAGTGCATTTGATTGCAGCGGGTTCATCAACTACGTGTTTGAACAAAATGGACAAGGCTTTGACCATCGTGCGGACACGTCTTCGCTATATAACATGAGTACACCCGTATCCAATCCGAGCAAAGGCGATCTCGTATTCTTTGATACTAGCGGCGGTGTGTCTCACGCGGGTATCTACATCGGAAATGGCGAGTTCATCCACGCGAGTGCATCCAACGGTGTTACGATCGACCGTTTAGACGACCCTTATTATTGGGCCGACAAATACATCGGGGCCGGAAGTCTCTAAACTTCACAAGTGAATGGAATGGTTACCTTTACCCCTTGAAAGCAATGTTAAAACGTTGCTTTCAAGGGGTAATTTTATTCTGTCGATTAAATCGTAAATGTCGTTTGGTTGTTTATGGACGGGGATGTTGTGATACACTGGAAATAAGCAGAACGTCTTCAGTGAGGAGAGGATCACGTGGAACTTTTTAATAAAAATAGAGAGAAACGCACAGGTTCAGGTTTTAATATATTAAGCGGAGATTCGACAGACGGGCACGGCGGATTCGGGGTCGGCTCCATGAGTCTAGACCATTTAACGCCGGTCATTATTGATCCTGTTGATGAACGCGTGTTTATTGACATGGGAGCCATCCATGCTCGTTCCGAAATTGAGAAGAAGGTCAAACTGCTTGAAAATAAAGAAGAACTCAACGATCCGAGAGAATATTGGATGGTTTGGGTGACGACAGGCCATACAGAAGAAGGGAAACCGAAGTATGATGGCATCGGTGCCTGCCGTTTTTATCGGGAGGTTGAGCCGCCGGAAGGCAGCCGGTTTCGCAGAGGATACAAAAGCATGCCTGAGCACGTGAACAACATGGATAAAGCATTAAAAGGCCGGGTTGTCGTGGACCTTATGGATGAAAAATCCCTTTACATGTTACGGGAATATTTGAAAGGGTTCAGTGAAGAATACTGGAACAATTCGAATGATGACTTCAAAGAAGCATTGACGAATTCGTGAAGGATTTGTGAACAATGGGGTTCGCCCTTGTACGAGAGGTGGAGGCCACGTACAATAGGAATCATTAAAGACACTAAAGTGCGCGGGGGGCGTTGTATCCCTTGCGCATTTTAGTGTTTTTTTGTCCTTGAAGAATGTTCAACTATAGTAAAGATGAAAGCATAAGTAAAACCACGGCTTCCGCCATAAGAACTTGGAAAGCTAATTTTTACTAAGAATGGGGATGGTTGCATCATTCAATCTGCGTTATTTTTCGGAACCAATTGCAAGTGCTTGCTCTCGGACTGATAATCGTCTGGTTCGATGGATGTTCTGTGGTAATCTCCTTCCACCCAATCAGGGACCTGATCGTGATAATGGTCACTCATCACATGGCCGGATTGCCCCGGTGCGACGATGTGTTCACTTTCACTTAAATCAGCCAGATCCATCACGCCTCGCCAACCTGCTCCGTGATTTGTGTCTCCTGTTTCTTCGTCATAACTGGCTGCCATCACCGTAATGCTGCTCCCATCCACGGCTTCGGGAGAAGCATTAAAGAGAATCCCGAGTGGCCCTACATCACCGAATGGGTGGGCAAAAGTCGAACGGTGATAATCTCCCCAAAGCCAATTTTCCGGGGTGTCTCCCTGATGATTGACTGCGTAATTTACTGCTCGTTGTAAGGCTTCCGTAGTCACTTCGGAAAGCCCTCCGTTTTTTTCCATCCACGGTCCCGGATTACCGTCTGCAGCATCACGCAAGAGTTGGTCCACAATGCCCGGTTGTCCTTCAAAAATATCGAGAACGCTCTCGGGAATGGCATCGGCAAATAAGACTTGGGGGATCGCGCTCATCCATAAATGGAAGATCAGGGGTCCACTCTCATCTGCAATATCCCTCTCGTCCCAAGAACTTAACACTTCAAGCGCTTCTTCATCGATTTCTCGCAATTCCTCATCCGCAACTCCTTCCATTAATAAGGGGACGAATTCACTTGCCTGTAAATTTTGCACGTCCATTTGCATGGCTTTCATATCTTCAGCAGTAAAGTTGTCGCCGCCCTCAAGCATTTGTAAAATGCGTTCATGGCGGTAAGGCTGCGCCCACGTGTGGGTTAGATGATATTCATATTCTTCATCATCGATCTGATTGTTGGCGGTTGAGATCATGCCTGATTCCGGATTTTCAATTGTCGGCAATTCATCCCACGGGATAAACCCTTCCCAATCATGCTCCCCGGTCCAACCGGGAACAGGGAATAACGCGTCCTCATCGTCAGAGCGAATCGGAATCTTCCCGTTTGCCCGATAGCCGATATTGCCATCCGTATCGGCAAACACAAAGTTCTGCGCAGGTGCGTGGAAGTCTTCCAGTGCAGTTGTGAAGCTCTCCCAATCATCTGCCCGATTGATTCCCATCAAGGCCTCGAATTCCGGGGAAGGGTCATGGGCGGTCCATTTTAGCGCAAGCGCATCATCTCCGGCTGCTCCTTCTTCATGGGCATATTCGGAGATCAATGGGCCGTGGCGCGTAATGATCGTTTCATGTAAAAAAGGCTCATCATATCCATCTACCTCGATTTCTTCTTCAACGACTTCAGCATCGTACCATTCATCTTCATATAAAAATTGGTAAGGGTCCTCCGGATGTCGTCGTTCCATATACAATTGTTGTACATCCGGACCTACATTCGTTACTCCCCAAGCAATGTCTGCATTGTGACCGAGGATAATGCCGGGAACACCGGCAAAAATAACCCCTGTCACGTTTACCGATGGTGATTTTAAGTGGGTTTCATACCAGATGGAAGGGGTGTCGAGCGAGAGGTGGGGATCGTCCGCCAGAAGTGGTGATCCCGATTCTGTGTGATCCCCGGAAATAACCCAATTATTGCTGCCATTGAATGGTTCAGGCAAATATTCGCTTACATCGGCAAAGGCTTCTTCGATATCAACATTCGTGTCTTTGGCTACATCAAGAATGACGGGTCCATCCTCGGGGTATGTTGGCATTAAATCTTGTGCCTCTTCTTCACTTACATTGTTTGTGAGCCAATGTCGAAATGCCTGCCCCTGCCAATTTCCGCCAAGGTCATAAGCCATAAATTTTCCAATCGTTAAAGAATCAAGCACTGTCCAGGGTTCGGGTTCATACCCGAGAAGTCGAAATTCCACGGGCATTTCATTTTCTGAAATCATGTGTGAAATATAATCGTTAACCCCTTCTGCATAGGCTTCGGCAACCTCAAAAGCTTCATCACTGTAAGCACTCATCGAAGCTTCAGCTGCTCGCCGCAATCCAAATGTTCGAAAATATCGATCCGCATCCAGGGCATCTTCACCGATGACTTCACTGAGTGTGCCTGACGCCTGTCTGCGACTCAGGTCCATCTGAACCATTCGATCTTGGGCGGTCACAAACCCTTGCGCATAATACAAATCCCGGTCATTCTCCGCTTCGATATGGGGGACACCGTTTTCGTCCCGATAGACATCTACCTCGGATTCTAGACCTGAAACTTCAGATTCACCTTCCACTTGCGGCAATCCGCTCGTCAGTTGGAAGTAAGCCCAAACAGCGGCCGCGCTTACCAATAAAATAATGCCAAGTAAGATAGCCAATGTTATTTTCCAAAAGCGCGACATTTGCCTATGTGGTTTTTCTTTGATATGTACTCCGTTGTTCATTCGTTGGTCACCGCCTTTTTTCATAGATTCTCTGTATTGAAGCAAAAATCCTGCATGTTGTTTGCAAATGAAGGTAGATGGGTGGTAGAAAATGATAATTAAACGATCTAGGAACGCCCAGCGTGGCCATGAAGCGTTTATGAAGCCCGAGTCCGTGAAAAGGTGGACCCCAGCGTCGCCATGGAACATTTATGGATTCCGGCAAAAAATTCGTAGAAGCGTCATGTATCCGGAAAAAAGATCAAAAAAATCTCCTCACCCGGGAAGAGGTGAGGACAAACAGGCCGTGTCCTTTGGCCCTATTCTGCTGATCGGCACACTAGAGCACCTGTCGCCCAATTCGAGCTATAACTCGGCCTCATCATTGCCAAACCAGCGTTTTAATTTATCCATAAGTTTTTCACTCTCTTTATTTTTTCGTTCCTCGCGCGCACCTTCTTCCGCTTCTTCATCATCAAGATTTTCGACGCAATATTCTTCCGGTGCCGTTTCTTCCAAAAAAGAAACGGTATAAGAAGGGCCGCAAGCGTCGTCGGCTAACAACCCGGTGTCCAAATCTATGTCCACCTCTTCGACTCCCTCAGGTGTTGAAAAGTCCTGTTTGAGATGGCCATCTAATCCACTTTCCAGGGCATTTACCCAGATGCGCTTAGCGATCTGTCCGTGTTCACCGTGATCAAGCGCGGTGTTGTCATCATAACCGACCCAGACACCGGTTACGAGTTCGGGTGTAAATCCGACCATCCAGCTATCCGATGGGGTTGATCCGCTTTTTCCCGCGGCCGGTCTTTGCAGCAAATGGGCAATGGAATGGCCGGTGACAGCCGCATAATCATTCATGGATGGATCGAACATCAGCTTCATTAAATCGGTCGTAATATAGGCGAGTTCAGGTTCAAACACTTGCTGCTTTTCCGGCTCGGTTTCCAGCAATACGTTGCCTTCGTGATCTTCCACACGTTCAACCAAGCGATGGTCCACTTGCTCGCCTCCGTTTGCAAACGGACTATAAGCCTTTGTCAGTTCCAACACGTTGACTTCCGACGTGCCGAGCGCTAACGATAAGTTTGCCGATAGCGGGCTTTCAATCCCTGCCGCTTTCGCGGTTTCTACGAGGGATTCCGGTTCTTGGAAGGCATTGGTTTTCACGGCATAGATATTATCGGAATAGGCCATTGCCTGTGCTAACGTAATAAAATCATTTGCGTACATATCAGCAAAATTGCCGGGTTCATAACTGTCATCTCCATGCGGGTTAGGAAAAGATGTTGGCTCACTCTTGAGCGGTGTTGCTGCGGTAAAACCATTTTCAAGTGCTGCATAGTAAAGAAACGGCTTAAATACAGAACCCGGAGGGCGATGCGCATCAACGGCGCGATTGAATGGGCTTTCGCTGTAATTCTTCCCCCCCACCATCGCTTTCACATCGCCGGTTGTCGGGTCTACAGACACGGCAGCCCCTTGCAACGGATCATCTTTTGGCAGTTCGGCCTCCACGTAACGTTCCGTACTTTCTTGCATCCCTGGATCAATGGTCGTATAAATATGCAAACCACCGGCCTCGAGCACATCAGGGTCGAGATCATAGCGGTCCACGAGTTCTCGTTCAACGGTATCTTGAAAGTAGGGTGCCGTCGTTTCAAGTGTTTCTTCTTCCGCTGTTTCATACGTCAGGTTATCGTCGAGTGCTTCTTCATATTCGGGACTGTCAAGCGCTCCCTGCTCGTGCATCATATCCAAGATCATTTGTTGGCGGTCCTCCGCTCGATCTGGATAAACGTAAGGAGAATAGTAGGAAGGCCCTCGCGGCAAGCCAGCGAGCAAAGCAGACTGGGCGGCATTCAACTCAGAAGCTGCTGTATTAAAATACATCTGCGCGGCTTGTTCAATGCCATAGGCGCCATGGCCGAAATTAATCGTGTTGACATACCCCTCCAGGATATCATCTTTCGGAACATGCCATTCCAAACGGAGAGCGTAAAGCGCTTCACGGATCTTTCGATCCCACGTCTTATCATGATTTAAGAATAAATTACGAGCATATTGCTGCGTGATCGTACTTGCTCCTTGTGACATGGACATCGATTGAATGTTAGTCAAAATGGCGCCTCCGATGCGCGTGTAATCAAACCCGTGATGGTCGAAAAACTTCCGGTCTTCCACAGCGATAAAAGCATCGACCACATGGGGAGAAATGTCGTCCAGCTCCGTCCATTCCCGTTCTTGTCCTTGATGCTGTTCGTTAATAACTTCACCGTCGCTGCTATAAATCGTCGTTGATTGCGAAAGTTCCATCGGCGGCGGTCCAAGCGCATACGCAATGCCGAAAATAACGAGCAACCCAAGCGCTCCAAGAATCCCCATCCCGATTGTCAATCGGAAAAGCAATCGCCATTTACGTCTGTGTGTTTTTTGCCGCCGCGTTGCGATTTGCACTGCCAGCACCCCATCTATGATTAATATATGAGTCTGTTAGCAGTGTCGGTTTTTTGGGAGGAAAATAAACGTAGGATATGAAGTCATTTTGGAGGTGATATACAGTATGAGCAGGGAATCGGATGGCTGATAAATAGATGATTTCGGCTGATATATTTCAGGGTTGTTCGATCCGGTGGGGGTATGCGAGAAGATCGAGGTGCACGCTTTCCTAATTACTGTTATTGACAAGTGATGACTACTTTAACAAATTGTTTGCAGTTTCATTAAATTCTTTGAAAACTGCTTGTCTAAATTTTCATTGCTTGTTATGCTCTCACAAGTTGGTTAACTGATAACTTCAATAATCTTACCAACAGGAGGATTTAACACATGCTGGAAATGCAAACACCAAATTGGGTAAATAATTATATATTGTCCGCTCTTGTGGCTGGATTAATTTTCTTTGCTTTGCCGGTTGTCACAGAGGCCGGTGACACCGAAAGCAAGTTATTAACGGAAGGAGTAGAGTCTACTCACGTCGAAGACCTTCAAGAATCGCTTCAAGAAGAAGGTTACCTGAAACAAGGGGATGTAAGTGGCGTTTATGACAATCAAACGTCCGATGCCGTTAAAAATTATCAAGAGGATCATGATTTGATGGTTGACGGCATGGCCGGTGTTCAAACGCTCGGTGCAATAAAAGTTTTGGAAAAAGGCGATGACTATCCGCTCGTCGCTGATCTACAGGAAACATTACAAGCATACGGTTATTATGATGGATCCTTAGATGGTCATTTTGATTCGGAAACCGATGATTCAGTGAGATCCTTTCAGTCTGATGCCGAAATTGAAGTAGATGGTTTAGCCGGTCCCGAGACTTTCGGAGCGCTTTACTATGAAAGTTCTGAAGAAACGACGGAAGGAAACGGCACAGAAGAGGCTGTTGAAGAAGAGACAGTAGAAGAGGAAACGACGGAAGAAGAAGCTACAGAGGAAGAACCAAGCGATGAAGCTTCCACATCAAACGATGAATCATCTTCCGATGCGGAAGGCGAAACGTACACGATGGAAGCTACGGCATACACTGCGAATTGTGAAGGTTGCAGTGGTGTAACAGCAACAGGCATTGATTTGAACAACAACCGCGATGCAAATGTTGTAGCAGTTGACCCTAATGTTATTCCGCTCGGCTCTACGGTCCATGTCGAGGGATATGGTGAAGCTGTTGCAGGGGATACCGGCGGCGCTATTAATGGCGAAAAAGTCGATCTCCATTATCCAAGCCAAGAAGAAGCTGAAGCGTTTGGTGTTCAGGATGTTGAAGTAACCGTTTTGGATTAAGCATTCAATCCCTTGCTATAACTATAGCAAGGGATTTTTTGCATTGACACACCAAAGCCTGGGTGATAATCTCTTAATAAGTTTACGTTTACGTTAACGTAAACTTATAAGGGGTGGAAGATATGTCCGCGTGCCGGCATAAGCAATATTCTATCAAGGAATTGGCTTCATTATTTGATATTAGTTCAAGAACGATTCGCTATTATGAAGAAATGGGTTTGATCAAGTCAGCGGACCGTGAGGAACCTAGTGAACAACGTTCCTTTACCGATAGTGAACGTCGGAGGTTGAAGTTAATTCTCCGGGGGAAACGTTTAGGATTTAGTTTGCAGGAAATCAAAGAGATGGTTGACTTATATGAGACCAATCCTAAAGGGCAGAAAGAGAAAAAACAAATATTAGAAATAACCGATCAAAAATTACAACAAATTGACGAAAAATTGCTGGAGTTACAAACGGCAAAGGCGGATATTTTGGCATATCGTGAGAAATTTGAAAATGAATAACAACGGGAGGGCGAGGAGGTGTTGGTGAAGCACCTTGGTAGTAAGCAAGCAAACGTAATCGGCGTACTTGATTACTAAAACAAAAGGGAAGAGGAGATGTAAACGGTGCAAAAAAGTGTACAAAATCAACCAGGTATTGATTATACGAAATGGGAAACGGGCAACGATGCCAATTGGTATGACGACGATCCGATTTTACGGCGGTATGCAGAGCGATATTTGTCAGCATCAATGTTGAACTATGTAGAATCAGATTTTTCAAAAACCGGGAAACTGGCTTCCGGTTCGATCGACCAACGGGCGGGGCACACGGACAGAACGGGCGCTCCCCAACTCATCCGTTATAATAAGAAAGGCGAAGAAATTAACAAGGTCTGGTATAACGAAGGTTATTTGCAAACGGTTAAAGACGGTTACGGCACAGGGGTTGTTTCCTATCGTTATGATGATCAGGCCCCGGAAAAAGTTCCTTTTATGGTTAACGCGACGCTTCTATATCTGCTTTGCGAAGCGGAGTCAGGTTTCACTTGTCCCGTGGGTCTTTCACAGTCAGTTGCCTTTGTGCTTGAAAAATTCGGGAATAAAAAACAGCAGGAGGATTATTTGTCTTTATTAGCTTCAACGGACCCTGAAACCCACGAACAAGGGGGCACGTTTCTCACTGAGATCCAAGGAGGCTCGGACGTGGGTGCAACCGAGACAACCGCCATTAAACAAGGCGGTCATTACTTGCTTAGCGGAGAAAAATGGTTTGCCAGTAATTGTGATGCAGAAGTGACGATCACATTGGCCCGTGTCAATGACCAACCTTCCACCCGTGGGTTAGGGCTTTTTCTAATGCCGCGAACGCTTCCTGACGGTTCAAGAAACAATATAACCATCCGCCGTTTAAAAGATAAATTAGGCGTGCGGGCGGTCGCTAGTGGAGAGTTGGAATTAAATGAAGCAGTCGGTTACTTAATCGGGGAAGAAGGTCAAGGGTTTAAATATATGGCGGAGGCGCTTAACGTTTCCCGTCTCGGCACGGCCCTCGGCGGACTTGGCATTGCACGAAGAGCGTTTCTGGAGGCCGCGATTTATACGAGCCACCGAGAAGCGTTTGGAGAAACCATCAATCGTTTCCCCATGGTGCAGGAAACGCTCGTTCATATGATCGCGGAAATAGAAGCCGGTTGGGCGATTACCGCGCAAACAATTCGGAAATTTGATGATGTCCATACCTACGGGGACGATTCTAAAGGAAACTACGCATTGATGCGTATACTGCTTTCTCTTACCAAATACCGTGGCAGTGACCTCGGTGTATCTGCTGCAAAAGAAGCCCTTGAACTGCATGGGGGCAATGGCTATATTGAAGAATACGTCACACCGAGACTGCTCCGGGATGCGGTCGTGAATCCGGTATGGGAGGGAACGGCCAATATACAGGCGCTTGAAGTGTTAAAAACGTTGCAAAAAGGCGGAGCAGAACCTTTTTTGGAGGATCTTCACAGCACGCTCGATACAGTCCGTCACCCGGAGCTTGAAAAAAGCAAAGCGCAATTGTCGGCAGAAGTGAATCGACTGACAGAACTCTTTGAAAGTCTTCACAACGAAGATGAGCGCCGCCAACAAGCAATAGCTAAAAAATTGGCCGATCTCATGTACGATGTCTATGCTGGTGTGCACCTGCTGGAAGAGGCCCAGTATGACATCGAAAACGTGAGCGATGATCGTAGAGCTACTGCGGCGGAGCAATGGGTGAAACTAAAATTTAGCCAGCCGGCGGATCGCGGTATTCTCTCGGAGACTGGCATCAGCGATGAAGTCTTTGCGCAGCTTGTCTGTTTTCAATAATCCTATAAATCTCCCCGAGTTTGTGGGGAGATTAGGTTATTAACGGGAGGGGGTTAAAAGCGTTAAGGCAGTGAGCATGTGTTGGGGGGGCGGTGTTCCACCTCAGCCCTGTTACTCACATAAATCATTTTCTACCCTATATCTTTGGTAAAAGGTGACAACGGTGCGCCCCCTGCCCACGGTAATTAGCTTTTATAAATCTATTTTAACTGTAAATGAATATAATTCCAATACAACACTGCTATTTTAATTATTTAATTTGACCCTACCTTACGGTGATAGGGGTCCCTTCCCTGCTGGCGAAGTTGAACAGCAAGCGGATCGCCAGTAAAAACGAGGAAGATTAAATGAAGAATATAAAAATGAAGGTTGCAAGAGTGGAAAAGGACTTATCCCAAGCGCAGTTGGCAAAACTTGTCGGCGTCTCGCGCCAGACGATCGGCCTGATTGAACTGGGAAAATACAATCCCAGCCTTGCGTTATGCATCGCGATCTGCAAAGCTTTGTCCAAGACGTTGGATGATCTGTTTTGGGAAGAGGAATAGTAAATCCTCCCTGCTTAAGCGGGAGGAAATTTCCTAAATGGCTGATAAATGGATGATTTCGGCTGATAAAACATAAGAATCGGCTGATATACTATATAGACTTATCCTGAAATGCCGAAATAATTTTATCACTCGCCTCTTCGGGATCGAGGCCATCGACGGTGACACGGTAGTGATGCTGGTCATAAATGGCTTGGCGGTCATCGTAAAGCGTCCGGATTTCCGAAATGGTTCGCCCGTGCAGCACCGGTCGGGTCTCAACGAGCATATCCAACCGCTCGAGCCACGCGCTCCAAGAGATATGTAAAAAAACGACCGTGGCGTTTTTCATGCAAATGTTGCGTATCTCTTTTTGAAGAAAGGACCCGCCACCGACAGAAACGACGGCATTTCCAGCGGAAGCTTCTGTTAGATAATTGGTGATTTCCGCTTTTTCTTTCGCGCGAAACGCAGCCTCTCCTTCCTTTTTAAAAATGTCCTTGATCGGCATGCCTTCCTTTTCCTCGATGATTTTATCAATATCCGCAAACGGTTTGTTTAATTTTTTCGCCAACGCTTCCCCGATCATCGTTTTACCGGAACCCATGAAGCCGGTGAGCAGAATCGTTTCGTCTATCGATGTTGCCACACAAATAACCCCGCTTTCCTATCCTCTTTTGATTGCCATTGTAGCAAATCACGATTGAAAAGTAACGATTGAAAGTGGAAAATGGTAGGAAAGGAGATGGAATGAATATGAGCATGGGGTTACAGCTACATACGCGAAAAGGTGACGAAGCGGTTCATCCAAAGATTTGTGTTCCGTTAATGGGAAAGAACCGTGAGGCTTTGCAGGATGAATGGAAACAGTTGAGAAAAAAGACAGTAGACCTCTTGGAATGGCGCGTGGATTACTTTGAAAAAAATCGAGATGTGGATCTGATTATTGATATCGCGGAAGAGATCCATCGAGAAACAACACGTCCGTTATTGTTCACGAAACGTTCCGAAGCAGAAGGAGGGCAAGCGGTTTCTCTCAATGAGGATGAGGTTGTGCAGCTTTATGAAGCCGTCATCGCAAGCGCGGCTGTTCACGGGATCGATATAGAACTGCGGCAGTCGGAAAAAAACACGCAACATTTAATCGAGCAAGCGAGGAACCAGGAGATTGACGTCATTCTCTCTCATCATAATTTTACTGAAACGCCTCCGGCACAACGGTTGGAAGAAAAGATACGTGAAGCTGTGGATTTGGGGGCCGATGTCGCCAAGATAGCCGTGATGCCCCAATCAAAAACGGATGTACTTACCCTTTTGCAAGTAACGGAAAAAATGAGCCGTACGATTCCGATCCCCCTCATTTCGATGGCAATGGGCGTGAACGGCATGATTTCACGTTTGGCAGGAGGCGTGTTCGGCTCTGCGCTTACATTTGCCTCCGGAGCGCAAGCCTCAGCGCCTGGACAAATCCCGGTCGCGGACGTTGAGCAAGTCCTTCGTATTCTGAATCGGAATATGTGATCATAGAATAAAGCGAAGGTTTTTTTCTCACCTCCAACAAAGCGGGTGTTTTCGATATTTTATTTATTTTTTATCTTAGTGATCAGTTACTTATTGAGTGAAGTTGTTGCCTTGGAGTTTTTGGACTATGTGATCGGCATCAGTTCGATCGTGATTATTTTATTAACGGTAAACAAGACAGGTCCGCTGTATCGATGGGTGGGCCTTTCTTTCTTGATGCTCGCGGTGATTTCTTACATAACCGTTGCCCCGATTGATGAGCCTTTTTTGTCGTTGTTTGGATCACTGGCCGGATTACTGTCCTTGTTGTTTGTATTGCCTTGTATGAGCGTGGTGATTGC
Organism: Salicibibacter kimchii; assembly: GCF_003336365.1. Lineage (GTDB taxonomy): Bacteria > Bacillota > Bacilli > Bacillales > Marinococcaceae > Salicibibacter > Salicibibacter kimchii. Next base: position 2,102,133 of record NZ_CP031092.1, on the reverse strand, counting down.
CATTGGCCGTTATGATCAAGCGCTGGGAAGCATGATCAGCAGCGGTCCGCGGCCGCCGGCCACCACTCTTTACAAGCGGACGTCGCTCGTCACCTATATGCTCACGTTATTTTTGAACGTTGCGACGATACCGGTTGTCGTTTCAGCGGTGAATGATAAGATTAAATCGCTTGGCAAAGAAAAAATCCAGCAGTTTTTTTCTCACAGTTTGCTTCGGGCTTATGCATTCGTGTTGTTGTGGAGCCCAACGGAGATTATCGTTGCCGCGAGTATCGACATTACCGGGCAAAGCTATTTGACGTTGCTGCCTACATTGTTCGTGATCAGCATTCTGTTCATGAGCGTGGATTGGTATTTGCATAGCAAGCGCTACAAAGGGATTCACATTGAAGCGCTGGAAGCAGGAGAGATGTTTGAGCCTAAGCAGATAGCGAAAAAACTTAGGCAAATGGCACTCGCGATCACGGTTTTTATTTTGCTTGTGCTCCTCTTTAACAACTTCGGGACACATACCTTCTTATTTACCGTAACGACCTTAATCGTCCCTTTTACGATTGGATGGGCATTGTTTATAAAAAGGGGGAAACGCTTTCGGACGCTCGCTTTTACCCGTGTGAAAGCCAACGCCAAGAACATGCACGGCCTGTTTTTCTTGTTTTTGTCTGCCGGCTTTTTCGTGGAGGTTTTTCCATATACCGGTGTGTTTGATCAGGTGCAAACAATGCTCGATCACGTTTATCAAAATTACACGGTTTTGCTTTTTTATGCGATTATCGGCTTTTTTATTTTCGGCCTCGCCCTGATCGGTTTTCATCCGTTGATTTCCATCGCACTAATTACGCCATTTCTTGGTGATGTAGTCGCGGCGTATCCATATGGAGTCAGCATCTTGTTGATTGGCGCAGGTCTTTGCACGATCATGATTGGACCGCTTAATGTTACGCCGACCATCCTCTCGATGCAATTAAGAGTAAGTCCATACGCGATCATTAAGCGAAACATCCCTTTTGCGCTGGTATTTCTCACGTTTATTATTTTAGTCGCTTATGGGTTTTCGGTTCTGATGAGTTAAAACAGAGAGCAGGGGAGTGGAGAGGGTTACACGATTTAACTTTGCTCCCTCAAAATGCTCCGATAATGCTATAATATAAAAAAATTATGGAAAAAAAGTTGAGCAACAATAGCTTAAATTTTTGTAATACGTCTTCCGCAATACGATCGGGCCAGATTGTGTAACAACGGCTGCCAGAGCCTCTTATTCATAAAGAACAATACAGTTTAAAAATTCCTATGTAGAATATACGGAGGAAAATAACAATGAACGACAATTTTACAATTATCTATGAACCGCCGAATCCTATGGAATATAATGACTTACGTTTGGAAGGAGGCATAAGTGGGAAGTCGCAAGAAGCCTCAACCGTTGGTTTAAAGAATTCATTGTTTGCAGTATGTATCTATGATCAAAAAACATTAATTGGGATGGGTCGTGTCATCGGTGATGGCGGTGCTTTTTTTCAAGTAGTGGATATCGTGGTAAAACCAAGTTATCAAGGACAAGGACTAGCAAAGTTGATAATGAAAAAACTAATGAACTTTCTAGACGAAAACACGTATCCCGGTTCTTATGTAAGTTTGATAGCTGATGGTTCAGCCAACAAACTTTATGAACAATTTGGATTTAGCTACACCTATCCTAGATCACAGGGGATGTTTAAAAAGTATTAGATTTATCTTCTGCAATCGGGCACAAGAACGGAATAAATGAGCGCCCATCTTGCGTATAGTTAGGGTTAAAATGTTGAATAAATAAAAATGTAACCTTGTGTGGAGAGATTTCAGATACGAGTTTTTTTAACCTATCACTAAGCAATAACGTTTATTTTTTTGCGATGTAGTTCTACAATAAATAGTGTATAGAATGATAAGGGAGGAAATAAGAATGGGAAAATTAGACGATAAAGTTGGAGTGATAGTCGGTGGTACATCAGGCCTTGGAGAAGCTACAGCCAAAATGTTTGCAAAAGAAGGGGCTAAGGTGATCGTTGTTGGTTTAGAAGAAGATCAAGGTCAACGTATTGTTAACGATATTGAACAGAATAATGGAGAAGCAATATTTGTAAAAATTGACATAACGAATCGGACATCAATCGAAGATGGTGTTAATAAAGCAGTAGAAGAATACGGCACGATTGATGTATTGTATAACGGAGCCGGTATTCATGATGCCTATGAAAATGTCGTTGAAACGGACGAAGAAACATTTGATAAATTAATGGATGTAAATGTTAAGGGGCCATACCTTGCCACGAAAGCCGTTATGCCTATATTTTTAGAGAAAGGCAAAGGAAATATTATTAATGTCGGTTCGCAATCTACATTTATTGCCGGTGCAGGTGGTAACACTTACGTAACGAGCAAACATGCTATAAATGGGTTTACAAAACAATTGGCTTTTGATTTTGGTAATAAGGGAATAAAAGCTAATTTAATCGCACCAGGGTTCATTGAGACACCTATGACTGAAGGAATTCAAGAGGAGAGACTATACGATATTCCTGCAGGTAGGGCCGGAAAACCGGAGGAAATTGCGGCAGTAGCAGTTTTCTTAGCTTCTGATGAATCAGATTATATGCATGGGGCTGAAATTAAGGTTGACGGTGGCTGGACTGTTGGGCGTTAAGAATAACAAAGCAGTTTGAAAAAAGTATAAGAGATACAATACAAGAAAATAAATCAATTTGAAAAGCAACCTAGAAGATAGGTTTAGGCTATTCTACGTGAGGAATCAAATGATTTTTGTTTAGTTCTGATTTTCAAGTAGCAACTATAAGAATTATAAAATCATTATTCCAGTTATTATCTTTTCAATATGGTTGATTACATATTACCTGCAAATTAGGTTTCATACTTCTGCGGTCTTTTAACATCTCTAACCATTGAACTTGTTGTGCTTGTTATTAAATTATGCAGGTAAGTCAACAATTTTGTGTAACGATATTAGGATAATGGATTTGGTCAAGTTGAGGATTTTAAGCAATCGAAGCGCGATTGTTGAAGATCAATTTAAGTTTCATGGAAAGCATCCGGCCTTATTGATGAATTCCGGCGCGAAATCACGGATTATGATGGGAAGGAAACAAACGTAGTGAGGAATTAAAAACCCTTCTCCCACCATGCCAAGCGCATTGATGATTACCGGTCGTTATCGGGACGGGATTGGTAATTCGATATGAACTGTTTCATTTTCGTGGAAATGTGGTATAATACAAGAAACGGCACATACAATAAAAAACGACCACAGTGACAGCTGTGGTCGAGTAGATACCCATTCTCTGAATAGGGGATTGGCGTTATCTTCTCTTTAAGAAAAATAGCCCTTACCTATTTGGTGGACAGGGGGCTATTTTTTTTGGTTGAAAATAGCGACAACAACGGCGATGAGCATTATGATCATCGTGGATGACGACACCATAAGCGTCAAAACCTGGAATGTTGTCATGGAATCACCCCCTTTCGGGGGACAACTCCAATCACCCTATCCATTATCGAGAATTGATTAATCGAATGCGTATCTATTTTCTATTATAACATAGACGCACATAAATGACCTCTATTTTTGTAAAGGTTTATACAAACAAATCCTGTGATTTCAAGGGTTTTCAGCATTATCCTCCAGCATTTTTTCTTTGCTTGACCGCGCCATACAGGGAATACGCTCTCCTAAAGAATAGAGGCCAATTAATGGCATAAGGTTGTGTTTGAACAAGAACTTTTTATATTTAGTTTGAAACGTGAAAATAAAAAAGAATGATGCTAAAAAAAGGATGATCGTTCCTAAGAGCAACAAATTTTTGGCCTTATATTTTGGGATGAAGTTACGGCACATTTGACTTTCTTCGTGATTTTACATTATCAAGTAGGAATGTTTATTTACTTCGGAAAGATAAGCTATATATGTCGGGTAAAATAAGGGAAGAAAATAAAAAAAGGTCGTGCATAAACTAAGTGAACAAAGTCGATTAAAGCAGTTGGAGGAATTATTCAGTATGTTAACTAGAGGGGATATCTTCAAACACGTCAAAGAAACTTACGGTACATTACCTGATTACCCGTTTAAGCAATTTCCAAACTATGCTGCTTTAAGACATGCATCCAACGGAAAATGGTATGGTCTTGTCATGAATGTACTACCAGGGAAAATAGGATTAGATGGAAATGAGAAAATCGATATTTTGAATCTAAAATGTCCACCTGAATTAACCGGAGGTTTAAGAAATGGACGAGATATTTTACCTGGGTATCATATGGATAAAGAACATTGGATTTCACTTGTTTTAGAACGTATTGATCAAGAAGGAGAAATTTACAACTTAATTGAGCAAAGCTTTAATTTAACCAAGTGAAAAAAATCCCCACCTACTCCGTATTATGCAGCTAAGATGACCAAAACTTTAGCGAAAGAAATTCCGAAGAATAAATGGGATATTAAGTTGATTGAAGAAGTAGGGTCACTAAGAAAATTATTTATTCATATCATTCGTGTTAGAAATATTTATAGGGACGGACTAAGAACTGGCATCGTAGAATTTCCAGGTGATCTTCCAATAAGTGACGAAAATTTAATTGAGCAATTGGACAGATCAATGAATGACTTAGCTTTTGCATTTACACAAACGAGTAATCAACGTATTAAAATGGGTGAAGAATCTTTATCTGTAGTAGAGCTTCTAAACACTGCAGTTCAACATGAAGGCATTCATCAAGGGCAGTACTTTGTTGCCCTGAATCAAGCAAACATTAAGGTACCAAAACAATGGATTCAGGATTCGCATATGTAACCAGTTATTCCTTTAAATCAATTGTAGAAAATAAAAACGCTTGGTTTTGTCTAAACCAAGCGTTATGTTTGAGGCGAATGTTGATATAAGGAATGTTCCAGTAACGGAACGCTTTAGCTGAACAAGGAGTCGCACATTTTTGCATCCGTCGAAAAGATTTTTGTACAACAATAATTGCATAAATCACTCCAAATTGAAGTGCCATTACACTTCCCAGTTGAAAATAAAATACGGCTGTTGCAATACTAAAGGTGATATTGGTAATGCTTAGCCAACCTCCTCAGAAGCGGGCAACTCCTTTTTTATCCACATGTTTTCAATGTCGAGAGGATGTCACGAGTGTATCGGATCCTTCGTTTGCATCTTTTCAATATTGCCGTCCGAGAGGGTGATCACGCGGTCACATAAATCGAATAAGCGAGTATCATGTGTGACCATGACGGCTGCTTTTTGTTGTTGTCTCACTTGTAACGCCAGTGTTTCAACCACTTCCCGGCCTCTGGCAGCGTCCAAGCTGGCCGTTGGTTCATCAGCCAGCAATAATTCCGGATCGTTCATCCATGCCCGCGCGATGGCAACACGCTGTCGTTCCCCACCTGATAAGTTAACAGGGTAATGGTTTTTACGATGGTTGAGTCCAAGCATATTTAACAGTTCATCGGAACGTTTTTTAGCTTTTTGTTTCGGGATTTTTGCGATTTTGGCGATATAAAGCAATTGGTCCTTAACACGCAAATAAGGGATTAAATGAGCGGATTGAAAAATAAACCCAATTTGATGCAACCGCATAGTCGTGCTTTCTTTTGAATTTAATTGTGAAAGGACTTGACCGTCGAGCAGCAATTTTCCTTTGGACGGTGTTAGCAATGCACCTGCCACCGAAAGGAGCGTGCTTTTTCCTGAACCTGACGGACCGGTGATTGCCACGAATTCACCTGCATCTACTGATACATTTACGTCATCAAGGACAGTTGTCTTTCTATCGCCTTCCCCAAATTCCACACCTATATTTTCCATTAAGAGTTTCGTTGTCATGCTTCCATACCTCCAATCGCTTCAAGGGCATCTATTTTTTTCACTTTATATAAGGAAAGCAATGAACCGAGGATGGCGACGACGATAAATATGCCTGCCAAAGAAGCTACTAAATGAAACGGCAACATAAAAGGCATGTCCGACGGCAGTAGGGCCGCGACAAGAAAAGTGACTCCTATACCCATAGTGACACTGACGACCGATATAATGCCGACCTGAACAAGAATCGTATTCGCCAATTCACTTACTTTCGTGCCAATCGCCTTTAATATACCAAACTGCGTCAGCTTCTGGATCGTGATGACATAAAAGAAAGCAGCAAGCACGAACGCTGAAATGATGAATAGAAAGACGATCATCATCCATAATGAACCTTGTTCCTCACTATAACCGGGGATGCCGGAAAGGGAGTCCTGGATAGTAACGACTTCCGCATCGGTCAATTGGCTGTTTAGGGTGCTTGCCGTTTCTTCTCCGATATCCGGAAGAACAAGGGCACTGGCGAGCAGTTCATCCCCGCCGCTCATTTCGAGCCAATCTTCCCCAGTAACATAGATCACTGGCGTGTGGCTATATTTTTGGTTGTTTGTAAAGCCCGTGATCGTAAAGATCTCTTCTGTCGTATCTTCCAAAAATTCATCGCCTACACGAAACCCTTCTTCTTGAAGGGACTCATCCGCCAGAATCTCTCTTTGTCCAGACGGTTTTTCGCCTTCCGTTACCTCCGGGAACAAGGCCGAGTCATCGTTAAGATAGAATTTGGCAATATCTGCTTGCGACGTTTCATCGTCTTGAATCGTTCCTTGATGGATCCCTAAGATTTCAGCTTGATCGATGTTGTTTTGAACAATCTCTTGATCCTCATCATCGATTAATGACCGCGTGAGTTGCATGCCTGCCTCATCGTCCATGACAAAATGCTCGGCCGTTTCATCCATGTTTATAATGGACGAAGCATTATCATAAGCGAGTCCTTGTGCAAGTCCCGAGACGAAAAGAACTAGGAACGAAAGCAGGAAAATAATCAGCGCGACCATGATATATCTTAGCTTGGAGTAGAGTAATTCTCTGATCGCTAAAAACATATGATAACCTCCCTTTGTTATCACTTTAAAAGATGTCCATGAACGCAATATGAACAAAAAGAAACGGAATTGTTAAAGCTTTTCTTTTGAGAGATAATGAATGTAGAAGGAGAGGTTCGCATGATTTCACTATTGCTCGCGGATGATGACGCGCACCTTCGTGAATTTGTCAGCGAAGATCTACAAAATGAAGGGTATCGTGTTTATCAAGCGGAAGACGGGGAAGTTGCTCTGAAGATCCTCGAGAAGGAAATGATTCATTTGGCCATCGTCGATATTATGATGCCGAAGGTTGATGGTTTTGCAATGTGTAAAGATATTCGCGAGGGTTATGATATTCCGGTGATAATGTTAACGGCGAAAGGGGAACTTGAAGATAAAGCGAAAGGATTTGCGGCAGGGACGGACGATTATGTCACCAAACCTTTCGAGCGGAAAGAGTTGATTTTCCGAATCAAAGCACTGTTGCGCCGGTTTCAGTATGTTCACCAAGAGATCATCATGGTCGGTGAAGTGACCATTAACCGTAAAAGTTATGAGGTCGAATGTAATGGCAAAACAATGATGTTGCCTATGAAAGAATTTGATTTGTTGGCTCAACTGGCAAGCTTTCCGAATCAGACGTTTACGCGTGAAATGCTGATTGAAATCATATGGGGAAGCGATTTTACCGGCGATGACCGCACCGTCGATGTGCATGTCAAACGATTGCGGGAACGGTTTTCAAAAGAAACGGATGCTTTTTCAATCAGGACAATCCGTGGCGTTGGGTACAAAATGGAGGTTCACGAGTGAAAAGTTTTTACGTCCGCATTGTTCTCACAACGTTCACAGTCATGATTGTAAGCAGTCTGCTCGCTTTTTTTATTAGCAATGGTTACTACCAATTATACTTAAAGCCCTCCAACGATGCCGCGATTATGGAAATGGCGGAAGAGGTTCAACAATACGCGGAAAATGAAGTGGGAGGCGCTGAAGGAAGTTACTTTTCACATGTGGGTCACTTAGGTTATCAACTGGTCTTGTATCATGAAGATGGGAGCACACGCCAATATGGCAGCGGTTTTCGCGATGACGATCTTCCTGTAGAAGAGGTCGAACATGTTCTTGCAGGTGGAGAATATCACGGGGTTTCCGAGCAACCCGCCGGTTTGTTTGTTACGGGTTTTTTTAACAATGTGTTGGAAAATACCGTAGGGGCCCCGGTTGAAACTACGGAAGGGACTGCGGCGATGTTTATCCGGCCCGATCATGAACAACAATTTGGGGAATTTCGTTTTTTTCTCGCCCTTTTGCTCGTCCTTACGGTGATTATAAGCTTTCTTTTCGTTGCCCTGACGGCTCGGCGAATCGTCAAACCGGTGACGTCTTTAACAGAGGCGACGAAACAAATTTCCGATGGGTCCTTTGACATTGACCTTAACGTAAGGCGCAAAGATGAAATCGGACAGCTGGCGAAACATTTTACATCCATGAGCAAGGATCTTCGCCAACTTGAGGCGATGCGCCAAGAATTCGTCTCCAATGTGTCCCACGAAATCCAGTCACCGCTATCCACGATCCGGGGGATCACACAGACGTTACAACAATCCGCATTGGACGAAGATCAAAAGGAAAAGTATATTAAAATTATAGAAAAAGAGAGCGGACGGCTATCCTCTTTGAGCAGACAATTACTCATCCTTGCCTCCTTAAATAACGAAGATAAAATTGTAAAAGAGCAGCCCGTGGATGTTCACGGACAAGTTAAAGAAATCATTCAAACCCACCGTTTTCAATGGGAGGAAAAGGAGCTATATATTGAGATCGAAGGCAAAGCAGAACAAGTCCTCGGAGATGCTACTCTCCTTTATCAAGTATGGACGAATCTGTTGACGAATGCCATCAAATTCAGTAATAGCGGCGGTGACATCCGGATCAATATACAAAGAGAAGGTTATTATGTGAACGTTGAAGTTGAAGATAGCGGCGTTGGCATGACACCCCAGGAGGTTAAGAAAATTTTCGACCGTTTCTATAAGGGCGATCAGGCACGCACCCCTGGAAAAGGAAGTACAGGACTTGGGCTTGCAATCGTGAAAAAAATTATCGACCTCCACGATGGAAAGATCGATGTTGAAAGCACTCCGGGGGCTGGTACAAAGGTGAGCATATGGTTAAAAACTGTGATTTAATCTGTTTCATTCTTGCCCTTCCGTTCTGAATAATCGCGGATGCGTTCTGAATAACGGCATTGGAGGAGAACCAATCGCTTTTTCGGTCGCCCTAAAGCGATTATCGCTTCCCGCTCAATCATCAATCGTCGACAACTTCCACTTCGTGCACGGGCATACGGTGCATTCCTCTGGCGGTGACATGTGGTTGAATGTAAACGGTCGAGACGTCCGGAAATTGAAAATCGGCTTCATATATCCCGTTTCCGGCGTGTACACTATCAATCATGGCTCCTTGTTCATCCTCATCGTGCCAAACTTCAAAAATGACATAATCAGCATCTTCGACCGGTTTATTTTCCTGGGTGACTTCAGCTTGCAACGTCCATTCGTCACCGACCGTTGCCTCTGAATCATTTAATACCTCAACTTCAATCGGTTCGGTGGAAAGATCTTCAGGCGTATCTTCGGCTATCGTTTCAACATCCGCACCTATCATAAGAGTCGCGTAACCCGTCATCACAAATAAGGCAATATAGATCGGCGCCAACCAAAAAGGACGCCTGGTACCGACGCTATAGGTGAGAAAAATGAGAATGGTGATAGCTGCCCCGGCCAGCAGGATGGTCGGGATATTCGGGGTCCATAGGACCATTTCACCTGAAAGCAAGTTCGATGCAATTATTTGGCTCGCCAATCCGGAGACGTCCGTAAACTCCAATGTCTGCGCAACTTCATGGGGCGGTTCTTGTTCAGCCATTATGGCTGTGACGACAAAAACAACAACAAGCACGATGCTTTCCATTTGCAAAGAGGAGCGAGGTCTGCGTTTATTTCCATGTTTCATAGGTTTATCGAGTCTTTTTTTCATGATAAACCCATGGGCGAATCCATAGAACACGAGCGGAATGAACAGCAAATGCTTCAGCAATTGCCATTGGCCGTATTCAAGGAGCCAACTATTCGTGTACTCCGGGGTAATGAACGTGAGCATCCCGATTCCGCTCACGAAGAGAAGAAGCACCATCGTGATCGCAAATGGGGTGAACCATTGAAAAAAGCGGAGCCAGCGGGTTTCCCCGATCGAGAAGAAGCTGGCAATGAGGAGTACCCCCGTCCACGATAACGCTGATGTCGTGTGCAAGACATCGAATATATAGCCTTGATCAGAGAGGGATGCGGCATGAGAGCTCCAACTCGTAGCCAAAATCATTCCAAAAACGGGGAGTAGGAGAAGGGATCGAGCTTTTAACGTGAAGCGTGCAACGAGTACAATGATAAGAAAACAGACGAACGCGACAAACCCTTGTCCGATATTAAACTCGAATAAGCTAGAAACAAGGACAGATGGAAAAGGTTCCGATGAAATCGCAGCAGTTTGTTCCGCAATCAGGCCGACCGGAATAAAGCTAAAAACGATCATCGTAATGGCAAGTGCCGGAAGCAGAAATTTCGGAATGCGCAATGTCGGCCGCTGATCGTCAGATATAGCTTCGAGAATGTGAATCCCGATAAAAAGTGATAGAGTGATGAACAATACCGCATTCGCAATGATGACCATTGGTTTTTATGCAGCCTTTCTGCCACGGAATATAAAGAAGATGATAGCTCCGGCAATGATTATACCGATAGCGCCGATCAGAAGTCCTCCTGCACCTCCGTCATCACCACCTTCAGCTGTCTCGGCAGCAGCGCTTTCTTCGTCAGAGGTTTCTTCTGTAGCTGCCTCATCTTCAACAGTTTCAGCTTCTTCTGTACCATTTTCCTCTTCTTCTGTAGCATCTTCTTCCTCAACGGCCTCATTGGCATCCACGCTAAAAGTGAATGCTTCTTCGGTCGTATGCCCGTCCTCCGCGAGCACTGTTAATTCTACCGTATAATCTCCCGATGGTAGCGGTTCTTGAAGGGTAGCGATGTAATCATTTCCCTCAATCGTTTCGTCAGCAAGTTCATGTTCGTTTCCTTCATCATCGGCCACCGTAGCCGTTGTTGCCGACTCAATGCCTGAATCGAAGAAAACCGTGATCGTCTCAACTTCTTCTTCAACTGTTGCACCATCCTTGGGGTTGAAATCTTCAGGATGTGCGTGTGCGAAAGCCGCGGACGCAAGGGCCAATGACATCAAAAACGTAGCTATGAAAATGTAAAAATATTTCAATTATTACCCTCCCAATTTTTTAAGGATGGCATGTCCATGTTCTATGGCAAGCCTAACATATAGGTATGTTACAAGCTCTCATTTTAAAAGAATATCACACAATTTTCATCTTTTTGTTTTTGGCATACACTATAATCGTACAGGCATGGGTTCTAGGAACCCATAATCACCAAAACCCATAGAGCCAGTGACCCGCGTAAGTTTGTGGGGAACAATACGCAAGTTGGCTCTCATGTCCTATTCACCCTTATGCCTTAAATAATTCCAAGATGTTGGACACGAATCGGACGAATCCGTCCAGTGCACGGATTTTAACCGCCCGTAGTGTCCATTTCTTTGTTGTTTCGGCTTTTTTCTTCGTCGTCTACTTATGACAATCACCTCCTTGCTCACGAGGTGATAGGGTTGTCACTGCTTATCAGCCGGGGGCTCTTGAAATGATTATACCATGGGAGGTTATACTAGGTGCCCAGTTTTTAAATATTTTGTTTAGAAGATAAAGTATAGTCTTTAATGATGATTAGCTACTTGCGGGAGGTCTGTCTGTAATTGGACAGCCTCCCTTCTTTTTTTTTTACAACTCATCAAACCCATTATCGGCGTCTACTTTTTCGTAGCTACGGTTGCGGGCTTCGAAAAAATCGGTTTTTGTTGCGTCGAAATTGTCGACGAAGGCTTTGATCCAGGGCATAGTGTTATCGTGGGCATCCGGATAAAGCGGGTCCAATCCAAGCATCTTCAACATTTTGTTGGCACGGTATTGGATATACGTGTGCATTTCATCCAGATCAATGCCGAAGATGCCATCGAGCACTTCATTGGACCAAGCGATTTCTGATTCAACCGCGTGTTGGAACTCATTTTTTACAAAGTCCGTGAACTCCGGCGTGTTTAAATGCGGGTTTTCGCCCAGGATGGCACGCAATAACTCAGACATGAATTTGCCGTGCACGAGCTCATCACGGTTAATGAAGCTGATGATTTGTGCGGTTGCATTCATCTTTTGCTGTCTGGCCAGGTTGTAAAAGAAGGCAAAACCGCTGTAAAAGAAGATTCCTTCCAGGATGAGTGAATAAATGATAACGTTGAGGAGTTTTTCTTCCGTCGGGTTTTCAATAAAGTCGTTATACGCGTCCATGATTCGTTGATTCCGAGCGATGATCGTCGGATTCGTTCTCGCGTCTTCAAAAATTTGTTTTTGGTCTTCGAAGCCGAATAAACTGGAAAGCACGTAAGAGTAACTTTCATTATGAACGACTTCCTGTTGCGCGATAACGGCAGCAATCGCGTGCACGCTGTCATCGCTGACATATTCACTTACGCCATGAATGAGTCGTCCTTGCGGTGTGTCCAGCGTGGCAAGGAGACCGATCGTTAGTTTGTAGGCACGCAGCTCTTCTGAAGATAATTCCATGATGGATTTATGGTCCGGGCTCATATTCACTTCATGCGGAATCCAGAAATTGGATAACAATTCCCGGTACGTGCGGTAAAAAGAAGGGTATGGAATGTCGTTCCAGTTTAAAATGCCGCTGGACCTTCCGTTAATAATGCCGGTGGATCGCACCGGATTTGCCGGCTCCATAATCGCTACTTTTTCCATGAGTTTGCTCATTATCAATCGCCTCCAACCAATTATAGATTTTTTCTTCGTCGCTTCTCGCGGGCATCTGTTCAATTTCCAACACCGGATAGGGGCTTTGATAATGTTTCGCTATCGTGTGTGCGGCCAGGCAATACGTATCTCCCCATTGCGTGTCCCCGGTACCGAAAGCAATGATTTGTTGACCGGGGAACGCGTAGGTCTCCATTAACTCTTCAATCGGTTCCGGAGGGAGATGGGCATCATCGGTGTACGTGCCGATGAAGATGGTTTCGTATTGTTGGATCACTTCGTCGGCATCTGCAATGGACAGGTCAAGAAAAGACCGCAAAGGCATGCGTTTGACGTTAGTATCATCATATTCCAGTAGTTGATGAATAAACATGGAAAGTTGTGCCGTATTGCCGCTTAAAGATTCGTATAAAATGAATGCACTTCGGAGCGCCATCAGCTTTGGCACCACTCGCATTCACGGATATCCACTTTACTGCTGCGTACATAATACGTCGTTTTTAGCCTCGATTTCCAAGCGGTTAAGTGCAAATCAAGCAGTGTTTTCGCCTTGATGGAAGCCGGGACATAAAGGTTAAAGGATTGCGATTGGTCGACGTGTTTTTGCCGCGCGGCGTTGTGCCGGATACTCGCGAACTGATCTTGTTGGAACGCGTTTTTTTCATAGTATTTGTAGTTTTCCCCGTCAATATCAGGCGCGGTCACGGTCACCCGGTAATCTTTTTTCTCCTCCACGTAGCTAGCCCCAAAGAACGGATCAATGCCTTGCGTGCTGCCGGCGATTAGGGCTGTGCTGCTGTTTGGCGCGACGGCCATCAAGTAGCCGTTGCGAATTCCGGTGTCCCGGATTTGTTCGGCCAATTCTTTCCAATGATCGTTGTTGGAGAAAGAAGCATCTTCATCTTGATCAAAATAGCCGTGCCGTTCAAAATAGCGCCCGCTTTCCCATTCCGAACCCGGAAAAGCAGGGTATGCCCCTTTTTCAATCGCGAGGTCCGCGCTTGCTTGAATGGTGCGATAAGCGATCTCTTCGTAGACCTGATCGGCGAGTTTTTCCGCTTGCACGTCATCCCACGCGATATGGTTCTGGGCGAGAAGATGATGCCAACCGAACGTTCCCAACCCGATGGCCCGGTATTTATGATTGGTCATTTGCGCTTGCACGACTGGAAGCTGATTGATATTGATGACGTTGTCAAGCATTCGTACCTGAATCGGGATCAAGCGTGGGAGGACATTGGCTCTAACGGCCCGTCCCAGATTGATCGATGAAAGGTTGCAAACGACAAAGTCGCCCGGCTTTTTACGAATGAGAATTTCCCCGTCGTCTTGGATTTGCTCGACGACAACGGTCTCGGACATATTTTGCATAATTTCCGTGCAAAGATTGGAACTGTAAACGATGCCTTCGTGTTTGTTTGCGTTCATGCGGTTGACTTCATCACGATAGAACATGTACGGGGTGCCGGTTTCCAACTGCGATTGCATGATCCGTTTCATCACATCGATTGCTTTTACTTTTTTACGGCTCGTCAGTTCATTGGACTGGACGCATTGCTCATAGCGTTCCCGGAACGTGCCGTTGCCTTTTTCCTCATCATAGCTGTCTTCCAGCGACCAGCCGAATACTTTACGGACTTCGTGCGGATCAAAAAGATACCAATCGCCGCGCGCCTCGACCGCTTCCATAAATACGTCGGGCAAGGAGACACCTGTAAAGACATCATGGGCGCGCTTGCGCTCATCCCCGTTGTTCAAACGTAAATCGAGAAATTCAAAAATGTCCGCGTGCCACACATCGAGATAAACAGCGACGGCTCCCGCGCGTGTGCCGAGCTGATCGACGCTCACGGCTGTATTGTTGATTTGGCGGATCCAGGGAACCACGCCCGAAGAAGTGTTTTTATACCCGCGAATGTCTGAGTTTGCGGCTCGAACTTTGCCGATATAAACCCCAACGCCGCCACCGTACTTGCTGACATTGGCAATGTCGGTGTTGCTGTCGTAAATGCCTTGCAAGCTATCGTCCACTGTGTCAATAAAACAGCTGGACAGTTGCCCCGCTTTCTTGCCGGCGTTGGCAAGTGTCGGCGTCGCCACTGTCATATAGAGGTTGGATAATGCCCAATAGGCCTCTTTCACAAGTTCCATGCGCTTGGAACGGTCTTCTTGGGACATAAGCGTGAGCGCGATGGTGAGCCATCGTTCTTGCGGCAACTCATAGACCTCCTTCCCATCAAAGCCTTTTGCGAGATAGCGATCATTTAAGGTCCGCAATCCGGCATATGTAAGAAGGTGATCTTTTTCAGGGTCAATGAACGAGGCAGCTTCTTCAATCTCTTCGCGTGTGTAGTCCCGGAGAATCATCGGATCATAGATCCCCAACTGGCCGAGACGTTTTTGCAGGCCGTAATAGCTGCCGTATTTTTGCTCGGCATCGTAGCTTCGGTTGTAGGCTGCTTTTTTGTACAAGTCCCTGAGGAAAATTTTTGAGGCAGCGTACGTCCATTCCGGCATTTCGATGTCGTTGTTTTCCGCGGCGGTCAAGAGTAATAGCTGAGTGATTTCTTCAGCGGAAAACTGCTCTTTTGCTTCAATCGTCTTGATGACTTTTTCTTTATACTGGTCAATATAGGATGGAATTTGAATGTCAGTCGTGACATCGTCGATAAATTTATACAGCCGTTCGCGATCAAATGGCATGGAGCGTGAGCCGCTCGCCTTTGTAATTTTCGTTGAAACTGTCGTCATGATTCGCCACTTCCAATCTTCAATTATCTATTATATCTTACCACATATAGTAGGGGAGTTAAACATCGGGCACAACAAATTGTGTTTCGGGAGGTCTGTAAAAAAGCATAGACACGTCCATCACGGCAAATTTCGGGGGAAAATTTATTTTTTTATTTTCTTTTATAAATAAAGGAACGATAACACGATTAACGTCATCCCAAGTAATACATAAACGATGGCGACAAACCAATCCCGTTTTGTTTGTTTAAAGTAATGGATGCTAAATAAACAGAGCGCCGTTCCGAATAGGATAATGCCACTGATCATATGGAAAAAAGCGACGAGGACAGCGAGGATGATAGCGGCGACGCCGATATGTTTAAACAAAACGAGCCCTCCTTGGTATCTGCCAGAAAAAAACAACGAGAAGCATCTCCCCGCCGTTTCCTTAGTGGTCGTCAACATCATACGTTTTTCAAATGCATTACCTTGGTTAATACTCCATCTGTCATTCTACCTAAAGTGGCATGATTTGTCGATTTGTTTTTCGTTCATTTTTTTTTCAATAGCAGGATATAAGGATAGCCGGCGACGAACATGTCAATAGCAAATGTTTGGCTGTTGCAACCAATAAACAGAGAGGATAAACTCTACAATAGGAAAGGGGAAACTTTAATGGCGGCGGAAGGCATCCCAATTCAAGTATCGATGACAACCGAAGTTCAACAGGGCGGGGAACAAAAAGATATCCACGTGAGTGGAAAAGGAGAGCTCGTGGAAAAAGAACGCGGCACCTATGTGACGTTTACGGAACAATTGCAAGATATTGGGGAAGTGAAAACCGTTATTAAAATTCAGCGGCCATCCGAACTGACCATTATTCGTTCGGGCGCGGTGTCCATGCGGCAAGCCTATGTGGAAGGGGAAGAGAAATCAGGCTCTTACGGAACCCCATATGGGACATTTGAAACATTGGCAAAAACAAAACATGTCCACGTGGACCGCCCAAATGAATCGCTGTTAAATGTTACATTGGATTATGATTTGGAATTACAAGGACAATTCGCCGGCAGTTATCAGGTGGCGATTGATGTTAAGGAGTCATAACATGAACATCTTGGAAGAAACGAAACAGAAGATTAGAGAAACGTTAAGCGAAGCTGTTATATCGAAAGGTTTTGCAAAGAAAGAAGAGATCCCGAAAATAATATTGGAAACGCCCAAAGACAAAAATTATGGCGATTACGCGTCGAACGTCGCGATGCAGCTCACGCGCATGGCGAAAAGGAACCCGCGGGAGATAGCGGAAGGAATCGTTGAACATTTTGATAAGGAGAAGGCCTCCGTGCGTACCCTTGAAGTGGCCGGCCCGGGGTTTATTAATATTTTCCTTGATCAGAGGTTCCTCCGTGAGGTCCTCCCAACGGTTCTTCACGAGGGCGCGGCGTACGGGCGCTCCAATGTAGGGGAAGGAACCTCTGTATTGGTGGAGTTTGTGTCAGCGAACCCGACGGGAGCACTGCACCTCGGCCACGCACGCGGCGCCGCTGTCGGTGATTCCCTTTGCAATATTCTCGATATGGCCGGGTATACGGTCGGGCGCGAGTACTATATAAACGACGCCGGCAATCAGATCGATAAATTGGCTTTGTCGCTTGATATCCGTTATTTGCAAGCGCTCGGTAGGGAAGCAGACATGCCCGAAGATGCTTATCAAGGTCCTGATATCACTGGCATTGCAGAACAGGTGGTGCAGGATCACGGGGAGGCGTTTGCCTCGCTGCCGGAACAGGAGAGACGGGAACGTTTTCGGAAACTAGGTCTTGACTATCTACTTGGAAAATTGAAGACAGACCTAAAAGATTTTCGGGTTTCTTTTGATACGTGGTTTTCCGAAACTTCGTTGTATACGGCAGGAAAAGTGGAGGAAACGCTCGAGACATTGCGAGCAAATGGAGAAGTCTATGACGAAGATGGGGCAACTTGGTTTCAGTCCACACGCTATGGCGATGACAAGGACCGTGTCCTCGTAAAAAATGACGGATCCTACACGTATTTGCTCCCGGACATCGCCTATCATAAAGACAAGCTGGACCGCGGTTTTGATAAGCTTGTTGACTTGTTCGGCGCTGACCATCATGGCTATATCGCCCGCATGCATGCAGCAATCCAAGCGCTTGGATATCCGAAAGAGAAACTGGATTTTCAAGTCGGGCAAAACGTCAATCTCGTCAAAGGCGGCGAGCGCGTGAAAATGAGCAAACGAACGGGGAACGCCGTAACGATGCGAGAACTGGCCGAAGAAGTGGGTTTGGATGCGACCCGTTACTTTTTTGCCATGCGCAGTGTGGACACACACTTGGATTTTGATATGGACCTGGCCGTCGAGGAATCCAATGAGAACCCCGTCTACTACGTGCAATATGCCCACGCCCGGATAAGCAGTTTATTTCGCCAGGCAGAAGAGAAAGGCGTCGCTTATGATTTGGATTCCGAACTTGATTTAAAATTGATCGAATCGGAAAAAGCATACGAGCTGTTGAAAAAAATCGGCGAGTTCCCGACTGTAGTGGCAGGAGCCGCGGAACAATATACCCAGCACCGTATTCCGAATTATTTACATGAACTGGCAGCAGTGTTCCATAGTTATTATAATGCAGAAAAAATCGTTGAGCCTAACGCCCCCGCCTTGACCCAAGTGCGGCTGGCGTTGGCGAATGCCGCACAAACGGTGCTCGCCAACGGCCTTACGCTCGTCGGCGTACATGCACCTGAAAAGATGTGAGATAAGTGGGTCTGTTGCCCGGATACTTCGCGTACCCGGGCTTTTTTGCACGTCGCGCCAAAGGAGCACATATACTGATCGTGTTCTATAATTGACCACGTACGCCTAAACTATTGCAAGTCGAAACAGGCACGGCATTGGCATGGAACGAGGGCAAAGAGAAACGAATATGTCGAAAAGATGGCTTCATTGGCATGAAAATAGAACAGAGGCGTGTGCAGAAGTCGAAGTGTGCACGGCATTGGCATAAAAAGAGAACAAAGCTGTGCTTGGTAGTCGAAGTAAGCATGGGAATGGAACAGACCTTCTGTTGATTTGGGATACGTGAATTCCGTCAAGCTTAACAATATCGGCGGTATCATCGTACTGATTGTCAGTGCACTTGGCGTTTAAAGTCTTGTGGAAGCGACTCTCGGC
Organism: Salicibibacter kimchii; assembly: GCF_003336365.1. Classification (GTDB taxonomy): domain Bacteria; phylum Bacillota; class Bacilli; order Bacillales; family Marinococcaceae; genus Salicibibacter; species Salicibibacter kimchii. The sequence goes on along the minus strand of NZ_CP031092.1, from coordinate 2,083,311 downwards.
TTTATCACAGAAGTGTAGAGCGCATAAGTTGCCCACTCTCGGAAATCTTATGATTAGGGGGTGGCAACTTGTTTTTGTTTAAAAGTTTTGATGGCACTCGTTTGCATTATGATAAAAAGGGAGATGGTCAACCCCTTTATTTTTTTCATCCGCCGGGGGTAGGGGCGACGATCTTCAGAGAACAAGTCCCTCTTTCGCAAATGAGGAAAGTTGTCGCGTTAAATGCCCGTGGCCACGGGCTGAGCGAACTCGGAGATCAAGCCCTTACGATTGACCAATGGGCAGATGATACCTGTGCGCTTGCAAAGCATGAAAAAGATGAACGAATCATCGTTTGCGGATACTCACAAGGAGGCATGGGGGCACTTGCCTTTGCCCTTCGCTATCCGGAACGGACGGCAGGTGTCGTGTTAATCGGCGGCTTTCCCGATGTACATACATGGATATTGAAGCAAGCGCTTCGTTTAGGGATATGGACATCGGCGTTACAAGGGCAATTGTTGATTTCTTTGGTATTATCCCGGGCACACACATCCAATAAAACGACCCGCCGTATGATCGCGTCCTCTGTCAAAAGCGTGCAAGCTCAGACATTAAAACGTTGGTTTGAATTGGGCAAAAAAGCTAATTATCGCGAATCATTGCCCGAACTGTCCGCTCCGCTTCTGCTCATCTATGGGAAACGTGACCCCTATGCCAAAGCATACCAAGCAGACTTTTATTCCCGTGCAACCCGGGTACCGGTTCAATCTGTGTATATTGATGGCGTCGGCCACCAAGTTCCGACGAAGCGCTCCAATGAACTGAACGCGGTTTTAGCCAAATTCGCAAAGGAAGTCGGCGATTGACAAATGATTGGATTCGTTTATCATTCTCCATAGAATGGGAGGATGGAGACGATGCTCATAGATATTGAACATTTAACGCTGAAAAGAGATAAACACATCCTTAAAGACATCAATTGGCAAGTGAGGCGCGGCGAACATTGGGCGATGCTCGGGATGAACGGCGCCGGAAAAACAGCGCTTTTGAACGTGATTTGTGGATACGAATTTCCAACAAAAGGAACCGTCCGTGTGCTCGGTGAGACATTCGGGCATTACCCGTGGCAGGAACTGCGTAAAAAGATCGGGTGGGTCAGTTTTTCTTTTTCTGAAAAAATGCATGATCAACTGCAAAATATCGGCTTGGAAGTCGTGTTGAGCGGGAAGTTTGCGTCGATTGGTCTGCACGAGTATCCGGCAGATGAAGATATGGCGAAGGCAAAGGGAATAATGAATGACTTGGGGGTAGGTTACCTGGAAAAACAACCATACGCTCACATGTCCCAAGGGGAAAAACAACGAATGTTGATCGGACGAGCGCTCATGGCCGAACCCGACATCCTTCTGCTGGATGAGCCTTGCAACGGACTCGATTTTTTCGCCAAAGCGCAGTTGTTGCATACGGTCGAACAACTCGCGGAACGGCGGGAGACGACGATTATTTATGTCACACACCAAGTCGATGAAATTCTGCCCGTGTTTAAGCAAACGCTTTTAATCCGCAATGGAGAAGTGTTTGACGTCGGAAGAACCGACGAACTTTTGACTTCAGAGAAGCTTTCCGAATTCTGCCGCGCACCGGTTCGGATGCAGCACAAAAATGGTCATTACTCGCTTGAGGTTGAAGAACAGCAGTAGATCAAAGTAACGATACGGATCGCATTTTCTGTGGAAAAATGCGGTTTTTTTAACGAGGTAATTGCGATGTTCCAAAGGTCTTGTGATGCAAGGGCTGAGAGAAAGGCGAAAATAAATTTTCCCCCAAATTCGAACGCAATCATAAGTATAGCGGCGTTCAACAGTATCATTCACGAAACATTGATTCCAAAGGATAAAAGCTCTCTTGCATGAAAAGTGAGTACCAATGCTCAGTATCAGATTTGTTCTTTGGGTTTTGAGGACTCTTTGTGTTACGCGGGATCCATCGGAGTCCTCAGGAATGGTTTTAGCGGACTCTAAGCGATGCTTGGAATCCAAATGAGCCCTCAGGATTGTGTTTAGCGGACTCATAGCGCTGCACGGGATCCAAATGAGTCCTCAAGATCGGTTTTAGCGGACTCATAGCATTGCTCAGTATCCAAATGAGTCCTCAAGATTAGGGTTTGCGAACGCATAAAATGTTTGGCCGAGCGCCAAAAAGCTCCGAGTTACGAAAAAAACTTGAAAGTGACTCGTATCAATGATATGGGGGATCGTGCTTGTCATTGATACGATCTATTCATAGGGCGCCAAAAAATGGGGATAAGTCTAATATTAGTCGCGACTCATCGGTTGTGACGTCAAAGTCATCGACGTCTACTTTAATAAGTGAGGACAAAATAATAGGTAAAGCGTGAAACAATGTCCGCACCGGGTGCGGGTGAGGACGAAATAACAGGCAAAGCACGAAATAATGTCCTCACCATACAAGGAGAGTCGGAAAACAGCCTAAACATGGACCCCAACCCTCGAACTTACGCTATTATTGGAGCGACGTAGTCAATAATGGCATCGGACGATCGGTAAAACTATGCAAGCTTAAGTCTTGGATGCCCCGCTCTATTCATGAACGACTGTTATTAAGATACCCCCACACATTCCCCGCTTGCATCGCGGCTCCTATCGCTAATGCCTGCTCGTCGATGTCAAAACGTGACGTATGCCCTCCGTGGACAATCCCCTTTGCTTCATTGCGGACACCTAATCGGTAAAAAGCGCCGGGCACCTCCTCGGCGAAAAAAGAGAAGTCTTCGACGCCGAGGCTTGGTTTGGGAATCGTTGTCACACGATCCTTGCCGAGAAGCTCCACGCCCACCCCTTTCACAAGATCGACCATTTCATCGTCATTAATGAGTGCCGTGTAACCCGGTTCGATGGCAAGCTCAGCGCTGCCGCCCAATCCTTTCGCCACATTCCTCACAGTTTCTTGGATACGATCGAGTACGACCGCACGAACTTTCGGATCCAGTGTCCGCATGGTGCCTTGAAGACGAACACGGTCTGCAATGATATTAGGCTGTGTGCCGCCGGATACTGTACCGAACGTAACCACCGCACTTTCACGGGCATCGACGTTGCGGCTCACGACGGTTTGCAGTGCAGAAATGACTTGGGAAGCGATGATGATGGCATCTTTCCCGCCGGCAGGATAAGCAGCATGTGCCCCCTTCCCGTTTACCGTCAGTGAGAGAGCGTCTGACGATGCATTCATTTGCCCGTATCTAACACCGACGTTTCCGACCGGTAGTTCAGGGGCCACGTGCAATCCGAGCACCGCTTCAACCTGAGGATGTTCAAGCGCCCCTTCCTCGATCATCGGCGCGGCACCGCCAACGGTTTCTTCGGCAGGTTGGAAAAGCAACTTTACGTTTCCAGGCAGTCGGTCGCGAGTGGATGTGAGTATATAGGCAGCACCGAGTAAAATCGTCATATGGGCATCATGGCCGCAGGCATGCATCTTGCCATCATGTCTTGAGCGATAGGGAACGTCATTTTTCTCATGAATGGGAAGTGCGTCCATATCAGCCCTGAGCGCGATTGTTTTCCCATCGGGGTTGTTGCCTTCAATAACTCCTACAACGCCAGTATTGGCTATATTTTTTTTATACGGAATGTTTAGGGCATCCAGGTAATGACAAACCCTATCCATCGTGCGATGTTCATCCATTCCCAACTCGGGATACATATGAAAGTCCCGTCGGACCTCGGAAAGCCAAGGAAGCAACTGTTCGGCTTCTTGTATCACCATTAAATCACCGCGCTTTCAAGGATATCGATCTGTTGATGGGTCGCGTTGACATGGACATACGCGCCGAGTGGAAGCGTCAGTTGATCATTACCGTGTCCGGCTTGCACATTATAGACGGTTGGTTTTCCGTAGGGGGCGAGCATTCGTTCACAGACAGCAAGGACGTGATCCCCTTTTGGGAAAGCTTTTGATGCACAATTTGTACACGTGCCGAGCATAAAACCCGCTGCATCTTGCAATTTTCCCGCCAATGCCAATTGAGTAAGCGCCCGGTCCACCTGATAAGGCTCTTCGCCTACGTCTTCGAGAAAAAGAATTTTCCCACGTGTATCGATTTCGAAAGGGGTTCCCATCAACCCCGCGATAACGGATAAGTTTCCCCCCGTTAAAATACCGCCGGTTGCACCATGGATAAGTGTTTTGATTGGTTGATGGGGAGGGTTTTGCAAACGCTGCGACCAGCGTTCGCCTGTTAAGCTTTGCATGAAATGATCAACCGTAAAAGCGGGGGCATCGATCAGCTTGGTAGCCATTGGCCCATGAAACGTCATCATTTTTCCTTTTTGTTGGAGGGCGAGGTGTAATGCGGTGATATCGCTGTAACCGATCAGTAATTTTGCGTGCTTGGCAATTAAAGAATAATCCAAATAAGGAAGCAGTGCCGCGCTGCCATATCCTCCGCGCAAGCAAAGGATGCCGTCGACTTCAGGATCAACAAACAGCGTGTGCAGTTCCCCTACGCGACTACTGATATGACCGGCCAGAAAATTGGGATCGTCATTTTCAACATGACGGGCGAATTGGACGGAAAACCCAAGCGCTTCAACAGCTGTAATCGCTCGATCTATCGTTTCCATTTTGACAGGGCTCGCGGGCATCGCCAGTCCCAAGGTATCTCCGGGCCGGAGTGACCGGCTTTTTATTTTTTTCAAAACGCTCATTCCTCTCCGACATGTTTCTTATTTTTATGTTTATGATTGTAAAACTTGGCCCAAAACAAACAGATGAGTAAAACCGCGAGTTTTCGGGTATGGTAAACAAAACCAGGTCTTTAAGGAGGAGTTCGGTATGTCAAGTGAAGTGTTGAAAGAACGTATCGCCGACGTATTGAAGTTAAATCGCATCGGCGTATTATCCACGATAAAAGATAACCGTCCGTATGCCCGTTATATGACGTTTCACCACGAAGGGTTTACGCTTTTTACACCTACGGCCGAGGACACGCACAAAGTGGAGGATATCGAAGATAACCCTTATGTTCATATCCTTTTAGGCTATGAAGAAAGCGAACGGGGAGAAGCGTTTATTGAAGTGGAGGCAGAAGCAGAGATTGCCACAGATCCAGGTGATCGAAAAAAAGCCTGGTCCGAAAAAGTTGCGGAAAAATACAGCGGGCCTGATGATGATCGCTTTATCGTCCTCGTTTGCCGCCCGTTCGTCATTCGATACCGAAATGATGATGACCCGGAGGCGGCCCAAGAGATTCACCTCTAAAAAAAAGCTTGCGCCAGAAATTTGCGCAAGCCTGCAACCATGATTAAACGGTGAAAATACCCATGAAATAAGCAGCAATCAACATCACAATACTGAAACCCCACATCCAGAAAAAAGAATACTTAATGTGCATGCCCATATTAGCTCCGGCGAGGCCAATTGCGAGCCAAAGCGCGGGTGCGAATGGGCTTATGAATGTCCCAATAATGTTTCCGATCAACATGGCATAAGCGGTTGAATCAGCTGGCACGCCGAATTCACCAGCTGTTGCTTCCACCAACGGCAACATTGCGAAGTAATAAGCATCCGTACTTGTTAATAAGTCCATCGGCACCCCGAGTGCCCCCACGATCACATGAAGGTAGGGTCCGACAGCCTCGGGTAAAACCGCAAGCATGGATAAGGCGATCGAATCGAGCATACCGGAGCCATTGAGAACACCGAGAAAGACACCGGCGGCAAGAATCACGGAAGCCATCATGAGCGCGCTCGGTGCGTGGGCACGAACACGTCCCATTTGGTCGCTCACCGATCGGTAGTTCAAAGGTAAGGCAATCGCGACCCCGATCATAAATGCAAATTCCGGTGGAGCGATGTCAGCAACCATGAGCGTGATAATACCAATCGTAAGCGTGAGATTGATCCAAATCATGGACGGGTGCTTCACCCTTTTCTCTTCTGAAGCTTCTTCGGCTTCCTGTTGCCTTTTTGTAAAATCATCGGCAATGGCACGCACATCGACATAATCATTACGTTCAATTTCCCCATTTTCCACCCGCTTGGCAATTCTTCGTTTTTCTCGGATCCCAAGTAAAGCAGCGAGCCCCAGGACGAGAAAGAAGCCAAAGATTTGCAACGGGATAAGTGGGAACCATAAATCAACAGGATCCACGCCAAGCACTGAAGCTGCTCGCCCTGTTGCTCCGCCCCATGGCACCATGTTCATAACGCCGGCACTCGTTGCAATGATAAGCAATAACAAATACCTACTCATGTGAAGGGCATGATACAAAGGCAGTAAAGCTGGAATCGATAACAGAAAAGTGGTGGCACCGGCCCCATCCAACTGCACAAACGTACCGATCACGGCCGTCCCCATGGCGACGATAATGACATTTCCCTTTGTAGCAAGAATCATCCCGCGTACGAGGGGGTTAAATAACCCGCTATCTTGCATGATGCCAAAGAACGTAATTGCGAAAATAAACATAATCACAACATTCATGACTTGGCTGACGCCTTCTTCGAAGAAAGAAGTTATTTCCTCAAATCCGAAACCGGCAACAAGCGCTCCGATGATGGGAATAATTGTCATCCCCACAATTGGGCTAATTTTTCCTTTTATTAGGAGAGCAACGATTGAAACGATAATCGCTAAACCTATAAAGGTAAGAAAAACTGAGGTATCTTGTGCCATGCCTTTCTGCCTCCATCTCTATGTAAACGTTTTCCATAAGTAATATGACGGAGTAATTTTAAGGCAAATCTACTGAGAGGTCAATAGAACATAAATAACTAAAACAACTAATACTAGTACTTAATTTCTGAATTATTTCACTGAAGATTGCAGGTTAGTTAGAAAACTTCCGCTGATGGATGAGGGCGCCAGAACTTTCACTTATGATAGCTTCGTTTCCTTTTGTTGGAAAGGACAGAGCCAAAAAAAGAGTGAACGGATGCCCCCATCCGTTCACTCTGCACGTGTGTTTAAGAAGCGGTTGAATATTGAGGTGTTCCCTGTCTTTTTTTTGTAATGAATTGAATGGCAAAAATAAGCGCGAGAATGGCGAGGGCGATGGCATCTGTCATCATACCCGGCATGAGGAATAAAATCCCTCCGGCTGCCATTAATCCACTAAACAGGAAATGGAGTTTGTAGAGAAAATACCTCTCAGCAGCGATCCCGAGCATTAGCACGCCGATGATCGCGGATATAATAACAAGGATTCCGCTGGCTAAGGTCGTGTCAATCAATAATAATGCATCGTTATACACAAACATAAACGGAACGACAAATCCGGCGAGTGCTAACTTCAAAGCCTGGAACCCGGTTCGCATCGGACCGGCACCGGATAAACCTGCTGCCGCAAAAGCCGCGAGTGCCACAGGTGGTGTAATGTTGGCAAAAATTCCGAAGTAGAACACGAACAAGTGCGCTACGATCGGCTCAATTCCGAGTTGTACAAGCGCAGGTGCTGCCATTGTGGCTGTAATAATATAAGCGGGAATACTCGGCATCCCCATCCCGAGAACAATACAGGCAACCATCGTAAATAAAAGGGTGAGGAAAAGACTCTCTCCACCGATGGCAACGATGGCGTTCGCCAGGTTAAGCCCGAAACCGGTAATGCTGGATACACCGACGATAATTCCGACCGTTGCACAGGCAATCGCTACGCTTACTGTTGTGCGAGCGCCCGATTCTAGCGCGTCAATTAAATCTTTAACGTTCATACGGGTCGTTTTTCGCAATGAACTAATGATAATCGTAACGATAATCGTACTTGCAGCTGAGAACAGGATCGTCGTGCCGCTAAAGAACAGCATATAAACGAGAAACAAGATCGGCAACAGCAAATGACCGCGTTCTTTTAGCACGTCGCTCAGTTTTGGAAGTTCTGCGCGCGGGATACCGGACAAATTGTCTTTTGTTGCACGCATGTGAACTTGCGAAAGTATGCCGAGATAGAAAAGCAACGCAGGCAAGATGGCAATGAGAACAATATTGGTATATGGCACACCCAATGTCTCCGCCATAATAAAAGCAGCGGCTCCCATGATTGGTGGGAGGATTTGGCCGCCAACAGACGCGGAGGATTCTACGGCACCGGCAAAGACGCGGTTATATCCAATCTTTTTCATTAATGGAATGGTAAAGTTACCGGTGGTTACCGTGTTGGCAATTGCTGATCCGTTGATGCTGCCAAGGAAACCGGATGCGATTACGGATACCTTAGCCGGCCCGCCTCGCGATTTACCGGTAAGTGCCATCGCTAAATCATTGAAGAGTTGTCCCATCCCGGATTTTGCCAGAAAGGCACCAAATAAAATAAAAAGAATAATATAAGTGGATGAAACCCCGATGGCGGTACTGAAAATCCCTTCTGTCGTCATGTAAAATTGTTCCGCGAGTTGCGACCAGTCATAGCCTCTGTGTTGAAAAAGACCCGGCAGATCGTTCCCGAACATGGCGTATAAAACAAACAGAAAAGCGAGAATCGGCAAAGCAACGCCGGTCACACGTCGTCCGGCCTCGAAAACGAGAACCACCAATAATGTTCCCATGACAATATCTTCCGTAATCGGCAAACCACCGCGGGTGACAATGTCTTCATAATTAACAAACAGGTAAATCGTGGATGGAATCGATAAAAGACCAAGAATGAGGTCATACCACGGCAGTCGATCTCTCCTTGCTTTTTTCGTGGGCGGAAAAAGAAGGAAAACGAGAATAAGAACGAGGGAAACGTGTAAAGCCCGGTGGACGAGCACCGGCACCGGCGGACCGGTAAACGCGGTGGTCAGATGATACAGGGACATACCTACCGCGATAAGCGTAACAAGAATCGCGAGAAAACGATTATCAAAGCTGCGAAATCGTGACTCTGTATCATATTTTTCAAGCACTTCTTGCTGGTTTTGATCTACCTGTTCATCGCTGCGATCCTTTGTCATGATGGTCACCTTCTTTCTTTGGAAACGTTAACCGGAAAAATAAAACAACGAGCGTTCGACTTTCATTTCGATTGCTGTTTGATCGGGGAGGTCTGTCGGTTCAATGGTTGTCTCATCACCGACCGTGATTGTGAAGTCGGCATGATGAGAGTGAAACCAGTTGTAGGTTTCATATACTTCATTTATACCTGAGATGACAATGAACCCGTCCTCGATAGATACGGTTCCGCTGGTGTTTTCCGGGGCACCTGCCCCATAGGATTGGAATTGTGTCTCGACCATGATTAAATCTCCGTCTTCGCTGATCCGCAATGTTTCCACCCAGGGCGTATGCTCCACAGAATGGGTCCAGGAAACGTCCACTTCGTCTCCCGCTGCTACTTTTTCTTGAAAATAAATCTCGTCGCTTCGCGGGGAATATAAAGTGAGAGAATAGGGATTTGGAAATAAATGAAAAAAGACAGAAACAATTATAGCGATAACGACGAAGAGCGTCATTTTTTTCATAGAGAATAAGGTGAGGGAGCAGTCAAGGCCGCTCCCTCATTCCCCCTCGCTTTCCTTTATTCGTCGGAGAGTACGCCTTCTTCTTCAAAGTATTGTTCAGCCCCCGGATGCATAGGAACGTTTAACCCTTCCTCCACATTTTCAATATCGATATCTTCGGCAGCGTCGTGGGACGTGTGAATTTCATCAAGGTTTTCATAGAATAGTCGGGTGACTTCATAGACTTCTTCATCCGAAAGGTCCGGGTTCGGGATCAAAAGGTTTGTGATCGATGCAGTCTGAATATCTTCCTCGTTATCGTACGTGTCTGCGGGAACTTCATCTTCAATGAAGAATGGATAATGTTCTGCCAAATACTCCAACCCTTCGTCTTCCAGTTCTACAACGGTCACATCATCGGTACTTGCCAAATCCATGGCTGCTGAGTTTGGCACACCGCTTGTGACAAAGGCGGCATCAATGACGCCGTTACGAATTTGATCAATCGCTTCGCCGTAAGGGAGATAATCTTCATTAATATCGTCGTAACTCATCCCATGGGCTTCAAACATCATACGTGCATTCAGTTCAACGCCGGAATTTGCGTCGCCGACCCCAACATTTGCCCCTTCAAGGTCGGAAAACGTTTCAAGGCCGGAATCTGTTGTTGTGATGATTTGCACAACATTCGGATATAAACCGCTGATTCCAACGAGGTTCTCTTGTGGTTCCTCATCTTCAAACGAGCCGAACCCTTCATACGCTTGCTCAACGGCATCGGCCATAACAATGGCGAGTTCGGCCTGATCACTTTGCAACAGGTTAATGTTCTCGACAGAAGCGCCTGTTGCCTGAACAGACGTATCGATGCCTTCCGCTTCATAAATATTGGACATGGCACCGGCAATCGGATAATAAACCCCGGATGTGCCACCGGCCGCGATAGTGACGAACATGTCATCCGTAACGGTTTCTTCTTCATTACCGCCTGCTTCTTCCTCTCCGTTTCCGCAAGCGCTTACAATTAAAGCAGAAGCGACCATAATGCCAAGAAATTTAATGAAAGGTGATTTATTCATGAGGGTTCCTCCTTGTAAAAATAATCGTAAAATGCATTATAAAACTATCACATAGACAGACGGTATGCAAATAATTATACTCAAATTACGCAATCAAAAAAAATTGAAAAAATAGCAGGAAATAACTATTTTTTACGTTCCTTCATAATAAAAAACCCCCGTTTTAAAAACGACGGTTTGTAACTGAAAAAGTTATAGAAGGTCCGAGATCCATGTGGCGCCTTTGGTTTTGAGGTTCTCCAACCATGTTCGGTTCTCTACGTCCTGGATGGTTATTTTTTTAGCTGTTTGCATGTCTTTTCTTACGACGGCTTCTGCTTCTTCTATCATTTTTCCTTCGTCATGAAAAAAAAGATCCAATTCATCGTTTAAGAAAAAGCTGCGTTTATCAAATTTCGCCGAACCGATATTTGCGAATTTGCCATCGATGATGATCGCTTTGCCATGAAAAAAACCGGAGGTGTATTCATATATGGTGCAGCCTGCCTGCAATAATTCCCGAAAGTAAGCATAGGCTGCATCGTGGACGAGCGGGTGATCTTTTTTTTGCGGGATAAGCACATCGACCTTCACCCCACGTTCGCCCATGTTGACAACAGCATCTTGAATGCGCCCGCCGGGAACATAATAGGGACTTGCAATCATCGCGTACGTTTTTGCGGAATCAAACCAATCGATGAGATGATCGGCGTAACCGAGTCCCTCGCTCGCAAGTAACTGCAAGGGCTCCGATCCTTGCTCTGCAGTGGAGGGCATGAGGTTTGCCGGGGGGGCTCCGCCTGCTTCTGCCCAGTCGTCCAGAAAGACTTCCTGCAAATCAGCGACGCCTTCTTTTTCCATCCGTACATGATAGTCGCGCCAGTACCCTAATTTGTCTTTCCCTACATATTCATCTCCAACATTGAAGCCGCCGAGATAGGCGACCTTACCGTCAACAACCGTAATTTTACGGTGGTAGCGGCGGTTTGCGCTGTAAAAAATAAACGGGAATTTGGGTTTGTGCGCATAAGCGAAGGAAATGCCCGAATGCTTTAAACGATTGGTGGTAGCGTTCGCAAGTCTGCTTCCAAAGCGATCGACAAGCAATTTCACCGTTACGCCGTCCCGTGCTTTCCGTTCCAAAAGGGCCAACAGTTGCGTGCCAATCCCGGGTTCTTTGATAATAAAAACCGATGTATGCACATGATCTTGCGCCTGCTCAATGTCCGCAAACAAGCGTTGAAAAAACCTCCGTCCGTCTTTCATGAGTTCGGTGTCGCTATGGCGAAGGGGATAAATTTTAGCGGTTGAAGCCAGCTGTTGATGGCGTTTGCGGCCAAGGCGGAAATCAATGATGAACCAAATCGCGATGAGCAGTACAAGTACGATAATTGTAATGACAATCGTCGTGAACATAGCAAATCCCTCCGTTTTTAACCTTCTTTTACTATGCCCATAATTTTTTATCTCATTACGGTGTTTTTAAGGGGCGAACGTTCAACGAAACGATACCTCCATTCGAACTGAATAAAAAAATGAATAGCCATTCAGTGTTTTTTTTGTTATACTTGTCTAAATGAAAAAGATATATGCAACGGAAAGGAGAAGTTGAGAGTGGAGGATATATTTTTTTGGACACATGTAATCGCTTTTATAGCGGTGACGTTCTATGCCCTGTTTTTATTTTATAGACTTGTGAAAACACGGGTTGATTTTATACGCCTAGGGGATAAACCGAATTTCATCTATTCTGCGAAGGAACGATGGAAAGCGGTCATGGTCAATGTGTTTGGCCAAAAGAAGTTGTTGAAGGATAAAAAAAGCGGGATTATTCACGTTATTTTTTTCTACGGCTTTCTTATTGTTCAACTCAGCGCGATTGATGTTATTTGGAAGGGCTTAAGTAACGGAGGGCACTTGCCGTTCGGGCCACTTTATTCTTTTTTTACATTATCGCAGGAAATTGTTGTTCTAATCATTCTTTTCGGAGTAGTATGGGCTTTTTATCGCCGTTATATAGAGAAGATCGTTCGCTTAAAGCGCGGCTGGAAAGCCGGGATCGTTCTCATTCTACTCAGTGGCGTTATGGTGTTTAAATTGGCGACAAAAGGAGCGGGCCATGTGTGGTTTGCCGGTAGCGCGCCAAACATTTACGAACCTGCGTCTTCCGTGATCGCACTCGCGATTGAGCCACTGGGGGCTACGGCAGCGGGTGCTCTATTTTACGTATTCTGGTGGGCGCACTTGTTGTTTTTGCTTACGTTCCTTGTGTATATTCCACAATCCAAGCACGCCCACCTTATCGCTGCACCGGCCAATGTGTTTGTGGGACCGACGCACCCGACAGGAAAATTGGAATCGATTGATTTTGAAGATGAAACAAAAGAAGAATTTGGAAAGAACAAAATTGAAGATTTTGATCAAAAGCAGTTGATGGATCTATACGCTTGCGTCGAATGCGGACGCTGTACGAATATGTGCCCGGCAACGGGAAGCGGCAAGATGCTCTCACCGATGGATTTACTCATTAAAATGAGGGACCATTTGACCGAAAAAGGCGCGGCCATCACGTCCCAATCCCCTTGGATGCCGGCGTATGCATTTAGTAGCGCGACAGCGAATCAGTTGGCTGCCGAAGGCGGGAACGATGAAGTCGCGGCAACGAAAGATGTTCATAGCATGAATTTGATCGGCGATGTCATTACCGAAGAGGAACTTTGGGCTTGCACCACTTGCCGTAACTGTGAAGATGCTTGCCCGGTGGCGAATGAACACGTCGACAAGATTCTTGACATGCGACGCTACCTCGTTCTTACCGAAGGGAAAATGGATGCAGATGCACAACGAGCGATGACGAACATTGAACGCCAAGGAAATCCGTGGGGCATCAACCGTAAAGAGCGCGAAAATTGGAGAGACAGCCGTGAGGACATTGAAGTGCCGACGGTAAAAGAACTAAATAAAAAAGATGAATCCTTTGACTATCTTTTCTTCGTCGGATCTATGGGTTCTTACGACAAGCGCAGCCAGAAGATCGCGGCTTCGTTTGCCAAGCTTCTAAATGAAGCAGGCGTTTCCTTTGCGATTCTCGGAAACAAGGAAAAGAACTCCGGAGACACTCCTAGACGGATCGGCAACGAGTTTCTTTTCCAAGAACTCGCGACGAAAAATATTGAGGAATTTGAGAAGAATGACGTGAAACGGATTATTACCATTGACCCGCACGCGTACAACATGTTTAAAAACGAGTATCCGGAATTCGGCTTGGAAGACGTGGAAATCTACCACCATACGGAATTCCTCTTCCAATTGTTGGAAGAAGGGAAATTGAAACCAACTCAAGCCGTCAACGAAACGATCACGTATCATGATTCTTGTTACCTCGGCCGTTATAACGACGTCTACGATCCACCGCGTGAAATCTTAAGAGCCGTTCCCGGCCTTAACGTCGTCGAGATGAAACGAAACCGTGAAGAAGGAATGTGCTGCGGTGCCGGTGGCGGCATGATGTGGATGGAAGAAGAGGCCGGACAAAGAGTGAACGTTGCACGAACGGAACAGGCGTTGGAAGTGGATCCAACGATGATCGGAAGCGCTTGCCCATATTGCTTGACGATGCTCAGTGACGGCACGAAAGACAAAGGCCTAGAAGACGATATTGAAACACTTGATGTTGTGGAAATTTTAGAGCGTTCCGTTGTAGGCACCGGCGAAAAAGAAAAAACGGCGTAAAACGCAAGGAATGGAAAGGGAGAAATCGAAAAGGGAGAGGTGCCTCTCCCTTTTCTACAAACGGAAAGGGAGGATGAAAATGGCAGAAACAGTCATTGTATCGGGAGCAAGAACCCCTTTTGGCAAAATGGGCGGGGCCTTAGCGTCGCTCACGGCGATGGATTTGGGCGGACACGCTTTACAAGCGGCAATCTCTCGTGCAGGGGTCGATGCAGGCCAATTGGACGAAGTCATCATGGGCCACGTCCTTCAAGGCGGTCAAGGGCAGTTAACGTCGCGGCAAGCAGCAAGAGCAGCGGATATCCCGTGGGATGTTAAAACGGAGACGGTAAATAAAGTATGCGCGTCAGGGATGCGAAGTGTTACCCTTGCCGATCAAATCATTCGCAGTGGGGATGCAACAGCCATCGCGGCGGGAGGCATGGAATCGATGAGCCAGGCGCCGCATGTGGTGCCGAATTTTCGATTTGGCCAAAAAATGGGGGACGCAAAACTCATTGATTCGATGGTCCATGATGGATTGACTTGTGCGTTTGAAGGCGTCCACATGGGGGTTTACGGCAACCGTAATGCGACAGAGTTTGATGTTAGTCGTGAAGCCCAAGACGAGTGGGCGGTTCGCAGCCATACGAGGGCGCAGGAAGCGACGGAGCGCGGGCGATTCAAAGAAGAAATTGCGCCTGTTACCGTTCCCAAGCGGCGCGGGGAAGATATCGTCGTGGATCGGGATGAAGCGATTCGCGAAAATGTTACGTCGGACAAGCTGGGACAATTGCCGCCTGCGTTCGGAAAAGACGGAACAATCACGGCCGGGAACGCACCGGGCGTAAATGACGGCGCCAGTGCGCTCGTGCTCATGGAAAAAGAAACGGCACAAGCCGAGAATGTAGAGCCGCTGGCGACGATCGTCGGGCATATGGCAATCGCCGTAGAAACGGAACGTTTTCCGCAAACCCCGGGGCTTATTATTGATCAGCTTTGTAAAAAAAACGGGTATCGCAAAGAAGATATTGATTTGTTTGAGATGAACGAGGCCTTTGCAGTTGTTGCCCTTCTCGGCGAACAATTATCAGGCGTTGATGCGGCAAAAATCAATGTCAACGGCGGAGCTGTGGCACTCGGCCATCCGATTGGCGCAAGCGGCAATCGCATATTGCTCACACTTGCCCATGAACTGCAAAAACGCGGAGGCGGCCTCGGCATTGCAGCGATTTGTAGCGGCGGCGGCCAAGGCGATGCCGTGTTGTTGAAAGTTTAGAAACAATTACTCGGAAAAAAGAAAGGCAGTCGAGAAACATGGATTTTTTATTATCGGAAGACCAGCAAATGATTCGAAAAATGGTTCGCGATTTTGCAAAAAATGAAGTGGAGCCAACAGCTGCCGAAAGGGACGCGGAAGAATGTTTTGATCGCTCCCTTTTTACACAAATGGCTGAACTCGGGTTTACGGGACTTCCTTGGCCGGAGACGGACGGTGGCATTGGCGGCGATTTCTTAAGTTACGTCGTTGCCGTAGAAGAATTATCCCGTGTCTGCGCGTCTACAGGGGTGACGCTATCCGCCCATATTTCACTGGCGAGTTGGCCCATCTACAGTTTCGGAACAAAAGAGCAGAAAGAAACGTATTTAAACCCGCTTGCGCGTGGCGAAAAACTCGGCGCATTTGCCCTTACGGAACCGGGATCGGGCTCCGACGCGGGCGCGATGAAAACAACGGCTGTCCTTGAAGGGGAAAGCTATGTGCTGAATGGATCCAAAATCTTCATCACAAACGGCGGGGAAGCCGATGTTTATGTCGTGTTTGCGGAGATGGAATCAGGGCCCGCGGCATTTATCGTAGATAAAGACTCCCCGGGTTTTTTTGTAGGAAAAAAAGAAGAAAAAATGGGCATCCGTTCTTCGCCCACAACCGAAATCCGTCTTGAAAACTGCTGTATTCCCAAAAAGAATCGTTTGGGAAAGGAAGGCCAAGGGTTTAAAATCGCGATGCAGACATTGGACGGCGGACGTAACGGCATCGCCGCACAAGCGTTGGGGATTGCCCAAGGTGCGCTTGATGCGGCAACAGCTTATGCGAAAGAACGAAAGCAATTCGGAAAAGCGATCGGCGGCCAGCAAGGCATTAGCTTTAAACTCGCGGATATGGCAACGAAAATTGAAGCATCCCGTCTTTTAACATATCAAGCAGCGTGGCGTGAACAAGAAGGACTGGATTATGGAAAGGCCTCAGCCATGTCGAAACTTTATGCGGCCGATACGGCGATGGAAGTAACAACAGAAGCTGTACAAGTGTTCGGAGGCTACGGCTATATACGTGAATACCCGGTGGAGCGATATATGAGAGATGCGAAAATCACGCAAATCTACGAAGGCACAAATGAAATTCAGCGTCTTGTGATCGGGAAGATGCTGCTGGCTGACTAATGGGAGGCGCCTTACAAAGGGGGCACGCTTTGACAGGGAACGAATCGGAGCACGCGACTCGTGAAATAGGAAAAGGCGAGGTGAAAAATGCCGGCATAGCGCATTCCGGTGTAGCCAATGGAGAAACGACATGTTCCTGCGATGGTCAAAGATAAGCAACTGATCCAAAAACGGCGCGATCAAATGGTAAAGAGCGCCGTTACACTTTTTCAGGAAAAAGGGTTTCATCGTACGACAACTCGTGAAATCGCTCGTTCATCGGGGTTTAGCGTTGGCACGTTATATGAATATGTTACTTCCAAGGAAGACGTCCTGTATCTCGTTTGTGATGCAGTTTATGATGAAGTGACCAATCGTTTCAATCAATTATTGGATCAAAGTTTGCCTGCCGCTGAACGATTTGAACAAATGGTGACGGCATTTTTTCAAGTGATGGATGAAATGCAGGAAGAAGTGCTTGTCATGTATCAAGAAGCAAAATCATTACCGAAAGAATCGCTTTCTTACGTCTTAAAAAAAGACGAAAGCATGACGGCGGATATTCAAAAAGTGATTGATAAATGTCGCGAAGAAGGATATCTGACGATGAGTGAAACGTATGCCCGCTTTATGGCCGAAAATATAACGGTGAAAGGCCATATGTGGACGTTTAGACGCTGGTCATTAAGGAAACATTATACATTGGAACAATACACCCGCTTGCAACTGGACGCGTTGTTATCCAAATAGGCGATATTTTACAATCAGCTTGCCGAAACGATAAATGGGATTTATCGCCTGCTTCTCCATTTTTGTGGCATAAACTTCTGGAATATGTTTATAATGATGGGTATGCATATACCTCCTGAGGTTTTGAAGAAACATTTTGTAGAAAGGGTGTAGGCCACTGTGACGATTCGTGAACTCGATCATGATGAAATATTGGAAAGCTCAGCGGTTGAGATTGCTTACAAATTATTAAAGGAGAAACGTGAACCCGTTCATTATAAAGATTTGTTCGCGGAGATTGCCGAGCTCAAGCAAATAAATGAGGAGCAAATGGATGATCGCCGTACGAAATTGTTCACGGATTTGAATATTGGCGGTAGTTTTGTTCATTTAGGGGCCAATCATTGGGGTTTGAAAGCATGGTATCCTGTTGATCAAACAGAGGAAGATTTGAGTCGGACCATCCAAGCTCCTTCAAAGGCTGATGAAGATCAAGGTTCGGAGAACAAAGACGATGATTTGGAAGATTTGGAAGATGAGCTTGATGAATTAGCCAATGAAGATGATGCTGACAATACAGATGAGCAAGAACTTGATGGGTTCGGCAACGACGGTAATCCAAAAGAAGAAACAGATCAGGAAAATGATCAATATTGACTCCTTGACTTTTTATAATGCCCTAGGTACAATAATTTTTGGGCTTGTACGAAGGTAAAAAAAATAGATGAAACGAAATGACTTAAAAAGTGTGCCCCCACCCCCGGTGGTCGTGGTGACACTTTTTATTTTTTGTTGCTCAACCATTATGCATATGCACTGGATCTATCATTATTTTCATATTTGATTTAAAGGAGATGGCATAAGGCATGTCTGTGAAATATATATTCGTTACAGGAGGCGTTGTATCTTCTCTCGGGAAAGGGATCGCGGCTGCTTCCCTCGGAAGGCTGTTAAAAAATAGAGGATTAAACGTGACGATTCAAAAGTTTGATCCATATATTAATATCGATCCGGGGACCATGAGCCCCTATCAACATGGGGAAGTGTTTGTGACCGATGACGGTGCGGAAACGGACCTTGATCTGGGGCACTACGAACGTTTTATCGATATTAATTTGAACAAAAACAGCAACGTGACGACAGGGAAAGTTTATTCTTCCGTTATCCGAAAAGAACGGCGCGGAGACTACCTCGGAGGGACCGTACAGGTGATTCCTCACGTGACGGATGAGATTAAAGACCGGGTTTACCGAGCGGGAGAGGAATCAAATGTCGATGTGGTGATTACGGAAATCGGAGGAACCGTCGGGGATATTGAAAGCCTGCCATTTCTTGAAGCGATTCGGCAAATGAAAAGCGATGCCGGCGTTGAAAATGTGATGTATATCCATTGTACGTTGATTCCGGTTTTGGAAGCCGCCGGTGAGATGAAATCGAAGCCGACGCAACATAGCGTAAAGGAGTTACGCTCCCTCGGCATTCAGCCGAATGTGATTGTTGCCCGTACCGAACAACCTGTGCCCGAGGCGATGAAAGAAAAAATCGCGCTGTTTTGCGACATTGATAAACACGCGGTCATCGAGTCCCGGAACGCCGATATTCTCTATCAGGTGACGCTCGATTTACAAGAACAAAGACTGGATTCCATCGTGTGTGAGCACTTAAACATGGAGACACCAAAGCCTGAAGCGGATATGGAGGATTGGAAGGCGCTTGTCAACAGGGTGAGCCATCTCTCCAAAAAAATTACGATTGGCATTGTCGGGAAATATGTAGCGCTTCCGGATGCCTATCTTTCTATTGTAGAAGCACTTAAGCATGCCGGTTACACCTATGATGCAGCTGTCGCTATTCGTTGGTATAATTCCGAAGATATTACTTGGGAGAATGTTGCGGATCAGTTCAAAGATGTCGACGGTATTCTCGTCCCCTATGGTTTTGGACACCGTGGGATCGAGGGGAAACTAAATGCAATACGCTTTGCCCGTGAAAATCACGTACCGTTTTTCGGCATTTGCCTCGGCATGCAACTTGCGTCTGTGGAATTCGCCCGAAACGTTCTCGGCCACGAAGATGCAGCATCAGCGGAATTCGTAGAGCAACCGGGACACCCGATTATTGATCTGCTCCCGGAGCAAAAAGAGGTGGAAGATTTAGGCGGTACCTTGCGCCTCGGATTATACCCTTGCAAACTCGAAGACGGAACGATTGCAAAAGTGGCCTATGACGAAGAAATTGTATATGAACGCCACCGCCATCGTTATGAGTTTAACAACACCTACCGAGAAACTTTTGAAAATGCAGGATTTATCTTTTCCGGACAAAGTCCCGACAACCGACTGGTGGAGATTATCGAATTGAGCGGCCATCCTTTTTTCGTTGCCACCCAATTCCATCCGGAATTTTTGTCAAGACCGACACGTCCCCAACCGCTTTTTCGGGAGTTTATCCGTGCAACATTGCCAGAAGCGTGAAGTCGAGTATTTATCTACTCGGCTTTTTTTGCTGAATTCCCGTGAGCGTTCATGCTACATTCGGTCCGACAAGTGTTATATTTTATAAATTCATTCACCAATGATTGCCTTGGAGATTGCATCGAGCGATCCATGCGAGAAAAATTGATGATCATCGATTGTGCTTGTAGACAAATAGACTGGGTAAGCGAGCGCTTGGTCCTTAAAACGGGTGAATGTAGACAACATACGGATAATGCGAAAGTTTTGTCCGCAGAGAAGTCCATACGGGCAAATATAGGGGTCGAGCAGCAAAAAACGTCCGTATGGGAAGCACATCGGACAAAATCAGTGTCTATCGGTGAAAACAGGTCCATAAGAGATGCCCTTAGGATGAAACTAGTGGTCTGTCTCAGAAATTCTTTCTCTCTTTGTTCGCCATACTCACAGTTCCTCCCGATGATACGCATATATCAGACAAACCCTTTCGTTGATTTCATCCATCATACAAGGTGACCGATGCAAAAGCGTTATCGGCTCCTTTGACCGGCTGCAACCCCTGCTGAGACGGACGATTTTTACAATATCGTTCCTCTAAAGGATGTTTTTCTCACTCTGAGGGGGACGACATTCGTGTTATCGCACCTCATAAAGGTGGCATGTCATTCTGCGATCAACCAAGGGAAAGAACTTCTGAAACACGCTACTAGTGACCGTCCATGCCTTTTTCGATGTTGACCTGCTATTGGCTGTGACCGGCTAATCGACCGTCGGGCAAACCGTGGGAACCAGATCTAAAATGAGAGAAAGTTGTGTGAAAAGAAGTCAATGAATGGAGCTATACGTTCCAAGGCAAGTCTTCGATGCCGTCTAGGATTCGGTTCTTGCGCCATTCCTTTCGGAAGTTTTCAACCTTGCGCTCTGCCGCTTTTAATCGTTTGGAGGCGTTTTACGTTCTAATTTGAGCGGACGCACAAAAGCTTTAAGCAAAGCAATTATTCAGCAATCATCTCCGACAATTCGAACATCATCGCTTGATAGGCATAAATAATCGCGATTTCTGTCGGATACCCACGTTTGCTTCCATCGGGAGCAGGTACGATGGGAGAAGACGGGGTAGTGATCCCCATTGGTTCTTCCATACCTTCCTCAAACGATAGGTTGGGGTGCCCCGGCCCCAAGAATACAATTGGGATATGCGCTTGTAACAAGCCTTGAAGGTATGATGCGTCCTCCTTCGTTTCTGTTCCATCGCTCAGAACAAGCATACGGTCAGCAGCGGAAAGCGCTTCTTTTTGCTTCCGGGACATTCGTTGTATTCGCTTAGGTGTGTCTTCGTTTTGAACGAGTGTATCTGCAAGTGCTGAAAAGCGTTCGTTCGCGAGTAAATATATATTCCCCTCGCCTACAAGCGCTTGTGCCAAAAGGCGCGCGCTGTCTGCAATGGCTTCGTCTTGCTTGGCAATCGTTTGGAAAACATGTTGCAATTGTGTCGTGTAACTCTTTATCATAGAGTGGTCTCCTTTTCTCTAGTCAACACCTAAAATACCATAAAAACAGGGGGGGGCTAAAGGAATTATGGTTATGGTGGGAGAATTATATAAGAGAAGCAAGTTCGCATGACCTTTAAAAAAGGAGAGAACGATGCGTAAAATATTAATTGTGGATGATAGCGAAGGCATTCGTACGCTAATAAGAGAAGTTTTACAGGCGGAAGGTTATGTTGTGGAAGAGACCAACGACGGATGGGAGGCTTTGGAGTGGATCAGAAGTATTAATTATGATCTTATCCTTTTGGATGTAAAACTACCCGGGTTAAATGGGATGGATGTATTGAAAACAATGCGGGATGAAGGAATCAACATGGGCGTAATTATTGTGACTGCTTATGAAGAAATCAATACGAAAACAGATTTTAAATACTTGGAAATCGTTGCATCATTATCAAAACCATTTGACATTCAGGAGGTTCTCGAAAAGGTAAATCAGTACATGGAGGGCCATAAACCGAAAAACGGTTGATCATCGTAGCCTACATAATATCCTCAACCACATAAAGAGTCATTTTCCGGCACACGAATTTTCTCCACGGCAGGAAAAAATCATATGAATTGTGTTATAATACCCTAGTAGTGAATGGTTTATCGAAAAATGAAGCTATATGTCGCATTAATTTTATACCTAGCATGCCATTGGTCTCAATGGCGAAAAAGCTTATTCACGGGCGGACGATGTGAAACTTGCTCAAGAGGTTTCAAACGCTCCACCATATACAATTTCCTAACGATGATTCGTCTGAATGAAAATGATTCTCTTTTTGTTTGTTATTATCACGAAAGGAGGAAGGCAAGGACGTTCTTTTTTCGGATAGCTAAGCGCATCCTTGCTGACACACGATGAAATTTTTTGTTGATTCGGTAAACATGGATGATATACGTTTCGCTCATGAGCTCGGCATACTCAGCGGGGTAACGACCAACCCCAGCCTCGTTGCTAAAGAAGGGGTGGATTTCACGTCTCGATTACAGGAAATCGTTTCCGTTGTAAAGGGGTCGGTAAGCGCAGAAGTAATCGCTACGGAAGCTGAGGAAATGTATAAGGAAGGAAAAGAATTAGCGGCCATAGCGCCAAATATTACCGTTAAAGTCCCTATGACACTGGATGGCCTAAAAGCTGTAAAGGCTTTAAAAGCGGATGGGATTGAGACGAACGTTACCTTAGTCTTTTCAAGTGTGCAAGCGCTTTTGGCAGCCAGAGCCGGGGCCACTTATGTATCCCCATTTATCGGGCGCCTTGATGATATTGGCCATAGCGGCGTTAACCTGATTGGAGAGATCGCAAACAGCTTTGCGTTGCATAACATTGATACGCAAATCATTGCCGCTTCTGTCCGTCATTCCATGCACGTTGCAGAAGCAGCCAACCAAGGCGCACATATTGCAACGATCCCTCCCAAAGTGATCCATCAACTTGTACAGCATCCATTGACCGATAAAGGGCTGGATGCTTTCCTTGCCGATTGGGAAAAAATGAACGAAAAAGATTAACGTTTTATACTGGCATGTGAAAGGCGTCTATAAAGATGATGGGTTGTCTATACTGAAATGTGCTGGCCGGTGTTTCAGGCCCGGCACTTTTCCTTATCAATAATGTTGCGAGTGGTAAGATAATTGCCAAATGAGGAAGTGACAGACGATGGACAAGCTAATGGTAGAAGGTGGCCATACGCTATCCGGACAAGTTCAAATCAATGGAGCGAAAAACAGTGCGGTGGCGTTAATCCCTGCGGCCATACTGGCAGACGCACCTGTTCAAGTCGATAATCTGCCACTGATCTCAGATGTTGGAATTTTGGCGGATTTGTTGCGGGACATCGGGGCTGACGTTGAGCTGGACGGGGAAGCGATCACTATCGATCCACGTACTATTACACCTACACCATTACCGAACGGCCGCGTGAAAAAAATGAGGGCTTCTTATTATATGATGGGCGCCATGTTGGGAAAATTTAAAAAGGCTGACATAGGTCTGCCCGGAGGCTGTAACCTCGGTCCTCGGCCGATTGATCAACACATTAAAGGATTTGAAGCGTTGGGGGCCACCGTCTCCAATGAACAAGGGTCCATTTTTTTACGGGCAAATGAACTTAGGGGAGCAAGAATATACTTGGATGTCGTCAGCGTTGGAGCCACCATTAACATTATGCTCGCCGCCGCCCGTGCGAAAGGGCGGACGGTGATCGAAAATGCGGCAAAGGAGCCGGAAATCATTGATGTCGCTACAATTCTATCGAGCATGGGCGCGGTCATCAAAGGCGCGGGCACGGATGTCATCCGCATTGAAGGACAAGAAAAATTGACAGGATGCAACCACACCATTATTCCCGATCGGATTGAAGCGGGCACGTACATGATAATGGCAGCTACGATGGGCAAAGAAGTGACGATTGAAAATATTATCCCCGATCATTTGGAATCGCTGACAGCAAAGTTACAGGAAATGGGCGTGGAAGTGACTGTGCAAGATGACTCGGTCGTCGTACGTTCCAACAACGATCTTAAAGGGGTGGATATTAAAACGCTTGTCCATCCCGGCTTTCCGACCGATTTGCAACAACCGGTGACAGCGCTGCTCGCCAAGGCTCGAGGCACGAGTATCATTACGGATACGATCTACAATGCCCGTTTTAAACATATCGATGAGTTGCGGCGAATGGGCGCCGATATAAAAGTTGAAGGACGTTCCGCGATGATTAACGGCGGCATAAAATTGGAAGGTGCGCGGGTGAAGGCGAGTGATCTGCGGGCAGGAGCTGCCTTGGTCATCGCTGGGCTTTTAGCGGACGGTGTTACGGAAGTAACCGGTGTGCACCATATTGATCGTGGTTATGAAGCGTTTGAAGATAAACTTTTACAATTGGGAGCCAGGCTTTGGCGAGAAAAAATGACAGAAGAAGAACAGGAACAATTGAAACATTCGTAATGGGGGAGAAGGAAATGGAAAGAAGTTTATCGATGGAGCTTGTGCGTGTCACCGAAGCGGCAGCTTTGTCATCCGCAAGATGGATGGGGCGAGGGCTGAAGGAGGAAGCTGATGATGCTGCAACAAGTGCCATGCGTGATGTATTCGATACAATCCCGATGCAGGGAAAAGTAGTGATAGGTGAAGGGGAGAAAGACGAAGCGCCGATGCTCTATATCGGAGAAAAACTAGGTGCCGGTTCCGGTCCCCGAGTTGATATCGCCGTTGACCCGGTGGAAGGAACCAATATTGTGGCAAATGGCCAATGGAATGCGTTGGCTGTCATCGCGATTGCTGATCACGGAGAATTGTTGCATGCCCCTGATATGTACATGGATAAAATCGCCGTCGGTCCTGATGCGGTAGGGGTGATTGACTTGAATGCTTCCGTTACCGATAACCTTCAGGCGGTTGCGAAGGCACGAGGAAAGGACGTCGATGATCTTGTCGTCAGCATCTTAAGCCGAGAACGCCATCAGAATATTATTAATGATGTCCGAAAAGCAGGTGCCCGTATCAAGCTTATTCAAGACGGAGATGTGGCAGCTGCCATTAATACCGCTTTTGATGAAACGGGGGTGGATATGTTAATCGGTGCTGGCGGTGCACCGGAAGGTGTGATTTCGGCTGTTGCTTTAAAATGCCTTGGCGGGGAAGTGCAAGGGCGTTTGCTGCCGAAAGGGGAGGCAGAAGCTGAGCGTTGTCGACGGATGGGTATCGAAGACCCTTCGAAAATTCTGTACATGGATGACCTTGTCGGTGGTGATGACTGTATTTTCGCTGCTACGGGCATCACGGACGGGGAGCTTTTGAAAGGCGTACACTACAAGAGCAAGCGGGCGTCCACTCAATCGCTTGTCATGCGGGCAAAATCCGGAACCGTTCGTTTCGTGGACGGGAAGCATAATGTGGAGAAAAAACCGGCTTTTGTGTTCAAGGCATGATCCGATCATTTTTCTACGTGAAAAACCGCTTGGAACTTGGCGCAAAGCCAAGTTTTTCTTGCCTTTGATTGATTTTCTCCCCTCTATTTTTGTCTTATGTTGTCGTAGTGGTTTTTAAAAGCGGCTTCATATGTTACTTTTAGGTTAACCATAGAGACAGTCTTCCCATCCAGCCTTAATGCCCTTGCCTCGCTTCCTTCACAGAGAGTGAAGTGTTTGCCTCTCCTTTATGCATTCCTAAATAAACATTTGTACCAACCCGTTGAATTTACGAAAGATGGTGATGAATATTGAGTTTATCTATAGCAGAGCTTGAAGATAAGACGTTGCGGGATCTTTACAGGCTCGCGAAAGAATTCAGAATTTCTTATTATAGCAAATTGACAAAGCAAGAACTGATTTTTGCGATTTTAAAAGGACAAGCGGAACAAGATGGCCATATGTTCATGGAAGGCGTTTTGGAGATTATACAAACGGAAGGGTATGGTTTCCTGCGGCCGATTAATTATTTGCCGAGTTCTCAAGATATTTACATTTCTGCATCCCAAATTCGCCGTTTCGATTTACGTAATGGAGACCGAGTGTCCGGAAAGGTGCGCAAACTGAAAGATAATGAACGCTATCATGGATTGCTGCAAGTAGAGGCAGTGAATGGGGATGAGCCGGACACAGCAAAAGAACGTCCTCATTTTCCGGCGCTTACGCCGTTATTTCCGGACGAACGTATGCGTTTGGAAACGAATCCCGGACGTCTCTCTGCCAGAATTATGGATATTATTACGCCGGTGGGCTTTGGGCAGCGAGGGTTGATTGTGGCACCGCCGAAAGCAGGAAAAACTTCATTGCTTAAACAAGTGGCAAACAGCATTACCGAAAACCATCCGCAATCAGAATTGATCATGTTGCTCATTGATGAACGTCCGGAAGAAGTGACTGATATTGAACGTTCGGTAGATGGGGAAGTTGTTCATTCCACCTTTGACGAAGTGCCGGAAAATCATGTGAAGGTAACGGAACTAGTTCTGGAACGGGCCATGCGTCTCGTGGAACAAAAAAAAGACGTCGTTATTTTAATGGACAGCATTACGAGATTGGCACGCGCGTATAACCTTGTGATCCCACCGAGTGGGCGGACGTTATCCGGGGGGATTGATCCTGCTGCCTTCCATCGGCCGAAACGATTTTTCGGGGCTGCGCGCAATATAGAAGAAGGCGGAAGCATGACTATCTTGGCCACGGCACTCGTTGATACAGGCTCTCGCATGGACGATGTCATTTACGAAGAATTTAAAGGCACGGGCAACATGGAACTGCACTTGGACCGTCGTCTCGCGGAAAGAAGGATATTTCCATCGATCGATATCCGGCGCTCCAGCACTCGAAAAGAGGAGCTGCTTGTTACGAAAAGCCAGCTTGAAAGTTTATGGGCGATGCGCAAAACGATGAACGATTCGCCCGAATTCATCGACCATTTTATTCGTCGAATTAAAGATACGAAAACGAACGATGAATTTTTTGAGCGCATGGAACAAGACAAAGCACGGGCAAATACGAAAGCAAAAGCCGGAAGTTATTCCTCCGGCTGAGAAATTTTTAGCTGTTAAATCCCGATGGCTATTTTCACCCCCTTGAAAAACAAAAAAGGCCTTGGTATAATCACAACATGTGTGAAACGAGCGCTTATGTTTAAGCGTGTAGAGGAGGGAACGCAACAATGAAAACGGACATTCATCCGCAGTATCAAAATGTTGTCTTTTTAGATACAGGCACCGGTTTCAAGTTTTTGGGCGGATCAACAAGGTCGTCGGACGAGACGATCGAATGGGAAGACGGTAGTACGTATCCGCTGATTAAAGTAGAAATCAGCTCGGACTCGCATCCTTTCTATACCGGAAAACAAAAGCTTGTGGACGCAGGCGGCCGCATCGATAAATTCAAAAAGAAATACAACTTGGATTAAAGAACGTGAGAGACTGTTCGGTTGTCACTGGGCAACAGGAACAGTCTTTTTTTTGCCCAGCCGGGTCACGCATCTTCCATTAAGACCCATGATTTTGTTTGCTTTTTTGGGAAGAATAGGGATACACCTCTGAATAAGGGGGTATCAGAATGATGAAAAGGCTTTGTTGCTTGCTTGTGCTAGTTAGTCTCGTCGCGTGTACGCCGGCTAATCCGCCGCAGGCCCTAGATGCTTACGGATGGCCCGACAATATCCACATGGACGGGTTTGGGGTTGGAGCTTTGCCGGAGGATGATGAGGGATGAATATAAGCCTCTCTGCGTTTGATGGATGCAGAGAGGCTTTATTCCTTTAGTTTGGCGGTGGTAAGAAACGAACTTCCTACCTCACCCGTCTGGCCGCTTGCTGCATAGGATCCCATACGCCGTTATAGGGCGGGGCGTAGGATAAATCAAGGTCTTCAAACTCATCCATGCTCATGGAGTGAAAAAGCGCTGTCGCCAATACATCAATGCGTTTATCGACCCCTGATTCCCCGATGATTTGTGCACCGAGCAGCAGATGATGATCGGTTCGGTACACAAGCTTAATATGGAGCGGCTTTTTATCCGTGAAATAACCGGCGATATCCGTCCCTGTATAAAAAACTGATTCGGCAGGGATCCCCAATGCTTCTGCTTCTTTTTCCGAAACCCCTGTGCGAGCAGCTGTCAAACGAAGAAAACGAAAGATGGAAGTGCCTACAACCCCTTGAAAAGGTTTTTTCACCCCGACCATATTTGTCCCGGCAACGCGCCCTTGTTTGTTGGCGTGTGTACCTAGAGGCAAGTAATCGTGCTGTTCTTTGATGCGGTGGTACTGCATAGCACAATCCCCGGCTGCATAGACGTTCGAAATATTGGTTTTCATTTGTGCATCGACGTGAATGGCTCCTTTTTCGTTTAGCTCGATCCCCGTATCATGCAAAAATGATGTATTCGGTTTAATTCCCGTAGCGAAGATGACGAGATTCGTGGGAAAAGCCTCATCGTTTGCATACAAAGTATTTACGCGTCCGTCCGCACCCGCCTTCAGTTCCGTGACTGTTTTGTTGAACACGACTTCGATTCCTTGTGCTTTTGCTTCTTCAAGCAAAAGCGGGGCCATATCGTCATCAAACATTTTCGCCAACTGGTCGTTTTGTTCCACTAGGCGTACAGGGATCTGTTGAGTGGCGAATGCTTCCGCAAGCTCGAGTCCGATGTATCCGCCCCCAACGATCGTTACTTGACGGTGCTGACGGAGTTCCCTTTGTAAATGTTCGAGATCCGGTATGGTTTTTAACGTGTGCACGCCTTCCACGTCGTTGCCCGGAAGCGGTGGAACAATCGGGTCCGCCCCCGTCGCGATTAACAATTTGTCGTAAGGAATGCTAAAGGCCTGATCCCGTTCCAAATCTATGCCGTGTACGTGTTGTTTTTCTAAATCGATGCGTTGGACTTCATGGTAAATGCGTGCGTCGATGCCGTATTTTTCACGAAATGTTTCCCGTGACCTGGCAACCAAGTCCGCCGTTTGGGCTACCGATCCTTCAATAACATAGGGTAATCCGCATTGCGCATAGGAATAGATGCCACCTCTTTCCAGCGTCGTGACCTCTGCATGTTCAGGGTTGCGGCGGACAATTTGCATGGCGGCGCTCATGCCCGCGGCATCACCGCCGATGATAACGTAGTGTGTCATAATATACCTCCATATGTTTATAATTCCCTCTCCTATAGGAAAAGAAACCGTGGCTTGTTTGCACACTTGATTTTGACGCTTCCGGTCCCTTATATTATACTGTCTGAAGCAGTAGAATGAGGTGAATGTTGTGTTCGAAAAATTGCAATCGGTGGAAGATCGCTACCTTCAACTCAACGAATGGCTCAGTGATCCTGATATCGCTAACGATCCCGACAAATTACGGGATTATTCAAAAGAACAATCGGACTTGGAAAAAACTGTCCAAACGTATCGTAATTATAAACAGACGAAAGAAGAACTTGAAGAAGCAAAAACGATGTTAACCGATAACATGGACGATGACATGGAAGAGATGATTTATGATGAAATCGAGGAATTAAACAAAAAAAAAGAAGAACTCGAAGAGCACTTGAAAGTCCTGCTTATTCCGAAAGATCCCAATGACGACAAGAACGTTATTGTAGAAATTCGCGGAGCTGCCGGCGGGGATGAAGCCGCGTTATTTGCGGGCGATCTTTTCCGCATGTACAGTCGCTATGCGGAAAAAAACCGTTGGAAAGCGGACGTTATCGAGTCCCACGAAACGGACATGGGCGGATATAAAGAAATTATATTCACAGTGAATGGGGAAGGCGCGTTTTCGAAAATGAAGTATGAAAACGGCGCCCATCGCGTACAGCGAGTACCTTCCACGGAATCCGGCGGCCGTATTCACACGTCCACGGCCACGGTAGCCGTATTGCCAGAAGCAGAGGAAGTGGAAGTGGAAATACACGATAAGGATTTGCGCGTGGATACGTTTGCTTCCAGCGGTCCAGGCGGCCAAAGTGTCAACACGACGATGTCTGCTGTGCGCATTACGCATGACCCCACCGGAATCGTCGTCTCTTGCCAAGATGAAAAATCGCAAATCAAGAATCGTGATAAAGCAATGAAAGTGTTACGGGCGCGTATTTATGATAAATATCAAAAAGAAGCGGAAGATGAATACGCGGAAAATCGTAAGCAAGCAGTGGGGACCGGTGATCGTTCCGAGCGGATACGCACGTACAATTTTCCGCAAAGCCGTGTAACGGACCATCGAATCGGCTTGACGCTGCAAAAGCTTGATCAAGTGATGGAAGGAAATATAGAGGAGATCATTGAGCAGTTAATTGTGGAGGAACAGGCGGAGCTGATGGAGAATGCCGAACAATAACGAACAGGGGATGCCTGCCGCTGCCCCGCGCGTATCAGAAGCCCTGCAGTGGGCTTCGTCTTTTTTTCAAAAAAAAGGACTGGAAAAAAAAGCAGCGGAGTATTTAATGCAAGATTTGTTGCAAATGGAAAGTGTCTCTTATCATCTTCATGTAAGGGAATATTTAAGCAATGAGCAGTGGGAACGATATAAAACGTGGGTGAAGCGCCATGGCGAGGGTGAACCGGTCCAATATATTACAGACGGTGCCTATTTTTATGGCCGTCCCTTCAGCGTTAACCCTTCAGTATTGATCCCGCGCCATGAAACAGAAGAATTGGTGGAGCTTGTTTTAGCGAAAACAAAGAAACGATTGGCTCGGCCGAGGATTGCAGATGTGGGCACAGGAAGCGGAGCCATAGCGGTCACCCTCGCCTTGGAATGGCCTGAAGCAACGGTATCGGCCTTAGATGTATCCCGTGAAGCACTGGCGATTGCCAAGGGGAATGGAGAGGCGTTGGGGGCCTCCTCCGTGGAGTTTATCGAGGGAAACATGCTAGCCCCCTTGCGGGAACAAGGCAAGCAGATGGATATGATCGTGGCTAATCCTCCTTACATCGCTACCCGTGAATGGCGGGGGCTTGCGTCGCTCGTACGCGACCATGAGCCTCGAGAGGCTTTGGACGGCGGAGGAGATGGACTGTTCTTTTACCGGAAATTGGCAAAAGATATCCCTCATGTGCTTGCTGCAGATGGCTTGGCTTTTTTTGAAATCGGAGAGATGCAAGGGCCTGCAGTGGTGCTTCTCATGGAACAGCAGTTGCCCGTAGCGGATGTGGATATCGTACAAGACATCAACGGGAAAGATCGTTTCGTTGTGGTTGAAAGGTGAGTCGTGACCGATTAATCGCAAACTTTGTCGGACGATTTTGCGTTTAGCCCATTCTTTCTTTTGTCCAGACTTGCGGGTAGGGAGAGGATGGGATTAAACGATGAAACTAGCTATTACTTATACTTTTATTGGTTTATTTTTAGTTGTGGGAAATTGGGAAAGCCAGCAACAGCATTGGCAAGAAGAGGATCCGGTACCGGAGGATTCGATCCGGCTGCGGATTTTTTCCCATGATGATTCATTGCTTCAACAAGAAATCAAGCGAGAAGTGAGAGACGAAGTGGCTGTCTATAGTGCCGAATACATGGAGGATATGCCGACAAAAGAAGCGGCCCGAGACGTATTCGACGCACATTTGGAGACAATCGAAGAAAAAGCGGAAGAAGTGATCGATGCTTATGACGTTTCGATGCCGGTGGACGTGTCGTTGGAAAAAGACGTGAAATTCCCCACTCGGGTGTACGGCCCGCTTGTTTACCCGGCAGGAGATTATGAGGCGTTGGTTATCGAAATCGGAGACGGAGAAGGGAAAAACTGGTGGTGCGTGCTTTTTCCGCCCCTTTGTTTATCGGACCTTGGCATCGGGGAAGAAGAGGAAGAGACGGAGAAAGAGAAAAAGGAAGAAGAGCCTGAATTTTCGTTCTTCCTTGCTGAGATTTGGGACGGCTGGTTTGGAGCATAGCTGACGCGTGTAAAACAGAGGGTTGTGCATAAACCCCATTAATATGTGGATAAGTGGAATGTAGGTTTACTTCCTGTTGTGAAAGGGTGTGATGGACATGGAGGAGAAAGAACATTGAGTTACCAACAGACAGATCACTTAGTTGTGGATAATCATGTTGATGAACAAACGTTTCAAGATTGTGTGGAAAAGGCCGCCCGCATCCTACGCGCAGAGGAGCTTGTTGCTTTTCCGACAGAGACAGTGTACGGGTTGGGGGCTAATGGGTTATCCACACGGGCTGTGCAAAAAATTTTTAAAGCCAAAGGACGTCCGAACGATAATCCGCTTATTTTACATATTGGTTCAATGGCCCAGTTATATCCGCTGATACGTGGGTCTCTTTCTTTTCACGCTGAAAAACTGATCGAACATTTTTGGCCGGGTCCTTTGACGCTTATTTTTCCTGCAAGTGCTCGTGTGCCCTCGGTGGTCACGGGCGGCCTCGAAACGGTGGCAGTGCGCATGCCGGCACACAGGTTGGCGCGCGAAATTATATCAAAAGCAGGTTTGCCCATCGCGGCCCCAAGTGCGAATCGTTCGGGAAAGCCGAGTCCGACTCGAGTGGAACACGTAAAGGAGGACCTGGATGGACGGGTGGCAGCAATTATGGATGGGGGAAGTACCGGATATGGCCTCGAATCCACCGTCGTAGACGTTAGCGGCGGGGAGGACTCTCCGCGGATTTTACGCCCGGGCGGCATTACAGAAGAAGAGATGGAAGAAACGCTCGGTTTATCAATGTCTGTCGAACGTAGGGATGGAACAAGAGGCAATGTGCGGGCGCCGGGGATGAAATATCGCCATTATTCCCCGGATACCAATGTTGAGCTTGTGGATGGTTCCTATGTTGTCATGCAAGCGCGAATAGGCGAGGCGAAAATGGAAGGGAAAAGGGTGGCAGCAGCGATCACCTCGGATCGTGTGGACAAAATTTCAGCAGACGAGATTTTAGTGTTAGGCGATGAGACTGATCTGCAAGCGATATCATCGCATTTATATGATCATTTGAGAGCTGTGGATAAAATGGATGTGGATGTACTTTTTGTGCAAACATTTACGGAAACAGGGATCGGCAAGGCGATTATGAACCGGTTGTACAAGGCGGCTAACCGATAAAGCAGGCGGGGCGGGGAGAGTTCCTCCAATATTTGGGGGCGAAACATTCAAGCAGCTAATGTGGCATTGGTTGAATTTCCCGTTGACTCCCTTGACTCACCAAGGCGTTGTTTGTGACGTATAAAGTTCAGGTACTTTCCAGGTATAACCATTATTCGTCTATTCTGCACTAGTGCAGAATGCCTAAAATAAGTGTTCCCCTCTGTTGTTGCACCAAAACCTAGATGTTTGTTTGATATTATCCGCCCTATGCAAAACAATCGGTGAGCCAAGGGTGTGGGGTGGATAATTTAAGCCATATGCACTAGTGTGGAAGCCGAAATAACCAAGATATCGGCATGAGAAGGGGGCGGAGAGCAACGAACATGTCGAAGAAAGGACGGCTTTGGCATGAAAGGAGGGCAAAGGCATACTCGGAAGCCGAAGCATCCTTGGCTTCGGCATGAAAAAGGAAGCGAAGCGCTGCAACTATGCCGAAGGAAGGACAGTATCGGCCTGAAATAAGAGCATAGGAGCGCTGGTAAGCCGAAGTATGCCTCCGATCATTTATATTCCGAAACACTGCTCATGGCTCGATCAAATAGAAATTTGGTTTAGCATTTCTATCCCACGAGGTAATCAATCCAAGAACCAGCTTCCATTCCGTTGAAGACTTGGCTTATCGATTGACGCAATACACTCATTATTATAATCGATTTCTAGCCAAGCCATTTTGTCGGACATCTTGTTCGTCGGGTCGTTGCCCGTACAGCAGCCGTATAACGGCATCGGCGGACCGGCAACAATTGTCCGTAAAAAGCATCCATACAGGCAAATCCAGAGGTTGAATTGCAAAAAAATCCGTAAGAAGCATCCATACAGCCAAACGAGGGAGCGCTCATGCTTTTTCGATGTTGCCCCTGGGTGTGACCGGATAATTCGACCACTCTGCACTAGTGTAGAAACTAATGGTCACTTGTTATAGTAGCCAAGCTTCTGCTGTCCAAAGAAACACTTTGAACGATTGCATGATAAATTGATCCTTGATGAACCAAGGGTATGAGGTGAAAAATCACCAATATGCACTAGAGGGGTGTTTCAGAAATTCTTTCCCTGCTGGCGGATCTTGAAAAAGGTCTGAGTAATCGAATAGATCCGAATAGTGGACACGCGTTCGATCATCGACACAAACAACGATACTAGATTGCAATCCTGAACATGTACGGCATCGGCATGGAAGGAGAACGAAGAGGAGCGAGACTGCCGAGAGAAGGACATCATCGGCATGAAATGAGGCCGAGGCGTGTGCGCAAGTCGAAGTGATGCACGACATTGGCATGGAAAGAGGGCAACGAGGAGGGAATATGTCGAAGGGCAGGCAACATCGGCATAAAAAGAGAGCAACGCTGTGCTGGGGAGCCGAAGCAGCACGGGAACGTACCAGGCTTCTATTCATTTGGTTCCTTTCCACTGTTTTTCCACGATTCAATTGTTGCTGTCTCGAAATCTCCTCGATGCCTTTCTTAGTTCTGTTTGCTTCTTGGATCAATTCTTCGTGAGACACAAATTTTTGAAGATTCAACGACGACGTCCATGGCTAGATCAGCCCCAGCGCTTCGCGCATCTCCTACGCTGTATCGTTTATCCGTCGAAAACGCTGCGATATCAGCCGCTTTTAGAACACGTGCTTCAAACGTTTATATAATTAGAGCAAAAATCCCAGGTGATTTTTTAAACGATTCTATGATGACAAATCAACACACAGAATATATGTTCGACCACTTGCTGCTCTGCTCTGCTTTGAATGCATAGGGAAAGAATTTCTGGTACGTTGTACTAGCGCGCCGTATTGTTTCACGTGAAACAAATAGAAATGGGGGATAGAATGGAACAATCACAAGCAATTAATTGGCTGAAAGCTATTTTGCGAACGGATACGGTGAATCCGCCGGGGAATGAGGAACGGGTGGCGGAACCACTCGAGGAGTTATTCTTTGAATACGGGATTCAGACCGAACGGGTCCCTTATTCTAATGGGCGTACGAATTTGATTGCCACGCTAAAAGGGGATGGGAGTACGAACAAGGTGCTCGGGTTGTGTGGTCACATGGATGTTGTCCCGACAGGCGATCGTAAATGGTCCCATGAGCCATTCGCTGCGGAAGAATACGATGGAAAGATTTACGCTCGGGGAGCCTGCGATATGAAAAGCGGTCTCATGGCATGTGTGATGGCCATGATCCAATTAAAAGAAGCGGGTGTCCCCCTTTCGGGAGATGTGAAACTATTGGCAACGGTAGGGGAAGAAGCCGGGGCCGTCGGTGCAAAGCAGCTCGTTGAGGAAGGGTATGCCGATGATCTTGATGCTATGATCATTGCCGAGCCGACGCGATCGAATATCGTTGTCACCCATAAGGGTGCGCTCTGGGTAGCAATTACTTGTTACGGAAAGACTGCTCATGGCTCGCGCCCACACCAAGGGGTGAATGCATTGGTACATATGAATGAGATCATAAATGTACTCCTCAGTGAACGTTTTCAGATGAAGTTCAGTCGTGATCCGCTTCTCGATGAGCCTACGTATAGCATGAATGTCATTTCCGCAGGCGGCAACACAAACGTCGTTCCAGATTCCTGTACGTTAAAAATGGACATTCGTACTGTTCCTTCACAAAATCACAACGAAATTGTTGCCGACATCCAAAACGTTATCGAGGAGGTGAAAGAAGATGTCCCGGATTTAGAAGCGGATATTCATGTTGAAAATGACTTGCTTCCCATGCAAACGGCATCGGATCACGCTTTTGTTAATTTTTTATTGGATTTTTACGAATTGGAAACAGGCGAGCGAAAAACACCCCGGGGGATGAGTGGATACACCGACGGTTCCCAATTTATGAAAAATAAAAAGAAATTTCCGGTCGTTATTTGGAGCGGTATTCAAGGAAGCACCGCGCACCAACCGAATGAGTATGTGAATATTGCTGATTATTTGCGCACGATTGATTTATTCAAGGCTGTCTCGCAGGAATACTTAAGTTGACTTGGTGTAGCGATTTTCGTGCGTAATGAGCGGGGGCGAAAGGAATAAGAGGAAGCGCTATGTGTTGAGCTGCCACAGCGAAAAATGAAACGTTCACAGACGTTATCCATTAGCGATGAAGCCCAAAAGCTTGAGAGTGTCGCTCGTATGGTGGTCATCAGCCGGCATGAACACGGGAATTCTCCACCCTCCCCGTATCGCTCCAATGTTTCCGCTCAATAATTTTTCCTTCCACATTTCTATTCAACCCCTTGTCCGCATAGGTTGGTGAGAGACAGGGGGTCAGAAAATGACCGAATTGCTCAGTACGTTATTATTGGCAATAGTATTAGGGATGGATGCGTTTTCGATGGCGATGGCACTTGGTTTTCAATCTTTTCGTATTCATGCAGTTAAAGCAAGTATGGTAGTAGGTTTGTTTCACATGTTCATGCCACTTGTCGGTATCGGGATTGGTCATGGGTTAGCAAATGTATACAGCCTGGATGCTGTGCATTGTATCGCAGGGGTTATTCTTATATGGATTGGGTTTCAAATGATGAGGTCAAGTCGCAAAAGCAAAGAAAAACCAATCGTGAAATTACATGGAATAGGCTTATGTTTATTTGCATTCATTGTTAGTTTGGATAGTTTTTCCATTGGTATTTCACTCGGAATCCTTGGTGCTGAAACAGTGGCGGTTATTTTCGTGTTTGGCATAACGAGTGCCGTCTTAACGTGGGCGGGGCTGAAGTTTGCAACATTGACTCGCCGTCGTATCGGTAGTTGGAGTGAATTATTGGGCGGCATGATTCTTTTACTATATGGGTTAAATACGTTTCGCTCCTTATTTATGGGCTTATAAGTTCAATGGAGAGGACGCATGTTCTTTCCAGCGGCAGGAACCATCCATTTATGTTAAAATGAACATACGATGAACTTCCATCAGAGGCGCGGTTTCGCCCCCCTTTGATGGTTAAAAAGGTACGCTGGCTAAAACCACCACGTCCTGTGGCAATGCCGGCACTAGCACCTCCTGTGCGTCGCAGCCGGGGTGTTAGTCGCCCCTTAGACGGAGGTCAGATGCAGAGGCCAGAGGTCGGAAGACTCTTTTCCAGGAAAGAATGATCTTCCGACCTCCGGCTTCCGATGGCTGAGCTCCGGAATAGCGGTGCTTATACACCGGGATAAAGCAGAGATCGAGGAGGAAAAAGAATGGCCGTAAAACGGGTCTTGCTCGTTTGTACGGGCAACACGTGCCGCAGTCCGATGGCCGAGGCGCTGTTAGCTGCGAAAGAGACAGGCATTGAAGTGAAATCGGCCGGTACGCAAGCGCTAGCAGCTAGCCCGGCTACACCTCACGCGCGCATCGTTGTCCGTGAACATGGAGCAACATTGGATGAGCACCATGCTGAACGATTAACAGGGTCGCTGTTGGAATGGGCGGATCACGTATGGGCAATGACACAGGCACAAGCTTTGCAAATGGAACAACAATATCCTGAACATAAAAATAAAATTATGACGTTGGCAACCGCGGGCGGTGCTCACGAAGACATAACAGATCCGGTTGGCGGGGACCTTGATGAGTATCGACGGACCGCGGAGCAAATCAAACAAATGTTGGAACGTATCGAATAGAAGCGTTCATAGAACCGAAAGGAGCTGCTTTAGAAGATGAAAATTATCATTGGCTCAGATCATGCCGGCTGGGCGCTTAAAAAAGAAATCTTCCCTTTATTCGAGCGATTAGGAATTGAATATAATGATGTTGGCACGGACGGCTCAGAAAGTGTGGACTACCCGGATTTCGCAAAACCTGTGGCTCAGCAGGTAGCGGACGGAAAATACGATTTGGGAATCCTTATCTGCGGCACGGGAATCGGGATGTCGATGACGGCGAACAAAGTTCCCGGTATCCGTTGTGCGCTCGTAAATGACGTATTCAGTGCAGAAATGTCCAGGCTTCATAACCAAGCAAATGTGCTAGCCATGGGTGAAAGAGTCATCGGGCCCGGCCTTGCAAAAGCAATCGTTGAGAAATGGCTTACCACTGAATTTGAAGGGGGCCGACACGCGAGCAGAATTCAAAAAGTGATGGAGACGGAGCAATGAGAAAGAGGGGGGAGGGAGATGAAAACGAAGGCAGAAGTTTTGGAGGATCTTTTGCATGAATTAAACGCCCAAGCACAACTATCCCCGAGCTCCTTGCTCGTCGTAGGTGCTAGTACGAGTGAAATCGCGGGCGAGCGTATCGGCAGCGCAGGCTCAGAAGCAATCGCGGCGGATGTTTTTCATGCTATTGAGCGCTTTCGTAAAAAAGTAGGATGTTTCGTCGCATATCAAGGGTGTGAACACATAAACCGTGCCCTTATCGTCTCGCGTGATTACGCTGAAAAACATGATTTGGAAATTGTGTCAGTCATCCCCTGCCGTCGAGCAGGAGGATCGCTCGCGACATATGCCTATGATCAGGGGGAAAACATGGTTGTTGCGGAAACTGTTCGTGCGGATGCAGGCATTGACATCGGCGCAACGTTGATCGGGATGCACGTAAAGCATGTCGCTGTTCCCGTTCGCGGCAGTGAAGCTTTTATTGGCCAAGCCCCCGTGACGATGGCACGTACACGCCCGAAATATATCGGCGGTCCGCGTGCGAGTTATCCCGATCCCGGAACGTAATCCAATTAAAAAACGTATCTGCCCACGTGGGCTTTCTCGTGTTAAAATAAAGGGAGACTTCCATCAGATGGGATTCTTTTTATCCCCCTCTGATGGTTAGTTGAATGAATCGGGGTGATAGCGCCCGTTATCTCCCGCTTACGGGTTTGATGCGGGAGTTTTACGGGCGCTTATCACCGGGAGAAAAAACATACATCTTTTAAGCTTGGAAAGGAGCGGAAAGGATACATGAAAAACGTTAAGCAACAAGATCCGCAAATTTTTGCCGCCATTGAAGATGAACGATTTCGGCAAAAAAATAAAATTGAATTGATCGCTTCCGAAAACTTTACGAGCGAAGCAGTCATGGAAGCCCAAGGGTCGGTGCTGACGAATAAATATGCGGAGGGTTATCCGGGGCGCCGTTATTATGGGGGTTGTGAATATGTCGACGTAGCCGAGAATTTAGCCCGAGATCGCGCAAAAGAACTTTTCGGTGCCGAACATGCCAATGTCCAGCCACATTCCGGTGCCCAGGCGAACATGGCAGTTTATTCTACCATTTTGGAACCTGGGGACACCGTGCTTGGCATGAATTTATCCCATGGCGGCCATCTTACACATGGAAGTCCCGTCAATTTTAGCGGCATTCAATACCATTTTGTGGACTACGGCGTGAACGAGGACGATCAGCGAATCAATTACGATAAAGTACAGGAGATTGCTCGTGAACATACCCCGAAATTAATCGTTGCCGGCGCCTCTGCGTACCCGCGGGAAATTGATTTCAAGAAATTCCGTGAAATTGCCGATGACGTAGGCGCGTATCTCATGGTCGATATGGCCCATATTGCCGGCCTTGTTGCCGCGGGCAAACATCAGAACCCTGTCCCTCACGCCCAATTCGTCACAACGACGACACATAAAACATTGCGGGGCCCTCGGGGCGGGCTGATTCTGTGTGAAGAAGCATTCGCGAAGAAAATCGACAAGTCGGTGTTCCCGGGGATGCAAGGCGGACCGCTCATGCATGTGATTGCTTCAAAAGCTGTTTCTTTTAAAGAAGCTCTGGAGCCTGCTTTTGCCACGTATGCAGATCAAATTATAAAAAATGCCAAACGGCTTGGAGAGGCTTTGCGAAACGAAGGCATCGACCTTGTTTCCGGCGGCACCGATAATCACCTGTTGCTTTTGGACTTGCAAAGTTTGAATCTGACCGGAAAAGCAGCTGAAAAAGCATTGGATGAGGCAGGTTTGACCGCGAATAAAAACGCGGTGCCTTTCGATCCTGAAAGCCCGTTTGTTACGAGCGGCATTCGACTAGGCACAGCAGCGGTTACGACACGTGGTTTTAAAGAGGAAGAGATGGATGAAATCGGCGCGTTGTTTGGCTTAGTGTTAAAAAATATGGATGATGACACGAAGCAACAAGAAGCACGTGAACGCGTGAGCGCCTTGACGAATAAGCATCCATTATATGAATAACGTGTGATTGTTAGCGACCTGTCCATCATCATGGCAGGTCGCTGCTTGATGCTGGTTCTTTTTTTCTGTACAATTTTGAAGGATATAAGATGCGGATACTTAAAGGAGAGTGAATCGCTTGGGAAAAATATACGTATTTGACCACCCCCTGATCCAACATAAACTTACATATATCCGAGATGTATCGACCGGGACGAAACAGTTTCGCGAACTGGTGGATGAAGTCGGCAGCTTGATGGCTTTTGAGATTACAAGGGATTTAACCCTCGAGGAAGTGACCGTTAATACACCGGTCGGGCCTTCCACGTCGAAAGTGATTGCGGGCAAAAAGCTGGGGCTTATCCCGATCTTGCGGGCCGGATTGGGAATGATGGACGGAATACTTAAGTTAATGCCGAACGTCAGGGTTGGTCATGTAGGACTTTACCGCGATCCGGAGACGTTCATGCCCCACGAATATTATATTAAGCTCCCAAAAGATATTGAAGAGCGTGATCTCATTGTCATTGATCCTATGCTTGCCACCGGGGGGTCCGCTGTAGCAGCAATCGATGCACTGAAGCAACGAGGCGCACGCAACATGAAATTGATGTGCTTAATCGCGGCTCCCGAAGGTGTCGGAGAAGTTCAAAAAGCACATCCGGACGTTGATATTTATCTCGCCGCGTTGGATGAAAAGATTGATGAAGAAGGCTACATCGTTCCCGGCTTGGGAGATGCAGGCGATCGCCTCTTCGGAACAAAATAAAAGAAAGACGAAGACCGCCATGAGAAAGTGGCGGTTTTTTTGATGGAAGAGAGGAGAGTCTAGGCGAGCTTCAATTTCGCGAAGGCAAATGGTTACGACGACTAAACGCAGGGTAACGCCTGTTATGGTCATCCCGAAGGTTTCATGAAGCCTGAACCAGCTAGATAACTTCTATTCCGGTCGCCATGAGCGGTTTATGATGCCTGAAACCGTAGCGTAAATCCAATACGAGGCCAACATGAACGCTTTATGAAGCCCGAATCAACTTGGGCACTCTTGTTATGGTAACCATGGAAGGTTTATGGCTCCCGGGGGATCTGATCGCTCTCCCTTTCCATCTGCATGAATTTTTCAGGGAGCGTACAAACTATGGGAGTCCTACATTCGTTTCCAAGGAGGCGGATGACGACAGACGCAAAGGAGGGCTCACATGGAACTTCGGTGGCGTTTATTATTTATCCTTGCTTTCTCCATTCTAGCGTTAGGAACCGGCAGTAATGTTCAGGGTCAGGAAGAGACGAAAACCATGATCGTACACGTGGATGATGACCCGGAAGCCGTTCAGGAGGAGATTCAAGAACGTACAGATTACGAGCCAGATTACATATTTTCAAACGCTTTTCTCGGCATGGCTTACACGCTTCCGGAGACAAGTGCCGATCAATTGAGAAACGTTCCGGGCGTAAGCCGGGTCGACGAAAGTGTTCAATATGATCATGCCTTACGGGAAAGTGTGCCCTTTATAGGGGCGGAAGATATACGGACGCAACTTGACGACTTAGGCATTCAACTTAACGGACACGGGGTGAAGGTGGGGCTTATCGACACTGGCATTGATTACAATCATCCCGATTTACAAAAAAATTACGCGGGTGGTTATGATGTTATTGATGATGATCATGATCCGATGGAGACGAAAGTCAAGAGTAAAGCGATTACTTTTCACGGGACACACGTTGCCGGAATTATCGCTGC
Source organism: Salicibibacter kimchii (assembly GCF_003336365.1). Lineage (GTDB taxonomy): Bacteria > Bacillota > Bacilli > Bacillales > Marinococcaceae > Salicibibacter > Salicibibacter kimchii. The sequence goes on along the minus strand of NZ_CP031092.1, from coordinate 2,041,581 downwards.
GAATGGAAGTGTGCGGGGGATGGCTCCAGATGCGGACCTCTATGCATACCGGGCGTTGGGCCCTGAAGGGCAAGGCTCCACGGAGCAAATTCTCGAAGCGATTGATCGCGCGGTAGTTGATGGGGTAGATGTTCTGAACCTATCATTAGGAAACCCTGTCAACGGCCCGGATTGGCCGACGAGCAAAGCGTTGGACGAAGCGGCGGAAGCCGGAATAATCACGGTTACTTCGAGTGGCAACAGCGGCCCTGACATGTGGAGCGTAGGTTCACCCGGGACATCGGAAAAATCGATTTCCGTGGGTGCTTCAACTCCCCCATTAAAAGTACCGCAATTAACGGTACCCGAGATTAATGAAGAAGATCGCGAGGTGGATATGCAACCTATTCAAGGGACCAATCCCTGGGATATGAAGAGACGGATAAATATTGTTGACGGGGGTCTTGGCTTGCCGGAAGACTTGGCAAATGTGCGTGGCCGCGCAGTATTGATTGAACGCGGAGGCATTCCGATCCAAACGAAAATAGAAAACGCGAGCGATGCCGGAGCTGACGCAGTTTTGCTTATGAATAACGTGCCGGGACCGTTTATGGCCGGGATGGAAGAAGAGATGAACGTGACCGCAGCGGCTATAGACAACAAAGCAGGCAATCACTTAAAAAAAACAATAAACGAAAATGAAAACGAGGAGGTGATCATTGAAACCATTTATGTAGAAGAAACCGATCATATGGCTATGTTCAGTTCCCGCGGACCCGTGACCCAAACATGGGATATTAAACCAGATGTGGTCGCGCCCGGTGTAGATATTGATAGCACCGTACCTCAAGGCTATCAGGAATTAGACGGCACGAGCATGGCAGCGCCACACATTGCAGGGGCGGCGGCACTGATAAAACAAGCGCATCCGGATTGGGGGCCGGAACAGGTGAAAGCGACGCTTATGAATACGGCGATCTCACTTTCTACCGATGAAGGAGAGACTTATCCACCGTTTGTCCAAGGGGCGGGACGTGTGGACATTGGCGCGGCGATTGAAAATGATACGCTCGTTTACCCGGGAGCGCTGTCTTTTGGCGTATGGGAAGCAGACGAATCAAATCAGCGTCTGGAAAGAGACATCACGATTGAGAATCAAAGCGCGTACCAACGCACGTATTCATTCGATGTTCCGACTTCCTTAGGTACCGGGTTGAATTGGAAAATGCCGATGCCAATCACATTAGAACCGGGAGAAAAGCAAACAGCAACCATTAAAGTTGAAATCCAACCGGATATCATTGATTTCAAGCGTATAGATGGGGAAATCAACGTGAGTGGCGGGAGGGAAGACGTCACCCTTCCATTTCTCCTCTTTAGTGACGAGCCGGATTATCCGCGGCTAAGCGGATTTCAATTTGCAAAAGTACCCGACCGCGACTATTGGATGTATGAAGTTTTCTTGCCAGGTGGTGCTGAAGAACTAGAGATCACCCTTTATGAGCCGGATACGTTCGCGTATGTGGGAACCCTTGACCGCCAAACAAATCTTCCCGAAGGACCATTCGAAAAAGAATTCCATGCAGATGAGATTCATTTGGAGCCAGGCATCTACCATGTCATCGTCTATGCGAAATATAAAGATCGCGAAGACACGCTGGAAACGCAAATTGCGGTTCTCGAAAATTAGTGAGGGTATGCTGCAATTGTCATCGTTTTGACATATTGAAATTACGCCGAAATCTTTGCCGTTCTCCCGCTTTTAAACCGATTGGAGCCGTTGACAGGAGGTGGTCCCTATTGTAAGATAGCTAAGGATATCTGATTGGTGATTCATTACTTACAATGGGATTATGGTCGAAGGGAGAAACTCCATGGCCAAAGGGAACGGCAAGCGTAACCTGTGGCGCAGTTCGGTGCTGGTCTCAGCTATCTTGTCTTCACTCGTTGGGTCGATCGTAGGCGGGGTCTTGCTGGGATATTGGTTGGACGAACAGTTTGATACCACGCCCATCTTCGTACTTATCGGTTTATTGATGGGCGTTATTGCAGGTTTCTATGGTGTTGTACGAGCGGTCAAACCTTTCTTGGGGGATGATGACTAATGCCGCTGTTGCGACACCGAATCAAGCATTACTATTGGACAGTGGCGATCGTTTATTTAATAAGTGTAGCTGCTTTATTCCTGACTGCATATCATTCTGTTATTTTTAGCATCTTAATCGGTATCGCTGCTTGCTTGTTCAGCTTTACTACCATCTATTTGAAAGCGCTAGTGATCGACAGAATAACGACAAGGAAATCGCCGGGGATTGCTTCCTACCTGGTTACGGTGTTTGGGCTTGTTATTCGGTATGGTCTAATAGTTATGATTGTTGCCATTGCCCTGACTTTCCCCGATATGTTCCATTTGATCGCTATTTTGGCAGGGTACGCCGTGCTTTATATCTACGTTATGGTGGATATGTTTCTACAATTACAAAAAGAGAGGTGAACAACGTGCATGAGGATTTAACCTTGACCTGGGAGATCGGCGGTTTTGATCTGCATTTTAGTTTTTCTGTGGTATTCATGTCGACCATTGCGGCGATTATCGTAGCGACCTTCAGCATTATTGGTGCGAGAAAGCTCGCGATGCGACCGACCGGTTTGCAAAATTTCATTGAGTGGGTCATGGATTTTTCAAGATACATCATTACATCCAACATGGCCTGGGATAAAGGCGGAAGATTCATTGCATTGGCTTATACGCTTTTGTTTTATATATTCGTAGCCAATATGCTGGGGATTCCATTTGAACTGGCCACAGACACCGATCACTATGTATTGTGGAATTCACCAACGTCGGACCCTGTACTCACCCTTACGATGGCTGGGTTTGTGATTATTCTCACGCACATCTACGGATTTAAGATAAGGGGAGCGAAGGAATATTTTGCTGATTACTTTCGCCCATCACCAATTCTTTTTCCGTTTAAGATCATTGAGGAAGTATCAAATTTCCTGACACTTGGATTGCGTTTGTTCGGCAATATTTTTGCAAAAGAACTTGTTACGATTATGATTGTCACACTTGCATTCGCAGCACCCTTAGGCTTTTTTCTTGCTTGGATACCGTTAGCCCCTTGGCTGGCGTTCAGTATTTTCCTAGGTGCTTTGCAAGCGTTCATTTTTGCTATGCTTTCGATGGTTTATATGGCTCACAAAGTTGAATCGCATTAAGGACATGAATAACGATTTCCCATTTATACATGGGTATGTTATCAATAATATTTTGTATTACATTAAAGGAGGATTCATCCAATGGCTCAATTGGCAGCAGGGATTGCAGCAGGACTCGCGGCGATTGGCGGAGCGATCGGCGTCGCGATTATCGTAAAAGCCGTATTGGAAGGAGTAGCTCGTCAACCAGAACTCAGGGGATCATTACAAACGCTAATGTTCATTGGTATTCCGCTTGCAGAAGCCGTCCCGATTATCGCCATCGCGATTTCTTTCATGCTAGTCTTCGGCATTGGCGGATAATAGATAAGGCAATTGGAATGGCGATGACGTTTCCCGGCGGAACCTTCGCCATTCCTTATGTATCACAGAAAGGAGTGGGATAGGGAATGGATACGATGGAATTTATAGCGGATATACAGTGGGGCAATGCATTGTATCAGCTGGTTATTTTTTCATTGCTCATATGGGTCGTCAGCCGCTGGGCGTTAAAACCACTTCTCGGCGTTATGAAAAAGCGTGAACAGCAAGTGAATGATAATCTGGATAATGCTGAAAAAAACCGTGTTGAAGCGGAACAATATTTGGAACAACAACGCGAAGAATTGAAAAAAGCGCGTGAAGAAACGCAAGCAATGCTTGATAACGCAACGAAAATGAGCGAGCAACAAGGAAAAGAAATTCTCGATAATGCAAAAGAAGAAGCTGATCGAATCAAAGAAGCAGCTGTGTCCGACATCAATCGAGAGAAAGAGCAAGCGTTGGAATCCGTCCGTGATCAAGTCGCCAGCCTGTCGGTAGCGATTGCTACGAAGGTGATCGAAAAGGAACTGGATGAAAACGAACAAGAGAAGCTCATTGACAGCTATTTAAAAGAAGTTGGTAACGAATGAGTGCACCGGCGGCAGTAGCCAACCGTTATGCGAAGGCGCTTTTTGATCTGGCGAATGAAAAAGGCGTGGTTGAGCAGATAAACGAAGAACTGCACGGCGTTCAGACAGTCTTTCATTCCGTACCGGCTTTTCAGAAAGTCATGGCGCACCCGAAGATGTCAACGGAGGAACAGCAAGCGTTACTGGAAAAAGGGTTTTCCGAGTGCCATCCCTTCGTTATGAATATGCTTCTTTTATTGGCAGATCGTGGGCGTATCAATATCGTTGATTCCCTCGTTCAAACATTTCAGAACCTTACAGACGACGTGTTTCAGATTGCACGGGCGGATGTGCGCGCGGTTCGACCGCTTTCCGATAAGGAAAAAGAAGAGCTTGCACGTCAGTTTACAAAAAAAGTGAACAATCGCCAAGTCGTCGTGACGGATCGTCAGGATGATGATTTGATTGGCGGTTTGATCGTACGAGTCGGAGATACCGTTTACGATGGCAGTGTGCAAGGCATGCTGCGGCGAATGGAACGGAAAATTGTCTCTAACCGGTAATTGAAGGGGTGAAGGAAATGAGCATCAAACCTGATGAAATCAGTTCGCTGCTCAAGGAACAGATTGAAGATTTTCAATCGCACGTTGAAGTCAGCGAAGTAGGTACAATTATAGAGGTCGGTGACGGGATTGCCCGTGTACACGGTTTAAGCAACGCTATGTCCGGGGAGTTGCTTGAATTCTCTACTGGCGTTATGGGTTTGGCGCAAAACCTTGAGGAAAATAACGTCGGTGTCGTCATCCTCGGCCCTTATGATGATATTCGCGAAGGAGACGAGGTTAAGCGTACCGGACGCATTATGGAGGTCCCTGTCGGTGAAGAACTTCTCGGGCGGGTCGTAAACCCTCTTGGACAACCTTTGGACGGCGAAGGGAATATAGGTACGACAAAAACACGTCCCATCGAGAGCCCGGCTCCCTCGGTCATGGATCGTCAATCCGTTGAGGAACCATTGCAGACCGGTACTAAAGCGATTGACGCGATGGTTCCCATCGGCCGAGGCCAGAGAGAATTAATCATCGGGGATCGGCAAACCGGGAAAACATCGATCGCGATCGACACGATATTGAATCAAAAAGAAGAAGATGTTATTTGCATTTATGTCGCCATCGGCCAAAAGAAATCGACCGTCGCTCAACTGGTGGAAACGTTTCGTCAAAAAGGTGCATTGGACTATACAATTGTTGTTGCGGCAAACGCCTCTGATCCCGCGCCATTATTGTACCTCGCTCCGTATGCAGGCGCGTCCATGGGTGAAGAGTATATGTATAACGGCAAGCACGTCCTCGTCGTTTATGATGATTTAACCAAACAAGCCTCAGCCTATCGTGAGCTTTCGCTTTTGCTTCGTCGACCACCGGGACGTGAAGCCTATCCGGGAGATGTGTTCTATTTGCACTCTCGTCTTTTGGAAAGAGCGGCAAAGTTAAATGATGAAAAAGGCGGCGGTTCATTAACTGCATTGCCGTTTATTGAAACGCAAGCGGGTGATATCTCCGCGTATATCCCCACAAACGTTATTTCCATTACCGACGGGCAAATTTTCTTGGAATCCGGACTCTTCAACTCCGGGCAGCGGCCCGCGGTGAACGCCGGGGCTTCCGTATCCCGTGTTGGTGGTTCAGCACAGCTGAAAGCCATGAAAAAAGTTGCCGGTACGCTGCGTCTTGATTTAGCGTCTTACCGTGAATTGGCATCATTTGCTCAATTCGGATCCGAACTGGATAAATCGACCCAGGAAAAGTTAAACCGGGGCGAGCGTACGATGGAATTGTTGAAGCAAGATTTAAATCAACCGTTGCCTGTGGAGTACCAAGTATCGATCATATACGCACTCGTGAACGGTTTTGTGGACGACATTCCGGTACAAGACGTTCGTCGTTTTGAAAAAGAGCTGTATACGCATATGCAACAAAACAATAAACAAGTGCTCGATCACATTCGCCAGAAGGGGACATTGCCGGAAAAAGAAGACTTCGATAAGGCGATTGCAGACTTCAAGCAACTCTTCCACCCTTCTGATGAATAAGGACCGGCGTGAAAAGGTGGTGAATCGAGATTGGCTTCACTCCGTGAAATAAAAAATCGAATTGGCTCTACGAGAAATATGAAGCAGATCACGGGCGCGATGCAAATGGTTGCTGCTTCAAAACAATCAAGAGCCCAGGCTAGATCTCAAGCTTATGAGCCTTATATGAATAAAATCCAGGAAGTGGTGGCCAGTATCGCCATGGGCGACAGTGATGCCAGCCATCCGATGATGGAACAACGTGAAGTTAAAAAAACCGGCTACATCGTCGTCACATCGGATCAAGGGTTGGCAGGCGGCTATAACGCTAATCTGATGCGATCTTTACGGCGAACCATCGAAGAGAGGCATCAATCTGCTGATGAATACGAGATTATCATTATTGGGAAAATCGGCCGTGATTTGGTGAGACGTCTACAGCTTCCGGTTGAAATGGAATACACGGGCTTGTCGGATAACCCAACATTTGATGAGGTAAAAACGATTACTCGCAAAGCTGTTGGAATGTTTGAAGAGGAGAACATTGACGAACTGTACATCTGGTATAACCATTTCGTCAATACGATGCGACAGGATGTAACGGAGACAAAACTTTTGCCTTTAACGGATTTGGCTGAGCAACTGGAAGAAACCGTAGGGGCAACGGCTAACTATGAATATGAACCTTCGGAAAACGTGATTCTTGAAAAGCTGCTCCCTCAATATGCCGAAACCTTGATTTACGGGGCGTTTCTGGACGCAAAAGCAGCGGAATTCGCAGCTCGGATGACCGCGATGAAGGCAGCTTCCGACAATGCGGACAACCTACTGGATGAGCTGCAGTTGTCTTACAATCGTGCACGTCAAGCCGCGATCACTCAAGAAATCACTGAAATTGTCGGTGGGGCAGCAGCATTGGAGTAACCATCGGTTAACGTGACAAGCAGATAAGCAAGGAGGTAAAAAGATGAGTCAAGGATATATCACCCAAGTGCTTGGGCCGGTCATTGACGTTCGCTTTGACAGCGGTGAGCTTCCTGAACTGAACAATGCTCTTATCGTTTACCAAAGCGATGAAGAAACGGCAGATGTAACGCTCGAAGTAGCCCTTCACTTAGGGGATAATAATGTGCGTACCATCGTCATGGGCTCAAGCGAAGGTCTACAACGCGGGGCGCTTGTTCGTGACACAGGAGCACCGATTTCTGTGCCTGTCGGTAACGCTACCCTAAGTCGTGTCTTTAATGTTTTAGGGGAAAATATCGACTTGGATGAACCGATCGGCGCCGACGAAGCAGAACGAAAGCCGATCCACCGTGAGCCACCCGAGTTTACGGATCTTACAACAGGTACAGAAGTACTTGAGACCGGCATTAAAGTCGTCGATTTGCTCGCACCTTACGTTAGAGGTGGAAAAATCGGTCTCTTCGGCGGCGCCGGGGTTGGAAAAACCGTATTGATCCAGGAACTAATTAACAACATTGCCCAGGAGCACGGCGGGATTTCCGTTTTTGCCGGCGTTGGCGAACGTACCCGTGAAGGAAACGACCTTTACTATGAAATGAAAGATTCCGGGGTCATTGAAAAAACAGCGATGGTTTTCGGACAAATGAATGAGCCGCCGGGCGCTCGTATGCGTGTGGCGTTAACCGGCCTAACGATGGCTGAGCATTTCCGTGACGAAGAAGGCCAGGATGTTTTACTTTTCATCGATAATATTTTCCGTTTTACGCAAGCAGGCCAAGAGGTTTCTGCCCTTCTCGGACGCATGCCATCCGCGGTTGGTTATCAGCCGACATTGGCAACGGAAATGGGGCAGCTCCAAGAACGGATTACAACCACGAAAAAAGGTTCCGTTACATCGATCCAGGCGATTTACGTCCCTGCCGATGACTATACAGACCCGGCGCCGGCTACAACATTTGCACACTTAGATGCAACGACAAACCTCGACCGTAGTCTTTCGGACATGGGGATTTACCCTGCCGTGGATCCATTGGATTCAACATCCAGGGCACTCGCGCCGGAGACTGTTGGAGAAGAGCATTACCAAGTAGCTCAAGAAGTACAGCAAACGCTCCAAAAATACCGTGAACTTCAAGACATCATCGCGATACTCGGAATGGATGAGTTGTCGGAAGACGATAAATTGACCGTTTCTCGTGCACGCCGCATTCAGTTTTTCCTTTCCCAGAATTTCCACGTGGCCGAACAATTTACCGGACAAAAAGGATCTTACGTGCCGGTGAAAGAAACGATCCGCGGATTTAGAGAGATTTTGGATGGGAAGTACGATGACGTTCCGGAAGACGCCTTCAGGCTTGTTGGCCCAATTGAAGACGTGGCGAAAAAAGCGGAAGAAATGGTCTAAGCCCGTGGGTAAAGGAGGACGATTACGTTGAAAACGAGTGTGAACGTCGTTACCCCAAACGGGAACGTATATGAAAATGAAGCCGATATCGTCTCGGCGAAAACGGAATCAGGCGAAATCGGTGTCTTGCCCCGGCATATTCCTTTAGTCGCGCCCCTCCAAACCAGCGCCGTGCGTGTGAAAAATGAAAGCACGGAAGACAGCATTTCGGTGAGTGGCGGATTTTTGGAAGTCCGGCCCGATAAAGTTACCATTCTTGCCGAGTCGGCGGAGGTTCCGGAAGACATTGATATAGAGCGGGCACAAAGAGCCAAGGAACGAGCGGAAAATCGGCTCAATCAAGATCAAGAAGATATTGATAAGAAAAGAGCACAACAAGCATTATCGCGTGCAGAAACCCGCCTTAGTGTAGCGGAGCGCAGATAAAAAGAACCGGAAGAGTTTGTTAGGGACTCTTCCGGTTTTTTAATGCATGATCGACAGGAAATATGGGAATATCCGCAGAAAATATGTAAATACCGGCGAGAAGCATATCTCAAAGCGAATTTCTTTTTTTGCATATCGGCATAAAACAAAACCGCTCGAATACATTCAGATGGATGGTTACAGTTTTGTAACAAACAGCGTGAGAATGTTGTCGACAGGGCATTTTTGTTTTGGTATAATTTTATTGCTGTACAAATCGATCGTACAGGGGGTCAATTCTAACGAGTGTGCAACAGAAAAGGGTTCGCATATATATGTAGAACCAAAAGAAGCACGGAAGGAAGAAAGGACGTTAAAACGAATGCCGGGTGAAATTGAATTCGGACAACAAGCTTTGCTACATATTTTCTTCAACCTGTTTGTATTGGTTATCGTTTGGTGGAGCTTACAGGCGTTTAAATTTGATGTCCTTGTTCGTCATCCGCAAGGGGCAAAAGGAATCCTGCTTTTTTTTCTGATAGCTATTTCGATTACACATTTAGTCAGCAGTTTTTTCCTTGATTACTTAAACCAGGCATTAAATCTTCGTTATTTTTTCTAAAAAAGATTGGACGGCATGAAGTATGCCTCGACCACAATTGTAAACACTAACGATAAATCAAGAGAAATCGACCTACAAATACAAAAAGCAACAAATGGTTTAATCGGTTAATGAACTGGGAAGGGATTGACAAGGGCGAAGTTCTTTACATGAAATGTAACCTTAAGTAGGCGATGTCGTCAAATAAAATGAGGACACTCTATATTACTTATTGGTTTGTTTTTGTCGAATTACATCGAAAACGGATAGAATAGGCGTGTTTTCTCTCCACGGTGAAGGGAACGCCTAATTAAACAAATGAATAGGATAAACCAAATGAATGGTTGCCTAGCGATCCAATACGGTTTGTTTTGTTCGTCAACGACCGATAAGCACGTGCTAAAAAATGATTACTGGACGCGGAGGGGAATACGTTGGAAGAAAAAATTATTGTTCGAGGAGGAAAGAAGCTAAAAGGGACAGTGCGGACGGAAGGCGCCAAAAATGCTGTTCTCCCTGTACTTGCAGCTTCATTGTTGGCCGAAAAAGGAACCAGCACCATCTATGATGTGCCTCCTTTAGCAGATGTATACACGATGAAAAATGTATTAAATCACTTGCAAATGGATGTATCGTATGAAGACGGTGTTTTCAAAGCAAACGCGGAGCGAAATACGTTACGCCCAAATGCCCCGTTTGAGTATGTCCGAAAAATGCGTGCATCATTCCTAGTTATGGGGCCGTTGCTCGCGCGCACCGGACGCGCCAATGTTGCGTTGCCGGGAGGGTGCGCGATCGGATCAAGGCCAATTGATCAACATTTAAAAGGTTTTGAAGCAATGGGGGCAAAAGTGGAAATCGGGCAAGGCTATATTGAGGCCCGTGTGGATGGCCGCTTAAAAGGAGCGAAAATCTACCTTGATTTCCCGAGCGTGGGCGCAACGGAAAATATTATGATGGCTGCAGCCATGGCCGAAGGAACGACGATTCTTGAGAATGTGGCTGAAGAGCCCGAAATTGTTTGTCTCGCCAATTACTTGAATGCCATGGGCGGGAGTGTTCGCGGCGCCGGCACTGACACGATCCGTATCGATGGCGTCGATCACATGGAAGCTGCTGATCACACCATTATTCCCGATCGGGTGGAGGCCGGCACCTTTATGGTAGCGGCAGCCATTACGGGCGGAGATGTATTTGTTGAAGGCGCGCTTATTGAACATTTACGCCCGCTCGTTGCAAAAATGCGCGAGATGGGTGTCGTTATCGAAGAAAAAGACAACGGCATGCGTGTCATCGGCCCGGATATATTGCGGCCGGTGGACATTAAAACCATGCCGCATCCCGGATTCCCGACAGATATGCAAGCACAGTTCATGACTTTGCTTACGCAAGCGAAAGGAACCAGTGTTGTCACCGAAACGGTTTTTGAAAATCGATTCATGCACGTGGAAGAATTTCGGCGGATGAACGCTTCCATTAAAATTGAGGACCGTTCTGCCATCGTCACGGGACCTACTCGCCTGACGGGCGGAGAAGTTTCCGCAACGGATCTGCGAGCAGCTGCAGCACTTGTTACTGCCGGTCTCGTCTCCGAAGGTGAGACAACATTAATGGAACTTCGCCATATTGACCGAGGCTACGTGGACTTCCATGAGAAACTGCAACTATTGGGCGCAAATGTGGAACGTGTCCCCGTCGAGGAAGAACCGGACGCTGTTGATCCGGCACCGATCGAAATAAATAATGAAGCCATTCACTAAAAACACGAAAGCGCAAAAAAGAACGGAGACCGTCCCCGGTTTCGGTTCTTTTTTATTGTGCGGAGACCTTATAACTTTTCGGAAGAAGCGCGGGTTTGGACACTTCATGGGGATGAGCTTTCTTACATTAGTCCGAAATGGACGCCAGCTCGGATGCTTCTAAGGTTTTTGCTGAAAAATTGTCCGAGTGCCTAGTGGTGTGTTTCAGAAAATTTCCCCCGTTTACGGAACCTGGAAAGAAGTGATTGATCGGCGCTCGAAATGAGTTCTATCATTGATACGATGATCGAAATGAGGAAGGAAGCCGGCAAGGAGTACTCGGAGGCCGAAAAAACAAGGCCTCGGCATGGCCGAGACGCAAAGGGAGGTTGTGATGCCGAAGCATGCTCGGCATTGGTGAAATCACCACGATGCTTTTCTTTTGTGCTGTTCCTCTAGTCGATCCATCGGGAACCCGGAAATACTGAAGGGACAGAAATTTTGAAACATTGCACTATATCGTTTCCAATGGTGCGGTTAGTATCGGTCGTACATAACAAAGTAAATGGGTTTCAAGCTTTTAAATAATTTTACTTTTTCATCTCGACATAATCCGCTAAGATAGCAATAAAGGGGGAAGCCAAAGTGAATGGAAAAAATAAACAGGATCCGCGCTTTAAAGTGGCCAATCGCGAAGCACTGATCGGTATTGGTCTCGCGATCTTTAATTTCATTTGGTGGTACGCGTTTGCTTACGGTTTAGGTTCCCGACCGGTCGCGGAGTATGAGTTTATTTTGGGCATGCCGGCTTGGTTTTTTTATAGCTGTTTGATTGGATCTGGGATCATGGTTATTCTTGTTGCCGTGATGGTGAAGCTTTTTTTCAAAGAAGTGCCTCTTGATGAGAAGGGGGATGGATCCTCGTGAATTGGGAAACCATTGTCCCGTTGCTCTTTTTTATTGCTGTTGTTTTTCTGATCGGGTATTGGGCGTCCAAACACGTGTTTAGCAAAAGCAATTTTATGCAGGAATATTTTCTTGGCAGTCGAGAGCTCGGTGGCTTAATTCTTGCAATGACGATGATTGCTACATATGGAAGCGCGAGCAGCTTTATCGGCGGACCAGGTGCCGCTTATCATGAAGGCCTCGGTTGGGTGCTTCTTTCCATGTCCCAGGTAGCGACCGGTTATTTCGTCCTCATGATTTTGGGAAAAAAATTTGCAATTATGGCTCGTAAATACGATGCGATCACGCTGGTTGATTATTTTAAAAAAAGATATAACAGCACGCTCGTGGTACTCATCAGCGCAGGCAGTATTATCGTCTTCATTTTTTCGGCGATGGCCGCCCAATGGGTGGGGGGCGCACGGCTTATTGAAGTAGTTACCGGATTGTCCTATACGTCCGCCCTGTTTATTTTTGCCGTTGCGGTTCTTATCTATGTCATTATCGGCGGCTTCCGGGCGATCGCGGTGACCGATACCGTGCAGGGGTTGATTATGTTTGTTGGTACACTCGTCCTGCTTGTGGCAACTATTATAGCAGGTGGAGGCATGGGAAATATCATGAGTGACCTCGCCGCCGAAAACGAACGGTTGATTTCTCCGTTTGGGGCCGAAGGTGATTTGACGTCCGTCTATGTCTCTTCCTTTTGGATTCTTGTCGGTGCCGGGGTTGTCGGGTTGCCGCAAGTGGCTGTGCGCGCCATGTCCTACAAAGATTCCCGTTCCATGCATCGGGCGTTGATTATTGGCACATTTGTCGTGGCGTTTATGATGTTCAGCATGCATTTGGCCGGGGTATTGGCCAGGCCGATTATCCCCGGTCTCGAGGTTGCCGACAATGTCATGCCTACCCTGGCGATGACCGTTCTGCCCGCGTGGTTGGCAGGCATTGTGCTTGCCGCGCCGTTGGCCGCGATTATGTCTACCGTTGATGCACTTCTTTTGATGGTTAGTTCCGCTGTCGTGAAAGATGTGTATTACAATTACATTAATCCAAACGCTACGGATAAGAAAATCAGGAAAGTCAGCATCGGAGTGACTGCTTTTCTAGGGATATCGGTTGTCCTTTTTGCGCTTAGTCCCCCGGAATTTTTAATCACGTTGAATTTATTTGCGTTTGGCGGGTTGGAAGCTGCTTTTGTCTGGCCGCTTGTGCTGGGTTTGTATTGGTCAAAAGGAAACCGGTATGGCGCGTTGGCATCGATGATTTTAGGCATCGGTTCCTATATCGTCATCTATATTTTTATTGGAGAACCCTTTGGACAAATGGGACCTTTCGGAATGCATTCTGTTGTTATTCCTGTCTTGCTCTCCTTGGTTGGTTACGTCCTTGCCAGTATAGCTACACATAAAGTGAAACTTCCATCAGAGGGCGGGTTTCCCTCTGATGGTTAGTTGAACCAATCGGGGTGTTAGACGCCCGTTAACTCCCGCTTAGGGGTTGATTTACGGACGCTTACCACTGGGATAAAGTGAAACTTCCATCAGAGAGGTGTTAGGGAGGTATGCCGGCTAAAACCGCCACGTCTGTGGCAACGCCGGCACTACCACCTCCTGTGCATCGCAATCGGGGTTCTTCCCTGAGTGTTCCATCTTCTGACATAGACGCCGTGCCTTGGTTCTTTTGTGTTCTAGTAACGGCTTTTCTGCCATATATATCGAATAGAGGTTAGCAGCAGAGGAGCAGTTTGCAACAAGCTAGAAGTCGGAAAAGGTGTGATAGATTTTGCGGATCTCGAAATTACAGGGAAGGACGACGCCGTTAAAAAAAATAGCAGCAGCGATCGTAATGTTTATAGGCGGTATCATCGTCCTCCCCGCTTTATTGGTGCTTCTTTTTTCCGGATCGGAAGCGGAGGAAGCTACTTCCGCTGGCACAGTGGTTGATACGGGCCTGGAAACCCCCGGGGACGAGGGAAGTGGTCCTGATAGTGAAGAAGTAGTCGTTCCTGTGTATCGGGATGCTCTGGATACCGTCGATCATGTAGAATTGGAAGAATACGTTGCAGGCGTTGTCTCCGCGGAAATGCCGGCGGATTTTGAAATGGAAGCACTAAAGGCACAGGCGCTGGTGGCGCGAACCTTTATTGCGCAACAAATGGAATTTGGCGAAGGTTCTGATTTGCCGGGAGACGCGATTGTTTCAGATACGACGGACCATCAAGTATATAAAAGTGTGGAAGAATTGGAGCAAGCATGGGGCGCAGATGTCGAAGGAAAAAAAGAAAAAATCACGAAAGCTGTGAATGCTACCGCCGGAGAAATTATTACCTATGATGATGCGCCGATTACAGCTTCCTTTTTCTCGACGAGCAATGGATATACGGAAAATGCGGAAGACTATTGGGAAGCCTCGGTGCCATACCTTCGAAGTGTGGAAAGCCCTTGGGACGTGGATTCGCCTCGTTATACAAATACGATAAGCTATCCCGTCGGGGAAGTCGAAGAGCGGTTAGGAGTAGAGATTCCCGAGGGAGCAGCATTAACGACCAATAAAGAAACAACCGAAGGGGACCGGGTGGAAACGGTCACGATCGGCGACACATCGTTTCAGGGAAGAGAGGTCCGCGAGTCCCTTGATCTCGATTCTAGTGATTTTGAATGGCAACGAGAAGGAAATGAAATCGTTATTCATACAAAAGGCTGGGGACATGGTGTCGGTATGAGCCAATACGGGGCTGATGGCATGGCGCAAGAAGGAATGAATTATCGTGAAATCGTCGATCATTATTATCAGGACGTAGAGATTAGCGAAGACCATGATCATACGGAAGCTTTTGTCCACCATCAAGAAGAAGAGGAAGAAAAGGAATCGTAGGATCGTAAACAGGGTTATGGCGACCGAAAAATAAAAAACACCGGGGCCAGCGTTGCCATGAAAGCGTCATGGAACCCGAACGAGTGGAAATCGACGTGATCCGTCGTCATCAAGGGCTCATGGTACCCGAAATGGGTAGGGATAAGTGGCAAATGTCGCCATGGAGCGGCCATGAAGCCCGAAAATCGGAAAAGCTACTCGTTAAAGGCATCATGAAAGCGTCACGTGATTTGTTTTCGATGATCGTGTCTCAGACCGCGATCTATATCGGTCACCACCTCTATTTAGGGGTGGTTTTTTTGGCAGGTAAGAAAGTATAAATCAACTTTCTTACCTGCATAAGTGCAACTAAGGCTTTCGCTATAAAAGCTTGGCGAAAAGCCAAGTTTTCTAATTCTTTTCCCGTGAATTCAGAAAAAAATTTCTAATCGGAGTATATCTTTCTATCAACTTGATCAGACTGGTTGCTGAGGTGGTGATAAGATGAAAGATGAGGAGAATAAAACCTCTGAATCCCGGGAAGACAAAGAAAATCCGGGGGGTCAAATAAAACAATGGTCGAAAAAACCTTGGTTCTGGCCTGCGGTTTATTTGACAGTCTGTGCGGTGTTGCTCGGTTCCTTTTTCGCGTTCCAAGGCGGAGAGACAGAGTTTGCGGAGGAAAGCGATGATGAGGAAGGCATCGGCATGGAGAGCGATCCGGAAGAAGAAGCATTGCCGGTTGGTGCCGAAGCCGAAGAGATGCAACTGCCCGTAGTGGATGAAGACGTCGTTGATGTTGTCGGTTATTTCTATGACCATGATGCAACAGCCGAAGAACAAGAAGCTGCACTCGTTTACTACAACCAGATTTACTATCAAAACAAAGGCATTGATCTAGCACATCCGGATAACGAATCGTTTGAAGTTGCCGCATCACTCAGTGGTGAAGTCGTAAAAGCAGAACAGGATTCATTACTGGGGAATGTCGTTGAACTTAGTCACGAAGACGAAATCGTGACCGTCTATCATAGTTTGGAGGACTTGGACGTTGAAGAAGGTGACGTCGTTGCAAAAGGTGACGTCATCGGCACAGCCGGAGAAAATACGTATAACCGTGATGCTGGCGTTCACGTTCACTTTGAAGTCCGTCAAGACGGTGTCGCGTTCAATCCGGAAGAAATGTTGCATCAAACCATTTCCGAGATGACTTTCGATGAGGAAGAAGGATTTGATGCAGAGACGGACCCGTCAGAAACCGAACGCGATGATGACGAGGACGAATCTGAAGAAGAGGATCCTGCTGCTGAATCGGACGACGGTGAAGGCGATGAAGACGAAGAAGAGGACATGGACAACGACGACGAACAATAATAGAAGTGCACAATTGGCACACGCCCTCGTATGAGGGCTTTTTTTGCGGGAGGGGCAGTAACAGTAGGCGATGAAGCCCAAACGGAAGGTTGTGGAGGACGTTAGGTCGTCAACCGAGCGGAATGGAGTCCCAACTCAATCTCATAGAAGGACTCCGGTCGCTAAACGGCGGTCCACTACGTCATCAGTCAAATATAATAGGAGACTTTTCCATGATTGACACGATTAAAATTTTTCGCCAGTACCCTTTGCACTTTTCTCGATGAAACGATGGCCCCACACCAGTCTCGAATCACATTTGTCGTTATTTTTTGCTCCGGAAAAAGGCCTTTAAATTCTACCACATGCCGCATAATTGCCGTTTCATTGTCTTCAACCCAACCATAAACTTGCATAGCATTCTTCTTTCTCTTGCGGTCATCCATGATGCACAATGGCCGCACACGATCCCTTTTTGCAATTGTGAAAAGTTATAATCGGGCAAGCGGGAAAACGCGTTTTCGAAAGGTGATAACTTCGTTTATGGAGAAAATCACGCCGTTGGTTCGCAACTTTTATGTGCAGTTGCTGCACGTTTTGACGTTGTTTCTTCCAATTATTTGAGCCTTGCTTCATGCGGGAAAGTTTCTTTTGCGTGCGTTTCAATTTCTTTTCTTCTTTCAAAAGGAATCTCGGATTTTCGACTTTGGTCCCATCTGATTGCACGGCAAACTTATGAACGCCTACATCAACGCCTGTTGATTGAACAGGGAAATCACCGTTTCGTTTACGTGTCTTTCGACACTGAATATCGCAAACCAACGATGTCCCTGACGTTGGATCGTGACTTGTTTCACCTTTCCTTCTAATGGGCGATGAACGTTGACATACACTGATCCGAGTTTTGAAATAAGAAGATGATTGTTCTCGTCTAACGAAGCAGCATAACGCACATCACGTACGTTGACTCCACCGGTTTTCTTGCTTTTTATCTTTCGTTCTTCAACCCCAAATTGTGTAAATGTTATTGACGTATAATCCTTATGCTTCTTGATTTTTGGATAGCGTGCACGCCCTTCGAAAAAGTTCTTATACGCTTCTTCCAGGCGGAACAATACCTCCTGCAAAGGTTGTGACGGCATTGTTTTAAGAAGTGCGCATGTTTGTTTATCCTTTGTTTGCTGTTTTTGCAATTCATTTCGGGATAGTCCGGTCTTATTCTTTTGGTAAAAACGCTGTTTATCCAAAAGAGCGGAATTGTACTGTTGACGACAAATAGACAGCCAACGATCCATTGTTTGCAGCTGTTCTTCGTTTGGAAACATTCGTATTTATAATTTATATGTAGCAGCATTTGTTGTCATCTCCCATTATTTCAAGGTTTTTTCCTATTTTTCTAATAAAAAAAGCCGATTCTTCCCCCACTAAATCAAAGATTTTGAAGGGGACTTCTCGGCAAAACGGTTAAAAGCACCGGACACTCTCCTTTTTTATCATGTTATAATTAAATTGCTAGACATTTAGCAGAAAGAAGGATACTAACCAATGAAGTTTCCCGCAAAAATCATAGAGCAATGCCAATCAGCCCTCGAAGGCCACCAACTTGAAGGCTTCTTAACCGGCGCGGGGAACGAAGACGCTGATATCATGTTGATCGGCGAAGCCCCGGGCGAAAAAGAAGCAAAAACCGGCGAACCGTTCTGTGGCCGATCCGGAAAGGTACTTGATAGCTATTTAACGGCATTAGGCCTTACCCGCAAAGACGTATACATTACAAGCGTGGTACGCAGCCGTCCTTATAAATGGGGTGAACGCCGTCCAAAAGGAGAACCTGTCATGAAAAAAATAAACCGGAAACCGACGGAGCAAGAAATTTTTGCTCACGCGCCGTTGCTTGATTATCAAATTGCCACTGTGCGTCCACGTATCATCGTATGCCTCGGTGGCGTCGCGCTCAAACGTTTGCTCGGAAAACAAGTAAAAATTTCAATGATGCACGGGAATATCCAACGTTCACCTGTGAAAAGGCGTGAAAATGACGCTTATCAATGGAGTAAAGCGACGTATGACGTGTGCGCGCTCTATCATCCTGCAGCTGTCTTTTATAATCCCTCGCTTCGTGAGGTGATCGATGAAGACTTGAAGGTGTTGAAAAGGGGTATGGATCCGGCTTAACACATTTTAGATGGCAAGGTATGTTTTTCAATAGCACAGCCTTTCTCAAAGACCTCTCCTTGAGGAATTCTCCAACTTGCATTGATTAACACAGAATAACGAAAAATCGAAAATGACCCGGATCTGTAGTTTATGTCAAAAAACATCCAAGATGGAATCGTTGTACCTATAATGAAGCTCATCAACGGTTGAATGTGTTCATTAAGGGATCTTAATTTTTTAATATTCTAATAAAAAGAACCGCACCAACAGCTAAAAATTCTGAACTAGATCTTATCCTATGCTCCCGTTATCACTGGATTACAGCCTTAATTTTCACTTCAAACCCTTGTCCTGCCTGAGTTTTTGGTATATATACCGGTCTTGGATAATAAACTGTAACAAACCATCCAGACTGGGAGGCGAGGGGTGTGCATGACTACATCAAAGAACGGACCATCAAGATTGGAAGGTACGTGGTGGAAACTCGCAAAACCGTCCGAACGATCGCCAAAGAGTTCGGTGTTTCAAAAAGTACTGTGCATAAAGATCTGACCGAGCGGCTTCCTGACATTAATCCTGAACTGGCACACGAAGTAAAAAGCATATTGGATTATCATAAATCAATCCGACATTTGCGTGGTGGGGAAGCAACAAAAGTTAAATATAATAATAAGGGGGAAAAAATCATCCAGTCGTAGCAGCTACATTAGTTTCGAAAAATTCGTTCTTTTATGTCGGTGAACATAACGCGTGAAAAATAACCAAGCAAAAAGACGAGTGACGAAGGCTCGCCATACGTGCTTCGTATTCGTCTTTTTATTTTGATGAAAATGAACGGTTTTTTTGCAACAATGAAATGTTCATGACACCAAAGAAAATGAAAAATTGGAATGAGGTGGTGGTCATGGAAGATGAAGATAGGGATGGGCCAAAATTAATCTTGCGACCATTGCCGCATCAGAGCTGGTGGAGGTCAAAATCAAGCTCGTGGTCTTCGATCCCTTCTTCACTCGATTCCACCTCGCAGCCGGCATCAATTCCAACAATGGTGTAGTCTAATTCTTCCTTGTGGTTGGTGACTTGGTTATCGCTCCTGTCTTCATCGTTTCTCCGTTGTTACCGCTTTATCCGTACCCTGATAAAATAAAAGCAGCGATATACCTACTAAAATCAACCATTGTTGTTTCCGGCTTTTATACATTTGATCAACCCTTCATTTGAGCCTATGGGAAATGATCATGAATGAGTCATTACCAGTTATGATCTTTTTTCATTTAAACATTTTGTGCCCCTGTGTGAGCATTTCTCTTTTCATCAAGGCGAATCCATTGTATCGTTTCCCTTGTATAGGTTCATCCTCATAAGAGGAAAAGAAAGGGTGAATGGAATGGATGGAGATTTTTCCTTATCGGTATTGGATTTAGCACCGGTTCATGGAGAACAAACACCGGCAGATGCATTTGAAAATAGTAAAAAGCTGGTTCAACATACGGACAAGCTCGGATACCACCGCTATTGGGTGGCGGAACATCATAATATGAAAGCGATCGCGAGCTCAGCCACGGCTGTACTTATCGGTTATCTAGCCGGCCATAGTGAGAACATTCGGGTTGGGTCCGGCGGTGTGATGCTTCCGAATCACGCGCCTTTAATCGTTGCCGAACAATTCGGGACATTGGAAGCGATGTATCCGAATCGCATTGATCTCGGCCTTGGACGTGCCCCCGGCACCGATCCGATGACGATTCGCGCGTTACGGCGAGACCAAATGAGCAGTGTCAATGACTTTCCCGATAACGTAAAAGAATTACTGAATTATTTCAGTAAAGATGATGTGCCGGTCAAAGCGATTCCCGGGCAAGGGCTTGAAGTGCCGATCTATTTGCTGGGCTCGAGCACCTACAGCGCTCAACTCGCGGCAGCCCTAGGATTGCCGTTTGCGTTCGCGAGCCATTTTGCTCCCGGTGAACTGTTTAATGCTTTGCGTCTGTATCACGAACGATTCCAACCATCTAGGCATTTAAGCGAGCCATACACGATGGTGACGGTTAATGCTGCTCTTGCTGATACGACAACGGAAGCCGAAAAACTGGCGACGACGAACTATTTGCGGTTTTTAAGCATCGTCCGCGGCGGCAGAGCAGAAATCGACACGAAGCCAGTCGATAATATGGAGGACCATTGGACAGCGTTTGAAAAATCCCAGGTGCTTCAATCGTTAAAATATACATTCGTGGGCGACCAGGAAAAAGTAAAAAAAGAACTGGAAGCTTTCCACGCCGAAGCAAAGTTTGATGAACTCATTGTCTCGTCAGACATTTACGATCAGGAAAAAAGAAGACACAGCTATGAGCTGTTGGCAAATATATGGAAATAATAGGGAGACAGCAAGGGGAGCGCACCTTGCTGGTTTTTCGTTACTTTAGAGCGGTTACGAGGCCCTTCTGATCTCCGAAAAGACGCAACAGTCTTTAAGGGCTTTCATACGGCCAAACGAAGCGCCTGATCCCGAGGGACTGACCGTAGAAAAAGTGTCATACGGCCAAATGAATCGCCTAAACCCGGGGGATTGTCCGTAAGAAGTGCTCATAGGTTCTTTTCTCCGATTTCTACGAATGCCGGCTTCTAACCCTGGGAATAGTGTTTTTAATCGGTTTTAGGCGAGAAGACCCCCACTTCCTACGAAGTATAAAGTGGGGGATGAATCGCCTTTGGGCTATAACCCGAATGATAGGAGCTAATTGCGATGTCCTAAAATCCTTGCGGCGCAAAGGATAAGAGCAAGTCGAAAATAAATCCTCCCGAAAAATTCCAACATAGTCATAGGCATAGCGGCGTTCAACAGTATCATTCACGAAACATTGATTCCAAAGGATAAAAGCTCTCTTGCATGAAAAGTGAGTACCAATGCTCAGTATCAGATGTGCTCTTGAGATCGGGTTTCGAGGACTCTTTGTGTTACGCGGAATCCATCTGAGTCCTTAGGATTGTGTTTAGTGGACTTTAAGCGCTGCTTGGGATCCAACTGAGTCCTCAGGATTGTGTTTAGCGGACTCTAAGCGCTGCTTGGGATCCAACTGAGTCCTCAGGAAAGAGTTTAGCGGACTCTAAGCGCTGCACGGGATCCAACTGAGTCCTCAAGATCGGTTTTAGCGGACTCATAGCACTTTCAGTATCCAACTGGGTCCTCAAGATTAGGGTTCGTGAACGCATAATGTTTGGGCGAGCTCCAAATGAGTCTGCAAATGCAACAAAACATGCTATGTTCAACATCCTATTCATCTTTCCATGAGTGTGTCGTAACGCTTCATGGTAGTTTTGGGTGCATACGAATAGGCGCGATGTTGGTTCGTGAAAGTAAATGTTGAGGTGTAGCAAAAAACAAGGCGTGAACCTAGTCCGGTTTTTTATGCCTAAGCGAAAAATCGGTATAGCGTGAAAAGCTCCGTAAAGGGTAACTGTTCAGATGGATGGTGCGAGATTTCATTGAAGGGAAGCCGTTATATTCGAGAAGTCGCCGATATATCCGAGAGGTTATCGGAGAAAAAAGTAATGGTGAGTCTTTTCCCGATTCAAATTTCGTCAGAAATTAAGGTGGAGTAGTTCAAACGATATATTCTTCAAGAACCCGGACATTCACATTCCCGCCGCTAGCCACCAACACTACATCGCCGTTTTCATGATTGATTTTTCCTGCCCGCAAGGCTGCCAGCGTGACCGCCCCGGATGGCTCAACGACTTGCTTCATTCGTGACAAATAAAAAGTGAAGGCTTCGCGGATGTCATTTTCACTGACAAGGACAATATCATCGACCAATTTTTCAATGATCGGAAATGTAAGTTCCCCGGGCGTGGAGCTTCGTAACCCATCTGCAATCGACGTAGACGCTTGGATGGCTACATGTTTGCCTGCTTCTCTGGATAAAAACGTTCCATTCGCTTCTTCCGGCTCGACGCCGATCACCTTGATGGCAGGGTTGATCATTTTAACGGCACTAGCGATTCCTGCAATTAACCCGCCGCCACCGATCGGTACGACGATCGCGGAAGGTTGTTGAACTTGAGAAAGGATTTCAAGTCCGATCGTCCCTTGCCCCGCGATGATTTCGTAGTCATCATAAGGCGGAATGATGACTACATTCATTTTGTTTTCCAGTGCTTCTGCGTGCGCGATTCGCTCTTTGGATGTCGTCCCATAATAGATGATATTGGCTCCATAATGATGAATAGCGTTCACTTTTGTCGGAATGGCATCTTCAGGGACAATGATCGTAGCCGGCAGACCGAGTGTACGCGCGATGTATGCAACTGCTTGCCCGTGGTTACCGGAAGATGCGACCAGTAAATGCTTTGCTCCGGCCTCTTTGGCCAATGTCACGCGATTGATCGCCCCTCGAATTTTAAAAGCCCCCGTTTTTTGTAAATGTTCGGCTTTGATGTGCACCCGTTTTCCGGTTTCCTCGTTCAATGTTTGCGATGAAAGCATGGGTGTAACGTGCAAATGGTTTGAAATTCTGACTTTCGCTTCATTTAATCCTTCTGTTGAAATCATGTTTGGTCTCCTTTTTCTGTTGTATCCTTTTGACTACAGATTCGCCATCTTCTTGTTTTTTCCTTTCCAAGTCACAAAATTTCACAAATATCGATATGAAGATTCATATTTCGACTCGATTGTGGTAAAATTAAGCATTGAGTTTGCATTCAATAGCGCAAAGAAAGCTTTTACATATAGTGAAACTTCCATTAGAGGGGGGGTCCCCCCTCTGATGGTTAGTTGAACAAATCGGGAGGTTAGCCGCCCGTTTAGACGGAGGTCAGATTTCAGAGGATAGAGGTCGGAAAAGGACTTTATAGGAAACAAAGAATGATCTACTGACTTGGCTTCCGATATCTGACATCCGAAATCGCGGGTGCTTACCACCGGGATAAAAAATCATATCATTCACGGCTGAGAGGAAGGTGCCGCATGTTTGGCAGAGATATTGGGATAGATTTGGGGACCGCAAATGTGCTTATTCACGTGAAAGGTCAAGGTATTGTGTTGGACGAACCATCTGTTGTTGCCGTTGATAAGATGACCGGAAAAACGATGGCAGTGGGGGAAGAAGCATTTCGAATGGTTGGTCGCACACCCAGAAACATTGTACCGTTGCGTCCGATGAAAGATGGGGTGATTGCCGATTTTGATTTAACGGAATCGATGTTGCGTCATTTTCTTTCAAGAATTAATGTTCGTTCAACTTTCATAAAGCCGCGCATTTTGATTTGTTGCCCGGCAGACATTACTTCTGTCGAGCAAAAAGCGATTCGTGAAACCGTTGAAAAAAGTGGCGGGAAACATGTGTATTTGGAAGAGGAGCCAAAAGTAGCCGCTATTGGCGCAGGCATGGAGATTTTTCAACCAAGTGGCAACATGGTCATTGATATGGGCGGAGGCACTACGGATGTTGCTGTGTTGTCCATGGGGGGGATTGTCACATCGAAGTCGATAAAAACGGCAGGCGATCAATTCGATAATGATATTTTTCATTATATCAAGCGTCATTATAAATTATTAATTGGAGAGCGGACAGCAGAGGACTTAAAGAAAGGGGTCGTAAGTGTTTCGCCGGCCGGACGTACGGAGTCCTTTGACATCCGTGGACGTGACATGGTCAGCGGGCTTCCGCGTACGATCACGATTCACTCGGAAGAAATAAACGATGCCTTGAAAGAATCAGTCGCTACCATCACGCAGGCAGCTAAACTTGTCCTTGAACAAACACCCCCGGAGCTTGCAGCTGATATCATTGATAAGGGCGCGTTTATTACAGGAGGTGGCGCACTGTTGCACGGGATGCAGGAACTTTTCACGGAAGAGTTGAAAATCCCTGTCCTTATCGCGGAAGAACCGATGCATTGCGTAGCGAATGGTACCGGTGTGATGTTGGAGAACTTAGATAAAATGGCGAACAAAATACGGGCTTAACAAGGAGGACACCGGAATGATCAGAGGTTTTTACCAAGCAGCTTCCGGAATGATTACAGGGCAACGGCAGACGGAAATGCTGGGGGATAATCTTGCGAATATCCATACTCCGGGTCATAAAGGGGACCATGGACCCATGCGGACATTTCCGAATATGTTGATTCAAGCGATGAACAACGGGGATACCGGGGCAAATGGTATCATCGGAGATATTCCGACAGGGGTATACATGCAGGAACGGGTACCGGATTCCCGGCAGGGGGATTTGCGCGAAACCGGCGCGGGAACGGATGTTGCGCTTCTGCAAGGGGTGTTGGAACCTGATGCGGACACCGGTGAGCCCGGCATGCTTTTATTCGCTGTTCAAGAGGAGGGCGGGGATGTGCAATATACGCGCAACGGTAATTTCGCCGTTGATGGACAAGGATTTCTCACGACGGGCGCGGGCGATTACATATTGGGAACGGATGGCGAGCCATTAGAGGTAGGAAATGAGGGCTTTACGCTGGAAGCTGACGGGGAGATCACGGCTGATTCGGGTGCATTTGTCGGACAATTGGAGATTGCCCACGCCCCCGATCCCCTGCAATTGGTAAAGACCGGTTCCGGTCTCTTACAATATGACGGAGAGGCTCTTGAGGAATTGCCGAGTGCAGTCGGCGATGATGCGTACCCTTACGAATTGCAACAGCAATTTCTGGAGCGGTCCAATGTAGATATAGGTCAAACGATGACAGACATGACACAGGCGTACCGACAATTTGAGGCAAATCAAACGGTTCTACAGGCATACGACCAAAATATGCAACGAACGGTAAAT
The DNA here is from genome assembly GCF_003336365.1 of Salicibibacter kimchii. Lineage (GTDB taxonomy): Bacteria > Bacillota > Bacilli > Bacillales > Marinococcaceae > Salicibibacter > Salicibibacter kimchii. The sequence continues at coordinate 2,016,222 of NZ_CP031092.1, read as the reverse complement.
GATATAGGCAGCATCGGTTAATATTTCCCGGGAAATGTGTCGAAAATAAGGAGGGGCGATTATGCTTTCATCAGCGGTCACGATGGGCCAATTACAGCAAAGCATGGATACGATTTCACATAATATGGCCAACATCAATCGTACCGGCTACCAACGCCGGGAAGATTCATTTTCCGATTTGCTTTTTCAACATATGGAACATCAGCGTGTGCCTCAACCGGAAGGCAATCGTTTAACGCCTGACGGGATACGTGTCGGGAACGGTGCCGGCGTTTCGCAAACAGCGCTTCGTTACGATCAAGGGGCTATACAAGAAACGGAACGTGCCCTTGATTTTGCATTGATGGAAACAGGGACCTTTTTTCCTGTACAAACGGAAGTGGATGGCGTTACTGAACAAGCATTTACGAGAGACGGCGCCTTTTATTTAAGTGAGACTGCTCCGGATTCTGACCTGTGGCAGCTTGTGACCCGGGAAGGAGATGTGTTGACGAACGGTGACGGAGAACCATTCGTTGTCCCCGGTCAAGCAAGTGATTTTACGTTGCATGCGGATGGCACACTCGTTGCTGATTTAATGGAAGGCGGCACCGCTACATTGGGCGAATTGGAAGTAGCAGCCATTGAACGTCCGCAACTGCTGGAAGCAATGGGAGCTAATTTGTTCCAACTCCCTGATTTGGCAGAGATCGATGTGGATGAGGCCGATGTGCTAGGGTTTGATGTTGCCGGTGCAACGCAAGTTACCCAAGGTGCATTGGAACAGTCCAATGTGGACATGGCCACGGAGATGGCGAATTTGATGGAAATGCAACGCAGTTACGGAATGCATGCGCGGAACATTACACAACAAGACGAGATGATGGGGCTCGTGAACGCCCTTCGATAAGGGGTTATTCATGATCGTACATAACGTGGGTGAAGAAGGGACAAAAGAAAAGCACAGCGAACAAAAGGGACAAAAACGCGCATTAAGGGTGCGTCTCGTGCCCGTTTGGTTGCGCCTGCTCATCGTTCTTTTTTTGCTTTTCGTGAGCGTGATAGCGGGATTGGTCCTCGGCTACTCAGTTGCTGGTAATGGTGAAGGTTTCCGGATCTTGCGTTGGGAGACGTGGAACGACCTTTATCAATATATTTCAGGGGGTCCATAAGATGTTGACGACAAAAGAAATACAAGCGATTATCCCCCACCGCCATCCGTTTTTATTGGTGGACCGTGTGGAAGAGCTCGAAGTAGGAAAGCGATGCCTGGCCCTGAAAAATGTGACCGCCAATGAGGATTATTTTAATGGCCATTTTCCAGGTTACCCGGTTATGCCTGGAGTACTCATCGTTGAAGCACTGGCACAAACAGGGGCGGTTGCCTTGTTAAAAGATGAAAAAAACCAGGGGAAATTAGCCGTCTTTGCCGGCATTGACAACTGTCGATTTAAGGGGCAAGTCGCACCGGGAGACCAACTTAATCTGGAAACGACACTGACACGGGTACGGGGTTCCATCGGAAAAGGCCACGGAACGGCGACGGTCAACGGTGAGGTAGTCGCGGAAATGGATTTGATGTTTGGACTTGTGGAACGTGAAAAAGGGGAATGATTTTGGATGAAAAGCCAGGGCTCCTTGAGGGGGCTTTTTTTTAGCATGATGCAGAAAAGGACGCACGAAGCCTCCCAACGATCTATTTTCACGTCGAACACCGAGAATTAAAGTGCCAATCATCCCTCTCCGAGTGGGAATCCACCCTTTCGGGGTACGATCAAGCGTCAATCGTCCCTCTCAAAGTAGGAATCCGTCCTTTCGGGTACGATCATACGCAAATCTGTCCGTACGGAAATCTTATACGGACAAAATCATTGGTTTGATCAGCGAAAAAAATCCGCAAGACGCATTCATATTCGATCATGCTTTTTCGATGTTGCCCATTGGTGTGACCGGATAATTCGACCACCCTGCACTAGCAGCTACAGCCCTTGAAAAATGACCATGAGTCGTAGTCTAATAACATATTTTATCTTTTTAAGACAGCCTCCGTCATGGTGGGAGAATATAAGAGAATATGAAATAATGTATAAAGAGATTCAAAAACAAACGCAACCCATAGACGAGACCCAAGGACGTTGTTATGATAAGCACAGTTAACAGGAAGCGAGCTGTTAACCTACTAACACTCACAATTAATGGGGGAACTTAATCATGAATAAGAAACTACTTTATGGAGTATTATCAGGTATCCTTTCCGTAGGTATGCTCGCAGCATGCAACGGCGCTGAAGAAGAAAACGGTGAGGATCCTGCAGGCGAAGATCCGGCAGGCGAAGAAGAAGATGGCGGTCTAGAGGAAGATGGCGGCCTAGAAGAAGATGACGGTCTGGAAGAAGACGATGGCATGGAAGACGATGAAGGTCTAGAAGAAGATGACGGCATGGAAGATGAAGAAGAAGAAGACGATGAAGAGCTTTAAGTAAAATTAAAGATGAATAAAAAGACACCCGAGGGTGTCTTTTTTAAATCCCTGTGGCAAGTGTGTGACCGGTATATCAACCCAAAATGGGGATAATATCAGCAAAACCACCCGCTGTATCAACCAAACAGCTTATTTTGGACAGCCATCCACTCAAGGCTTCGCCAATTCACCTCGGTCGGGGGCTTGCGGGGGATTCTCCATCCAACCTTTGTCAATCAAAATTTTGGCACCGTCGCCGGCGTATTTCATGATTTCCGCGTTTAGACGGGCATAATGGGTTTGAATATCGCTTCTCACGGTGCCGGCCATGCTCGCGCCGTAATAGCCGACGCTTATGCCAATAAGTGCTGTCGTCATGAACATCATCAGTTTTTCGGAAAATGGGGCAACGGTCGATGCGGTTACTTCCGAGTCCCATGTGACGGGCGCGGGGATGTCGTCTTTGCTCAAGACGGAGCCGAAGATTTCCACGTGCTTGGCCGCCATATCTTTGCCCCTGATTAAATATTGGACAATCTCCTTCGTTTTGGCCACTTGGCTAAACCCTATTAACGTCGCCATACCTAGCGCATTTCGCTGAATATTTTCATGCAGGTTTGTTATTTCCAACGATACCAACGGACGGTGTTCCCCGAAAAAACCGCTCAGAAAGCTTTTTTTGTGCACAAACTCTGCCTTTTCCGGATACGGAATATAGGGAGGGCGGATATAAAGCCCTTTTGACAACAATAAATGGTTTGCCTTTTCATGAAGATCTCCGTACTCCTTTAGGCACCCAAAGAAATAATCGTGCATATCCGGGCGGGCCGATAATGCGGTGCTTACACTATGCGCGTTCATCCCCAACGTTCCCATTTGCTGCAAATAATAGAGCATAAACGTGTCAGAATACAGACGCGGGGCATTCACATTGACGTCGTCCTCTGTAAACCCGACGGGAACGGGAAATTGTTCATCGTTAAAAAACGTCGTCAATGATTGAATATGTCCTTCAGACATAGCTAGCGCATGGTCCAATAACGCACGAATGTCGTTATTTTCCACATGCGTCAAAAAATAACGAAGCATACAAACGGACAATGTATCATTTAGGTAAGACCCCCAAAGCTGGGAGATTTCTGCTGCTGTCAAGCGGGCATTAGACATCATATACCACCTCTGAATAGAGATTTTATTTCTAATGGTTACCATTACGGGCACGATTATACATAAGGATGTAAATAGCCTTTCAGTTCTTTTGCTTGATGATTTTATCGCGGTCGGCCGTGCGCGGTGGTTCTTCCATCCATTCTTTGTGAATCATTATATCGCCGCCGTCTTTTGCATAGGTGGCAATTTCCGCATTCAGACGGGTGTACATGGCAACAAGATCATTTCGTAAGCTGGAACCGGCAGCGACGCCGTATCGGCCGATACTGGCTTGGATGAGGACGTTGATGTGAAACATCATGAGTTTATCGGAAAAGGGCGCGTCCGTTGAGTTCAGCGCAGCCGAGGCCCAAGTCATCGGCGCTTGAATATCACTGTTATTGAGTTCTTCAACAAACGCTTTCACGTGTTTCTTTGCAATGTCTTTTCCCCGCAGCATATAATCTCTCACCTTTTGCGATTTAGCCGTTTGACCGAACCCGGTGCATAACATTGTACCAAGCATATTTGTTTCGATATTTGTGTATAAATGTGAAATTTCAATCGCGTTAAGCGTTCGTTTATCAGTGAAGATGGCAAATGCTTCTTTATATTTTTTGCGATCAATAAAATCAACCTCTTGAGGAGGGCTAATATGCGGCGGCCGAATTAACAATCCTTTTGCCAGCATCGTTTCCGTCGTTTGATCATACAGCCGGCTGGCGTTCGTCAGGCACTGAGCAAAAAACGTGCGGACATCCTTTCGTGTGCACATGGCTTGAAATGTCGCATACTGTGTGTTACTTAATTTTCCAACCTTGTTGAGATAGTCTAGAAAAAAGGTATCGGCAAACAAAGCATTTGCCTTCGTATTTACATCTTGGTCTGTAAAACCGATCGGCACAGGGATGTTTTCTGCGTCAAAAATGGAACGGATTGTCTCCATATTATGGATGATCTCATCGTATTCCCCTTGCAACAATGACCGTATGCTCTCGTCTTCGGTTGTCTCGAGACCATAAGCATAAATGCATCTGAACATACTGTTAGCTATATAAGATGTCCAGAGACAACCGATTTCAGAGGCCGTCAACATTTTGTGGCTCGTTTCGCTCATGATTACCGCTCCTAAACGTCATTTTTGCTATATTGTTTGGAAAAGTAACCGATATATACACGCCGGTCACGTCGCTTGCGTTCCTATGCGATGAATATGGGTAGTGACGTCGACGTTAACGTCCATGGCTTGAAAGACATCGCGCCAGCGCTCTGCCGTGCCGATTTCTTCATTCCAATAGCCGGGATGTTTGGCGCGAATGAATTCACCGAATCCGAAAATATCCGATTTTTCCTCCTGCATATCAGCAATTAACTGTTCGGCACCCTCGATGTTCTCTTTTCTCGTTTGCTTCTCTAAGCGCTCAATGACTTGCGGATCCTGAAGATTGCCGCTTCCTTCCGTCAATTCCTGAATGAGAAGATCATAACGAATATCAAGACTCACGCACGGCTTTCCATCGTTAATGGTCGTATTGATGTTTGTTTCCCGGCCGATCGTATCGAGGAGCACAGGGGTGTCTGTATCTGGAATCGAGGAATAAAATTGGTAGCCCCCCGGGTCAAATCCGATGATGCCCATAAAGGTTCCGATTTCGGCAGGTTCAATGGTGTCAAGCATTTGATCCCCTTTAAAATAGGCAAGGCCACTCAATTGAAAATGTTCATTGGTCTTTAGCGTAAGGTAAGGGAGATAACCGTCTTGCCCTTTGCTTGAGATCATACGCCAAAATAACCCTAAAAAATCGTCGGGAAACGTTCCCTCATCAACGGCATTTTCAACCATATCGGAAAGATAAAGCGTCGGTACTTGTTCCAATTGGGGCGAGACATCCATAAATGGAGACGCTTCATCCTGCGAGACAACCATCCAAGCGTTTCTTCGTATTTCCGCATTGCGCCGCAACGATTCATTAAATCCGTCCACACCGTTTTTGGCCACATCTTCATTAATGACGACGACGCGCAATTGCCCTAAAAACAACTCTTCGGCGATTTCTTGTTGTAAATTGCTGATGGCATCCTCCAATGAATGGGCAAGCACGTTCAGCGACCAGACAGGTTCAGCTTCGTTCGCCCCTCCTTGGGGTGGTCCAAGGGAGATTTCACCGGGGACGGCCACTTGGGCGGTGACGCGAATCATATCCTCCTCCGGCGGGGCAAAGATGCCCTCTTGCAAATGACTGATCTCGTCCTCCCCTTCCTCGAGGTCTTTCGCTGTGGGCTCATCAATGGCGAGGGCGAGCACATTCGCCCGGCTTTCAAGGTCGTTGCTGTCCCAACAACCAGCGAGCCAAGGTAAAATAAACACAAAGAGTACCATAAGCCGTTTGATGCCAACGTCAAGATTCATCACATCCGACCCCTGTCTTTCTCCACAATCCGGAGAACGAATTACCAAAACCATCGACTTGCCAACCAATTGACGAGCATTAAAGAAACGCCTCCGACTACATTAAGCGCACCGATGGCAATCGCTGTCTTCTTTTCTTTTTTTCCCGATCATAGGCTTTTACATCAATATATAAAATGAGAAGCCCTGTAGCGATGAGCAGTGCAATGATGTAATTTGTATAGCCAATGTTTATCATTTAAATCACCTTGTCAATTTTGTTCTGACGCTATGTGGACGAACCGATACGTCGGATGTTGTAGATGATATCAACGTTCACATCGAGATCTTGAAATTCTTCCTGCCATTTCTCTTTTGATTCAATTTCCCGGTTCCAATAGATTGGATGTTTAGCGCGCACATACTCACCGAATCCAAAAATATCAGATTGCTCGTCCTGTAATTTTTCAATTAAGTTTTCAGAAGCTTGAAGCGTTGCCTTTCTTCCTTCCTTTTCAATATCAGCAATGACTTGTTCGTCGTCGAGGGTGATGTCCTCCGAGCCCGTTTTCTCGGTGATGATAAATTCATAGCGGATCGTTACGTCAACCTGTGGTTTTCCATCGGCAATGGTCGTTTCGATGTTTGATTGGCGTAAAGCCGCTTCCGTCATTACGTGAGCATTTGAATCGGGTACAGGGGCAAAAAAATCGTACCCACCATCCTCAAATCCGATAATGCCCATGAAAGCGCCAATTTCAATCGGATCGGTGTTATCGACCATTTCGTCTCCTTTAAAATAAGCGATGCCATTGAGTTGTATTTGTTCTTCGCCCTTGAGCTCAAGGTAGGGAAGATAACCGTCTTGGCCTTTGCTGGAGACCATTCTCCAAAATAACCCCATATAATCTTCAGGAAACTTCCCGATCCTGACGGAGTTTTCAATCATATTGGCAAGGTACAACGTCGGTACTTCTTCCAATGCAGGAGAAATATCCATATATTGGGAAGCTGTTTCTTTCGACACCACCATCCAGGCGTTTCGTCTCACCTGTGGGTTGCGTCGGAGCGTTTCATTGAAGCGGTCGACGCCTTGCTTTGCCACATCTTCGTTGACAACAACCACCTGCAGTTGTCCTAAAAAGATCTGATCGGAGATTTCCTGTTGTAAATTGCTGATCGCATCTTCCAAGGAATGCCCGACTGTACTCAGTACCCAGACCGGTTGTGCCTCCTGTGCTCCGCCTTGGGGCGGCCCCAAAGCTACTTCCCCGGGGACGGCGATTTGCACGGTAACGTTGATCATATTTTCGCTCGGAGGCTCTGTCTCCCCCTCTTCCAAATGGCTGATGTTGCCTTCTTCTTGCGCCGCCCCCGGCTCTGCTTCATCAATCGCCATTGCGAGTACATTGGCACGGTTTTCGATATCTTCACTGTCCCAACATCCTGTCAGCAATAAAGGGAAAAAAAGCAGAAAAACGATTGTCCGAATGCTGACCCTTTTCATCCGGATGCCCCCCTCCCTTGTTTCTTTCGTATAAGAGCGATCAAAAACAGAAGGGCAGGGTAAAGAACGGTTAAACAAAGGCCCGCTCTTCCAGCCCTTTGCACAACCTCATACACCTGCACGATGTTTTCCGGCAGCATCGCGATGACAAACACGATCGGCAACATGAAAAAGGTAAACATTTTATGATCGCTAAAGCGAAAAAGTTGTTGGACCGCGTAAACGGTAAACGTATAGAGTGCATACATCGTCGTAAACACAGCGGTAACAAATACGACTAAAAAAAAGATATCAAGCCGTTCTATAAATTGCCCGGGTAAGGTCGCCGTTCTTGCCATCTCCAGGGTCGGCCAAAGCAATTGCTTGATTTCTTCGGGGCCAAACAATGCCAACGTGCCGATGACGACGAGTAGGAATAATGCACCTGAAAGGACAACTGCCCAAATCGACGCTTTCATCGCTTTTTCAGGCGCGCGCATGAACGGAATGATCATCGTCATGATAAAAACGCTTTGCAGCAATCCGGCAACGGTGAGCATCCCCGTTATCATCCCGTTTGGCTCATTTCCCCACAGCGGCTGCAAGTAAATGGTTCTCGCTTCCCCCATGGATAGCAAAGTGATGATCACACTGGGGGCAAACAGTACGGGGAGATAAAAAACGTGAATATAGGCGAATGTATTAATATCGTTTCGGGACGTGATGGCAGCTAACACGAGCATGACGATGACCGTCACTTCCAATGGAGTTTCCCGGAGAATGTTTGTAATCACCACTTCGCCGAACTCACGTGCAGCCAGACTCGTTAAAACAGTAAAAAAAGCGATGATGAGGACGTTGCCGATTCTCGCCGGCCACTTGCCTATGATCGCTTCGCTATAATGAATGATCGATTGCTCCGGAAAACGCATCCCTAGTTTCGTCAACACGACGAGACCGAATAAGGTGACGAATATGCCTAGAAAAGTGACCAAAGGCGCCCCTGTATCCGCCGCTCTTGCCGCGAATAAAGGGAGAGGGAGAACACCGACACCGATGATCGCGCTCACGAGTATGGCGGTTGCTTGATAGACGCTGAGTTGTCTTGGAGCCACGATATTCATCCTTCCATCCGTATTTCTGATCCGTTAATCCCTCGTTGTTTTTTTGGACATCTGCCTGGCATCTTCCCGGTCGACACGTTCGCGATCCGGAGGATGGAGAAAGGACGGTCGCTTGATTAATTCCCATAACGGGGCCCGAAAGACGACGTCTTTCCACCCTTGTGCATTCCCCGGGGAGACCGGACTCATGTAAGGGACGCCAAATGATCGTAACGACAGCATATGATTGAAAATAAAAACGATCGCGATAACTATCCCGTAAAGGCCAAACATACCGGCAAGAATGATAATCGGAAAACGCAACATCCGTAACGAAAACGAGGCGGAATAGGAAGGGGTGGCAAAGGAAGCAATCGTGGCTAACGCAACGACCACGACCGTAATCGGACTGGCGATGCTCGCTTGGACAGCGGCTTCCCCGACAATGAGCACCCCGACAATCGAGAGGGCCGCACCTACTTGGGTCGGTAGACGAATCGTAGCCTCCCGCAGCACTTCCATGGCGAGTTCCATTAGCAACACTTCCACAATCGCCGGATAAGGGACCCCGGCCCGCCCGCTCGCGACGGCAACAGCAAAATCCGTCGGTAACAATTCCGGGTCGAACGCAATGAAGGCCACATAAAGAGCGGTGCTAACCAATGACAATACAAGGGCCAAAGTTCTGATCATACGAATAAAGTTCCCCATCAAAAAGCGATTCGAATAATCTTCAGATGTTTGATAGAGTTGATTCCATACAATCGGCATTAACAGGGCAAACGGAGAGCCATCGAGCAAGATCGCGACGCGCCCTTCCACTAAATTGGAGACTGTTTTATCCGGCCGTTCTGTCGTGAGTACCTGAGGAAATGGCGAGTACGTATTGTCCTCAATGAATTGTTCGATATAGCCGATATCGGGGAGATGATCAATATCAACGCGGGACAAGCGGTTCTCCACTTCCTCCACAAACCATTGATCGGTCGTCCCATCGAGGTAACAAATTGCCGCCTTCGATTGAGAAAGACGCCCGAACCTTAATGATTTCACCCGAAAGTCAGGGGTCTCCAAGCGATAACGCAACAGGGCGATATTGGTGTCCAGCGCTTCAATGAACCCTTCTCTAGCGCCTAATATGGTTTGCTCTGTAGCCGGTTGATCGATAGCTCTTTTTTCCAGAAAGGTTGTGGCGATTTGAATCACTTGATCCAGACCTTCAACGGCAATCACGGTTTTTCCGCGCAAAAGTTCCTGGACCAACGTATCAAGCTGATCTTCCAATTCCGCATCGCTATGGTAAAGGGTTTCATTTAATAAGACGTCGAGCAACTGCTCTTTTTTTATTTTTTGAGGGTTCAAGTCGGACGGCGTGTCCATAAACGGTTTTAGAATATCAGTATTGATCGTCGCTTGATCCACCAAATCAGAAAAATAAAACATAACCGCAGAATACGTCCCGAAAACATGAAACCGGCGCGTGACAAAATCTTCATTTTGCCCTAATTGATCCTGAATGAGGCGAATGGTATCTTCCAAATTGCCGGAAATGGTTTTTGGTGTTTGTTGCTGGTATTTTTTTTTCATTAAAAGGAACGACATATGATCATCCTTTAAGTGACGCCTGCGCTCATATAGGCGGTCGGTCATGCGTTTACCTTATCGTTCCATTTAAAGACAAATTTATACGAAATATGCGTAGATTGGAACGTAGAAAAGAAAACGGATGGGGTGCCGCTCGAAAAAAGTCCGCAAACAGGGCCTATGCGGCCAAAAGAATGGTGCGGCACGCGAAAAAGTCCGCAAGACGGATGATCAATAATAAAACGGCAGTTAAAACGGCCACCTAAAGTGGCCGAAGGTTACTCAACATAATAGGTGGATGTACCATGCCCGCGACGTTTAAAATTTTTTAATAGAATTCTCCTGATTTTTTTGTCAGCCCCATACATCCCGCACCAATCATAAATCGTATTCGTCGTAATCTTCCGTTCCGGGAACAGGATTCGATATTCCGCTATGCTTCGCATTACGGCTGTTTCAGTATCTTCCGCCGTTCCGCACCCTGTACATATCCATTTTTTTCTCTGGTATTGCATAAAAGAATGACACGCCGAACACACGACGCCTTTCTTCAGGCCGCCATAATCATATCGAGGCAGCCGCGTATGTGGATTATCGTGCTTATGCAATGCAAGCAATTTCTCGGCGAGTTTTTCATGTCTGTGTCCAAGACTCTACGTCTGAATATTCATTTTTTACAATAAACGGGGCATTTGCGGCGTGAAAACGGCCGATAGCTGTGGCTTAGCGTTGTAAAGGTAAAATTCTGGGTGGGTAAAAACAAGGATGGATTCAATCGGGAAATTCATGCGCTACTGTTGAAGCAATTTTCGTAGGAGGATTGTTCTTCGTTTCATTTGGAGTTCAGGGATTTCGGCGCCGGAGAGCGTACGCCAGTTATCGTCGTCAATGTAAAAATCTCCAGCACTGTGTTTGGCGTCCAAAATATAAACCTTTTCTTGAAAAATAACCAGCGTATCGATTTGGAAAAGATTACGGTTTTGTTCGAGCAAAAGGTCGTTGATGACGAGATAATCAACAGATAAGTCTTCCAACCGGCATCCAACCGACGTTCTCCGGCAAACCCAAGCTCGAGATTGAACGTTGCTCGTCGGGGAGTTTCATTCGAGGGCGCAAGATACGCAAACGTTTCAGCTCGGCAGGAACCTCACTAGGTTTAATGTTCTTCATCGCCTACGTCTTTACTTAGAATTTTCATTCAATAATAGTATATCAAAACGCAGCGCGAGAGGCGAATCCGCCGTCTATCCGCCCCGCCCTTTCTCCAAAGCTTTCCGGTTCGGTGCGGGCGGCGGTTGTTCCAGCCAAGCGTTCTTAATCATTAATTCCGCGCCGTCTTCTGCCATCGCGGCGACCTCCGCCATTAATCGGGCATACGTCAGCCCTATATCACGTCGCGGGCTGCCGGCGGTCGATAATCCGTAGTTGCCGATCCCGATGTCCACCAACGCCGTCGTATGGAAGGTCATTAGCTTGTCAGAAAACGGAGATTCGGTGGATGAAGTCATGACATGATCATCCCACGTTCTCGATCCCGGCAGATCTTCTTCGGCCAAATGCGAACGGAATACTTCAACGTGTTTGTGGGCGATTTCTTTACCGCGTACCAAATATTTTGTCACCTTTGCATCCTTGGCGACTTGTGCAAAGCCCATCATGAGTGCTTTGCCGAGGGCGTTTGTTTGCATATTCATGAAAAGATGCGTGATCTCGACGGCACTCAGTGGCCGCTTCTCTCCCAAAAAACCTCTCATAAAGTTTTGTTTTTCCACAAAATCCACTTGTTTAGGGGCGGGGATCACGGGCGGACGGCTGTATAGCCCTTTCTCCATTAATGTTTCTTTGGCGATATCATGATGCCTCATCCCAAGTTGTAGCGCCGTTTGCAGGAAATTTGTTATATCCGATCGCGTGACGTTAGGAATAGCTGCGCCGGCGGCTGCGATCGACGCGACTTCCAGTTGTCGGGCGTACTCCAGCATGAACGCATCACTAAACAGGCGAGGGGCAGAAGGGGTCACATCTTCATCCGTAAATCCGACCGGAATCGCCATTTGTTCACTTTGGCAAATGTCTTCTATCATGGTTAAAGCTTCTTGGCCCTCTTTCTTAACGAGCTGTAACACTTCACGGATATCCACGTCTTCCACTTTTTCCATGAAATACCCTGTCACACGGGTAAGAAGGCTGTTTTTTTGATAAAAACCCCACAACGTACCGATTTCTGATGCCGTTAACGGAGAGTGATGATTTGTTTTCAACGTATGTTCACCTCGGTTTTTAATTATTCAATCGGATTTGAAGCATTTAAATAATGTAAGCGCCCGGCTTCCGATTAAAATCATTAATCGTGGTCTATCCCTTTAACACAGGATTTAGATGACGCTCATGACGATTTTCCTGGCGGCAAATCCGAGCGCCAAACCGACAAAGGAGCTCAGAATCGGCAAAAAGATTGGCCCGACAGTCACGCCCATGATCGTTTGGGAGGAGTAAGCAACGCCAATCGTCGTGATGAATGCGGCCGAGGCAAAAGGAATTGCCATATACGGTTTTCCGTCACCGCCGGCATCTTTGTACGCATCCCATATCGCAAAAAAATATAAACAAGGGTAAAACATAATCCATAAATAATCCGCCTGTTGAACCGCTTCCTGGGTATACCCTTGAAAACTTAAAACGATCAGCGTATTCAAATTTCCCATTACGTTGACGATGAGTTCGATCGCGATCAGCAGGATTCCCTTCACATAGTTTCGATTTAACAACTGAGCGAATCCCGGCAAGGCGATACTCCATAAAATAGCTTCGACCTTTTTTTCCATTGGCCTCTCCTACCTTGTGTTAATGTCAGGAAACTGCGGCGGCACTTCCATCCAACCTTTATCGATGACGAGATGCAGTCCTTCCTGCGCGTATTGAACCGCATCTTTCATCAAGTGCATGAATTTTAAGCCCAAATCCCTTCGAAATACGGTGCTCAATGCATTGCCATAAACGCCCAGCGACCCGACCCCCACGTTGGCGATGAGCATCATCATCAGTTTGTCGGAATACGGGGGAGTTTCCGTTGGCAATATTTCGGAATCCAACGTGGCCGTTACATTTGTGTTTTCCATAATGAGCCAATCTTCCAGTTCCCTCATAATATCGCTTGCGGTTTCGGCGCCTTTTTCCAGGTAGTCACGGAGCTTTTTGTCATTGATCACTTGTGCAAAGGCACGCAATATCGCTTTGCTGATCCCGTTTTGGATAATGGTGTTATGAATACTCATGATTTCAAGGGCATTTAATGGCCGTTGGTTGCCGAGCCAACCGGATACGTAGTGTTTGTTTTCCGCAAATCTCGATTCTTTTTCGGGAGGGAGAAAAGCAGGGCGAGAATAGAGCCCCTTTGTCAGCAATAGCTGTAATGATTGTTGATAAAGGTCTTTAAAATCGTTAGCCCCTTGGTTTAAGACCTCCCACACATCTTGGCGGACAGCGACCGCCATCATTTCATGAATCTTGCTCATTCCCAATTGGGCGCCTTGATGGATAAAATGCAGACAAAAAACGTCTGTAAATAAAGCAGGGGCTTGAGGATGAATATCGTTTTCCGAATAAGCGGTGGGGACCGGGTAGTTTTCGTTACGAAAAATGTTTTCGATGCTTACGATGTAATGTTCACTGATCGCTCTGGAAAATTCGATGGCGGAGCGTATGTCTGGATCTTGGCAGTTGTCAATTAAAGGTGTTTTGAACTGATACATCAAATTTTCAGTGATGTACAATCGCCAAAGGTTCGCTAGTTCTGCGGAAGTTAAACGGGATTCTTCTCGGTTTTCCATCGGTGGGGGGGACCTCCCTTTTCTAGTTAGTGTGTCCGTACGATAAAGATCAATGCGTTGCCGCGGCCTTGGTAAACCGCGACAACTGCTTTTTTTTATTCCAGTGTCCGATTCATGTCATCGACATTGATGGGACGGTCGGGATGGGTGGGGTCGCCTTCTGCAAAAATCCCGTCACCGCCGCAAATCGTGCAAGGATATTGCCATTGCTCGTCGTCCATCAAGAGCCCTGTCCCATCACAGGACGTACATTCGTTTTTATTTTTGCTCATGCGTTCAACGCCTCCTTCTTTTTCATCATGATGTCCATGAGCTCGAAAAAATAACACGGAAATGAGAGGATGGAAGCAATTGCTATTCGCACGTGCTATAATCAGTGAAAAAAGCTGGAGGGATCGGCTTGAGCAAAACAACGGAAAACACCGGATTTACATGCGAACAATGCGGAAGAGAAGTGCAAGCGCTCACGAACGGCAGCTACAGGAATCATTGCCCGTTTTGCCTTTATTCCAAGCATTTGGATAAGCAGCCCGGTGATCGTGCATCGGTTTGCGGAGGGCTCATGAAACCGGTGAACCTGAGCTATCATTCGAAAAAGGGATACCAAATCGTCCACGTCTGCCAGCGGTGCGGCCATGAACAACTGAACAAAACAGCGGAAGACAAGGAGCAAAGTGATGATGTTATCGCGCTTATGGCGCGGTTGGCGAAGGGTTAAATGTGGAAGTTGTATACGGGTCAGAGATGGGGGGACATTAAAGTGAAAACCGGTTTGTTTAACTTAGGAGGATTTAAAAATGACGACTTCAGACCACCTGTCTATTTCAGCGGCAGAATTGGGATCACTGTGGATGGGCTATGAAAACAAGACGATGAACATGAGATTTTTGGAACACTACATGGAAAAAGCGGAAAACCAGGATGCCAAAAAAATTTTAGCTTCCTATTACAAAAAGGAAAGGAACCATGTCGAAACACTGACAAAAATATTTCAGGAAGAGGGGGCTGCGTTGCCGGTAGGCTATACCGAGAAAGACGTAGAACCGGGTGCTGCTCGTCTATTCGATGAAATGTTTGATATTATGCACTTGCGTTTAATCACAGTCATCAATATGGGGCTGTTCACCGTCCATTTATCCATGGCTTATAGGGATGACATAAGAAAATTGTACCAGCGCTTTACGGCTGATGCGCAAGAGGCTTATGATCAAACGACCGATTTTCTTTTAAAGCATGCGGCGATCCCACGTCCGCCTTATATCACGTTGCCAAAGGAAGTTGAATTTGCAAAAACGAAACAGTATATGTCAGGGTTTAATCTGTTCTCTCAGAAAAGACCTTTAAATGCGGTTGAAATTGGCCATATTTATCAACCGTTAGAGGCAAACACAATCGGGATGACATTAATGGCAGGGTTCGCCCAATCCGCCCAAAATAAAGACGCTGCCAAAATTTTCTTTGATGGGAAGGATCTTGCGAAACAAATCGTCACGAAATTAAGTGACCTTTTGCGTGACAGCGATGTCCACACCCCTTCGATGTGGGCAGGCAACGCAACTGATTCGACCAATGCGCCCTTTTCGGACAAAATGATGATGTATCAAACGAGCGTATTCACGAATTTTGGTATGACAAGCAATGCGATCGGTTCAGCCTTTAGCTTGCGAAGCGATTTACCTGCGAAAATGGCAAAAACCGCAGCAGACATATTCAATTTCGCTAAAAATAGCGGGCAGGTCATAGTCGATAATGGCTGGCTGGAAGAACCCCCGCAAGCGGAAGACAGAACGCAATTAGCAAAGGGAAAAAGCAACAGATGATGAAAGGAGCGACTGCGGGAAAAGTGTCCGAATAAGGGGGCCATATAGGACAGTTTTGTGAGGAAAACCTGTCCGAAAGAATGATGATAAAAAAAGGGATCCTCATTGAGATCATCCAATGAACAAGGATTCCGTGAAAAAATTCCTTCTTTTGCAAAAAAATGGTTAGATGTGCGGGGGATTGTCACTGTAGACCTCAAGAGAGATTGAACATGCTGGTCCGTGACTGGCTATTTTTCTGATATAATAAAAAAAGAAATGGAGGTTCCAACTATGCAATGGGAGGAAGTTCGTAAAATTTAGTACTTCGATGAAGTAACCTTGATCCGACCGATTCAAGATCCGAAAGAGGCGACACAAGAACTGCTTAATTCCAAAAATGGTATCATTGTATCCTATACTTCAAATGAAGAACTGAAAATTGAAACCCGCACGATTCGAGGGCTGCGGGGATATTGTGATAGTTGGCAAACGAACGTACATGTCAGTGGTATTTTTAATATTAAAATTATTCTTTGATTTTTGTCATCCCACACTTGTAAATGCCCTCCAAAAAACATTGTTGCGCACGATGACCGCTTTGTTTTTCGGAAGCACTTAGGGTGCCAACAACGTATGATGACGACCTAATTCGAACCTGAACCAGTACTTAGGTCGTCAACACCTGTTTATGGCGACCTAATTTGGGTTCAACTGTTATTTCGGTCGCCATGCGCTGCTCATGGAGCCTCAAATCGAGTTGCGCGTCGGCATTTCGGTCGCCATACCTCGATCATGGGGACTCAACTCATGTTCAAGCCAGTATTTCGGGTACCGCACACACCGCCAGCCGTTCATTGTGACTTAACTCTGCTTAGATCGGCCGCCCGAACCGAATTCCACGACCTCTCTTTTCTAAGGCTGTAATTTTTAATAAAATACACAAATTTCTCTTAATATTGATAATAAACCTAAAACATGCTATTATTACTCATGATTTTACAAATGGGAGGGTACGAGATGAAAGTTTGTTTAACGTTTTATGAAGACACGGAAGCGCAACAGCGGTTGGCTGAACTGTATGAGTTTCATAAAGATATGTATTTCGACCCGGATCAGGGAAGAATTATCCTCGAACGGGAGCAAATTCATGTTGTCGTGGGAAAAAAAGCGAGCCTTGAACAGCTACGAGAACGTCCTTTACATAAATATGTTGCCTTGGTTAATCCCGGTGATCGGCAATCGTTTGAGATGGTGCTGAATTTGGGTGTTTCACATGTCATTGCCGGCTCACATTCCATCCCTACGTTAGCACAACAGATTAAAAACAGAACATCCGACCACTCTTATATCGATCCGACGTTGAATATTGATTTTATTAAGGTGTTTGATAAGGCGAGCACCCGCAAGACTGGTTTACAAAAACATTTTCAGCTTGATTTCGAAAAAGCTTCCGCGAAACTTAGCCTTGCCGAATGCCGTATTTTGCAAGGAATTTTAGAAGGAAAAAGCAATATGAAAATTGCAGAGAACGCTTATCTTGCCCAATCAACCGTCAATAATCATGTAAGTAAAATTATAAAAAAAATCAATGCCACAGACCGTACGCATGCAATTAAAAGGGCGATTGAATTGGATTGGATCGTGGACGCGTTTCACGAACGGGGAATTTTCGAAAGCCCGCAACTAATGACGATGCACCGGTCGGGTGGCCGCCCTGCCTATAATGCTTAGAATAATAACTCCAGGTGTCCGTTTCCAACTCGGGCGCTTTTTTTGTGCCCGAAATAAAGGATTTTTCTCCCCACATCGAGAAACTACACACACAGAGAGGAGGCACGCGAATGGCATCGATTAACGTAGGCGTTGACATTGGCGGTACGTTCACCGATTTTGTTTTTCTGGACGAGCAAGGGAATCGGTCGTTTGGAAAAACGGTGACGACGTATCCGGATCCCTCCCATGGGTTTATCGACGGATTGGAAAAAATTTATAAAAATTCGGGTATCGTTACGCAGCCATTGATACGATCATTCATGGCACAACGCTTGTTGTGAATGCCTTGATTGAGTGAAAAGGGGCGAAGACGGCATTAATTACCACCGAAGGGTTTCGGGACCAGTTGGAAATCGCCACTGAGAGCCGTTATGACCTCTATAATCATTTTGTGGACAAACCGATTCCGCTCGTTCCAAGAGAATTGCGGTACACCGTAAAAGAACGGATATTGAGCGATGGAATGGTACTGGATCCGCTTGATGAAATTGGTGTAAAAGAAACTTTGTGTCGGCTTTGTAAGGATGGGGGGGGGAAGCCGTTGCCGTTTGTTTTTTACATGGTTACCGGAATGCGGTGCATGAAGCACGTGTATGTGAAATTGCAGAAGAAGTGGCACCCGAACTGTACATCTCGCTTTCCGGTGAAGTTTCCCCGGAAATCCGCGAGTACCCGCGTACGTCTACTACGGTGGCGAATGTAGTCGTGCAGTCGGAAGTGTTCCCGCCGTTATAACAAACTTTAAAGCGGAATACGCAAAACGTTACGCCGAAACCAATGAAGAGATGGGGATTGAAGCATTAAATTGGCGGGTCGTTGTGCGTGGTCCCGACCCGCACATTTATCTCCGATCGTCGGAAAATCAATCGAAGGCAGCGGCCGGCCCGAAAGCGTACCGCGATGTTTATTTTCGCGCGTATAAATCTTTTCATCAGACGCCTGTCTACGAACGGACCAACCTTCCTGCGGGCACCGCGTTCCTGGGCTCGGCTATTGTGGAAGAACGGGAATCGACCCTCGTCATCCCTCCCGGTTTTCTTTTACGCGTAGATGAACTCCTTCATGTATGGCTGGAAAAGGAGGGGGCGCATGTTTGATCCGAATAGATGATATCCGCAAAGGTTATGTTACGTGAAAAAAGGGTAACAGATTAGTGCACCATCTATCAGCTGATTGAAGACAAAAATGCTGGATAGGCGGGGATTTTGGCATTGAAAAGGCTTTCTGAGGACAAAATCATGGGTTGTGCGGAAAATTTTCCAAAAAATCGGGGGAAATGTTTGATCTCCTGTTTTGGAATCAAAATGTCCGCTAGAAAAAGGAGGTAGCGTATGCGTTTACAAGATAAAGTAGCGATTGTGACCGGTGGTGGTCAAGGCATTGGCAAAGGAATTGCCGATACGTTCGGAAAGGAAGGGGCAAAGGTTGTTGTCGCTGATGTCGATGAAGAAACCGGTCGTGAAACCGTTCAACAATTGCAAAACAACCAAACCGACGCTTTTTTGCAACCGACCGACGTTAGTGATGATGCAAGTGTGATGGACTTGGTAAAAACGGTCGTGGACAAATATGGAGGCATAGATATTCTGGTGAACAATGCCGCGATCAATTTTCGCAAGTCCGTGGACGAGACGTCATTGGAAGAGTGGAACCGACTTCTTGGGATCAACTTGACCGGTCCATTTTTATGCTCGAAATATGTGTTGCCGGAAATGCAAAAACAGGGCGGAGGATCGATCATCAACATTGCGTCCTGGCATGCGGAAAAGACAATCCCCCGCCTTGCCGCTTACGCTACCGCGAAAGGGGGGCTGACGGCACTTACACGGCAGATGGCACTTGATTACGGTGCCGACCAGATCCGTGTCAATGCGGTAGGACCGAGTACCGTCGATACGCCTCTGTTGCAAAAAACATTTGAAAGCCTTGACGATCCCGATGAAGCGTTTAGGCAAACGCTCGATTTTCAACCGATGGGGCGCATCGGCACCACCGAAGATATCGCCAACGCCTGTTTATTCCTCGCCTCGGATGAATCGACATACGTAAGTGGGCAGACGCTTATGGTTGATGGAGGCGCGATCAACAAAATCGCCCGCCCGTTGATGTTTGACTAAGCGCCAGGGGATCGAGCCATGGCGCCAGTATTGGAGAAACTGACGAAAACGGTCGCCCTGGGGAAGAAGAAAGAGAGTAGAGAGGTCGAACCACGGAGCAGATTGCGCCATACGATCTGTTTTATTCGGGCACGTAGATTATAGATCGTTAGAAATTGTCTATCGTTCTGTTTTAGGCGATCGTCTCGATAATAGATCGTAAGAAGTCGTCAAGCAATCTGTTTTCTGGGTCCGCCACCGATTTAGAACGTATGACCAGATCTTTTTTAAGTTTACGAATATGTGTTCCTGACTAGAATACACTACACTTAGATAAAATCGACCCATGGCGCCCATGTGGACAGACCTCATTGAGTAACGGGCTTCATAAACGCTTTATGGCAACCTTTTTGGCTGCCAACATCGATTTATGGTCTATATAAACGCCCCGCCATCCGCTTCAAGTTAGTATATACGATGTGTGATATTGATGAGCCGATCCCTTTATGATAAAATGTGAATATATGATCATATAACGAAATAATACGGAGGAGCCTATGCACGATCTCGACGAAGAAACGCTGATCACTGTTTCACACACGTTTAAATCATTATCCGATCCCACAAGAATTCGTATTTTACACTTGCTTTCCAAAAAAGAGTGTGCGGTAAACACGATTGCCGAGCGTTTATCTTTAAGCCAATCCACGGTTTCCCACCAGTTACGCTTATTAAAAAATAACCGCCTTGTTAAGGCAAGAAGAGAAGGAACAATGGTTTATTATTCCCCCGACGATCAACACGTGTTGGAAGTTCTGGAACAAACCATTCATCATTCCTTGCATGATTAAGAGGTGTTTGAATTGTCCCATGAGCATCACCATCATCCTACCGATAATAAAAAAGCGCTTTTGTTAGCCTTAATGTTGATCTTTGTGCTCGTGATCGCCGAGGTGATCGGAGGTTTGTTAACGAACAGCCTGGCTCTTTTGGCAGACGCCGGGCATATGTTGAGCGACTTTTTTGCCATTGGCCTCGCGCTGATCGCGTTTAAAATCGGAGAACGGGCAGCAAGCAAAAGTAAAACATTCGGTTACCGTCGATTCGAGATTCTAGCGGCACTTGTCAACGGCGTGGTGTTGATCGTCATTTCCGGGTTTGTGCTCTGGCAAGCGCTGCAACGTTTTCAGGAACCTCCCGAGGTCGCGGGAGCAGGAATGCTGGCGTTTGCAAGCTTTGCCCTTGTTATCAATTTGCTAATCGCGTGGATATTTTTGCGCGAGGGCGATGTGAAAGGAAACCTGAATTTGCGCGGCGCCTTCTTTCATGTACTCGGAGATATTGTTGGTACGATCGGTGTGCTGGTTGCTGGATTGCTGATTTTATTTTTCAATTGGACGCTCGCCGATCCTATTATTAGTACCGGAGTGGCTCTGTTAATTTTAACGGCCGGATTTCGCATTGCGAAGGAGTCGATCCATGTCTTGATGGAAGGAAAACCACCGGGTATGTCCTTGCAAAAGATTGAAAAGCATTTAAAAGAATTACCGCATGTTCGTTCTATGCATGATATACATTTGTGGTCGATCACTTCTGATTTCCCGGCGTTAAGTTGCCACCTCGTTGTGGAAGATGGAGCAGATCGCGATGCATTGCTCCGGGAAGCCACCGATATGTTAAAAGAAGAATTTCACATCTCACATGCAGTCATACAAATGGAAGGCGGAGAAGTGGAATGTACGACAATGTGTTCGAGTCCACGTCCATCCACTTAATGAGGACGCGTCCCCCGATCGATCGGCGATGGGGTGTCTCGCCTTGAACCATTATTATAGCCTTCCGCTTGCATTGGAAGGAGTACATCGATACGATTTAAATAAGCATTAGATTTAACTATTGGGGGTTTACCTATGTATCGAAAAGTCTTTGATTTTTTACAAGAATGGGCAGATGAGGCAGAAAAAACACAACAGGTTTTACGGTCGTTGCGAGATGAAAAGTTGGATCAAGCAATTGAAGAAGGTCATAATACGCTAGGGTGGCTCGGGTGGCATTTAGCGGTGAGCCCGGCATTTTTGTTTGGACAAGCGGGAGTTGAAATCACGCCGGCGGGGAAGCCGGAAGATCAACCTAGGCAAGCAAAAGAAATCCTGGCAGCCTATGAACGTGTGGCAGATGAAGTAAGTCAAAAAGCAGGGAAGGAACTTACCGACGCGGCGTTGGAAGAAAATGTCGATTTTCTAGGTCGCGAAGCTCCTCGAGGCGTGGTCCTGCGGACAGTTATCAACCATCAGATCCATCACCGCGGCGAAATGGTCGTACTGTTGCGCCAAGCCGGCCTGGAAGTGCCGGGGTTATATGGACCGACAAAAGAACAAATGGAGAAAATGTGAAGGAAAAGCCGCTCAGTGTTGGGCGGCTTTACTCGTGGCGGGAAGCAACGCACGTGTCTTTGGGGAAATAGAAGGCACGTTTAATATTAGTCTCTGCGGAGAGAACGCCGAAATAAATCCCCGTTATGACACCACTAGGAGGAAAATTATTGCAAACATAGGTGTCATTAGTAAGTTATGGAACCACTGTAAGGTAAAATAATCCAATCAATGGTGCCATGATGAGTTATGACACCACTAAAAGTAAAAATATTCAAATAGGAGGTGTCATAGGTAAGTAATTGAACCATTAGAAGGTAAAATCATCAAGTGTGAGCAGAAAATTCACTACTTATCCCTCTCACCCAAGATAGAACGCTGCGCCCGTTTCACCCTATGGGGTCGGGAGTATCCCCGAGCAACGGCCATCATGAACACCTCATGATAACTGTATTGCCCCGTCACTGCTCTGCCAACCGCGAAGCGGCTCCTGCTTTCATTACCATGCCCGGGAGTGTTTTTTCCATGACGGTTTCCAGCCATTTGGATGTGTTGAGCATCGCTTCGAGGTCGATGCCGGTTTCTGCCCCCATTTCTTGGAACATATGAATCATATCTTCGCTTGCCACGTTTCCAACAGCAATCGGGGCGAATGGGCAACCGCCGAGTCCTCCAAGCGCGGCGTCGAACATGCGCACACCGGCTTCGTAACCGGCAGCAACATTAGCAAGGCCGAGTCCGCGTGTGTTATGAAAATGAAGACCTAATGGCACTTCCTCTCCGAAACTTCTTTTAAAATCCGTTACCGTATCCCTGACTTGAATAGGGTTAGCCATACCGGTCGTATCGGCAAGTACGATTTCTTGAACGCCGACATCAAGGAATGCTTCCGCGACACGGAAAACTCGGGCGCGGTCAACCGTCCCTTCATAGGGGCATCCGAAAACAGTGGAGAGAATGGCGGCTGAAGGGCGCCCCGCGGCACTTGCATCTTCAACCACAGTCGACAGCTCCTCAACGCTTTCCGAAACGGTGCGGCGGACGTTTTTCTGATTGAATGTATCGCTTGTGGCCGCCGTAATATGCAAGCGATCGACCTTTGTAGCGAGTGCGCGCTCCAAGCCGGAACGGCTGAGCACGAGACCGGCATACGTGATGCCTTCTCTTTCCGGAAGTGCTTCCATCACTGCTTCGGCGTCTGCCATCTGCGGGACGACTTTCGGATTCACAAAAGATGCTGTTTCGAATTTTTTGATACCGGTGTCCATAAGCTGATTCAAGAGTGCGACCTTATCTTCTGTGGTTACGTGCTTTTTTTCATTTTGCAGTCCATCTCTGGCTCCGACTTCACATAAATGAATCATATGACGAATCTCCTTTCAGCGAAGATTAGAGAGAAAGTTTTGAACTATTTTTATCTTAACATGCAACTTTCCCTCCGTAATCATTAGCCATATAGGGTAAAAAAACAAGGAGCTGATCCTATGGCGATGCCCAATCGGCAAGGACCGAAAAAACAGTGCAACTTTTATTGGAACCTATTTTAAACCTATGGAGACACTGTCGGGATTGCTCATCACGCCGCTTATGGAACAGCATGAATAGAAAGCAGGCCAAACAGTGGATACGGAAGACAGCGAATAAAATGGTAGAACATAAAGATGAATGATCCAAGCTGGACCAAGCCGTCGGCGACGGTGAGCATGGTATAAATATGGAAGGGGCTCCGAGCAGTTGTGGAAAACCTGGATGATTGGCGGGATTTACCGCTGTCCCAACTGATGCAAAACGTCGGCAGTACACTCGTTTCCAACACAGGCGGTGCTTCAGGTCCATTATACGGGACTGCTTTTATGCGTTTGGGGACGGCTTGGCAAGACGTGGATCACGTGAATGGCCCGGCGTGGATGTCGGGGATGGCAAAAGCCGTGGAAGGGATCGCTCAACGAGGAAAAACACAAGCCGGTGACGGAACGCTTTTGGATGTCTGGTCTCTTGTAGCAGCAATCCTTGATGAAAAAGAACCGGCATGGAAAAAAATCGAGGGTGCTGCGAAAAAAAGAATGACCGATACGGAAAGCACGGTCGTCAAAAAGGGCGCGGAGCACTGCTCGGCGATAAATCGGTGAGTCACCTCGACCCGGGAGCCGTATCGAGCTTTTATTTGTTTCAAGCACTGGCAAAGACAATTAATGAGGGGGGGAGGATGTTGGAAGGGAATCGAGTGGCGATCTTTTTAACCACTCACGTAAAAGGCCCCCTCAATCGTTCATGGCACCTTTGTTTGGGCGATTTTTCCTTTCGCTGGTCCCATTGCTCGCCCATGACACCTCTGATTGGAACATTCCTCCTTCTAGTGGTCCCATCATTCGTCTTGGGACCACTGATTGGATCATTTCTCCTTTCAGTGGTCCAGTGGTCCATCCTCTTCTGGTTAGGATTGTTTGTCTCCCATGGTGCTGTACGGTTACCTTAGGGATCCATGCGGATCAATTACGAATTTTTTTGGTGCCCCTTGATCGAAATCCGCGTAACCCTCCGGCGCTTCATCGAGGGTAATGACTTGTGCGTTGACGGCTTTCGCGATTTGCGCATTGCCGGATAAAATCGATTTCATCAAACCGCGGTTATAGTACATCGCCGGTGTTTGCCCGGTGACAAAGGTGTGTGCTTTCGCCCACCCTTGTCCGAAGCGGACGTTTAACGATCCTGTCTGCGCATTTTTATCCTTAGCGCCCGGGTCTTCGGTGACATATAAACCGGGGATGCCGAGTCCTCCGCCGGCTTGGGTGACATCCATAATGGCGTTTAGAACGGCGGCCGGTTGTTCGCCGCTTTCCCCATGGCCGGAGGCTTCAAATCCAACCGCGTCAATCGCGGCGTCCACTTCCGGAACACCTAAAATTTGTTCAATTTGTTCGCCGAGCCGGTCATGCTCTTTTAAATTAACGGTTTCACAACCAAAGCTTTCAGCTTGTTGCAGACGTTCTTCAATGAGATCGCCGACAATCACCGTGGAGGCACCGAGCAGTTGGGCAGAATGTGCTGCAGCCAGCCCTACAGGTCCCGCGCCTGCCACATATACCGTGGATCCCATCGAAACGCCTGCAGAATAGGCGCCGTGAAAACCGGTAGGAAAAATATCTGTCAGCATCGTTAAATCCAGTATTTTTTCCATCGCTTGATCTTTATCCGGGAATACGAGGAGCTGAAAGTCGGCGTAGGGGACCATCACATATTCGGATTGGCCGCCCACCCAGCCGCCCATATCGACATATCCATAGGCAGAACCCGGACGGTCCGGATTAACGTTTAAGCAAATATGTGTTTTTTGTTGTTGGCACATGGTGCAACGCCCACACGCGATATTAAAGGGGACGGAAACCATGTCCCCTTTTTTGATGAATTCCACATCGCGACCGGTTTCAACAACCTCGCCGGTAATTTCATGGCCGAGCACCAACCCTTTTGGCGCCGTGGTTCGCCCGCGGACCATGTGCTGGTCGCTCCCGCAAATATTTGTTGTAATTACTTTTAAAATAACGCCGTGTTCGCATTTGCGGCCGACATTTTCTTTTGGAACGCCGGGACCGTCCCGGAGGACTAATTCTGGATATCCGATATCCTCAACGGTCACTTTACCTTCGCCTTGATAAACCACGCCTTTGTTATTTGCCAAAGATACCCCTCCAGTAAAGATAATGAATGAACCCGTGTTGGAACGAGCTTAACAATGCTTTACCCTTTTTGTTGTTCTTGTAATCACATTTCGGAAAATATCGAAATTTTCCAAGGGAAGAATCATTTCACTTGATGATGCATCGTGAATAATGATAAAGTGGTTACAAACATTTTAATACAAAAACTTCGGGGCAGGGTGAAAGTCCCTACCGGCGGTGACAGTCCGTGACCCGGTTTGCGTTTGCAAAACGGTGGATCTGGTGGAACTCCAGAGCCGACAGTGAAAGTCTGGATGGGAGAAGTTTAAGATGCGTACCTTCAAGCGAACGGTGCTGGAAGTGTATGTACGATTGCAATACGTCGTTCACGCGTATTGGATCCTCATCAAAAAACGAACCTCGGAGTCGCGCACTCCGGGGTTTTTTGTCCCTGAAAAAGGAGACCGTTGGCCATGAATGATCATTGGTTTATGCAGCGCGCCCTGGATTTGGCTGCTGCGATGGAAGGGCAGACGTCGCCGAATCCGATGGTGGGCGCTGTCGTTGTAAAAGACGGAAGGATCGTCGGAACCGGTGCTCATATGGGTGCCGGGGGAAATCATGCTGAAGTTCACGCGTTACAAATGGCGGAGGGGCGTACCAGTGGCGCAACGATGTATGTCACGCTCGAACCTTGTAATCACCACGGACGCACGCCGCCTTGTACGAAAAAAATCATTGAAGCAGGGATTACACGTGTCGTCGTTGCCGTAAAGGACGTGAATCCGGAAGTGGCCGGCAGTGGCATCGAAGCGCTTCGGGATGCCGGGGTGGAGACCGAGGTGGGTGTATTGGAAGAGAAAGCGGGAAAGCTAAATGCAGCGTTTTTTCATTTCGTACAAACCAGCAAGCCGTACGTCACTGTGAAAACAGCTTCCACCCTCAATGGGGCAATGACATCGCCTAAGGGTCTATCCCCATGGATCACTGGAGAAGCGGCGCTTGAAGAAGTCCATCAACTTCGTCATAGTAATGACGCCATCCTCGTAGGGGTTGAAACCGTATTAAATGATAACCCGTCGCTCACGACCCGTTTAGAAATCGAAGGAAGAAACCCGATCAGGGTTGTCCTGGACCGTCATTTGCGCACGCCAGGTGATGCGCGGCTGGTTGCCGATGGCAAGGCTCCCACATGGATTTTTACAGAAGAAAGCCCGGAGTCGAATCATGCATCTGTATTGGAGCAAAAAGGTGCTAGAGTCATTTCGATGTCCACGGTAACCGCGAAAAGTGTGCTCACGGAACTCGGCCGGGCTGATATTCAAACCGTTTTGGTCGAGGGCGGACAAACGATCATTTCCTCGTTTATAGCCGAAAATGAAATCCAACGTTACATCTCCTATGTCGCGCCAAAGTTGTTCAGTGCAGATGCCGCTAACACAGAGCTCGAGGTGGAGCATGCACAAATGGTCGGCGGGGATATTAAAATTACAGCGACACCTAAGAAGGGGGATGCATCATGTTCACAGGGTTGATTGAGGAAGTAGGAATGGTCGAAAACATTGTTCAAACCGGCCAAAACGGTCAAATAACGATCCGTTGTGCGCACGTATTGGAAGACACACGGATCGGGGATAGCATTGTCGTGAACGGAGTGTGTCTGACGGTGACTTCGATCCACGACGCACAATTTACGGCTGATATCATGGCGGAAACGTTCGCGAGCTCGACTCTATCCCAACTCAGGCACAATGATCCGGTCAACTTGGAACGGTCCATGGCTGTTGCCGATCGTTTTGGCGGCCATATCGTCGCGGGCCATACCGATGGGGTCGGGGAGATTATCCAACGCACGCCCGAAGGCGGATCGGTTAATTTTGAGATTAAGGTGAAGGGTGGCTTACTACGCTATATTGTGCAAAAAGGCTCGGTGGCCGTGGATGGCATCAGTCTAACGGTCGCTCGCGAGTATGCCGACAGCTTTATCGTCGCGATCATCCCCCACACACTCAAAGAAACAAATCTCGGCAGCAAATCTGTCGGCGATTACGTAAATATAGAAACGGATATCATCGGCAAATATGTAGAAAAATTATTGCAGCCCGCAAACAGCCATGATCAATCGGAGCAAACGATCGATGGGCTTCTCGAGAAAAGCGGCTTTTATGAAAGGAGGGAAGGCTGATGTTTGATTCGATGGAAAAGGGGATTAAAGCACTTCGCGAAGGGAAAGTTATCATCGTTTGTGATGATGAAGACCGTGAAAACGAAGGGGATTTGGTGGCACTGGCGAACACCGCGACTGCCGATACAGTGAACTTCATGGCCAAACACGCCCGTGGGCTTATTTGCGCCCCGATCACACGGAAACGAGCGGACCACTTGTCCCTCCAACAAATGGTTCATGACAACACGGATTCACATGGCACGGCGTTTACGGTCAGCGTGGATCACCAAGATTCTACCACAGGCATTTCTGCCGAGGAACGGGCGAAAACGGTGCGTGCACTCGCGTCCGATACGGCAAAGGCTTCCGACTTTAAGCGGCCCGGGCATATCTTCCCTCTTGTAGCTCAGGATGGCGGTGTCCTTAAGCGGGCGGGCCATACGGAAGCGGCTGTGGACCTCGCGAGAATCGCCGGTTCAGACGCAGAGGCAGGTTTGATTTGTGAAGTCATGAATGAAGACGGAACGATGGCGCGCGTGCCGGATTTGAAAGTTGTTGCTGATGAGTACGACATTCCCATGATTACAATCGCTGATTTGATCCATTATCGGCGCGAACACGATGCACTGGTGCAGCGTGAAGTGGAAACATCGTTGCCGACGAAATTTGGTTTTTTTAAGGCGATCGGGTACACAGATGCAGATGAAGGGCAGGAAAACATTGCACTCGTCAAAGGGAATATTGCAGACGGTGAACCTGTGCTCGTACGTATTCATTCGGAATGTATGACCGGCGATGTGTTTGGGTCTGAGCGCTGTGATTGCGGACCGCAACTGCATGCGTCTCTTGAAAAAATCAAAGAAGAAGGCCGGGGCGTTCTTCTTTATATGCGTCAGGAAGGCCGGGGAATCGGGCTCATGAATAAACTTCGTGCATATAAACTGCAAGAAGAGGGGTATGACACGGTGGATGCCAATGAGCAACTCGGCTATTCCGCTGACTTGCGCGACTATGGCATCGGCGCTCAAATTTTGCGGGACTTGGGGATAGAAAAGGTACGGCTGTTGACGAACAATCCTTGGAAAATCAGCGGTCTCGAAAGCTACGGGATCCATGTGGAGGAACGTATCGGCTTGCAACTCCCCCCTGTGGAACACAATGAATCTTATTTGAAAACGAAGTTTCATAAGCTCGGACATTTGCTTGAATTTTAGGAGGTCAATCATGGGAGAAACATTTGAAGGAAACTTGGTCGCTACAGATGTAAAAATAGGGATTGTCGTCGGTCGTTTCAATGAATTCATTACAAGCAAGCTCCTTGAAGGTGCAGAAGGAACGTTGGTCCGGCACGGGGCAAATCCGGACAACATTGATGTCGCCAAAGTTCCCGGCGCCTTTGAAATTCCTTTTGGCGCCAAACAGATGCTGCAATCTAAATCGTATGATGCAATCATTACGCTCGGCACCGTTATCCGCGGTTCAACGCCTCATTTTGATTACGTGTGCAATGAAGTCGCCAAAGGCGTTTCGTCTCTGTCCCTCTCTTCCGATATACCGGTTATTTTCGGTGTTGTCACGACAGAAACCATTGAGCAAGCGATCGAGCGTGCAGGTACAAAAGCAGGGAATAAAGGAGCGGAAGCAGCCACCGCCGCGATTGAAATGGCGAACCTCACGAGAGTATTACATCCAACAAACTAATAGGTATGCGGAGGTAAGGCGTGACAAAAGAAGCATTTATGAAAAAAGCAATTCAGCTCGCCTGTGATACAGTCGAACGTGGCAACACCCCATTTGGGGCAGTTATCGTAAAAGATGGTGAAATCCTCAGTGAGGAAGCCAACGAGGCAACAACCGAAAAGGATCCAACCGCCCATGCAGAGCTGCTCGCCATACGGGAAGCGGCGAAAAACCTGCGTAGCGAAAATTTGTCAGGGTGTGAACTGTATGCCAGCGGTGAGCCTTGCCCGATGTGCTTGGGCGCCATCTATGCCGCCGGTATCCAGGATGTCTATGTTGCTTATTCCCTCGAGGAAGCAACGGAATATGGTTTGGCTTCGCCGTATGTTTATGAACAAGTAGCTAAACCAAACGATAAAAGGGATGTTTCATTTACTGCTCTGAAACCGAGTAATGTGGAACAACACCCTTATGACGTTTGGAAAAGGAAGGACAAAGCGTAATGGAAAATAAAAATAAAGTTGTCCAAGATACATTTTCAGCAGCAGCAGAAAAATATGTCAATAGTACTCTGCACGCGAAGGGGAAAGATCTACAGGCATTGGCAACAACAAACAAGCTTACCGGTGAAGAAGTGGTGCTTGATATTGCGACGGGCGGCGGACATGTGGCGAACGCCTTGGCACCATTGGCAAAAGAAGTTACCGCCATGGACATAACCGTGGAAATGTTGGAATCGGCGGAAACGTTCATCCGCGGAAACGGGCATGATAACGTTCGTTTTGTTGAAGGAGACGCTGAAGGCCTTCCATTCGCAGATGAAGCGTTCGATGTAGCGGTGAGCAGAATCGCCGCCCATCATTTTTCCAGACCGGATGTATTTTTGCAGGAAAGCTTCCGGGTGTTGAAATCCGGAGGTTCTTTTTTCTTGTTGGATAATACGGCTCCGGAAGCAGATGTGTTTGACACGTTTTATAATGAGATAGAAAAACTGCGCGACCCAAGCCATATCCGCGCATGGAAAAAAAGCGAATGGACCGCAAAAATAGAAGAGGCCGGTTTTACTGTTCAGTATGTGCAACGGTTCCGAAAAACATTTGACTTTCAGGATTGGTGTGACCGTCTCGACGTTGCGGCTGAGACAAGAACTTTGTTGCAGAGTAAAATGATTGACGCGCCTTCATCGCTTCAACAGAAGTTCAACATTCAGTACGGTGAGGATGAAAACGTGAGCAGTTTTGACGGGGAATCGATTCTGTTGCAAGCGAGTAAATAACACATAGATTGGTTTGAATTTGAAATAAAATTGCGACGTTTGTAAAAAAGATACGATGTTAATAAAAAAATTGAGAAGTTGGACCCCTCTTGATAAGTCTGAGGGGTCTTGTGGCGAAAGTAATCAATACGAATGGTCCATATTTGGAAACCTATTCATGCTTAATAAATAGGTTACTATTTTTTGGTGAAGTCATAACGATTTCTTAGTTTTTAAGGCAGATGCTACTTTCCGCTTGAATGAAAAAATATGAAATGATTTATACTACAAATGGAGCGCGATGGTGTAGTTTTTTTGAAACAATAGCTAAAGTGGTGAATATGGTTTCCATTATACTTAAGATATTTGTGTTTATATGTCTAGTCGGGGTAGTGATAGCTTTTTATAAAAAAGTTGATCCTGTTGATATACGAAGCAGAAGAGGTTTCTTTTATCCTTTCGCTTTTCTTTTAATTGCCTTCATATTTTTATTTATAGCTGACTTCATTTAATTGGCGTGCACTCGTGGAATAAGTATTGCGCTCGTTATTGGCTTGTTGGTCCATTTAACCGAATAAGAAGACATTCCTTTAAGTGGATCTTTTATGCTTGTAGCAGAAGCAGCAAATAAAATTGTGGGTTTTGCCAACTTCTCGGCAATTGATAAATATGGGAAGCAGAGCTAGGTGCAATAGATCTTTATCCAGACTATTATTGGTATATGCTTTAGAAGGGTAACGCTATTTACCACGATGTCTGTTATAGTATAATATATTCGTACTAATATGATTTTAGGATGTAGTATATAGGTATAGGCTCCGTAAAAACCAATAATAAACGTAAATTCTATACATTTAGAGGAGGCTGTATGTCTACACTGTTTGAAAACGCAGAGCTGTACGTGTTATCAGAAACAGCAATTAATATTGTTTTTGGAACAAAAATCGATCCGAAAATTCATCGACACACGAAAAAAATGATGAATGTGCTGGAAGACGCTCCATTCGAAGGATATCTCGAATGCGTTCCAAGCTATGTTGGTCTAACGGTGTTTTACGACCCGGTAACGGTGTTTCATACAATGGAGAAAAATGATTCTCCGAGTACATATGTAATGGAACAGTTGCGGGAAAAAGCTCGTGAGATCGGGGATGCCACAGAAGACGAAGATGAGGGAGATGTCGTCACGATCCCCGTTTGTTATGAAGATTCTTTTGGCCCGGACTTATCACATGTGGCAGAGGAAAACAATCTTTCGAAAGAAGAAGTCATTCACATTCATACAAGCGGTGAGTACCTAGTATATATGATCGGCTTTGCCCCCGGCTTTTCCTTTCTCGGTGGCATGTCGAAAAAAATTGCCACACCGCGGAGAAGCGAACCCCGAACAAAAATCCCCGCGGGGGCTGTCGGAATTGCTGGGGTTCAAACAGGCGTGTACCCGCTTGAGACGCCTGGGGGATGGCAGTTAATCGGTCAAACTCCCCTTAAAATGTTTGACTCTAACCGGGAACAACCGAGCTTGCTGAAATCCGGGGATACGGTGTATTTTAAGGCGATTACGCGCGCGGAGTTTGAGTCGTACGAGGAGGGGGACAGGTGAGTTTATCTATCATGAAAGCGGGCTTGTTTACGACCGTCCAGGATCGGGGTCGAATCGGCTTTTTGCATCAAGGCGTTTTGGAGAGCGGCGCGATGGATCGTATATCGCTGCAAAGCGCGAATGCAATCGTTGGGAATCATGAAAATGAAGCCGGGCTTGAAATCACAATGACTGGCCCCGAGATCAAGTTCGAGAGGGATAGCCTGATCACTGTAACAGGTGGCGGGATGATGCCGATGATTAACGGTGTGGCTTATTCACTCGGTGTACCTCTGTTTGTTCCTGCTGAAAGCATGCTTACGTTTAAATCGGTGCCCTACGGCAATCGCGCTTACTTGGCAGTCGCGGGCGGCATCGATGTCCCGATCGTCATGAATAGCAAGAGTACGTATGTGCGAGCAGGAATCGGAGGAATGAAAGGCCGGGCACTAAAAAAAGATGACCGGTTATCTATAGGTGAAAAAGGCAAAGAAGCCAATAAACGATTTGAACAGATCTCTCAAAAAGCGAACGGACGAGCATTCGCTAAAAACTGGGGGGCAAATGGTAGACTGTTGGATCGTGAACAACAAAAAATACGGGTTTTTCCAGGGAGCCATTTCAAACAGTTTACGACCGAGAGCCAGAAACGGTTTTTCCAACAAACGTTTACCGTTTCTACACAATCGGATCGCATGGCCTATCGGTTGCAAACAGAAGAGGACGCCCCCATTGAACGCCAAGAATCCTACAGCCTTTTATCAGAGGCAGTTGCGTTTGGGACGGTACAAATCCCCAATGATGGCCAACCGATCGTTTTAATGGCTGATCGACAAACGACAGGCGGCTACCCGCGCTTTGCACAAGTCGCAGCGGTTGATTTAGGACGTTTTGCACAATTCCGTCCGAATGAAAAAATAATGTTTGAACCGATTACTTTGAAAGAAGCTGAAATGCTTTATTTGAAACAGGCCCAGGCGATGCAAGAGCGGAAAATCGGAATTGCCTTAAAATGGGGCAGTCATTAGAAAAGAGGGTAACAATGTACACTGTTGAAGAGTTACAAGCATTAATGAAAACATTAAATGAGCAGGGACTTGAACATTTAAAAGCTAAGAACGGAGACATGGAAATTGAGCTTTTTAAAAGCACTGGGGTGGCAAAAAAGACTCCAGCAGAAAACACGGAAACAACAGATGAAACCTCCGACATCGAAGGTGAAGAACCGAGAGAATTTACCGATCAACAATCGATCAAGTCTCCGATAGTAGGCACGTTTTACCGAGCTTCGGAACCCGAAGCGGCTCCTTTTATCAAGGAAGGGGATCCGGTTCACGAGGAAACTGTCGTCGGGATTGTTGAGGCCATGAAACTGTTTAACGAAGTGAGCGCGGATGTAGAAGGAGAAATCGTAGACATTCTTGTTGAAGACGGGGCGTTTGTTGAACATGGCGAACCGCTATTCATAGTCAAGGAAGTTTAGTAGAAGGAGAGGACGTCTGTGTTTGGAAAAATACTGATTGCTAATCGCGGCGAAATCGCTGTTCGTATTATTCAATCATGTAGGGAATTAGGGGTGAAAACAGCCGCTATATGCTCGAAAGCAGATCAAAGTGCTTTACATACGAAGCTTGCCGATGAGAGCATCTGTATTGGTGATAACCCCTCACACGAAAGTTATTTAAATATGGAACGAATATTTACTGCAGCCAAAAAAGTGAACGCAGATGCGATTCATCCGGGTTATGGATTTCTAGCTGAAAATGATGAATTTGTTCGCCTTTGTGAGGAACTCGGACTCGCTTTCATCGGTCCATCAGTTGAATCGATTCGCAGTATGGGGGCAAAAGATGTAGCTGTAAAAACGGTTGACAATGCAGGCGTTCCGACCGTTCCCGGATCAAAAGGAATCGTTCATACAAGCGAAGAGGCAAAGGAGATTGCTGCCGACATCGGGTATCCTGTTATGATTAAAGCGGTCGCGGGTGGCGGTGGTAAGGGCATGCGTTTGGCACATACACCCGAAGACTTCGGGAGCTCCTTTGAGCAAGCACGGTCAGAAGCCGACAAGGCATTCGGCAACGCAGACGTATACTTGGAAAAATATATCGATGCGCCACGTCATATTGAGATGCAAATACTTGGTGACCAATATGGAAACATCGTGAACTTCGGTGAACGGGAGTGTTCTATTCAGCGGCGTCACCAAAAAATCATTGAAGAAGCCCCATCTCCAATCATCACCGATGACTTACGGATGGAAATTGGAACAGCCGCGGTAAACGCTGCCAAGGCTGTAGCTTATGAAGGGGCAGGTACGGTTGAGTTTTTAATGAACGTCAACGGTGATTTTTACTTTATGGAAATGAATACCCGTATTCAAGTCGAGCATCCGGTGACGGAGATGATCACGTCCATCGATCTAGTAAAAGAACAAATACGTGTAGCAGCGGGTGAAAAACTTGGATACGAACAAAAAGATATAAAGATGAACGGGTGGGCGATGGAATGCAGAATAAATGCAGAAGATCCGCGCCAATCCTTTCAGCCAACGCCCGGAACCGTGCATACATTTATCCCACCGAGTGGATACCAGGTGCGAACAGATACAGCTCTTTTTTCGGGAGCTGTGATTACGCCGTACTATGATTCCCTTGCCGCGAAAGTCATTGTGCATGGAGAAACAAGGGAGGAAGCGATTATACGTATGAAACGAGCATTGAAAGAAATGCAGGTCGACGGAATTGCAACGACGATCCCTTTTCAACTGCAATTGCTCGAGGATGAACGCTTTTGTAAGGGCGATTTTGATATCGGTTTCATTGAAAACTACGGGGATGAGCTCGTGGCAGCTATGGAAAAATCAAGTCGTGAATAATGAAAAATAACAGTTTTACTCTGCAAGAACCGTCTGCGAAAAAAAGAATAACGATGTCATGCGGGGAGAGGGTTCAAGTGAACATAAATGATCATGCGGATGTGCTGGTCATTGGCTCGGGTGCAGCGGGCATGATGGCAGCTCGAGCGGCAGCCGATCAAGGAGCCAATGTC
Source organism: Salicibibacter kimchii (assembly GCF_003336365.1). GTDB lineage: Bacteria > Bacillota > Bacilli > Bacillales > Marinococcaceae > Salicibibacter > Salicibibacter kimchii. The sequence continues at coordinate 1,980,805 of NZ_CP031092.1, read as the reverse complement.
ATCATTGTTGACAAAAGTTTAATTGGCCGTGGTGGAGCAACGGTGCTTGCGCAAATGACAGTGGCCGTGGCATTGGGCGAAGCAGAAGAAGACAGCATTGAGTCCCATTGGGAGGACACGGTTTCCGGAGGCCGTGGGTTATCGGATCCGGAGATTGTCCGTTCAATTGTAGAGCGGGGGCCGGAAGTGATTGCCGATATGGAAAGCTACCGTGTTAAATGGGCGCGAACGGAACAAGGTCATCGATCTCAAGTTGTCTCACCCGGTCATTCGAAGAAACGATGTGTCTATGTGGATATACTGAACACGGGTGGAGCAACATCTAAAGGATTACGGCGTGTGATCAGTAACGATGAAAAAATTAAGCGTCTAAAAAATGTAGCCGTAACACGGTTAGTCACAAGTCAAGGACGTGTCCTAGGAGCTGTTGGTTTTTCAGTGGAAGACATGAAGATGGTCAGCATTTCAGCATCTCAAGTCATTTTAGCGACTGGGGGATTAACAGAAGTTTTTGAACGGAATAGTGCTTCGACAAATATGACAGGAGATGGCTTCCTTCTAGCAGCAGAGGCTGGTTGTGAATTGAGAGATATGGAAATGGTTCAATTTTTTCCTATCGCACATCTCTATCCGCCTGTGGTGGGCATTGATCCAATCATGTGGGACCCCTTTCGTTACAAATTAGGCGGGCGATTGTTAAACGGCGCTCATGAAGAATTCATGGAAACATACACAGGGGAAGTGGCTGGAAAATATACCGCAACACGTGACTTGACGAGCTATGCCATTTTTAAAGAAGTTGAAGCAGGCCGTGGGTCTCCTCATGGAGGGGCATATTTGGATTTTACAATGATTAAAGAGGAGGATTTAAGAAAAGGCTTCGGTCCGGTCATTGATATTCTCGAATCACAAGGCATCGATCTTACGAAAGACATGATTGAAGTTGCACCCATGGCTCATTTTATGTTAGGTGGGGTTAAGGTCAACAATAAATTGGAGACGACGGTCCCTAATCTATACGCATGCGGTGAACTCATCTATGGCATGCATGGAGCAAACCGGCTGTCCGGGAACGCGATGACAGAAGCATTGGTAACTGGCAGAATTGCCGGAGAAAATGCGACACAAAATGTTGGTGAAAGAAACGATGAATATGTAGCAAAAGAAACCAGTAAAGAAAAGAGAAGACTGGAATCTTTTTGGTATCCATCTTCTAAATCGGCGGACGATACGTCAATGCTAACATTTCGCAAGAAAATTCAGACCATTTTGTGGAAAGGCTCAGGGCCACTCCGGGCTGAAAAGGAATTAGAGCAAGCGTTATGTAACATTGAACGTTTGACTGAGGAAATTTCACAGACACCCTTAGAACCGCAAAAACGTTACGCCCTACCTCAAGTAGAGAAGCTTGAAGCGTATACGATGGCTAAATTGGGTGCCGCGATTGTCAAAGGAGCGCTGGAGCGACGGGAATCGAGGGGGGCTCACGTTCGATTGGATTACCCTGATGAGCAAGAGGAAACCTTCAGTTCAAAATTTGATTATAAGGACGGTTGCTGGTCATATTCGAAAGTAAAAATGAAGAATTAAGGGAGTATATTAATATGACTGAAGTTGTCTTACAGATTGTTCGCGGTGATGAAGCAAGTGGGCAAACCATTGAAAGGTACAACGTTCCCTTTAAAGGTGGCATGAGTTTGTTAGATGCTGTCTTTTGGGTGCGTGAACACGAGGATCAATCCCTTTCCGTGCGCTATTCGTGTCGTTCTGCAAATGCATGCAAAGAATGCATGGCCATTACCGACGGAAAACCAGGGTATCTGTGCAGTATACGAGCGATGAAGAACACGGAGTATCTAATCGAACCGATGAAAGCCAGAAAATGGATAAAAGACTTGGTCACAGAACTTGATTAGCGATTATAGGAAGGATGGGCTCATTGGAAAGCAAACAACAATTAATGGAAAAGATTCGCTGCGGGGATATGACAAAACCAACGTCCGGCTTTGCCCCGGGGTTTACACAGGCAAATCTCGTTATTTTAAAAAAAGAGCTTGCCTTTGAATTTTTATTGTTTTGCCAACGAAATCCCAAATCATGCCCGGTGCTCGATGTTAGTGAGGTAGGTTCACCAGTCGCCCGAACATTCGCGCCGGAGTCTGATCTGCGTACAGATATACCAAAGTACCACATTTATAAGCATGGGGAATTCGTCGAGGAAACCACAGATATCAGCGAGCATTGGGAAAGTGACATGGTTGCCTTTTTATTGGGGTGCAGCTTCACATTTGAAGAAGCGCTCATCGCGAATGGCATTGGGATCCGTCATAATGAAGAGGGTTGCAATGTCCCAATGTATAGGGCGAATATCGAGACGGAACCGGCCGGTATTTTTCATGGACAAATGATTGTGAGCATGCGGCCGATACCGAGAGATCAAGTCGTGCGTGCGGTGCAAGTGACCTCGCGATTCCCTGATGTACATGGCGCACCCGTTCATATCGGAGATCCGGCATTTATTGGCATCTCTAACATGGCCAAACCTGATTTTGGACAAGCTGTGAGTATCAACGACGGCGAAGACCCGGTTTTCTGGGCATGTGGCGTTACGCCTCAATCTGTCGCGATGGCGAGCAAACCTGAACTTATGATTACGCACGCCCCGGGACATATGTTCATTACCGACGTGAAAAATGAAACTCTGGGGGTTTTTTAGGAGGGATTTTATGGCACAGGGGTTAGGTCACCCGATGAGTGATAAAGAGCGGAATAAATTTTTACGCGGTGCGATATTCCTTATGGCCACTTCAGCCATTGGGCCTGCGTTTCTTACACAAACCGCTCAATTTACGCAAGAGTACATGGCCAGTTTTGCATTCGCAATTTTGGCTTCGATTGTGATCGATATTGGCGTTCAACTTAATATTTGGCGCGTTATTTCTGTGTCCGGAAAACGAGGGCAGGAAATATCAAACATGGTCGTCCCCGGGTTAGGCTACATAATTGCCGGGCTTATTATCTTCGGAGGATTTGCGTTCAATATTGGTAATCTGGGTGGCGCGGGCTTAGGCCTTAATGTACTTTTTGACCTACCAGTAGAAATAGGGGCCATCATTATCACTGTGGTGACCATCATTATTTTTTCGATTAAAAATTACGCCCGTATTATGGATGTGCTTTTGCAAATCTTTGGGGTCATTATGATTTTAATGGTAGGCTATGTTATGTTGACGATGGATCCACCCTATCAAGAAGCGCTCGTAAAATCTGTATTGCCTGATGATTACTTGATCTTACTCCTTCCTTTGGTGACCATCGTTGGCGGTACGGTTGGTGGCTATATTTCATTTGCCGGCGGGCATCGGCTTGTTGATGCCGGAATTACCGGCAGAGCGAATGCCCCTTTTGTTAGCCGCGCTTCCATATATGGAATACTGACGACAGGCATTATGCGTGTATTTCTCTTTTTAGCGTTTTTAAGTGTGGTAAATGCCGGATTTACCTTGGATCCGGATAACCCGGCAGCTACGCCGTTTCTCGTCGGTCTCGGTGATTTAGGTTATTATATGTTTGGGATTGTCTTAACCGCAGCCGCCATTAGTTCAGTCATCGGGGTGGCGTATACAAGTATTTCTTTCTTACGCTCGTTTCATCCGGTGTTTGAAAACTATAACGGATGGTTTATTGCTGGATTTATTACGATTTCATCGCTTATATTCATCACAATCGGTGAACCGGTAATGCTTCTCATTCTCGCTGGTGCGGTAAACGGAATGATTCTACCTATCGTTCTCACGACCATATTAGTGGCCTCCCGGAAAAAATCGATTGTCGGCGATTACCGCCATCCGACATGGCTGATTGTGTTTGGGGCGATTACGGTTCTTTTCACGATCGGTGCTAGTATCGTAGCATTTGAAGAAATTGTTGGCTTATGGTTTAACTAAGAGAAGGAGGAATTAAAATGAAAACCATTGATATGAACTGTGACATGGGTGAAAGCTTTGGCGTTTATAAATTAGGATCCGATGAAGAAATTCTTCCCCACATTTCGTCTGCCAATATTGCCTGCGGGTTTCATGCCGGCGACCCTTCTACGATGAGAAAAACAGTTAAATTGGCGATAGAAAATGACGTCGCGATCGGTGCACACCCGGGCTTACCGGATTTAATGGGATTTGGACGTCGTCACATTGATCTTTTACCTGAAGAAGCTTATGATATCGTCTCTTATCAAGTCGGGGCTTTGTGGGGCGTTGTGCAATCGGAAGGTGGGCACATGCGGCATGTGAAAGCCCATGGCATGCTTTATAATCGAGCGACCCAAGATCCTGAATTGTCGGATGCGATCGCCCGGGCGGTCTATGACATCGATCCGAACCTCGTTCTTTTTGGTTTGGCCGGCGGCGAGATTTTGAAGGCCGGTGAAAAAGTAGGATTGAAAACAGGGAGCGAGGTGTTTGCCGATCGTACGTATCAAGAAAACGGTACCCTCACGTCACGACGCGAGAAAAACGCTATGATTGAGGATGCAGACAAGGCGGGAGACCAGGTCATTCGTATGATTGATGAGGGTAAAGTTCAATCCCAACAAGGAAAAGACGTGGACATCCTTGCCGAAACCGTCTGTATCCACGGAGACGGCCCTCACGCGTTAGAGTTCGCGAAAAAAGTGCGCCATAAAATTGAAAACGCAAGCATCAACGTTCACCCAATCGAATAGGCAGGTGAGTTACTCCGCATGGAAGCTGTTGGGAAATATTTTCTCGGCAGCTTTTCTTTTTTAATGGATGATATTCAGATTAGTTTATGATGTCGGAAAGGGCCGAAGGGTGGTTGGTTCGAAAAGAGAATTAAATAGGGTATCATTATGGAGAACACGAAAAATGGGATATGTGAACGCCAAATATTTTACATAAGCATCAATGTTACTGTCGCACGAATTAGCGTTAGTCAATGTCCACGCGTTCGAATAAAGGATCAAATTATAATAGAGTAGCTGTTTAATATTGAAGTCGGTCGTTCTGGGAGAAATTTTCATTCGCTCAACGATTGATCACCAAAGGCGTCTCGCGTCATGAACCAGCGCTTAATGGATCCATGGGTCATCCTCGCGATTATCCTCGTTGCGTTTAATTTACGGCCTGCCATTACAAGGGCCGGTCCACTTATCGGCCTTTTGCGTGAGGATTTGCAATTAACAAACAGTGAGGCAGGGGTTAGCGGATATTGCAAACGCTGTTGTCTACGCTGTCACTCCGCCTGATTACGTGAACGTCAATAAAGGAACAGTTCGGCCAGTGTAAACAGAAATCTAAAAAACCGTCCCTACACACCAGGGACGGTGGTGCCATCGTAGAGGTCTTACTTCTGTTGAGGGTACTGCGTGGCTAATGAAGCGATGAACCGTAGGAAGCGATCGAGGAAAAAGCGGCACCGAAATGGCTGATATGCGTAGGCTATGTTCAAAGATGTTCATCTCTATGTGACCGTTAGGGGAAACGATCTGTTCCAGCTGCAAAAGCCTTTGCACGCTCAACCTCTTTTGATAATATCTATGGGACGGTTGGGATACTTGTGAGAGAGCCCCCAGTCAGTCCCCGGCTTACAAGGCATTTATATGGAGATTGTTCTATATTGAGTGATTAGATCCCTTGTAGGCCTGTTGTTTTTCTTAAGACGGCTGATGTGTTTTTGCTTCTTTCTGCTCTTGTTGTCTACGGTTGGATTCAAGTTTTAGAAAACTCAGATCTTCAACGACGACTTCTGTGATAAAAACCTTTACTTCGTCCTTGTTCATAAATTGCCTTATCTGGATACGCCCTGTAACAGATACGAGAGAGCCCTTGCGGCAGTAATTTGCCGTATTTTCCGCTCGTTTTCGCCAAATGGTGCAAGGGATGAAATCAACATCGTTTACACCTTCATTGTTTTTAAAAGGGCGCTGTACGGCAAGGAAAAACTTCACATAAGCGACTCCGGAATTTGTGAACATTAGCTCGGGGTCTTTCGTTAAACGACCAATCAACGTAACTTGATTTAACAATCTTTCACGACCCTTCCTCTATGCAATTGTAGGCTAATAGTGGTCACGGGAGATAAAAAGGGTGGAGTGTATGACAGCGGAGGGGTATGCTGTCAAATGATTCGAGGTTGAGAAATTTGTACTAATCGTAGTGTTTTCTTTCCATAGCAAACCTCCTTTCATGGAGTCAAAATAATTATACCATAGGTCATGGTATATTTTAAACAGATAATGCAAAAGATTTATAAAATTTTTTCACTAAAAGTACTTTCATTTGAAGAAAAGGCCCATTGCATCATATAATGACAATGTAAGGGGGGATTTTGATGAAAGTAAAAAAAGCAGTCATTCCGGCAGCCGGGCTTGGGACACGATTTTTACCGGCAAGCAAAGCATTGCCAAAAGAAATGTTGCCGATTGTTGATACGCCAACAATCCAATACATAGTGGAGGAAGCCATCGAGTCGGGAATCGAAGATATTCTCATCGTGAGTGGCCGCGGAAAACGAGCGATTGAAGATCACTTTGACAAATCGTATGAATTGGAAGAGACACTGGAACGAAGCGAAAAATGGGAACGATTGGAAGAAGTAAAAAAAATCTCAAACATGGCCAGTATTCATTATGTCCGCCAAAAAGAACCGCAAGGTTTGGGGCACGCCATCGCCTGTGCCCGTACATTTATCGGAAATGAGCCGTTTGCTGTCATGCTCGGGGATGACATCGTCCGTTCCGAAGGTAAACCATGTTTGCAACAGCTCATGGAAATATATGAGGACACAGATGCATCCGTATTAGGTGTCCAAGATGTTCCGGAGAATAAGGTTTCAAGCTACGGGATCGTTTCGGCTGCAAATGGAACAGATTCGAACATTGTCAGTGTGACTGATCTTGTGGAAAAACCGAAACAAGAAGAAGCTCCATCGACATTGGCGATCATGGGCAGGTATGTGTTGGCGCCTGAAATTATGCCGATTTTGGAAGAACTGCCACCTGGAGCCGGGAATGAGATTCAACTTACCGATGCGATCAAGCGCCTGGCCGGAATACAGGATGTGAATGCTTTTCGATTCGACGGAGACCGCTACGATGTTGGGGATAAACTTGGCTTTATCCAGGCAACCCTTGATTTTGCCCTCCATCGTGAAGATTTGAGCGACGACTTGAAAGCATATATCAGACAGTTGGATATTTAACATTTTTTGAACGAAGTCTCCCTCTGCAAGCGTGTTAAGGGGGAGATGGTTTTTGGCTGTACGATAGAGCTTCCTCATGTACGTAAAAAATGATGGAAGGAAATGTTCTGGTCAAGAAGTTTTTGTTTTTAGAATAAATAATCCGCGAAGGAGAAGAGGTTGGATCGGACACGTAGGCGGATACAGTGCCCGGTCCAGCGCTGGCTATATGCCACGTCCACCCATTACCGGCGGCCAATGCCGTAATAGTCGAATCCTTGTTCTTTGAAAGCATTCGCATCCAGTACGTTTCTGCCGTCGATGATGACGTTTCCTGTCATAGTGGCAGCTAGATCGGCGATGGGATGTTGTTTGTACACATCCCACTCGGTGACGAGTACTATGGCGTCCGCTTTCGATAGCGCTTGTTCAGCCTCATTGTGCAGAGTCACGGCTCGTGGTAAAAGCGGTGCTGCTGCATCCAGCACGATCGGATCATGGGCGTGCACGTCAGCACCCGCTTTGACGAGTTCGTGGATGATATCGATCGAGGGCGCGTAACGCATATCATCTGTCCCCGGTTTAAAAGCCAATCCGAGTACGGCCACTTTCAAATCCTGCAGCCCTCGCGGGAATTTATGGTGTAAAATTTCCACAGGCTTTAATCGTTGTGTTGCATTGATGGCGACGGTCGATTGTAACAAATTGGCTTCATAATCCTTATCCTTTGCCAAGGCTATAAGCGCTTGCACGTCCTTTGGAAAACACGATCCACCGAATCCAAGTCCGGCATTAAGAAAGTGGGGACTGATTCTGCGATCGGTGCCAATCCCCCGGGACACTTCATCAATATTTGCTCCGTACGCTTCACATATGTTTGCGATTTCGTTAATAAAAGAAATTTTCGTTGCCAAAAAGGCGTTCGAGGCGTATTTAATCATCTCTGCGCTACGTGCCGAAGTGGTGATGATTTGCTCAGAATCAGCCAATGGTTCATGCAGGTGCACGAGCCGTTCGTTCGCCCACGAAACATCTGTTCCGATGACAATCCGATCAGGATGGAACGTGTCTTTGACGGCTGAGCCTTCCCGTAAAAATTCCGGCACGGAACACACAGCGACGTCGGCATTTGCATTTTTTTTCCGGATAATCTTTTCGACTTCTTCTGCGCTTCCTATCGGGACGGTGGATTTATTGACGACGACGGTTCGATGATCAGACGGAAGCACTTCTCCCAGTTCGCCGGCAACTGTCCGCACAAAAGAAAGGTCAGCGGATCCATCGGCTGCCTGGGGTGTTCCCACGGCAATCATGATGACATCGCTATCGGGGGCGGATGCTGCTAAATCAGTCGTAAAATGAATCTTTTCATTATGGATGTTTTTCTCCAATAAAGCATCCAGCCCTTCTTCATAGATCGGGCTGATCCCTTTTTTGAGCTGCGCAATTTTTTGCTCATCTTTGTCAACACAAACAACATCATTACCAAGATCGGCAAAGGATACACCGGAGACGAGTCCCACGTATCCGGTGCCAATGATTGTCAATTTCATTTCAGTTAACCTACTTTCTGTTTTTCAATAAAGTGAAACTTCCATCAAAGGTGGTTTTTTCCTTTGATGGTTAGTTGAACAAATAGGGGTGCTAGTCGCCCGTTAACTTCAGCTTACGGGGTTGAAGAGGGAGTTTCACGGGCGTGCACCACCGGGATAACTCTTTTACAAAATCAAGGGCGGTCAATAGGGGACATATAATAGGAACAGCCCAACTGCTCGCTCATGAAGATCCAGCTAGATCCCCATCACTTTCCATTGTAGCTTCTGATTCCATTTTACCATACCTTTTCCCCCAATCAAGAGGAAGAGAACGTTAAAATCAAGCTAATCGTTGCCCCCTGGCCATAAAAAGAGCTGGTATTAAAGGACATTCTGGCTATTGATCGTAAGCAACACAAAAAAACCTGCTTCTCAAGGAAGCAGGTAAGTGAAGATTATTGGGGTTCGGTACTTTCCTCTGCATTGATCGTTTCGTTCGAATCGCGTTCCTCTTCCAGATCAAGGTGCTGTTTTAACATTGCTTGTGTGTTCGCAAGGTCTGTGTCATCGACCCGGTAGTAATCCACGCCGCTCTCGCGGAAACTTTCACCATCCAATTGATGGTGCTCGATCTCATTAATAGAATTGGCATAAGAGTGTAAGCCAAGGATTTCATTGAAGGACATGTTCATGTTCATATTTTTCTGCAGACGTTCAAATACTTCATTGTAGTTTGCAATCGAGGAGAGGGAAGTGGCTTCGTCAATCAATGCTCCCAACACTTCTTGTTGCCGTTCTCCGCGTCCGAGATCTCCGGCAGGGTCTTGTTTTCGCATACGCACGTAAGCAAGGGCCTCTTCCCCATTCAAGACTTGTGGACCTTCGTCAATTTCAATGGCATCCATGTCTCCATCCGCGTTTTGTTCGGTAAATGCCATTGGAGAGTCCACCTCTACGCCGCCGAATATATTAACAGTATCCATGAAAGCATCAAAATTTAGCGTTACATAGTAATCGACAGGAATATCGAGCAGATTTTCCACCGTGTCAATGGCTAAATCCGTCCCGCCAAATGCGTGGGCATGGTTAATTTTATCTTGGGTTGGACGCCCGGGAATTTGTACATAGGAATCCCGCGGGATACTTATTACATTTACCGATCCTTCTTCTCGGTTAAACGTTGCCAATAAAATCGCGTCGGCCAAGCCGTCCAGGTCACCATCGCGATTGTCGGTGCCGAGAAATAAAACAGAGATGTTATCTTCATCGGGGTCTACGGCAACTTCCCGCATATCTGAGTGTTCTCCCCGTTCCAAAGGGCTTTGTGTCTCTTCTACGAGATTGTTTGCCTGTGTAACGAGATAAAACACGAGGGCGCCTGCGGCGACAATGATAAAACCGACAAGTGCTACCAAGGATAAGATAATTTTTTTATTTCGTCTTTTTTTTCGTTGATGTCGTATCGATCTGGAAGGTTCTTGTTTTGGCATTTCATTGTCTCCTTCCGGGAATGTATCCGGATGTTTCTCATACCATACGTTCATATTTTACAAGAAGGTCGTAGAAAAAGTAAATGATAGAATCAAAATATCGACAAAAATCTTATTTCCCGGGAAATTTGTCAAACATGTCCCTAAAAATCCTTTTCCATATATGACGTTCCGGAGGGGGCAACCGTTACACGATTGTTGGAAGTATTGACGATCCACTCCTCAAAGATTTCTTTATCATTCATGTTTACGGCGACTTGGATAGTAACATGCGTGCCATAATCTGTAGATACTAATATATAAGGGGATTCTCGTAGTTCATTTTCAATTTTTCCGAGAAGTTCATAAGCAATGGTTACGCTATATTTCTGCATCGGCTGTCGTTGGACGATTCCTATATGATTGATGGCCTCGGTGACGCTATTGCCGTATGCGCGTATTAATCCGCCGGCTCCTAGCTTGATCCCCCCGAAATAACGAGTGACGACAACGGCTGTATTTTTTAATTCCTGTTTGATTAAAACATTTAACATAGGGACACCGGCTGTTCCCGACGGCTCTCCGTCATCATTTGCTTTTTGTGTTTCATTTCCCATCCCGAGCACGTATGCGGAACAGTTGTGGGTGGCAGTGGGATGTTCATGTTTTATTTTTGCAATGAAAGCTTTTGCTTCGTCTTCTCCCTGAACCCTTCGCATATGGGCAATGAACCTCGACTTTTTGATTGCCTGTTCATATTTGCCATCATTTTTTATGGTATAGTACGATTGAGGCATGGAATCCCTCCCGTTGATACTATCTTTGACACTCCCACAGATAAAGCAATGGGATTCTAAAGTGCCATTACGTTCGCAATCCACTTCTGTTTTGAACGAGCCTTTAGTTCAGAGGTGTGCCATCCCCTCGACCTGTTTCGTTCTATGCACCTTTGATGCATATGTACCTTACAGGCGGTGTTGCTTTTACCACAACACTAGGTTTTAAGATGCTTTCTTTTTGTTTTTTGGTTCGGAAATACCCGAAATCGCTTTTGGGGCTTTGTTTAAATCTTTCCATTCAAGCAACCAATTAGCGAACGTTGTATGATACATGGATGCCTTAACACATGTTTGGTTTATCATGCGATTTATTCTGCAAAGAAGCGATTCACCCCACATCTAAAGAAGTGGGCTTTCTCGCTCTAAGTTCTGTAATAGCATTATAATCTTGTTGTAATAGCTGAAATCTATAAAAAATGGTACTGTCAAATTAGCGAGGGAGTTACCCGGAATTTTGGCACAATGTGTGAATTTCTTAAACTTTTATTCCCATATGCCTTTTCGTATATAAGAATGTGCTAAAATAATCATATCGAATCAAACGTTGATGTCAAACATTCGGTTCGATTAAAGGCTGGGGGTAAAGACTTGGGCAATAATAAGGAAACCCTTGAAACAATTATCATACAAATGAAGGAAACGATCCAAAGCAGCAAGGAACAGATTTTCGAAATAAGTGAGCAAACAAGGCGAGAGTATGAAACGTTGGAAGGCGAGCTTGAGGATACGCGCCGTAAAGTGTCGGAAATTATTCAACAAACAAATGAAAAACGGCACCAAGCACAAGTGGCACGTAATCGTCTAGCCGTGATTAATCGCGATTTTAACACGTTTTCTAACGAAGAAGCCAAAAGAGTGTATGATGATGCAAATGAGTATCGCCTCCAACTTGCCGTCATGGAAAAGGAAGAAAAGCAGTTGCGGGAAAGGCGAGATCAAATTGAGCGCCGGTTGTTGCAGTTAGACGATACGTTGAATCGCGCAGAGTTGCTTGTGGGCCAAGTATCGATTGTGCATAATTTTTTGGATGGCGATTTGCGTGAAGTTGGGGAAATGGTCGAAGATGCAAAAGAGAAACAGGCGTTTGGGTTAAAAATCATTCAAGCGCAGGAAGAAGAGCGCAGGCGATTGGCCAGGGAAATCCATGATGGTCCTGCTCAATTGTTGGCAAATGTTCTTCTTCGTTCGGAGATCCTCGGCAGAGTCTACACCGAACACGGAATCGATGCTGCATTAAATGAACTGCAGGATGTTCGTAAATCGATTAAAGGCAGCCTCTCTGAAGTAAGGCGTATCATCTATGATCTTCGGCCTATGGCGCTCGACGATTTGGGGCTGATTCCAACATTAAAAAAATATTTGGACGGCCTTGCAGACGAACAAGAGGAGACGGAGATTCGTTTCATTCTCCATGGCAATGAATACAGGTTGGAAGTGAACCTTGAAGTAGCCTTGTTCAGGCTCGTTCAGGAATCGGTTCAAAATGCGCTCAAACACGCGAACGCCGAGCAAATTTCAGTGAAAGCCGAGATGCGCACAACACAAGTTCATTTGATCATTCAAGATGATGGCCGAGGATTTGACCCCGCAGGATCAACGAATCCCGGATTCGGCATTATCGGCATGAAAGAACGGGTGAACGAGCTCAAGGGTGATGTGAAGATTGAATCAGCCAAAGGAAAAGGAACCAAAATTACCATTACCATACCGACTTAATACTGAATAAATTTCATTGTTAATGCACGTCAAAACAGATTCTTTGGAAAGGATGGACGAGATGGCTGGGCTAGGACAAATCAAACTTATACTTATCGATGACCATAAATTGTTTCGGGAAGGCGTTAAACGTATTCTTGAGATGGAAGATCAGTTTGAAATCGTCGCTGAAGGTGATGATGGAAATGAGGCAATCCAGCTTGTTTCCCAATATCAGCCGGATGTTGTATTAATGGACATTAATATGCCGGGAGTAAACGGCGTTGAGGCTACGCGAAAGCTAGTTGAGCGGTTTCCCGATGTCAAAGTGTTGATTCTTTCCATTCATGATGACGAAGCTTATGTCACCCATGTCTTGAAAACAGGAGCATCTGGTTATTTGTTAAAGGAAATGGACGCAGACGCTTTGATCGAGGCTGTCAAAGTTGTGGGTGCCGGCGGCGCTTACATCCATCCGAAAGTCACCCATAATTTAATTAAAGAATACCGTAGACTTGCAAGCGACAGCGGAGGTTCTACCACAGGTGATGAATTGAGCTACAAAGAGATCGAATACCGCAAACCCTTGCATATTCTAACCAGGCGGGAATGCGATGTGCTTCAGCTAATGACCGATGGTTACAGTAACCGTATGGTAGGAGAAGAGCTGTATATTAGTGAAAAAACCGTCAAAAACCACGTCAGCAATATTTTGCAAAAAATGAATGTGAATGATCGGACACAAGCAGTCGTTGAATCTATTAAAAAGGGATGGGTGAAAGTACGTTAATCCCTCGCTTGCGTCCTGCTTTTTTCCGTTCTATGATAGGGACAACCATGGAACCGAAAAGAGGGGGTCATTATGCCGAAAATATCAATCGTAACGGATAGCACCGCATATTTGGATGAGGAGACATTAGTGGAAAACGAGATTAATGTTATTCCGCTAAGCGTCGTATTCGGTCAAGAGACGAGCCGGGAAACGGAGATGGGGACGGAAGAATTTTTCGGTAAAATGCGTGCCCATGAAAAATTGCCAACCACTTCACAACCCTCTCTCGGGGAGTTTATTGATTTGTATGAAAAGTTAGGCGAAACAGCTGACTCGATCATTTCTTTTCACCTGTCCAGCGGAATCAGCGGAACATTTGAAACGGCCGTAGCGGCTTCCCGTTCGGTGGAAGGAGTTAATGTTTATCCGTTTGACACTGAAATTAGCTGTAGCGCGCAAGGGTATTATGCAGTGGAAGCAGCAAAGCTTGTCCGCGAAGGGAAGACGGTTGATGAGATTTTTGAAGCGTTGACATCCATTCGTGATACGTTGTCCGGTTACTTTATCGTTGCTGATCTAAATCATTTGCATCGAGGGGGGCGTATGAGCGGTGCGCAAAAATTCCTCGGCAGTGCTTTACAAATAAAGCCGATTCTCCACTTTGACGATAAGGTCATTGTCCCTTTTGAAAAAGTGCGCACGGAAAAACGCGCTATTAAACGGGTGATGGAATTGCTGGAACAGGACGCCGCAGACGGGCCGGTTCGAGCAACCGTCGTGCATGCGAATGTCCCCGAAAAGGCGGAAGAAATACGCTCCACCCTCGATAAAAAATACGATAACCTTGAGATTGACCTAGGTGTGTTCGGTCCGGTGATCGGAACGCATCTCGGTGAACAATCCCTCGGACTCACTTGGTACAAAAAATAGCTGCAATAGAGGTGGGAAAACCTCCATTTCTCACCTCTCACCTTTATAATAAAGGAGCGAACCGATGAAAGTAGCCCTCGTTACGCCCCGCGATACGCCCTCCGCTATTATCCTCCCCATTGCTTGTGTAAACGAGCATGATGACATTCAATCAGAAGTCTCTTCGATTTCGGCGCTTGGGAGCCCGCAAGTTTCCATCCCGAAACCCTCCCCCAACCATCTGCCGGACTGGCATGAGGTTCAGAAATTATTGGACGGTCGTGCATTGCTCCCCGATGAACTCCCTTTTTCATATAAAAAATTAGAAGCCTTCATACGGCACGGCTATGTACATATGCAACCGGGCATCCATATCCGCCCACGTTTGAAATGCGCCCGCTGCGGCAACAACCAGAAACATTGGTTTTCCCGTTATTCATGCGCATGGTGTGACAGCGCTTGCTTATACTGCCGCGCTTGTATTTCAATGGGTCGGGTAGCGTCCTGCAGCCCTCTTTTCACATGGAAAGGGCCGGCGCTTAGTAGAAAAAAAGCGCGTGCGGGCGTTTTGGCCTGGCGAGGGCAACTTTCTCCTTTGCAACAACGGGCGGCTGACCGTATAACCCAAACGATTAAGCAATCACGGTCCTCCGAATTGTTAGTTTGGGCGGTATGCGGAGCCGGGAAAACCGAGATGTTGTTTCCCGGAATCTCCCGCGGACTCAAGGAAGGAAAACGGGTGCTCATTGCTACGCCACGGACGGATGTTGTCCTTGAGCTTTTGCCTCGCTTAAGACAGGCGTTTCCAACGACGGCTCTGGCCGGCTTATACGGAGGCAGTGAGGAACGTTTTTCTTACGGTCAGCTTGTTGTGGCAACCACGCACCAAACGCGGCGCTTTCAGGACGCCTTTGATGTCGCCATCATTGATGAAGTGGATGCGTTTCCTTATCGGTTTGATGAAAGCTTGGCCTATGCAGTAAAAAAAGCAACGAGAAAAAATGCCGCGACGATTTATTTAACGGCAACCCCTGATGATCAATTACGAAAAAGATGCGAAAGTAAGGATGCGGTCATTCGTGTCAATCGTCGGTTTCACGGATTTCCGTTACCCGTCCCTGCTTTTCAATGGTGCGGAGATTGGAGAAAGGCGCTTTCGCGAGCACGATTACCTAAAGGATTTTCAGATTGGGCATTTCAACAGCTGGCAACGAAAAGACAAGCGCTGATTTTCGTTCCGAGTATTCAAACGGCCGAAGTGTTGTGCGAGGTCTTGCGGCAAAGAGAGCGATCGATTGCAAGTGTCCACGCGGGAGGCCCGGAACGTAAAGAAATTGTAGAAAATTTCCGAAATGGAGAGATGCCGATGCTAGTCACCACGACGATTTTAGAACGAGGGGTCACCATTTACGGGATTGATGTGGGCGTTCTTGGGGCAGAGGATGAAGTGTTCACAGTGTCTGCGCTTGTTCAAATTGCAGGCAGGGCAGGAAGGAGTGCTGAGGACCCGGACGGCAAGGTTACCTTTTTTCACTACGGGAAAACAAAAGCGATGAATCGTTGCAGGCAGCAGATTTTAACCATGAATGGAAAAGGAGGTGCGTGAAAATCGTTTATAACCGTTGTCGCCAGTGCTTGCATCCTTTAAGTGCAAATATAAGTTGGGAAGCGTTATTTTCATGGCAACAGAAAAAGTTATGTGACGAGTGCCAAGGCAAATTAAAGTCGTTAAAGGCTCCGTGGTGTCTGTATTGTAGCCGTCCTATGGTACGGAACGAATGTTGTGCGGATTGCCGGCGTTGGGAGAGAACGAGGCATTGGTCCGGTTTGCTGGCCCGAAATATTTCCCTTTTTTCGTATGATGGGCATTTGCAGGAAGTAATAAGCACTTACAAATATCGTGGGGACGTAGCACTTGCACACGTATTTACAGAAACGTTAAAACGAACATATCGGAAGAAGTTTAAAGGAGCGATACCGGTACCGATTCCGCTCAGTCAAGAGCGTCTGCTGGAGCGGGGGTTTAATCAAGCGGCGGTGTTGGCAGAGCAGTTGCCGGTGGCTTACAGCGCTTGCTTAGTAAGGGTAGTAGATGAGGGGAAACAAAGCAAACAAACCCGTAGGGGCCGATTGCACAGCCACGCCCGTCCTTTTTCCTTTCAAGGGGATGCGGCGCGCGTGGCCGGTAAACATATGCTGCTCATCGATGATATTTATACGACCGGAACCACCTTGCGCAAAGCAGCTGTCCCCCTATTGGAACAAGGCGCGAAACAAGTGTCCGCACTCACGGTCGCCAGAGGATAAATAGGGGTGTGAAGCTTCATGGCGACTGAAAAGTCATCAAACGATCTATAATTGGGCCGAACACCAAAACAAAACGCAAGACGCACGCTCACCGTTAAAATTTTGTAAAATGGAAGTGCCCGTTAAACATAACGAAATATTTTCCGATATGATAAATACAATCATTTTTGGAGGAGCAACGATGACAGAGCTCGCTAACTGTCCGGAGTGTGGGACGTTATATGTAAAAACAGTCATTTCTTTATGTGATCGTTGTCGTCGATCGAGAGAAGAGCGTTTTAATAAGGTTTATGAATTTTTAAGAAAGAAGGAGAACCGGGAATCGACAATATTGGAAACGTCGGTGCACACCGGTGTTTCGGAAACCGATATCCTGGAATTTATTCGCGAAGGGCGGCTACAACTCGCGGATTTCCCCAATTTTCATATGCTCTGTGCATTTTGTGGAGATGCTACCCGCGATGGCCGGCTGTGTAAATCGTGTGAAACACAGTTACAGGGAGATATCGCGAAAATAAATAATACAAAAAAGGCATCTACGGAAAATGTCTATGTAAACAGAGAGCTTCATTCACGAAGAAATGAATGAAAGGGTGACAATGATGAAAATTCATCCGCACAATCAAATCCATCATTCCTATAAACAAGCGACCGAACAAGTACAAAAGCAACAAAAGCCGAAAGAAGCAAAACAAGATCAAGTAGAGATTTCTCAAACGGCCAAAGAAATGCAGCAATCGGGTATTGACGCAACCCGCAAAGCCAAGGTGGATGCGCTCCAAAAACAAATAGATGCGGGTGAATATCGGGTGGATGAACGGGCGGTTGCCCATCGATTTTTCGAATTTTGGAATGAGCGGGGATAATAAAATGAATGAAATTAGGGCACTGAAAGAAAGCCTTGAAAAATTAATCCAACACCACGAATACTTGTTGACGCTTGCCGACAAGAAAACGAAGGCCATTCAAAGGTCCAACCGTAAAACCCTCGAAGAAATTGTGCGTCTTGAACAAGGAGAAGTGCGCACACTTCGGCAATTGGAAAAGGAACGGCAACGTGTGGTTGCAACGTTCATTGACCGTCACTGCCCTCATCTTGAGGTGGATGTTCCAATGATGCAGTGGATTTCCTATGTGCCGGAGAAAGACCGTTGGGAATTAGACGAGCAACGGGAGAAGCTACAGACGGCTATTCGGCATTTGCAAGATAAGAATAACCTCAATCAGCAGTTGTTGAATGATGGTCTTGCGGTTGTGGGTGCAATGTTGAATGCCATCCGACATGAAGATTATACGATGTATACATCGGCTGCCGATACGAAGAAAACGAATGAGTACGAACGGTTTTCCACGTTCGATTCCAGGGCGTGAAGCATACAAAGGAGGCCTCCATAGACAATGACCTCTACGTTTCATGGACTACAAACTGCATATAAAGGGTTAATGGGCCAACAATCAGCGTTAAAAACGACCGGCCATAATATTGCAAATGCAAATACAGAAGGCTATACACGCCAGCGAGTGAATTTTAACGCCTCCCAGGCTTATCCGGCTCCCGGCAAAAACGCGCCTTCCATTCCGGGTCAAATCGGAACGGGAGTGGAAGTTGAAAGTATCTCGCGTGTGCGAGAGCATTTTCTTGATGCGCAGTACCGCGAGGAGAATGCAAATGCCGGCTATTGGGAAAAAAAGCTAAGCTCCCTGGAGCGCGTGGAAGAGATTATGAATGAACAATCCGAAACCGGACTTTTGGCAGAAGCGATGGACGAATTTTGGGGGTCGCTACACGACCTGTCCGCAAACCCCGATGATGCCAGCGCCCGAGAGATTACCGCACAGCGTGGCGCGGCGCTTGCCGATACATATAATCATATGGCGGGTTCACTGGAAACGAATAAACGCGGCGTAGGGGATGAAATTAGAACAGCTGAGCAAACGATAAATGGGCTGCTTACACAGATTCATGGTTTAAATGAAGAGATTGCAAAGGTCGAAGCTCAGAGGCAAATACCAAACGACCTCTATGATCAACGTGATCGTGCCGTTGATGAGTTGTCCGAGTATATCAACATTGAAGTCGAACCTGAAAATCCGGGCGCGCATACGCATCCCGCCGCAGAAGGAGGGATTAGCGTCTACGTCGTTGATGATGATGGGAATCGCCTCGGCGGTGATGATGGCATAGCCATTGTGCAAGGAGAAAATGGAAATCAAGGGCACCTTGAAATTGATGTGGATATAAATGATGCTGAAGGTGTCGTGGAAAGCATCAACTTCGGGGATGAAATTGATCTTTTGGGCGATCACCACGGAAAGTTGGGAGCACTTGTTGACGCATTCGGTTATGGCGAAGAGGAAGGGCTCTTTAAGGATAAGATAACAGAATTAAATGATTTGATGAGCGGCTTCGCTCATGATTTTAACGAGGTTCACAGCGATGGTGTCGATTTAAATGGCGAAGAAGGATCGGATGCCTTCTTTGAATTCGATGATGATGGTGTATTGAGTGTGAATCAGAACATCATGGATGACACCGATTTGATTGCTGCCGCTCAAAGCGGAAACGCCGGTGATGGCTCCAATGCCTTAGAGCTGGCGAATGTAAAAGAGACCTCCGGTTTTGACTCAACCTATCAAAGCATCATCGGGGAGATGGCAATTGAAGTGGATCAGGCTCGTCGCATGAACGAAACGTCCGATATTCGCCGCGATACGATTGAAATGAATCGTCAATCGGTGAGCAGTGTTTCCCTCGATGAAGAAATGACGAATATGATTCAATTTCAGCACGCGTACAATGCCTCCTCGCGGATGATCACGGTGATTGATGAGATGCTGGACCAAGTGATTAATCAAATGGGCATTGTCGGGCGATAAAGAAGGGAGGAGAGCGCATGCGGGTCACGCAGTCGATGATTTCCAGTCAAACGCTAACGAACATACAAAATAACAATAGTAAGCTCGCGAACTTACAGGAACAGCTTTCTACCGGCAAAAAGATTAACCGCCCGTCCCAAGATCCGGTGGTGGCAACGAGCAGCATGCGACATCGTACGGAATTGCGTGAGATCGAGCAATACGACCGTAATGTTTCGGAAGCAAAATCGTGGATGGAAAGTGCTGACATCTCGCTCGACACGGTAAATCAAACGATGCAACGAATGCGGGAAATTACTGTCCAAGCGTCCAATGATACGTACGATGAAAACCAGCGGCAGGCGATGGCGGAAGAAGTTGGCCAGCTCATCAGCCATATCGAAGATTTGGCGAATACGCAAGTAAACAACAACTATATTTTTAATGGAACTGATACGACAAATGCCCCTGTAGATCTTGCGGGAGGCCATTTCCCGGATGCGGACACGGATGAGGTGACGCTTGAATTGATGGATGGGGTTGAAGTTCCGATTAACGTATCCGCTGATCAAATTTTTCATGAGGATATGTTTGCCGATTTACAAGAACTTAAAAGCAAACTAGAGGATCCTGACACGTCCGACGAAACATTCGATGCTTTTTTATCAACCATTGATGGGCATCTGGATGAGGTACTGCGCGCAGAAGCGGAACTTGGAGCAAGAGTGAACAGGGTTGAAATGATCGAAGGTCGCTTAGGAAACCAGAACGAGATTGCTACGCGTATCATGTCCGAGAATGAAGATGCAGATATTGCAGAAGTCATTATTGATCTTGTCACCCAAGAAAGTTTGCACCAAGCTGCATTGGCGGCAGGTTCTCGCATTATTCAACCAAGTTTGATGGATTTTTTAAGATGATGCACGTTTGTTTAGTGCCGGCAAACCTCATTGGTTTGCTTCTTTTTTTCGTTTGAAACATGCTAAAATAAAAGATGGCAATCACGTGTAGAGAAAGGAAGATGAGATTGATAATCTCAACGAAATATTTCGGAGAAATTGAGGTCTCTGAATCGGAGGTCATTGTTTTTCCAAATGGTTTACCGGCCTTTGAAGATGAAAAACGTTGGATCTTACAGTCTTATCAGGGTCCGTTTTACGTATTGCAATCGGTTCACACCGTGGAAGTTTCCTTTCTCGTTTGTGAAATCTTTTCTGTTTTCCCGGATTACCAAATAGATTTGCCTGCGTCCGTAACCGAACCCTTGCAATTAACCAACACACAACAGGCCTCCTTATGGACGATTCTCACGATCAATGACCCGTTTGAGACTTCGACGGCGAATTTGGCGGCCCCCCTTGTTTTAAATGTGGATGAGAAAAAAGGCAAGCAATACATTCCGCAAGACAGCGAATACTCCCGGCAATTTCCACTATTGCAAAGAAAGGAGTCGTCTTCCCAAAATGCTTATACTAACCAGAAAACATGATGAATCGATTCAAATCGGCGATGGAGTTGAGGTCAAGGTTGTCAGTATAGAAGGCGATCAAGTGAAACTAGGCATTGACGCACCGAAACATGTGGACATTCACCGAAAAGAAATCTATGATTCTATCCAGGAGGAAAATAAAGCTGCTGCCATGTCATCGACAAAAATCCCGCCAACGTTACCGATTAATGAATAAAATTGGGTCTTCATTCTTATCCTCAATATCAATATTCCTTTTTTTAAATATTAAATATGATTATTGCCCCTTGTCGATGAATGCAATCATTGCTAATATTTGCGGATGGTAGGATAACCCAGTTAAGCATGGAGATGTCTTCATTTTTTCATGCCATTTGATTAAACAAATGTTTGTTTAACATGTACATATTGAGGAGGAGGCCCTTGATGCTGAGGACAACTCGACATAATTCGGGAGATCATCCCACGTCACTATGCTCGTATTTATGGTTGCAGCTTGATGGGCAAAAAAATGTTAAATCTATACCACCGGCCTTGCAGAAGAATGGATACCATGCGGAATTTCACAGACGTTTACCGAAAATGAAGCCTCAAAATCAAAAAAAAGTGATTATTTTATCAACGGAGGAAAGCTTTCGATTGCTGGAAAGCGGGGTATTGCATGCGTTGTCGAATGTATATCATCTATGCGCGATTGTTCCTCCCCGTTCCCCGGGGTTGATAGAGAAAATATTGGAATCGGAGGTTAAGATTTTATTTTCGATCAACCAAACCTTTTGGCAAATGGTCCAACACTTTTCTGAGGCACGATTGTACCAAACGTATGTGGATCCTTTGCTTCAGCGTGATCTGTTACAAGTGGTGCGACAGCGCAATATCGGGGAAGGAGAGCCTGATCAACATACGATTGACCATCATGAAGACGGGGCTCTTGACTTGGATTATCCAAAAGCGTTGGAAAGGCTTACAGGTGCGGAATGCCGGGTACTTGATGCAATTTTAAAAGGAAAAAGCAACCGAAAAATTGCCGAAGACGATTATTTATCAGTATCCACAGTGAATAATCATGTCAGTCAATTAACGAAAAAAATGGATGCCAACGACCGCACCCATACGGTGAAACGAGCCATAGAACTGGGGTGGTTGCGTTCCGGTTAGCGCACTTATGCTTATGATTCATTTGGAATGGAGATTCGGACAAGCCTAGCACAGAACGGCTGAAATAAAATGTCACACCTGCAAAGACCACTGGGACATGGGTTCGGTTTGGGTTGTGTCTCTCTGCGCAGGCCTCGTTTGAGAGACTGGATCAAAGTTGTAATCCCTCTCAGAATCACTTTTTCTCCGTTTGAGGGATTAAATCGGGATTGTGAGCCCTCTCGAACGAGCCTTCCGTTTTAAGGACTGGATTGAAGAATCACTAGTGGAAAGCGGCTAAAATATAAGGTTCACCTGTGTGAAAAAATCCTTTGCCCCCTCACTACGCATCCATTTTCCCATTTTAGTGTCCGATGCTGGTAGACGAGTAATTTAACAACTATACACTAGTGCAGGACGGCTGAAATAAGTGATTCCCATCGTTGGTGGCGCTAAATTTAGGAAAAGTGCCAGATCTCCACCCAGTGGTGATACCAAAAATAGAAGGCGCGTCTAATATTAGACTCCTCGACGAGAACGTCCGAAATCCCCATTATGACACCGCTAGAAGGAAGGTTACCCCAATTAGAGGTGCCGTGAGCAAGTTATGACACCTCTAAAAGCAATAATATCCTAACCAGAGGTGCCATGAGTAAGTCATGTGGAACACCGGAAGGTAAAATCATCAAGTGTGAGGAAATTCAGCCATAAAGCACGAGTGACCGTCCTCCTTTTTGATGTTGCCCTTGAGTGTGACCGGATAATTTGACCACTCTGTACTAGGTCGCTGTGTAATTTTTAAAGTTGGATATGGAGTCATCAATGAATCCCGCTATGTTATTGGAATAGAAACAATGACATTACCCAGCCTGTCCGTTGTATTTGTCTATGTAGCGTATACAGGCTTTTTTTCACGGAAATCATTTGTTGGTCATGGAAATAAATATTGCAAAATCCTCCATGAGAAGCTATAACTGTGTCAATGTGATGGTAGAATACCCAGCAGCACTCATGGTCGCGTAATCCTGATGTTGGAAATGCAAACCAATTTTCTTCCACGTTAATCGGGATAGGAAGCTTCCTTGCCAGCTTTGTTTTATGGCGAACTGCTTCTAACCTCCCCTCCAACGAAGCTCCCCCATCCAAACATGATCTTCGAATGATCCGTAACGGTCGTTCACGACAATGCACAACCGTTTGCTCTCGTTCATAAATGACCGAACCTTGAGCACCCGGCAAGATCGCCATCGTTTTTGCGCTAACCCGGTACACTGCCCTCATTTGTTTATCCATAGGCCTTATCACCCTATAATTATTATTTATCTTAATTATAATAGGTTAATGATCAAATTGGAAGAATAATATTTAAAATTTCATATTATTAGAATCGTGAAACATAATAAAAGAAATCTAAACGTTTCGCATTTATCGCCGATAAGAGTAGTAAGACCGGAGGAACGATCGCAAAAGGACCGAAAGAAGGATAATGGGGTTGAAAAAAATGAACGATGGGGGCACGTTGAAAAAAGTTATTTTCACTTGTGATCAGTTAATTAATGACATGGAAGCAAGCTTACGCGAAATAGAAAAAAATGGGAATATATTGCAATGCTTCGAAGAGATGATGGGCCGTTATGAACAGTTGGAGATCCTGGCTGTAACCATAGGCGGACATAAGCAGAAGGGGAATATAAAGGCACGGCTTACGCGGGTAAAGCGCGAGCTTCAAGATGCAAAAACGGCGGTAGAATTGGAAAAGTACGGGAACGCAGAGGAGATGCTGGAGCACCATTTGATCCCGGCTTTGCAACGGTTTCGGGAAGGCTTGTTGAGCACTTGATGGTGCTAATCATAAAAATAACAAAGAAACCAGGAGGAGCGTTAATAGATTCCGGTAAAATCACTTCTGCGGGAGGGGGGAGCCCTTTTCCTACGCAACGGTTTCTATCGTTGGCGAATGAGCATGTACAAAGGATTGAGAAAAAGCGCGAAGGACTCGGACAGAAGCAAATGGAGGCCTATGTCGAAGAAATCAACGATACTTTGGAACTAACACCGACGTCGTTACGATTTAATATTCATGAGGATTTGGATCGTATTTATGTGCATGTGGTTGATCGTTTTTCCGAGGAAATCCTGAGGGAAATTCCTCCCGAAAAGCTGCTCGACATGACGGCGGCTATTTTAAAGCGAGCCGGCATAATCGTTGATGGACAATGGTAATTTTTAACTGAGGATGTGACTGCTGAATGAGAATATCGGGGATGGCTTCCGGCATGGATATCGACCAAATGGTGGATGATCTCATGCGTGCCGAGCGTATGCCGCAGGATCGATATGTTCAAGATCAAACGTTTAAAAATTGGCAGGTGGATGCTTACCGTGAATTGAACACGCAGGTTAGCGCCTTCGAAGAATCTGTGTTTGATCGTCTTCTGACGCCAAGCAGTTTTCTTCAGCGGACGGGGACTTCTTCGAACGATTCGCTCGTTTCCGTGACTTCCTCTTCCGGCACCGGTAATTCACAGTATACCGTATCTGAAGTCAAACAGTTGGCAAGGGCGGCTACGACATATAGCGACGGCTCGATTAGTGGCGGGGGAGAGGGATTTGATCCTTCACAGCCATTAGGGGAGTGGGAAGGACTACCTTGGGAGAAAGAGACGGGGGCGGTTCGCACTGAACTTTTGCGAGGAAATGAAGAGAGAAAGACTTTTGATTTAGACGAAGAAACAAGCATAAATGATGATCATCCTATAATTGTAAATGGTGTTTCCCATACGCTTGTTGATGGGGAGCCGGGCGAAGGAGAAGTGTCATTGGATGCTGAAAACCAAACCTTAACGTTTGCAGAACCCTTTGCGAACGGCGCTCGTGTTGACGTTCAGTATGTAGATAATGATGAGGAAGGGCGGTTTATGTTCGCGGGTGCCCAAACCTTCGGAGAAGACGGAGAAGAGCTCCGTCATGATGCGTTCATCACCGAGGAAGACAGTCTGCAAAATGTTCTCAATGAATTTAATAACAGCGATATTGGCATTAACGCATTTTACGATAGCCATTCTGATCAAGTGTCCGTTTCTCGCACGGAAACGGGGGTCTTTAATCCGGATGGCGGAGATGAAATTAGTTTTTATGGCGATGACGATGAGGACAGTTTTTTTACGGATTTTCTAAAATTGGGTGACGACGAGGGTCAAAGAGCGCAAAATGCTAAGTTTACGATCAATGGATTGGAAACCGAGCGCCGTTCCAACACCTTAACAATGGATAATTTAACAATCACTTTGCATGACGAATTTGACGAGTCTGTTACCGTTTCATCATCGGTGGACACAGATGTAATCGTGGAGAACATTACGGAATTTGTGGATGAATACAATGCTTTGCTGACAGATGTTCACGAGAAACTTGGAGAAACCCGAAACCGTGATTACCCTCCGCTTACGGATGAACAACGCCGAGCAATGACGGAACACGAGATCGAACTTTGGGAGGAACAGGCACAAAGCGGCTTACTAAGCCATGATCGCCAATTGGGGAATTTCATGAACCAAATGCGAGAAAACCTTTATCAAACCATCAATGTGGAAGGGTCGAATATCGAGCATTTAAGTGATCTGGGGATCACGACTTCGAATGATTATTTGGAACGTGGCAAATTGGAAATTGATGAAGGGACGTTACACTCGGTAGTTGAAGAAGATCCGGAAGGCGCGTTTAACTTCTTTTCTCAAACGGGGGCGGAAAATGGTATTGCCAGGAATTTGCGCGAGACCGTCAATGATATGGAAGAAGCGATTTCCAGGCAAGCCGGAGGATCCAATGGGCGTTATCAGAATCACCAATTCTCATTAGGGCGCGAAATAAATCAGCTCGATGATCGGATTGAAAATTTTGATCGACGTTTGGAACAGATCGAAAATCGGTATTGGCAACAATTCACTGCTATGGAGCAGGCAATAAGCGAAGCGAACAACCAAAGTCAAATGCTCATGAACTTTATGTTCGATGACGGCAATCAAATGATGTAGGAGGGATACGAATGAATGATGGGATGGGCGCCCGAACGAGTGCCGCCGCATATCAGCAAAATGCTTTTCAAACAGCCTCCCCGGGGGAATTAACGTTAATGCTCTATAATGGATGTTTGAAATTTATCCGGCTGTCCGTAAATGCCGTGGAAAAAAATGATTATGAAGCGAAAAACATCAATGTCACGAAAGCGCAAAAGATCATACGTGAGCTGATGGTCACGCTTCGAGTAGAAAACGAAACGACCCAACAAATGCTGCAATTGTACGATTTCGCCTATGATGCGCTTGTCAGGGCAAATATTAATAATGATGTGAATGCACTGGAAGAGGCGGCTTCCATAATCACTGATTTTCGTGATACTTGGAAAGAAGTCATAATGATTGATCGAAAACAAAGGCATGGATCAGGTGTTAACAGATAATGGATGAGGTGCGAGCCATTTATAAAATGACGAAGCAACTGGTCAATCATCTGCGTGAGCCTTTGCCGTCTGAGGAAGCTTCGCGTGAGGATTATCTTGATATCATTGATTTTTTATTGGAAAAGAGAGGGCTTATGATGGCCTCTTTAAAATCGCGTTCCCGTTCACCTGTGGAACCTTCTGTTGCCAGGGAAATCGTGGAAATGAATGAATCAATCGAAAAAAAAATAAGAGCGGTCAAAGCGCAAATCGGTCGGGATTTAAATCAAACCCGTAGCCGTTTACAAGTAGAAAATCAGTATACCAACGTTTCTTCATCGCCAACTTTAGAAGGGATCTATTTTGATAAAAAAAATTAAAAGGTGCAGCCGGGCCGGCGGACCTTGTTCTTGAGGAATTACATCAGGGTTGTCGCCCTCTCAGAGCGGCGCCCTAGAAAACTTGCGCCCATTAGACATATTCATTAACGTATGAAGATAGCCCGAGAGAATTTCTGGTACATAGCACAAGCGCAACGATTTAGGTTTGAAATTTTGGGGGTAGGGGAATCTAGACCTTTAAAGGAGCGATTGGGCGTGGAAATACTGACAGCAAAACAACAGCGTTTTATTCGGCGATACGAGGAATGGATCGATCAGGTCGTTGATGCTTTGATGATGGTTGTCCAATTTTATCGAGATGGTCATGAAGAGCAAGGCGATCGTCTATTGACGGAAACAATGGCGGGTTTCGAACGATTCGGTGAAGAAAATATGACCATGCAAAGTGTCTTTGGCCAGAGCGAAGAACATTTGCATGAGTGGGATCTTTTTCAACAACAGATCAATGAGGCGCTGGAAGTCCCCGCCTTTGCGGAGCCTTTTGAAAAGATTGGACACCTCACGAAAGGGACGCTCCCGGCATTTCAACGTTGGCATACGATTGTAGGCTCCGTCCTTACGGAAAGCTGATAGAATGATGGTCCCCAATGCCGGTTAACCTGTTTTCTCGTTTGTTCCTGAATGGAATTTTAACGGTTGAGCTTGCATGGAACGGGTGATGATTAGTCATTGTCCTCATCTAAATCCAGTTGAAAATCGATCTCATCGGCGGCATTTTTCACGTGTTCGGGAACGGTGATCTCATTGATTTCGTTGAAGGAGCCATAAGATGTTTTTATTGTTTGTTGGGAAGCGACGTTTTGCCCTTCTTCTGCCTCAAAGTCCATATCTATGTGAGCGTTAAACTCCTGAAAGGCATACGTTTCTTTGTCAATCAATAGCTCATAATTCATGTCGTTCACGTCAACGATGGATTGAATGTCTTCTAGGACCATATCCATGCCGCCATCAAGAGTAGAAGTGATCGCTGCACTCATTTCCTGTAAACCTTCTGTATTTCCCTCCGCAGTGATGGCGTAGTGATCCTGCTCGTCTTTCACTTCCATGCTGTCCTCAGCCATTTGCGTTATTAGAATTTCCAGCAGGCGTTCCGGATCTTGTTGCCGGGCAGACAGCTCCCTTATATCCCCTTCTATATCCTCGGGAAATTTCGCCCATTCGTCCAGGAATGATTCATAGGAATAAAAGCCATCTTGCGTAAAATATGTTTCCATGCTCATTTCCCCGCCCTCATCTTCTTCAACGATGGTTGTTTCTTCATGATAAGCAAAAGGGGCATAGGTTACGATTGTGTTCGTAGTACTTTCGGTGCGAGACGTCTCTTCATGAAAAGCTACGTCTTGCTTGGTTGTCATGGTAACTGCAAAGCTATCCAGGTTGCTCATCGTTTCGACGGACTGTTCCAAGATTTCTGTTAGATTAACGGTTTCTTCCGTCATTGCATTATGTTGTTCTTCATCTTTTTCGTCCGAAATTTCTTTTGAGCTCCCATTATCATTGCAGGCGGTAAGGAGGGATATGATGAGCAGTGTAAGGAAACCAAGTTTATATCTCATGTAATCATCGCCTTTTCCACCAAAAATATGTATATAAATGTTATCATACTTCTTCCGGAAATGGGAATGAATCACCGCTGTGGGAAGGTGGAGGGGCGGATAGGGAAAAGGTAAGCTAATGTGCGTATGTTCCGGAGTGGATGTACAAATAAACGGAGGCGGTGATTCAGTATAGAGTAGTGAATCATATCTATTCTGTATTGCCAAACGGAGATTATTTATTTATACGCACCCATTCGACAAATTTTGCAGCTGAAGCAAGTGGGAATGATCGATGACGGAAGAGTGTTCCCTAGGGGAACATGGCTAATATTGATTTAACGTATATTTTATTTTTTCATTTGTATGTTGGAGCGAGAATCTGTGTAAAGTAATTTTAGGAGGATGAAGACAGTGTAACTAATGCTTCTAAGAGAGGAGGAACAACATAAAAATAAGTGTATACGTACGGAGCAATAGATGAAATAGTTACCAATTTGTACACATTTTGTCGTTTTAGCAGGAATGAAAAAGAGGAATAGAGAAGTATAGAGTCATGAAGGGAGGAGTTTGGTGATGAATTACAATATCCGTGGAGAAAACATGGAGGTAACGCCATCATTGCGAGAATATGTGGAGAAAAAGGTGGGCAAGGTGGAACGGTATTTTGATACACCTCCGGTCGCCGATGTTCACGTAAGAATGCATGTCCAAAATAACCAGCAACATAGCATTGAGGTAACGATTCCCATGACTCGCCTTCTTCTGCGTGCCGAAGAGGACCATTCGGACATGTACGCAGCCATTGACCTTGTCGTAGAGAAACTGGAAAGGCAAATCCGCAAACATAAAACCAAAGTAAACCGTAAGTTTAGGCAGAGCGGCACGAAGGATGTATTCAAAAATGAAATGGGCGTAACACAACTGGAGAATGGCTGGTCGGAAGAAGATGACGATTCCGAATTTGAACTTGTGCGTACAAAACGTTTCAATCTTAAGCCGATGGATGCGGAAGAAGCCGTGTTGCAAATGGATATGCTCGGTCATTCGTTCTTCGTCTTTTCCAATGCAGAAAGTGGAGGAACAAACGTAGTTTATCGAAGAAAAGATGGACGGTACGGCTTAATTGAACCGGAAGCTTGAAATAAATCGAAGCAAATAGTGAAAAGGGAGTAAATAGGGAGCCCCCATCCTTGCAGGTGGGGAGCTTTTTTTATATTTTAGTGCCGCTCCGAAGATCTTCGGTATTTGTAAGAAAGAGGTCAAGTTGATAAAATAGAATATATAGTGTGTACAAATCAAGGCGTCTGCCAACAATGATAATAAATTTTTCGTGATGCGAGAGGACGATGATAATAGCATGATCGGTTTAATCAAAAAAGTCATTGGTGATACAGACCAACGTAAAACGAAGAAGATGCAAAAAACCGTCGATGAGATCGAAAGTTATGCAGATGAGATGAAATTGCTCTCGGACACTGACTTGGCTGCAAAAACCGAAAACTTCAAGGCTCGATACAATGCCGGAGAGGATTTGGAAAGTCTCCTTCCGGAAGCATACGCCGTCGTTCGAGAAGCATCCACGCGTGTGCTCGGGCTCACCCCTTATCCGGTTCAATTGATGGGGGGGATTGTGCTCCACTACGGGGATACGGCGGAAATGAAAACCGGGGAAGGAAAAACATTGGTAGCAACGATGCCGGTGTATTTAAATGCTTTAACTGGTCGTGGGGTTCATATCGTCACCGTGAACGACTATTTGGCGCGTCGGGATAGTGAAGACATGGGTCCCCTTTACAACTTTCTTGGCTTGACGGTGGGGATTAACGAAAAAGGCATGTCCAAAGATGAAAAACGCGAAGCCTATGCCTGTGATGTCATGTATGGGACGAACAACGAATTTGGTTTTGATTATTTGCGTGACAATATGGTGCTCTATCCGGAGCAAATGGTGCAACGAAAGCTCCATTATGCCATCGTCGATGAAGTGGACTCCATCCTCATTGACGAAGCGCGAACGCCGCTCATCATTTCCGGATCGGTAGAGCAATCCACCGAGATGTATATACAAGCAGATGGATTCGTACGACTACTAAAAGAAGAGGACGATTACACGTACGAAGAATCATCAAAAAATGTCCGTCTGACGGAAGAAGGGGTCAACAAGGCGGAAAACTATTTTAACTTGAACAATTTATTTGAACAGGGAAATGTGCAACTGACCCACAATATTAACCAGTCCTTAAAGGCTCACCGCGCCATGCACCGCGACGATGATTATGTCGTGGAGGAAGGCGATGTCGTGATTGTCGACCAATTCACCGGGCGGGCCATGAAAGGCCGCCGTTATGGAGACGGTCTGCATCAGGCACTTGAAGCAAAAGAACAACTTCCGATCAAAAAAGAAAGCATGACACTTGCTTCGATAACGTTTCAAAACTTTTTTCGGATGTATCAGAAACTTGCCGGCATGACCGGGACGGCCAAAACAGAGGAAGAGGAGCTCCAAAATATTTATAATATGAATGTGATCTCCATTCCGACAAACGAACCGATTATCCGAGAGGATAAGGCGGATCTCATCTACAAAACGATGGATGCGAAATTTAAGGCCGTTGCCGATGACATAAAGGAAATCCATCAAAGAGGGCAACCGATTCTTGTCGGTACGGCAAGCGTAGATACGTCTGAGCATGTGTCCAATTTGTTGAAAAAAAGAAGGGTCCCCCACGATGTTTTAAACGCCAAACATCATGCCAATGAAGCGGAAATCATTAAAAACGCCGGGCAAAAAAATGCCGTTACCATTGCCACAAATATGGCCGGTCGTGGAACGGACATTAAATTGGGGGATGGCGTTCCCGAACTTGGCGGTCTTTTTGTCATTGGCACGGAGCGTCATGAAAGCCGCCGAATTGATAATCAATTACGCGGTCGTTCCGGACGCCAGGGTGACCCGGGGGTTTCCCAATTTTACCTGTCGATGGAAGATGTACTCATGCGCCGATTTGGTTCGGAAAACATGCAAAACATGCTGAATAAAATGGGCATGGAAGAGGACACTCCTTTGGAAAGCCGAATGGTCAGCCGTGCCGTGGAGCAAGCGCAAAAGCGCGTGGAGGGGCATAACTTCGATGCGCGTAAGCAAGTCCTTGAATACGATGATGTCATGCGGGAACAACGGGATATTATCTACGAACAACGGATGGAAGTATTGGAATCGGACAACTTGGAAACGATCGTTCAAGGCATGCTCAACAATGTCGTAGACCGAACGGTTGCTCGTTTCACCTCGGAAGAAGAAGTTCCGGAAGACTGGGACTTGGCCGGTTTAGTAGCGGATCTGAACGCGATGGTTCTTTATAATGGCGACATTACGCAAAATGATTTGCATGGCTTGGAACAGGATGAGATACAGGAACTCGTTAAAGGAAAGGCCGGGGCAAATTACAAAGCGAAAGAAGCAGAGATTAGCGAAGAAAAAATGCGGGAATTTGAGAAGGTCATTATGTTGCGGGCTGTCGACCGTAAATGGATGAATCATATTGATCAGATGGACCAGCTTCGTCAAGGCATTCACTTACGGGCATACGGACAAAGCAATCCGCTTCGGGATTATCGTTTTGAAGGATATAACATGTTTGACGACATGGTCGCCAGTATCGAAGAAGAAGTCTCGCGTTATGTGATAAAGGCACGTTTGACGAACAACATGCAACGGGAAGCAGTCGTGGATGAAAGCAAGTCGCAAGCGGTGCACGGAAATAATAACAAAGACCAAGAGAAGAAGAGAAAACAACCGATTCGGAAAGCGAAGCAAGTGGGAAGAAATGAACCCTGCCCGTGCGGAAGCGGGAAAAAATACAAACATTGCTGTGGGGCTCAGGGAGCTTAAAGGACCGCGCCTATCATGGAAAAGAGGGTGAGAGAATGGATAGTGCCGAAATAAAAACAGAATTAACGACAATGGCGAATCGTCTCGCGGAATTCAGGGGGTCTCTTTGACCTTGAAGCGAAAGAAAACAGGATTAAAGAATTGGAGGAAGAAATGACGGTCCCCGGGTTTTGGGATAACCCGGATGCCTCCAAAGAAGTGATTGACGAGACTAACGAACTAAAGAAAACCGCTTATACATTTCGTAAGTTGGATGAAGAGCTGGAAAATTTAAGCGTGACCCAGGAGCTTTTGCAAGAAGAAGACGATGAGGAATTGCGAGCGGATCTGGAACAGGGGCTTCGGTCGCTTTCAGAGCAAATCAATCAGTTTGAGCTGAAAATGTTGCTGTCAGACCCCCATGATGAAAAGAACGCTATTTTTGAGATTCACGCCGGTGCCGGTGGCACAGAGTCCCAGGATTGGGCAAAAATGCTTCTCCGCATGTATACGCGCTGGGCGGAAAAGCGTAATTTTAAGGTGGAGACATTTGATTATTCGCCAGGGGACGAAGCCGGTCTGAAAAGCGTCACACTTCTTATCAAAGGACAAGATGCCTATGGGCTTTTAAAAGCGGAGAAAGGCGTCCACCGATTAGTCCGCATTTCCCCTTTTGATTCCTCGGGTCGGCGTCATACGTCTTTCGCTTCCTGTGAAGTGATACCGGAAATGGACGAAGATGTTAATATTGAAGTGGCTGCTGAAGACTTGAAAATTGATACGTATCGTGCAAGTGGTGCCGGCGGCCAGCACGTAAACACGACCGACTCTGCCGTAAGAATCACTCATATTCCGACGAACACGGTAGTGCAATGCCAAAATGAGCGATCGCAACTTAAAAACCGTGAACACGCGATGAAAATGCTGAGATCCCGTCTTTATCAACAAGAACTTGAACGGCAACAACAAGAGTTAGATGAGTTGCGCGGCACTCAAAGTGAAATCGGATGGGGCAGCCAGATTCGTTCTTATGTTTTCCACCCTTATAATATGGTGAAAGATCATCGGACCAATCACGAAGTCGGCAATACGGAAGCGGTCATGGACGGCGCGATCGATGTTTTTATTGACACATACTTGCGGTCAAGGATAACGTAACGGTGCAAGGGAAGTTGTAAGAGCCACATAATGGATGCACCATTTCGGTATTAAGCCGAGGTTTTTGAATGGAGTGTTTGAATGAGGCGGAAAAAACGGCGCGAGCCGGCACAAGGTTCAGCGCGCTTGCTGGGAAATGTCCTGCTCGTTTTGGGCGGTTCAGCAATTGTGGCCATCGCGTATAATGTGTTTTTACTGCCGAATGCCATCGCCTCGGGCGGACTTAGCGGTTTTGCCACCATTGTATACCAAGTGTTCGGTCTTGCTCCGCACATCACCCTTTACGCCCTTAATATCCCACTGTTTCTATTGGGAATACTTTTGCTCGGCGGATTGAGATATGGGGGAATGACATTAGTGGGAACGTTGTTCCTCCCATTTGTCGTTTTTTTGACACAACATTGGCCGCCTTTAACGACAGAGCCTCTATTGGCGGCAATTTTTGGTGGTGTCGGTGTCGGAATGGGGCTCGGGCTTGTTTTTCGATCAGGAGCTTCTACGGGGGGCACCGACTTGGCGGCTCAAATCATCCATAAATATACAGGTGCTTCTCTTGGCGCCGGCGTATTTATCATGGATGGGCTAATCGTTGCCGCGGCTGCAATTGCGTTTAGTATCGAATTTGCGTTATTTGCACTCATTGGGCTTTTTATCACCGGTAAGACCATTGACATTGTACAAACCGGTTTTGGCTATGATAAAATTGCGTTCATAATCACGGAAGAACAGGGAAAGGTAAAACTAGCCATTTTAAATGATGTCGATCGTGGCGTCACCAAACTTCAAGCGTATGGAGGCTACACGGAAGATGATCGGCCCATGCTGATGTGTGTTGTGAACCGTAATGAAATTCCTTTGTTACGGCAAGTCGTACAAAGCATCGACCGTGACGCGTTCATTGTCGTTTCCAACGCGACAGAAGTGCTCGGGCGTGGTTTTAAAATGGACTAAATCGTGTATAATAACTGAAGCGTTATTTCTTACGCGTATCAGTGAGATAATGGAGGAGGTTGTTCATCATGAAAAAAGCAATGTTAGTGTTAGGGACAGCGATTTTTATTATCGGTGGCTGTGGTGGTCAAGCAGGTGAAGAACAAGAGCCTGCCGGCGATAACAATGGTGGAAATGGCGGCGCCGATAACGGAGCCGAGGAAGAAGACAATGGCGAAACCGTTGATGCAGGAGAAGGAATGGATCTGTATGAAGAGAATTGCATGAGTTGCCACGGCGGGGACTTGGAAGGCGGTTCAGGTCCGCCGCTTGAAGGGCATAGCGCTGACGACGTTCGCGCCGCGATTGAAGAAGGCCCCGGTTCCATGCCGGAAGATCTTGTTACCGGTGATGACGCTGACGCTGTTGCTCAGTACGTAGAAGAAGAAGGCTAAGCTTTAATAAAGGGAACGAAACGTCCTACCGATAATGGCAGGGCGTTTTTTTTGTCCCTTCTTTTTTTGGGCTGGGTACTTAAAAAATCGTTCCGTTGGAAAATGCCCGAGGCAACGAAACACAAAGGAGGAAAGTCCTTAGTCTTCGCAGGAGTTAAGTATTTGTAATTTCGTTGAAACCAAACTGTAATCTCCACATCTTTTATAAAAATATGAGAATGATATAATATGTCCAAGGAAGTGGGTATTTGTCGTAAGCCCTCAGAATATGGAAATTTTTAGGTGTGAGAGATTTGATCAATATGCAAGGAGTACGAAAAACCTATCAAAACGGCATCCAAGCCTTAAACAACATGAACATACATATTGGGAAAGAGGAGTTTGTGTATGTTGTAGGCCCCAGCGGTGCCGGAAAGTCGACGTTCATTAAGCTAATCATCCGTGAATTGAAGCCGACAGAAGGCACTATTTATGTGAATGAGACAAACCTTGGTGAACTTAGAAAAAAACAAATTCCATATTTACGGCGCAAGATCGGGGTTGTTTTCCAAGATTTTAAACTGTTTCCCAACATGTCCGTGTTTGAAAACATTGCTTTTGCACTTGAGGTTATCGGTGAGCCCGGTAACCGCATCAAACCACGTGTGATGGAAGTGTTGGAACTAGTGCAATTAAAGGATAAAGCTCGTTATAAGCCGCGCGAGTTATCTGGCGGCGAACAACAACGAGTGGCTATTGGGAGAGCTATGGTCAACAAGCCGGCCATCCTGATCGCAGATGAACCGACCGGAAATCTTGACCCGGAAACGGCTTGGAGTATTATGGGTACTTTAGAAGATATTAACCATCGAGGCACTACTGTCGTGATGGCCACCCACAACAGCCACATCGTCAATAAATTAAAAAAACGGGTGATTGCCATCGATAGCGGCAACATTGTACGCGATGAAATGCGGGGTGCATACAGCTATGAAGCGTAGCACCTTTGCGCGACACGTAAGAGAAGGGGTTAAAAACATTAGCAGAAACGGCTGGATGAGCTTTGCCTCCATCAGTGCCGTAACGATTATGCTATTTGTCGTTGGTACGTTTTCCTTGCTGATTTTAAACATGAACAGCCTAGCCTCTGATGTCGAAAACGAAGTTGAAATCCGCGCTTTTCTTGAAATGGACACCGATGAGGATGAACAGGCGGAAGTAATGGAAGACATAGCAAATGCCAATGCGGTGGAAGAGGTTTCATATCTTGACAGGGACGAAGGATTGGATCAATTTATCGACAGCCTTGGATCCGAAGGCGCCGTCTATGAAAGCATCCGGGATGAGAATCCCCTGAATGACGCCCTTGTGATCGAAGCGGCCGAACCGGAACTTACAGAAGCTGTCGCAACCGCCATCGATGAATATGCGGAAGTGGAGACGGTTGAATATGGCGAATCTATTCTTAATCAGTTGTTCACGGTCACAAATTATGTGCGCGTGATCGGCGCGGCTTTGATCGTCGGGTTGTTGTTTACTTCTATATTCCTCATTTCAAACACGATTAAACTTACAATCATTTCTCGCAAAGACGAGATTGAAATTATGAAACTCGTAGGAGCAACGAACAGGTTCGTGCGCACTCCCTTTTTTATCGAAGGGTTGCTCATCGGTGTGATTGGAGCTTTGATACCGGTCGTATCACTTATGGTCAGTTATGTTTATCTCCATGATTTTTTTGATGCGCAATTGCCTTTTATTACAATGGTAGAGCCCTTTCCAATGATTTGGCAAGTGGCGCTTGTATTGATGGGCATTAGCGTTGTTGTTGGTATTTTGGGGAGCCAAATGTCTGTGCGTAAATTTTTAAAAGTATAGCGATGGGGGAGTAATGAAAATGAAAAGAAAAAAAACATTATTGCTTGGCTCCGCCTTTCTGATTGGATTATCCGGTTGGTTGCAACCAACATATGTCGGACAAGCAGAGTCCGTCAGTGAGTTGGAAGAAGAATTGGACGACATCCGTGAATCCCAACAAGAAGCGGAGAATGAAGCAGGAGAGACAGAAGAGGAGTTAGAAGGCGTAGAGGAAGAGTTGACGGAAATCGAAGATGAAATTCGAGAAATGGACGAAAAAATGTCCGCTACTATTGAAGAAATCGGAGACAAAGAAGCGGAAATTGCTGAAGTAGAGGAAGAAAACGAACAGTTAAAGGAAGAAATCGCTGAGCTTGAAGAACGTATCGAAGAACGAGATGAAAGATTGAAGGAAAGGGCCGTGACCCTCTATAAAAATGGAAACGGCACAGTAGAGTACATAGAAGTACTATTTGGCGCGCAAAGTTTCGGGGACTTCATAGACCGAATCCGTACCCTTTCAACGATTGCCGAACAAGATCAGGATATACTCGATGAGCATATTGCCGACCATGAACAACTTGAAGAAAACAAAAAGGCGGTTGAAGAAAATCTAGCAACCTTGGAATCTACGCTTGCAGAATTGGAAACGTTAGAGGCAAACCTGGACGAGCAAATAGAGGACAAAGAAGTTGTGATGGACGGGCTTGATGATGAGCAGCGTCAGTTGCTTGACGACATGGAAGAAATCGAAAATGAAGAAGAAATCTTGGAACAGCAAGCAATTGCCACACAAAATGAAATCGAACGAGAAGAAGAACGGGAACGTGAGAGAGAACGTGAAAGAGAAAAACAACAAGAAAGAGAAAGAGAACGAGAAGCTGAAGAAGCGGCAGTAGAAGAAGAGACAGAAGAAGAAACGGAAAAAGAAACAGAAACAGAAACAGGAGAAAGCCAATCGGAAGTATCCGGTAATTCCGGTTCCGGCGGAGGCGGTACGCTCGCAAGACCTGCATCGGGTCCATTGACTTCCGAGTATGGTCCGAGATGGGGCCGGATGCATAATGGCATTGACATCGGCGGCTCAGGTGTCCCGGTCAATTCAGCCGAATCAGGTGAGGTTAGCCACGTGGGGTATATGGGCGGATACGGAAATACGGTAATGGTTACGCATCAAATTGATGGGCAAACGCTCACGACATTGTATGCCCATCTGGCTTCCACCAACGTATCTGTCGGTGATTCGGTCAGTCGTTCGGAACAGATTGGCATCATGGGGAATACAGGGAATACGACAGGCCCCCATCTGCACTTCGAAGTACATGAAGGTGGTTGGGCCGGATCGGGAGTAAATACGGTCGATCCAATGAAGTACTTATAGCTATACAAAGAATCGAGC
The DNA here is from genome assembly GCF_003336365.1 of Salicibibacter kimchii. Taxonomy (GTDB): domain Bacteria; phylum Bacillota; class Bacilli; order Bacillales; family Marinococcaceae; genus Salicibibacter; species Salicibibacter kimchii. The sequence continues at coordinate 1,942,592 of NZ_CP031092.1, read as the reverse complement.
GGACATTGGCTTCCGTTCGATTTTTGTGATTTACTGGCATGAATGGTTTAGATGATCGTGAATTTTTTGTCTCGTCCATAAAAGTGTGTTTAAATGGTAGAAAGAAGCATAGCATAGGTAAAAGAGAACGGCAAGCTGGAAACTAAATAATAAAGAAGGCGATGCTTCCGATAGAAATGGATGGGTGTGTGTCATGTTGTTTTCCAAAAGTTGAGATAGAGGTGACAGTATGAACGTTAGCGGAAAGTGGCTCGTTATCTTAGCGAGCGCGATCATTATAGCCGGGTCCGGCGGGGTGATCGCGGGAGTCTCTCTCGGCGAAGAGGGACAAGACCAAAATGTTGCTCCGCAAATGAATGATGAGAACGGGGAATCTTCATCTGAAGAAGACTGGGAGAAAGTTCATCAAGCGCATGACTTGATTATGGAACAATACATCGACGATGTTGACGAAAGCAACTTGTCTGAAGGTGCTATCGAAGGGATGTTAGACGAGTTGGATGACCCCTATTCCGTTTATATGGATCAGGAAACGGCGGGGCAGTTTGAGGAATCGTTGGACAGTGAATTTGAAGGAATCGGTGCGGAAGTTAACATGGTGAATGAAAACGTAACGATTGTTTCGCCGATTCAGGGTTCACCGGCAGAAGAAGCCGGTTTAATGCCGGATGATCAAATTTTGGAGATAGATGGGAATCCAACGGAAGGCCAATCTTTGAATGAAGCGGTGATGGACATTCGCGGAGAGAAAGGCACTTCCGTTGCTTTGACGATCGACCGCCCCTCGGCTTCCGACCCATTTGAAGTTGAAGTGGAACGGGACGCGATTCCAATGGAGACGGTCGAAAGTCGAACAATTGAACGAGATGGCGAAACCATCGGTCTGCTTGAAATTATTTCCTTTTCCACGGATACAGCCCAGGAATTTGAAGAGGCATTAAATGTACTGGAATCCGAGGACATCGATGGACTGCTCGTCGATGTTCGGGATAACCCGGGCGGATATTTGAACAGTGTGCAGGATATCGGCAGTTTGTTACTCCCCGAAGGGGAGACGATCGTACAAATCGAACGGCCTGACGGAGAGGTTATAGCCACTCCTGCTACACTTGAAGAAGAAAAAGATTATCCAATGGCCGTGCTTATTAATCAAGGCAGTGCTTCTGCGTCGGAAATATTGGCAGCTGCTCTTAATGAAGCGGGCGGGTATGACCTGATTGGTGAAACTACGTTCGGAAAAGGTACGGTACAACAAGGATATCAGTTTGATGATGGCAGTGAAATGAATTTATCGATGTCGAGATGGTTAACCTCGGATGGCAACAATATTCATGAAGAAGGGGTGGAGCCAACGATCGAGGAAAGCCAGCCGGAATATTTCTACACGGCCGCCCTTGCTGTAGATGATACGCTCACGTTTGATGATAACAATGATCAAGTGAGAAACGCGCAATATATTTTAGAGGGATTGGGTTTTGGTCCGGGAAGAACCGATGGATATTTTGATGAGCAAACAGAAGAAGCGGTCGTTGCTTTCCAACAAGAGACGGACAATCTGGAGGAAAGTGGGGAAATCGATGAAGAGACTGCACAGCACCTCCATAGCGCAATCGTGGATGAGATTCGTGACGATGAAAATGATCGCCAACTCGATACGGCCATTGACCATTTAGTTAATGAAGTCTCTTAATTTCGGGAAAAAGCAGGAATTCTAAGACTTCGTGTCGAAATACATCCGCAACAGAAGGGTGTATTTCTCTATGTTGTCCTATAAAATAAAGGATTATAGTATAAAAAAAGATGAAGGCTTTTGCTATTTTGCAAAAGCGACGTCTTTCTAATCCTATCAGAAAAGATATATTGATAGGATGGTTGGATGGAAAACAACGATGTTTTTAAGAAGGGGATCAAATAATGGATCATTGGTTTACCGATCTATTGACAGGTATAGGTAGCTTCTTTATTCACCCGTTGACGTATATTGGCTTGTTGGCAATGATAGGCATCGGCTACCGCCGTTTAAAGAGGGAAAGAAAGATGTTCCATACGGCCACGGGCCTTGTTGGGAAAGACGTTTTTCATCGTCTGCTGCCGGGCATTTTGGCAGGGATGGTTCTATCGGTCGTTACAGTGGCTTCCGGTACTGTGCTCACCCCGGAATTCCTGCTGATGACGACAGCGGTCTACCTTGTGCTGGTTGTTATCGGCGGCGCGGGATTTGCCTCGCCTGCCTATGCATTGGGGTTGGCTTTGCTTCTTTCCTACCTTTTGCCTTTAGGTTGGACAACATTTATAGATCCGCTTCCCGTACTTATTCTCATCGCGGCATTTTTATTCACCGAAGGGGTATTCATGCGCTTGCAGTCAAAGCGCGAGCAATTTTCTCCGCTTCGCTTGCGTAGCAAAAGAGGGAAATGGATCGGAGGCCAACGTCTAGATCGAATGTGGCTCATCCCCGTATGCATATTTATCCCCGGGGGCACCTTCGCGACCGAAGGTTGGTGGCCGTTGCTTCCGATTGCGGATGATGTATCGTTATTACTGGTCCCTTTTCTCGTTGGATTTCGATTAACGGCTGTCGGCCAGCTCTTGAGAATAAAAGTAAAAGGAGCCGGGACGAGATTAATAGCGCTTGGGGTGCTGATAACGGTTGGCGTTGCTCTATTTATGTATTTATCCGCATGGGTATGGTTACCGGTCGTATTGATTGCTGTCCTGGGCCGGATTCTTATGCAGGTCTACGAGTACGTCAGCGATCGCATGAAAGATCATTATTTTGTGCCGAGGAACGAGGGGGTCATTATTCTCAGTGTATTGCCCGGATCCCCGGGGGAGAAGATGGGCCTTCTGCCCGGTGAAATGGTGACAAAAGTGCATGGAGAACCCGTCGATACGGAATGGAGCTTCTATCAATCCTTACAGATCAATTCGGCATATGGCCGTATTGAAGTGATTGACGCCAATGGGGAACAGCGGGTAGTTAAAGCGGCTCTGTACGATAATCAACATCATGAATTGGGCTTGCTATTTTTGCATCCCCATGAGGCAAGTTGAATAATGGATGAAAAAAACCTTCCGAAAAAGCATTTCAATGTATCGGAAGGATTTTTGCCATCCACGAAAGCAAATAAATGTTCGATTTTTGCCGGAGTGTGTTATAATAGATCATAAAGGAAAGGTATTGCCAGCGAAGGAGGGTGAACGTTGCAAGAAACGTTTTCACTTGAATCTGCTTATCAACCCGAAGGGGATCAACCTACAGCGATAGAAAAGATTGCAGAAGGAATTAGATCGGATAAAAAACACCAAGTGTTGTTGGGAGCAACAGGAACGGGCAAAACATTTACGGTGTCAAACGTGATCCGTGAAGTGAATAAACCGACGCTTGTCATGGCTCACAATAAAACACTTGCAGGCCAATTATACAGCGAATTTAAATCGCTTTTTCCAAACAATGCTGTGGAATATTTCGTCAGTTATTATGATTACTACCAACCGGAAGCGTATGTTCCGCAGTCGGATACATTTATTGAAAAAGATGCCAGTATCAATGATGAAATCGATAAACTCCGGCACTCCGCGACGAGCGCGTTATTTGAACGAAATGACGTCATTATTATCGCGAGCGTCTCTTGTATATACGGCCTTGGTTCACCGGAGGAATACCGCGATTTGGTCGTTTCCCTTCGTACCGGAACAGAAAAAGGACGAGATGAACTTTTAAATAATCTCGTTGATGTGCAATATGATCGTAATGACATTAATTTTACGAGAGGGACCTTTCGCGTGCGTGGAGACGTTGTGGAAATATTTCCGGCTTCACGGGATGAGCATTGCATTCGCGTGGAATTTTTCGGAGATGAAATCGACCGTATAACCGAAGTGGATGCATTAACAGGAGAAGTGCTTGGCGAACGCAACCATGTGGCAATTTTTCCAGCTTCCCACTTCGTTACGCGCGAACAAAAAATGAAAAAAGCGATCATCAATATTGAGCAAGAATTGGCTGAACAACTTCAGGAACTGAAAAGCCGGGACAAGTTACTGGAAGCGCAACGATTGGAACAACGTACCCGTTATGATATTGAAATGATGCAAGAAATGGGTTTTTGTTCCGGAATTGAAAACTATTCCAGGCATTTAACGTTTCGCGATCCGGGCGATGCGCCGTACACGCTACTGGACTATTTTCCGGACGATTTTCTTATGATTATCGACGAATCTCACGCGACGTTGCCGCAAGTGAGGGGCATGTATAATGGCGACCAGGCGCGAAAACAAGTATTGGTCGACCACGGATTTCGCTTGCCTTCCGCGATGGACAACCGTCCGTTGAAATTCGAGGAGTTTGAAAAGCGAGTGTCCCAAGCGGTGTATGTTTCCGCGACCCCCGGGCCCTACGAGGAGGAGAAAGCGCCGGAGGTTGTGGAACAGATTATTCGTCCGACCGGATTGCTTGATCCGACAGTGAGCGTGCGGCCGATCGAAGGGCAGATCGATGATTTAATCGGCGAGATTAACGAACGGCAGGCAAAAAATGAGCGAGTGTTAGTGACGACGCTTACGAAAAAAATGGCGGAAAATCTGACGGACTATTTAAAAGAAGTCGGTATTAAAGTGAAGTATTTGCATTCGGATATAAAAACGCTGGATCGCTTGGAAATCATTCGTCAGCTACGACTAGGCGAGTTTGATTGTCTTGTCGGCATCAACCTTTTGCGTGAAGGATTGGATATGCCCGAAGTCTCCCTCGTAGCGATTTTGGATGCGGATAAAGAAGGGTTTTTGCGCGCCGAACGGTCCTTGATCCAAACGATGGGTCGGGCGGCACGTCATGTGGACGGACAAGTAATCATGTACGCCGATAAAGAAACGCGTTCCATGGAAGTGGCAATAAATGAGACAAAAAGGCGCCGGAGTATTCAAGAAGCGCATAATGAAAAACATGGAATTATACCGAAAACAATTGAAAAAGCAGTGCCGCAGGCGATTCAGGCTACAGTGGCTGCTGAAGATGAAGGAAGCTATACAACTCCAAAAGACAAGCATATGACGGAAGATGAAAAAGCTCGTTTCATTGAACAAATCGAGGCGGAAATGAAAGAAGCGGCGAAACAACTTGACTTTGAACGAGCCGCGGAACTTCGCGATACAGTGATTGAATTAAAGGGAAAGAAAACATCATAACATCACGAGTGGGTTTTCCCACTTCTCATTTCCCACCTCCCACATCTAGTACAAGGAGTGACCGGAACCATGTCCAAGGAGAGTATCAGCATAAAAGGAGCGCGTTCCCATAACCTGAAAGGGGTAGATATCGCGATTCCCCGTGATCAGTTGATCGTTTTCACCGGGTTATCCGGTTCGGGTAAATCGTCGTTGGCGTTTGACACGATTTATGCCGAAGGACAAAGGCGATACGTGGAATCATTATCCTCCTATGCACGACAATTTTTAGGGCAGATGGATAAACCGGATGTAGATTCGATCGAAGGGCTGTCCCCGGCAATATCCATTGATCAAAAAACGACAAGCCAAAATCCGCGCTCTACCGTGGGGACGGTCACTGAAATCTATGATTATTTTCGGCTATTATTCGCACGTGTCGGTGTTCCGTATTGTCCGAACCATAACATTCCGATCACTTCTCAAAGCGTCCAACAAATGATCGATCAATTGATGGGTTACCCCGAACGGACGCGTATTCAAATTCTCGCTCCATTGGAAGCCGAGCGTAAGGGAACCCACGTAAAGATCTTTGAAGATTTAAAGAAAAAAGGATTTGTACGCGTACGTGTGGACGGGGAGATCCGAGACTTGTCCGAAGATATTGCTTTGGAAAAAAATAAAAAACACACTATTGAAGTTGTCATTGATCGGGTAATTATAAAAGAAGGAGTGGAATCACGTCTCTCTGGGTCCCTGGAAACGGGATTGGAACAATCCGGAGGGCGCGTGCTCATTGATGTCATTAACGGCGAAGAAGTGTTGTTTAACCAACATCATGCTTGCCCGTATTGCGGATTTTCCGTTGATGAATTGGAGCCACGGTTGTTTTCGTTTAACAACCCGTCTGGTGCTTGTCCGACCTGTGAAGGCATTGGCTCTAAGCTGGAAACCGATGAAGAGTTGGTCGTCCCAAACCCATCTCTCACCTTGCGGCAACATGCCATTCTCCCATGGATGCCGACGAGTTCCGATTATTATCCGCAACTGCTCGCTGCCGCCTGTGAACATTTTGGTATCGACATGGATGTCCCGTTTGAACAGCTGTCCACACAAGAGAAAAAAACATTACTGCATGGCAACCGGAAAGAACGGATCTATTTTCGGCATGACAATGAGTTTGGAAATGTAAGAGAACGAAAAATTTATTTTGAAGGCGTCTTGAAAAATATCTCCAGACGATATTATTCCACCTCATCGGATTATACGCGCGAACAAATGGAGCAGTTTATGGTTCGAAAAGCTTGTCAAGCATGTCAAGGCCATCGGTTAAAAGATGAATCACTTGCTGTTTTACTTAATGGGAAGCATATCGGAGAAGTGACAGATTTATCCATTGACAGCGCCAAAGCATATATGGATGCGCTTGATTTATCCGAAAAAGAGATGCAAATTGCCCGGCTCATCATCCAGGAAATTAATAACCGTTTGGGATTTTTAAGTAACGTAGGCATTGATTATTTAACGCTAAGCCGAACGGCTGGGACACTGTCCGGCGGTGAAGCGCAACGCATTCGGCTGGCTACGCAAATCGGGTCTGCGCTAATGGGAGTTCTTTATATTCTAGATGAACCTTCCATCGGCTTGCACCAGCGCGATAACATGCGATTAATTCGTACGCTTGAAAACATGCGCGATCTCGGGAACACAGTGATCGTTGTGGAACATGATGAAGATACGATGCTCGCGGCGGATCATATTGTGGATATCGGTCCCGGTGCTGGTTTGCAAGGAGGGTATATTACTGCAGAAGGATCTCCGCAAACGATCCGAGACCATCCTGAATCCCTCACAGGCAACTATTTATCCGGAAAAAAATTCATTCCTTTACCGTCCAGACGCCGTCCAACGATGGAGCGCAAAATTACGGTTAAAGGGGCGAACGGGAACAACTTGCAAAATATCGACGTCGATATTCCGCTCGGTGTTTTTAACGTCGTTACCGGCGTTTCCGGGTCCGGGAAAAGTACGCTCATTAATGATATATTACGAAAATCCCTTTCCCAGAAGTTGCATCGCGCGAAAGAAAAACCGGCAAAACATAAAAAAATCGAAGGGACTAATGAGCTTGATTTCGTCGTAAACATTGACCAGTCACCGATCGGACGAACGCCACGGTCCAATCCGGCGACGTACACCGGGGTGTTTGATTATATCCGCGAGGTATTCGCCATGACCAACGAGGCGAAGGTGCGAGGCTATAAAAAGGGGCGCTTCAGCTTTAATGTTAAGGGCGGCCGTTGCGAAATGTGCCGGGGAGATGGCATTATTAAGATAGAGATGCACTTTTTACCCGATGTGTACGTGGAATGTGAAGAATGTGGCGGAAAACGTTACAATCGGGAAACGTTAGATATCCGCTACAAAGGGAAAGATATTGCGGAAGTATTGGAAATGACCGTCGATGAAGGCGTGGAGTTTTTCGAGAACATCCCCAGAATCAAACGGAAATTGCAAACGTTAAAAGACGTGGGCCTTGGGTATATTAAGCTTGGACAACAGGCCACAACGCTATCTGGCGGGGAAGCTCAGCGAGTGAAATTAGCCTCTCAACTGCATCGACGCACAACCGGCCGCTCCCTTTACATTTTGGATGAACCTACGACCGGCCTCCATATGGATGACATTCGCCGTCTATTGCAAGTATTGCAGCGCCTCGTTGATAATGGAGACACAGTCATCGTTATCGAGCATAACCTGGATGTCATTAAAACGGTGGATCATATTATTGATCTGGGGCCTGAAGGGGGAAATGGTGGCGGTGAAATCGTCGCGACAGGCTCCCCCGAAACAGTAGCCGAAGTGGAACGCTCATACACCGCCCGATATTTAAAGCCGATCTTAGAGAGGGAAAAACAACGGATGGAAGCGTTGGAAATGGATGAAGCCGTCGTGAAGTGATTTTTTCAACTGGCATTGGGCAGTTAATGATCGTATTAAAAAGGGAAAGCGAGGAAAAAATCATGCAAGAAGAACGTAGAATGATTCTGCAAATGGTGGAAGACGGCAAAATCAGCCCGGAAGACGGAACAAAGTTGATTAAGGCATTGTCATCGGGAAAGGAAAAGGAAACGACGACAAGTTCGGCGACCTCGCGAAAAAGCAAAGATGAAAACAAGACCGAAACGACCGATCGTACAGATCTAAGCACGAGAATTGATTGGGATCAAAGCAATCGTCATCACGATGAATATTGGAGGAGACACCGGGAAGAACAAGGGGATAAAGGTTCACCTTTGTCTGAAGGGGCTCGCTGGTTTACGGAATTTGTGGACTCCGCCGTTCATAAAATCAAAGAACTCGACCTCGACTTCAATTTTGGTAGCGCTCAAGAAATCAATCATATTTTCCAACATACGAGCATGAAGGAGCGAATGTTTGAACTATCGCTTGAAAATGGCTCGATTGATCTTCAACCTTGGGACGAAGTAGATGGAAAAATAGCGTGTAGCGCCAAAGTCTATAAGGCGGAAAATGAAGAGGATGCCCGTCGTATTTTTCTTGAAGAAACGGTTTTCGAGACCGTGGATGATGAACTCCACTTTTATACGAAATCGAAAAAAATCAAGCTGCAGGCAACGGTATACGTGCCTCGTGAACGCTTTGAAAAATTATCATTGTATACGTTTAACGGCCATTTGCAAGGAAATGGGTTAAACAGCATCACATTGTCGGCAAAAGCCGTAAATGGAAGTATAAACATGGAAGGTGTCCATGCTGATATGCTTGAAGTAGAAACGGTCAATGGTCCCATTGATATTGACGGGGCTTCAAGTGAGCGTGCCGACTTGCGTACCGTACATGGAAGTATTGATATTAACGGGGACATTGAAGATCTTGATGCCGAATCCGTGAATGGCTCCGTTAATTGTCACTTTCATAGAAAAGAAGGCGGGCACGTTTCGTTAACGGCAACGACCGGATCTGTTTTTCTTGCAGTACCGGAAGAAATTCGCACAGAAGGAACATTGAAAACAAATGTCGGGAACTACCATTGGAAGCTTCCGAATGTGGAAGTGCTCGATGAAAAGCGGGATTTTATTCAAAAAACATTAACGTTGGTTTCCAACCCGGATGAACCATCGGTATTGCGGGTAGATGCCGGCACAAAAACAGGATCCATATCTGTAAAAACCCATGACCGTTAAATGGGAAAGCGAGAAAGGCGGGAGATAAATGAAACGTTTGGTACGTTCTGCCAATAGTCGCATCATCACCGGCGTTTGTGGAGGCATTGGCCAATATTTTAATATTGATCCGATCATTATTAGGGTATTAGCCGCGATTAGCCTGTTTATCAGCCTGGGGATCACGTTGCTTATTTATTTGTTAATGACCGTGTTGGTTCCAAGTGAAGGAGACTTTCGTTCCTAATGGGTTGTCTCGTCAATATTGTTATCAATGCCGTTGTTTTAATTGTCACAGGATTGATTTTTACTGGCTTTGAATTGGAAAATGTTTGGGCAGCGTTAATTGCTGCTGTCCTACTCTCAATTGTCAACATGATTGTTCGTCCGATTCTGGTCGTTTTAACCCTCCCGGTAACGGTCCTGACGCTGGGTATTTTTCTCTTTGTGATTAATGCTGCCATGCTCATGTTAATCGCGTGGATCATGGGTGGTGCGTTTGTCATCGATGGATTTGGAACAGCTATACTGGCAGCGGTCGTAATGGCCATTCTAAACGCGATCATCAATGTCGTGTTTAATCCGGCGAGAGCTTAATCGAAGGGCACCTTACTACACAGGGTGCTCTTTTTCATGATCATGAGACCCCCACATCGAAGTTACCGATCGAAATGGTCGCCATGAGACGTTCATGAAGCCCGAAGCGAGGGTCGTCCGCTCGATAGGGTCGCCATGAGGCGTTTATGAAGCCCGAAGCGAGCATTTTCCGACCGATAAGGTTGGCATGGAGAGGTCATGAGACCTAACTCACGCAGTATCTGATCGTAAAGTAACCAAAAACGAGGTTACCTCGCCTAAAATCAATTACTCATTCTCGCAAACTCCGACCATACCATTTTCGATGCAAAACGTGCTACAATGAACAACGTGTGATGATTTTGTAAAAAACATGTCGTTGCCTACTACTTATAAAGTGAAACTTCCATCAGATGGGGTTTTTTCCTCTGATGGTTAGTTGAACAGATCAGGATGTTAGTCGCCCGTTTTTCCGGAAGGCAGAAATCGGAAGCCGGAAGCCTTCCGGATATCAGATGTCGGATGCCGGAAGTCAGATGAAAGTAAATTCCTGGAAGTCCTTGATGCTTCTTCGAAAAATCATCCATCTGACTTCTGGCCTCTGAAATCTGACCTCCGGGATACACATCCGAGTTCGGAGGGAACAAGATGGCTAAGGTCACGGCAAGAGATTTAATTGATCGTTTTTCGCTGGAATTGTTAAGTGGTGAAGAGGGGATTTACAGGCCGATTACCACGAGTGACATTTCTCGCCCCGGGTTGGAAATGGCCGGTTTTTTCACCTATTATCCGCGCAGGCGATTGCAGTTGTTAGGCCGCTCGGAGCTTACGTTTCTTGAACAGTTGGATACTGAGGTCAAGCTGGAACGCCTGGATAAATTATGTACGGCAAATACGCCCGGTGTGATCATATCCAGAGGTCTGGAAGCATCGCCGGAGCTGTTAAGTGTCTCGGAAGACTCCGGTGTTCCAATTATGCGCGCCAATGATACGACGACACGAATAAGCAGCCAGCTGACTGAATTTCTGGAAGCACAACTTGCAGAAACGACGGCAGTGCACGGTGTGCTGGTGGATATATATGGAATTGGAGTCTTGCTTACCGGGGCCAGCGGGGTTGGCAAAAGCGAAACTGCGCTGGACTTGGTGCGAAGAGGGCATCGGCTCGTTGCCGACGATTCGGTGGAAATCAGTCAACAGCACGGTGACACTTTGATGGGTCGTCCGCCTGAACTGATTAAGCATCTGCTTGAAATTCGCGGGCTAGGCATTATTGATGTCATGACTTTGTTTGGTGCCGGGGCGGTACGGCCGTTTAAACGAATCACTCTTAATGTCCACCTTGAGCTTTGGGATGAGGATAAGGCATACGATCGGTTAGGGATTGACGAGGATACGATGAAAGTCATTGAAACCTATATCCCGAAATATACGATTCCCGTACGCCCCGGGCGCAACCTGGCGGTGATCGTAGAAGTCGCCGCCATGAATTTCCGCTTAAAACGAATGGGGATTAATGCGGCCCAGGAGTTTTCAGATAAGTTAACGGGTGTAATTGAAGATTATGACCGAGATGAATTTTGACAAATAAATAGGGCGTGAAGGATTCGCGGGAAAGTAGAATCACACTGAAGACTCGAACCAAACAAAATGACAAACATCGAAAAAATTAAATAGGGAGGTGGCCATCCGGATGCTTTTTCATGCACAGCCGCTGGATCCCGTAGCCTTTGAAATTGGGGCCTTGTCTATCCAGTGGTATGGTATTCTAATCGTACTGGGAGCGGCCATAGGCTATATTATAGCGACGAGGGAAGCAAAAAAACACGGTTATCCGGACGATTTATTTGCGGATTTGCTTATTTGGGCGATTCCAATTTCCATTATCAGTGCCCGTCTTTATTATGTGATTTTTCAATTTGACTATTATGCAGAGAATCCGGCGCAGATTATTGCCATTTGGGAAGGCGGTTTAGCCATTCATGGAGGGTTAATCGGGGCCGTAATTACAGGAATTGTTTTTGCCAAACGACGTGGTTATTCATTTTGGAAACTCGCCGATATTGCCGCGCCCAGCATTATACTTGGGCAAGCGATTGGCCGCTGGGGCAATTTCATGAATCAGGAAGCATACGGGGGAGAAGTTTCCCGGGGATTTTTGGAAAACCTCCTGTTGCCGGACTGGATCATCGATCAGATGTTTATTGAAGGCGCCTACCATCATCCGACCTTTTTGTATGAAAGCATTTGGAACGTGCTCGGTTTTGCATTATTGATCTTCATTTTACGGCGAATGAACTTACGTCGCGGAAATGTCTTTTTGGCGTATGTCATTTGGTATTCGTTCGGTCGCTTCTTTATCGAAGGGATGCGTACGGATAGCTTGATGATCGGGGATTTCTTACAAACGGCGCAAATGATTTCCGTAGTGCTTATCGCGGGGGCCATTTTTTTGATGGTTTATCATCGTAAAAAAGGGATCATGGAGGCACGCTATTGGGATAAAGACGAGAAGCTTATACAAAAAAATAAGAAGAAAAAGAAGAAAAAGTGAGTTTGGAGTAGGGGAACGATAAAATGCAAACGTTGAAAAGGGGCTTGAAATCAGGGCTGGATACGACTTGGACATTGGCGAAGATTATCTTTCCGATCACCTTTGCCGTCACCATTCTGTCATTCACGCCGGCGCTGGATTGGCTTGCGGCGCAATTGGCGCCGTTCATGTCTTGGATCGGGTTACCCGGGGAAGCGGCCATCCCGCTCGTCCTCGGAAATGTATTGAATTTGTACGCAGCCATTGGCTCGATTATAACGTTTGACTTTACGGTAAAAGAAGTTTTTATTCTCGCCGTTATGCTTTCTTTTTCTCACAATTTATTTGTAGAATCGGCGGTTGCAGTCAAATTAGGGATACGTATGTCCGTCGTCTTGACGGTTCGGATCGGCCTTGCCATCACTTCCGCCTTTCTGATTCATTGGATTTGGCAAGGCGGGAACGAACCGGCACAATATGGCTTTGTCAGTGGCACGGAACCTGCTGAAGTCAGCGGTTGGCTCGATGTCTTATTAGAAGCGACCTCGAGTGCGGCCATGGGCGTTGTGACCATCGCGGTTTTTGTATTCCCGATCATGATGCTCATACAGTTTATGAAAGACTTCAACATGTTGGATTGGTTCTCCGATAAGATGTTGCCTTTCACACGCATGCTCGGCATTCAACCAAACACATCGACGACGTTGGCATCGGGAATCTTTTTCGGTCTTGCTTTCGGCGCAGGGGTCATGATTCAAGAGGCAAGGGAAAACGGTGTGAAGAAAAAAGATTTATATCTCGTCTTTATCTTTTTGGTGGCTTGTCATGGAATCGTAGAAGATACACTCATTTTCATTCCGCTCGGGATTCCGGTATTGCCGCTACTCATCATTCGGGTAGTTACCGCAATTTTGCTAACGATGGCGATTGCTTATTTCTGGAACCGATTGGAAAAACAGGAGGCGAATGTTGATGGACAACGTGAATACAGTTCTTTTTGACCTTGACGGAACGTTAATTGATACAAATGACTTGATCATATCCTCTTTTGTCCACACGCTTGAACACTATTATCCGGGAAGGTTTGAACGGGAGGATATCCTTGATTTTATAGGGCCGTCGTTGTCTGATACGTTTTACAGCTTAGATGTAAATCAGGCAGATGAAATGATAACCATGTATCGGGAACACAATCATGCCCGCCATGATGAATTAATCAAGGAGTACACAGGGGTGCGTGAGACGTTGGAGCAATTGGCGGCGGCTTCCTTCCAATTGGGAGTGGTGACGACGAAACGGGGGGAGACGGCTTGGAAAGGGTTGGACTTGATGGGATTGACACCGTTTTTTATGACGGTGATCACCCTTGATGAGGTTGAGAACCCTAAACCCGATCCCGAACCGTTGGATAAGGCGATGGAAGCGTTGGGGGCGACAGCGGAAGAGACACTCATGGTTGGCGATAACATCCACGACATTGAAGGTGGAAAAAACGCGGGAACAAAAACCGCGGGCGTTGCTTGGTCCATCAAAGGCGTTGATGTATTAAAGGAATACAAACCGGACGTCATTCTTGATGATATGCGTGACCTTCTCGACATTTTGGGAGTGGCGAGGCAATGAGCCGACGGACCGACCGTTACCCCGTTAAAAAAAACAATTCTCTCTGGCATATTTATCAAACGGTCCCTTTTTTTAAAGTTGTAAAAAATTTTATTGTCATTGAAATCGCCCGTATAACACCCTTTTTAAGTGTTAAAAATTGGCTCTATCGAACGTTTTTGCGCATGAACGTCGGAGCAAAAACCGCCTTTGCGCTCAAAGTGACGCCCGACGTTATGTTTCCGGAGAAAATAGCGGTCGGTAACAACTGTGTGATCGGCTTTCAGACGACACTGTTGACCCATGAATATTTAATTGATGAATATCGTCTCGGGGAGGTTCATATTGGGGATAATGTCATGATCGGCGCCCAATCGTTGATCCTCCCCGGTGTTTCGATCGGGGATGGGGCCATCGTGTCAGCGATGACACTCGTGCATAAGGATGTACCGCCCGGGGCTTTTGTTGGGGGGAACCCGATGCAGGTGATCCGGGAGGGATCTGCAGAAAAGAAAGAGGTGGAGATGCGTTGGAGGCAATAATATTACTCATTTTAGTTTTATTCCTGCTATTTGTCTTTGCGGTAGGAATTCCGATCTATCTGTTGTTTGCGTTCGGTCTTTTTCGGCTTGCCAAAAGAAATGATATCGAAAATGCTTGGCTGGCTTTTATACCGATCGCCCAGTATTACACCCTTGGTATGGTGGTATGGGACCGCGTACCGGCTGGTTTTCGGAATGTCCTCCCGTGGCTATTGATCGGGTTACCCGTGGTGCAAACTCCACTCATCTTTCTTGAGATGATTTTTCCGTCACTTGCTATATTGTCTCTGTTATTATCGTTTGCCACGATCGGAATTTTTTTCTATGCCCTCTTTGTGATATTCAGGAAGTATAGTGATAAATACGTCGTCCTTCTCGTTTTTTCACTATTAACTTTGGGGCTTGTCGGAGCGATCGCCACATTTGTGATTAGGAATAATGAGGAAAGGCCAAAAAATCAGGAAGCGCGGCATGAAAATTATGGGAGAAGCGCTTGATTTGGAAGCATCATCGCGGTAGGGGAGCGAAGAGCAGCAAGGCTGCCGAAGGAAGGGCGTCATCGGCATGAAAGAAGAGCAGAGGCGCACGAGGAAGCCGAAGTATGCACGACATCGGCATGGGATAGAGGGCAAAGAGAAACGACTACGTCGAGGGGAAGACAGGGTCGGCATAAAGAGGGACCTAAGTTGTGCCGGGAAGCCGAAGCTAGGAAGGGATGAGATAAATCTTCTTCCGTTAAAATTCTTTTCACTGTTGTTGCGTTGACGCCGCTTACCGTCCACGTTAAACTTAAATACATAAACATTTTACTTCTCTATCGAATTAAAGGATTTTGGAGGCCGACGAGATGCCACTCATGTTTGAGAAACCGCTGGGAATGATTGATACGCTTCCCGCGCTTTATGAACGCGCGCGCGAGGTGCGCCACCATATAGAACGAGAAACGGAAACGTGGGGGTATCGCCCCATTCAAACGCCGTCTTTGGAGTATTACGATACGATAGGGGAAGCTTCCGCCATTCGTGATGAACAGCTGTTTAAGCTATTGGACCGGGAAGGGAAGACGCTCGTCTTGCGCCCGGACATGACTGCGCCGATCGCGAGGGTGATCAGCTCCGGCATGAAAGAGGAGCCTCTCCCGTTACGGCTTTCCTATTGCAACGCTTTATTCCGGGCTCAGCAACATGAAGGCGGCAGGCGTGCGGAATTTGAACAATTTGGCGTTGAACTTGTAGGTGATGATTCCATGAATGCCGATGGCGAGGTGCTCGCCCTGTTGACGTCCGGTCTTCGCGCGTCAGGGCTGTCCTCGTTTCGACTTGCCGTCGGGCACATAAAATATATGAATGCGTTATTTGAGGAAATCGTCGAGGACGAGGCGATGATTGACGAGTTAAGACGCTATCTTTATGAAAAAAACTTCGTAGGTTACCGGCAATTTATCGATCAATTGAAGATCACGGACGATGAAAAAGACCGTCTTCGTCAACTGCAAACGTTGCGAGGCGGACCTGAGATTCTCGAGAAGGCGAAGACAATAGCGCATAGCCGCCAAGCTCATAAAGCGATCAATGAGATCGAAGATTTGTGGGGGATTTTACAAGACTTGGGGGTTCAAGATGTCGTTCAGGTCGACCTGAATATCGTCGGTCAAATCGATTATTATACCGGCATTGTTTTTGAAGGCTATGGCGGCTCCCTCGGTTTCCCTCTGGCGAGCGGCGGTCGATACGATGAACTGCTCGGAAAATTCGGGCGTCCGGCAAGCGCGACCGGCTTTGGGATACGCTTGGATCGATTGCTGGAAGCATTGAACCATATTAACGAGGGCAATCTACAAAAACAGCCGACCCTTATTTTATTTAGTAAAGAACGACAGCAAGAGGCATTACAAGAAGCAAACCGGCGCCGAAAAAATAACGAAGCTGTCGTCATGCAAAATATCGCAGGCGTGCCAGATATAGAAACGTTTACAAAAAAATATGCAGATGTGGTTTCCTTAACGGCAACGGAACGGAGAGGGGAGAAAGACGATGCATAAAGATTGGATAACGTTTGCCATGCCTAAAGGCAGAATCTTTGAAGAGGCGGCCAACCTTCTCCGAAACGCCGGTTATCCTTTGAAAGAGGACTTCTCGGCGGGGCGAAAGTTGATCGTGGAAGCGCCCGAGGCCGGCATGAAATTTTTTCTGGCCAAGCCGATGGATGTACCCACGTATGTCGAACATGGCGTGGCCGATATCGGCGTCGCCGGAAAAGATGTTTTGTTGGAAGAACAACGAGATGTTTATGAAGTGCTTGATTTGCATATCAGTGCTTGTTACTTGGCCGTCGCCGGACTTCCGCAGCAAAGGAAGGCACGGGTGGCGCCTAAAATCGCGACCAAGTATCCGAACATCGCTACCCAATATTTTAAAGCGCAAGGGGAGCAAGTGGAAGTCATTCGATTAAGCGGATCGATTGAACTTGCACCTTTAATCGGCTTGGCCGAACGAATCGTCGATATCGTTTCCACCGGAAAAACGTTAAAGGAAAACGGACTTCTCGAGTTAGAGACGATTGAGTCTGTTACTTCCCGGTTAATTGTCAATCCGGTAAGTTACCGGCTGAAAGATAAGCCAATCGACGATATCGTCGCCAGTTTATCCGCAGTCATTAAGGAGGGGAGCCCATCTTCATGAAAATCATTCAAGTGGATGAACATGTCAGTTTGCGCCGGGACCCCGACAGCGGCAATGAAAAAATACAGGCGATTGTAGACGAAATCATTGCTGACGTGCGGAAAGATGGGGACGAGGCATTACGGGCCTACACGGAAAAATTGGACGGAGCAGCACTCGATTCGCTATTTGTAAGTGAAGCGGAGCGTGCACAAGCGTATGAGGCGATGGAGACGAAGACGGTGGAAGCGATACGGCAAGCGATCGAAAACATTCGTGATTTCCATGAGCGTCAACGGTCGGAATCTTGGATGACGACGAAGGAAGACGGCACGATCCTTGGGCAGCAAATAACACCGCTGGATGCGGTCGGTGTTTATGTGCCGGGCGGCAAAGCTGCCTATCCTTCGACGATTTTGATGGACGTGATTCCGGCGCAAGTGGCAAATGTTGGTCGTATCGTGATGACGTCTCCGCCGGATGAATCAGGGCGATTGCATCCGGCGGTTCTCGTAGCGGCTTCCGAGCTAGGTGTTGATATGATCCTGAAAGCCGGCGGGGCACAAGCGATTGCGACATTGGCTTATGGAACAGCATCCGTGCCGCCTGTCGATAAAATCATCGGTCCGGGGAATTCATTCGTTGCTTTAGCGAAACGGGCGGTTTTCGGCCAAGTGGACATTGATATGATTGCCGGTCCGAGTGAAATTGTCGTTCTCGCCGATGACTCGGCCCGGCCGGACTATGTAGCCGCTGATTTGCTCTCGCAAGCCGAACACGAAGAACGGGCGACGGCTATTGTAGTCACTCCTTCGACAATGCTTGCAGAAAAAGTGGCTGCGGAAGTCGAGCGCCAATTGGAAGATTTGCCACGGGCAGCCATTGCCCGAGAAGCGCTTGACACCTTTGGTGCCATTTATTTGACGGCTGATCTTTACGAAGCGGTCGATGTTGTCAATTCATTGGCGCCCGAGCATGTTGAAGTGCTCTGCAACGAACCGTTTCTATATCTTGGGAAAATCAAGCACGCGGGCGCTATTTTTCTCGGCGAAAACAGTGCGGAATCGGTCGGCGATTATTTTGCAGGACCGAATCATGTCTTGCCGACGAATGGAACGGCTCGTTTTTCCAGCCCCTTAACGGTTGATGATTTCCTCAAAAAGTCAAGCATCATTCATTATAGCGAGGAAGCTCTTGCAGAAAATAGTGAAATGATCGCATCGCTTGCGCGTGTGGAAGGCTTTGAAGCCCACGCCCGGGCGGTGGAAATTCGTCATAAAAAGGACGTGCGATAAAAAGATGAATGATTCACGAAAAGCAACGGTAAAACGGCAAACCGGAGAGACAGATATTGAACTCGACGTGCAGTTAGACGGTTCCGGGAAGGCGGATATTCAGACGCCGGTTCCGTTTTTGAGTCATATGCTTGATCTTTTTACCAAACACGGACAGATGGACGTACGTGTGCAAGCAAGCGGTGATGTGGAAGTGGATGACCATCATACGACCGAGGACATAGGGATTTGCCTCGGTCAGGCGGTGAAAGAAGCCCTTGGCGACAAAACCGGCATTCGACGGTATGGGACCATTCACATTCCCATGGACGATGCCCTCGCCCAAGTCGTCATCGATCTCGGCAATCGGCCACATCTAGAATTCCGTGGAGATATCGGCACTGCAAAAGTGGGTACGTTTGATACCGAGCTTGTGCACGAATTTTTATGGAAGTTTGCCGTTGAAGCGCGCATCAATTTACATGTGATCGTTCATTACGGCCGGAACACACATCATATCATTGAAGCTATTTTTAAAGCGCTAGCCAGGGCTTTATCGGAGGCGGTGGAAATCGACCCGCGCGTGAAAGGGGTCCCCTCAACGAAAGGGGTTTTATAGATGATCGCCATTATAGACTATGGGATGGGAAATTTATATAGCGTAAGCAAAGCGCTTGAACGCCTTGGCACCCCTTACGTCATTACCGAAGAAGCAGAAACATTGGCAGCAGCGGACGGATTGATTTTACCCGGTGTCGGTTCTTTTAAAGACGCGATGGCGATTCTACGTGAAAAAAACCTCGATACCATCATCAAACAATTGGTCGAGGGCGGAAAACCGTTGCTCGGCATCTGTCTCGGCATGCAGCTTTTATTTTCCGAAAGCGAAGAAAACGGGGTAACCCGAGGGCTTGATCTTTTACCGGGGAAAGTTCGGCGTTTTCCTGGAAAAACGAGGGCGGGCATTCCATATAAAGTGCCCCATATGGGCTGGAACTTCCTTCGACACCGTCAACCGACCCACGTCATTGTCGAAGGCACGGAAGAAGGGCATGCTTATTTCGTCCATTCCTACGTCGTTCATGCCGACACGGCAGAGGTTGTCGTGGCAACGGCCGATTATGACGGGGACGTGCCGGCGGTTGTTGGTCGCAATCATATCTTCGGCACTCAGTTTCACCCGGAAAAAAGCAGTGTGCTTGGGATGCAAATGTTGAGCAATTACGTGACCTACGTGCAAGAAAGGCAGGTACAGACGAGTGACAGCCTTTAATTTATTCCCCGCCATCGATATTCGCAATGGCAAATGTGTGCGATTAAAGCAAGGCGATTACAATCGGGAAACGATTTACGGAGACAATCCGGCACAGATGGCGGCGGGCTTTGTTGAGGATGGTGCAACATGGGTACATGTCGTTGATTTGGATGGCGCCCGTGACAAACATCCCGTCAATGATGAAGCCATTTTTCGTATTGTCGAAGAGACGAAAGCCCGTGTTCAAGTGGGAGGCGGTATTCGCACGGAACGAGACGTGGAGCATTACCTCTCCCGTGGGGTTGATCGTGTGATTCTCGGCTCGGTAGCAGTGCAAAATCCCGATTTCACGAAGAAAATGCTTGCGACTTATCCGGGCAGAATCATCATCGGTCTGGATGCACGCAATGGCCTAGTGGCTGTGAATGGCTGGTTGGAGTCATCAGATGTGCAGGCGGAAGCACTTGCCGCTGAAATGGTAAGCGCGGGCGCGGATATGTTTATTTTTACCGATATTGAAAAAGACGGCATGCTCGCTGGACCCAACGTGGAAGCGAGCGCCTCCCTTGCAAAAGCGAGCGGTGCCAACGTCATTGCGTCAGGCGGCGTAAGCCATCTTGACGATGTGCGCGCGTTGTTGTGTTATCAAGAAGAAGGCGTAAGCGGGGCGATTGTCGGCAAGGCGCTGTATACAGACGCCCTTGATTTGTCTGAAGCGTTAAAAGAGGTGAAGGGAACATGTTAACAAAACGACTCGTTCCTTGTTTGGACGTAAAAGAAGGCCGGGTGGTCAAAGGCGTCCAATTTGTGGAACTAAAAGATGCGGGAGATCCGGTTGAGCTCGCGGCCTATTACGACCGGGAAGGGGCGGACGAGCTCGTTTTCCTGGATATATCAGCATCTCATGAAGGACGGAAAACGATGGTAGATGTCGTTCGTGAAGTTGCCGGAAAACTCGCGATTCCGTTTACGGTCGGCGGCGGCATCAACAGCGTTGATGATATGCGGCAAATCCTCCGTGCCGGCGCGGATAAAGTATCACTAAATACAGCGGCTGTGAAAAACCCGGACTTGATTGCGGAAGGCGCGGACTTTTTCGGCTCCCAATGCACCGTCGTCGCCGTTGATGCCAAATGGGACGAGGGGTTGCAATCTTGGCGTGTGTATACGCATGGGGGCCGTAACGAAACGAATCTGGAAGTGACCGACTGGGCAAAAGAAGTCGTGCGCAAAGGCGCAGGCGAAATTTTACTCACGAGCATGGACCAGGATGGCGCAAAAACAGGCTATGATTTGGCGCTCACCCGCGCGGTAAATGAGGCCGTGACCGTTCCGGTTATTGCTTCCGGAGGCGCGGGATCGCTTCAAGATTTTGCTGATGTGTTTTTGGAGGCCGGTGCGGATGCAGCATTGGCGGCTTCCATTTTCCATTACAAGGAAACGGCTGTGTCGGAAGTGAAAGAGTCGCTGAAGAAACAGGGGGTGAACGTGCGATGAATGTGGATGACATCGTTTTTGATGCCGACGGATTGATCCCGGCGGTCGTTCAGGATGTGAACAGCAAGGAAGTGCTGACCGTGGCGTATATGAACCGGGAGTCGTTACAGAAAACGATAGATACGAAGGAAACCTGGTTTTATAGCCGTTCGCGCCAAACCCTCTGGCATAAAGGCGAAACCTCAGGAAATGTTCAGCGAGTGAGCGATCTTCGTTATGATTGCGACCGTGATGCCCTCCTCGTGCTCGTGCACCCGCAAGGTCCAGCGTGTCACCACGGAACATACAGCTGTTTTACAGAGAGCCTTCTCTCCGAAGAACGGACGCAAGAATCAAATGATTTTACGATTGTGCGAACCGTAGCCGCAACGATTGCAGAAAGAAATCACGAGCGCCCCGAGGGCGCTTACACCACGTATTTATTTGAAGAAGGCGTGGATAAAATCTTAAAAAAAATCGGCGAAGAAGCTTCCGAAATCATTATAGCGGCAAAAAACCGGGACGGAGAAGAACTGGCTTGGGAGAGCGCCGATTTCATTTATCATCTTCTCGTGTTGCTTGAAGAGCAGCAATTGTCCTTTGACGATGTGTTGGATACGTTAAGGGAGCGGCATGGGAAGTAATGGCCCTTCCCTTTTATTTAGTGATTGAAGGTAGGCGTTCGTTTCCGACTGCCTTGTATCTTAAAGGCTGAAGTTATCTGTAACACCTACTGTTGGCTTAAAATAAAGTTCGACCGTTTATAAGTTGCACCGTTTACCCCTTTGATGTAATTTGGTTAAAGGGGCTTTTATGATAAAAAAAGTTAAGAAATAATAAAGAAATGAACGTTTGAGGTGATAAATTATGAGCGCATTAAGCAAAAATGTGAAAGAAGAACTTTTGAATGCCTTAGATGATAAAAATTCAGCGATGTTTGTTGACGATGGAAAACTCTTCTCTTTGGAAGTACATGATACACCTTCCTTGGAAGAAAACCCGAATAACTTGGAAGAAGAAATTGAAGAGTACCCGGAATTAAAGGAATCACTACAACGTTATCTTGATAATCCGGACATGAAGCGCTATACCGCAAAAGAGTTAAAGGAGTCGCGGTATGACCAAAAAAGATAACCGGAGATTTTCGGTTCATTATACAGAGGAATTTAGTAGGTGTTTGGATCAAATCCAAGCATTCTTTGCGGAGCAAGGAGAAGAAGTGATTGAATGGTGGTTATCTAAAGAAGATGACATGATTGATGAGATTGATCGTCTGTTATCTTCTTTTCCGTATGCAGGAGAGAAGGTTGAGCAGGGGAATTTTAAAAGTTTACGTTGTCTTACATACGGAAAAAGTCGACATCGGATGTTAAATTATTTGATTTTTTATGCAATTTATGAAAATGATGGAGCTATTGATGTGATTAACATTCTGCCCGCATGTTCAAAACGAAAGCGGATTTAATAATTCGCGAATAGGCGCGCTAATGGAACAATTTCATCTTATTGAATCAGGTGGGTAGGTTTTTATCTTATGAGTTCATAGAGAGGTGTGTTTGGTGAAATTTGCTTGGATTGCTTGGTGGATTGTAAACGCTTTTTATTTGATAACGAGTCTATCGATCGGCTTATTTTAGTATCTGAGCAAGTTCTTGGAAAATCAGAAGGAGAAAAGGATCAAACTTTATTTTAAAGCAACACCTACACACCATCTTTTGGGATGCACCATAAACTATGTTACAATAACGATGATCAAAGTATGTGGAAGGCGTGTGAACGCATGGGGCAGTTGATCCCTTTTCTTCAAAACCCCGAGTATTTTTTTGACCGGGGAATCACGTTTTATAAAAATAAAGATTGGAATCGCTCGATCCGTTATTTAAAACGAGCGATTGAACTAAGGCCCCTGGAAGGGGTTTTTCATTGTCAACTTGCAGCCGTATTATCCGATATGGGCGAGCATGAACGTTCCAATGAGACCCTTTTGCACGTCTTGGACCATATTGATGGCAACATATATGATTGTTACTATTTCCTCGCCAACAATTATGCTTTTCTCGGACTTTTTGATAAATCAAAGGAAGCGGCGCTTCAATATTTATCCTTCTCGCCTGAGGGGGAGTTTGCGGATGATACGGAAGAATTGCTTGAGTTGGTAACACTTGACGGGGATGAAGACTTTTTTGAGGACGAGTATAAAGAAAAGTTGCCCTTTCCCGATGATTTTATTTTACAGTATGAACGCGCCGGACGCATGATCAACGATGGAAATTATGAAAAAGCAGAGCATTTGCTTGAAGAATTAATGATGGATTACCCTGCTCATTATGCTTCATACAATCAATATGCGCGAACGCTTCATCTACAAGGGCGCAGTGACGACGCGATGCATTGCCTGCGCACCTTGTTAACAGAGGTGATGTATGTCCCTGCCCTCTGCCAATTAACGTTATTGCTCGAAGATCAGCATAAGGAACGGGAAGCGGAACATTGGAAAAAGAAGCTTAGGCAATTGGCGCCATTGAATAAAGGGCATATGCATAAATTAGCAGCAACGCTTTGTCGGTTGGGCGAATACGAGCAGGCACTTGTATCATTCCATTTTTTACAAAAAAACAGCCTGCCCGAAGCAACCGGTGCATTTCCTGGTACATTTTTTTATCGCTACGGCGTAGCTGCTTTTCATTGCGGCCACAAAGGGAAAAGCAAAAAAGCATGGAAGCGCGCGCGTGATCATGGCCATAATAAAGCGGCAACGCTTTTGCAAACATGGCAAACACGTGCGCTTAAACGTGAGGAAGTGCAGTGTGAGCATCTGCACGATTTATCTTTCGGATTGGATTGAGCAGATGAATAGACGTTAACCGAAAAGCGGGATAATATAGAGAAAGAAGGCAAGAGGAAAGGAGCGTCGGTCGATGTCAGGAGAAACAGAGACCATTTATGATGTCATTATTGCCGGTGCAGGCCCTGCGGGCATGACTGCCGCCGTGTATACGTCGCGTGCAGAAATGAAAACATTAATGCTCGAACGGGGGATGCCGGGCGGACAGGTGGCGAACACGGAAGATGTGGAAAACTACCCCGGTTATTCTCATATTCTTGGCCCGGATTTATCGAACAAAATGTTTGAACATGCGCGTAAGTTTGGTGCTGAGTATGCCTACGGGGATATTAAAAAGATTGAAGATGGCAGTGCATATAAAACGATTCACGCAGGGAATAAAACCTACAAAGCACGCGCCGTGATCGTTGGCACTGGCGCAGAATATAAACAATTGGGCATCCCCGGGGAAAAAGAACTAGGTGGGCGCGGCGTTTCCTATTGCGCTGTTTGCGACGGCGCGTTTTTCCGGGACAGAGAGATTATCGTCGTTGGGGGCGGTGACTCTGCTGTTGAGGAAGCGGTATATCTCACCCGCTTTGCGAAAAAGGTGACGATCGTTCACCGCCGTGATGAATTGCGAGCCCAAAAAATCCTTCAACAACGGGCGTTTACCAATGAACAAATTGATTTCAAATGGGATCATGTCGTAAAAGAAATCAATGGCACGGATGGAAAAGTAAGTAGTGTTACCCTGATGAATGTGAAAAGCGGCGAAGAGTATGATTTTCCCACGGATGGTGTGTTTGTCTATATCGGTTTACTGCCGCTTAACAATGCCGTGAATGATTTAGGGATTACAAACGAAGAAGGGTATATCGTTACGAACGAAGAAATGGAAACCGATCGTGCCGGGATCTTCGCGGCCGGTGACATTCGCGAGAAAACGTTGCGGCAAATTGTGACAGCAACCGGCGATGGCAGTTTGGCGGCGCAAAACGCCCAGTCCTATGTCGAAGAATTGGAAAAGACGGTAGAGGCATAAAAAAGCTACCGGAGAAAGGGGAAAAATCGTTATTCCTTTTTAATGCTATTGTAACAGCTGTGAAACAATTTAGCGTTATGATGGAAGTACGTTAATTGACCCCCCTTTTATATATTTTGGATGCGCAAGGTATATCGCCTTGCGTATTTTTTTGTCAAAAACGGGGCGATCTTGTAGATGACAGAAGGCTAGATTTGTGGGATGCATCTGTTCACGTTATAATGAATGTGAGGTGATGAACATGCGGCGTGTGGCAAACTGTGTGTTAACACATAAGGACCGGGTTTTGTTATTGCAGAAGCCCAGAAGAAACTGGGTTGTCGCCCCGGGCGGGAAAATGGAGGGCGGAGAAACCCCACTTGCCACCGTGCGCAGGGAGTTCATGGAAGAGACCGGATTACAATTGCTGAACCCACAGTTACGGGCAGTTTCTACGATTGTCATTCAGGAAAGGTACGCGAAAGTTTCCGAGTGGATGATGTTTTCTTTTTTTGCGAATAACCATCATGGGGAAATGTTGGAACGTTCACCTGAAGGCAAATTGTTTTGGGAAAAGAAAGCGGACGTCTTTTCTTTACCGATGGCCTTGGGCGATCAAGATTTATTCAAACATCTTTTGGGAAAAGAAGGAATGTTGTTCAGCACATTTTATTACACACCTGATTACGAGTTGCTTGATGCTAAGCTCGAAACAGTGTGAACGGAGAGATGTTGGTGTGAAAGATGATATCCAAATCGTTGTGATTACCGGAATGTCGGGAGCGGGAAAAACGGTTACTGTGCAAAGCCTTGAAGATCTCGGTTTTTTTTGCATCGATAATTTGCCACCGGCATTGATGCCGAAATTATTGGATCTCGTCGAAGGCGGTTCGATGAACCGTGTGGCCCTCGTCATGGATTTACGAGGTAGGGAGTTTTTTGAACAAGTGTTTTCGGCGGTGAGCATTCTCGGGGATAAGCCGAATTTGCACATGCACATTTTATTTCTCGATGCAGAAGACAGCAAGCTTGTGCAACGATTTAAGGAAACAAGACGGTCGCATCCCCTTGCTCCTGCCGGCCCACTGTTGGATGGCATTAAAGAAGAACGGAAAATACTGGATGAGATCAAGGGGCGAGCACGTTATCATATTGATACAACCACGCTTACCCCTCGGGAATTACGGGCGGAAATTAATAAAATGTTTACCGCTCCCGAGGAGTTGACCTATAGCGTTCATTTTATGTCCTTTGGGTTTAAACGCGGGGTTCCGATTGATGCCGATCTTGTTTTTGATGTCCGTTTTTTGCCGAATCCCCATTATATTGAACGTATGCGCCCGTTAACCGGCATGAATTCGGACGTTGCCGAATATGTGATGAAGTGGACGGACACAAAGGAATTTCTGGCAAAGCTTGAAGACATGCTTACTTTTCTGTTTCCGCTGTATAAGCAAGAGGGAAAGAGCCAGGTGATCATCGCGATTGGCTGCACGGGGGGAAATCATCGTTCCGTTGCACTTGTGGAGCATCTTGCCGACGTTTATTCCGGGGATTACCAAGTATATAAAAGCCATCGTGAACATAAGGACAGGGGAGAAACAAGCGAGTGACGAATGCAAACAAAGTGGTTGTCATCGGAGGCGGAACGGGGCTGTCCGTTTTATTGCGGGGGTTGAAAACGTATCCCCTCGATCTATCGGCGATCGTGACCGTGGCTGATGACGGAGGAAGTTCCGGACGGTTGCGCGAGGAGTTAAACGTACCGCCGCCCGGAGATGTTCGGAATGTGTTGGTGGCACTGGCGGAAGTTGAACCATTAATTGAGCGTTTATTTCAACATCGGTTTGAAAATGGAGAAGGGTTAAGCGGGCATTCGCTCGGGAATTTGTTGCTCGCGGGCATGACATCCATCACCGGTGATTTTGCTCGCGGCATCAGCGAGCTCAGTGCTGTGCTCAATGTGCGCGGGACGGTGTTGCCCGCTTCCAATGATAGCATTGAATTAGTGGCAAAAATGACCGATGGCAGTGTTGTTCGAGGGGAGTCCAATATTCCAAAGGCAGGGAAAAAAATCGATAAAATGTTCCTTGACCCAGTATTTCCCGAGGCACTGCCGGCAAGCATTCAGGCGATTCGGCAAGCAGACAAAATCATTATGGGACCGGGGAGCTTATACACCAGTGTATTACCTAATTTACTCGTACCGGGTATTGCTAAAGAGATAAGCCGATCATCAGCGGATAAGATCTATATTTGCAATGTCATGACGCAAAGCGGGGAAACAGATGGGTTTACCGCTTCCGATCACATTAAGGCGCTTCACGCCCATATCGGGAAATCGATGATTAAGCAAATTTTTGTCCATGACGCCAACATCCCGTCGGACATGATTGAAAGATATGCCGAGGAAGGTTCGGAATCCGTGCTTTGTGACGTAGCCCCTTTAAAAGCGCTTGGCTTGAATGTGATCCAAGATGATTTCATTCATACAGAGGGCCCGGTATTGCGCCATAATGCCGAAAAAATTGCCCGGATGCTTCTGGAGCGCTAAGGAAGTTTGATGAAGAAGGTGGTGGATAGCCTTGGCTTCGTTTGCGGCAATGACGAAAAAAGAGCTCACGCAAATCCATGGAGATGATTGCTGTGTAAAAGCGGAACTTTCCGCACTTATTCAGATGGTCGGTGCGCTTCATGTGTCGGAATCGCACGCGACTTTGGACATAACAACCGAGAACGCGGCGATTGCACGGAGATTTTATACGCTTCTAAAGCAGCGTTATGAAAACATGAAGGCCGAACTCGTCGTTCGTAAAAAAATGCGATTAAGGAAAAACAATATTTATATCGTTCGCGTGTACCGCCTTGTGGAAGAAATTTTGGCGGATACAAACTTGACGGTCAACGAGCATACTTTTTCACAGTCGATTTCGGAACATATATTTCGGGATAATTGTTGCAAAAGAGCGTACTTGCGGGGGGCTTTTCTCGCGGGCGGCTCCATTAATCATCCAGAGACGTCTTCCTATCATTTGGAGTTATTTTCCTATCATAAAGAACACAATCAATCGTTGCTGGAATTAATGTCGGCATTTGACCTAGATGCCCGAGTACTGGATAGGAAAAAAGGGTACATTGTTTACCTTAAGGAAAGCGAAAAGATCACCGAATTTCTCAACATTATCGGTGCCCATCAAGCATTGCTATATTTTGAAGATGTTCGGATTGTGAAAGATATGCGTAACTCCGTCAATCGACTCGTCAACTGTGAAACAGCTAATTTAAATAAGACGGTAGGGGCTGCCTTGCGGCAAGTGGAAAATATAGAACTTGTCGCTCGAGAAATTGGTTTGGAAAGCTTGCCTCCTAAGGTTCGTGAAATGGCGGAACTTCGTGTGAGACACCAGGATGTTACCTTAAAAGAACTAGGCGAGATGGTAGAAAATGGGAAAGTGAGCAAATCCGGGGTTAATCATCGGTTGCGAAAAATCGACGAATTGGCGGAACGAATTCGCGATCGCGAATCGTTGCCACAAGGATAATCAGAGGAGATCCCTCTGATGGTTAAGATGTACGCTGGCTTATCCAGAAAACCTCTGAAATAACGGACGCTTACCACCGGGATACAGTGAAACTTCCATCAGAGGTGATTTTCTTCTGATGGTTAGTTGAACCAATCGGGGTGTTAGCCGCCCGTTACTTCCCGCTTATGGGTTTGAAGCGAGAGGATTACGGGCGCTTACCACCGGGATAAACATACAGAAAGGATGTGTATGATGGTCGATCGTGACGTGGAAGTGAAAGTAAAAATGGGCTTACAGGCGCGGCCGGCTGCTTTATTCGTGCAGGAAGCCAATCGCTTCCATGCGGATATAAATGTTATAAAAGGGACGTATGAGGCGAATGCCAAAAGTATTATGGGAGTGATGAGTCTTGCCGTTCCCAATGGAGCAACCATTCGCATAACGGCAGATGGCGGTGATGAAGAAGAAGCGGTAAAAGCGCTCGCGCAATTTGTAAGTGAGGAATAAAAAAACCACGCGATCCGCGTGGTTTTTTTATTGAGGGTTTCCGTTTCTGTTATTTTTCTTGAGCTTCATTCTTATCGAAGATTCGATCAATGAGCCCGTATTCTTTTGCTTCCGGGGCGGTCATGAAGTTGTCTCGGTCCGTATCACGTTGGATGACCTCGATAGGCTGGCCGGTTCGCTCGGCAAAGATATTGTTCAATTTTTCCCGCATTTCCAGAATACGGCGGGTATGAATTTCAATATCGGAAGCCTGCCCTTGTGTACCGCCGAGCGGTTGATGAATCATAATTTCACTGTTCGGGAGGGCGAAACGTTGGCCCGGCTCTCCTGCATTGAGTAGAAAAGCACCCATGGAAGCAGCCATGCCGATGCAAATGGTCGAGACCTTCGGCGTAATATATTGCATCGTATCATAAATGGCCATGCCAGAGGAAATGGACCCCCCCGGGCTGTTAATGTAAAGGGAGATGTCCTTGTCTGGATCTTCCGCTTGGAGGAAAAGCAACTGCGCGACGATTGTATTGGCTACATTGTCATCGATGCCTGATCCGAGCATGACGATACGATCTTTTAACAGACGCGAGTAAATGTCATAAGCCCGCTCTCCACGGTTTGTTTGTTCAATAACTGTTGGTATTAGATGCATAAATCTAATCCTCCTTCATCTCGTTTGCTTTGTAGATGCAATCCCATGCAACGAAAAAGCATGAGGTTCACTGCTATCATCATACCCTATTGGTCAATAAAGGTCAAATGCATTGCATTTATTCTTTTCCACTACTATACTTACCCTTTTTTGTAAACTTCAAACCAATTTCTCCTAGCTTCTTATTTTGAAATGCGATATAATACACGCAAGGAGATTACGATTAGGTCAATGGGTTTTTATCCTGGTGGTAAGCGTCCGTTATTTCAGAGGTTTTCTGGATAAGCCGGCGCACATTGTAACCATTCGAGGAAAAGTTGCTCGGACGGTCATTTCACTTTATTTTCACAAAAAAAGAAATGTTCGAAGGGGGATTCCATGTTTGGGCAAGAATGTTTAGAGCAAACGGAAATGCATGCCTGGGAACAGGAACTGGCGGTGAATGAAGCGGCTGCTGAACTTGAAAGGCTAGCCGAATCATTAAGAGCTACCGGCTCATTTGACTTTTTGCGAGATGATCGCGTGTCTGTGCAAGCCCGAGTCCCTTCTCATATAATAATGAACAGCGAGTATGTACAAAAGAAGGAAACGCATACTGTCCGCTTAGCCTTTTCATGGATGGAACAGGAGTAAGTATGTGCTATCTCATTAGAAAGCGCTTACAAATTTAGGGGGGCGCACCATGAATCTTGAAATGGGACTTATCCAACAACAAACGATGAAACTCGTGATGACCCAGCAGTTGCGACAGGCCATATCGTTGTTACAATACTCCACACTGGAATTATCTGATTATATAGAAGAACAAGCATTAGAAAATCCATTGCTGGAAGTAAGCGATTCCAATAGGGATGAGGAAATCCGGGATAGCCCGGTGTTATGGCAGGATCGTGAAGAGAGCAGTGGTGAGCAGGGTAAAGAACCTTTCATTGATCGTTTGGAGAATGGCCGGCAAGGGTTAACGGTTTATCTCATTGATCAACTTCGAATGCTGCATTGTGGGGAAGACACACAGGAACATCTAAAATACTTTATCCATAATTTAGATGAAAACGGTTATTTACTTGTGAGTGAAAAAGAAGCGGCTCTTGAACTCGGCATCACCTCCGACCGTTTCCATGAATTATGCGCCCTTTTGCAACAGTTTGATCCCATTGGCGTGGGGGCGCGCTCGTTGTCGGAATGTTTGCTATTGCAATTGCAAGCATTGCCCGAGGAGCACCCCCTGGCGGAAACAATTGTCTGCCATTATTTGCAAGCGTTTGCACAGAAAAAATGGAAATGGCTAGCGGAAGAAATGCAGATCACCCTTGAAGAAATACAGGATGCCCATGATTTCATCCAAACGCTCAACCCTCGTCCTGCCCAAGGGTTCAGTGAAAGCGAATTGGAATATATCATGCCGGATGTCTATATAGAAAAACAAAATGGCGATTGGACCGTCGTTTTGAATGATGAATCTTTGCCGAAGATTCGTTTGAATAGACAATACCGAAATCTTCTTCATCAAAAAAGTGATAAAGAGACATTTGAATATGCCCATTCCAAATACAAACAACTTGTTTGGCTGTTGAAGAGCATCGACCAACGGCAACAAACCATTCGTGCCGTAACAGAAGCGATCGTTGAATATCAGAAAAGTTTTTTGGAAAACGGTGAGCTGCGCCCGATGACGCTCAAACATATTGCTGAGAGGGCAGACGTTCACGAATCAACGGTTTCACGAACGACAAACCGGAAGTATGTACAGACGCCTCGCGGGTGTTATGAATTAAAAGCGTTCTTCAGTAAAGGGGTTTCCGGGTATGCCGGTAAAGACGTTTCAGCAACGATCATTAAACAGTCCATCCGTAATTGGATTGAGCAAGAGGATAAGCAAAAACCCATCTCTGACCAGAAAATCGCTGATCGTTTTAAACAGGAAGAAGGAATTAAAATCTCTCGGCGTGCGATCGCCAAATACCGTGATGAACTTAACATCCCGGCCTCATCCAAACGGAAACGTTTTGCATAAACCGTCCGCAACCGGGCGGTTTTTCGCTTGGGGCTGGGGCGTGTGATAGTTGGAAAACAGGAGTGCTCGGTTTTTAAAACGTGGCCGATCGATCGCCCGAATAGACACTAGGGAGCCGCGCTGAAAATAACCGTAAAGATCCCCGGCCCTGTTACGGTCAGATTAAGGGACGGTGCATTGGGCGTCTATTAGGCAATAGGCATGATTAAACCCCTGTCTCTTATCCGGGATTGTATTGTAACCCTTGTACATATAAGGATGGACTTGACTCTAACGACAATTCCGTGATTTTGCTCTAGGTCACTATAAAACGGAGGTAGAACCTAACGGTTTCCGTTATCTCCCGTTAGGGCATCATAAAACCACTTCGCCTTGCTCGTGACCTAAATTATAGGAATACACGATAGGATAATTAGAGTTGCAACGACAGGCGATCACTCGTTTCAGCGATCCCCGCTAGTCACTCCCCCACTTCGTCAGCTCCGCATGAGACTCCTTTCTCTCATGGATGGGAATGTTTATAACAGGTGACATTAACATTGAAAGTTAAACGAGAATGATTTATACTGAATGTAACGCTTGCCGGGAACGAAAATGACATACGGGGACAAAAACGATCCCGTAAAAAGAAGTGATGTGCTCTTATGTTGGATCTTTTAGAATGGCAAAAAAAACTACAACCGGACATTTTGGAAAATTTACATCGTCGTTTTGATATTTTGCAATTTATTCGTGTGAGTGCCCCGGTTGGCAGACGGACGATTGCGGCAGCGTTGCAAATTTCGGAACGCGTCCTTCGCAGTGAAGTAGAACTTTTTAAAGAGCAAAATCTTTTGCGAGTACAATCCGGAGGAATGGACCTGACAGAGGAAGGGCATACGTTGCTTGACGAACTGGCGCCAAGCATCCAAAACATTTCGGGGCGTACACAACTGGAGGCTGATTTACAGCAGCTTCTTCATATTCCTCGTGTGCTTGTTACGAGCGGTGACAGCGATGGCCAACCTTGGGTGAAAAAAGAAATGAGTCGAGGTTGTGTCAGTGAAATGATTCAAACCCTCTCTCCCGACGATGTCGTTGCTGTTGCAGGGGGGACAACCCTGGCGGCGTTGGCGGAATCGGTAACTCCTCACCCCAATTTGCAACAAGTAACGTTTGTTCCCGCTCGCGGAGGCCTTGGGGAAAATGTGGATTTGCAAGCGAATACGATTTGTGCAGCTTTGGCAAGGAGTGCCAAAGCCCAATATCGTTTATTGCATGTTCCCGATCAGTTAAGTGATCATGCTTATGAATCGTTAACACAAGAACCCGGTATCCAAGAACTTCTAAGCCTGATCCGTTCCCCGCGGATGGTGGTTCATAGTGTAGGCGATGCCCATACAATGGCCACGCGAAGAAACGCGGTTGAAGAAAAATTGGACCGGTTAAAAAATTTGAACGCTGTCGCTGAAAGCTTCGGCTATTATTTTGATGAAAACGGGACCGTCGTTCAGAAGGAAAATACGGTCGGTCTGCAACTTGATGACCTCGGGGAAGGGCAAAAGGTGGTCACCATTGCCGGCGGCGCATCAAAAGCCGAGGCAATTATCGCCTACATGACGTACCGCCCAAGTGATTTGCTGATCACTGACGAAGGAGCGGCAGAGGCCATCAAAGCGCGACTTTAATTAGTACTTTTTTAAGGAGGAATCGATAGTGACAACAAAAATAGGCATCAACGGATTTGGAAGAATTGGGCGTTTGGTTTTTCGTGCAGCAATGGAAAACGATAAAGTTGAAGTCGTTACCATTAACGACCTTACAGACGCGGATATGCTCGCCCATTTGCTGAAGTATGATACGGTTCACGGGGGCTTTGCGGGAGAGGTAAACGTTGACGGAGACACCCTCATCATCGGCGAGAAAAAAATCCATGTTTCGTCGGAAAAAGATCCGGAAAATATCGACTGGGCTGGTCGTGACGTTGAAGTGGTCGTTGACGCGACAGGGCGTTTTACCCAGCGGGACGAGGCGGCAAAACATTTCGCAGGCGGTGCTAAAAGAGTCGTTATTTCCGCTCCGGGCAAAGAAGTAGACCAAACCTTCGTCATGGGAGTGAACGAAGAAGACTATGCTCCTGAAAAACATTATGTCGTTTCCAACGCTTCTTGCACAACGAATTGCCTGGCGCCCCTCGCGAAAGCACTTCATGACAAATACGGGATCCGCCGCGGCTTTATGAACACCGTCCATTCCTATACCAACGACCAACAAATTCTGGACTTGCCGCATAAAGATTATCGACGGGCACGAGCAGCCGCGCAAAACATTATTCCGACATCGACCGGTGCTGCCAAGGCCGTTTCTCTTGTACTTCCCGAACTAGAAGGGAAATTGAATGGCGGCGCAATGCGGGTGCCGACCCCTAACGTCTCTCTCGTCGATCTCGTTGCCGAACTGGATCAAGACGTAACGGCCGATGAGGTGAACGCGGCATTGAAAAAAGCGTCAGAGACGAATATGAAAGGGATTCTCGGTTATAGTGAGGAACCGCTGGTCTCCAGTGATTACAACGGGAACAATCACTCGTCCACCGTTGACAGCCTGTCAACGTTAACGATGGAAGGCAATATGGTAAAAGTTATTTCGTGGTATGACAACGAATTCGGATATTCCAGCCGTGTCGTAGATTTGGTCGCGCATATGGCACAAAAAGGGTTATAATAGATAGAAGAAGAGAAACGGGAACAGACACGTATGTTTTGCTCCCGCTTTTCTCTTTTCCATCATACATAAGAGAGGAAGGAGCCCAACGTGAAGAAAAGAACCATTCATGATCTCGAAGTCACCGGAAAAACCGTATTTTGCCGGGTTGATTTCAACGTTCCTTTGCAAGGTGGAGAGGTGAGCGATGATACGCGTATTCGCGCTGCTTTGCCCACGATTCAGTTTTTACAGGAAAAAGGGGCGAAAGTCATTCTTGCTAGCCACCTGGGGCGACCGAAAGGAGAGGTCGTGGAGGAGTTGCGCCTGGACTCGGTTGCCCGCAGGCTGGAAGAACTGACGGAAAGCAGGGTTCATAAGGTTGATGAAAGCTTCGGCGTCAACGTTAAACAAACGCTTGATCAACTGGCTTCAGGTGACATTCTTTTATTGGAGAATATTCGATTTGAAGCAGGCGAGGAGAAAAACGACGCCGACCTCGCCAAACAGATGGCAGCGCTTGCCGATGTATACGTGAATGATGCGTTTGGAACTGCCCATCGTGCTCACGCTTCTACCGAAGGTATTGCCCGCCACCTTCCCTCCGCGGCCGGCCTTTTACTTGAAAAAGAACTCACTGTCCTCGGTCCGGCTTTGGAAGATCCTGAACGTCCATTTACCGCCATTATCGGCGGTGCGAAAGTGAAAGACAAAATTGAGGTTATTGATCATCTTCTTGACAAAGTCGATGTTCTATTGCTTGGTGGCGGATTGGCTTATACATTCGTGAAAGCGCAAGGGTACGAAATCGGACGATCCTTGCTTGAAGAAGATAAAATAGCTTTGGCAAAACAATTCATGGAAAAAGCCAAGCGCAATCGCGTGAAGTTGCTGCTTCCGATGGATGTGGTTGTTGCCGATGATTTTAAGGAAGATGCAGCGACCGATATCGTGGATGTAGATGGCATGCCGGCCGATTGGCAGGCCCTTGATATCGGCCCGAAAACCGTGGAAGCCTACAAACACGAAATAAAAGCTTCTTCTCTCGTGATCTGGAACGGTCCTATGGGTGTTTTTGAAATGGCGCCATTTGCCGAAGGAACGAAAGGAGTGGCTAAAGCGATGGCCAAGACCGCTGCTTTTACGATCATCGGTGGGGGAGACTCCGCGGCGGCCGTAGAACAGTGTGGTTTCGCCGCGGATATGAACCATATCTCCACAGGAGGCGGCGCTTCGCTGGAATTCATGGAAGGAAAAGCGTTGCCGGGGATTGCAGCAATCGACGATCAAACAGAATAAAAAGAGGTGATACCTTATGAGGACGCCATTTATCGCGGGAAACTGGAAAATGAACGTAACCGATAAGGAAGCACTGGCATTTGTCGATGCCGTGAAGGACCGAATCCCTTCGAGCGAAGAAGTGGAGAGTGCGGTTTGCGCGCAAGCGTTATCGTTGAAAGGAATGCAGGAAAAAGCCGGTAACACCGATTTAAGGATCGGTGCACAGAATATGCATGAAGAGGACCATGGCGCTTTCACCGGTGAGATTAGTGCCCAGGCTTTAACATCGATCGGAATTGACCTTGTCATCATCGGCCATTCCGAACGGAGAGAAATGTTCAATGAAACCGATGAACGGGTGAATCGCAAGCTTCATGCAGCTTTGGCGCATGGCATAATGCCGATTGTTTGTATCGGTGAAAACGTGGATGACCGGGACGCGGGACGCGCTACAGGAGTCGTGCGTGAGCAGTTGGAGCAAGCATTGCAAGGGGTGGAAGCCGAGCAGGTGAAAGGTTGCGTCTTTGCTTATGAACCGGTTTGGGCGATCGGAACCGGAAAATCCTCCCACCCCGAGGAAGCCGGCGAGATGGCGAGGACCATCCGTGCATACGTTCACGAAGCGTACGGCCAATCAGCGGCAGAAGCCGTTCGCATCCAATACGGGGGCAGTGTCAAACCGGAAAATATCGGGGATTATATGGCAGATAACGATATTGACGGGGCACTCGTGGGCGGTGCCAGTATCAAGGTTGACTCATTCCTCGCGCTATTGGAGGCTGCCCAATGAGAAAGCAAGCGCCACACGCGTTAATCATCCTTGATGGCTTTGCCCTTCGGGATGAAAGATATGGAAATGCAGTAGCACAAGCGCGTACCCCCAATTTTGATTATTTATGGAATGCGTACCCCCACGCGACCCTATCGGCTTCAGGAGAAAATGTGGGGCTCCCGGCCGGTCAAATGGGGAATTCCGAAGTCGGCCATATGAATATCGGGGCCGGCCGCATTGTGCATCAGAATCTTTCATTGATTAACAAAAGCATTCAATCCGGAACTTTTTTTGAAAATGAAGCATTTCATCACGCGATCAACCATGTGAAGCAAAAGAATCGTTCCCTTCATTTGTATGGATTATTGTCCGATGGCGGGGTCCATAGCCACATCGATCACGTCATTGCCCTCTTGAAACTTGCGAAAAAAGAAGGCTTATCCAACGTATTTG
Source organism: Salicibibacter kimchii (assembly GCF_003336365.1). Lineage (GTDB taxonomy): Bacteria > Bacillota > Bacilli > Bacillales > Marinococcaceae > Salicibibacter > Salicibibacter kimchii. The sequence continues at coordinate 1,905,594 of NZ_CP031092.1, read as the reverse complement.
TCCACGCGTTTCTGGATGGAAGAGACGTGGACCAGCAAAGTGCGAAAATTTTCATTGTACAGCTGCAAGCGGAAATGGGTAAGCTAGGTGTTGGCCGGCTGGCAAGCATACACGGCCGGTATTACGCGATGGATCGTGACCGGCGTTGGGAACGTATCCGGAAATCCTACGATGTCCTCGTTTACGGGGAAGGGCACCAAACGAACGATCCGTTGGAAGCCATTGACCGCTCGTACGAACGAGGGGTGTATGATGAATTTGTGGAACCAACCGTTGTGCAACTAGCAGATGGAGGTCCGGTAGCAACAATTTCCGATGAGGATGCCGTGATTTGTTTTAATTTCAGGCCTGACCGTGTCATCCAACTGACCGAAGCGTTGGCAATGGAAACGTTCAGCGCTTTTGACAGGGGGGACAAACACCCATGTACCCTTTATGATGTGACGATGACCCACTATCATGATACGTTTACTGCCGACGTTGCGTTTGAAACGTTACAACTCCCGAACACGATTGGTGAAGTCATTTCCGGCGCTGGTTATTCGCAATTGCGAATCGCGGAAACCGAAAAGTATCCTCATGTTACTTTTTTCTTGAATGGAGGAATGGATACGGTCTTTGATGGGGAGGAAAGAATTCTTATCGACTCTCCGAAAGTAGCCACTTATGACTTGAAACCGGAAATGAGTGCGGAGGCTGTGACAAAGGCGTTACTGGATACGCTCAAAAACGACCGGCATGACGCGATTATCCTTAATTTCGCAAACCCTGATATGGTCGGGCATTCCGGGAAATTGGAACCGACAATAGCCGCGGTAGAAGCAGTGGATGAGCAATTGGGGCGGATTGTGGAAGCGATACACGAAAAAGGCGGCACCACGATTGTGACGGCAGATCACGGCAACGCGGATGAAGTCACGGAAGTACACGGAGGCGCGATGACGACCCATACGACGAATCCGGTGCCGGTAATCGTTACAAAAGCGGGTGCAGAGTTGCGGAGCGATGGCATTCTGGCCGATTTGGCGCCGACATTGCTTATGGTGATGGGCATCTCCCAACCTGCCGAAATGACAGGGCAGAATCTAATAACAAACATAGAGAAAGGATGAAGATGGATGACAATGATTGCGGATGTGTTTGCCCGGGAAGTGTTTGATTCCCGGGGGAATCCGACAGTGGAAGTAGAAGTGGTTACAGATGAGGGCGTCCTCGGACGGGCGCTCGTTCCGAGTGGAGCGTCAACCGGCGAGCATGAAGCGGTGGAGCTTCGCGACGGTGACGACCGTTTAATGGGCAAAGGTGTGCTCCAAGCGGTAGAAAATGTGAATGGGGAAATTGCCTCTCATCTCGTCGGTGTAGAGGTGACCGATCAACTCGGGATTGATCGCTTGCTGATTGAACTGGACGGTACTACGAACAAGGGAAAACTCGGCGCCAACAGCATTCTCGGCGTATCCATGGCCTGCGCATACGCTGCCGCCCAAGAAGTGGGGCTTGAATTATACGAATATCTCGGAGGCTTTAATGCGAAAATATTGCCCGTGCCGATGATGAATATATTGAATGGCGGCGAACATGCCGATAATAGCGTCGATTTGCAAGAATTTATGGCCATGCCCGTTGGAGCAGCGGACGTCCGAAGCGCGGTGGTGATTGGTGCGGAAATTTTCCACGCCTTGAAAAAAGTATTAAAAGAAAAGGGGCACAATACGGCAGTCGGCGATGAAGGCGGATTTGCCCCGGATTTAAAATCCAACGAAGAAGCGCTTGAGGTCATCATGGAAGCCATCGAAAAAGCAGGATATAAACCCGGAAAAGACGTTGTTCTCGCAATGGACGCAGCTGCATCGGAAATGTATGCAGACGGCAACTATTATTTGAAAGGCGAGGGCGTGACAAAAAATGCCGATGAAATGATTGATTTTTATCGAGGCCTTGTGGACAAGTATCCGATTGTTTCGATTGAAGACGGGCTCGACGAAAATGATTGGGATGGGTGGAAAAAACTTACCGATACGATTGGTGACCGTGTGCAACTAGTTGGAGACGATTTGTTCGTCACCAATACGGAAAAGTTATCCGAAGGCATCGCTCGCGGCGTTGGAAACTCCATCCTGATCAAAGTGAATCAAATCGGAACGGTCACGGAAACATTTGACGCGATTGAAATGGCGAAAAAAGCCGGTTATACAGCGGTCATCTCCCACCGTTCCGGGGAAACGGAAGACGCCACCATTGCAGACATTGCCGTTGCCGCGAACGCGGGGCAAATCAAAACGGGTGCCCCTTCGCGCACCGACCGTGTTGCCAAATACAATCAATTGCTACGCATTCACGACCAACTCGGCGGCCGTTCCGTCTATCCCGGAACAGATGCTTTTTATCAGTTGGATCAATGATGGTGAGGTGCTTGAAGGGGGGACCTTCGAGCACCTTTTTTTGGGATGTGCACGGAAGTAACTGAACCTTCCCCCTCCGCATAGGCTAAGGATTAGATTCTTGCGTAATCAAAGGAACGGGGGAAAACAATGGGAAACGTGAAAAATTACTATGCCGGCAGTAATTCCAGCTTCGGTTTTTATTCGCTTTATGAAGAAGCCGTCCAGGGGCTTGAGCACCTTTATATATTAAAAGGCGGGCCGGGAACAGGAAAATCAACGCTGATCAGGCATGTCGGGAACGCTCTGGCAGAAAAAGGGGAGGCGATTGAAATTCTCCACTGTTCATCCGATAACGGTTCCCTGGACGGTGTAATCTTCCCTTCGCTAAAGGTCGGGATCGTAGATGGCACAGCGCCGCACGTGATAGACCCCAAATATCCCGGGGTGGTCGATTGTATCGTTAATTTGGGCGATTTTCGAGACGATGCAATGTTGAGGGAACACAAGGAAGAGATTGTGGAATTAACCGATAAAATCGAGGAAACATTCTCCAAAGCTTATGAAACCTTTGCTGAAGCCCGGAATGTGCACGACGATCTTGAAGCTATCTATTTAAGAGCCATGGACTTTCGGGAGGCACATCAAGTTACGGAAGAACTCATTGAAAAAATTTTTCCGGAAACAAAAGCAAATGCGGAAATCGAGCAGGAGCTGACGATCAAACATCGTTTCTTCGGCGCGGCAACACCTAAAGGCCCTGTCCATTTTTATAATAATTTAACGGAAGAGGCAGGCAAACGATACATCGTTAAAGGACGTGCCGGAAGCGGGAAATCGACGATGATGAAAAAAATCGGTACACACGCGGAAACACACGGTTATGGAGTCGAGTATTATTATTGTGCATTTGATCCGGAGAGCATTGACATGGTAATCATTCCGGGATTGGAGACCGCTATTTTGGATGGAACGGACCCGCACGAGTTTGATCCGAACAGGGAAAATGACGAAGTCGTTGATATGTTTATCCGTTGTATGGATCCTTCTATAGAAGTGGAGATGGCCGATGCTATCCATGAAACGGAAACGTCTTATAAGCATTTGATGAAACAAGGAACGCGTTTTTTAAGCGAGGCAAAAAAACTACACGATACATTGGAAAAATATTATGTAGAGGCAATGGACTTTCAATCGATTAATCGAAAATCACGGGAAGTTGCAGTGGAACTCATCAACCTGATCAAGTGATTCGATCGGAAGGCGCTCGGGCAAAACGCAGGGCGTTTTTTAATCGTGACATTCCCTTCTCCTGAATGTCGCCATTGTCTGCTTTCATTCCATATGATAAAGTGAATGCATGTATAGACGTGGGGATTGTTCAGGAGGTGATCGCGCTTGTCATCCATTATTACGATCATATTAATTATTGTAAGTGTCACACTGATCGCGGTTGTCCTTATGCAACCGGGACGAAGTGCAGGTTTATCCGGATCCATTTCCGGTGGAGCCGAGCAATTAATGGGGAAACAAAAAGCACGAGGGGTTGAATCATTCCTTGCGAAAGCGACAGTCGTGCTTGCGGTGTTATTTTTTATTGGCACGGTTTTGCTGGCATATTTTCTTCAGTAGAGCAACGGGGGACGTTCCCGTTGTTTTTTTACACTATCAGAAAGTATAATTTTATGGATGATAGGATAAGAAACACTGTGGCTTTCACCATGATTGCCGAAAAGGCCAAGTATTTCTAAGGATTATACGAAGCGGAAGACGGGAAACATATTTAGGCATACGTCATGGAGGAGGAAAAAAACCGTTGAAAATCGTACCCCCAAAACCGTTTACGTTTAATGGTGAAAACGGGCGCGCTGTTTTGCTTTTGCATGGTTTTACCGGCTCAACGGCGGATGTGCGCATGCTCGGTCGTTTTTTGCAAAAAAACGGGTACACGACACACGCGCCCTTGTTCCCCGGACATGGGGTTCCACCCGAACAGTTGTTGGAAACGACCCCCGATGACTGGTGGAAAGCCGTTGAAGAAGGATACGGCCATTTACGGGCGCAGGGGTTTGAACACATTGCCGTTTGCGGCCTTTCCCTCGGAGGGTTATTCACATTAAAAGCCGGATACACGTACAAGGTAAACGGCATCATTCCAATGTGCGCTCCCGCCATTACGGAAAAACAAGATGAACGCCTATATAATGGTCTGTTGCAATATGCGGAAGCATACAAAGGCTATGAGAAAAAAGAGGAACAAACCATTGAAAAAGAAATGAATGATTTTAAGAAGGATACAGAAACGGTGTTGTCCGCTATTCCTTCATTGATCACCACGATTCGGGAGCGGCTCCGTGAAATAAAGATGCCGATTGAAATTATCCAAGCTGGACGAGATGAGATGGTCGATACGGGTAGTGCAAATGTGATTTACGATCAAGTTTCTTCACGGCAAAAACATGTGCGATGGTATGAGGAGGCACCACATGTGATCACGCTATGGGAAGAGAAAGAAATAGTCCATGAGCATATTCTCGCGTTTTTGGAACAATTAGACTGGAAGGAAAGGAGTGAAACGCATGGTTGAAGAAACGATAGAACCGGTGCTTACCCATATTCGTGATGAAGCAAAAAAGCCGGTGACCGTCCATGAATTGCAAGAAGCTTTACAAATGGATTCGGCCAAAGATCGAAAAGACTTAATGAAAACGTTGAACCATTTGGAAGACAACGGCCAGTTAATCCGTACGCGCAACAATCGCTACGGTATCCCTGAAAAAATGAACTTGCTTAAAGGGACGGTACAAGCTCATCGTAAAGGTTTTGCTTTTATATTGCCTGAAGAATCAGGGCATAATGACGTGTACGTTGCCCCCGGTGACCTGGCCGGTGCCATGAACAGAGATACTGTCTTTGTGCGTATTCATTCCCGCTCGGGAGGACAATCTGGCGATCGGGCCGAAGGCGCAGTCGTTCGCATTCTTGAACGTGGAACCACCCGAGTGGTCGGAACGTTCCTCGATTATGAGCGTTATGGATTTGTTAAGCCGGATGATAAACGTTTACACGAAGATGTTTTTATTCCAAAAGGCCAGGAGCACGGTGCTGCTGACGGGCATAAAGTCGTAATTGAACTTACGAAATATCCGGAAGGTCGTATGGGGGCTGAAGGAGTAGTAGCTACGATACTTGGCCATAAAAATGACCCAGGGACCGATATTTTGTCGATTATTCATAAACATGAACTACCGGGAGCGTTTCCGGAAGAAGTACAGGCACAAGCTGCTGGTGCGCCTGACGAAATTCAAACGGAGGAAATCGAGCGCCGCCATGATTTGCGGGAAGAAACGATTGTTACCATCGATGGCGCCGATGCCAAGGACCTTGACGATGCTGTAACCGTGAAGCGTTTGGATAACGGCAATTATCGTCTCGGTGTTCATATTGCCGATGTCAGCTATTATGTGGAAGAAGGTTCTGCCATTGATGCGGAAGCCGAAGACCGTGGGACGAGTTCATACCTCGTAGATCGTGTCATTCCGATGATCCCGCACCGGTTGTCCAATGGAATCTGTTCCTTGAACCCGAGAGTGGACCGGCTTACCATTTCCTGTGAAATGGAAATCAGCCCTGAAGGGGACGTCGTCGATCATGACATTTTTGAAAGTGTGATCCGCTCCTCTGCTCGCATGACGTACACAGAAGTAAAAGAAATCCTTGTCGATCAAAACGAAGAGACGAGAGAACAATTTCGATCCCTCGTGCCTCTTTTTGAGGAGATGGAAGCGTTAGCCGCCATTTTACGAAACAAACGTTTTGAACGTGGAGCGATCGATTTTGACTTCAAGGAAGCGGAAGTTGAGATGGAGAATGACGGCCATCCCACAGATGTCCGTATCATCGAACGTTCCATTGCCGAGCGGTTAATTGAAGAATTTATGCTAGCAGCAAATGAAACCATTGCCGAGCATTTTCATTGGTTGAAGCTCCCGTTTATTTACCGTATTCATGAAGATCCGGCCGAGGATAAATTGCAAAGTTTTCTCGAGTTTATTACGAGCTTCGGCTATGTGATGAAAGGACGCAGCGACTCCATTCATCCTGGGGCGCTGCAGGAAGTACTGCAGTCCGTAAAGGGGGAAGCAGAAGAAACGGTCATTAATACGGTCATGTTGCGTTCCATGCAACAAGCCAAATACGATCCAACCAATATCGGACACTTTGGATTGGCTGCAGATTTCTATACACACTTCACATCTCCGATTCGCCGCTATCCGGATTTAATTGTGCATCGTTTGATTCGCACGTACTTGGTACAAAACAAGACCGGCAAAAAAACGGTGGACCATTGGCAAGGGCGGCTTCCGGATATCGCCAAACATTCGTCGGCCAGGGAACGCCGTTCCGTGGATGCCGAACGGGATGTAGATGATTTAAAAAAAGCAGAGTTTATGAAAGACAAGATCGGTGAAGAGTTTCCGGCCTTTGTAAGCGGAGCAGCCAATTTTGGCTTGTTTATCCGTTTGGAGAACACAATCGAAGGCCTTGTCCACGTCAGTCATTTAACCGATGATTATTATCATTACGACGAGCGACAGTATGCCCTCATCGGGGAACGAACCGCGAACATGTTTCGCATTGGCGACCGTGTCGATGTCCGTGTCCTCGATGTCAACATGGACGAGCCGTCAATTGATTTTGAAATCGTGGGCATGCCGGAGCGGAAAAAACAAAAACCTCGAGAAGGGCCGAAAGTTATTCAAGGGGAGCGGGGGCGCCCCAAAGATCACAAACCTCCGAAGAATAAGGCTAAAGGCAAAGGCAACGGTAAAAAAGGAAAGAAAAAGAAAAACAAAAGTCAATGATAAGATGGAAGAAGAAGCCCTCTTTGCAGGGCTTTTTTTGATGCAATATTGATATTCTTTTACATAAGCAATATACTACATTACACGGCTAATGCAGAAGAGAGGGGAAACCTTGATTCTCTCAATTCAGATGGATTAAAACCAATCTATATGCAAATTTCCGAGTGGATTAAAGGTGAAATATTGAATGGAGTCTTTGGGGTGGATGACAAAGTGTATTCTCAATACAAACTTGCAGAGATGTTCAATATTAACCCTGCCACAGCAGCCAAAGGTCTAACAAAACTGGCCGAGGACGGCATTTTATATGACAAGCGCGGGCTTGGGAAGTTTGTCGCGGATGACGCCAAAGAAAAGGTTATCGACAAACGCAAAAACCAGACGTTGAAAAGGATGCTGGAAGAGATCGTTCAGGAAGCGGATCGCTTGAACATGGATGAAGAGGAATTGATGGCGATGATGAAAGTTGTAATGAATGGGGAGGGCGAACGATGAATGTCATCGAGTGCAAAGGTGTGACGAAATCTTACAAGGGCACAAATGCGCTAAACGGATTATCTTTTGCGATCGAAGCGAATAAAGTCGTTGGCTTAGTCGGTCGAAATGGGGCAGGCAAAACGACGTTGCTTAAAATTCTCGCCGGTTTTTTTCGTGAAACGTCCGGAAAGGTTAGGGTCTTTACTAAACGGCCGTTCAACCGACTGTTCATATCCGCCAATACGATATCACTGGAGAACAACACAAAATCAAATTTCCCCTTTACACCTCGATTTAACGGTGCTATAATATAAAGTCCAGAGAAAATGACCTCTGCTTATTCGGGGACGATACGGATTCGACAGGGATAGATTGAGCTTAAACTGCGAGCCGAGCTGGGCATGCTCGAGAAAGGCCCACGCCAATAATAACTGGCAAAGCTAAAGAAACTTTCGCAACACCAGCTGCACCAGTAGCTGCGTAACAGTTGCGGATCCTTCCTTCCTACGCCTGCGGGGAAGTTTGAAGGGTCTCACTAATAGCGGGCTACGCTGACCGGTCGCCGTCTGAGGCCGGCTGAAGAGACTAAGCAGACTAGCTGCATGGAAGCCTGTCGCCGGGCTGAAATGACAGCGAATGATAATACGGCGACTACGCTCGTAGACGTTTAAGCGGCAATATTTCTGGACGCGGGTTCAACTCCCGCCGTCTCCACCAATACATATGGTGGCTAATTCCAAATAGGTATTTTTATAGAATCTGAACGGTTCAACCAATCCGCACAACGTAAGGCAAGCTGTCGCATAGCTTGTCTTATTTTTTATTTCCCGGCACCATTCAAGCGATGTTACGTTTCACCTTTATTGCTTTTTCAAAAAGATTGTAATTTTTGCTGATTTTGGGTATGATGAGAAAAAACTTGACTTTACATAACGCAACGAAGGGTGGTGTCCGGTATTAAAGGGTTTTTATACATGATTGTGATCGCGGGACTTGCCCTGGCCGGATTTTCCGGGTACGAATGGATGCAAAGTTCGCAATCGGTAGAATCGATTGACGAAAAAACGGAATCAACGGAGGAGTTGCAACCAGAAGCGTCTGAACCTGATCCTGAACCTGCGGAGGAAAAAGAAGCTGAATCTCCCGATCCATCGAAAACATATGATTTTGCCAAGGGAGAAGAGATTGCCGCTTTTGAAATCCCGTCCATCGACTCCCGTTTTGAGGTGTTCTGGGGAACCGATGACGCGACCCTTGATCAAGGCGTCGGGATGTATGTTTCCGATGAGTGGACAGAAACCCCCAACGTGCAAAAACATACGGTTTTAAGCGGTCACAGGGACACGGTTTTTACTGAGCTCGGAGATGTAGAAGAAGACGATGTGATGCATGTGGAATTTGACGGTTGGGTTTATGAGTATAAAATAGATGACATCTGGATAACCGACGCGGAAGATCGCACCGTGATTGTTGAAAAAGAAGATCCGGTATTGACGGTGACTACGTGCTATCCGTTCGATTATATTGGTGCCGCGCCTGACCGTTATATCATGCAGGGTGAATTGGTTGATGTATATGAGAAATAACGATAAGTTTAGCCGTGAAGGCTAAACTTTTTTGGGTGCGCCCGGCATGTGCACACTCTCTAGGGTTAAAGTCCCTAACGGCGAAGATCGTTGTAGCCGTTAGCCAATGGCAAGGGGGTCCGGGGTGACTCGGAATCTGAAGGAAGCCGGAGGCAAATCTCTGCCTTGAGGCGCGCATTCCGCATAGCTATGGATTTCGCCCAAACAAGCGAGGTCATGATGCTGTAAGAGAGGCCAGCCATACATTCAACAAGGCTACCGTTGGGTGTTCTAGATGTTAGATGAACTGGATAAGGAGTTGGAAAAGCAAGGGCTCCCATTTGTCCGATATGCGGATGACTGCAATATCTATGTGCGTTCCGAAAGAGCAGGCCAACGGGTGATGACAAGCACCACAAAGTTCATTGAAGGGAAACTAAAACTCAAGATCAACAAGGAGAAAAGTGCGGTAGACCGCCCGTGGAAACGCAAATTCCTGGGGTTTTCGTTTACATTCCATAGGAATCCTAACATACGGATGGCCAAAGAAAGTATCAAACGCTTCAAGCAACGCATTCGGGAGCTAACATCCAGAAGAAAGTCGATGAATATGACGGATAGAATCAAAAAGCTAAATCGACTCTTGTAGGATGGCTCGGCAGTTAGTCGAAATACCTTCCATATTCAGGGATCTGGATAGTTGGATCCGAGGAAGGTTGCGGATGATACGGTGGAAAGAATGGAAGAAAGTCCAAACGAAGGACAAGAACCTTAAGAAATTAGGGGTCAAAGCAGGAAAAGCGTGAGAATGGGCAAACACAAGAAAGGCTTATTGACGAATCGCCCAAAGCCCAATCTTATAGAGCCCTCGGTGACCAGTACTGGGACACACAAGGGCTCAAGGGTCTATTCAAACGATATCAAACCATGTATGGTAAATCGTTTATGTAGGATCATTATACCATATGTCTCATCGCTTAAAAGAAACCCCGTTGATGAAGGAGGAGACTTAAACTTCTTTTCATAGGAAGCGCGGGCTTGTCATACGTTTACTAAGGAGACGGGGGGAGCGTATGAGTAGCCTGGCGGGATTATTACTAGCTTTTAGTCTTCTGTTTGTTGTTTTCCTACTCTTGCTTTTTTTCGTGTTGAAGCGTTTGCATCAAATCGTGAACATGCACAAATTTCTCCGTATCAATATCATCGGCATCATCGGGATGGGCGTAGTAATCGTAAGTGGATTTTTAAAAGGTTTTTACAGCATAACGTTCATGTTGGCAATGCCGTTGGCCATCCAATTGTTTTGTGTTCGAAATGTGGTCTTGCACTACAGAGGGAGGAAGTATTAAATGTCAACGATGGCGGTCATCGTCGTGATACAACTGGTGTCGTTTCTGTTGATCGGTGCGTTTCTTTTATTCATCATCAATCATTTCAGCAAGTTCTCGTTCGTGAATGTTAGGAAAATCCTGCCCGGCATCGGAATTTTTGCCGTGGCAGTTGTATTAGTTTCGTGGATCGTCCAAGGTTGGCAAAGCCTAGCTTATTTCTTTTATCCTATCATAATAATAGGAATTTTGTTTTTCGTGCTGAAAAAAACGCCCGCGCGTTGACGGGCGCGTGACTAATCCATGCCTTTCATGCGTTGACCGATCGCTTTGTCCATTTGCCGTTTGGCATCTTTTTCCTTTAAGGCTTGTCGCTTGTCGTATTTCTTTTTCCCTTTGGCAAGTCCGATTTGTACTTTTGCGCGCCCTTGTTTGAGATAAACTTTGATCGGGATAATCGAGTATCCTTGTTGCTGAGTTTTGCCTAGAAGTTTTTTGATTTCCCGTTTGTGAAGCAACAACTTGCGCTCGCGAACTGGATCATGATTATGGCGGTTGCCTTGCTCATACGGACTGATATGGGCCTGATGTAAAATGATTTCCCCATTCTCCACACGCGCGAAGCTTTCCTTAATATTGATTCTTCCGGCGCGTATCGATTTGATTTCGGTACCGCGTAATACCATCCCTGCTTCAAACGTTTCCTCAATAAAAAAATCATGGCGCGCTTTTCTGTTTTGGGCGATTATTTTTCCTTCATGTTTTGCCATAACGGTGCACCCTTTTTATCCATTGTCATTCCTTTATGGTAGCAAATTTACCGTATACCCGCAATTGTGCTATATTAGACAAGAAAGGATACATAAAAAGGAGAGGAACGTAGATGGAGGAATTTGCGAATTTACCGACAACTGCCGTGTCTGACGGGTTAGGTGGAAAAAACCACATGGACGTCGGGATAAAACCTTTGTCTGCCCATTGGCATGTGTATGGACGGGCGTTTACGGTTGATGCGCCGGCGGGTGAAAATATTTCCGTATTGGAAGGGATGTACAATGCAACCCTGGGCGATGTATTGATTGTGGACGGGAAAGGCGCGACCGCGAACGCTCTCGCCGGCGATTTCGTTATTGGTCTGGCACAATCCCTCGGATTGCACGGCGTCGTGATCGATGGCGTGATTCGCGATATTGCCGATATTCGTGAATTGGATTTGCCTGTTTTTACGAGAGGATCGACGACGGCAGCAAGTAAAAAAACGCAAGAAGGAAACATCAATGTTCCGGTTACAGTCGGCGGCGTGGAAGTGCACCCGGGAGATATCGTCGTCGGTGATGTCGATGGGGTCGTCATCGTACCTGCGGATCAAGCGTCTGAAGTAGCAGAAAAAGCAAAGGAACGAATCGAAAAAGATGAAAAAAGAGAAGCGGATTACGGCGGGAGCCCGGAAAAGGCGAGAGAATACATTGAAAATTTTTTGCAGAACAATAAGAAATAAAGGTTGTCTGCCTGACATCGGCAATATATAATAAAAATATAGTAGCGCGGGAGGAGGGGCGATGATGTCTGATGAAACAAAAGAGATTTTAAGTGCCGTATTGCATCGACTGGATTCATTGGATGCTAATGTTGCAGGTGTGCAAAATGATATGACAGGCTTAAAAACTGAAATGGCAAGCGTTAAAACAGAAGTAGCGGGTGTGCAAAGCGATGTGTCAAGCTTAAAAACAGAAGTAGCGGGTGTGCAAAATGATGTGTCAAGCTTAAAAACAGAAGTAGCAAGCGTAAAAACTGAACTCACCCAATTTCGGACAGAAACGAACCAACGCTTTGATCATATGGACCGCCAGTTCAGATTATTCGATTCTGACATGGAAATGCTAAACAAGAAAGTGGCCGAACACGACAGAGACATCAACCGCTTGAAGCAGGTAAACGGTATTTAAGTTTTATCAGCGTCATGACGCCCTCATAAAAAAAGTGCACCCAGCCTTGGGTGTATTTTTTTACGTTGGTATATCGGTATTATCGACGGGAAATAACGTAATATCCGCGGGAAATATCGAAATACCCACGGGAAGCGATCTCAAAGGTCGTGAAACAAAGCGGTGTCTGACTACCGTCTACGTGGGCGACTAACACCCCGATTTGTTTAACTAACCATCAGAGGGATAAACCCCTCTCTGATGGAAGTTTCACTTTATCCATTCACTTCAATCGACCAGCCAAACGGATCGTCCAACGCACCCGTTTGAATACCGACGAGTGTTTCATGGAGCCAGCTCGCGGTCTCGCCCATTTTTCCGTTATTAATCTCGTAGTCCCTGCCTTTGTATTCCAATCGGCCAACGGGTGATATGACAGCGGCGGTGCCCGTTCCGAACATTTCCTGCAAACTTCCGTTTTCGTTGGCGGCAATGACTTCATCGATGGAAATGCTTCGTTCGCAGACAGACATGCCTTCACTTTCCAACAGTTCGATGACGCTTTTGCGTGTGATGCCTTCCAAAATGCTGCCGTTTAACGCGGGAGTGTGGATTTCGTCGTTGATTTTGAAAAACACGTTCATGCTTCCGACTTCTTCAACGTATTTTTTTTCAACGCCATCAAGCCAGAGCACTTGATCCTTTTTGTGGGAGGAGGCACGTTCCTGTGCTTTGTAAGCCCCGCTGTAATTGCCGGCTGTTTTCGCGTTCCCCGTTCCCCCGGGAGCTGCCCGAGTGTATTCATTTTCAACGAAAATACTGACGGGATCGATGCCTCCCTTGTAAAAAGAACCGACCGGGGACAAAATGATCATCAATGTATACGCGCGCGATGGGCTCACGTCCAAAGTAGCTTCCGTGGAGATAATGAATGGGCGAATATATAGCGACATGCCCTTTTCTTTCGGAATCCAATCTTTATCGAGCTTTACGAATTCTTTTAAGTATTCAAGCATCGCTTCTTCATTGACTTTGGGGATACTAAGCCTGTCGCACGATTGATTCAATCGCTTAAAATTTTCTTCAGGTCGGAAAAGGCGGATGTCGCCGTTGCTCGATCGGTACGCTTTCAATCCTTCGAACACGGTTTGGCCATAGTGAAACACCATCGCTGCCGGTTCCAGCGTCAGCGACTGATACGGAACGACACGCGGTTGATGCCAACCTTCTTCGCTTGTGTAGTCCATCATAAACATGTGGTCGCTGAAGTGTTTTCCGAATTCAAGGGTGGAAGGGTCCGGTTTTTCTTTTAATATTGTTGTTTGAACAACTTCCAATATTTTCTGGGTCATTGCCGTGATACTCCTTTACATATTGTATAAACGTTTGATCCGTTCCTTCGGAGGCGGATGAGATGAAAATAATTGCGCTGTCTTTCGTTTAAGCGGGTCGGAGAAATAAATTGATGCCGAGGCGCCCGATGCTTCGCGCACCGGCTGGGATACCCCTGAAATTTTTTCCAACGCTCGCGCCAACGCCCCGGGGTTGCGTGTCAACTCGACTGCGCTGGCATCGGCGAGATACTCCCGATTTCGCGAGATGGCCATGCGGATCATCATCGCGACCAAAGGGGAAATAATGACAAGCACGAGGGCAAAAATCAGTAAAATCGGGTGCTTGTTGTTATTGTTGCCCCCTCGGGAAAAAAACAACATGCGTATGCCGAGGTCGCTGATGATGGCAACAACAGATACGAGAGCAACGGCGATCGTTGATAAACGGATATCATAATTGCGAATGTGCGCCACCTCGTGGGCAATCACGCCTTCAATTTCTTCGTGATTCAACCGATCCAACAACCCGGTCGTTACGGCCACCGCTCCTTTTTCGGGTGATGTCCCGGTGGCAAAAGCATTTGGGCTGCTGTCTTTAATGATAAAAAGCCGGGGGCGCGGAATACGGGCGACCATGGCCATATTGCCGACCGCATCCCATAAACGACGATGTTGACTACCGTCTTTCACTTCTTGGGCGTGATTCATACGCATAACGACATTCGTGCTGGACATGAGCATCATCATCGTGTACGTACCGCCGAGCACAACTGCCAAAATCATGCCCGTGAAAATCTCGCCGTTCATCAAGTAAGTGATCGCTGCCCCGACAGCAAGCACGAAAATGATAAATCCCGCGACAATAAACACGCTATGGCGCTTGTTGCGCTCGATTTGTTTGTACATGATCATGAGCGATCGCCCGTGTTAAAATCGACTTTTACATTTTCGCGCTGCTCCGCCGGTGTTTCTAACATTTCTTGTTGAATAAAGTTATGCAACCCCGCAACAATATTCGTCGGAATTGATTGGATCTTGGTGTTATACTCCATGACCGTACTATTATACAGTTGGCGGGAGTAAGCGATTTTATTTTCCGTTGATGTAAGTTCTTCTTGAAGCTGCTGGAAGTTTTGATTTGCTTTTAGATCGGGGTAAGCTTCGCGCAAAGCGAACAGCCGACCCATCATGCTTTCGACCTGATTATTGGCCGCCATCTGTTCATTACGGCTGTTGTCCGGGTTGTTCATCTGATTGCGTGCCTCGATGACTTGTGTCAGTGTCTCTTGTTCATGTTGGGCATACCCTTTTACCGTCTCTACGAGATTGGGGATCAGATCATAACGGCGCTTTAGTTGCACATCGATTTGCGCCCAGGCTTCTTCGACCCAATTCCGATATTTGACGAGCCGGTTGTATGACGTGAACCAAGTAATCACCAGTAGCGCTATTCCGCCAATGATGACGATGATAAAAATTCCAATTCCAATTCCAAGTCCCGTGCCCATTATGTAAACCCTCCCTTTTACCACTATTATAAATGAATTTACACGACTCTACACCCCTAAGGGTTCACTTCATTATACTAAACGTAATTAATGGAATAAAACCTACTTGACACATAAGAATTATAAAAGTAATATAATATATACTTACATAGAGTTGTGACTGGTCATCTTTTCGTGCGGCTTTATCCTGGTGGTAAAGCCCCGTAATTCCGAGGGTCAGACATCGGAAACCTTTCCGTATCAGACCTGATGTAGGAATGTCGCAGAAGTTCTCGCTGCTACGATATATTTGCATCTGACCTTTGGCTTTGAATTTTATTTTCTGGATCCCGATCTTTGTACTATGAAATCTGACTTTTGTTAAACGGGTGATTCGTTCCGACGCACATTTTGGAAATGGGGATGGGAGGTCGGAAGTAAGATTAAAAAGCATTCAACCTTCTTCCGACCTACCTCTCACCTCCGGGACGGACGTGACGTTTTTAGCTGAATTCCCTTCAGAGAGAAAGAAGAATTTCCTCTGATAGAAGTTTCACTTTTATTTTTTTAGGAGGTGTTGGCGTTGGCCCTTCAGGTAACGGATAGTCCGTTTAACGAGGAGCAGACGGATCTTCTTAATCGGTTGATCCCAACATTGAGCGCAACGCAAAAAATTTGGCTTAGCGGATATCTGGCTTCTCCTGCTCCGCAAACAGCAACGGCTTACGCAGAAACAGCCGCGGTTGCCATGGAACATTCGCCGGAAACGGCGACCTTGACACAAGCGGATCATCAAGCCAAAACGCAAGAAGTAACCATTCTTTATGGTTCGGAAACCGGTAATTGCCAGGAAGTGGCTGAAGATCTTTCCGGTAAATTAGAGGGGCAACCGTGCAATGTTACCCTAGCTTCCATGCTTGATTTTAAACCGAAAAATCTAAAAAAGGCTGATCACATTTTTGTCGTTGTCGCTACTCATGGGGAAGGAGACCCCCCTGAGCCCGGTCTTTCATTTTATGAAACGATGAATAGCAGAAAAGCGCCTAAATTAGACGGTGTACATTTTTCCGTCCTTTCATTAGGCGATCTTTCTTATGAGTATTTTTGCCAAGCGGGCAAGGATATTGATCAACGTCTGGAAGAATTGGGCGGTGAGCGTCTGTACCCGCGTGTCGATTGTGATGTTGATTTTGATGAAGACGCGGAAGGTTGGATCGGTGGCGTGCTTGCTGAACTGAACAAACACGCGGAGGAGCCGGCAACGAGTGGCGGATCAGCGATGGATGCGCCCCTTTCACAACCTGCCCCTGCGCAGACGGCCTACTCAAGAAAAAATCCGTTCCGCGCGGAAGTGATGGAGAATCTCAATATTAGCGGTCGGGGCTCGAATAAGGAAAACCGCCATCTGGAGTTGTCGCTTGAAGACTCGAATCTGGAGTTTGAACCGGGGGATAGTTTAGGGATCTTCCCCGAAAACGATCCTACGTTGGTGGATCGGTTGATCGAGGCGATGAACTGGAATCCCGAAACCACTGTGACGATGAACAAAAAAGGGGAGACAGCTACTTTGCGTGAGGCATTGACTTCCCATTTTGAGATCACGGTATTGACGAAGCCGTTAATGCAGCAAGCCGCGGAATTATCGTCACATGAGGAATTGAAAAACCTTTTGGCAGATGGAAACGAGGATCAACTAAGGGAGTATATATCCGGACGGGATCTCCTGGACTTGGCGCAAGATTTCGGGCCATGGGAGACATCCGCCGAGGCATTTATCGCGATTCTTCGCAAGATTCCAGCGCGGCTGTATTCGATCGCGAACAGTTATCAGGCCAATCCCGATGAAGTGCATTTAACGATCGGGACTGTTCGTTATGAAACATATGGACGCGCGCGCACCGGAGTTTGTTCCGGACAATGCGCAGAACGGGTGGAAGCGGGAGAGCAGCTGCCTGTCTATGTTCACCACAATCCGAATTTTAAATTACCGGAAGATCCGCAAACACCGATCATTATGATCGGCCCCGGAACAGGAGTCGCTCCATTTCGCTCCTTTTTGGAAGAACGGGAGGAAATCGAAGCGGAAGGAAAAACATGGTTGTTTTTTGGCGAGCAACATTTTACCTCGGACTTTCTATACCAAGTGGATTGGCAGCGATGGCTGAAGGATGGCGTTCTAACGAGGATGGACGTGGCCTTTTCCCGCGACGGCGAAGAAAAAATATATGTTCAGCACCGTATGCATGAGAATGCCCGCGAGTTCTATCAATGGTTGCAGGAAGGGGCTGTGCTGTACGTCTGCGGGGACGAAAAACATATGGCGAGTGATGTTCATGATGCGTTGGCGACGATCATTCAACAAGAAGGCGGTTTGAGCGAAGAAGAAGCCGCTGTCTACATTGAAGATATGAAAATGCAAAAACGTTATCAACGGGACGTTTATTAAACGAAAGAAAGGAGCGATCAAAGTGGTTGAGAAAAAAACAGGATTGCACGGCCCGCCCAGTGACGTCGAACGAATTAAACGAGATAGCAATTATTTGCGGGGGACCCTGGCCGAGAGCCTCGAAGCTCCCATCAGCGCAGGGATGAACGACGATGATAAACGTTTATTGAAGTTCCACGGAAGCTATTTGCAAGATGATCGTGATCTCCGCAATGAACGACGCCGCCAAAAACTGGAACCGGCCTATCAATTCATGGTGCGTGTGCGTGCTCCCGGCGGTATCGCCACTCCCGAACAATGGCTCGTCATGGATGACGTCGCGAACAAATACGCCAACGGGTCCTTGAAACTGACGACGCGGCAAGCGTTCCAACTGCATGGGATTATGAAGTGGAATATGAAAAAAAATATAAAAGAAATTAATGACTCCTTATTGGACACCTTAGCCGCATGCGGGGACGTCAATCGGAATGTCATGTGCAATCCCAACCCCTATCAGTCTGAGGTTCATTCTGAAGTTTATGAGTGGTCGAAGCGGTTGAGTAATGACCTTTCTCCACAAACGAATGCTTATCACGAAATCTGGCTTGATAAAGAAAAAGTCGTCGACAGTAAAGAAACAGAGGAGCCATTATACGGGGACGTCTATTTGCCGCGAAAATTTAAAATCGGCATCGCGGTTCCGCCCTCCAACGATGTGGATATTTTTTCACAAGATCTTGGTTTCATCGCGATCGTGGACAACGGGGAACTGCAAGGGTTTAACGTTGCGGTTGGCGGTGGCATGGGCATGACTCATGGGAATACGGAAACGTATCCGCAATTGTCCCGTGTGATTGGTTTTTGCACGCCGGAACAGCTATTTGATGTCGCCTGGCATGTGATCGCCATTCAGCGGGATTATGGCAACCGTTCGGTTCGGACGAATGCGCGTTTTAAATACACGGTCGATGCTAAAGGACTCGATTGGATCAAGCAAGAGTTAAACGATCGATTAGGCTGGGATCTCGAAGAAGAACACGCCTATCATTTTGAACATAACGGCGACCGCTATGGTTGGGTAAAAGGAATAAAAGGCCGGTGGAATTTGACATTATTTATTCAAAACGGCCGTATTCGGGACTACGAAGATTATCCGTTGATGACCGGATTACGCGAAATCGCAAAGATCCATACCGGTGATTTTCGACTTACCCCAAATCAAAATCTTGTCATCAGCAATGTGACCGGCCAGAAGAAAAAGCAAATTGCTGAATTGGTAGAGAAGTACGGTTTGGAAGATGGGGAACAGCAATCTGCCCTGCGTCGAAACTCCATGGCCTGTGTAGGCTTTCCGACATGCGAGTTGGCCATGGCCGAATCGGAGCGCTACTTCCCGGAGTTGTTGGGAAAAATCGAAACCCTCATGGATGAGTCAGGACTCCGAGATGAGGATATCATCATTCGCATGTCCGGCTGCGATAATGGGTGCTCCCGCCCCGCACTAGGAGAAATCGGCTTTATTGGAAAAGCACCCGGAAAGTACAACCTCTATTTAGGCGCAGGCTTTGCCGGTGAGCGCCTGAATAAACTTTATCGGGAAAACATCGGCGAAGATAAAATTTTGGAAGAATTACGCCCGATCATTTCCCAATATGCGAAAGAACGTAAGGAAGGGGAACATTTCGGCGACTATGTCGTGCGTGCTGAATACGTCAAAGAAGTGCACTCGGGTCTCGACTTTCATGATTAAATCCTTAAGATAGCTTCGGGTTTACATAGAACTCGGGGCTTTTTTGCGTCGGGCGCTGGCATTATATCAGCGGAATCGAGGGATATATCAGCTTAAAACACAAAAACGAAGTTTTATCACGAGGAGGAGACGGGGATGAAGCAAAAGCAAGGCATGTTGGTCAGTGGTGCATTGTTGGCGGGGTGTGTAGAAGAAGACGTCCAGACGGATGAAGACTCGGAACAAGACATTGGCGCAGATGCAGAAGAGGAAGAAGAAAATATCAACGAAGAAGCAGATGTCGGCGAAGACGTTACCGCTGAAGCCGATGAAAATATTGAATTTTCTGGGGGAATCGAAATTGACGGTAATGATATGACAGTCACTGGAGAAACAAATCTCATGCCCGGCGCGGAAATCGAAGGAGAAGTCCGCATGGATGACGTTGCTTCTTTTGGCACGGACGATTCATTTGAAATAGAAGAAGACGGGGCGTTTGAACTCGAACATACGATACCTGATTATGATCGAACGACTCATTACCGTTTGGTTTTTAACCCATATAATCAAGAAAATCAAGATGTCATCGATTTTTATGGCGGAGAGGGGGAAAATATTGAAGGTGATTTTCTCCGGTTGGATGAAGAATACGACGAAGAGGACGTGTCGATTCAAGTCGCTTCCTTCGAACATATCCTTCCTCCTGACTTTGACGAGCAACAATCGATCAGCATCGAGGCTCCGAATTGGGATCTTCCGGAAGATCAGGGAGAAACGGACATAAGGCTGGATGTTAAAACGAGTGAGGAAGACAATCACTATTGCATAAGCGGGGGAAGCAACCTGGTGGAAGGAGCCAGAGTGCACGGATATCTCCGTATTCCCGGCTACCAAGCCATCGGTTATTCCGGCCAAGTCCATGCAAACCCGGACGGAAGTTTTGAATTACGGGTAAATATTCCCGATGATCTTGATGACTATGAAGAGGATCCATATCTTGTCGTTACCATGAATCCGAATCAATCGAATCAATGGGAGCACATCGCCGAATATTATGGTGAAGAAGGAGAAGACTTGGAAGGAGAGCTTGCGGAAGAAGGGAGCGTAGAATTGGAAATCCCTCTTGATGATTGATAGCCCATGCATAATCCTGATCGTTTTAGTATAATTAGAAGAAGATGCTTTAAAAGGTGAGGGATAACGATGGACTTAGCAACATGTCAGACGCAACAAGAACGACTGGAAATATTAGCGAAAATCGTACCTGCATTCAAAGAACGGGCTGCCGAGCATGATCGAGCAGGTACGTTCCCTCATGAAAATTTCCAAGCGTTACGGGAAGCGAACTACCCGGGACTCACGGTACCAAAAAAATACGGCGGGCAAGGTATCGGGCTTTCGGATATGCTGGAGTTGCAAGAAACGATTGCCAAGGCCGATGGATCTACGGGACTCTCGATTGGCTGGCATATGGGTCTTGCCATGCAGCTCGGGAAAAATGAAACTTGGGATGAAAAAACATACGCGGCGGTCGCGCAAGATATTGTGGGAAGCGGCGCCCTGCTCAATGGAGCCGCCAGTGAACCAGCGACGGGAAGCCCGACCCGCGGCGGACGTCCGGAAACAACAGCAACAAAAACGGAAAACGGCTGGACGATCAGCGGGCGCAAAACGTTTACCACACTTGCGCCTACCCTTGATTATTTTATCGTAAGCGCCGGTATTGAAGGCAGCGATGAAGTGGGGAATTTCCTTGTCCGCCACAGCCTGCCGGGCGTTTCGGTAGATCACACGTGGGACGCCCTCGGGATGCGCGCCAGCGGAAGCGACGACCTCGTGCTGGAAAATGTAGAGTTGAAGGATGCAGATTATGTGCAAACATTCACCCCGGGAAAAAAAGAAGCGGCCGGATGGCTCTTGCATATTCCCGCTTGTTATTTGGGCATCGCCGAGGCGGCCCTTGATTATAGCGCTAACTACGCGAATCATTATTCGCCGAATAGCATCGAAGGCACGATCGCTGACTTGCCAAACATTAAACAAAAAATCGGTGAAGCAGAACTGAAGAGGCAACGCAGTCGCCATTTCCTTTACGCTGTCGCGGAAAAATGGGATCGAAGTGATCAAGAAACACGCCAGCAGATGAAAACGGAATTGGGTGCGGTGAAACACGTTGTCGTGAACGACGCGGTCGATATCGTTGACCTTGCCATGCGCGTTGCCGGGGCGAAAAGTTTGCAGCCGGACACACCGCTCGGCCGTTATTACCGCGATGTGCGTGCCGGTCTGCATAACCCGCCGATGGATGACATGACGATCATGCAACTGGCGGGCGATGTTTTTGGGAGAAACTAATAAATACGGAAAAAGGCGGTGTACTACTAATTTTAGTGGTACGCCGCTTTATTTTTTCTAATCAAATTTTAATGTTGCATTCAGAGAAGGTTCATCGGGGAGGTGTACAGTGAATGTATACCAACAAAAGGAGGAACATGGAATGAAAAAATTTATGATTGCCACCGGCTGGGTAGCTGCTATCTCTCTATCGGCCTTTGGATTTTCTCAATTTAATGCAAGCGCAGGTGATGATGGGCAACCAAAAGACGGTGGTGAAGCGCCAATCGTTGAAAGCACGACCGAGGTGGAAGAAGCAACCGATGAGAGCGTAACCCAAGTGGAAGAACAAACCGTGCAAGCAGATGAAAATAGCGAAAGCCATTGGTTCGAGTCACTACCCTATAAGGAGTTTGAGTTGGAAGTTGAGTATGGCGATGATGTAGACTATGAAGCGGATTACGAATATGAGGGCGGCGATCCCGAGGCCGAAATTGAGGACGAACGCAAGGATAAAGAGATTGAAATAAGCGGGGACAAGGCGCTGAATGAACTTTCCCACATCCTTCCGAACATTGACATTGACGAAAACACGAGTAAAGATGAAGGGATAAACGTTGCATTGGATGCATTTAACTTGGATTCGAATTACAAAGAACTGGAAATCGAAATCGAATTCTTGGATGGTAAGGAAATGGAGATTGAAGATGAGTAACACCAAAGGCTTTCGCGATGTTGCGAAAGCCTTTAATGATGGTATTTCGCCAACAGTCGGCGAAATTATAACGTAAGACGAGGGAATGCGATAGAAAAACTGGGTTGTTCGCTGAAATTATAACACTGTGAAGATTTTTTGCGAGGCCTGCTCTGAAAACAATGGACTAGCGCAGAACGGCTGAAATGAGCAATCATCTGTTGTCCCTCAAGCGGAGGGAAAATGACGAAAAGGGGGACGACAAACCTGTTGTCGTCCCCCAAAAGGAGAGCACCCTGCTTTCAGGGGGACAGGAATCGAGCTGCCGTTTCTTGAAGGATAGCCTATCACCTTGCTATTGTGACCAAGGAACTTCTGAAACAGACTACTAGTGCAGAGTGGTCGAATTATCCGGTCACACCCAAGGTCACTCGTGCTTTATGGCTGAATTTCCTCACAAATGATGATTTTACCTTCCGGTGTTCCACATGACTTACTCATGGCACCTCTGATTAGGATATTATTGCTTCTTGAGGTGTCATAATGGGGATTTCGGACGTTCTCGTCGAGGAGTCTAATGTTAGACGCGCCTTCTATTTTTGGTATCACAACCACTGGGTGGAGATCTGCACGTTTCCTGAATATTGGCGCCACCAACGATGGGGGATCACTTATTTCAGTCGTCCTGCACTAGCTCCTGTTGAAAATCCCTTAATCATCATACGAAAAGACAAGGATCTCTCCCGTAAACGCATCAATATCCATATCGATGTCCACGCTACTCGTCTCGATTTCAATTTCATAATACATGCCATCATCATCCAACTCGAGTTCGAGCTCGTCGATGATTCCCTCTACTTCATTCGTAGCAATTTGCACCGCTTCTGCCGCACTCACCGGAAGTTCATCGCCGCCTGATTCCGTTTCTTCTTCATCCGTTGTTTCTTCCTCGCTTGCTTCGTCGCTCTCCGTTTGACTTTCAATGATCTCCAGGTTCATCACCTCTCCTTCGGCAGCATCGATCATAAAGTTGTAGACCCCTTGTTCGTTGACCAGTTCCACAGTATACACTGGTTGACCGTTATGCTCCCCCGGCTCTACGTTCGACACATCCCCAGGGTACTCGTTCCCGACTTTCTCCAGAATTTCGTCTTCCGATAGTTGTGCGTTCTCGGTGCCGGCATTTAACTGCGTCACGCCTACCACTGTCACTAAAAAAATGACAATGCCGGCGCTTATCATGAGCATTTTTTTCATTTCATTTCTGCTCCTTCCCCAATCGGAATTTCAATGGTGAATGTCGTATACGCGCCGACTTTGCTATCCAGCTTGATCCGACCGCCCTGGGCTTCCATCAATTTCGCGGCAATGGATAATCCTAACCCTGTGCCCCCGTCTCCTCGTGATCTTGCTTTGTTGATTCTATAAAAACGATCAAAAATACGCGCTTGGTCCGCTTCCGGAATACCGGCACCGTAATCTGTAATTGATACGTAGGCCGCGCGGTTTTCTTGCCAAACGGATACGTCAATTGCCTTGTCGCTGTACTTCAGCGCATTATCAAGAATGATATAGAGCACTTGCTTTACTTTTTCCACATCGGCATAGACAGTGGGCGCTTGCGAGACTTGAAAATGAATCTGACGTTGCGTGGCGGTTTCCATTGCCCGTGCCGCTTTTTGGAGAACTGCATCGAGATGAAAATGTTCGGGATCCAATTGAAGATATTCCCCGTCTTTGACCAGTAACAGCAATTGTTCGGCCAGATGTTTCATCCGCGCCCCTTCTTCGGTGATCGCCTCAATGGCCTCATCCAACACTTCCGGTTTTGTTTTTCCCCAGCGTTTCAGCATGGTGGCATATCCGTCGATCACGGTTAACGGCGTGCGCAATTCATGGGAGGCGTCGGATACAAATTGGTCCTGTTTGTCAAATTCCCGCTCCAAACGTTCCACCATCTCGTTGAATGCTCCGATCAGCTGCTGAAGTTCATCTCGGGAGCGCCGCTTGCTTTTGATCGGCTTTAAATTGCCTTTTTCTTGAATATTTTTCATCGTCGATATTAAGCCGTTAATTGGGCGCAAAATGATGGCGCCTAACACCCAACCTCCAAGGACCGCCGGGATGAGGACGATGAATGATGCCGCAACAAGGATATAACGAAGCACTTCCATATTTTCTTCCATGCCTTGTAGGTGTTCCGACACTTCCAAAGTGACGACATTTCCGTTTTCCCAAATGAGCGGTTTATAAGTGAAGACAAATCGCTCATCATCTTCGGTTACCAATGTGCGCGATGCTTGTGCATTCGTGAAGTGCGGCGGAAATTCCGAAAAACGCGGCTCTCTTGTGGAGGTATGAATGGTTTCCTCCTCATAATTGATGATCCTTACCATGCCGTTTCCGGGAAGGTTGGCCTGGATAATGCCATCTAATCCCGATCCGTCTTCAATGGCTGCGCTGAGCTGTTCAGCCGTCGCCTCTGCTTGGTTGCTGACTCTCGAAACTTCCGAGGACCAACTGTCATTTTCATATACGACATAGACGAAAACATTTGTAGCAGCGACAAATAAAATCAAAGCCAGTGCCGCCGATACTTGTAATTTTGTTTTTAATTTCATCCGTTGGGCCTTTTCATGACATAGCCGACGCCTCTCATTGTATGAATCAACGGTTTAGCACCGGCATCTATTTTTTTGCGGAGGTAGCGGATATAGACATCGACAATGTTGGTGTCGCCGATAAAATCATATCCCCATACCGCTTGAATGAGTTGTTCCCTGTTTAGGACATGCCCTTGATTGGCGACCAGGTGATGGAGCAAGTCGAATTCTCGCGGGGTGAGCGTGATCTGTTCATTGTCCCTTTGGACTTCCCGGCTTTTGACGTTCACCGTCAAATCTTCAAACTGCAGAATTTCTTCATCCTTCACTGCTTTTTTATGTTCACGCAACTGCACGCGGATTCTCGCCAACAGCTCCTCATTTTCAAACGGCTTGGATACGTAATCATTCGCCCCGAGATCAAGGCCGCTCACTTTATCGGGAATTTCATTTCTCGCCGTCAGCATCATCACCGGCGTTAACGTATCTTCCCTCCGGAAACGCCTAAGGATTTCCATCCCGCTCAACGACGGCAGCATCACATCGAGAATAATGAGGTCCCAGCCACCATCCAAAGCAGCCTCCAAACCCGATTGGCCGTCATGTTGAACCTCCACGCTGTATCCCTCATGCTCCAATTCCAACGTTAAAAGCCGCCCCAAACGCTTCTCGTCTTCCACAATCAAAATTCTGGCCACGACCGATCACCTCCGCTCCATTCACTCTACGTCCATTATACAAAAATAATCAGCCAACGAGATTAGAAAAGGATTAGAATTTTCGAACCTCCTAATGTAAATAAACGTTTGTTTAAGGCACAAAACAGGAAAATTTTTAAAAATATCATCTTAAAGGCCGAGTAACCCCCTTGATGTACATAAATAAGGGCTTATTGAACTATGTTATCATTTTACAATAATGTGAAAGATGTAACCATTAGAGGATATAATTTTACAAATTAGGGTGGTAAACTTAGAAAATGTGTACCAATACTTGGTGCCCGCTTCACAAAGCACGTTAATCATGTCTTAAATTTTTCTGTAGCTAATGTTGTGATAAAAAATAGGGGCAGTATCGTAGTTAACTATTAATAGTATTAATAAACTATAGACAACCCCTGCTAAAAAACTATGCTTTAAGGAATGAGGACAATAGACGATGTTGGAATCAAAACGAAGAGCCATTATATTCCTAGTACTTGCATTTATTGTTGCACTTATTGCAGGGTTACTATTTTTTCAACAAGTACAAAGTTTACAAACAGACCTAGGAGGGGCTACTGAAGTATATGTCGCAGATGCAAGTGTTCCATCTCGGGAAATGATCACAGAAGATAATGTATCTACAATGGAACTTCCCAATCGCTTTGTTACATCTTCCCATATTACCGATCCCGCAGAGTTGGAAAATATGGTATCAGTAGTACCGTTAACCGAAGGGGACCTACTTGTTCAAAATATACTGAGGTCTTATTCGGATGTTACAGATGAGAATCACCGTCTGGTTGCCTTGCATCAAGGAGACGGGGTTCAATTTGACCAGGAACTTGAAGCGCTTGACAGAGTGGATCTAGTTGTATCTCATTCGCTTGAGGGTGAAGACGAAACGGAAATCTTAATGAGTGATGTCCCTGTCGCCATGGTGATGCATGGAGGAGAAGAAAATGATATGACAGGAGCTGCGATGGAAATTTCCACAGATGATGCGGCAGAACTCATTCATATGCAGAACTATGCTGATTCTATACGTGTCTTAAAAGCAAATTTGGGCGAAAGCGATGTCGATTTACAGGAGATCACAGAAGAAGATGAGTTAGAAGAACCCGAGGATGAAGAAACGATTGAAGGAGACGAGCCAGATGATGAAGAAGGCGAGGACGAAGATGAAGATGATTAATGAAGGATGTAGAAAGCAATGGACGCTAAAATTTTATTAATCACTGATGTTGGAGCTCTTAGAGATCAATTAATGGATATATTGGAAGATTATCCCAATATGAAAAGTATCACTTTTTCTGAAGTGAAAATGGAAATTGATCGTATTTCGCCCGACATTATAATTATGACTGAGACGGAGAGTGACGATGAATATGAAATTGATTTACTCCAGTACATTCAACGAGAAATAATTTCATCTATTATTTTGTTTGTTAGCCAAAGCCATGATTTTTTCTCACTACGTGAAACGGTACGCGCCGGCGTTAATGACTTTTTTGTCATACCAGATGAAGTTGCCCAATTTAAGGATCGGTTACAAAAGAGTGTTAAATTTTTTATCGAAGATAATGAAAAGGCGAGTAATATCTCGCTAAGGCGTGGAAGGGGCAGTGTCGTTTCGTTTTTTAGTGGTAAGGGTGGTGTTGGAAAGACACTGGTAGCTTCAACTTATGCGCAGACATTGCAGCTGGAATCTAATTTAGAAGTGGTTCTCCTGGATCTAAACCTCCAATATGGCGGGGTTGAAACCTACATGAACATAGACAGTAATCGCTCGATTGTTGATTTACAACCAGTGATTAACGAGTTAAATGAAAATCATATTCGTAATGTCACAGAGGCGGAGGAATACTCAAATATTGAGGTGTTGTTAAGTCCAAGGGATGCAGAAAAGGCTGAGAATATAAACGATGCGGATATCGCAAGGATTATCCGGGCATGTCGCAGAAGTTACGACTTTGTCATTATAGACCTCCCTGCTGAAATGAATTCTAATACCTACGCAGCTTTGGAAGAATCCGATAAAATCTACTATGTTATGAATCTTGATACGATTTCGCTGCGAATCTTCAGCCAAGTTGAGGAAGTGTTTACAAGGTTGGGTATGGACATGAGCGATCGGCTGGAATTGATCGTGAATATGAAGAACAACATGAATGAGTTAAAACTTGATGATTTGAAAAATTTCATTGCAGCTAACATCTCACCCATACAACTTAGAAGAGATGAGAGAGGAGTACAACCTTTGCTCAATCAAGGGGAGCCCCTAAGAAAATCAGCAGAAGAGAAGAAGCTAACTGCTCTCGCTAAGGATATTAGAAAATGGGTACATACCCAACATAAGAGTTAACATTTCGTCGAAGGAGGATACCTGTTGTCGTCGCTATTTAAAAATAAAGGTAATAATAAATCTACTTCGACTCGCCAGCTGTCCTATTCTTCGTATGATGAAGCATATACTGAACGGCTGCTAGAACATTACAAGGATCGCTTATTAAATGAAACGAACTTAGACCACTTAACGAGTATGGAAGCGTCTGAAATGCGCGTAACCATAGAACGCCTTGTCAATCAATTCATGAGTGAAGAGAAAGTAGTGCTTTCAAAGAGAGGTAAAGATTCACTTATTGATCAATTAGTAAATGACGCTGTAGGATTCGGTCCACTTGAGCCTTTACTTAATGACAGTGAGATCACTGAAATTCTCATTAATGGTCATAAGGAAGTCTATATTGAAAAAAACGGGCAACTGGCTTTAACCGAATTAAAATTTCGTGATGAAGGTCATTTAAGACATATCATTGATCGTGTCGTAGCACCATTGGGAAGGCGAATTGATGAAAGTTCACCAATGGTAGATGCTCGCTTGCAGGATGGGAGTCGTGTGAATGCAGTCATTCCACCTGTAAGTCTTGATGGAACGTTAATCTCCATACGTAAATTTCGAAAAGACCCCTTTGAAATGGAAGACCTAATTGATTTGGGGACTTTAAATGATCCAATAAATGAGTTTTTAACGGCAGTTGTTACTGCGAAGTTAAATGTTCTCATTTCCGGCGGGACAGGAAGTGGTAAGACTACCCTGTTAAATTCATTATCGAAATCAATTCCGGAACAAGAACGTGTGGTGACAATCGAAGATTCTGCGGAATTACAATTAAATCGAAGTAACGTTGTAGGAATGGAAGCACGCCCTCCTAACGTAGAGGGGACAGGTGAGATCAGTATCCGACAACTGGTGAAGAATTCACTTCGAATGAGACCTGACCGTATTATTGTGGGAGAAGTTCGTGGTCCAGAAGCATTCGATATGTTACAAGCGATGAATACAGGTCATGAAGGATCATTAACCACCGTCCATGCCAACTCTCCCTTTGATGCTTTTCGGCGTGTTGAAGGTATGATTATAATGGCAGGTATGGAATTACCGGCTCATGTCATACGCGAATACATCGTTGGTGCCATTGATATTATTATTCAGGGTGAAAGACTAACGGATGGAAGAAGAAGAATTGTTTCTGTTTCAGAGGTGAATGTAATAGATTCAGGCCAAGTAGAAGTTCGTGATATCTTTCGTTTTAGACGTGAAGGATTGGATTCTAATGGCGAGGTTCTTGGCGTCTTTGAAGCGACAGGCAACATTCCAAATTGTCTAGACCATTTGAAAGTGCATGGTGCTGAAGTAGATGAACGAATATTTCAGCCGGAAAGTGTGGTGGGTACGCGTGACACCAGCTATATTATTTAGCCTTGCCGTGCTTTTGGTACTTTTAGGTCTCTACAGCTTTTTGGGGTATCGTGCTTCGAAGAAAGAATGGAAAAAGAAAATTGGGGATTGGTTTGATAAAGATCAAGAAAGAGAGAGCTTTATCGTTGTACTAGGTGAAAAATTTGACCGTACAGTTCATGCGCAGAAGGTTAAAGACCAATTAATTAGAGCCAATGTACCTCTTAATGCGTCGGAATTCTATGCCTTCCTCCTTGTGGGAGGACTTGGCTTCGCGTTTCTGGCTTCGAATTTTTTGAACATAGGATTATTTATAAGCGTGCTACTTGGTGCGGTTGTCATGGAAATCAGCCGTCGATCATTATTCTATTTTCGAAGGCATAAGTACCAGGAACGTTTGAATGCTCAACTCCCGGATATTTGTCGGATTCTTGCCAACGGTACACGTTCCGGTATGACATTGAATCAAGCAATCAGCCTGGCGGCCAGAGAACTACCTGAACCTGCAAAAAGTGAATTTCGGCGCATGAATAACGAGCTGGCTCTCGGTGTTGATTTTAACCAGGTCATGGAACAGCTACAAGCCAGAGTCCCCAGTAGGGATTTTCAGATCTTCGTTGCAACATTGATCATCCAAAAGAAAGCGGGTAGTGATCTTTTTGCAGTACTTGATGAGATGGCCAGTACTTTGGATGAACGTAAGATGTTGGCTCAAGAAATTAAGTCTATGACAGCTGAGCAAAAATATATCGCATATATTTTACCGGCTATGCCGATTGCACTTGTTTTGATGATGAACATTGTAATGGATGGATTTATTGATCCCTTGTTTTCCGGTGTTGGTTTAATACTTCTTGCTTTATTCGTTGCAGGAACAGTGCTAACCTTTTTCCTTGTACGAAAAGTAACAGATATAAGGGTGTAGCTTTATGGATGGCTTGATTTTTGTAGCACTAGTTTTCTTTTACTTATTTTTGATTTTGGCCTTAGTCTCTTGTTACCGACATCTTGAGGAACGAAGAGAATTAAAACAGCATGTTCAGGATATTGCTGAACTGGAAACCGGTTTAAGAAAGAATGTCGCCACGCGTAAGGAGAAGATGTTAACGAAAGTATTTAAGTTCTCCGATGATTTATCTGCACTAGGTCATAGAATCAATTTTTTCAGTGAAACGATTGATGTAGAAAAGTGGTTAATGCAGTCAGGATATCCCTTAGAGCTTACTGTTGATCGTTTTCAGGGTCTTAAAATTTTTTCTCTCCTTTTAGGAGCTATGGTCGGTCTATTTCTATTCGTATTAGGGTTCCCATTTGGGTCGCTTCTATTAATTATTTTACCGATTGTTGGCTATTTTTCAGTCATTTTTTGGTTGCGTTCGAAAGTAAAAAAAAGGCAAGAAGATTTGAGTAGCAATTTGCCGGATTTCATGGATACCGTAAGTGTAACTTTACAGGCAGGTGTGGGTTTAGATAATGCACTGCGACAAATTAGTCCATATTTCAAAGGGCCTATTCAAGAGGAGTTCAATCGGTTTAACCAAAAAATTAGTTTAGGGGTTCCGCGAGAACAGGCGTACAATGAGTTACTGGAACGAAATGATAGCTATGAGTTCCAGAAATTAATAAAAGGTTTAATTCAGGGCGCACAATTAGGCGTTCCCGTGTCAAAGACCTTCAAAGTTCAATCAGAGGAAATGCGAAAAATTAAGAAGGAACAAATCAAAGAACAAGCTTCAAAAGCATCTCCGAAAGTTACGTTAATAACAACTTTTGTCGTTCTACCAACAGCGATGATCCTTATAGGAGGATTAATGGCTTTAAATATTCTATTCGGAGATTATGGTGTCTTTGATGCGTTGTCATAAACATTACTATCTTAAGGAGGTGAGTGGACATGAAAAAATTGTGCCAACAAACATATGCAAAGCTCTCATCACACCTAAATAATCAAAAAGGTGCACAATCACTAGAGTGGTTAGGCATAGCAGCTGTCATAATCATTCTTCTAGGGTTGCTATCTACAGCATTGGCTAATAATGATGAGACGGTTGAGGGCATTGTAGATGACATTTTGAGTCAGATTGGCGATATGGTTGGTGGCTAAAAAGTGACTAAAGGAGCGCATGTAAAACGCTTAATAGATGCGCTCCCTTCTTACATAATAATTTTCCTTATGCTCTTATAAAATATTGTAACTATTATAAATGAAAAGGAGGTTGTCGTTATGAGGAACCTTAATCATTGTATCATCATCCCCGTGATTATTTTAACATTCGTAGCAAATGGATGTTCGGGTGATGAGGATGCAGAGCGAGACGAAAATTCAGAAGGCGAAGACGTATCCACGGAAGAACAACATAGTGATGAAAGTGCCTCCGAACAGGAACAAGAACAGGAACCCAATGAATGGCTGGATGAACGTGTGGCTGATGCCGATAGCCCACCTGAGAGTTTGGATGAGATTTTGGCATACGAGCCAGGCCCTTTGGCAAACAAACGAATTGATGATTATGAAGAAGAATTTATGGATGTCATGGAACCAATCATGCAGTTTGAAGCTGACGAATGGGACGAAAAGGAAGAAACTTACGATAAACTTTGGACACTTATATATTCATGGGTTGCGGCTGATTTTCCTGATCCTGACAATATCATACAGCAAATACGGCAATCACAAGTTGGTCATCCTGACTTTGAAGATGAGGGGCAGTTTTCGTTTGAAGATCAATTTAATGCCCAGATTATCCTCGATGCCAGCGGCAGCATGGCTCAAGAGATAGAAGGCACATCGAAAATGGAAATCGCCAAAGATTCGATAGAATCTTTTGTCGAAACATTGCCAGAGGACGCCCAAATTGGTTTGCGTGTGTATGGTCATGAAGGGGATAACACGAATGAAGGAAGAGAAGAGTCCTGTGCAAGTTCTGAGCTCGTCTATGATATCGAGGAGTATGATGAAGACGCATTTGCTGATGAGCTAGACGACGTTGAATCTACTGGATGGACGCCTATTGCGTATTCTTTGCAAGAAGCGGAACAAGATTTCGAAGATTTTCCGGGGGATGAAAACACGAATATTATCTATCTTGTTAGTGATGGCATTGAAACGTGTGATGGTGACCCTATTGAAGCAGCTGATCAGCTGAACTCTTCTGAGGTGGAACCTTTTCTCAATATCATCGGTTTTGATATTGATTCTGAGGGTCAAGAAGAACTACGTGAATTGGCCGATATGACGGAAGGAACATACACGAATGCGGCGAATGAAGACGAATTGACACAGCAGCTCGAACAATCGGAAGCACTATCGGAGCGATGGGAAGATTGGTTGAGTGGCGCTCAGAGCGATGCGAGCAGTGAACGTTATGCTATGCAAAATTCAACCATTCAAGGTTATCGAAATGACTGGACTGATTTAATGCGTCGTCAAGATTATGCAGCTCGCCAAGATATCGCTCGTTTCCTTGATGATGAAGAAGTCATTACAACTGATGCCAGGCAGTACATTGAGTCACAATCTAGTGATTTGGAGAGTATGAAGAGGGACATCGCTGATGAAATTCAAGAAGAGCTGGAAGATATTAATAATGAAAATTACGAAGAGATGGTTGAAGAGATTGAAGAACTACAAGATGAATATGTCAATGATTAACACATCACGAATGGAACATAGAGCCAAATTGAACAGTTTTGGAGGTTAAATCCAATGAATAAAACATTCCGCAGGCTCTTTGGCGGCGTATTAGCTTTTTTTCTAGCATTTTCCCCTTTTGTTTCAATTACTGGTTTTGCATTTACACCCATTAATCCCGGTAGTCCTATAGAATCAGGAGACCCAATTACGCCCGGAGACCCGATTGAGCCAGGGGATCCGATTATACCGGGGGACCCGCCTGAAACGGGGGATCCACCTGAACCTGGTGATCAACCGAACCCTGGAGATCCGATAGAACCCGGAAGTCCAATCACCCCCGCTACACCGATAGAACCAGGTAATCCCATTACGCCTGGTGATATACCTGAGGGATCTGTTCCCGGAGAAGGTGGCGGATCAGGCGGAGGTGACTTGCCAGGAGGTGGAGAAGCTCCCGACGGTAGCGGTCCTGGAAGTGGGAGCGGCCCAGACGGAAACGGCACCGGCGGAGGCGACGGTCCCGGAAGCGGGAGCGGTCCAGACGGAGATGGCGTCAATGGGGGCAGCGGTCCCGGAAGCGGAAGCGTTCCTGATGGAGATGGCACCAACGGAGGCAGCGGTCCCGGAAGCGGAAGCGTTCCTGATGGAGATGGCACCAACGGAGGCAGCGGTCCCGGAAGCGGAAGCGGCCCTGATGGAGATGGCACCAACGGAGGCAGCGGTCCTGGAAGCGGAAGCGGCCCTGATGGAGATGGCACCAACGGGGGCAGCGGTCCCGGAAGCGGAAGCGGCCCTGATGGAGATGGCACCAACGGAGGCAGCGGTCCTGGAAGCGGAAGCGGCCCTGATGGAGATGGCACCAACGGGGGCAGCGGTCCCCAAGGTGAAGGAACTGCAGCCGGAGACGGACCTGGATATGAAGATCCATATGGTAACAACCCCTACGTAGCAGATGGGGAATTAGGAGATCGCTATGGATCAAGTGTTGTAGAAGCAAGTGGGGAATTAGATAATTCTCCAACGTCTGATCTGCTATCATTGCCGGGTGAACTATTGAGTATAATGAATCCGGCAGATGATGGGGAAGTTACGGACTTACCAAGTACTGTGATGGGAGCAATGGATGAAGGATTAGGGTTAGTAGATGATGCATTGGATCTTGGTCGTGGGGGTATCCACGCGGCTTTACGTGGAGATCTGATTGGTGCAATATTTGATAGCCCGACACCTTACACAAATTTAGGAACTGAATTTAGCAATTTTTATAGTAACAACTTAAATCCACTTTCTGACGGATTCAGATCATTAACTACCAATTTACGTGGTGGGGGTTTCGTTGGAGCAGGATTAAGTGTAGGTCAGCATGTTTGGGATTATTCGCCGTTTGGTGATAAATCAGGAGGTTCAGCTTTTGCTTCTGAAGTGATTACCGATGTAGGGATAGGGGCTGGCACTACAGCAGCGAGCATTGGTTCAGGTGTGGCAGCAGGAGCCTTGTTAGGATCGGCTGTTCCCGGCATCGGAACTATCGTTGGAGCAGGGGTAGGATTGCTCGGAACCGGCTTTATGATGACACCTTGGGGTCGAAATTTTAGAGATTGGACACAGACAAAAGTGAAAAATGGCATTGATGCTGTGACAGATGGAGCCAAAAAATTGTGGGATGGCGCGAAAGGTTTATTTGGTGGATAAATTAAAAGGGCGGTGGTAGTGTGGAGAGTCAACAGCAAGAACCAACTGAAAGCACTTTGAGATTTGCAAGCCTATTTATTATTATAGTGCCAGCTATCGCTGCCCTCGCAGCAACAGCTGCACCAGATGCTAACTTGTTTTATGGTAGTATCATGGCAATTATTGTAGGGCTATTATTCATCTACAGTATCTCTCAAGTTGTAACAAAAAGATATAAGCAAGAAAATCATCGGTTACTTCATGGGATCATCGTTCTCAATGTCAGTGCTCTCTTTATGCTCGTATCTACATGGAGAGTATATGGTGAGGTTATATGGTTTGGCGTGTTGTTGTTAGTCATTTACATCCTCATGGTGTTTTTTGCGATAGTAAAGAGAGAATATTTATATAATGCTATGAGACACCCTCGGAAGTATCCTATTGGAGGGACCATATATGGTATCGTTTTATTGGCAGCCGCTTTTATTGGTCCTTCAAGTTATGGTTTTGCCGTAGCATTGGGCTCACAACAGGGGGATGAAGTAGCGATGACCGTTATATTTTCGATGGTCGCCCCCTTTGCCTATCTTTTTGTGTTGGTAAGTATACCTGCATATGTGAAAGTAGAAGAAAACAATAACTAATGCGAGGGGGGCGATGGCAATGAACGTTCTAAAGGATGCACTTCAATTATATAATCAAAATTTAATAAACGTGCTTATTTTATCAGTGGTGATCGTCCTTCCCCTATATATTTTAGAATTTTTTATTCGTACAGGGGCTACGTATTATTTTGGTATTCATAACCTTGAGGGGTTAGGTTCATTTGTTATGATCGTGACAGCAATCATGATCATGATTTTAGCTCAGATTCCTTTTATTTCGATGAGCGCAACATCACTCGTTCATGAACATGTAAAAGTATCAGATAGTGTTAAGATCTTTTTTAAATTTTTGCTTCCAGTAATTGGGAGCGCCATGTTGTTTATTTTTGCATCAATCGCGGGATTGTTTGCATTCATTTTGCCGGGGTTGTTTTTACTCATTATGACTTTTCTCCATCCATATGTTGCGATCATACACAATAAACATGGAAGCGATCTTTTAAGGGCATTGTTGCAATGGTTCAGAACTTCATTTGTTGATGTCGGGGTCTTTGCACTCATGTTTATTTCTCTAAACGTGTTCCTGACTGCAATTTTTACTATTGGTACATCGTTTGTGACAGAGTTGCCGATTGCGATGACTATCATGCAGCTATCTGTAAATATTCTCATCTTGCCGTTATTCGTTTGTGTCATTTCAGTTCTTTATCATCGTCATAGACCTGAAAGCTTTGAATCATATGAAGCTGTCAATTTCTAGGATAATTTGAAAAAGGGAAGGGTAATCATGGAAGCTACTCTACCACAAAAAATGAATAGACCGAAGAAATCTCAAGTATGGTTAACCGTTGCGCTTACGATCTTAACAGTGGGCATGTATTCTCCTTACTGGTTTTTAACGAGGAGAAAAGCATTGAATCAATTCGACGAAT
Organism: Salicibibacter kimchii; assembly: GCF_003336365.1. Lineage (GTDB taxonomy): Bacteria > Bacillota > Bacilli > Bacillales > Marinococcaceae > Salicibibacter > Salicibibacter kimchii. The sequence continues at coordinate 1,869,159 of NZ_CP031092.1, read as the reverse complement.
TCCGTTTCATTCCTATGGGGCTTCCATTTCTTGTTTTAATTTCTTTTGGAGCCCTTACTGTCGTTTTACTTTTAAGTATTTGGGTCTATATCCTAACGCCTTATTTTCTTATTTATAATGCTTTTGAGAGTTGGATCAGTTGGTTCGGTTTTATATCATTAATTTATTTATCCCTTGTTACAAGATATATCTTCAAAAAAAATGTAGAGGGAAAAGAGCCGAATATAATCCTGACGATTTTGTTTATGCATGTCTATTTGCAGTATTATATAAATCGTGCATATCATAGAAGAGGTGAAACTGATGCTGAAGCATTGTAAAAAAGAGAAAGGCTCAGCAACCATTGAATTACTCGGTGTCCTCCCATTTATATTCATGTTTTTCCTAATCCTTTGGCAGGCGGTTGCATCGGGTTATGCCGTTATGAGTTCGCAATCGGCGGTGAACGAAGCGGCTAAAGTATATGCTGTAACAGAAGAGGCCTATGAGGCGGAAGCCATTGCCCGGGAAGTTGTCGGGGATAGTAGCGCACTCAGCGTTCAAAGTTTTTCTATAGCACCCGATGGATCTGGTTATTTTGAAGCATCAATGTCGGTTGATCATGGACTGATCTTTGTGCCGTCACAATGGCGAAGTGAAGCTACCGTTACCCTCGATCATTCGGTAACGAGTAGGGTGATCCCATGATTAATAGTTGCATGAAACACTTGAGAAGTGAAAAGGGTAACGTCACGTACCTTACGATCGGACTAATCATGATCATTGCTTTGATGCTAGTGTTTATCGTAAATTTCGGGAAAATATTTGCGATTAATGAACAAGCTGGAACAGCTGCAGAACAAGCCAGCCTTGCCGCAACCGGCATTATATACGATGAAATGCTGAGCGTCATCGGAAGTTATGAACGTGATGAGGATGATGAGGATGAAGACGATGAAAATGGCGATGAGGATGAAGATGAAGAAGATGAGGAATTAGAAGAGCTCGTTGAAGATAGAAAAGATGAGCTTTTGGACGCGGAAAACTATAGTGAAAATGAAGCGGAAATTCAGGCAATCAATCAAATTCTTGAAGAAGAAATTCCAGAGGATGAAGATTTACAGGAGGAAATTGAAGAAGCACTCATTGACGCGAGTCAGCAAATTACAAACGAGGTCTCTGAAATTATTACAAGAAATAATGGAAACTTAAGTGAAACGACGATAAGAATGTTTAACGAAGAAAATCGAATTGAGATTACCACGGCAGTTACTTACGAACAAGTAGCTTTTGGTAGCATGATTGATGAAGGAAATGAAGAGATCCACCAAAGAGGGAATGGTTTGGAAATTTCATTTGTTGAAGTCTTATCATGGAACAACCGGAGCTTATAAGATGAAGAGGTTGAGAGAATGGCAAAAATGATATTATTTTCGCTATTTGGCATGTTCTTGTTAGCGGCTTGTGACGAAACAGGGGAAGGGGAACTCCTTGAATATATACATGGCCCACATGCTGAATATCGTTATATAGAAGAGGATTTGACAATGATGTATGACGAATATCAGACTGCAGCTGATTTAGGCGATGAGGAAGAAATGTTCTCCATTATTGTAAACGATTTACAACCTCAGATTGAACTCATGAATAATTACCTTCATGATATCAAATTATCACATAAGGACAATCAAGACCTTCATTCAATGCTGCTAGCAGAAGCAGAATATTATTTAGCAGCCTTAAATGTTGAAGAAGAGGCATTTATTGCTGCGATTGAAGAGGAGGATGATGAGAGAGCCGCAGAACTATTTCAAGAACGAGATGTATATTATGAACAGGCTTACGAGCAATCATTACTTTTTCAAACAAGGATGGATGTACTTTTGCAACGGCATGAAATTTCTGCAGAAGGCTCGTGATAAAAGTTTTCTGTAAAGGATTTTTAACAGAGCCTGGTTATGAAGCATTCAAAGAGCGAATAAATTGAGATAAGTAATACATATCAGGGAGGTAACGGTAATGATAAAAAAGAAAGGGTTTATAGCAACATCCGCCTGTATGTTGCTTTTGGCAGCTTGTGGAGATGGAGACGCAGATACCGAAGAAGTTGAAAACGACGCTGAACCGGCAGAGGAGGAAGTGGAGGCAGAAGAGACGAACGAAAATGGCATCGATGAAGGCACGGAAGAGACAGATGGTATGGAAGAAGAGATGGATGCAGAAGAGGTCTTAAGTCAATCTATGGAGGCAATGGATCAATTAAACAATTACAGCGCAGAAATGGATATGAATCAGAGCATAACTGTAGACGGTGAAGAAATGCCCATGGATATGACGATGAGCATGGATGTTGTTTTAGATCCGATGTCATTCTCGCAAACAATGGTTACGCCAAACCCAATGACGGAAGAAGATATGGAGATCGAACAATATATGGATGAAGACGGCACGATTTATATGCTGGACCCGGAAATTGATGAATGGATCATGATGGACGGAAGCGCCTTGGGGATGGAAAATATTGAAGATTTGGAGATATCCCCCCAAGAACAGCTTGAGATGATGCAAGCATATACGAGTGAGCTAAGCTTGGAAGAAGAAGAGGACCGTTATGCTTTAACGATTGAAGGTTCCGGTGATGAGCTCATGGAGATCACGAGAGAATTTGCAACGATGCAACAGGGTGATCCGCAGATGCAAGCTGAAATGGAACAAGTGCTCGGGCAGATGGAAATCAACGCTCTGGATTATGTGATATACATTGATAAAGAAACGTTTTATCAAGAGGAAATGGAAATGAATATGGATTTGGAGATGGAACAAGAGGGTCAAACGATGGAGATGTCTCAAGAAATGCAAGGGACTTTCTCCGACTTCGATGAAATCGGTGAAATTGAAATACCACAAGAAGCCATCGACAATGCGATTGATATCGAGGAACTAGAAGGTGCAATGGAAGAGCAAGAAGAGGGTGACCTGGATATTTAACATCGGTACCCTTTGTCAAAATCAAAAGGGGACGCACTAAAAAGTGTGCCCCTATTTTTTTGTTCCGTAACAAGTTTCAATTATTTATGGCAGGTGTTGTCCGCTGTATGGATCTCACAGATGAAGATTTAAAAAGAAAAGCCATCTTACGTTCTTTCGTGAATTTGCCGATATCTATGTTGGTGGGAATTATAATCGCACACACGATCCTTAATCAACAGGTGCCTACCCTTGTTGAACTATCCCCTTACGTAATTGGGTTTTATATAGGTGTGGCGGCTGCCTGGATTTCCAGGTCAGAAGAAAAGAAAGTTGAAAAAGAGCGCAAGCAACAGGAGAAAAAAAGTAAAAAGACTACAATGCGTATTGTCTTGGAATACTGTATAACTTTTTTAGTTGTTGTTCTTTTTCTATCAGTACTATCCCGTATACGGTTAAAATGCGATCTCATTAAAGGGGGCGAAGAATTTTAAATTGAAAATCTCACGGTCTATGGCTGTACCAATGCTCCTAACCGTTCTCATACTATATTTCGTAAACAATCTTTTGTTTGGTGAGTTCAGTGTTATCTCTTTTATAATTTTTATTGGTACAGCAATGATTAGCTTTTTTGTAATAAAAATTCTTGTTGATTGGGCATCCAAAGATTGAATCAGAACGGGGGAATCGATCATGAAGGTTAAAATTCTAGATGCTATGAGCGCGGGTGGATTGGAAAAGAAGATCAATCAGTTTATCACCGAAAACGAGCACGTGGAAATAAAAAACATACAAATCACGGCTGGATTTGGAAGCACGAGTGCTTTAATTGTGTATGAGCAGTGATTGGGGTACGCGTGAATTTCATAGATCCATAACACTCCTCTTTATTTGGCAAAGATGTTAAAATAATAGGAGGGTTGAATTATTTTTATAAGCCATCAAGGAGTGTAGCTAAATTGGACCATTTTTCGGTTGATTCGATGATGGAAACGTTCAGAGAACTATTTCCGAAAGAGACCTCCATCGCCGTGTCTGATGCTCAACACTTTATTTATTATAAACCGAGTAAACACATTGATTTAAAAATCAGGCCAGGTGATAAAATCAGTGAAGATACCGTGACTTACAAGGCGTTGTCCATTCAACAGAAAACGTCTGACCATATAAATGGCAAGGTGTTTGGCACACCCTATTTTGGGACGTCTGTCCCCATTTTTGACGCCGGACGTCCTACAGGATGCGTCACGGCTATTTTGCCATCCAAGCAGTTGCGTCTCTTATCGTCCTTTTTGACCGTTCAAATGAATGACTCCTGGGTGCCGACCCCTTATCAGGAAGTCATGTTTCTCGAAGCGCAAAATCGAAAAACATGGATTCAATCGGAAAAGGGGACGGGGACGCACAAATTTAGCTTGAGTGAACTGGAACCTCACTTACCCGATGATTCATTTATTCGCTGTCACCGTTCATATATTATTAATGTCAATTATATCGCCGAAATACAGCCGGACACGCATTCGACGTTTTTGTTGATCATGAAAGATCGAACAAAAATCCCGGTCAGTCAAACGTACGCGAGTCATTTCCGTAAAATCCTTTCCTTTTGATTTTTTCTGTCTCATGTTCTTCTTTTTCTGGCTCGTCATTTGTTTAAGCCTTTTCATTCAGAAACAAATGAGGAGTCGACAATAGCTTGATACAGTAAGGGGAAATTGAAGAAGTGAGGGTTTTTAATGGATCAAAAGATAAAACAGCTCTTACGGGATTCACGTTTACATGACCGCATTGTTTCGGAGGAAACAGCGGCTTCTTGGATAAAAGACGGCATGACATTGGGTCTTAGTGGTTTTACAAGAGCGGGAGATGCCAAAGCCGTCCCAACCGCACTCGTTGAAAAGGCCAAACAAGAAGATTTGAAAGTCAATGTGTATACCGGTGCTTCACTTGGATCTGATATCGACCGGATCATGGCTGATGCCGGCATCATTCATAAACGTCTTCCCTTTCAGGCAGATAGCACGATGCGCAAGGAAATTAATCAGGGAGACATGCTTTTTGTTGACCAGCATTTATCGCACACTGCTGAAGCGCTTCGTCAGGGTGCCATGAACCCTTTAGATTTCGCGATTGTGGAAGCGATATCAATCACGGAAAACGGTGAAATTATTCCGTCGACATCGGTTGGCAATTCATCTATTTTCGCCGAAAAAGCGGAATCAATCATTATTGAATTAAACCTTGCCCAACCCGCGGAATTGGAAGGCATGCATGATATCTATGAATTAAGCAAACAGGGAGATCGCGAGCCCATCCAATTGACGAACGTAGACGATCACCTTGGAACAAAGGGCATTCCGGTCGATATTGAAAAAATTAAAGGCATTGTCATCACCAATCAGGTCGATTCCCCATCGACGATTGTCCCGCCTGATGAGGAAACGGCCGTTATGGCTAACCACCTGATTGACTTTTTACGTAAAGAAAATGAACTGGGCCGTCTTCCGGATAATCTGGCACCATTGCAATCCGGCATTGGATCGGTGGCTAACGCCGTTTTACACGGGCTTTTAGAATCGGAGTTCACAGACCTGGAAGTCTATTCCGAGGTTTTGCAGGACGCGGTGTTCGACCTTCTTGACGCCGGCAAAGTCCGTTTTGCTTCCGGTTGTTCCATCACACTGTCTGAAGCGAAACTCGATGAAGTTTATTCTGATATTAGTAAGTATCGCGACCGGTTGGTTTTACGACCGCAAGAGATTTCAAATCATCCGGAAATCATCCGGCGTTTGGGTCTGATCTCCATTAACACGCCGATCGAAGTCGATCTTTACGGCAACGTGAATTCTACCCATATTCAGGGCACCAAAATGATGAATGGCATCGGCGGATCAGGAGACTTTACCCGTAATTCGCGGCTTGCAATTTTTGTCACCAAATCAATTGCCAAAGAGGGGAACATCTCAAGTGTTGTGCCTTTTGTTTCCCACGTCGATCACACCGAACATGATGTGGATGTAATTGTGACAGAGCAAGGGTATGCCGATTTGCGCGGATTGGCACCGAAAGAGCGCGTTCCGCTCATTATTGAAAATTGTGCCCACCCAATGTATCGTGAACAACTTTATGCCTATTACAAAGAAGCATCCGAACAGGGAGGGCACACCCCTCACATACTCGAAAAGGCGTTTTCCTGGCATACAAATTTTGCGAAAAACGGCACGATGCTTGAGGGATCAACTTTGGGTGTGTAACTTATATCCAATGAAAATAAATACTACAAAAAATCGAGAGATTAGGCTATAGTAGACTTAGAAAGATGTGTGGATTGCCATGAGCTAGAGCGCCTACATGCTTTTTTCAAATTTTAGGGTGTAAGGAATGGTAAAAATTAGTAACAAACATATGAAATCGGACGTTATTTTAATTGGTGCCGGAGTCATGAGCGCGACTTTGGGGTCATTATTGAAAGAGTTGGCCCCTGATTGGGAAATCAAAGTGTTTGAGAAACTCGAAAATTCGGGAGAAGAAAGCTCTAATGAATGGAATAATGCAGGTACCGGTCATGCTGCACTATGTGAACTCAATTATACATCTGAAAAGCCTGATGGATCGATCGATGCCAGCAAAGCGATAAAAATTAATGAACAGTTTCAGATCTCAAGACAGTTCTGGTCTTACCTTGTAAATAGTAACTTGATCTGCAGGCCGCAGGACTTTATTAAGCCGATGCCCCATATTAGTTATGTACATGGGGAACAGAATGTAACGTTCTTGAAAAAACGTTATGAAACGCTGTTAAGCAGCCCTCTTTTTCACGAGATGGCGTTTTCCGATGATCCCGAAAAACTTCGGGAGTGGATGCCGGTTATGATGGAAGGCCGTACATCGAATGAACCGATAGCGGCAACCAAAATCGATTCGGGAACGGATGTTAATTTTGGAGCCTTATCACGCTTGTTGTTTGATTACCTAAAGGATAACAATGTTGATGTAAACTATCAGCATAGTGTGAAGGATCTTAAACAGACGAGTGACGGATCGTGGGCAGTAAAAGTGCATGACATTGCCAACGATAACATCGAACACCATACGGCAAGATTCGTGTTTATCGGGGCAGGGGGGAAAAGCCTGCATTTACTGCAGAAAGCGGACATTCCTGAAGGGAAGCAGATTGGTGGATTTCCGGTAAGCGGACTCTTTATGTCGTGTAACAATCCGGAGGTTGTAGAAAAGCACCAAGCAAAAGTGTACGGAAAAGCGAAGGTTGGTGCGCCGCCAATGTCCGTTCCGCATCTTGATACAAGGTATATCGACAACAAAAAGTCATTGCTGTTTGGACCGTTTGCCGGCTTCTCGCCGAAGTTTTTGAAAACGGGTTCCATGTTCGACTTGGTCACTTCCGTAAAACCGGATAATTTCACAACGATGCTGGCAGCAGGCGCAAAAAACATCCCGTTAACAAAATACCTGATTAAACAACTGATGTTATCGAAAGAAAAGCGCATGGAAGAATTACGAGAATTTATTCCAAACGCCAAAAGCGAAGATTGGGAGCTAGTGACAGCCGGCCAACGTGTGCAAGTGATCAAAGATACCGAGGCTTCCGGCAAAGGAACGCTCCAATTTGGCACGGAAGTGGTCAGTGCCGAGGATGGTTCGATAGCTGCACTGCTCGGTGCTTCTCCGGGTGCTTCCACGGCCGTTCAGGTGATGCTTGAGGTATTGGAAAAATGTTTTCCGCAAAAGATGGAGGAATGGGGGCCGAAAATAAAAGAAATGATCCCCTCTTATGGGGTGTCTCTGGCGGAAAACCCGGAGCTTTTTCAAGCGGTCCATAGATCAACATCGCAGGCACTGCGCCTGGATGAAAATGTTTCGGGCCAAGAATATTCTTGGGATTTGGAAGAAAAGGTACTGGAAAAAGTTTAAGCAGTATGTTACAAACAACCTTATATATGAATCAGCCGCATTTTTTCAACGGAAAATGCGGCTTATGTTTATTGGAAATGAGAGTAGGAGGATGGCTTCTTATTGGTTAATAATAAGCAATGAAGATGCTATGAAAATAGCCTTTTTCGCGTTAAAATAACGCAATAGATGTAACATTTCGTCATAAAATAGTAGTGAAAATTATTCCCCTAAAATTCTTAGAATGAACCGGAGTGTTCATGCGTCCATTAAAAAGTTTTGGTACGATTTAATGGTTCAATGATTTCCCTGAGATCGGAGGATAAAACAGAAGATGAACAAAAAGTATAGGGAAAATAGTGTTAGAATAAAAACACACGACATAATTATTTTCACACATGGGATAATTTTAGATAATTAGCATTTTGCTTTATCATTTAGAAAAGCTTTACATAATAAGGAGGCTATATCATGTTAAAAATGAAGGGATTTGTAGCAGCATCTGCCTGTATGCTGATGTTAGGAGCTTGTGGAGATGGGGACGCGGATACCGAAGAAACTGAAATGAACGAAGTCGAGGAAAAGCAGACGGAGGCCTCAGAAGCTACAGATGAAAATGGGGTGGATGAGGATAGTGCTGAAACAGATGGAAATGAAGAAGATGTGAGCGCAGAAGAGGTATTGAGCCAGTCTATGGAAGCGATGGATCAACTAAACAGTTACAGCGCTGAAATAGATATGAATCAGAGCATAAACGTAGACGGTGAAGAAATGCCGATGGATATGACGATGAACATGGATGTTGTTTTAGACCCGATGTCATTTTCGCAAACGATGATTACCCCTGATCCGATGACGGAAGAAGATATGGAAATTGAACAATACATGGATGAAGACGGCATGATTTATATGTTGGAGCCAGGAATCGATGAATGGATCATGATAGACGGGACTGCTTTGGGAATGGAGGGCATTGATGACTTGGAGATGTCCCCGCAAGAACAATTTGGAATGCTTGAAGCATATGCAAGTGACTTAAGCTTGGAAGAAGAAGAGGATCGATATGCTTTAACAATTGAAGGTTCTGGTGATGAGCTAATGGAACTTACCAGGGAATTTGCAACGATGCAACAGGGAGAACCACAAATGCAGGAAGAAATGGAACAGGTGTTTGAACAGATGGAAATTAACACGCTGGACTATGTCATGTACATTGACAAGGAAACCTTTTATCAAGATGAAATTAAAATGAATATGGATTTGGAGATGGAGCAGGAAGGCCAAACGATGGAGATGGCTCAAGAAATGCAAGGGACTTTCTCCGATTTCGATGAAATAGATGAAATTGAGGTGCCACAAGAAGCCATTGATAACGCGATTGATATAGAGGATATGGAAGAAAAAACGGAAGAGTCGGGAGAGGAAGGTCTGGATATTTAACTTCGGGACATCTGCTTAAATGATAGGAAATTTATAGAGGGGGGGCAAAAAGTACCCTCCTATTTTTTATGCCCCTATTTTTTGTAGGTGAATCGATGTTTATGCTGCATTATTTTTGTTTTTATGCTGTTTTGACGCAACGTTCGTTGTTTTTTATAGGGGTGTTTCTGTTGTATGTTCTTCTTTTTGCGGCACTGGCGACTTCCGCACCAGGCACATGATCCCCGCGATAATGAAAAGCACCGATTGGATAAAGGATGTGCCTAAGGTCAAAATGAGCATGGCTCCTCCGGATACGAGAAATAAAATTCCGGCTAGTTTCGCGTTACTGTTAAGTTTGATAACAGCGATGATTCCTATGACAAGTCCAATTAAGTGCATGCAAAAGATCCACCAACCGACGGAACTGAACAATTCTAATGCCCACGCCCCTGCTTCGGCCTCTTGGGCGGACAATGTAGGATCTTGCATCATTTCTTGTTCAATCATCTCCATGGATGATTGATACCCAACGGTACCAATAACGACAAATAAGCCTACGATAAAAGTGACGACAACTCCAATGATTCCTAATGACATTTCTCCTGTTCGTTTCAACATGATTCCCCTCCCTATCTCTGTATATATACGTTTAATATTTACAATATATCATAATTAGAGATCATTTTTGGTTAAAAAAAAAGAAACCGTCGTTAAGTCATGTAAAACATGAATACACCGAGTGCGATAAACGGAGCCAGAGGAACCATATGTGTTTTCATTTGTTTTCGTGACAGTTTTACATACAGGAATAGCGGGATCGCCCACAGTCCTGCGATTAAGTAAGTGAAAATGAAAATGGAAAAAGCCGCTTCCCACCCCATCGCAAATCCGATTAATGCAAATAATTTGATGTCGCCCCCGCCGATTTGTCCTTTGCTGAGGATCGCAAGGAATAGATGGATTCCTCCCAATAGGAGGCCGCCGAATATGTACTGATGCAATGTGGAAAAATCGACAACCGCGTGGAAAACGAGAAAATAAACCATTCCCGGAAGCGTGACTTTATCATAGATTAGCTTATATTTAAGGTCGGTAAGTGAGGAAAATAAAATAATCAGGATAAATGGAAGATGAAAAAAGAGAATAGAAAGCACGTTGAAACCCCTCCCCTGATCATTATAGCACGTTCGCGACGGAGAGCGGCATTTGTACATGAAGTGCTACATAAGTAAAAAAGAGTAATAAGAAGTGAAAACATGTAAAAAATGAAGTGCTTCTATATCACGGGAGGGAGCGAGAAAAAGTGAAAAAGACCTTCGGTTTATTGCTCGTAATGCCTTTAATTTTGGCAGGTTGTTTTGGGGCGAATGAGGACGTTGCGTATGATGATGCGTCTGAAGTGTTGACCCGCGAACTTCAAGACGAAGGAGTGACAGGGGTCGAGATTGCCTCTCGGGAAGCCACTTCCATTATAGAGCAGGGCGAAGACCACTATTTAATACAAGGGCAAATGGAAACCGGTGCCGGCCCCGGGGAATACCAAGTGGATTTGGAATACGATGCTGACGGGTATTGGTACGAAATATATTGGGTTATTTATTAAAACATTCTCGTGCGTAGTGGCTGATGGAGATCACATTTTTTTAATTTTTATAGCGAAAATTTAGATATTATTGCAGGATTTTTGCTTCAAATGGCGAAGCCGTAGTCATTAAGCATTAATGGGGAGGATCATTGATGGGGGTAAAACAAGTTTTTTACCGGCAATTATCTGCTTGTCATGACGAGAATCATTGGTTTGCATGCCTTCAGCAGGCCCTCGTCGGAGTAACGGAGGAGCAAGCGAATTGGAGACGAGAGGAATCCGACCACAGCATCCAAGAAATTGTCAATCATCTCATTGTATATAATAATCGCTGCCTGGAACGATTCAAGGGAGAGCCCGTTCCCCCGATTGATGATGGCAATGAAGCGACTTTTCAAAGCGGTGATAATCGGGATTGGTCTGTCACCATGGCTCAGCTCACGACGATGATGGATGAATGGTTACAAACCATAGAAGAATCAAAGGAATTGGATTGGAGAATGCCAGTCCATGGAGAAAGCGGTGAAACGTGGGAAACGGTACTAGCGAATATGATCGTCCATACGAGTTACCACATTGGACAAATTGTTTTTATCCGAAAGCAGCAAGGGGCCTGGGGCGAGGAAGAAGAGGTTGGCTGACATCTCCGCAGTCCGGTAGACACTGCCAAAAAATTGACGTTCGTTCCCGATGATTGTTAAAATGTAATAAATGAAGTATTTCTACTGGGGGTGCCCTGTTGGGGCTGAGATGAGGGAGGACCTCGAACCCTTGGAACCTGATCTGGATGACAAAGCCAGCGGAGGAAAGTAGATGAAGAACGGGTATCATTCTCTCTGCTGTCCTTTGCTGTCTCAAGGACGGCTTTTTTCGTTCCTTGAAGGTTGGTAAGGAGGTTAACCGTGACTTGGCATCTAATCACGACGAACAACTGCCCGTTTCACATTCAAGTAAGGCAGTTACGGCATGCGTTAAAAAATATTAACATCATTCATGTCCGCAATAAAGAAGCTTCGCTGCAGCGTTTAAAACAACAAGTCGACCAACTTTGCAAAATAGGTCTGCGGCATGATCAAATTATTCTCAATGAACATGCGGAAGCAGCGGCCGCGTGGGGGCTAGGGGGGGTTCACTTGCCGAGTAATTCCCCGCTGACGGCAAAAGACATAAAAAGAAGAGCGCCAGGCCTGCAAGTAGGTGCGTCCGTTCACAGTCTCGAGGAAGCCAAAGCCCGGGCTGAAGAAGAGGTGGACTACCTTTATTATGGTCATGTCTACCCGAGTGCCAGTAAACCCGACGACCCGGCCCGAGGGCTTGAAGCACTGCAATCGGTTGCAGCGTCGGTTCGTACCCCCGTACTCGCGATCGGCGGCATCACCCGGAGCCGCTTAGGTGAAATTTCTCGTACCGGCGCTTCGGGGATAGCGCTGATTTCAGGTTTTTGGGAAGCGGAAAAGCCGGAAGAAGAGGCCGTCCATTTTAATTGCTTTGGGCAGATGAACTATGAAGCGACATGAATCTTATGAGCTTATTATTGTGGGAGCAGGGATCATAGGGCTTGCCATCGCTTATTATAGTACGAAGGCGGGGTTGAGCACGCTTATTCTTGACCGCGGCAATGCAGGGGAAGGTACAACTTCGGCAGCGGCTGGTATGTTGGGCGTTCAAGTGGAGCTGCAATCTCGAACACCTCTGTACCCCTTAGCAAAAGAAAGCCGGCGATTGTACGCGCGGCTGGCCGAAGAACTGCCGGAGCAAACGGGGACGTCTATCGGCCGGACGGTTTCCGGCGCGATTAAACCGGCATTTTCACCGGAAGAATGGAAAAAATTAAATAAAGTTGAACAATGGCAAACAGCTGCGGGAGAATCGGTGCATCGTTTGACGACTGCGCAATTATACGACCATCTTCCACTCCTCGCCGATGGGGCAGAGGGAGCCCTTTATTTTCCTGATGAAGCGCACGTTGAACCTGTGCAGGCAGCCGCTGCTTTCCGGCAAGCAGCGTTGCTTCAAGGTGCTGAATTAAAAACGTATACCGATGTGCGATCGTTGCTGCAAACCGGCGATAAATGCCAGGGGGTTGTGTCAGCGAACGGTGAGGAATTTTACGGGGAACATGTGATTTTGGCCACCGGTCCGGATGCGTTTGAGCCTTCTTCGGAGCGGAGAATGCCATCTATAGAAGGTGTGAAAGGAGAGGCTGTTCGCGTACAAGGGAAGCGGCCGCTCGTAACAAAGACGTTATATCATGAACACTTTTATTTCGTGCCGAAACCAAACGGAGAAACGGTAATCGGGGCAACTTCCGAGGTATCACGGGAGCGGAAAACAACGGTACAAGGCATCAATGAAGTGCTCCGACGAGCCCAACAATTGCTCCCGGAAGTTGCGCATGCGGAAATCTCGAAAATGTGGGCGGGCGTTCGTCCGCAAATGGGGGACGACCTTCCCTTGATGGGGCCTCATCCGTCAGTTCATGGATGTTGGCTCTGCCGCGGGCATGGCCGCAACGGGATATTGCTCGCGCCGGCTTCCGGCAAGGAAATGGTGGCCGCGATTACGAGCGATAATATGGATGATTTGCAGGCATTTCGGCCTGATCGAATCATGAAGGGAGAATGAATCATGAATATCAAAGTAAATAAAGAAACGATGACTGTGCCTTCAGACTTGAAAACGATTGAAGATTTTCGGATGCATTTTAATTTAGCGGATAAAAAGGCAATGATCGAGCACAACGAGGTCGCGCTTAAGCCCGAGGAATATGAACAAACTGCACTTGCTGAAGGCGACCAACTTCTCGTTGTCCGTTTCGTTGGAGGAGGGTGAAGATGTTAAAAATTGGTGGGCGAACGTTTAAGTCGCGATTGTTATTGGGGACTGGCACTTTTTCGGATGTTGAAGTGCAACGGCAAGCAGTGCGAGCTTCTGAAACGGAAATTTTGACGTTTGCAGTTGCAAAAATGGACATGGAAGACAGTGATGATGATCTGGTTTCGGAACTTCAACCGGACACGTTTTCCATGTTGCCGAACACGGCCGGGGCAAAAACGGCGGAAGAAGCCGTTCGCATTGCAAAACTGGCACATGCATCGGGGTTGAGCGATATGGTGAAAGTGGAAGTGATCGGGGACGATCAAACCCTTTTGCCTGATGCTGTTGAAACGTATCGGGCGACGAAAATGCTTTTGAAAGAAGGATTCATCACCCTCCCTTATATTGCTGATGACCCTGTGCTTGCCCGGAAATTGGAAGACCTTGGTGCACATGCCGTGATGCCGGGAGCAGCTCCGATTGGTACAGGGCGCGGGATTTTGAACCCGCTTCATCTTTCTTATATTATCGAGCAGGCGAACGTTCCGGTTATTGTTGATGCCGGCATCGGTGCACCGTCTCACGTATCGTTGGCGATGGAAATGGGGGCAGATGCCGTGTTGTTGAATCGTGCGGTTTCGCAGGCGGACGATCCGGTGAAAATGGCAGAGGCGATGAAACTGGCGATTCAAGCCGGGCGTTTAAGTTACGAAGCCGGCCGCATTCCGGAGAAACGTTTCGCAAAAGCGAGCAGCCCTCAGGAAGGTATCTTGTTCCATGGTTGATCGCTATGATCGCCAAACACGTTTCGAGCCGCTGGGGACAGAGGGTCAAGATCGGATTCGCTCGGCGCATGTGCTACTTATCGGTTGTGGCGCGCTTGGCACGTCCATTGCGGACACCCTCGTGAGAGCCGGCATAGGCAAAATCACGATCATTGATCGTGATTACGTGGAGCTGCATAATCTTCATCGCCAGCAACTGTTTACAGAAGAAGATGTCGAACAAAAAGTAGCCAAAGCCAGGGCCGCCGCTCGTTACCTTAGGAAAGTGAATGCCGATGTGGAGATTGATGCCTACGTCCGTGATTTCCAGGCGCAAGAAGTGGCGCAATTCGCGTCCAAGGTTGACTTGATCATGGATGGTTCCGACAATTTTGAAGTTCGGATGCTATTAAATGATGCAGCTTATCGTTACGGTGTGCCCTGGATTTATGGTGGTGTCGTCGGCAGTTATGGCGTGTCCCGTTCCTTTATGCTTGACGACGGCCCTTGCCTTCGTTGTTTGAGTCCGTATTTATCGTTAGATGAAACGTGCGATAATGACGGGGTAATTGCGCCCGCGGTCCAGATGGTGACGGCGATGCAAAGCGCGGAAGCGTTAAAAATCGTAAGTGGCAACATACCTGCCGTTGCTGAACGATTGCGTTCATTTGATCTTTGGGAGAACGAAACTTCCGCAATAAATGCAACGCGTTTAAAAGATGACCATTGCCCAACCTGTGGCGCAAATCCGACTTACCCGGCGCTTCTTGGCGAGAAAACGGGCAAGCAAATTCGGGTATTGTGCGGCGGTGATACCGTGCATGTGCGTCCGCGGGAGCGAAGAGACGTGCAAGTGGAAAAACTTCAAAACGTCAATCATTCAACGGTTTCCGCCGTTCGTTTGCACGAAGATGTTGCCACACTTGATTACGAAGGCTGCCGGGTCGTTTTGTTCAAAGACGGACGGGCGCTTTTGCATGGCATCGACGAAGGGGAGCGGGCAGAGAAGGTGTACGAACACGTTTTGGCATTGATCGATTGAGAGATGTTGAACGTGAGGGGGATAAACCCCCCCTTTTTTGATGGAAGTTTCACTTTATTGGCTCAACGTTTTTGCTGGTCTCTTGTCTCGATTTCTTCGGTCACGACCATGGCCAGGTCGCTATTCCCGAATGTGGAGAGGACACCGAGAATGGTATCGTCTGCGATGTCACCGGATTCTTTTTTCGGTACGGTTAATTCCAATGTTTTTTCTAACTCCCCGTTGATTGGCTGGTCTGGGTAGGCACGCTTGTAGAGGGTGTGCGGGTTCAGGTCGTGGTTGATGCACCATTGGGCAAAGACGAGAATCATCATGTTTTCGTCTTGCTGGTATTGGTCAATGACTTGTTTTTCAATGTCTGTTCGGTCCAACGCAAGTCCTCCTTTTTTTCTTAGTGTAACAGTGTTTACAAGTGATGAATAGCTCGATTATTGTATCGACTTTCCGGATAAATTACCTGGGTTCCATCGCTGAACCCGGGCATTTTTTTGTCGGTTTGACGAATGCTAGTGGCATGGAGGTGGTTTAGTGTGCAAGCGGACGTCATGATTATCGGCGGGGGAATCGCGGGGTTGCAAGCATCAATTCAATTAGGACGTTATGCACGTACGGTAACGGTGATTGATGAGGGGCGCGGGCGTTCCTCGCTCTGTCGGCAATATCGAAATCTTCTTGGCTGGCCGGACGGAGTCAGCGGAAGGTGGCTTCGTGAAGCAGGAAGAGAACATGCAGGCGATTACGGTGTTGATTTTATTGATAAGAAAGCCACTCGATTGGTAAAGGAGCCATCAGGATTCCAAGCACAAACGGAAGATGGGAAGACGTACCGAGGAAAAAAATTGATCCTGGCTACAGGGGTGACCGACGCTAACCCGTTTCCCGAACTTGAACATTGTTTTGGCATGAGTGTGTACATCTGTCCGGATTGTGATGGCTATGAAATAAAAGGCAAACGTACCCTTGTATTGGGTTCCGGGAGTGCGGGGGTGGGAATGGCGCTTGAACTAGTGAGTTGGACGGATCGATTGACGTATGTGAACCATGGAAATCACTCGGTTGCGACCGAAGAGGAAAAAAAGCAATTATCGGAAGCCGGCATTCGTCTCCGCGAAGGAATGATTGATCGTGTGCATATGGAAGGGGACCAATTTACCGGTGTAACGTTTGGTGATGGCGAAGAATTGCAAGCAGAGAAAGCGTTTATTGCTTTTCCGGGCAATGTTGTCCATTCGGATTTAGCGAAACAAATTGGGGTCGAACGCTTGGAAAATCATCATGTGCTGAATCACTACCGAACGAAAATGACGAACATTCGTGATGTATGGGCGGCCGGGGATATCGCCGTGCATTCCGAACAAGTGGCCATTGCCATGGGAGAAGGCACGCAGGCTGCTGTTTGGGTTCAGCGAACGCTCTTGCAAGACGAAACTTGAAAAAAGCCGTCGTTTACGGCTTTTTTTCGTGGAGCAATGCTTGAAATTCAGTGATCGTAGGGGCTTTTTCCGTATCGTAATGGAGCGTGATTTCAATGAGTTTCAGCGTCAATTCTTGGCGAAGATCATCTCTTTCCGCGGGAGTCGTCTGCCAGAGGCATTTTCTTATTCTTGGTTCAAACTGATGAATTAAGGTTGCCAGCTTTTCACGATCTCCCCGTTGTGCTTCTTTTACATAGTGGCGAATGTCAATAATATTCATCATTTAGCGTTTCCTCCTTTTTTGTGGTGCGTCGTTGTGGATAATGTTTTCCAATCGCTCAATGCGGCGTTCAAATCGGTAAACAAGATAAGCCGCGAGCAAAAACGGCAAGCCGAATTGCCCTAAAAATTCGACGATCATTTCTCCACTTCCTTTTTCAGTAAGCTGCGCAGCCGTTTAAGCGCGTGCAAATGCGTTCGGGAAACGGCCTGTGGGCTCACGTTCAATAAGCGGGCGATTTCATTGTTCGTTCGCTCGTAACCGTATCGCTCTGTAATAACGGTTTGTTGTTTATCGGTTAATTGACGCAATGCGTTCGTCAGAGCAACATCATCACTCCACGTGCCGAGGTCGTTTGTTTCGGTAATGAGATTAGGCATATCATTAGATGGATGATCGTAGAGGTTGTCCATCGTGAGACGCTGGTGGTTCCTGTGCTCTCGGTGGTGTTGGTCATATTGAACGGAAGTCCAATACAACGTTTTTGATAAATATTGCGTAAATTGTACATTCGCATAGTGGTTTTTAAATGCTTCGTCCAATTTCCGGAATGCATGTGTACCGGGAACACAAATCGCTTGTATGAAAATGCGGAGGTTTTCGTCGTCTTCAAGGAAGCTTTGAAATATTCGCTGTTCGGCCAGCTTTGGATTGTTGTCGAAAAACAAGGCGATCCGAGGGCATTTCTTTTTGAGTTGCTCCATTTTTCCCTGATTCATCACTCACCCTCCCTTTTGTCTATAGTCCGGAAAGGAGATTTCGGGGCTTTTTTTCAACATAACACGAACATTTGTTCCGTTTATTTTAATTCCTCAAAGAGAAAAATGCAACCCGTGTGGGGGAGATTCTAAAGAGTACGTGAGTATTGACAAATTACCTTTTTAATGGTTTAATAGGTTGAATATCCTCCTTTGAAATCAGACCCTATATTTATGTAAAATTTAAAATAATAAAACTGATAATAGGAAGCGAATGATGCGCATAAGGATAAAGATAGAAATGTTGGAAGGTGACAAATATGGAAAGACAACGTTTATTGTTGATATTGAGCGCGATGGTTGCATCAATATTCTTTTTCTTTTTCGGTCTTTTTACAGCTGTTGAAGCCATTAGTACGATCGCTCAGGTGCTTGGTTTTTGCGGTATTATTTTTACATTCCTATATGGTTTGTTAAGCAAGAGGACGAAAAAAGAGGTTTCTACGTAAAAAAGCCCCTTTGCCCGGGGCTTTTTTATTGTTAGTGGGGCATGTTTCCGGAAGGAAGTTGGCCTTTCATTCCCGCATATTCCTGGAGCGTTTGTTGAATCGTTTGTTGCGGGGCCCCCTCGAGGGAGTACCATCCTTTTTGAAACATGGTGTTAAATAAATCGCGCATGCATTGATCGGTTTCGTTACAGGTGGAGGCGATCTCTTGATACAATTGTATATGACTAGCTTCACTCATGGCTGTGCCATACGAAGCCGACATGTATTTTTCCGTGGATAAAAGATCGGTGATGAAATCTTTGTCATTCATTTGTTGCGTGTTTGGGACATTTGTTTGGGGGTTTTGTATTTTTTGACCTGAAATAGCTCTCATCTCCTTTATTGCGTGTGTTGTTGTAGGTGGGAAAGAAACGTTTGATAATGGTGTTCATGCATTTGCGCTACACGTTGGCAAGCGCTCTTAATGTCGCTGTCGTTACACTGTCCTGCGTAAAAGTTTGCTTTCTTCGCCGCGATAAGGTTCCAGTTCAGCATATCGGACAGATAAAGCTGATCCTTTGTGGAAAGCACTTGAGGCGGTTCCATCATCATGTTTTGTTGACCTGATTGCCCAGGTTGTTGTTGCATATCCATTCTCCATTCCTCCTTTAGCGTTGACTAGTTGCTAGCTTCACCAAGCGAAAAGGAAATATGTAAGCGTTATAAAAATAAATGCACTTGTATTGCTAAGGAACGAAAAATCTTTTATAGTATAGACAGCTAATGGTTTCACGTTTATTATAAAAATATATTGGGAATATACTTTTATAAATTCGTGCTAAGCCATAATGAATGAACATTCATTCAAAAAGGAGGCCAATGATGAAGAAAAATATCCAACGTGCAGCAGTTCTGGGATCCGGTGTGATGGGCTCCAGTATTGCCGCTCATCTTGCCAACGTAGGCATTCCGGTACTGCTTCTTGATATCGTCCCTAATGAATTAACCGATGATGAAAAAGCAAAAGGACTAACCTTAGACGACCGCGCCGTCCGTAACAGGCTTGCGTCCGAGAACAAGAAAAAATTGTTCAAGCAAAATCCCGCGCCTCTTGCGTCGAAAAAGAATGCAAACAAAATTGAGGTCGGCAATTTAGAAGATGACATCGAGCGTCTAGCTGACGTGGATTGGGTTGTTGAAGTTGTTGTGGAGAAATTGGAGGTTAAACAGCAACTGTTTGAAAAAGTGGAGCAACATCGCTCGCCAGGCACGATCGTGACTTCAAATACATCTGGGATTTCCGTTAATGGCATGGCCGAAGGACGCGGGGAAGAGTTCCGCCGTCATTTCATGGGCACTCATTTTTTCAACCCGCCGCGTTACCTTCACTTGCTCGAAGTTATTCCGACAAAAGATACCGATGCTGATGTGTTGGCAAATATGAAAACGTTTGCGGAGGAAGTGCTGGGTAAAGGTGTCGTGGAGGCGAAAGACACCCCAAACTTTATCGGTAACCGTATCGGCACTTACGGCCTTCTCGTCAGTGTCCGGAAAATGCAAGAACTTGGCTTATCCATCACCGAGGTCGATTCCATTACAGGCCCGTTGATTGGGCGCCCGAAAAGCGCTACGTTCCGAACGCTTGATGTCGTAGGTTTGGACACGTTTTTACATGTTGCACGCAATGTGTACGACCAAGTAGAAGGCGAAGAACGAGCCATTTTTGACCCTCCGCAGTTTTTAAAGGATATGGCGGAAAAGGGTTGGATCGGCGCTAAAGTCGGCCAAGGCTTTTACCTGAAAAAAGGGAAGGGTGAAAACAAAGAAATTTTGGAACTCGACCCTGAAACAATGGAATACCGCCAGGGCCAAAAATTAAAAGCGCCCTCTGTTCAAGCGGCGGAACAAGCAAAAGGAAAAGCGGCAAAAATTCAAGCGCTCGCGTATGCCGATGATAAAGCCGGGAACTTTACTTGGAACACATTAAAAGCCTCGCTGCTCTATTCAGCGGAAAAAAGCAATGAAATCGCTAACGACATCGCGGCGATCGACAACGCGATGAAATGGGGATTCGGTTGGGACCTTGGCCCCTTCGAAGTCTGGGATGCTCTCGATGTCGAACGTTCCGTCAAAAAAATGGAAGAAGAAGGCGAAAATGTTCCCGCATGGGTCAAGGAAATGCTTAATGCAGGCTATAAAAGCTTCTATAACGGAGACGGTGAATTTTATCACAAAGGATCTTACAAGAAACTGGACATCAATGAAAAAGAGATTAACGTAGCAACGCTTCTGAAAAACGAAGAGAATGTCATCACGAAAAATTCAGGTGCTGTTCTTACCGATCTCGGGGACGATGTAGCAGCCCTCACCTTTACATCGCCAAACAATTCGATTGGATTAGACGTCATCCAAATGGTGAACAAAGCACTTGACGAAGTAGAGAAAAATTACAAAGGGCTCGTCATTGCCAATAAAGGAAAAAATTTTTGTGTCGGCGCGAATCTCATGATGATGCTCATGGAAGCACAAGATGACGCTTTTGATGAACTCGATATGGTTATTCGACGATTCCAAGGCATGACATCACGTATTCGTTACAGCGGAAAACCGGTTGTTGCCGCCCCTTTCCAAATGACCCTCGGTGGTGGAGCGGAAATCTGTTTGCCGTCCGCGAGTATCCAAGCATCTGCGGAAACATACATGGGGTTGGTGGAAACCGGTGTCGGTCTCATTCCGGGCGGAGGCGGAAATAAAGAATTGTACATTCGCGAACTTGAAAAAATGCCCGACGATGTCAATGTTGACCTGCAACCGGTAGCAAATGCCGTCTTTGAAAAAATCGCCATGGCCAAAGTAGGAACGTCGGCTCAAGAATCAGCGGAAAACGGATTTATGAGCGATCGTGATGACATTATCGCCAATAGCAAACACGCGGTATGGTATGCGAAGCAAAAGGTTCAGGAGCTGCATGAAAAAGGCTATCAGCCACCCGTTCGCCAACCAATTCCGGTTGTCGGCGAAACCGGTTATGCAACGATGCTGCTCGGAGCCAAATCGATGCGTACCGGCGGCCAAATCAGCGATCACGACTTGAAAATCGCCGGCAACCTTGCCTTCCTGATCGCTGGCGGACGTGTGCCAAAAGGAACAAAAGTCGATGAAGATTATTTGTTGGACCTTGAAAGAGAAGCATTTTTGAGTCTGATTGCCGAACCGAAATCACAACAGCGTATGCAACACATGTTAAAAACCGGGAAGCCTTTGCGTAATTAACATTGAAAATAAGAAAATTTGAGGAGGGGAAGCTGTTGAAAGAAGCGGTTATTGTATCTGGAGCAAGAACACCCGTTGGGAAAGCGAAGAAAGGGACGCTTGCGAACATGCGCCCCGATGATTATGCTGCGACTACGATAAAAGAAACGTTGAAACGCGCAGGGGACTATGACCCTTCGGAACTCGATGATGTCCTGATCGGCTGTGCCATGCCTGAGGCAGAGCAAGGCATGAACGTGGCACGAAGTATTTCCGCGTTGGCAGAATTGCCGCATACCGTACCTGCCGCAACGATTAATCGTTATTGCGCTTCCGGTTTGCAAAGCATTGGTTACGCCGCCGAGCGTATCATGCTTGGTCATTCGAAAGCAGCCATTGCCGGTGGTGCTGAGTCAATGAGTCTTATTCCGATGGGCGGGCACGTGATCGCTCCTAACGCGAAACTCGTGGAAGATGCCCCGGAATATTACATGCAGATGGGTCATACCGCTGAACAAGTGGCACAAGAGTTTGATGTGAGCCGCGAGGATCAAGATGCGTTTGCTGCACAAAGCCATAAACGGGCAGCGGCAGCGATTGAAGCAGGTCGATTTGAAGACGAAATTGTTCCGGTGGAAGTCACCCAACGCTCTGTTGGCAGTGACAACAAGTTGCAGGAGAACACGATTACGTTTTCCCGTGATGAAGGGGTGCGCCCGGATACGACGGCAGAGAAACTGAGCGGCTTGCGTCCGGTGTTTCATCCGAAAGGGAGTGTGACCGCGGGGAACGCCTCGCAAACGAGCGACGGCGCTGCCTCCGTGCTTGTCATGGACCGGGAGAAGGCAGAAGCCGATGGCCTCCAACCCCTTGCCAAGTTTCGCGGGATGGCTGTTTCCGGGGTGCGTCCCGAGGTGATGGGCATCGGTCCTGTAGAAGCCATCCCGAAAGTGCTTGATATTGTAGGGCTGGAGAAAGATGATATTGGCCTTTTCGAATTAAATGAAGCATTTGCTTCCCAATCTTTGCAGGTGATTCGCGAACTGGGGATCGATCATGACAAAGTGAATGCCAATGGGGGAGCGATTGCGCTTGGGCATCCGCTGGGTTGCACGGGCACGAAGCTCACGCTTTCATTGATTCACGAAATGAAGCGAAAAAATGAGCAGTTCGGCATCGTCACGATGTGCATCGGTGGCGGCATGGGTGCAGCAGGCGTGTTTGAATTACTATAAACGTTAGGGAGAGATCTTAAAATGGCAGAAACAATGAAAACAAGCATTAAGGGCGGCGGCTTTTTACTGGGTGAAGTGGACAAGCAGGATGTCTTTACACCGGAGGAATTTACGGAAGAACACAAGATGATCGCGAAGACGACGGAAGACTTCGTTAGCGGAGAAGTAGGCCCGCTGATCGATCGTATTGAAAACCATGAATTTGACGTCTCTCGGGATCTTTTAACAAAAGCCGGGGAACTTGGCCTGCTTGGCGCGGACGTCCCCGAGAAATATGAAGGGCTGAGTCTCGATAAAATCAGTTCAACATTAATTACCGAGAATTTTTTCGGTGCGGGTGGCTTTTCGCTCAGCCACGGCGCGCACGTCGGCATTGGCTCCCAACCGATTGTATTTTTCGGCAATGAAGAACAAAAGAAAAGGTATCTTCCGGATCTCGCAAGCGGAAGAAAAATTGCAGCTTACGCGTTGACCGAACCAAGTTCCGGTTCTGATGCGCTTAGCGCGAAAACAACAGCCGTGTTGAACGATGCAGGCAGCCATTACGTTTTGAACGGGGAGAAGCAATGGATCACGAACTCGGCTTTCGCAGATGTATTCATCGTTTACGCGCAAGTCGATGGCGACAAATTTACTGCTTTTATTGTGGAGCGTGAATATGAGGGCGTCTCGACAGGTCCTGAAGAGAAGAAAATGGGCATCAAAGGATCATCGACACGGACGCTTATTCTTGAAGATGTAGAAGTACCGAAAGAAAATGTGCTCGGTGAAATCGGACGCGGGCATATTATCGCTTTTAACATCTTGAATATGGGCCGTTTCAAGCTAGGTGTCGGTTGTCTCGGGGGAAGCAAGCGTGCAATTGAATTAGCAGCGAATTACGCGACGGAGCGTAAGCAATTTAATACGCCGATTGCCCGTTTCACAACGATCCAGGAAAAACTGGCTTCTATGGCTGTGAAAACGTATGCCCTTGAAAGCTCCACCTACCGCACCGGCGGGCTGTTTGAGAAACAACTGGGCGATTTGACCGAAGAAGAGCAAGAAGACGGTTCGCGAATCGCAAAAGGCATTGCCGAGTACGCCATTGAATGTTCATTAATAAAAGTTGACGGTTCGGAAACGTTGGATTATACGACGGATGAAGCGGTTCAAATCCATGGCGGTTACGGCTTTATGGCGGAATATGAAGTGGAGCGTATGTATCGTGACTCCCGCATTAATCGTATTTTCGAAGGGACCAACGAAATTAACCGCCTGCTCGTTCCTGGGACGTTAATCCGGAAAACGATGAAAGGGGATCTTCCTTTCCTTGAACAGGCAACCGGCCTTCAAGAAGAGTTGATGTCGTTTATGCCGGAAGAACCCGGAGACGAGCCGTTAGAAAAAGAGAAGTATCTCCTCGCCAATGCGAAGAAATTATTCCTCATGGGAACCGGCACTGCCATGCAAAAGTACGGAGAAAAAATCGAAGGCGAACAGGAATTACTTTTGAATACGGCAGATATTGTAAGTGCGATTTATAACATGGAATCCGCGATTGCTCGTACGGAAAAGGCTATTGAGCAAAATGGTGTCGAAAACGAAGCGATGAAACTTGCGCTCACCCAGGTCATTTGCGAAGAAGGGCTGCAAAACATTGAAGCGGATGTCAAAGAATCCCTCAACCACATGGAAGAAGGAGACACCTTGCGCACAATGCTTTCCATGGTAAGAAAACTCACCCGTCGTACATCGATCAATGTGATTGGCGTGAAGCGCGAAATCGCCGATAGAATTATTGAGAAGAAAAAATATGAAGTATAAGCAGTAGATAAAACCCGTGTTACTGAATGTGGCACGGGTTTTATGATGTTGCCGGTGTTTTACGATATAGTGGAGGTTTAGTCGAAAATAGAGTTTTTACTTTTGACGATGTGAAGCACCCTGATGCAAATACGTTTCCAAAGTTTTTACGGGGCTAGTGCAAAGTGGCTGGAAAACGTTCGGTCGTCAACTGCTTCTGGCTCCCTAACTCGGACAATTGGCCGCCTCATGGCGACCGAACGAGCGATTGGCTTTCGTGTTCAGTCGCCATGACGTCTCATGAAGACCGAGGAGCCCTGCTTCGCAGAAAACATTCGATCATTGATGATAGCCTTTGATATCTTAACTCGGGCAGTTCCAGTTTAAGCCTGTCGATCACTAACCCCGGTTTGACGTCCTAATCCTGACTCCGGTAGTCGGTGTGATCACTTATTACAGCCTTTCTGCACTAGTGGGTATTCAATCCACCTCAAACGGTGGAAAAGTGATTCTGAGAGGGATTAAAACCCTGATCTAACCCCTTAAAGGGAGGGAAAGTGAATCCGTGAGGAATTACAATCCCGATTTAATCCTTAAAACGGACGGAAAGCGATTTTAAGAGGAAATACAACCCTGATCCAGCCGCTCAAACGAAGGGAAGTCTACGCAGAGGGGACAAATAGAAACGAACATGAGTTCCTGTATCCTTTGCAGGAATCAAGGATCTCGTTCCTTTAGTGGCGAGAGGTTCAAGCACTTGACTTAGAGTCAACTATAAAGTGTAAGGTTTTTGTAAGAGAAAAAAACGCAGAGATTTCTCTTGTGAAATATTAAATTCTAGGAGGCTTTAATATGGTAACTGCAGGAGGAACAGGGATGAACAAACCTTATATCATTATACACACACATACGTCCATCGATGGCAATCTGGATATTATGGGATTGCGAGAATTTGAAGAAGCGAGTCTACAATATCAAGAACTTTCACTGGATCCTGAAAAACAACAGTTTGGCATACAGGGCTATCTGAACGGTAAAACGACAACAGAAGACAACATTACCCATTACAAACAACCGGAGTTGGATGAAAACGCAGCCCCCGTCCCTGAAGGGGACTATGTGGCGGACCCCGATGCTCCCATGTATTATTTAGCCATGGATATACGAGGAGAATTAGCTTTTGAAGAGAACACCTTTGGCTATGGCAGTGTCCCTTCACACATTGTCGTTACCTTAACGGAGCAAGTGTCAAACGCCTATAAAGATTTTCTCAGAAAGAAAAAGATATCCTATATCATTGCGGGCAAATATCACATTGATTACGACGTGATGCTGGACAAGTTCTACAACCTGTTCGATATCAAGCGAATGATGGTCGGAGGAGGCGGAACGATCAATTGGTCTATGGTTCAAAACGGACTCGTTGATGAAGTCAGTGTCATCTTGGCTCCGATTGCAAATGGTGATCCAGGTGGGCACCGATTTTTCGTTGCAAAAGAACCGTATTCCAGCATTGAAGAAACAGCCTTTCAACTTGAATCCGTTAAAGAATTGGGACACGGTACATTATGGATTCGCTATTCTTTGAAAAAGAAGTAAAATAGAGTACCCTCTCCCTTTTTAAAGGGAGGGGTATAACCTCAATCCGAAGAAAAAATAATTATTATTAATAGACAGCGAGAAGCGTTAGCTGAAAAGCTTCATATAAAAACATGGATATGAAAGCGAGGAAGATTAATGCGTTTAGAAACAAAAGCCATTCACGCTGGGCGTTCGATTGACAGTGCCACGAGTTCGGTGACGATGCCACTTCATCCCTCTACCACATTCGAACGAGCTGAAGATGGATTCTACCCAAATGCATTTGCATATAGCCGTGAGAGTAATCCCAACCGTCGTGCGCTGGAGGACTGCCTTACATCGCTTGAGGAGGGGGATGATTGTGTCACTTTTGCATCAGGCATGGCGGCAATCACCTCGTTAATCGAAACGCTTCCTGTGGATCAACCACGCCGGATGATTATGCCGGACGATATGTATCATGGCATTCGTTCCCTTCTTTCCGAAACGGATATCGGGTCAAAGTTTGACATTGAGATTGTTGACATGACGGATCTTCATGCAGTTGAGGAGGCAGTTAAAAATAATCCAACCGTTGGTCTCCACCGAGTTGAAGCTTGGCCGTTCCACTAGCCGCGACAAGCACCTCGTGCGAGTTGCTGTGATAATTGGATGGTGAAGAATACGATGTTATTTTTCAACTGATAGAGAATGATTTCGCATTAACAGAAAAGATAGACGAAGCCTATAAAGAAAAATATGGTAACAGCAGTTATCTTTCACCTATGTTAGGAAAAGGACCTGTTAGTGCAACAGTGAAGGTTTCACCGCGAGATGAATAAAGCAGCATACGAAACCACCGAATCAATGTGATGAGGTGGCTTCATTCAGTGATCAGTGGGCTACCGTGGTTTCATCATTTTTCCATGTGGTAGTACTAGTGGAAAGTGGCTTAATTACCCGATCATGGGGGCAGGTGGAAAACGTTCGGTCGTCAACTGCTTCTGGCTCCCTAACTCGGACAATTGGCCGCCTTATGGCGACCGAGAAAGCGGTCGGTTCTCGTGTTCGGTCGCCCTGACCGTCTCATGAAGACCGAGGATCCCTGCTTCACAGGAAGACATTCGATCATGATGATAGTCCTTGATATCTTAACTCGGGCAGTGGCATTTTTAAGCCGGTCGATCACTAACCCCGGTTGATGTCCTAATCCGGACTCCGGTAGCCGGTGTGATCACTTATTTCAGCCTTTCTGTACTAGTGGTCTGTCTCAGAAATTCTTCCTCCCTTTGTTCGCCATACGCCCAGTCTCTCTCGATGGTACGCATGTATCAGACAGACACTTTTGTTGATGTCATCAATCATACAAGGTGACCGATGCAAAAGCGTTATCGGATCCTTTGACCGGCTTCAACGCATGCTAAGACGGACGATTTATGCAATATCGTCCGTCAAAAGGGTTGCTCCTTACTCTGAGACGGACAATTTTCGCGGTATCGTCCCTCTAAAGGATGGTTTCTCACTCTTAGGGGGGCGGCATTGCGTTATCGCATCTCTAAAGGGAGGCATATCACTCTGCGATCGACCAAGGGAAAGGATTTCTGAAATAATGCACTAGTAAATCGGGCACTACCCTCAACATTTTAGATGAAGGAATCAAAAGTGACATATACAGTCATCACCGGCGCGAGTTCAGGAATCGGATATGCAACAGCGCTAGCATTTGCAGAACGCGGAAAAAATCTTATACTGGCTGCCCGTAGAGAAGATAAACTGGAAGAATTAAAAGGTAAAATCTCAAGGATAAATCAAAATCTGGATGTCATTGTAAAACCTGTGTATTTATCAGTAGCAGAAAATGTTCATGCATTTTATGATTCATTAAAACAATAAGAGTTAGAGACATGGATTAACAATGCCGGTTTTGGAAATTTTGACTCTATGGGAGAACAACATTTAAGTAAAATTCAACCAATGTTACATATAAATATCGAGGCATTAACCATTCTTTCTTCACTGTTTGTGAGGGATTATGAAAATGTGGAAGGCAAACAGCTGATTAATGTCTATTCAGCAGCCGGCTATATTATGATTTCTGGTTTGGTGACTTATTCCGCAACAAAATTTTATGAAAGCGCATTCACGTAAGGTCTGGCTCAGGAATTAAAAAGTAGGGGGTCAAAAATACAGGCTAAGGTTCTCGTCCCTGCCGTTACGGAAACAGAATTCGAACAGCGTTCTTTGGATTTGGATGAGTTTCAATATGAAGGGCAAATCCTGAAGTTCCATCCTTCAAAAGCAGTGGCTGGCTTTATGTTAGACCTGTATGATAGCGACCAGACTGTAGGGTCTGTAGATGAAAATACTTATGAGTTTCAGTTAAAAGATCCAATTTTTCTATTCAGGGAAGGTTGAAGAAACGTCCAACTACAGGATGTAGGCTAATGAGGCAAGGTTTTAATTAAATGAAGGTGGTGAGCAGCGTGGAAGTGCTCTATTTTTCAGCCAGAAGCTCTGTTTATGAGATTAAAAAAAGGACTGAGAATGTGTGATGAACGAAAAGTCGACACCGAATGTATTGTTA
Organism: Salicibibacter kimchii; assembly: GCF_003336365.1. Classification (GTDB taxonomy): domain Bacteria; phylum Bacillota; class Bacilli; order Bacillales; family Marinococcaceae; genus Salicibibacter; species Salicibibacter kimchii. Next base: position 1,840,375 of record NZ_CP031092.1, on the reverse strand, counting down.
TGCCTTGCCGCAGACCCCACTCGTCCAGGACGGCTGTATGGAAGGACATTTGACGATGGTCTTTGGATCAGTAATGACAGCGGTGAGACGTGGGTTCCCGCCGGACCGGGGATATCGCATAACCGCGTAATGAGTGTCGCCGTCAGTCCGACGGAGGTCAAAAATGGGTATCATGTCGTTTGGGCAGGCACGGAACCTAGCGGCTTATTTCGTTCCGAAGACGGGGGTCAAACGTGGGCCGATTGCCCGGCATTGCTTAATTTGTCGTCACGATCTTCGTGGAGTATTCCGCCTCGCCCCCATATGCATCACGTGCGTTCGGTTGAACCGGATATTCACGATGATAATCGCATCTTTGTCGGGATTGAACTCGGCGGTGTCATGAAAAGCGAAGATAAAGGTGCGCATTGGGAGGATCGAAAACCGAATTCCCAATATGAATCCCACGCATTAATGACCCACCCGCGCGTTCCGGGGCGGATATACGAAGCCGCGGGCGGGGGGTATGCCGAAAGTTTTGATGCCGGCAACACATGGCAGACGGTCAATAACGGTCTTGATACCTATAACTATTTGGTCGATATTGCCGTGGATCCAGGGGATGCAGATACGATGGTGGCATCGGCTGCAAAAGGACCGTATACAGCATATAACCCTTCGCGAGCAAACACGATTTTGGTAAGGCGCGAAAAGGGTGGTCCCTGGACGCCTGTATATGACGGTCTTCCTGACGCGGAGGGTTCCGCGGTCTTTGCGCTTGCTTCACATTCATCCGAACCAGGTGTTTTTTACGCCGTCAATAATCTCGGCTTCTATATGTCACATGATGTCGGGCGAACATGGGGTAAAGTCCCGGTGGAATGGCCGGAGCATTTGCAAGGAAAAAGAATTCACGGGCTCGCGATTAACATATAGAGGGAGCTTATAAAAAATTCCTGCAATAAATTATGTATATCCCTTGACCTCGAGCTGACTCTAAGCATTACTATTCCATTTGTATTCAAAAATAAACAAATGGAGTGGTATTAAATGAGTCACTATGTAGTAGATAACTTCCAAAATTTCGATAGTCGCACGTATGAGATTTATCCCAATATTCCACATCAAAAAGTCAATTTCACTAATCGTTTTGGTATAACGATTGCGGGGGATTTATATTTTCCTGAGGAATTTGATGAAAATAAAGCTTATGCTGCACTGATTGTTTGCCACCCTCATGGAGGGGTGAAAGAACAAGGCAATGGCATGTATGCACAAGAAATGGCAACGAAAGGATTTGTCAGTTTAGCCATTGATTTCTCTTATTTTGGAGAAAGCGGTGGTATGAGTCGGCAAATGTCAACACCTGAAGGTTTCATCGAAGATATCATGCAGCTGTTGATTATATCGGCACAAGAGCGTATGTAGATGCTGAGAAAATTGGTTTAATAGGTATCTGCGGGAGCGGAGGATTTAGCATTGCGGCAGTCAGCTTGGATCCGCGTATTAAAGCAGTGGCAACTGCGAGTATGTATGATATGGGCAAAGCAAATCGAGAAGGCCTAAATCATGCTATGGGACTTGAAGATCGTAAAGAAGTCCTGAAAGAGTCCAGCGAAAATCGTTGGAAAGAGTTTCAAGGTGAGCCGACGGCTCATACCAACACATTTCCTGAATCTTTAACTGAAGAAGAATTTAATCAACTCGATCCCGTGTCACAAGAGTTTATCGTTTACTATAGTAATTCAGAACGCGGGCACCACTATCTAGGTAAAGGGGCCATCACTTTTAATAGTAAAGCGGCACTGATGAATTTCACGCCTTACACGAACTTAGACTTATTGGCCGGAAGGCCTTTACTGATCGTAAGTGGAGAAGAATCTCATTCACGAGAGTTTAGTGAGGATGCCTATGCGCATGCGTATGAACCAAAAGAGCTTTATTTACTACCGGATACGAGTCACACGGACTTATATGATCAAAAAGATAAAATACCATTTGATAAGCTGGGAGATTTCTTCAAAAAAAGTTTAAATGAATAATCATTTCGAGTAGGCGGAGGCGATTAACCTCCGGCCTCCATTAGTTAATAGGAAGGTCTATTTTATCATCTTTATGAACATCTTCTGTTCCTGCCTCCAAAGCTGTCTTGTAATACCAGCATTTATGATTGATGAGTTCCATTGTCTTGTTTAGTTCTTCCATTTTTGATTCGACCGTAGCTTTTCGTTCCATAAACATATCAAATCTTTGTTGCAACGTGGAATCTCCTTCAGAAACCCAATCAATGAAATTTTTTATCTCCTTAATCGGCATTCCAGTGGCTTTTAAACATTCAATGACATTTAAAGCCTCGATATCGGATTCATTAAACACTCTTGTTCCACTAGGTGTACGCTCTACAAAAGGCATAAGTCCCTCTTTGTCGTAGTAACGCAAGGTATATACGGTAAGATTCAATTCTTTAGCAACTTCGCTGATCGAATAGGTTTCCATCATGCCTCTCCTTTTTCTTTTTAGACTTAGAGTTAACTCTATGTATAGAAATTAGTGTATCACGCTATTTTCTGATGGTCAAAAAAATTTTTGAAGGAATCGGCATTTGGACGGAACCAACCTATGTATTTTGAGTCGACTTAATGGTGTATGGTATAACTATCAAAAGATAAAGGAGAGGTACGATTATGGCCATCAAAGACAAAGTCGTTATTATCACGGGTGCATCCTCAGGCATCGGCGAGGCAACAGCAAAATTATTAGCATCCAAAGGTGCGAAAGTCGTATTGGGGGCTCGCCGTGAAGATAAATTAAAAAAAATAGCTGATGAAATCAAAAGCGAAGGGGGAGAAGCGGCCTACAGGTTAACGGATGTTGTGAAGCCCAAAGACAATGAGGAGCTTGTCAACGCAGCAAAAGATGCTTTTGGTAAAGTAGATGTTATCTTCTTAAATGCTGGGCTTATGCCCAACTCACCACTATCCGCATTAAAAGTCGATGAGTGGAATAGCATGATTGATATTAACATTAAAGGCGTTTTAAACGGAATAGCTGCGACATTACCAACGTTTATCGAGCAAAAATCCGGGCATGTCATTACCACTTCTTCTGTAGCCGGATTGAAAAGTGAACCTGGTGTAGCCGTTTATGGCGCGACCAAATGGGCCGTGCGCAATTTGATGGAAGCTTTACGTATGGAGTCTGCTCAAGAGGGGACAAATATTCGTACAGCAACTTTATACCCTGCAGCGATTAATACGGAATTACTGGATACCATTACGGATAAAGATACGTTAGAAGGCGCCACAGAACTTTATAAACAGCATGGCATTACACCAGATCGTGTGGCAAATGTTGTAGAATTTGCCATTAATCAACCTGAAGATGTAAATGTCAACGAGTTTACAATTTGGCCAACGACACAAATGTAAAGATAAACCTTCATATGGTGTTTAAACGCAAAACAAGTGTAAGAAAACATATCATTTCTTACACTTGTATGTTTTTAATTTCTAGTAAAACTTTTAGTTTCGAATAGCATGGTGTATTCGTAATGCTCAGACCAAAGGGCGCTTTCTTGTTCCTGAATTGAGTCTCTTTAACTGATCCTTTCCATTCAAAGTGCATTAAGTCTATTACAAATCAATGTAATTACCAATCCAATAAACGTCCGGTCACGGAACACTTTCTAAGCACTAACTGCCCAACACCTCGTGTTGTAATTACTCTAAAAATGCCGACTGTTCCTCAATAAAAGGTGCGTGTGAGGCATTTTCAAAAGTATAAAAGTTCTTTTTAGGTGCTTTCAGATGATCATAGAAACGTAATGCTTGGCGATGTGTGGTTAAATAATCATGTTTCCCCTGAAATATATAAACATCGGTATTTATCTCACTAATTTCAGCCGCTAAATCCGTCTTGGCCATCTTTTCGCCAAAGGCTTGATACGCGTTTGCGAGACCTCGGAACACATTCATTCTTTCTTTCAATGAGTACTGACGTGTGCCAAATACATCTTTTAAACCTTGTGAATTAGGGTATCCTTCGCGTAAAAAACCGCCCCCAAACTTGTTTCTATATTTATCAACCACTGCAAAATATTTTCGATCTTTATAATAAGCATCGCTATAATTTACGTTATTGATCTCGGAAATCCACTTTTCATTTCCCGTTGCTCTGACCTTTTCAGAAATGACATTGTAGGTTTCTTTCTCAGATGCGCTTTGTGATCCAACTGGTCCCACACCAATATAAGCATGAAAAAGATCCGAACGGATACTGGCGGTTTTGCTGCCAATAATCGTCCCCCAAGAATGTCCCATCAGATAAACTTTTTCTTTGGAAAACTTTTGATTTTACGAGTTGATCGATTGTTAAGCCCTTTTTCTCCGACGTATAGGACATGCCTGTGCCGCGTTGATCCCAATAACAAACTGTGAACAGATGATGTAATTGGACATCATTTGCTTGAACGATTGGATATAATGGATAACCTGGCCCACCGTGAACCACAAGTAAAACCGGTAAGTTTTCATCTGTTGTTTCAACAATTAAACCTTGCTTAATCCCATTGATATATACATACGATTTAGAAACCCTCTTACTGCATTTTTTCCTAAAACAACTCCCTCATGGTACCCTATACTTAATTACGATAATTTTCACATTATTTTTCATTCCTTTAAATAGAGGCTTTTCTCTTTTCCGGAAGATGGAACAAAAAATAAAAATTTCTAGAATAAATTTCTGCGCATATAGAACACACGTTCAAGATCGTGCTTATGCAATTCGCCTATATAGCGTTTCAATTCAGATCCATGTACAGAAATAATTTTTGAAGAACGTGCTACAGATGGCTTTAGCAGTCCGGAGTGTCTTTCTTGCTCACTCAACATGTCAATTTCCTGGATGATTTTATCTGGAATAGACATACGACACACCTCCATTGAGCTATATTCTCATTGTCCAACCTAAAGTACTCAAAGAACCATATACGAAAAAATACCCCCCCTTATTCCTGATATGCGCCCGTTAGCAGCATAAAGTGCCGAGAGGAGCAATGTAATCCCTCTAACGGAGGGAATGCTGCGCCGAGTGGAACAAGTAGCTCAATCTAATCCCTCAAACGAAGGTCGATCCGCTCTGAGAGGAACAAGATGTAACCGTTCCATTTCTTCTCATCTTCAACATAATGGCTCAAATCCGGAATAGTTTTTATTCCAGATAAGCGATTCGATTGTGGTATATTTTTTTATAATCATTTAGATCATTCGTTTATGAAAGGGCAATCAGCAAACATAATAGAAAAGCAATACTTGATAAAGGCGTCATAGCAAGCCTTTCCTTCTTACTCTGAGATATTAGGTTTGCTATTGTACTTAATCCAAGGAAAATGGTAATAACCCAAACTAATATGTTAGTTGGCAAAAAGTCTAAACCATTTAAGACGTTAGCATGTTTCAGAAAAATAATTCCCATAAATATAAGAATAATAGCACTTATTCCACTCACACTCCGTAATTTTTTTGGTAACACCTTATAATATCCGCCCATTGTAAATTCACCTAGTGGATATCCTAGTGAGAGTAACACCTGAAAAACTGCTATGGATGCAAACAGGACTGCAACGATAATTGTTGAAAAATAAATCAAATCGATTTCCATTCGTAACCCCCTAGAACTTTTACACATTTTTTCTTAAATTAAGTGGTATGGTGCAATGATAAAACATCACGCAACGTATGGTTCAAGAGGATTTTCACAATTTCTTTTCATATGTAAGCTCAAAGCTTTATGTGTGCGATAAGAGCAGCATATTAAAAGACAAACAGAAAAACATTCTTATGCAACAATCTGGCGTGGTCGTATTCTGGTACAACTTTTATTCCACAAAAGCGCTTCGTTTGCGGTAAGCAATAATTGCTTATTTTAACGTTAATCGCAATCAAATATTAATTATTTTGTTTTTTTAATTTAATGATAATAAAAGATGGTCTACGCTTTTCGTTTATTAATTTCGGCATTCGCTCTATCCCAGTCGAAGTTGACTGTGGTTCGATTATTTTATCTAACACAAACCTGTGTTCACTTGGTTTCATTTATTAACCTCGCCCATACCCCAATAATTCACCTTTTCCCATAAATAGTGTCACAAGACCACCCAACGGAATTCTCATATATCCGGGGCCGTAATGAATGGGGCCCATAGCGGCTTGCAATTTGTTATTGATTTCCAGTTCATGAAAAATAGTTTTATTAAACAACCTTCCTCCAAAAAAAAGCCTTGATAAATATCATTAATTCACGAGCCGTAGAAATACAACCGCCACTGGCGCGAATACTTCTAACCATTTTCGGAAGATAAAAGGAGGTGTCCTTATAATAAACATTGGGAACAAAATCATCTTCATCTATCGGAAGGTATGTATTTTTGAGTCCTAAAGGCTCGAAGATGAATTGCTTATAAACATCTTCTAATGTTCTCAACTTTCGCACCTAGATAATGATCACAAGCCCTACGGTTGCTTGGCCTAGGAGCTATCAGGTGTGGTCCTTGACATGAGAAATAATCATAAAAAAACACTTCGACTTTTGGTATAGTGTAATTGACAGAAAACACAACCATAAAGAAGAGGTGCATCCTCCTACGTACTGATGGACAGTTGGTTTACACAGCCGCCATTGATCCAGGCCATCACGGAACAGGGCCTTGACGTCATCGGCATGGTCAAGAAAATGAAACAGCGTTATATCGTGGACGGTAAGCAGGTTGATTTAGAACAACTCTACCGCCTCGCTGCCCCAAGAACCGGGAAAAAGGCGTTGCTTCGTTCCATTCATACAACAATGGCCAACGGCGTTCCTGTCAAAGTTGTTTTTGTCCGCAATCGAAATAAAAAGAGTGACTGGCTGGCGATCCTCCGTACAGATTGTACATTAAGCGATGAGGAAATCATCCGCATTTACGGCATGCGATGGGATATTGAAGTGTTTTTCAAAACGAGCAAGTCCCTTTTAAAGTTGCAAAAAGAATTTCAAGGCCGCTCATATGACTCCCTGATCAGCCATACGACCATTGTCTTTGCCCGGTACATCGTACTGGCTTGGCAAAACCGATGCAGCACCGACCAAAGGACGCTTGGCGGTATGTTTTATGACGTCTGTGATGAAGTGAGCGAACTCGATTGGGCCGTGACTCTTCAGCAGCCTTATCGAGCTTCTTGAAGATGTCTTCAACAACAGCAACAAGCAAATGAAAACATTCATCAAAAGTCAACTCCAACAATGGATCGAGGTCTACCCAATTATATCAAGGTGTACCTGCCTCATTTGGGCTGCGAAAGTTGAGTAATGTTGAATCAGTAACTATTTCAATTATTTTCCCTAGTATATCAAAGTTCACATTTGCGTAATGGGCCCTTTTTCCCTTATCCGGTTCAAAGTGTGGCTTCAATTGTTTCGTTTTCAGGATGGTTTCATCAATACTAATTTGCCTATCCCAATTGCTCGCACGTTTTTTTGCCTGATTGCTGCCTTCTTCTATGGCATCCGGCAATCCACTTGTATGAAATAATAAATGAGAGAGTGTAAGATCCATGGAATACTCTTGCCCCTTGTATATATGAAGGCTACTCAACGTACCTTATTCAGAGTATTTTGACATTTTGTCGTCTAGCGACAGTTTTTCTTGCTCTCTCAAAATAAGAATACAAGTGCTTGTGAACAACTTTGTAATGCTTGCCGTTAGGATGGGGGTATCTGTCTTCTTACCTCCGTATCCAAGATGATATGAAAAATCTCCGCTAGCGTTTTCTATAAGTAGCAAAGATTCATGTATTTGTTTGTTTTTCGTAACTCCTTCGAAGACTTTTTTGATTTTTTGTTTTTGAATCTCCATATATATCTTCCTATCTTTTTCATTACAATGAAATTTTGACCGAAGGAATTATTCCATCCCTGTTCCGTATAAGCGCCTCGATTGATTAATAAGCAAAAGGGGGATCACAAAGATCCCACTCTAACTACTTCTTTTTCTTAACAGGAACCCAAATTTCTGTTTTCGTATCGTTTCCTTTAACAAATTCAGGATCTTCAGCTAATTCATAACCAGATGCAGGGAACCACTCGTTATACACTCGCTCCCATGTCGTTAATAATGCATCCGGCATTTTCCCCTTGGCTTCGAATACCGCCCACGTATTGGAAGAAATCTGCAATTGATCAAATTCGTCGGGGCATGACTTCGTAGTTGCTGTAGCAATATAGTATTCGATGTCCCCATTCTCATTGGTCAATGAAACATGCAATATACCCGAAAACGGTGTATTGTCGTATGGTGTAACATCTTGCTCGATCTTTTCGAGGTGCTCCCACATTTTCGGATTAAATTCAGTTTCACTAGACGCTACCGTTTCTTTCTTCCCCACGACGGTAAATGCTTCTTTCTCAACAAATCTGTAGTTCATTTCTACATCTCCCTTAATCGCAATTTGGAAGGTCATTCGAGGATAAGCTTTTAATGGAACGTCAGAATTTTTGGCTGAACTAGGCGTTACTTCGTGGAGCGTTTGAAATGCCCTTGAAAATGAATCGGGTGAATTGTACCCATACTTAATAGCTACATCAATCACTCTCATGTCACCTTCTTTTAAATCAAAAGCAGCTAAAGTTAAACGCCTTCTCCGAACATATTCCGCCAAAGGTATACCAGCTATGAACGAAAACATTCGTTTAAAATGATGCTCAGAAAAGCAAGCGATCTTTGCAACTTCTTCATATTTGATCTCTTCAACCAAGTTGTTTTCAATATAGCTTACTGCTGCGTTCATATTTTCAAGCAAATCCATTCGAATAACCCCCTTCGCTTTTAAGAATAACAAGATAATTATTCAATAATCCGATAAAATCTGTTCAGTTTTATCGGGTGAACCAGAAAAGCATGATTTTAGATAATGGTCCGAGAAATGAATTCGTTATTCAACTAAAGCGCCTCGTTTGCTTAAAACTCTACATTTTTTTACGCTGAATAAGAATGCTAATGCCATTACTAACGAAGACTAAGCTCATCCAAACTGTCATTGTCGTTCTTACTTGTTCCACAGTTGGATTGAAAAACTCAATAAATAACAGATGAAAAGTAAAACCGAGAAATATAAAAACAAAGGCTGCCTGTGCTGCTTTAGCAAGAATAGTCTTGCCTCTTTCATCCTTACCTTCCGATGATGTGAAGGTAATATATACACCAATGCCGTACGCCGCAAGTATTATAGAAATAAGATATATCGCAATCATCCTCCACGCTCTCCTTTCTTTTCATATGAAAAAATCTCATCAATTCTTTTTCTGTACAATTGGGAAATTTCAAATGCTAACATAAGAGATGGATTATATTTGCTTGCTTCAAGGGAGTGTATCGTTTGCCTGGTTACACCTAGTTGTTCTGCTACGTACTTTTGTGTCCATCTTTTCTCAGCTCGTAGAAGATATAAATTGTTGCTCAAAACACGTTCGCTTTTTTTCAACTGTCCCCCTCCTCGATATTAAGTTAAAAATAATTTACATATGTAATATATATTTAACGTTATTGAGTGTCAATCAATAATGAATAGAAACTTTGTTTTGATTTAACGGCTTAACCCCCAATACACGATTAAAGGCGCTTTCCACTCTTTAGAAGAAAGCGCCTGTTTTATGTTATAGATTAAATGCTTTTGCTTTGTACTGTTCCATTAAATGGCCTGATTCTGTTTTACCCCTCATATGATTGAGCAACGACATGACTTCGGCTTCCATTCCGTCCCAATTATCATCATACTCGCCGAGATAAGCTTTTCTAGCGATATCGAGCACTTCCGCCTGCTGCTTCGGTAACTTAAGGATCGCCCAGGTACGCTGAAAGCAAAAGAATTTATCGATACAGAACAAAATAAGGAAGGCTATAATGAAAGCAAGTACTTGCATTCGTCAGTTAAGGAATAATATAATAACCCGACGCTCTCCCTTCAGTACCAAAAAAACAGGCAATTGCCTGCTTTTTCACACGATTGGCCAAGTTTCTTGTTTATAAGACATTTCCCAGAATAAATATTCTAGCTGGCAACTTTTCATAAAGTGATCTTTCATTCGTTCCTTTTCATGCGTGCTTGCAGTCTTGGCATAGGTATCCAAACGGGCACAGAAATCCTGGGTCACACTCAAACCATCGCGACTGTAAAAATGAATCCAGTCATTGAAAGGATGAGCATCGTCCGGTTTCTTTTCATCCAATAAATAATCACCGATTTCGTTGTACGTCCACGGGCAAGGGAGCAGAACGGCTATAATCTCTCCAATTGTCCCCCCATGGGCAACATCCAGCATATGCCGAGTATAATGGTGGGCGGTAGGTGCGAGCGTTTCATATTGAAGGTCTTCATACCGGACACCGGCGACTTCGCAAAAATTGTTATGGGGGTGGATTTCACTGTTTAAAACAAAGGATATTTGCTCGTTAAACATAGCCATGTCCTCACGGTTTTCGCAGCGATTGATCGCTAATCCATATATTTGAATAAATGTATTCAAATATTCGAAGTCTTGTTTTACATAATGCATTAATTGATCAGATTTTAAATCCCCATGTCCAATCCCTTGAACGAATGGATGTTTAAAAATAGCTTGAAAAATAGGGTCAGCTTCTTTTCTTAATCCTTCAGTAAAGCTCATTAAATCTTCCTCCTCCTGAGTGTTGCACTCACTAGAGAAAATACGAAAAGCCGCCCCGGGAAAACAGAGCGGCTGAACAGGCAGATATACATATATGGATATATGGATATGTATCCCATGATCTCCGGACTCCACTTCCCTACGCTGGCGTGAACCAGATCAGGTTCCAAGGGTCAAAGCTGTACTTTTCTCAGCCGCTTAACGGCTCCCCTAGTGAATGCTTTACTTTATCTAACTACAGCTAAACACATTTAGAACAATTTTACAATGGTTATTTTTACACAAGCCCCCGAAAAAGTGGAATAATACATATTTCTCCAAATGAAGGACGTTTTTTATTCCATTAAAGCGCCCGATTGCGGCGGATCATTTTCTATTGAATAGTATATTTGTACTGTGCAGCAAATGAGTTTCTTTTATTGAACTTACTTTAATATCAGAACAGTGTTTAATACTATTTATCAAGTTTAAATGGTTTCGTGTTGGTTAGCAAAAAAACAAATCACTCTTCTTCATTAATCAAAAACAAAAGTAAATTCCATATCCTCTGGTGGTACTTACCCTAACTGGATTTTAAATACTTTACTGGCGATGAAGTAGGCGATGACCATGATCCCAACGCACCAGGCAAGCGCAATCCATCCTTTCAGCTTAGGTGACAGGATCTCAAGTTGGTGATTGCTCGTCAAGGAAACCACTTGACAACCAATCACCAACTTGAGGAGTAATGGTTAAGATGAAGAGAAAAAAATGGTTAATCTCAAAAAAAAAAGCTGAACACGCTTCTGTATTAAGGGTGTCCAAAAAGTTAAAAAAGGAGCGAACCCTTGACAGTTTTGTTCATATCAGAATTTCTGAGACAGACCACTAGTCACTGAAAAAACGCTAAAAGTATGCAAAAAAGCACGCCTGGGGAGCCCTAGAAATGAGAGTATATTGGTTCCCATTCAAATAAAAACACCCAGCCAAATCGCGTTAACGATCGCCAGCAAAAGCATTATTTTTTCGCAAGCAGATACTTGTTGATCATCATTGATATTCATTTTTGTAACAAGAACGACGGAAGCAGTGACAATCACGAGTAGCCCCAGGCCTGCCCATAGGCGTTCCGTTCCCAACCAAAAGATGCATGCTCCGGTTAATAAGAGATAGATCAAAGCCGGAAAGCGGCTATAAGCCTGCCCGAATTTTTCCATCGCCCATACGACCGTCGTTCGTTTCTTTGGTTTAGCCTGTTGGTCGGCGTGACGGTCGGGGATGTGATGGACCATGACCCAAGCCACACAAAAGAGGGCATTGATCGTAGCGTTTTGCAACGCCCATGCGGGAAGGTCATCCAGCGCTAGCCACGCACCGGCCAAACCGAGCGCCAGCATGGATGGAAACAAACTCAATACTTCGCCCACAAACGGACGGTAACTGAGTCGTAACGGAAGACATGAATAGGATGCGGCTGCCCATACACCAATTAATAACAAAATGGAAATTTGATAAAATCCAAAGAAAACAAGCGCGATACAGGAGAAAACAATGGCATAAATCAAACGGTCGCCGAGCTTTTCAAGGTCATCAACAGAGAAGTACCCATCTTGCGTGACGCGGCTCCCGCCCGAGAGGATTGCCGGACTGTGTGCATCCGTACCCGATTTATAATCGGACACATCGTTTAAGAGATGGGTGAGCACACCGTGGAAGAAGAGAGCCCCGATGCTTAGAATCATAAAAAGAGAGATGATGGCATCAGTCGAGATCGAGTAAAATAAAATAAGTGGAAGCAAAGTGGATAGAATAGTCGAAAAACTTGAAGAGGCAACGGCCGTGAATCGAAGCAATTGCCAGCTTCCTTGGATAACGGATAGCGCTCGGGTTGCCATGGTATGGAAAGCTCCTTTTCGTTGATGGATGTTTCCATTATAATATATTTATTCGATGAAACGGGTAAATTTTTCAACCTCTACAGTATAAACGCTTGTAAAAATATCGTATAATGATGAGTGAACCTTACGGTACATAAAGGAGGTTAGGATTTGCTTACCGTTTTTAGTTACCCGCCATGCGGCACATGCCAAAAAGCAAAGAAGTGGCTGGATGCCCATGACGTGCCCTATGAAGAAAGACATATGGTTAAGGAACCGCCGACACGAGAGGAACTCAAGGACCTAAAGGAAAAGAGCGGCCTGGAATGGAAGAAGTTCTTTAACACGAGCGGGAAAAAATATCGCGAAATGGGTCTAAAAGACAAGCTTCCGGAAGCAAATGAGGAAACAATCATCGGCTGGTTATCGTCGGACGGCATGCTCATTAAACGGCCGATTGTGACCGATGGAAAAACAGTCACGCTTGGATTTAAGGAAGCAGAGTTTCTTGATAACTGGAAATAAACCGAATGATTAAGGAGGAGATATCATGGCTTCACCAAAAGAATTCAAGTATTCGGAAGAACATGAATGGGTAAAAGAAGAAGGGGACAAGGTTCGAATTGGGATTACATCCTTCGCGCAAGATGAACTTGGCGACATCGTATTCGTTGAGCTTCCGGAAGTGGGCGATGAAATTAAAATAAATGAGCCATTCGGCAGTGTAGAATCGGTAAAAACCGTTTCCGAACTTTACGCGCCGGTAAGCGGCAAAGTGGTGGAAATCAACGAAGAACTCGAAGACTCTCCGGAATTTGTCAATGAATCCCCATACGACAAAGCCTGGATGGTCGTCGTCGAGCTTTCCGATAAGGCTGAATTGGATCAATTGATGAGTGCCGAGGCGTATGATGAAATGGTCGATGAAGATTAAAAACGGAGCTGCTCCCAAAGTGGAGTGGCTTTTTTGTTGGTTTTAAGTACTTATTTTTCCAACCACGTCTGCGACCAATGTTCCAATTCATTCATTAAAGGTTCCAAAGCCATTCCTTTTTCTGTTAACGAATATTCAATACGAATCGGTGTTTCCGGAAATACTTCGCGTTTCACAATTCCTTCTTTCTCTAAATTCTTTAATCTATCTGATAAGAGACGACCGCTAATTCCGATAGAGGATTCGACCGCGCAAAAGCGTTGCGGGCCTCTAAGTAACTGGTAAATCACTAATCCCGTCCAACGTTGGCTTAATATGCTCATTGCTTTTTCAAATTTGGGACAGAGTTGAGTCTGGTTCATCTTCCATCACTCCTTGATCATAATAGTAGCATAATAGATGATATTATGCTATATTGATGTAAGTAACTAATTAAAATAAATTTACTTACAAAAAGTTATTAAAGTAAAGATAAAACAATTAGGTGGTGTTTTCATGGGTATTTTAGAAAAAATATTTGGCAAGAAAAAGAAGGATGACACAGAGGCAAGTGAAAAACCAAAGGTGAAAGTAGCTGTCATTTATTACAGTTCTACCGGTACTAATTATCAAATGGCAAAGTGGGCAAAAGATGGCGCGGCACAGGAAGGGGCTGAGGTAAAACTCGTCAAAGTGGCCGAACTTGCCCCTCAAGAAGCGATTGATTCCAACTCGGCTTGGAAAACGCATGTGGAGGAAACAAAAGATGTGCCGGAAGCCTCTCTTGACGATCTGGAATGGGCAGACGCATTTATTTTCAGTACGCCAACGCGTTTCGGTAATTTGCCGTCGCAAATGAAACAATTTCTTGATACGGCAGGTGGACTTTGGGGGCAAGGGAAGCTTGTCAATAAGGTGGTAAGCGGCATGTCCTCGGCCGGAAACCCTCGTGGCGGCCAAGAAAAGACGGTTAAACACCTGTATACAACCATGATGCACTGGGGCGCGATTATTGCTGCACCCGGTTATACAAGTCCGGTCGCTTTTTCATCAGGCGGCAACCCTTACGGCACGAGTGTTACCGCTGGTGATGATGGCATGCAGGAAGAAGTACAGGAAGCTGTGAAAGACCAAGCGAAACGAACCGTGTCGGTTGCAACGATGGTGAAGGAAGGACAGGGACAATAATGGGGTATCATAGCAAACCAAATACGTTTGTCGAGCATGTAACGATCAAGGTGAAAAATTTAGAGCGCTCGCTTCACTATTATCAAGAAGTGATTGGTTTCAACATTCTGGAACAAACAGAAACGACTGTTGAATTAACGGCAGATGGAGAAACGAGCCTGGTGACGGTCGAACAATTGGAAAACCCAGCGCCAAAGCCGGGAAGAGCAACAGGTTTGTATCACTTTGCCTTGCTTTTACCTCGTCGCGCCGATTTAGCGAATATCATTAACCATTTTATTGACAAAAGCGTCCGCGTCGGATCCTCGGATCATTGGGTCAGCGAATCCCTTTATTTGTCGGACCCTGATGGCAATGGGATAGAAATTTATGCAGACCGAGATTCATCGACATGGGAATGGGAGAACGGGCAAGTAGCGATGGCTGTGGATCCGCTGAACGTCCCGGATATTCTTTCCGAAAAGAAAGAGGGGGAGTCATGGGAAGGGCTACCTGCCGGCACCATTATGGGTCATATCCATTTACATGTCGCGGACTTGCAGGAGACGAAGACATTTTACACCGAAGGGCTCGGTTTTGACGTTGTTTCCAAACTGGGTGATCAAGCGCTTTTCATCTCCAGTGGCGATTACCACCATCATCTCGGTTTGAACACATGGGCGGGTGTAGGTGCGCCTGCAACCCCGGACCGTAGCCCGGGCATGAAATCTTATACGATAAACTTGCCGGATGAGGAAACAAGAGAACGCGTAGTGGCAAATGTTGAAAAGACCGGTGCCACAGTGACAAAAGAAAACGGTGTTTTTGTCACCTCTGACCCATCCGGGAATCGTATTCATTTAATGATTTGAGCGTCCCCACGGCTAGAGTGAGCCCGGACATTTTGGAGATGAAAGATGGGAAAATTGTCCGTTGAAGGAGTCACCTCGGACACATTAACAAGAGAAAGGAGTGAAACTGTCCGATCTGAGGGTTAGATCGGACAGTTTTGCTAGAGAAAGCAATAAAAATGTCCGATCCAAGGGTGAGCCGGGCACGATTTGTTTGACCTTATTCGTTTTGGTTTAGGTTAGGGGCATGGTCGAAAGTATGATAGGATAGAAGAATAATAGGACTTGGTTTTCTCAGGGTGGAGTTCACCTACAACCTCCGTCAGTCACGGTTAGCCGTCTCTTACGGCAGGGAGGAGATGAGCGGCCATGGTTATCACTTTTGAAACCGCCATGCTTTGTGTGGCAGTGGCCACTTTAGTCGTTCTTATGATGAAAAATGATAAGAGCGAAAAAAAGTAACCACCCCGAGACCTACCAATCAACGGGTGATTACTCTTCTTGAGTGAACTTCGCCCTTGAAGGACAAGTTCTATGGAAGACCGTAGGTGTACCAGCACCTCGGTCTTTTTAACGCATGCGTATCAAGATTCATTCATACTCAGCACTTGAATAAAATATAACATGCTATAGGATATTTTTCAAATCATTTGTTGGTTTATAAACCGTATCTTTATCAGCCGAAAACGCCTTGATATCAGCCAAAAACATCAATATATCAGCCAAAATAAACGGTTTATCAGCCATTCTACATGCCTCGTTATGTTCATCCCTGTCTTTCATAAGAGTTGCCAAATAACCGCGCGGTCACATCTCGAATTAAGCCGGGTAAAACTCGGAAACTAAATGGCTTGTAGAGACGCTCGCTCCATTGGTGGGCGTCTTTGCCGTATACCCCCATGTTGAGGGCTGGGATGTTCAGTTTGCGTATCTCATCAACAGGGATCGCATAATCCTCGCCCCATCGCGGGAAGTTATCAAGAAGTGCCGCCAGTTCATCGTCACTTTCATGGATAGCGAGATAACTGCTGTCAGAAATAAAAGGAAAAAATCGACGAATGCGATAGGTCTCTCCGCTTATTTTTTCAGATACGTCAAGTGTTTCGGAAAGTGCTTCCAATACGCGTGCATGATTTTGATTGCCTTCCTCTAAGTAATTATGGGGGAGAAATGGCGGCGCAAAGAAAAGAATCACCCTTGGTTTCCGCGCCGGATCCAGTGCTTGCAGCGCTTCCACGATCTTGAAAAAGCGCTCGCGGATGTCGAGATGCGCAAATGTTTGCGATGTCTGTTCAATTACATCAGCAACCGGCGCGTTCAACGTTTGTAAATAGTTTTTAAACTCATTGAATGTGGTAACTTCGATCGACCAATCGAGCGTTTTTGGCTCTCTCCCCATTCGTTTCATGTAATCGATGTAACGGCTTTCGTATTCTTTTCCCACCGTTTCTGCCGATGTTTTTGCTATGTTCAGTAATTCAGCAGTGGCTTCATCTACGCTTCGTTCATATAGGCAAACATTAAAATACATATAGGCGCTCGTTGCCGTTTGCACATCGTACATTTTCTTATTATCACGTTGATACAAGCACGTCGGCGGTAAAATAAATTCATCGTCAAGCTGCTCAGTGATTTGAATATTATTATGAAGGTCGAGATTGAGCTGAGAAGCGATCGATGTCGGATTCAGTCTTGCCATCGTATCACCTACGTGACTTTCCTTGCCGGCTATGTAAAAACAGGGCAGAATTTTTCCGCACGCGCCTGTGTACATGTAACGCGTGTCATCCCCCTCATATTGAGGGGCGATGTAATCGTCGTTGATGGCGGCAATGTAGCGGAGTCCTTTTTCTGTTTGCAGATGTCGTAACTCTGACACGGCTGCTTTCATGCCCGCGTGCTCGCTTTCTTCGTCAGCAGTGATGAGCAGGAGGATATTGCCGGATGGTCGCTCGCGTTCCGCGTATCGGAACATGTTCACGAGGTGAACGGCAATGCCGCTTTTCATGTCCGTTGCTCCCCGACCGAACAACCAATCCCCGGATGCGGCATCTTCCCGTATTTCTGTATTTTTTGTGTAATCGGTAAAAAAAGCAAGCAATGCCTTCGGATCGAATGCTTGCCCACTTAGGGCGCCATAATCTTCAATGCCTACGGTGTCAAAATGGGCATGATAAAGGATCGTTACTTCTGCGTTCGCTGTCCCCGGTAAAAAAGCGAAAACATTTCTGCGTTCGTCATTTGGAATCGTTTGTAGCCAGACGTGTTCCGGGTGTTTTTGGAAGTATGGAAAGGAACGAATAAGTTTATGTATATAATTGGATATTTCGATTTCACCCGCGCTTCCGTTTGTGCTATCGAGAGCGACGAGCTCAGTCGTTAGCCATTCCGCCTGTTCCGCTTCACGCAAAGATGATAGCTGCTCATACATGGTTTAAAACTCCTCTCGGTGACGTTGCTACATCTTATTGTAACGTGCCAAATTTAATAAAGTTCTTCGGGTTCTTCTATCTCCTTTTTAGAAAAAATACTACCGTTGCTCCTATCAACAGCAAAGGCACTAGCACAGGGGAGAAACCGATTAAGAACACAGCCAAACCGGAGAAAAAGGAAACCAGCACATTCACTGTATCTGTGAAAAGACTTGTTGCTTGCCTCCATGTATTCAGCGATTGCCGATCTTGCAATGTGGAAGCGGCCACCTCTTGCACATTAATGCTCACCGTAGAATAAGCGACATGATTTTCCAAATAATTCATACGGCCCTCGATTTGTTCTATTTCTTCTTGGGTGGAAGCCAAATCATCGGAAATAGCAAGGAGATCTTCCGTATTTTCCGCTTCTTCCATAAACGTAAGCAAACGCTCTTCCACGGTCTCCTGGGATTGGAGACGTGATTCTAAATCGACATATTCCTCTGTAACATCATCTCCGTAAGTAGAACGTTCTAACACTTCCGTCCCTATGACTTCCAATTCATCTAAGAATGGGGTGAAGTTTTGTTGAGGAATTCGCGCGGAAAAAGTTCCGCTACGATCTTCTTCATCATCACGGTCATGAACGGTGGATTCTACGATATAGCCATCCATTTGTTCCACATGCGCTTCGATTTGGCGCTGGGCTTCATCAAATTGTCCTACTTCAATAGAGATATTTCCATTGTAGATAATCATTTGATCCGACGCATCAACGTCTGTTATGTCTTCCGTGTTGCTGTTCGTTTCTTCGTCACTTGTTTCCGTCTCCCCTTCAGAGTCTTCCGCGTCGTCTGCTTCTTCCACTGCAAACTCGGCCTCATCATGACTATACGTATTCGCTCGCTCGTGCTGGGCCGTATCATCATCACTGCATCCCGCGACCGTGAAGCCTGCAATTAAAACGAATGAATGAAAAAATCGACGAACCACACGCCCACCCCTTTAATCAATGTGACGTATTCCGTGTTTAAATGTTACATAATTTTAATGTTTTCATAAATTTTTTTACTGATTTTTATCTTGATTTTGAGTGCAAAAAATTCTCGTATAGTCTGTGATTTTGTCTTAATGCCTCCCTTCGAAATAAGATCATGATCAGTGATTACGCGTTCTGCAATCGGCAAGTATGTCAAAAACAGAACGTAAGAGGCTTTCAAACGTTCTAAAATTGACAGGACTGCCGAAAACAGATTGTAAAACGGCTTCCAATGATCTAAAATCGGTGCGATCGCCGAAAACAGATCGCAAGGCTCCGATCCACACCGCCGAACAACACATTCCCAAGGAATCACAGTCGTTGACAGCCTGCAAAGCTGGTGCTAAAATAAATACATTCATAGAATACTATTCTTATCTGGAGAGGCGGAGGGACTGGCCCGATGAAGCCCGGCAACCGGTAATGATGGATTACAAAGGTGCCAATTCCTGCAAGGGGTGCTCCCCCTTGGAAGATGAGACAGAATTCAAGTGTAACCTTTCTGCTCATCACAGGGCAAAAGGTTTATTTTTTTGATAAAACTATACTGAGATTATCAGGATAGTAGGAAATAAGAAGAGAGGGGGTTAGGCTGCTGATACATCTGAATAATGTCTCCAAAACTTTTCAATTAAAAGGCCATTCCATCGAAGCAGTAAAAGAGATTAATCTTGACATTGAAAAGGGAGAAATTTTCGGGATTGTTGGTTATAGCGGTGCAGGGAAAAGTACGCTCGTGCGTCTGCTTAACCGATTGGAAATGCCAACGACCGGCACGTTGCAAATTGCAGACCGTGAGATGTTGAATCTTTCCAATCGCGATTTAAGAGGAGCAAGGCAAGAGATCAGCATGATCTTTCAACATTTTAACCTCCTATGGTCACGATCCGTTCGGGAGAACATCGCTTTCCCTCTTGAAGTTGCCGGCGTTTCAAAATCAAAACGCAACGAGCGTGTGGAAGAGCTGATTGAACTCGTTGGTTTAAAAGGTCGGGAAGCTTCTTATCCATCGCAGCTGAGTGGTGGACAGAAGCAAAGGGTCGGTATCGCCCGGGCGCTCGCCAATGAACCGAAAGTGCTTTTGTGTGATGAAGCGACCTCCGCGCTTGACCCGCGAACAACCGGCGCGATCCTCGATTTGCTCCACGATATTAATCAAAAATTGGGGCTCACGATTGTTATTATCACCCATGAAATGCAAGTGGTCCAAAAAATTTGTTCACGTGTTGCCGTTATGGAAGATGGCAGAATTGTCGAGCTTGGCAATGTGTTGGATGTCTTCAAGGATCCGCAGCAAGAAATTACGAAAACATTCGTCAAGCAAGTCACTGATCCGGACGATTCCAATGAAGCCATTGAAGAGCAACTTCAACGGGAAGCAGGTACAGTCATTCGCTTGACGTTTGTCGGGGACGATGCTGAAAAACCGGTCGTATCCGAATTAATTCGCGCTTTTAACGTGACGGTGAATATTTTGCAAGGGAATATTGCCAAAACGCAACATGGGAGCTATGGAAGTTTGTATGTTTCCATTGAAGGGGATGAAGAACAACTGAAAGAAGCCATCCAGTTTCTTCATGATCACCGGGTGGAAGCAGAGGTGATTGCCGATGCTTGAAAACGTTGATTGGGGAAATATGCTGGAAGCCACGTGGGAGACACTCTATATGAGTGGGGTCGCGATCTTGTTTACTTTTTTCATAGGCATGATTCTTGGTCTCATTCTTTTTCTATCTTCCAAAGGTCAGCTTTGGGAAAATAAAACTGTAAACATTACTACCACCGGATTTGTAAATATTTTCCGTTCCGTGCCATTCATTATTTTGATCATTTTGCTGATCCCGTTTACGAATTTTTTAATGGGGACCATGCTTGGCCCGAACGCGGCTTTGCCGGCGCTCGTAATCGGCTCCGCTGCTTTTTATGCCCGCCTTGTGGAAATCGGTTTGCGAGAGGTGGACAAAGGTGTTGTGGAAGCGGCGAGATCGATGGGGGCAAACCAACGGCAAATTATTTTTAAAGTGTTTATCCCCGAATCATTACCGGCACTTGTGTCCGGGATTACGGTTACCGCGATATTGCTCGTCAGCTATACAGCGATGGCTGGTGTAATCGGCGCCGGCGGTTTAGGGGATCTGGCGTTTCGCGACGGTTTTCAGCGAAATAATACGGATGTGACGATCGTAGCGACGATCATTATTTCAGTGATCGTTTTTATTGTTCAAGGCATCGGTGACATTGTCACACGCAAAATTGATAAAAGATAAAAAGGGGAGAGCCGAATTGAGTAAGTTTTATAAATTAATCGCTGTAGGTACATTAACAACTTTACTTGTCGCTTGCGGTGCGGATGAGGAAGCTGCTGATGAAACGCAAACAGATGAAAATGGCGATGCAGCAGAAGAGGGCGAAGACACGGAAGCTGCCGAAGATGAAGAGCCTTCTGAATTGGTTGTTGGAGCCACAAACGTGCCACATGCTGAAATTCTGGAGTTTGCAGAAGACCTTCTTGCTGAAGAGGGGATCGAATTGGAAATCGAAACTTTTAATGATTATGCCCTCCCGAACCAAGCCCTTGATAACGAAGATTTAGACGCAAACTTCTTTCAACATCGTCCATTTCTTGCCGATCAATTGGAAGAGTTTGAGGAGTACGATATTGTAGAAGCCGGCGGTGTTCATATTGAGCCGATCGGTGTATACAGCCAGGAATATGGCAGCCTTGAAGAATTGCCGGAAGGAGCAACGATTCTCATGAGTGATTCCGTTGCCGATCATGGCCGCGTATTGACGATGTTTGAAGAGGCCGGCCTGATTGAACTGGGAGATGTTGATGGCGTGGAAGCAACCATGGATGACATCGAAGAGAACCCTAATGACTACGAGTTCGAGCCGCAATATGAAGCGGCGCTCTTGCCGCAAGCGTATGAAAATAATGAAGGCGACGCTGTATTGATTAACTCCAACTATGCCATCGACTATGACTTGTCTCCGCTTGAAGATTCCATTGCCTCGGAATCCGCAGACGCCGATAATCCGTATGTGAATGTCATCGCGGTGAACAGTGAGGATGAAGAAGATGAAGACATCGCGACCCTCATGGACGTTTTGCAATCGGATGAAGTTCAGGAATTTATTGAAGAAGAGTATGCTGGAGCAGTCGTACCCGTCGAGGAGTAAGGAGGAAAGCGCCTTCTCTGATAAAGCATTCGCAATAACTGCATCTTGTGCAGGGATTGCGGATGTTTTTTGTTGATCAAATAGAGCAGCATCGTATTTTTGTTGAAAATACATGTATTTTTTTCCTATTTTTCATGCATGCTAATCGGTACGAAAATACTTCGTAAAGGGGATGAACCGATGGCACAGGGTGATACATTCATTGAGGAAGCCTTGCAAGAATACAAAGACGGCATGAACTATTTATCGGGCCAACTGCCGAAACTTACAAAAAAATATAACGCATTTGTGGAAGCGTGTTTTTCGGAAGGGGAAATAAAGGCAAAAAACAAATATCTCATTGCACTTGCGATTAGTGTCTGTATGAACGAAGAATATTCTATCATTAATCACACGAAAAACTGTATCGATGAAGATTGCAGTGAAGAGGAAATCATGGAAGCTGTAGGTGTCGCGGTTTCTTTCGGAGGGGATGTCGCCTTAGGTCAAGCGGTGACGGTGGTTCGTGACGCCATCGAAACGTTTGACACCGGCTCGTGACACCGGTAATTGATAATGGGTGAGAATCAGAACGCGCGTCTGGAAATCTTTGGGTCAGGCGTTTTATTTTTTGGCCCTCTCAGCGGTTATCGTTTGAAACGTATCGCAAAAACCTTCATACTAGGGGAGTGTAAGCATAATAATATATTTGTGGCTGATATGTTCTATAGATGTAAGCCTAAAGAATGGAGAGATGTTCTGTCGAAGATATAGGCCTCATCCCTTGAATGAAGATTGAATTTGTTATAAACTAATAATGATGATAGATTGAGAAACATTCGCAGCGGAATTCGTTGCAGTATGATAAATGGAGGTTTTAAAATGGCAGGATCAACGTTGAAAATTAAAGATTTGCACGTTGAAATTGAAGGAAATGAAATCATTAAAGGTTTCGATTTGGAAATAAATGGCGGTGAAATTCACGCTATCATGGGTCCGAATGGGACTGGGAAGTCGACCCTTGCTTCCGCGATCATGGGTCACCCAAGTTATGAGATCACCCAGGGTAGTGTCGAGCTCGACGGTGAAGACGTCCTTGAAATGGAAGTGGACGAGCGCGCGCAGGCCGGTATGTTTCTCGCTATGCAATATCCAAGCGAAGTGACAGGTGTGACGACATCTGATTTCCTACGCACAGCGATTAATGCGAATCGTGAAGAAGGCGACCAAATTCCGTTGATGAAGTTCATCAAAAAGATGGATAAACAAATGGGAACCCTTGACATGGATCAGTCGTTCTCTACCCGTTATTTGAATGAAGGATTCTCCGGCGGGGAGAAAAAGCGTAATGAAATTTTGCAGCTTCTCATGTTGGAGCCGAGAATCGCGATTTTAGACGAAGTGGACTCCGGTCTTGACATTGACGCGTTGAAGGTTGTTTCCAAAGGCGTAAACAGCATGCGCTCTGATAACTTCGGTTGCTTAATCATTACCCACTATCAGCGGTTGCTTAACTACATCGAGCCTGATTACGTACACGTGATCATGCAAGGACGCATCGTGAAATCTGGAGATGCATCGCTTGCCCAGCGCCTCGAAAATGAAGGCTACGACTGGATCAAAGAAGAACTCGGCATTGAAGATGAGCGTGTAGGAGAAAGCCAAGAAGCGTAAAGTAGGAGGTGACAGATGATGGCTGTTGAAACTAAATGGACGTTTGACAGTGAAACAGTTAAACAATGGTCGGAAAAAAGAGGGGAACCCGCTTGGTTAGCGGAGAAAAGATTAGCAGCACTGGCCGATGCAGAGCATCTGCCAATGCCGAATCCGGATAAAACGAGTTTGAAGAGATGGAAATTTACATCCTTTGAAAAGATCGAAGCGGCTGAGCCGGAGAGTCAACGCTTTTCCGATCTCCCTGAAGAAGTGACACGTCTGGCGGGAGAGGAAAAGGATGTTCAAAATCTGATCGTTCAGCGAGATGGGAAAACGGCATTTACCAAAGTTGAACAAGAGCTTGTCGATAACGGGGTTATTTTTACCGACATCGAGACAGCAGTAAAAGAACATGGTGATCTTGTCGAGAAGTACTTGATGAGCGATGCCGTAAAAACAAATGAAAACCGGTTAACATCTTTGCATACAGCATTGATGAACGGTGGGGTTTTCATTTACGTCCCGAAAAACGTGGAATTGCAGACGCCGATCCACACGATCTTCTGGCAAGACGATGTAAAAACAGGCCTTTTCAACCACGTGCTAATGGTGACTGAAGCGAACAGCAGTCTGACGTACCTGGAAAACTATGTGTCTTTTACTGAAGACGTGGCCAATGCCAACGTTGTTACGGAAGTGTATGGCGGTCAAGGATCGAAAATTAAATACGGCGCAGTGGATAATCTCGAAAGCGGCGTAACCTCCTATGTTGTGCGACGAGCAACGTTGGCAAAGGATGGCCGGATTGAATGGGCGCTCGGCCAAATGAACGAAGGCGATACAATTTCCGAAAATACCACCTTCCTTATGGGAGACGGCTCTTATGGAGACACAAAAACCGTCCATGTCGGCCGTGGCAATCAAAAGCAAAACTTTACGAGTGATGTCGTGGCGTACGGGAAGCAAACAGAAGGGTACATCCTTACCCACGGCGTTATGAAAGATAGCGCGACTTCGATCTTCAATGGGATTAACAAGATTGAAAAAGGTGGAACGAATTCGCACAGTGAACAAACGGGACGTGTGCTCATGCTTTCGTCGAAAGCGCGCGGGGACGCCAATCCGATATTGTTAATTGATGAGGATGAAGTAACCGCGGGACACGCGGCATCCGTCGGTAAAATAGACCCCATTCAAATGTTCTACATGAAGAGTCGGGGCCTTTCTCAAGCCGAGGCCGAACGCTTAATCATTCATGGGTTTTTGGAACCGGTGGTAGGCGCCTTGCCGATTGATGCGGTTCAAACACAGGTTGGGGAAGTCATCGAAAGGAAAGTTTATTAATGTTGAACGTACAGGATGTGCGTGAACAGTTTCCGATTTTAGACCAGGAAGTTAATGGCAGTCCGCTCGTTTACTTGGACAACGCGGCTACGTCGCAAAAGCCGATAGCTGTCATTGAAGCAATCGAGGATTATTACCGCCGTTACAACTCGAATGTCCACCGGGGTGTGCACACGCTCAGCTCGGTGGCGACCGACGGCTATGAAGGTGCCCGTGACAAAGTACAATCATTTATCAATGCCGGCCAGAGAGAGGAAATCGTATTTACGCGCGGGACGACGACAGCGATCAACACCGTTGCTGCAAGTTACGGGCGTGCCAACCTTAAATCAGGGGATGAAATCGTTCTTACCCCTATGGAGCACCATAGCAATTTAATTCCTTGGCAGCAGGTCGCGAAGGCAACCGGAGCTGAGTTGAAATACATTCCGTTGCAAGCGGATGGCACGGTTTCCGTTGAATCTGCACGTTCTACCATCAACGAGCGAACAAAAATCGTCGCGATGGTGCATGTGTCCAATGTGCTCGGTACCATGAATCCAATCAAAGAAGTAACGAAAATTGCGCATGAAAATCAAGCGATCATGGTCGTGGACGGTGCGCAAAGCACGCCGCACACACCTGTGGATGTGCAAGAACTTGACTGCGATTTTTTCGCATTTTCCGCTCATAAAATGTGTGGACCGACTGGTATAGGCGTTTTATATGGAAAAAAAGCATTATTGGAAGACATGGAGCCGTTTGAATTTGGCGGCGAGATGATTGACGAAGTCGGCCTTTATGATGCAACATGGAAGGAAGTCCCTCATAAGTTTGAGGGTGGCACTCCGATTATTGCCGGAGCCATTGGACTAAATGCAGCTATTGATTTTCTAAACGATATAGGCTTAGACACTATAAAAAACCATGAACAGCAGCTGGCCAGCTATGCGATGGATCAGCTCGGCCGCCATGATGATATTGAGGTATACGGTCCCCCGGCGAACGAGCGGGCAGGGATCATCACCTTCAATATCCATGGCGTTCATCCGCATGATACGGCCACGGTTCTCGATACGAAAGGCGTAGCTATACGGGCCGGCCATCATTGTGCACGACCTCTCATGAATTGGTTGGATGTTGCAGCGACAGCAAGGGCTAGTTTTTATCTTTACAACACAGAAGCAGATGTAGACGCGCTTGTAGACGCGCTCGTTACCACAAAGGAGTATTTCGGCGATGTCTATGCAGAATAATCTTGACGCGCTGTATCGACAAGTGATTATGGACCATTACAAAAACCCGCGCAACCGCGGAGAAATGGATGCTGATGCGCTGACGGTCAACATGAATAATCCTTCTTGCGGAGATAAAATACAACTGCACTTGCATGTGAATGACGGTGTGGTGAATGATGCAAAATTTACCGGAGAAGGATGTTCCATTAGCCTCTCGTCAGCATCAATGATGACGGAGACAGTGAAAGGCAAAACGGTTGATGAAGCGCTGGAGTTATCCGATATATTTTCGGGAATGGTCCAAGGGGAAGATTATGACGATGAGAAATATGAACTTGGCGATATTGAAGCTCTTCAAGGCGTTACAAAGTTTCCTGCCCGCATTAAATGCGCAACATTAGCCTGGAAGGCAATGGAAAAAGGGTTAGATAAAGAATGATTTGGGGTAAAGGATGTATAATCCTGAACGACTAAAAGGAGGTCATTCACATGGCAAAGAAAATGCCTGAACTAGAAGAATACCAATATGGTTTTCATGATAAAGATGTTTCCGTATTTCGTTCAGAACGTGGCCTGACTGAGGATATCGTAAGAGAAATCTCTGAGATGAAAGAAGAGCCGGAATGGATGCTTGAATACCGGTTGAAAGCATTAGAGATATTTTACAAAAAGCCGATGCCTCAATGGGGCGGTGACTTGTCAGAACTGAACTTTGATGACATTACGTATTACGTAAAGCCATCGGAACGCACGGAAAAATCTTGGGATGAAGTTCCGGAAGAGATAAAAAACACTTTCGATAAGTTGGGCATTCCGGAAGCAGAACAAAAATATTTGTCCGGTGTATCTGCCCAATATGAATCCGAAGTTGTTTACCATTCCATGCAGGAGGACCTTGAAGAACAAGGGATTATTTTTAAAGATACAGATACGGCGCTAAAAGAAAACGAAGACCTCTTCCGCCAATACTTCGGAACGGTCATCCCGCCAAGTGATAATAAATTTTCGGCTCTAAATGCAGCGGTGTGGTCCGGTGGATCGTTTATCTACATGCCAAAAGGTACGAAAGCTGACTCCCCGCTTCAAGCGTACTTCCGTATCAACTCGGAAAATATGGGACAATTTGAGCGCACGCTGATCATTGCCGACGAGGGAAGCTCCGTGCATTACGTTGAAGGTTGCACTGCACCTGTTTTTTCAACGGATTCCCTTCACAGCGCGGTTGTTGAGATCATTGTGAAAAAAGATGCTTACTGCCGCTATACAACGATCCAAAATTGGGCACCGAACGTTTACAACCTTGTGACGAAGCGTGCCACTGCGGACGAGAACGCAACAATGGAATGGGTTGATGGCAATATCGGCTCCAAGCTTACGATGAAATATCCGTCCGTGCTTATGAAAGGCGAAGGCGCACGTGGAAATGTATTGTCCATCGCGATTGCCGGTAAGAATCAAATGCAGGACGCGGGCGCCAAAGTGTATCACTTGGCACCAAACTGTTCATCTACACTCGTGTCCAAGTCAATTTCCAAACATGGCGGTAAAGTATCGTATCGAGGTTTATCCCATTTTGGGCGCAAATCGCAAGGATCGAAGTCAAATATTGAATGCGATACACTGATTATGGATAAAGATTCTACTTCCGATACGATTCCTTACAATGAAATCATGAACAACGATATTACACTAGAACACGAGGCAAAGGTATCCAAAGTTTCCGAAGAGCAGCTCTTCTACTTGATGAGCCGTGGATTGAGTGAAGAGGAAGCAACAGAAATGATCGTCATGGGCTTTATTGAACCGTTCACAAAAGAACTACCGATGGAATATGCCGTCGAAATGAACCGTTTGATTCGCTTCGAAATGGAAGGTTCGATCGGTTAAGAAACAGATGAAAAGACCTCTCGCTCTCTGTGGGCGAGGGGTCTTTTATTGTTTTCGCCAAGAAAGAGCTTTGTGGCGTGTGCATTGTCCGTATGGAAACCACAAGCTTTGCTTAGAAGCCCTCGAATGAGCCTCCAATTCATAGAGATATTTTCCATTTCGATGATGATCGCCCTAGCAGATGTGTGACGACAAATCTCAGAGGATTTCCAAAAATCCGGCGCACGGCCTTCATGTGAAGACAAATACCAGGAGAAATCCAAATAATTGGCGTTACACCTTCTTTTTGACGACAAATATTATGGATATCCCGATTAATTGACGCCACGTCCGTTGGAAAGGTGGCCAACAATATCAGATGCATGTTTATTTACACACAATTGACTTCAAAACTGACAACTGCATGACTTACTTTTTATTTGTTTCATCATTCGGGCAAACGGGTAGGGACATTTATGGTTGCGTAAATGATGAATGTATCGTTTTGGATCGAAACGCAATGGATGATCATAGAAATAACGGAAACTATGCATTGGCAAGGAGGGATGAACATGGATGATTTTTCAAGAACAGAATGCATCTATGCCATACAGCTGGTTTACGAGGAACTGGGCAAATCGACCATTGATATAAATACGTATGATCACTTTAGAAGTATGGTGCAGGAATCTGACATCATTGCTTCTCTATTCCCTGATATTGATCAGATAAAAGAAAAATGCGGAAGTTTTGAGCAAGCTGTGCAAGAATCAAAGTTGCCTCTATTCGACAAGCATTACACTACACATCATGTGTGAACCTCTCCACCCAAATCAAAGATTTTGATGGAGCTTCCCAATTCATAGACGATGCGCTTTGTTCTATTGAACCGAGTCTTATATCATCTCCCAGGGCTTTGTTTTATACTGCTCGGACAGGACCTTGCCCTACAGTCGAAACCAACATTATTTATACAGTTGGACACAAATCCAAGAGACCCAGTCCAACTTTTTCAAGATTGATGGCAGCATTATGGTCGCGGTCTAAAACTGTCCTGCATGACTTGCATACATGCATGCAAACGGACAAAGTCTTTTTCACACGCTTCCCACAGCTGGAACAGTCTTGACTGGTATAATGAGGTTTAATTCTTACGAGGGTTCCACCATTGTTTTTACACTTGGAAGGTAATAAAGTACAAATCAACTTTACTACCTGTATAAGTGTAACTAAGGCCTTTCGCCATAAAAACCTGGCGAAAAGGCCAGTTTACTAATATTCAAACTTTTGACAAAAACCCCCCCCAACCAGCGTCATGAATCGATTTTGCCAAATGGCGATTTTACATCATATTTAGAATCATCAGGTCTTTTACAAAAACGTAACGAATTTATACGTTTTCGAAAGGTGATAACTTCGTTTATGGAGAAAATCACGACGTTGGTTCGCAACTTTCATTGTTTGCTGTTTTTGCAATTCATTTCGGGATAGTCCGGTCTATTCTTTTGGTAAAAACGCTGTTTATCCAAAAGAGCGGAATTGTACTGTTGACGACAAATAGACAGCCAACGATCCATTGTTTGCAGCTGTTCTTCGTTTGGAAACATTTCGTATTTATAATTCATATGTAGCAGCATTTGTTGTCACCTCCCATTACTTCAAGGTTTTTCCTATTTTTCTGATAAAAAAAGCCGATTCATCCCCCACTAAATCAAAGATTTTGAAGGGGACTTCTCGGCAAAACGGTTAAAAAAATTAAATCACCGTATGAACATTTAACTCCGTATCACTTTGGCAGTGATACGGAGTTATTTTAAGAATGGTATTCACTTGAATTCCATTTGATGAGCTAATTCATGAAGTGCATTTAAGACTCTTGTGGAACTAATCCACACCATTGAGCTAAAAATTCGGCATAAACTTTCGTTACTTGTTTTACGCTATTCAAATCCACCCATTCGTCGATTTCGTGAAAGTTTCCGCCGTCCGGTCCGTAACAAGTCGCGGGGATGTCATAGTATAAATTAAAAAAACGGGCATCGGTCGTGGACGTTAAAACGCTTCGTTCAGCCGGTTGCTGTATTACGGTTTCGTGGGCATCGTCCAGTGTTTTGAAAAATGGAGTCCGGTCATTCATCTCCACGCCTTCGGCATGAAATCCGAAGAAAGTGATTTCAGGTGGTTGCTTGGAAAGCCATGGATCCTCGTCTGCTGCTTTCGACACCCATTCTCTCAATTCTTTTTTCACTTTGTTGATCGATTGGCCGGGGTATAATCCGACTCTTCCTTCCATCACCGCTTTCACGGGAACATTAGAAGCGAAGTCCCCGGCATGAAAAGTGCCAATGTTCACATCCACCGGGTGGGGCATATGTTTAAAGGCGTCAGGCTTTGGACGTTCATTCATCAGCTTTTCGTATTCCTGTAAAGCAGAAATGATGACTTGGCTTCTTTCTACGACATTGACAACTTGATTAATGTTTTTGTCTTTTACCGCTGTGTTCATGCTGATTCGAAACCAGAGACTTCCGACTTGAGCTTTCGCTGCCTTTAATCCGAACGGTTCCGGGATGAGCGCGCCGTCGGCTGTGTACCCTTTATCCAGAGCGGCTAAGGCCCCGTTGCCCGTTCTTTCTTCGTCGACCACGCTTTGCAACATAAAATCGGCTCCGGGCTTATAGCCTGCATTTAAAATCGCTTTATAGGCAAATATCATAGCGGAAACACCGGCTTTCATATCTGCCACGCCACGGCCGTACAGCTTACCGTCTCGAAAAACCGGGACCCAGGGATCGCTGGACCATAAAGAGAGTGGTTCCGGACTTACGACATCGGCGTGACCCTGAAAAATAAGACTGTTCCCGATGGAATTTTTCGGTCCGGGTTGCTTTGCGATGACGACATCACTCTCTTCATACCCCCATTCCGGAGGGGAGAAGCCTGGATGATCAGCAATTTCTTTGCTATCCGGTATAAAACGCTCCACTGTCAGACCGAGTTCTGCATTCAAGTAATCAGCCAGGTATGTTTGCAATGCTTTTTCTTTCCCGCTAATGCTCGGGAAGCGACTAATTTCCTGTAAAAAGTCGATTTCTTCGGACCATAATTCATCAATTTTTTGTGAAATAGGGTTCGGTAGTGTTGTGTCCATGATAAAATCACCTCTCTATAACACATGTTGCATTGGATGCTTCAAAAAAGCTGCAACCTCTAACTAAGTAGGTTGCATGCGTTCGTTTTAACCAATGTTGGACAGGATTCTATTTGCTCTGTGTACAGGTTCCCTTTTATTTGGTAAATGAAACACCAGTCGTGAAGCTTGTCCTTTGTTTTGAATCATAGCCATTTGCCCCTTTCCATGATAAAATCACGGTAGAGTTTAGGTGGTGGAATGGATTGTGATTTATGTTGGTCTGACCGGGTGGAGAGATCATCCCTCCCTTTATAATATGGCTACTGCCAAAAATCGTAAGCTGGAGACATATGCTGGTTATTTCCCAACGGTAGAAATTGACAGTGCTTATTATGCAGTTTTGTCTCCCGAAACTTACCGGAAATGGATCGATGAAACGCCGGATATATTTCGGTTTGTCGTCAAAGCCCATCGGTCAATGACTGGGCAATCGGAAACATACTATCCATTTTCGGATCGTGATGAATTATTCCATTCGTATCGAAGGTCCATCCAACCGTTGGTGGACGCCGGCAAACTGGGGATGGTTCTTTGTCAGTTTCCTCCTTGGTTTGATTGCCGGGCAGAACATATAAAGAAAGTACGTTACGTAAAAAAAATGCTCCATGACGTGCCTTTAGCGATTGAATTTCGGCACCAAAGCTGGTATTTCCCGAAAAACCGCAATCGAGTGATTCAATTTTTAAACGAACAAGACTGCATACATACCGTTTGTGATGAGCCACAGGCCGGGGACGGTTCGGTGCCGATCGTGAATGTGGCAACATCCACGAAAAAAGCGCTCATACGTCTTCATGGACGGAATATAGAAGGTTGGCGAAAGGAGACCTCCGGAGAAAATTGGAGAGCGGTGCGTTATTTATACAACTACGGGGAAAATGAACTAATGGAGTGGGTGCGATATGCAACCGCATTACAACAAGAAGCAGAAGATGTTTTTATCATCTTTAATAATAATTCCGGCAGGCACGCGGCAGGTAATGCTCAAACATTCATGAGGCTTGCGGACATCAGCTATGATGGGTTAGCGCCGCGTCAGCTGAATCTGTTTGATTGGGAAGGATAACAATCGTGTGCGTGCAAGGGTGGTGATGTCCATTCATGGCCGAACAAAAACAACTGTATATCTATCATACGAA
Source organism: Salicibibacter kimchii (assembly GCF_003336365.1). Taxonomy (GTDB): domain Bacteria; phylum Bacillota; class Bacilli; order Bacillales; family Marinococcaceae; genus Salicibibacter; species Salicibibacter kimchii. Next base: position 1,807,881 of record NZ_CP031092.1, on the reverse strand, counting down.
CGATTTGCATAGCCAGCTGAACCAATGGCCCAAAATCGTGCATTATCTGGAAAAACAAAAACAGCATCACCAATCACGGGGAGAAAATGCTTTGTTTTTTGACATTGGCGATCATGCGGACCGTGTTCATTCCATAACAGAGGCGACGTTGGGGAGAGGGAATATTGACTTGCTTAATGCCTCTCCCATTCAATATGCAACGATAGGCAATAATGAAGGGATAACCTTTGCAAAAAACACATTGGAACGTCTGTATACCCCTGCTAACTTTGATGTCTTTTTAAGCAACCTATATGACGAACAAGGAAAAATGCCGTCATGGGCCAAACCGGCAATGACGACGGAAGCTCATGGTCTTGTCATTGGAATGATTGGCCTTACAGCTTCTTTTTATCCTTTTTATCGTGCCATGGGTTGGGATATTCAGGACCCTTTCGTTATTTTGGACGAAGAATTGCCAAACATTCGGGAGCAGGCGGATATCGTTGTGCTCCTTTCCCACCTGGGGTTATTTCGCGATGAACAAATCGCCGCTTCCTATGATATCGATGTAATTCTGGGCTCCCATACCCATCATCGTTTAAACCCGGCTCCCGTCGTTAACGGTACGCTGATTACCCAAACAGGTAAGTTAGGCACACATGTTGGAAAAGTGGCGTTCACTTATGACACCGAAAAAAAAGAACTGACCGAGGCATCCGGTACGCTTGTAGCGTTGGAAGGAGATGCTCCCAAGGCCGATCATATCACAAAAAAATTGCAGGAATTGCAAACGGAGGCGGACCGGAACCTAAGTGAAGTGGTGGCGATTCGAGACGAACCGCTCGCGATATCATGGACCGAACCCTCCACTTTCTCAAGCTTTCTTGCCCGGCAATTAAAAAATTGGTGCGGGACGGAGATCGCCATGATCCATTCGGGCTTGCTACTGGGATCGTTACGGGAAGGCAACGTCACAAGGCATGATCTGCACCGACTTTGCCCCCACCCGATTAATCCATGTGTCGTCAATGTTAAAGGGCATCAACTTATAGAAGCCATCCACCAATCATTTACGGAAAAAATGATTCACCTCCCATTAAAAGGCTATGGTTTTCGAGGACATAAACTTGGCCGCTTAGCGTTTGCAGGGTTGGAGGTTGATGTTGAAAAGTTAGCGACAGGGTTCTATCAAGTGAATGAGGTTTATTTTCAAGGCCGGAAAGTGGATGAAAACGAAGATTATGTAGTGGCTACGGCTGATATGTTAACGTTCGGCACTTTATATCCCTCGATTGCCGCCGGCAAAGATAAACGCTACTTCACACCGGAATTTATCCGCGATCTCATTACTTGGGGGTTAAAAAAAGAAGATAGGCCAAACTGCCCATCAGCTTTTTAATTAAACGTTTGATTGATCCGCCCTTCCGGTATAAGGCACTCGCTCATACACTGGGGGTGAGTATTCGGAAAGGATGGTTGTTGATCGATGTTGCATATGGAACCGGTAAATATAGACGGTGTCAGCTTTCAGGCGGTGACGATGAAACTGCCGAAAACGAATTTTATGGCAGTGACCAACGATGTCGGCTATATCATGTGTGGCGCTTTAGATGTGCAATTGTTGAATGAAAAGCTGGCCGATCGCGAAATCGTCGCTGGCCGCGCGGTTGGTGTGCGAACGGTTGAGCAACTGTTGGAGGCTCCCTTGGACTCGGTGACGCTTGCTGCCGAAGCCCGGGGCATTCACACCGGGATGAGTGGCCGTGAAGCTTTATTGAGGATGCAGGAATGACAGAATGCTTCTGTGCTTTGCACGGAAGCATTCATTTAAGGAGGAAAATAAAATGAGCCGCAGTGAACAACAATACCTGGATCTCCTCGCGGATATCCTTGAAAACGGAGATCAAAAAATGGATCGGACAGGCACAGGAACGCGATCGATCTTTGGCCGGCAAATGCGATTTGATTTAAACGAAGGCTTTCCGCTGATAACGACAAAACGTGTCCCTTTTTCGTTAATCAAAAGTGAACTGTTGTGGTTCATAAAAGGGGACAACAATATTCGATACTTACTCAAGCATAATAATAATATTTGGAACGAATGGGCGTTCCAACGCTATGTGAAAAGCGACGATTATCAAGGTCCGGATATGTCCGACTTCGGCCGCCGTTCCTTGCAGGATGATGAATTCCGCAAGCGCTATGAGCAAGAAATGGATGCGTTTAAACAGCGCATCCTAAACGAAGATGCTTTTGCCGCGATACATGGCGATCTGGGCAATATTTACGGCCGCCAGTGGCGTGCCTGGAAAACGTCGAGAGGCGAAATGATTGATCAACTTGCGGATGTGATCGAGATGATTAAAAAAACACCCGATTCACGACGCCTGATCGTTTCTGCTTGGAACCCCGAAGACGTCCCAACGATGGCACTCCCTCCTTGCCATACATTGTTTCAATTTTATGTGGCAAACGGGAAGCTTTCCTGTCAGCTTTATCAACGGAGCGCGGACATGTTTATTGGTGTCCCGTTCAATATCGGGAGTTACGCGTTGCTCACTCAGTTAATTGCACGAGAATGTGGACTTGCCGTCGGTACACTCGTCCATACGTTGGGAGATGCCCACCTTTATCAAAATCATCTCGAACAGGCGCGAACGCAACTGATACGCGAGCCGCGCACATTGCCGACCGTTTCTGTGTCTCCCTTGTCAAAGGTGATTTTTGATTTGGAGGCAGATGACATTACGTTAGAAGGGTACGAACCACACCCTACCATTCGTGCCCCGATTGCTGTATAGAGGGAGGAGTCTAATGCTATCCATGATGGTCGCCCACGACCGAAACCGTGGAATTGGAAAAAATAATGCAATGCCTTGGCATCTACCGGCAGATCTTTCTTTTTTAAAGAAAAACACCGTCGGCAAGACGATTGTGATGGGAAGGTCTACATTTGAAGCGATCGGAAGGCCGCTGCCGAAGCGGAGGAACATCGTTTTAACGACCCAAACAGATGTTGAATTTGAAGGCATTGAAACGGTACATGCCATTGAAACGATTATTGCAGAAAATAAGCGCGCCGATGAGGAATGGGTTATTCTCGGCGGGAGTCATGTGTACGAACAAGCTTTACCATATGCGGATCGACTTTACATCACTTTTATTGATCAATCATTTGACGTTGACCGTTTTTTCCCCGAGTTTGATCAATATGAATGGGAACTGAACTGGCAAGAAAAAGGTGTAAAAAATGATAAGAATCCGTATGACTACTGGTTTCAGATCTATGACCGCAAATAAAACGTGACATTCTCCCGACACTAAACGATCGGGAGAATGTCACAAAATCTTACATAGCAAAATACGTTTAACCTGTCCGCCGCTGCATATGTATATAGCAGGGGAGGGGGAAGTATGGTTTTAAAAATACCGAATGATCGAAAAAAACAGCGCAGGGGCGGCCCGCTCCCTTTTCGCTATGTTTTACTTATTTCATTTGTGATTTTTATTTTTTTAACGGTGCAAGGGCTGTATTTCATTGACCAACATGTGCGTCCGGCTTTAATGACGATTGCAACCATCGAAACGCAGAGGATTTCAACGCAAGCGATCAATCAGGCAGTGTCAAGGGATTTGACAGACCAGGAACAGCTGGATGATCTTGTGTTGATGGAAACGACAGAAGAAGGTGACATTGCATCTTTGGCATTTGACGCATCTGTCTATAACCAAGTCCTTGAAGATGCGATCGACCTCATTCACTCTTACTTGGAAGAAGTGGAATCGGGGATACCGGACGGAGAGATCCCCAGTGAACTGGAGGAAGAAATCGAGGACATGGGTGTCGGCCGCGTGGAAGACGGCGGGATTTACAACATTCCGCTAGGTATGGCGACGAATAATGCTTTGCTTGCACAGCTTGGCCCGCAGGTGCCGGTCAACTTTTCTGCGGTTGGTGATCCCCATGTGGACATGGAAGAGCGAGTAGAAAATGTTGGTATCAACAACACATGGCTGCGTATCGGTCTTTCCATTGAAATGGATATCCGTGTTGTCATTCCCTTTGGGACGGAGGAAGAAACGGCGACCACATTTGTTCCGGTAGGTATGGTGTTTGTGCCCGGTGATGTCCCCGATTATTACGGCGAAGGCGGCGGTATGCCGATCCCGGCCATAAACCCGAGTGGGGATGAGGAAGAGGTGGAGATGCAGGCACCGGATGCCGAAGGTGAGGATATGCCAGCGGTCGATGAGGAAACGCAAAACTGATGTCGTGAATGCTCGAAAGATGTCTGAAGTCTTTTTAATATAATTATAATGGTTGTGCATATTTTTGACATTCGGACATATTTTAATTATAATTTTATTAAAATTCAAGTTTAGGGGGTCATTTGATGCAGGGAAGGGAACAGTGGGCGACGCGGCTCGGCTTTATTTTAGCTGCCGTCGGTTCGGCCGTCGGATTGGGGAACATATGGCGTTTCCCTTATATTGCCGGTGAATATGGGGGCGCTTCTTTTTTACTCGTTTATTTGGTCTGTATTTTTATCATCGGTTTACCTACAATGATCGCGGAGTTTTCCATCGGAAAACGGGGGCAACTTGATGCCGTTGGCTCTTTTTCAAAAACGGCACCTGCTAAACCATGGGTCATTGGTGGCTGGCTCGGCGTTATTACATCATTTCTAATCGTTTCCTTTTATGCTGTTATTACCGGTTGGATCTTTTACTATATGTTCAGTTATTTGACCGGAAGTCTCCAACAAGTGGAGCCGGGGGGCGTTGAAGAATTTTTCGGAGGCTTTGTCGGAGATGCGTTTCTCCCCGTGATGTGGCAACTGATTGTAATGGGTATTATTGTTGGTATTTTATACTTTGGGGTTCGAAAAGGAATTGAGCTGAGTAGTAAGATCTTCATGCCTTTACTCGCTGTCCTCCTTTTGGTCCTGGCGGGATATGGGCTAACATTGGATGGTGCCGGTGAAGGATTGTCCTTTTTATTCGTCCCTGATTGGAGTGCTTTGGGAGATCCTTCGCTTTATTTAGCCGCGATCGGCCAGGCGTTCTTTACGCTATCACTGGGAATGGGGATTATGGTCACTTATGGCGGTTATCTTTCAAAACAAACAGGAAACCGTTTGCCGGGGACCGCAACTAGTATTGTGCTTCTGGATACCTTGTTTGCTATCTTGGTCGCCGTGGTTATTTTTACCGCTGTATTTACGATCGGAGCCGACGCGGGTCAAGGACCGACATTAATATTCGTTGTGCTTCCGGAAGTATTTAATCAGATGGCGGCAGGCGGAACATTCTTTGCCATTTTGTTCTTCTTCCTTGTCTTTATCGCCGGCCTATCCTCAGCCATTTCACTGGCGGAAGTCAGCGTGTCCTTTGCGATGCGACAAGTGAAATTGACCAGGAAAAAAGCGGCGCTTATCGTTGGCGGTTTGATCACGCTAGTCGGTATACCTTCTGCCTTAAGTCAAGGAGGCCCGCTCGGTGACTTCCTGATCGCCGGTCTGCCGTTCCTTGATTTTATAGATGTCCTTACAGACAGCTATCTGCTCCCGATTGGCGGTTTAATTGTCGTCCTTTTTGTCGGTTGGGGGTGGAAGAGTAGAGCAACGCTTGAAACAGCTGACTTTAAAAATCAGGTTTTTGCAAAGACTTGGCTCTTCTTGATTCGATTTGTCGCCCCGATCATGATTTTAATTATTTTACTCGCGAACCTTTTCGGAATCGAAGCATAGGAAAAAGAAATACTGTATCCGTCGTGAGGGGAGGATCCTCACGGCGGATGTTTTTATGTGCAGAAAAAGAAGAAGAACGGAAGCAGAAAGAATTCTTCCTTTTTCAGATCGACATACACTTAGACCGTTAAAAGCGATCATGTAGCTGCTAATCCTTCTGGCGTTCTTTCTTTTCCCAGGAGTTTAAGGATGGATATGGATCAAACGACCATTCGGAGTACCCGTTGTCCCGATAAAGTCCATAGTGGAGGTGAGGCGGGAATTTGCCTTCCGTTCCTGGCTTTCCGTAACCGGAGCTTCCGACTTTGCCAATTTCCATCCCGGGTTCAACAATACTACCTTCTTCAATGCCGTCTGCAAAGCTGCTTAGATGGGCATAATAATGGTAAACATTTTCCGGGTCGCGAATGCCGATCCGCCACCCGCCATACGTGTTCCAACCTTTTAATTCAACGACCCCGTACTTCGTGGCTCGCACGGGGGTACTATGGCCGGCGAAAATGTCCGTGCCTTCATGAATTCTCCTGCCGCCCCAACCACGCGTGTCGCCCCAGGTGCTATGGTACGTGTAATTGTATTCAAGGGGAACGGGAAACGCAGTATCACCCAAGGCAATGGTTCCATATTCCTTAAAAAGTTGTGCATGACCGCTAATAATACGTACGGCTTGATCGCGCTGATAATGTTCCCATAACGCGATGCGAATATTTTCATCATCATACCCATAAGTAGAAATCTGCCGAGCCATGGTGTATAGGAGATCCCGATCTTCTTGGCGATTCGCTTCCCCGTCGTCATCTCCGTCAAGGCCAATGCCACCAAACATGCTGATGCGTGCCGCATCATTATCTTCCAGGTCCGGATTTAAGGCCCCTACCCAATCGCGTGGGGAATAGTAAATATCAATGAGTCCTTCTTTTTCGTCCCGATCGTTGCGGGCAACATTTAAACCACGTTCATGCGCGTCGATGGCAGCAAGCCAATACCAGGGGACGTGGGTGATTCCATCCATTTCTTTATAGAGAACCATTCGTTCATGGTCAATATCGATGGTTTCCTCATCTTCTGCTGCATTCATTTCCGGTGAGAACGTTAGGGAAAAGCTGATAACGAGTAAAAGGAGGGGGAGTGTTTTTTTGTTCATGCGTACTTCTCCTCTCTGATTTTTTCGTTTGTTATGAAGGATACCGTTAGCAGCCGTTTCAGTAGATCAGCGACTTTCTTTTACTTTGTATCAATTTCTCAAAATTATAAGCACCAATCTTGTCTTTTATAGGGAAAATCCACCATCTGCTATATTTGGAACCGTACCGGTGGTATGTTAAAGTAATGATAAAGGATGTGATCAAGTGGGGAAGAAAGAAGAACATATTCGCAAGCCGGATTGGCTAAAAATAAAGTTAAATACAAATCAATCCTATACAGGCCTCAAGAAGATGATGCGCGAAAAAAGACTACATACTGTCTGTGAAGAAGCACGTTGCCCGAATATTCATGAGTGTTGGGCGGAGAGAAAAACCGCCACATTTATGATCCTCGGTGATGTATGCACACGTGGTTGCCGATTCTGTGCGGTGAAAACCGGCCTTCCCAATGAACTTGATTGGGGCGAACCGGAACGCTTGGCCGAGTCCGTGGAACAAATGGGTTTGAAACATGTCGTCATTACGGCTGTTGCCCGCGATGATCTGAAAGACGGAGGTTCAAGGGTTTATGCAGAAACCATTCGCGCTGTCCGACGTCGCAATCCGCTCACGACGATTGAAGTGTTGCCTTCGGATATGATGGGATTGCATGACAATTTGCAAACGCTCATGGAAGCACGGCCGAATATATTAAACCATAACGTTGAAACGGTTAGGCGTTTAACGAAGAAAGTTCGAGCGCGGGCGACGTATGATCGTTCTTTGGAGTTTCTCCGCTATTCCAAGGAGTTGCATCCCGATATTCCAACGAAATCAAGCCTCATGATCGGTCTTGGGGAAACGCCCGAAGAAATCGAAGAAGTGATGGATGATTTGCGAGCTCAAGATGTGGATATTATGACCATTGGGCAGTATCTGCAGCCGACAAAGAAGCATTTGGATGTACAAAAATACTATACACCTGAGGAATTTGCCCGGTTTAAAGAAATTGCTATGCAGAAAGGGTTCCGTCATTGTGAGGCAGGGCCCCTCGTTCGTTCTTCTTACCATGCCGATGAGCAGGTCAATAAAGCGCAAGTATGGCAGGAAGCTGCGAAATATCAAGGTAACGAGGCGTCTGTGTGAGCGGGGTGATGCTTGATGGTTCAAACCCATGAGCAACGATTTGAGCTCGTGGAAGAGGGGAAATCCGGATGGGACGAAGAGGCCTTTTTAAAACGATACAGTGAAATTCTTAATAAGTATGACTATATCGTCGGCGATTGGGGCCATGAACAATTGCGCCTCCGTGGATTTTTCCATGATAACCACAAAAAAGCAAACGTTGATAGCAAAGCTAGCACCATCTATGACTATCTGTTCGAATACTGTAATTTTGACTGTCCGTATTTTATCTTGAAAAATGTTACGTGAAACCATCAGTGTTTACGCTGATGGTTTTGTGGTTTGAGCCTCTGTTGAGAGAGTACACCGATATATTTCATCATAAACCGAAAGAACGATGTCTTAAGGCTTAAATGGAAATGTTAATCAATTGACATATAGGTAAATAATTCTATACAATGAAAAGGAATAGTATTCTAATGTCTACATATTTTTTATAAATGGAGGTAAAAATATGAAGGACGGAGGTATAGAAGTGGACAAGGAAGAAATGCCTAAAGTGTTGAAAGAGCTTGGCGACATCAGACATGCGTTGGATCGCTCCTCCATTTTGGCTATCACGGATGGAGATGGGAGGATGTTATATGCCAATGAGAAATTTTGCGAAATATCAAAATATAACGTCGGAGAATTGCTTGAGCAGAATCACCGAATGATTTATTCCTCTTATCATTCCAGGGATTTTTTTGAAAATATGGGAAAGACGATTGAAGGCGGGGACGTTTGGCAAGGAGAGTTGCGAAATCAAGCTAAAGATGGGTCCTTTTATTGGGTGGCTATGACGATCGTTCCCTTTATGAATGAAAAAGGAGAAGCCTATAAATTTGTATCGATTGGAAATGACATTACACGTCGCAAACAAATGGAAGAAGAGGTAAAAGAAAGAGAAGAGAAATATCGCCTCATTACGGAGAACTCATCAGATCTCATTTCCATCATTGATCTGGAAGGCAACCTTTTGTATGTGTCCCCATCCTATAAGGATTTTCTAGGACAAGATATGAGGTCCAGCAACATTATTCAATGGATCCACGAAGATGACCGTGATCTTTTTACTAATGGAATTAAAGATGTATTTGCTACGAAAACAACTTCTCGGTTGGAATTTCGAATTGAACAAGAGAGTGGAAATTACATCGATGTGGAAGCAAGGATCAACGTCATTTTTGATGATGCCGGGGATGTCAGAAATCTGGTGTGTGTGATTCGGGATATGACGGAACGGAAAAAAGCAGAAGAAACGATTTATCATTTGGCATATCACGATACATTGACGGAATTACCCAATCGCAGATTTTTCGTGGACAGCTTACAAAAAGAAATTTATCAGGCGACAAGGATTCAATCGCAACTCGGGGTCTTGTTTCTTGATGTAGATAAATTTAAAACGATTAATGATTCCTACGGGCATGATATGGGTGATTTCACATTGATTGAAGTTGCGAAACGAATTAGAAAGTGCATCCGCCCATCGGATTTGGTTGCTCGTATAGGCGGGGATGAATTAACGATTTTGCTGACGAATATATCCAGCAACGAAGAAGTTGAGGCAGTGGCAGAAAGAATTAGAGATAGCTTCAAAGAACCTTTCGAACTGAACGGCACTTCACAAACCCTTTCTTGCAGTATTGGTATCTCCCTATTTCCTTCAGATGGCCGGGATGTTGATGAATTGCTACAACGAGCGGATATCGCGCTTTATACAGTTAAAGCACAGGGGAGGGGGAGGTTTTTATTTTTTCAACCTGAAATGGAAAGAAGACACCTAGAAAGGTCGATATTGGAAAATGAACTAAGAAAAGCTGTGCAGCAAGAGCTATTCTATTTGGAGTATCAGCCTAAGAAGAATCTTTGCACAGGCGCGATCTTTGGAATGGAAGCCCTTGTTCGCTGGGGGCATCCGGAATTGGGGACCGTTTCACCCGGCAAGTTTATTCCAGTCGCTGAAGAAACAGGGTTGATCATCCCAATAGGGGAGTGGGTGCTTCGAGAAGGCTGTAAGCAAGCGAAAGCTTGGCAGGATCAAGGATACAAATCATTAACACTATCGGTGAATATGTCTGTCCAACAATTTACCCAAAACTTGCCGGCAAAAATCCAGGAAATATTGAATGATACCGGATTGGAACCCAGATGGCTGGAGTTAGAGGTGACGGAAAGCATTTTCGCGGATCTGGCTTATTCATTGAAAATCCTTAAGGAAATCAGAGCGTTAGGTGTGCATATATCCATCGATGATTTTGGTACAGGCTACAGTTCGTTTAGTTACATTAAACATTTGCCGGTAGATACCTTGAAAATAGATGCTTCGTTTACCCAAGATATTCATGAAAACGATGAAAGTCAGGCGATTGTAAAGTCGATTTTAGAAGTAGCGAAAACATTAAACATAGGGGTCGTTGCTGAAGGCATTGAAAGGCAGGAGCAGCTATCAGCCTTGAGTCAGGATGGATGTTTTCAAGGGCAAGGGTTTTTATTTAGCAAACCATTATCCAAAGAGAAATTTGAAAAATATTTGGGTAGCAAGGAGTGACTCGGGCCATGACCCCAAGAGAGAAGCATAAACGTTTGGGCGATCTGTTGGTTGAAGTGAACGTGATTTCAGAAGAGCAGCTTTCTCAAGCACTTGCGGAACAAAAAAATTCGGGATTGCGTCTAGGCGACCAATTAACGGCATTGGGATTTATCGATGAACAAAGGCTGGTGGAAGTGCTTGAGTTCCAGCTGGGCATTCCTCATGTCAAGTTGCACAAACAACAGATTGACCGGGGCATCCTCAATCTGATCAGCGAAGAAGTGGCCAAAGGATATCAAGTACTGCCGATGAGCAAAAAGGGAAACAAGCTGGTTGTGGCCATGGCTGACCCGTTGAATTACCACGCCATTGACGACATGCGTTTGAGCACCGGATTTGACATCCAACCGGTCATTGCAAAAAAAGAAGAACTCGCTCTCGCTATTAACCGCTATTTCGGCATGCAGAAATCGATCAACCGTATGATGCAGGAATACACCGAAGATCTGACTGAAGACGCAGAGGAACTTACGAAACAAAATTCGGATGATTCACCGGCGGCGCAAATGATGAATCAAATTATGGCGCAAGCGGTTCATGAGTCAGCCAGTGATGTTCATATTGATCCACAGGAAGAGGAGACGGCCATTCGATTCCGCGTGGACGGGTTTTTGCGAACAGAAAGGATCGTCCCCGCCAATATGCACCCAGTCGTAACGGCGAGAGTGAAAATTATGTCCAATCTCGATGTTGCTGAACGCCGTCTTCCGCAAGATGGACGTTTTCAGATGACCATTGATTACAAACAAATTGATATCAGAGTGTCGTTATTGCCCACGATTCACAGGGAGAAAATTGTACTCAGAATCCTCGATTTGTCTCGAACCATCGGAGGAATTGACGAACTAGGATTTTCGGAAGAGAACTTGTTTAATCAGATGATCAGTCGTCCGTACGGCCTTGTTTTGGTGACGGGGCCGACAGGGTCCGGGAAATCGAGTACATTATATGCTGCTTTGCAACGGTTGAATACAGAGGATACGAACATTATTACGATTGAAGACCCTGTGGAATATCAGCTAAAAGGAATTAATCAGATTCAGACGAATGCTGCTATCGGTCTCGATTTTGCCAAGGGCTTGCGCACGATTTTGAGGCAAGACCCGAACATTATAATGGTTGGGGAAATAAGGGATCGCGAAACGGCTGAAATTGCCTTACGAGCCGCCATGACCGGTCATCTCGTGCTGAGTACGTTACATACGAACGATGCAGCCAGCTCGATCAGCCGGTTAATCGATATGGGTATCGAACCGTTTTTGATCACGTCCGCGCTTATCGGATCTGTCGGCCAACGACTGGTGCGCCGTGTATGTCCTATTTGTGCCGAGAAGCAAGAAATGCGTGCAAATGAAAAAGACATCTTTTCAAAATTCGGCATCGAAATGAATGATGTACTAAAAGGAAGAGGTTGCCCGTCCTGTAATCAAACGGGTTATAAAGGGCGTATAGCCGTCCACGAAGTACTCAAGGTTGATGACCATTTAGGGAAAATGGTGGCAATGAAGAAGCCGGATAACTCCTACCGGGAATATCTCGCTGAACAAGGCTTCGTTACCATGTTCGAGGACGGCTTGCAGAAGGTGGCTGCAGACAAGACCACATTGGAAGAGATCTACCGTGTATCTTTAGACTGAAGTGAGTGAGGAATAAGCCAATGAACATTAAACAACTGCTTGCTTTTGCCCATGATAAAAAGGCATCAGACCTTCATTTAACCGTTGGACATCCCCCTGTCATTCGGCTTAACGGCTTCTTGGAAACAACCGGGGATGTGGCGTTAACGGCTCAGGATACGGCTACCGCAGCAGAAGAAATGACATCAAAGGAGCAGTATAAAAAATTTTTAACGGATGGAGAACTGGACTTTTCCTATGAGTTAAAAGGATACGGGCGCTTTCGTTGCAACGTATATAAACAAAAAAGTTCTATCGGGCTTGCTTTAAGGATGATCCCGAACGCGCCGCCGCAAATGGAAGACCTCGGGCTTCCGACATTGATCAAAAGTTTTTCCGAGCGTGCGCAGGGACTTGTCCTTGTTACCGGTCCAACGGGGAGCGGGAAAACAACGACGTTGGCCGCTATAATTGATGATATGAACCGCAACATGAAAAGGCATATTATTACTTTGGAAGATCCGATTGAATACATGCATGTCCATCAACAGTCGCTCGTGAACCAACGACAAATCGGGGAAGATACCCGCAGTTTTCCTCAAGGGTTGCGCGCGGCGCTCAGGCAGGATCCGGATGTCATTCTCGTCGGAGAAATGCGCGATCGGGAAACGATTCAGACGGCTTTGACGGCTGCAGAAACCGGTCATCTCGTTTTGGCTACGTTACATACCGTAAATGCGCCCCAGACCGTGGATCGGATCATCGATGTTTTCCCCGGTTCGGAACAATCACAAATTCGCATCCAATTGGCCGCTGTTCTCGCCGGAATCGTCTCACAATCGCTTTTGCCCACAAAAACAAACGATGGACGAACGGCAGCTATGGAAGTGCTCGTTAATAATTATGCGGTGGCAAACCTCATCCGTTCCGATAAAATTCATCAATTGAAAAGTATCTTGGAAACCAGCCGACAATATGGCATGCAAACGATAGAAATGGCCTTTCAACAATTGTTAGATCAGGGTATTATTTCTCGGGATACCTTTAAAGAGGGGATGATTGGAAGGGGGCATGATGTATCGATTTTGAATATGTAACGGTCGATCGTATGTCTGGGAACCGGGAAAAAGGCAAATTATCTTCAATGAATAGAGATGAAGCCAGAAAACAGTTGTTGGAGCAAGGAAAATACATTGTTGAATTGAAAGAGCAAAAAGAAAGCATTCTGAACAAGGAACTAAACATGGTGATGGGGAAGCCGGTCAAACTGTCAGCTTCCACTTACAGATGGTCGGGAGTATCTCCCAATTTCAAGATTTCATAGATGGTGTGCATGATGTGAATCGTTATATCCAAGTCGATCATTTTGATATCTCTGTTGGAGAGACTATGGAACAAGATGAAGATCCTGAAGATCTAGTGGATGAGGTGGATAGTGACGAAGTCGTCGATGTCAATTTGACACTAACGACGTATTATGTTGATTCTTTTCAGGGATACTTGGATTAGTCTCGAAAACAACCATGAAGGTTTTTTTGCACTCGCATGAGAAGGGAGTTTTAGAATAATCAGCTGATTTCCATCTTGCCCATTCATTTGTTGTTAGGTATGCTATACGTAGAAGATGATAAGACTTAGTGCGTAGAAGGGGTGTTAATGTTGAAGGTGCCGAAAAAACCGTGGACATTGTTATATAAAATCAGACAGGAGACGCTTCCTGCTGCGCATGAGTATTTAAATGAATGGAAGAAAAAAGCCGATGAAATTCCGGATACGGAATTGCGGGAGCAAGCGCTGGCGAGCCTTGAGTCGAAAGCATTCCACTGCGAAGGCGGGACGATCTATGGGTTATTGGCCACCGATAACCGTCGTCGTGATGTGATACGTTTTATCGTCGCTTATCAAACGATCAGCGATTACCTGGATAATCTTTGCGATCGAAGCACATCTTTGGAAGAACGGGATTTTCGCTCTCTCCATCGTTCCATGTACCATGCCTTAACGCCGGGAGAGACGCCGGATAACTATTATGAGTTTCGCGATGAGCAGGAGGATGGCGGATATTTAGCTTCGCTCGTTACGACATGCCAGAATGTTTTAAAAACGCTCCCCGGCTTTATGGATGCGCAGGATGCCATGCGGCAATTATCCGCTGTTTATTGTGACTTGCAAGTATACAAACATATCGATGAAAGGGAGCGGGAGGAAAAGTTAGAAGACTGGTTTGCAAGACATAAGCAGGCGCTTCCTCCCATGACATGGTATGAATTTTCCGCTTGCGCCGGGTCCACGCTTGGTATTTTTTGTCTCGCTGCTTATGCGTCCAAACGGAAACTGATTGCTCAAGAAGTGGAAGAAATCAAGGACGCCTATTTCCCTTGGGTCCAAGGCCTCCATATCATGCTTGATTATTTCATTGATCAAGAAGAGGATCGGCAAGAAGGGGATTTGAATTTTGTCTTTTACTATGAAAACGAAGAACAAATGGTGGAACGTTTTCGGTACATCAAAGAGAATGCCGAACACAGCGTTCAGCAATTGCCTGACGCAAAATTTCATCAGCTGATCAACAAAGGGTTGCTCGCCCTGTATCTCTCGGATAAAAAAGTGCAGGAAAATAAGGAATTGAAACGAACGGCAAAACGGTTTATTCGCTTTGGTGGCTTGCCGACGGCTTTCTTTTACCTAAACCGGGGAAAAGTAGCCAGACAAACTTCCTAAGTGGTGCCTGTAATGGCCGGCTCACCTCGTGTTTCTTCTTAATAATGTTTTAGACATTTTTGTCTTTTTTAGGACTTAATGGTCCTCACCCTTCGTCGGTGAGGACCATTGAGTCCTTACTTCCGGTCAACATCGTTATCTTCGTCTTCGCTTGAGTGGACCTTGTGGGTTTGGGTATTTGGAAAAATACGACCCCCACCGGCGTGTAATTCGCGATTTTCATACGTGAACGCTGAGGTCATATGCTGTTCGGGTTTCCATGGAGAAGATTTGCCGAAGGCTCCCTCGAATGGTGCGCCATAAGGACCCTCCGTTAACTCCTCTGCTGTTAGCTCATTCTCGTGTGATTCTACCGATTCAAAATCACGATAGCCCTGTTTGTTATTTTTTCCGGCCATTATTTTCACTCCCTCGCAACCAAGTTTTTTTACTATGGTCGGAGAGCAGCTGGCCTATTCATCGCTCCCAGGTTCAATTCTTGGAAGAAACGATGGCTTATGCTGCAAATGATGTTGGGCGTTGACCGAGCGGACGGTGCGTGTCTTTGCTCGCATGACGATGGAGTCTGTTTCGGCAATATCATCCCCAAGAAAACGAACACCGTTGAGCAGTTCCCCTGTAGAAACGCCGGTGGCCGCGAATAAGGCATCGTCCCCCCGAACAAGTTCGTTTAGTTGCAAAGGAGCGTTCGGATCTTCAATGCCCATTTCTTTACACCGTCTTGTTTCCTCTTCATTTCGGGGGGCTAGGCGCGCTTGCATGTCGCCACCGAGTGCCTTCACGGCTGCGGCGGCTATGACTCCTTCGGCAGCCCCTCCGGTTCCGATAAAGAGATCGACACCTGTGCCTGTGGTCGCGGTTGCCAGGCATGCACTTACGTCTCCATCGCCGAAAAGCTGTACTCGGGCCCCTTTCTGGCGAACGCGTTCGATGAGTGCTTCGTGTCGGGTGCGTTCTTGGATCATTACTGTTACATCGCGCACCCGTTTGTTCATCATTTTTGCGATTGTTTCAATGGAAGTTTCAATGGGATCATCCAAATGAACGCGTCCGGCAGCTTCGGGCCCGACGGCGATTTTTTCCATGTACATGTCCGGTGCGTGCAAGAGGGTTCCTTTATCTCCGATAGCAATAACAGCCATCGCGTTCGGATGCCCCTTGGCTACGATGCTCGTCCCTTCCAGCGGATCAACGGCGATGTCCACTTCCGGCCCCTGCCCGTTACCTATTTTTTCACCAATGTAGAGCATGGGTGCTTCGTCCATTTCTCCTTCTCCGATCACAACCGTCCCATCGCAATGGATGGATTGGAACATTGATTGCATCGCAGTTGTCGCCGCATCATCTGCTTCATTTTTTTTGCCGCGTCCAAGCCATTGAGCACTCGCAAGTGCGGCCGCTTCGGTGACGCGAACCAATTCCAACGCTAATTCTCGCTCCATATCTAATCTCCTCCATTTTGATCATCTTTAATCCTAACACTCTTGATGGGGCCTTCAAAACGTTTTTTCTTCACGGTTCGACATTGTGTTAGACTGGGGTATAAGAAGGCTGAGAGGTGAAGAAGTATGTATTTTGTCGATCGGACGTTGCTTGAAAAAAGGCTTCAATATCTGGAAAAATTGCTAAGGACATTTCGTGGCCAAAATGAATGGGCAGACCCCTTGGAAAAATTGGCGCTGGAACGCATGACCCACAGTTGGCTGGAAGCAATGATTGATGTAGGAAATCAAATGATTGACGGTTTTATCATGCGGGACGCCGGTGGATATAGCGATATTATAAATGTTCTTGAGGATGAGAAGGTGATCGGAGAACAGATGGCCAACGCGTTACAGACCGTCCTCGTTTGGCGGAAGACGCTCGTAAACGATTACTTGAATATCAATCACGGTGAGCTCGAAGCAATTTTACGTACACATGAACGAGAAATGGAATACTTTCCGAACGCGGTAAGGGTTTATTTAGAAGAAGAGCTCGGACCGGTATCGGCATTCTTGCCCGATGAAAGGTGAGGAACACATGTTATCATCGTATCGCGGTTTTATGATGGATTTGGACGGAACGATTTATAAGGGGAAAGAGGTTATTGAAAAAAGTGTCAGCTTTGTGCAAGCCCTCGCTGATCGGAAAATCCCCTATATATTTTTAACCAACAACTCCTCTCGGACACCAACGGAAATTGCTGAAAAGCTTAAGCGAATGAATGTGCCGGCGACCTCGGGGCATATCTATACGAGCAGTCTGGCCATGGCAGCATACGTGCGTGAACATTGGCAGTTGCCCATACGTGCTTATGTGATTGGATCGCGGGGGCTTGTCCACGCGTTGGAAGAGGTTGGGGTGCTTTTCACGGACCAAAACCCCGATGCTGTGATCGTTGGGGTGGATCGATTCTTTACATATGACAAACTGGCGAAAGCGCAGCGCGCCCTTTATAATGGCGCGACGCTGCTCGCCACAAATGCAGACAAAGCCATCCCGATGGAAGATGGGTATATGCCGGGGAATGGAGCAATTGTTGCCGCGGTTGCCGAAGCAAGCGACTCCACGCCGACGTTTGTCGGGAAACCGGAGCAGTGGATCGTAGAGCAATCGCTATCCATATTAAAAACCGGAAAAACCGAAACACTGCTCGTTGGTGACAATTATGATACGGATATTGTTGCGGGCCTTCGCGCCGGCGTTCCCACCTTACATGTCGGTACCGGGGTAACACCGAGGGAAGCCCTTGCCGAAAAAGAGAAACAGCCCACGTTTTCCGTTCCAAATCTGGATGTCTCTCTGCTCGAGCGATGAAACATGCAAATGTGCCTGCCATTTTAAGGGGAAGCTTGCAACCGCAGCCTACCCTTCAACGCCTTTGCTGGAGTGGGCAAGACGGCTGGATGCAGCTGCAGCCATTGCCCCCACGATATCATCGAGAAAGGTGTGGCACTTTGTTTGTTCATGGTTGTTAAGTTCGGCAATAATTCCCGGTTTAATTTTATCCACATAACCGAAATTTGTGAGCCCGATCGACCCGTATACGTTTACGATTGCCAAGGCAATAATTTCGTCGATACCATATAACCCTTCATCGGCAGCTATCGCTTCTTGCAGCGGGGAACTTAATTTTTTTTCTTCGGCAAGACGGTCGAGTTCGATTCCGGTTAATAAAGCGTTTTGTACCTCGCGCTTGCCAAGTACGGCCATGATGTTAGCCGCGCACGTGTCTTTCGTTAAGTCATCGATATAAGGGGCTTGCAATTCATAGACGAGTTCGGCGATATCGTTAACGGTGACGCCTCTCTCCTCTAGGGTTTGGACAGCTATTTCTTTTGATATCATTGTGGTTCGCTCCCTTCCTGTCTCCTACAGTTTATTTGATATTTCTTACCAATACTGTATGTTCATGCGATGACTAGATTGATCCCCTCTGCCATACACTGGTAGGAAGATGGGGGTGCCTGGAATGTTGGAAAAGAATGTTTACGACCAGTATGGACTTTATTGTGACGAAAAGTATCAATTTGGTCAATACGAAGGTTTTCGGTCAGGCAGTCAATATTACGTCCTAATGCCTTCGTTGCGCCGGCATGATCACTTATGGGTGCAATTGGAATGGGCGAAACGGTTGAAAGCCAGGGGGGTCCCCCAGATTACCGACCTTGTTCCCGATATGGGCGGCAACGCAGTGACCCGTGTCGATGGAGTGCAGCAGCTTCTTTTTCAGCTCCCGGAGGAAGAGGATCGGTCAGGCTTGTCCGAAGGAGAGACGTTGGCAATGATGCATGAATTCGGTAAAGGCTGGGTTCCCGAGGTGAATGATCTCCACTTATATGGTCGATGGCTTTCCTTTTGGGAAAGAAGAATCGAACAGTTGGAGGCTTTTCATCGAACCATTGATCAACGATTGCAAAAAACAGCCTTTGACCAACAATTTTTATATACGTTTCCATATTATCTCGGGCGAGCGGAGACAGCAATGCAATGGCTTGTGGAAGAGGGAATGGAGCAAACGTTGTCCCCCTCCATGGGCACAATTAACCATACGCGTTTCAAGCCGGGGGCATGGATGGTTGCAGATGAAAACCGCACGCAGGTGAAACTCCCCCTGTCGTTCGTTTATGACCATCCTGCCCGAGATGTAGGGGAGTGCCTTCGCTATTGTTATGAACAAGATGATTTGTCTCTCGCGTCCGATTTTCTTGAAGCGTATACGCGTGGCCAACCGCTTCAACCCCCAATGTGGGCGCTCGTTGGAGCAAGGCTTTTATTCCCGCTAACCTATGTGGAGCTAATGGAAGAGCACTACCTGAATGAAGGAACAAAAGAAGTCCGTGCGGACGTGGACGAGGAAAAATTTGAACAGGTACTGGAACATGAAGAAAGCTACATGAAGCATACGGCGCAATGTTTGCTCGATGCACTCCCGGAAGCATCGAAAGGCCAATGGTTTACGAGAGATCGTGCATTTGCGTTCATTCAATAGAAGGTTAATGGCTGTTATTACGGAGATCAGACATCGGAAGCCTTTCCGGATATCAGATTGTCGGAGGCCGGTATTCCGATCTCCGGTCTCTGAAAACTGTATTTCACTCCGTTAACGCCCCTAAATTTTTTTATGTAAAAAGCTTGAATAGCGTATTTTCCCCTTGTTATTTTTACAAAGAACCACTATAATGTCCTTAGGAAAAAGACATTTGTATTTCTCATATGAACAATAGCTGTGGAGGATAAAGGGGTAGATTTCAAATGAAAAACAACATCGAAATCGGGTTATTGGGGCTCGGAACGGTGGGAAACGGAATTATTCATATTCTAAACCATCATAAAAAAGAATTGATGGCGAAGACGGGCGCCGCGGACATAACCGTTCGCAAGGTGCTCGTTCGTGATTTGGAAAAACAACGCGATGGGAACGTCACCAAAGAAATGGTGACAACGAAGGCGGAAGAAGTGCTGGACGATCCGAACATCGATCTCGTCATTGAAGTGATGGGCGGAATCGAGGAAGCAAAACAATACATTGAAAAAGCGTTAAGAAATGAAAAGCATGTCGTGAGCGCGAATAAAGATTTGATTGCTTTGCATGGAGATGAACTCTTGGCTCTTGCCGAAGAGAATAACGCGGAATTTCTCTACGAAGCAAGTGTTGCCGGAGGTATCCCGATTTTACGGTCGCTTACCGAAGGGTTGGCCTCCGATCGAATTACAAAAATGATCGGGATTGTAAACGGCACGACCAATTATATGCTCACGAAGATGACAAAAGAAGAGCTTAGCTACGATGAAGCGTTACAACAGGCGAAAGATTTAGGGTTTGCCGAAAGTGATCCTACCGCTGATTTGGAAGGGTTGGACGCGGCTCGTAAAATGGTTATTTTAGCGCGACTTGGGTTTTCGGCTTCCGTGCAATTGGATGAAGTTTACCTTAAAGGGATGACTGAGGTGACGGCAGAAGATATCGATTTCGGTCAACAATTGGGCTATACGCTAAAACTGATCGGTCTTGCCTCCAGAAGCGATGAAGGGATCGAGGTGTCTGTAGAGCCTGTGTTTATCCCTGAAGATCATCCGCTTGCTTCCGTCAACGATGAATATAACGCGGTTTATGTTTATGGGGAAGCAGTCGGCGAAACGATGTTCTACGGCCCGGGTGCAGGTTCGCTCCCGACCGCTACAGCAGTGGTCTCTGATGTAATGGGTGTGATCCGCCAAATCCGCTTGGGGACAGCTGCCACACAGGTGAATGCTGCAGACAAAGAAGACACCGTTTTAAAGAAAGAAGAAGACATTCGTGCAAAATATTTCATTCGTCTTCATGTGCATGATGTAGCGGGAGCGTTTAAAACCCTCACATCTGTTTTTACGTCAAACAAAGTAAGTTTTGAAAAGCTTATTCAGTTGCCCATGGACTCTGAAGAATTGGCGGAAGTCGTCATGGTTACCCACGAAACGAATCGTACGACTTTTGAACAAATCACGAACGATTTAGCTGATCTGGATGTCGTAGAGAAGGTAAAAAGTCGTTATCGCGTCGAAGGAGGAGAAGCCGATGTCCCCGAACAAAGGGATCTTGCACTCGTATAAACATTATTTGCCGGTGACATCGGCGACGCCTTTGCTTAGCCTGCACGAGGGAGATACGCCTCTGATCCATTTACCGACATTGTCGGAAGAATGGGGAGTAAATTTATATGTAAAAACCGAAGGCGTAAATCCAACCGGGTCTTTTAAAGACCGAGGGATGGTAATGGCGGTCGCGAAAGCAAAAGAAGCGGGGAGCAAAGCTATCATTTGCGCATCGACAGGCAATACATCTGCAGCGGCAGCGGCCTATGGAACGCGCGCGGGGTTACGCACGATTGTCGTCATTCCGGAAGGAAAAGTAGCGATCGGGAAATTGGCCCAGGCAAGCATGTACGGAGCGGAAGTATTTGAAATCGAAGGGAATTTTGATCAGGCGCTGGACATGGTTCGCGATGTAAGCGAAAAAGAAGATGTGACGCTCGTCAATTCCGTAAACCCTTACCGGGTAGAAGGACAGAAAACAGGAGCGTTTGAGATTTGTGATGCACTTGGCAAAGCGCCGGATGTGCTTTGTATCCCGGTCGGGAATGCAGGAAATATCACTTCTTACGGAAAGGGATTTAAAGAATACGATGCGGCCAATGGCACAGGTCAGCCGCAGTTGTTCGGTTTTGAAGCAGAAGGAGCAGCCGCGATTGTCCAAAATAACGCGGTTCAGGACCCCGAGACATTGGCGACGGCGATCCGGATCGGCAACCCTGCCAGTTGGTCAGTCGCGCTTGAAACCGTGAAGCAAGCGGGGGGTGGATTTGATGCCGTTAAGGACGAGGAAATCGTTGCTGTTTATCGCGGTCTCGCTCAAACGGAAGGTGTTTTCGCAGAGCCTGCCTCCTGTGCTTCGCTCGCGGGCTTAAAAAAGAAAATCGTATCCGGAGAGATTAAAAAAGGAAGTACGGTCGCTTGTGTACTGACGGGCAACGGCCTGAAAGACCCGGCGACAGCACTTGATACGAACGATATCGATCCGATTCGAATTCCAAACGAGACCAAAACGTTCCTTTCCCATTTGCACCAGAAGGAGGGGGTGGGCTCCCGTGGGTGAAAAGCGGATGACGATCCATGTGCCGGCTAGTTCCGCAAACCTGGGCCCGGGGTTTGATTCGATTGGTTTGGCAGTTGATCGTTACTTGACGTTAGATGTTTATGACGCGAGCAATTGGACGTTTACAACTTCGTCCCCTCAGCTTGAAGGGATCCCGTCAGGGAAAGGGAACATGGTTTACAAAGTCGCGCGCGCAATGGCCGCAACAAGAAAAAAGGCACTCCCTCCGTGCCACGTGCATATGACGTCAGATATCCCTTTGGCACGCGGACTTGGAAGCAGTGCCGCGGCCATCATCGCGGCGATTGAACTTGCTGATCGTCTGTTGAATATGGATTTAACAAAAGAAGAAAAGTTACGTTTTGCAAGTGTTTTGGAAGGACATCCGGACAATGTGGGCGCTTGTTTGTACGGCGGTTTGACCATTGGCATGCATACGGATACCAAGACACGAATCGTTAACCGATCGATTCCGGATGTGGATCTTGTTTTAATGGTCCCCGGCGATGAGTTACTCACCTCGGAAGCAAGGGAAGTGTTGCCGGAAACGTTGGAGTATCGGGACGCGGTGCAAGCGGGGGCGTGTGGAAATGTGCTGGTGGCGGCCTTGTTAACCGGAAACTGGCCCCTCGTCGGGGAAATGATGGGCGATGACCGTTATCATCATCCTTATCGGGGATCGTTAATTCCCGGCCTTTCTGAAGCCCTTCAAGATGTTAGCAATTATGGTGTTTACGGAGCTGCATTAAGTGGAGCAGGGCCAACAGTATTGTGTCTGGCTCCCTTGGGGCGGGGAAAGGAAATTGCGGCCGCGATACAGGAGAAGTATGCCCAGTATCATGTTGAAACAGCCCATCCCGCGATCAGTGGCGTTGAGGTCTATGATCCTTCTGAAAAATCCGTCGCTTCGCTTTGAATAAGAAATCTGCACAAAAAAGCTCCGACAAGAAGATGTCGGAGCTTTTTATAAGGTCTAAAATACCTGTTCGATTTCCGTGACGCCGGGCACCTCTTCTGTGAGTGCCCGCTCAATACCGGCTTTTAATGTGATCGTTGAGGATGGGCAGGTGCCACATGCGCCCATTAAACGTAGCTTCACAATGCCGTCTTCCACTTCGACCAATTCGACGTCGCCACCGTCCCGAAGAAGGAATGGGCGAAGTTTTTCGAGTACTTCCCGTACTTGTCCGGTGATGTCTTCTACTGCCTCTGTCATAGCAAACACTCCTTTCTTACTATCCATTATAATACCCAGCACGTTAAAAATCTATGATGGGGACTTATCTTTCTAAAAAAGGGGTTTTTATCCCGGGGTTAAGCGCCCGTCATTCCAGGATTCAAATGATCGGAAGTCTGAAGATGAAGATGATTCTTTGTTTCCTGAAAATCCTTTTCCACCCTTGGCCGCTGAAAATTGCCTAAGTTTCACTTTATACTATACTCATTGTACAATGAGTATAGGGGAGGGGGCATTGATATGTCAATAATCATCACCGTTTACGGCGCTGAGAAAAAATGTGCCAGTTGCGTAAATTTACCGTCGGCATGGGAGACAAAAGAGTGGTTGGAAGCACTGCTAACCAGGAAATATGTAAACCAACCGTTGGCGTTTGAATATGTCGACATGGAGTATCCGAAAGCAGGGCATGAGGCATTTGCCCAGCATATGCTGGAAGAAGATCGGATCTACCCTCTTGTTACAATTAATGGAGACGTTGTTGCCGAAGGGAATCCGAAAGTGAAGGATATTTATACAAAAATTGATCATTTAGTTAAATAATACAGCTCCCCATTGGTTGGGTGAGCTGTATGATTAAACGCCGGAATGGTATTTATACATCCATAAGACACCGCTTTTTAAGAGCCGGGCGACACGGCCGGTGACGGCAGCTTTTTCTCCCATCATCGTACCGAACCCTTTTTTCTTTCCGAGGGAACCAAGCGTGCCTTTTAATTTTAATTCAGGCATGGAGTCCGGAAGCTTTTCCCCTTTCCATTGCAATTTCAGGATATCCACAATTTGTTCGCCCTGTTTTTCCGCAAGTTGTGCGCTTGGGGCGTGAGGGAGACTGGCGCAGTCTCCGACGACAAAAACATCAGGAAAGCCTGGAATGTGATGATGTTTAGTAAGGATGGTGCGTTTTTTATCGTCCACTTCAACGTCCAATGCACGGGTAACGTTAGAAGGTTGTACACCTGCAGTCCAAATTACTGCGTCGGCTTTGACCCGTTCTTCATGGTTATAGAGCGCATCGGCAGACACGCGTGTAATGTTGGAATTGCTAACGATCTGCACGTCATGTTTTTGAAACCAGGAGGTTACATATGAACTCAGTCGTCTTGGGAACATCGGTAAAATGGTTTCGCCACGGTCGAAAAGTCGGATGTTAAGATCATGTCGGCTTTCCCGTAATTCTGCGGCTAATTCCACCCCCGACAGCCCAGCGCCAACAACGGAAACACTGGAATGAGGTGGGAGGTTGCTAATGGCTTCATATGTACGTCGAGTATTTTCCATGCTTTGGATGCTGAATGTATGTTCTTTCGCGCCCGGGACACCGTGATACTTGTCCGTCCCTCCAAGTCCGATCACGAGTTTGTCATATTCCAAGATTTCATTATCAGTTTCTGTGCTTAATGTTATTTTTTTCTCAGAGAGCTCAATGCTTTGTACGGTGCCGAAGTGGTGGCGAACATGGTTTGGAAAAGGTACACGAATTTCATGATCCGATTCCGTACCTGCAGCCAATGCATAGTATTCGGTTTTAAGGCAGTGATAGGGCAGTTTATCTACAAGAACGATTTCATAATCGTCGGGCAAGTCTTTGGCGTTCAATTGTTGCATCACTTTCATGCCGCCATAGCCGCCGCCCAATATTACAAGTTTTCGCATGCTTATGGACTCCTTTTGTAAAAATGCACGAGTACGCTCAGTGTTGCAAAAAATATACCAAAAGCATAAATATTGTTGAGAGACGTTCATGCACACACTTCTTAAATTATAACGATTAAGTGGATAGAAGACAACATTAGCGGTACATAAGAGGAAAGAAGAGAATGTTTTGAAGAAACAAAGAAGTAGACTAGGGATGGGCGGGAATGAACATAAAACACGGGAAGTTTAATTGTAAGTAGACGGGTGAGGAACTTATTTTGGTGAAATGATTCATGGTACCACGACATTAGCTGAAAATCGCTTTTACGCGCTTCCTCAACACACCTCAATGCACCTTTCAGAGGCAAAAAAAAGTGAATCTGGGGTGCGATAAAGGCTCTAACGAACCCTGATGGGAGAAAATGCGAACTCGGAGTACGATAAAGGCTCAACGCACCTTTGGTAGACAAAAAACGTGAATATGGGTTGCGAAGAAACATTTCAGATGGAAACTGGCATAAGCAGCGCATGAAAGTTGCGCGACTTTATGGAAAATTGAAGACGCATGTCATGATTACTTGCATAAAATCTCTACGGACATTGTCAAAAACCACGACATGATCGGAATTGAGGATTTGCAAGAATCGAATATGATGAAAAATCATAACTTAGCCAAAGCGATTAGTGAGGTAAGTTGGGCTCGTTTTCGCACCATGCTTGAATATAAAGCAAAATGGTATGGGAAACAGGTGATAACGGTGGCCAAAAACTTTCCTTTCAGTCAACGATGTTCAAGTTGTGACCACCGAAACCAAGACGTTAAAAATCTTGCGTTGCGTGATTGGGAATGTCCCAAATGCCACACGCGCCACGATAGAGATATTAACGCAAGTAAAAACATTCGTATTAAAGCATTACGCGATTACGATTAACCGCAGGGACTGCGGGGATAGTCTAATCAAACTTTCGGTCACGAGGGTGTTTTTAGGAATCTCCATCTTCAAATTTCATCAGAAATGAAGGTAAAGTAGTTCAACTTCATTCTTTTCCTTTGGAAGAAAACATTCCGGCGATACTGTCTTTTTTGGCTTGTACACACTGCGATTGATAGGGTTCCATCGAATTACGTTGCAAGTCCGTTCTATTGACGCTGACACACAAAGAAGCTACCATAACAATGGAATGTGTCATATAAGCTGATGGAAGTTTGAACAGGAAAGGTGAGAGAAATGTTTCCCATTGTCGAGTTCTGTGTCAGTAACTTGGCTAGCGGAACCCATCCTGTGCTGGAAGCATTAGAAAAAGATCCGGGCCTGGAAGTCGTCGAATACGGATGTCTCGGGTTTTGCACCACGTGTGCTGAAAATGACTACGCACTTGTGGACGGTGAAGTGATTACCGGCGCAGATAGTGATGATCTGCTCGCCAATATTTATGCTTTTCTTGAAGAAGAAGGTATGATATAGAGTTGAAAGCGCGTGTGTTTGATCATGCGTGCTTTTTTTCATGTTCTTTGTTTGTGAAAACAGACACATTCATACAAATTTCTACTATTTCCCGGGAAATAAGACACGAAATGATTGACGTCAGTGATTATTTCGCTATACTATCAGGAAGGAGGAAATCGTGATGAAATTACTTCCTTTCGAAAATACGTGGCCTTATGAACGGATTAAAGATGATATTTATTTTGATGCATGTCCGAATTGCGGCGCTGAAAATGTGCTCACTTATATGAAAAAAGAACAATTAAACGATGCATTTGATGGAGTGAAAACCGACATCATTATGCCTTGTTGCTATTTTAAAATAACGATTGCCGAGGCGGACAACGATTATTTTTGGGCGACGGAACGGCTGCGAAAGTGAGGTTGGATCAACGGTGAAGTTTACGAAAATGCAAGGGCTTGGAAATAGCTATATTTATGTAGATGGCTTTAAAGAAAACATTCCGAATGAGGAAAGCTTACCCAACCTTGCAACTGAAGTTGCCAATCTCCACACAGGTATTGGCTCGGATGGCCTGATTCTCATTCTTCCTTCGAACCTCGCGGATGTACGAATGCGCGTGTTTAACAGTGATGGATCGGAAGCAAAAAATTGCGGAAATGGTTTGCGCTGTGTCTCCAAATACGTTTTTGAGCATCAATACGTCGAGCATAAGCATTTTTCCATCGAAACGCTCGGAGGGATTGTTGAATCTCTGGTACATCTTGATGAAGATGGGGCAGCCTCTGAAGTTACGGTCGATATGGGAGTCCCTCGTCTTAAACGAAAGGATGTGCCGATGCACGGCGAGGGCGATGAACTCGAGGAGCACGTCATCGACGCGACGGAACACATCGATGGGGTGGATTATACATTCACCGCTGTTTCCATGGGCAATCCTCACGCTGTCTTTTTTGTGGACAGCGTTGGAGAGGCTTCGGTTGAAACTGTAGGTCCTCTCGTAGAGCAAGCAGCCCTTTTTCCGGAAGGCACAAATGTGGAATTTATTTCGATCAAAAATGGCACGGAAATTGATTTTGCCGTGTGGGAGCGTGGCAGTGGCATGACGCAAGCGTGTGGAACCGGCGCTTGCGCGGCGGTTATAGCGGCAGTTTTAAATAAGAAAGTAAAAAAAGACGAAGCGATTGTGGTCCACTTGTCGGGTGGGGATTTAACGATCCGTTGGTCGTCGAAAGATGATCATGTTTGGATGAAAGGACCGGCAGTGACCGTTTGTACGGGCACGTACATGATAGATGGATGATTGGTTCATCAAACGTTTGATGAATCTTCCATGTTGACGGAAATCGCTTTCAATGCTAAGCTTTTCTCAAGAACTGTTAAGATCTTATCCTATCCAACGCCCGGATAGGTTCTAAGATTAGAAGCCAGTTTACTTCACAGGGAGTAGACTGGCTTTTTTTATACTATCAGAAAGGATAAATGTTCGGATGATAGTATAAGAAGACGTTGACTTTCGCTATTTTTGAGGTCAAGTCTTTCTAAGGTTCTAAATGTGATTTTAGGGAGAGGGGCATGAGTTATGGATTTTTCATTAACGGAAGAACAGCAAATGGTACAGAAAACGGTCCGCCAATTTGTCGATGACGAGATTATACCAAATATTGCCGAGTGGGATGCCAATGGCCATTTTGAACATAGCATATTGGATAAGATGGCAGAACTCGGTTTGATGGGCATTTGTATTCCGGAAAAATACGGCGGAAGCGGCATGGATTATAATACGCTGGCCATCGTTTGTGAAGAATTGGAGCGGGGAGACACAACCTTTCGGACAGCAGCGTCCGTCCACACCGGTTTGAACAGTATGACGATTTTGCAATGGGGGTCGGAGGAGCAAAAACAAAAATATTTGACTCCCCTTGCATCCGGCGAAAAAATCGGTGCATTCGGCCTCACGGAACCGAACGCGGGCTCGGATGTGGCTGCCATGAACAGTACTGCCACAAAAGAAGGCGATTATTATATCCTGAACGGCTCCAAAACGTGGATTTCGCTATGTGATGTTGCCGATTATTTCCTCGTGTTCGCATATACCGGAGAAAAAGAAGGAAAACACAACAGCATTTCCGCCTTTATCGTGGAACGGGAGTGGGAAGGATTTAGTTCGAAAGCGATCAAAGGGAAGTTGGGCATTCGCGCCGGAAATACCGGAGAAATTTTCTTTGATGACGTGAAGGTCCCAAAGGAAAATTTACTTGGGGAAGAGGGCGAAGGGTTTAAGATTGCCATGTCCGCCTTGGATAACGGCCGTTTCACCGTAGCTGCAGGGGCGTGCGGATTGATCATGGCAAGCCTGGAAGCGTCCGTCGCGTATGCTCACGAGCGAAAAACGTTTGGAAAAGAAATCGGCAAACACCAGCTTGTTCAGCAAATGATTGCCAATATGGAAGCAGGTTTGCAAATGAGCCGGTTGCTCGTTTTCAAGGCCGGTGAGCTTAAAAACAAAGGCGTCCGTAACACACGGGAAACATCGCTAGCGAAATGGCAAGCCTGCAATTTTGCTAATGAAGCAGCCAATGACGCGGTGCAAGTCCATGGGGCGTATGGGTACTCCAATGAGTATCCGGTCGAGCGTTACTTGCGAAATTCCAAAGCCCCGGTGATCTATGAAGGGACAAGAGAAATTCATACCGTAATGCAGGCCCGTTATGCCCTTGGGGAGACAGAAGATAAGCCGTTAAGGAAAATGCTGCCCGCGTGGCCGTTCGAAGAATAGGAAAAATCCTGCAGACAGCGCAACAATCAAGGAAAAAGCGCCGCCCATTCACGATGAAGATCGGCGCTTTTTTCTATATGGGGAAAGGGGAAATCAAAATGGAAAATGCATTAAAAGGGATAAAAGTACTGGATCTTTCGCGTGTGCTTGCTGGACCATTGGGAACGATGCTGCTTGCCGATATGGGCGCAGACGTTTTGCGAGTAGAGCAACCCGGCGGAAGTGATGATATTCGGCACTGGTATCCGTTTGTTGGCGAAGAAAGCACGTACTACATGGCGGCTAATCGGAATAAACGCTCGATGACGCTACATTTAAAAGCAGAAAAAGGCCGAGAAATTTTTGAAACGCTCGTCAAAACCGCTGATATTGTCGTTGAGAATTTTAAAACCGGAACGCTAGACCGTCTTGGACTTGGTTATGAACGGTTGAAAACGATTAAGCCGGACATCATTCTTTGCTCGATCACCGGATACGGCCAAACCGGCCCTATGCATCAATACCCGGGCTATGACCCCGTGATTCAGGCGGTCAGCGGATTAATGGATGTCACGGGGCAGAAAGACGGAGACCCGACACGAGTAGGGATTCCCGTCACTGATATTATGACATCCCACTATGTGGCGATCAGTCTATTGGGTGCATTACGGGTTCGTGACCAGGAGCAAAAAGCACAACATGTTGACCTTTCTCTTTTAGATGTGCAAGTCAGTTCTCTTGCGAATGTTTCCAGCAGTTACCTTTTAAAAAATCACATCGCCCATCGAATGGGCAATGCCCACGGAAATATAACGCCGTATGAAACATTCCAGTGCGCGAATGATCCGATCATGATCGCGGCCGGAAATGACCGGATGTTCGCGGCGGTGGCAAAGGTAATGGGGCACCCGGAGTGGGCGGAGGACGAGCGTTTTCAGACGAACCGTGACCGCATCGAACATCGTGATGAACTCCGCGCGTTGCTCGAAGAAGTATTTGTAGAGAAAACAGCCGCGGAATGGGAGGAAAAGCTAACCGAACACGGTGTTCCATGTGGTGCCGTAAATAACATTGAGCAAGTATTCGACCATCCTCAAGTCCAACACCGGGAAATGGTCCAAAGGGGAGAACATGAAACGCTGGGAGAAGTGGAGTTCGTGCGCAATCCCATACGGGCAAACGGGGAAGCCCTGTCCATCGAACAAGCGCCTCCGGTCCTGGGAGCAGATACGGAAGATGTTTTAACAGGAGATATTGGATTGGATGAAGAAAGTTTACAGGTGCTTAAAAAAGAAGGTATTATCTAATAGAGATAGTGTAATGTGATTGCCAAATAGAAATGGAGAAGAACGGAGGCGGGGACATGCTGGCTGTCGAAAAGAAATGGTCAAAAAAAAGCAGGGATCAGGTGCTTGTGGTCGGTGTAAGCGAAGATGATGAAGGCCTTCCGGAAGAACTGGAAAAAGGGAGCAAATCAATGCTTACGGCATTGAACAGGCAATGGACCGATGGAACAATCGCAACCAAAAAAGCAAAGGTAACCAACATGACTGTTTTGGATGAAGGAGAGCCGCTTCAACAGTTGATTTTCGTTGGTCTAGGCCTTCGCAGCAGCCTCACATTGGCTGGCCTGAAGGAAGCGTTCGGTACCGCGGTGAAAGCCGTTCATGAGCATAAAGCAGCGAGGGTCGGCGTTCTACTTGATACCTTTCGCGATAAAGCGGACAGTTTCGGAGATGAAGTTGTCACGCAGGCATTGTCGGACGCGGTATTAACAGCACCGTATCGTTTTGATATCTATAAAACAAAAAAAGAGGAACAACAGAATTTTACGTATACGATTTACGTTCAAAGTGGCGAGTCGGAAGCAGTGCGAGCGGGCATCCATCAGGGCCGGGCATTTGGCCAGGGAGTGAATTTGGCACGGACGCTCGTCAATCTCCCTGCCAATGACTTGCCGCCTGTTGCATTGGCAGAAGAAGCGGAGGCAATCGCTAACCGGCATGAAAAGATATCGGCTGAAATTCTCGATATTAATGAATTGCGGTCCTTGGGGATGCACGCGTTGCTCGCAGTAAATCGCGGCTCGGAGCAACCGGCGCAAATGATTATCTTGCGTTATCAAGGAGAAGAAACGTGGGAGCACCCGTTGGCACTCGTAGGAAAAGGAATTACGTTTGATTCCGGGGGGTACTCCATTAAACCCGGTCATGGGATGAAAACGATGAAATCGGATATGGGCGGAGCGGGAGCCGTTCTCGGTGCTTTTGAAGCAATCGGACACATGCAACCGCGAAAAAATGTGATGGCCATCATACCCGCGACAGAGAACCTTATCAATGGTTCTGCAATGAAACCGGGAGATGTACTGCAGACGTTTGATGGCCAGACAATCGAGGTAAACAATACAGATGCGGAAGGGCGATTGATCCTGGCGGACGGCGTGGCTTATGCCAGACATTTGGGTGCGGATAAAATCGTGGATATCTCGACCCTTACAGGTGCATGTGTCGTAGCGTTGGGGGATGTAATGACCGGAGCGCTTTCCAATGACGACGCGCTATATGAAGTGTTTGAAAAGAGTGCGGAAGAAATAGGGGAGGCGGTTTGGCGGTTTCCGACCCATCCGCGTTATGAAGAAATGGTACGTTCGAGCGATGTGGCCGATTTGAATAATTCCCCCGGACGTGAAGCAGGAACCATTACGGCAGGTCTTTTTATTGGTGCTTTTATTCACGAGACTCCGTGGATTCATTTGGATGTTGCGGGTACCGCATATGTAGAACGGGAGACGCCATTAGGCCCTAAAGGTGGCACCGGGGTAATGGTGCGCACGCTTGCAACCCTCGCAAGGCAATCAAATTTTTAGGAGGATGCTTACGATGGCTACTGAACATACATGTTTTATTGCCGGACACGCGAAACTTCCGGAAGGGATGGCGGCAAAAAGTGTCTTTGATTCATTGACAATCACAGCGGAAGTGGACCGGAAACATGGGGTCATTTTGGAAGCTTCTTGTACGTTGGCGACCGATCACGGTCGTCAATACATCCATGATCTTTTAAAAGGCATCAGCTTGAAAACGGATGTGGCTGAAGCGGAAGCATTAATCGCCCGTCAATATAAAGGGAAAGCGACCAACGCATTGCTCGCCGCTATCTTAGATTTGCATCGTCAATACGAAACCATGCAGGAAGGGAATGATGTGACATGACAAAACGGTATCAAAAAACGATGACAGGCGGAGAAGCCGTCGTTGAATGTATGCAAATCGAAGGGGTGGAGCACGTGTTTACCGTGCCCGGGGAGAGTTTTCTTGCTGTTTTGGACGCCTTGGAGCACCAAACTTCCATCCGGCTCATAGCGAACCGCCATGAAGGCGGTGCCGGTTTTATGGGCGAGGGATATGCAAAAGCGAGCGGCAAACCGGGTGTTGTTATGGCAACACGAGGTGTTGGAGCAGCCAACGCTTCCATCGCCATGCATACAGCCTATCAAGATTCTACGCCGCTTGTCGTTTTTCTGGGGCAGGTACAAAGAGATTTTCGGGGAAGAGAAGGCTTTCAGGAAGTGGATTTCGGAAGTAATTTCCATGAGATGGCAAAGTGGACAACGGAAATCACGGATGCCCAACGTGTCCCTGAATTGGTGCAAAAAGCGTTTCGTGTCGCGCAAACCGGGCGTCCGGGTCCTGTGCTCGTCTCATTGCCGGAAGATATGCTTAAAGATGAAGCGTTAATGACCTTTGGCCCTGCTGCACATAAACCTAGACCGACCCCTTCCCAAGAAGAAGCCAAGAAATTCCTAGAATTGTTGCAACAATCAAAACGTCCCATTGTAATAGCGGGCGGAGGCGTCCAATTATCCGGTGCCGAGGAAGCTTTACGTCATTTTGCAGAAAAATACGCCATTCCTGTCATCGCAGGGTTTCGTAGACAAGATCTCATTGATAATCACCATCCGAACTATGTGGGGCACATGGGATTAGGCGCTGCTCGTTCACTGGTGAAACATTTTCAGGAAGCGGACCTCGTCATCGCTTTGGGAACGCGACTGTCGGAAGCGACCTCCCAAAATTATACGCTTCTTGAGTGGGAACAATCGCTCATCCATGTGGATGTTGACCCAAATACGATTGGGATGGTTTATGCCCCGGATCTTGGGATTGTCGCCGACTTAAAAATGGCTTTGGAAGCGTTTACGGATCTTCCACTTCAGCAAACGTGGGAAAACTGGTTGCAAACATGTAAACAATCCTTTGACCGTATCGTTGAAAAGCCGGGGGATGATTCCATTTATACATCTGTTGTTGAAACCCTCTACAACCGCTTGCCCGAGGAAGCGCTTTTAACGAATGACGCCGGAAACTATGCTACATGGGTGAACGGGCTTTTTCGCTTGAAAGGCTCCAACTCTTTTATTGGACCGGCGAATGGAGCAATGGGGTATGGATTGCCTGCGGCGGTAGGGGCAAAACTTTTCGAGCCGGAACGACCTGTCGTTGCTTTATGCGGGGACGGCGGATTCATGATGACGATACAGGAAATCGAAACGTCGATACGAGCAAATGTCCCGGTCATTTGTATCGTGTTTAATAATCAGATGTACGGAACAATTCGTATGCATCAAGAAATGCATTATCCGGAGAAAGTCATTGGAACCGATCTCGGAAAGGTGGATTTTGCCAAGATGGCAGAGGCAATGGGCGCCAATGGCTGTAACGTTGAAACCGGGGAAGGGTTCCGGATAGCTTTGATGGATGCGTTGGATGTTGAGACAACGACCGTGATTGATGTGAAATGCGACGATGAACCGTATGTTGCCTATCGGAAAACCATAGATGACATGCGTAAGGCATTTAGATCATAATATAGAAGTGATGGGTTTTGGCTTGTCATATGGCTGATTAATCGTTTTACGTTTATTTTGGCTTATAAACGCTAGCGATTGCTCATACCTTCAATAAAAAAGAGGCTGTCTCCAGCCTCTGCTGCTTGCTTTTGTAATTTGTGTCGGAGGAGGGATTTTCGTTGAAAATAGCTGTTCTCGGTGCTGGTTTAATGGGAAAAGAAGTGGCGAGAGACCTTGTCCATAGTTCCGGAGTTGAAGCGGTCGCCCTTGCCGATATCGACCTTAATCGCGTGGAACTCGCATGCAGGCAACTGAATACCCGAGTGGTAAACGGGTACCGTGTGGATGCAAGTGATTCAACGGAATTGTCAACTTTTATGGCCCACTATGACGTGGTGATCAATGCCCTTTTTTACTCTTTTAATGAAGTCGTTGCTGAAGCCGCTATTGAAGCAGGTGCCCATTGTGTGGATTTGGGTGGGCATATTGGGAATGTGACCGATCAAGTGTTAAAAAAAGATAAAGATGCCAAACGAATAGGTGTGACGATCATTCCGGATCTTGGGGTTGCTCCCGGCATGATCAATATTTTATCGGGACATGGGGCGGGGAAACTCGACCGTGCACAAGCGATTAAGTTATATGTGGGGGGGATTCCCGTGCGGCCGGAGCCTCCTTTAGAATATAATCATGTGTTTTCCATGGAAGGGTTGTTTGATCATTACACGGATCCTGCCTCGATTATTCGTAACGGGAGTAAGGAATGCATCGCTTCTTTAACTGAAATTGAAAAGATATATTTTGATCGTTTCGGCCCATTGGAAGCCTTTCATACTTCCGGTGGTACATCGACGTTGAGCCGCTCTTTTCCGGAGGTGAATACGCTGGAATATAAAACCATCCGTTACCCCGGCCATGCTGAAAAATTCAAACTACTTGTGGATTTGAATTTAACGGACAAGAATTACTCCGTCGATGTGAATGGTCAATCCATTAACCCCCGGGAAGTGTTTTTAAAAACGTTGGATCCCATCGTTGATTTAAAAGAAAAAGATGATGCCGTTCTCTTGCGTGTGAAGGTCGAAGGGCTACGGGCAGGGAACCCCTCACTCTACACTTATGAAATGATCGCGTTGAAAGATCGGGAAAACGATATAACAGCAATGGCAAGGGCAACGGCCAACACAATATCCGTAGTCGCGCAAATGGTAGCGTCCGGAGAAATCCAAAAGCGGGGTGTTTGCCCCCCTGAACAAATCGTCCCCGGGGACAGTTACATTGAAGCGATGGCCAAGCGGGATGTGCACATTACGGAAGCTGTGACGGAGAAATAAATCGAAAGCGGATAGTGAATAGGTCGATCTCCATCTGGATTTGTAGATAAGCAAGAACCCTGTTATGCACCTAATTCCAGGCCGTATGAAGGCTTCATACGGCCTTTTCCGTGCCCTTGAGGTAGAACGTATGAATGTTCTCAGCTCTTTTTCGAGATCCTTGTGAACGATTCTCACATGCATTATAATACTTGCTCGGACTCCATCCCTCCGATAACGTAAGCCTCACGTTCTTTATCATATGAAAAGGTAAACGTTTCTTCAAAATGTGCCCGGTTTCCGGCTCCGTCTTCAACGGAGGACGTTTGCATGCGGACGATGATTTCATCTCCTTTATAATCCACCTTTGATTCCTCGATATCCCGGTGTACTAATGAATCGACCTCTATATAGTCGTCGAATTCCTCGTATTTCGCTAAATGCGGCCGATGAAATTGGTTATAAATGTTTAGAGCCATTTCCTCGGTAAAAAAATCTTGGAGTTCCTCTACCATGTGGGCGCCGGTTTCCGAGTCGATTTCTCCTTCATCCATATCGAGAAACTGATGGGTCCAATTCTGGACAGCTTTGAGTGTCAGAATTAAGGCTTGTGCATCTCCCGCGAAGGTATCTTCAACAAACGGTTTTGGTTTTTGAATCGCGGGGGACTGCATCTCGGCACTCTGAACAAATGTCGGCATCGCCAGCAGGATGATCAGAAAAGAGAGACTGATGGCTGCCTTTATCTTCATCTTTATGAACCCTCTCTTTTAGAATTGACATCAAAAGTTTTGGGCTTAGGGTTCCAAATATACAAGATTTTATCCACATTGAAAAACCCGAGGCTCGATGTAATGCCTCGGGTTTTCCTTTATTGATTGATTAAATTCATATCGGCCAAATAGTCTTCATACGTTTGCTTTTTATCAATAACTTTCTCTGGCGTGAACTCGATAATGCGATTGGCAATCGTTTGGATAAACTGATGGTCGTGGGAGGAAAAAAGCACAGAACCATCGAAGTCAATCAAAGCATTATTTAAAGCGGTAATGGATTCAAGGTCCAAATGGTTGGTCGGTTCATCTAAAATTAACACGTTTGCACCACTAAGCATTAATTTAGAGAGCATGCAGCGAACCTTTTCGCCACCGGAAAGGACAGACGCTTTTTTCAGTGCTTCTTCTCCGCTGAATAGCATTCGCCCTAAGAAACTGCGAATATACGTTTCATTTTCATCATCGGCATATTGGCGCAGCCAATCAACAAGGTTTTTGTTCGTTCCTTCAAAAAACGCTGTATTATCCTTTGGAAAATACGATTGGCTTGTGGTAACGCCCCATTTATAATAGCCTTCATCCGGTTCAAGTTCGCCGGCAAGAATTTGGAATAACGTTGTTTTTGCCACTTCCTGATCACCGACAAACGCCACTTTTTCTCCGGGTTCCAGCCTGAAGCTGACGTTATCCAACACTTTATTCCCATCGATGGTTTTGGAAAGTCCTTCGACGGTGAGCAAATCATTGCCTATATCCCGATCCGGTTTAAAATTAATATACGGCGTACGTCTGGAGGATGGTTTAATGTCATCCAGTTCGATTTTTTCCAATGTTTTCTTTCTCGAGGTGGCCTGTTTGGATTTGGACTTGTTGGCACTGAACCGTTCGATAAACGTTTTTAGCTCTTTCACTTTTTCTTCTTTTTTCTTGTTTTGTTCTTTTGCCATTTGTCGGGCCAGTTGGCTGGATTCGTGCCAAAAATCATAGTTGCCGACGAACAGTTCGATTTTGCCGTAATCAATATCCGCGATATGCGTGCAGACACTATTTAAGAAATGGCGGTCGTGGGAGACGACAATGACCGTGTTTTCAAAATTAATCAGGAATTCTTGGAGCCACTGAATCGCTCGTATATCCAGATCGTTTGTCGGCTCATCGAGAAGCAAGATGTCAGGATTGCCAAACAGTGCTTGGGCGAGCAATACTTTTACTTTCTCAGAACCGGCCAGTTCAGACATTTTTTTGTGATGCAAGTCGGTGGTGATACCGAGTCCATTCAACAAAGAGCCAGCTTCGTTGTCAGCATCATAGCCGTTTAGTTCCGCGAATTCCCCTTCCAGCTCGGCGGCGCGCATGCCGTCCTCATCGGAGAAATCCGGTTTCATATAGATGGCATCTTTTTCCTTCATTACTTCATACAGGCGTGTATGCCCCATAATAACCGTTTCAAGCACTTCATATTCTTCGTACGCATAATGGTCTTGTTTCAAGACGGCTAGACGTTGGTTTTTTCCAATGTGGACGTCCCCGGTCTGTGCATCGATCTCTCCGGAAAGAATTTTCAGGAATGTCGATTTCCCGGCTCCGTTTGCGCCGATTAAACCGTAGCAATTTCCCGGATTAAATTGGATGTTGACTTCTTCAAAAAGTTTTTTGTCACCGTAACGTAGACCAATATTTTCGCAACTGATCAAATGAAATCGACCCTTTCTTTTATTTAACGTCCCGCTTGGGCACGGATGTCTAGAATAAAACAGTCTATTTTCCATCATAACACGTTTTTTGCTTACGTACACACATACAAAAAAACTCGGTGCAATCGCACCGAGGGATATTGGGAATTAATACGTTTTTACGACATTGTAGAAGGTATCTCGTTCGACCGGCGTCTTATTTGCGCCTTTGATTAAGTGAATCAATTCTTTTCTTGTAATCCCTTGGGAGGTCAGCGCGCCGACCGAATGGGAAATCCGTTCTTCAATCAGCGTGCCGTGAATGTCGCTGGATCCGAATGTGAGTGCCATCTGCGTCAGTTGTGGGCCAATGTTGATCCAATATGCTTTAATGTGCTGAAAGTTATCAAGCATAAGCCTCGCGATCGCGATGGTGCGCATATCATCAAAGGATGACGTGCGTCGTTCGAGGCCCGCTTTCTTTTTCCGCGGTTGCATGGCTAGTGGGATGAAGACCATAAAGCCGTTGGTGCGATCCTGCAGCTGGCGGACGCGGTCCATATGGATGAGGCGCTCTTCGTACGTATCGATGGATCCATAGAGCATGGTCGCGTGGGTTTTTAGTCCCAAATCATGGGCGATTTCGTGCGCTTCCAACCATTCGTCGGTGCTTGCTTTTTCCGGACTCATCTTTGCCCGGTAGCGTTCGGTGAGGATTTCAGCGCCTCCGCCCGGGAGGGTGTCAAGCCCGGCATCGATCAACTGCTCCAGAACTTCCCGCATGGAAAGGCCGGCATGGCGGGCAAAAAACTCAATTTCCGCCGCGGTGTAGGCTTTAACTTTCGCATGAGGGTAGTTCTTTTTCAAGGCTCGGATCGTGTTTAAGTAATAATCAAACGGCACGTCCGTGTTATGTCCGCCGACAATGTGGAATTCACGAATGTTATCATTCCAACGATCACTCACATATTGAAGCATTTCGTCTTCATGCATCGTATACGCGCCTTCTTCTCCGGGCTTACGCTTGAACCCGCAGAACGCACAATTGGCCTCGCATACGTTGGTTGGATTAATGTACATATTTTCTATAAAATAAACATTATTTCCGTTCTTTTGTTCGTTGACTTCATTCGCCAACTGAGCAACGGTGAGCAAATCGGCGGAGTTGTATAATGTCAGGCCATCTTCAATGGTCAGGCGTTCGCCATGTAATACTTTTTCGCGGATTGCCTGAAGGTCCGTATCTTGCATTAATGTAGCCATTTTAGTCCTCCTTGGATAAATTGTCCTAGCTTGGATGTATAAACAATGGTTGAATTCATGTTCTCTCGACTCTATTATACATCTGTGAAAGGACAAAGAAAAGCATGGTTGCATATTGACGATTTTTCAATTGACAAAATTGGAACTTTCCTTTGCATTTTGATTATTTTAAGGTATTATCGGGTAAGAACATACACGCTAAACAAAAGAAGAGAAGGGAAGGAGATCCGGTTAATGAAGCCTGCTATGGCAAAAAACCGAGTGGAAGAAACTTTAGAAGCTTTAAGGACACAAATGATGGAGACGGCAAAAGAGTATGGGATGCAACACCCACTCGTATTATATTACAGTCGTGAAATTGATCGTGTGCATACAGCGTTACTCACGGAGCAATACGGCACGCTGCATGGATAAGCCTCAAAATAAGCAATGATGCTCGAGTTCGTTGTTTTTTAACCTCCGGCAATATATGATATGATGAAGCTATACGATCCTTTTGAGGGTCTGTGCCATGTTGGGAGTTGTTTACGCTGCCGAGGGCATGAAATTCATCCGTAAGGAGGTAATTAGGCAATGATAGAAATCACCGATGCAGCAATGACGAGAATTAAAGGCATGCAGGAAGAAGAGGGCGATTATTCTTTAATGCTCAGGGTTGGAGTCAAAGGCGGTGGTTGCAGCGGACTTTCGTACGGGCTCGGATTTGATGCAGAAAAGAATGAAGACGATACTTTCCTCGATAAATCAGGTTTGGGTGTACTCATCGATGGGGAAAGTCGGCCGGTTGTTAACGGTCTCGTTATTGATTATAAAGAAAATATGATGGGCGGCGGCTTTACGCTGGATAATCCGAACGCGATCCTATCTTGCGGTTGCGGCGCATCTTTCCGTACGAAAGAAAATGTAGGCACACCGGAAAATTGCTAAATAAAAAAGTCCGTAACGAGGAGCGCTCCTTGTTACGGACTTTTTTGTGCAGACGAGATGCAGGGAGTTGTTTTGTTCTTTCCAACTTCTAACTTCCCACATCCCACCTCTAAAACATGTGCGTGCTGTGGCCGGGTTGAAGACGAGCTGTCGGATCCATATAGGCTTTAGCATTGCTTACCGCCATTGGCGCTTCTCCAAAGCCGGTGGCAATTAGTTTCACCTTTCCGTCGAAAGAGGTAATATCTCCCGCGGCATAGATCCCTTTGATATTCGTTTCCATTCGAGAGTTTACGAGGATGGAGTTCCTCGTCGTCTCGAGCCCCCACGATTTGATGGGGCCGAGAGAAGAGATGAAGCCGTAGTTCACGATCACGCTGTCGACATCAACCACTTTTTGATCGGTCCCTTTCACCTCTTGGAGGACGACTTGTCTAATATTTTCGCCGTCCCCCCGAAGTTCGCTGACTTCAAAAGGAGTGTGCATTTGGACGGGTGCCGATTGCAATTCGGCAATGCTATGTTCATGGGCGCGAAATTTGTCCCGCCGATGCGTAAGTGTTACATTTGCATCATTTGCGAGCATAAGCGTCCAATCGACGGCAGAATCCCCACCTCCGCAAATGAGGACATCCCTATTTTTGAAAGCGCCAAGGTTGTTAACAAAGTAATGAAGGTTTCGGCCTTCATATTGTTCCGCTTCTTCGATTTTTAATTTTCGCGGTTGAAAAGCGCCTACGCCTGCGGCAATGATAACCGTCCGCGAATAATGAACGTCTTCATTGGTTTCGAGGCGAAATGTTTCATCGTTCAACTTATGAACCGATTCTACCGATTGATCGGGCACGACGGTTGGGTCAAACATGTTCATTTGTTCGACTAAATTATCTACAAGTTCTTGCGCGCGTATTTTCGGATAACCGGCCACATCATAAATATATTTTTCGGGGTAAAGCGCAGAAAGTTGTCCACCCAGCTGTGGCATGCTTTCAATAATTTTCACTTTTGCCTGACGCATGCCACCGTAAAAAGCGGTAAATAATCCTGCGGGTCCACCGCCGATAATCGTTATATCGTAAAGATCAATGGAAGTATCCTCCACGAATCTGCACC
The DNA here is from genome assembly GCF_003336365.1 of Salicibibacter kimchii. Taxonomy (GTDB): domain Bacteria; phylum Bacillota; class Bacilli; order Bacillales; family Marinococcaceae; genus Salicibibacter; species Salicibibacter kimchii. The sequence goes on along the minus strand of NZ_CP031092.1, from coordinate 1,766,812 downwards.
TCCACACCTAGTATAGGATCTTGTATGTTGCGCATGGGTTGTCTTTTTAAATAACAGAATTATTATACCACTGTTGTTGCGGGGAAGAAAAGTGAAATGCTCGTTTTTTTCGCAGGCGTTGAAACTCGTTGTTGCTATTGTATTCCAATCCCTTTTTTGGAATATTACTCCGTGCCCTTATCCTTGAAATACAATTAGAAAAACAGTTATAATAATATGTAGAAATGATGAATATTTGTAGACATTATTTTTACATACATATGTGAAAATGATCACATAGTGATTAAGGTATAAGGGAGTGAATGCAATGGCAAAAAAACCGCATGTCGTTATTCTCGGTGCAGGATACGCGGGAATGATGGCCGCGAATCAATTGCAGAAGAAATTGGGGACGGACCGGGCACATATAACCCTGGTGAACAAGCATGACTACCATTATCAAACAACGTGGTTGCATGAGCCTGCGGCAGGCACGATGCACCATGATAAAGCACGTGTAGAAATTCGGAAAGTGTTAAACCCGGCAAAAATTAACATTGTTCAGGACACCGTGGAACAGGTGAAAACAGAAGAGAAGCAAGTCGTTCTTAAAAACGGGGACCACCTTTCTTATGACTATCTTACCATAGCTCTCGGGTCAATCGCTGAAACATTTGGTGCCGAAGGTGTCTACGAGCATTCCTATCATAAATGGACATTGGATGGGGCTCGTGAGCTTAAAGATCAAATCGAATTTCAATTTGCACAGTATCGAAATCAAAAGGAAACAGAAGAAAAAGACCTGACATTTGTTGTGGCAGGCGGAGGTTTCACCGGCATTGAATTCATCGGTGAACTGACCGAAAGGGTTCCGGAGTTATGCGAACAATATGATGTTCCGCGAGAAAAGGTTCGAATGTACGTGATCGAAGCCGCACCGACCGCCCTCCCCGGTTTTGATCCCGAACTTGTTGAATATGCCATGAATTTGCTGGAGCACCGTGGCGTAGAATTTAAAATCAATAAGCCGATTAGCGAAGTGCAAGAAGGAAAGGTTATTCTCAAGGACGGAGAAGAGATTGCAGCAAGTACGGTCATTTGGGCAACGGGTGTGCGCGGACATCCGATTATCGAAGACGCGGGAATTGAGGCGAACCGAGGGCGTGTAAAAGTAGAATCGGATTTACGTGCGCCCGGCCATGAAGATGTCTTTGTTATCGGGGATTGCTCTCTCATTATTAATGAAGAAACGGAACGTCCATTTCCTCCGACTGCTCAAATTGCCATGCAACAAGGGGTTAAGGCCGGTGAAAATATAACAAATTTAATTATGGGTGGGAGCCCCACAAAATTTGAACCGGAAATCCTCGGGACATTGGCCTCCCTTGGCGGAAAAGAAGCGATGGGGACAGTCAAAACTCGAAAAATGTACGGTCGCTCCGCGCTGTTTATGAAACATATGAGTGACAACCGTTATTTACTGAAGCTCGGGGGATTATCGCTGATGTTAACAAAAGGGAGGAATCCGCTCTAGCATTCGGTCTTTTAATTGCTCACCTCTAATTGACGCTTGATGGTTCCTTTTGTACACTTGTTTTGATACGGAGGTGAGCGACTTGGGGATTACAAGTCTCCCGCAATTAATTATTTCGATGATGTTATTTATCATCCTTTTCTTTGGGATTGGGTTTTTATTGAATATGGTACTGCGTTCGACGTGGATGATGGCTGTGATTTATCCCATTATCGTTGTATGGATTGTAAACCCTGCGAGTTTTACGGAATACTTCACCTCACCAGTTGCCTCCTTTTCTTCGGTAGGTCCGAGCTTGGCATCGTTGCAACTGGTTGATGTGTTGATTTTGAGTTCCGGGTTAATTGGAGCGATTATCGCGGGGATTTCCGTACGGATGTTACGGGTTCGCGGATATCAAATGTTTTAAGACGGAATAGGGAAAAATCGTGCTCAAGTAGCACGTTTTTTTATTTCAAAGGTACGGAAGGATAGATCGGTCCCTTGTCGGGAAACGAAGGTTGAATGAATAAGAGTCGCTCATTTCAGTATTTTCTATCATCTGGTTTCTCATTTTTTATGTATAACTTCATTTCTATTTGGATATGCTTTCAGAAGTGAAAGAGGGTGAGCACATGTCAAAAGGGCTTAACGTTGTAAAAAACGTTGGTATGACGGTGCTATTCATTGTAGCATTATATATGACGTGGACGACATTAAGCCAAGTGCCTGTAAATGAGCTCATAGGGGTTGAAAACGGTCAAACAGAAGATACAGGCATTGCTTCTCCCATCCATAGTGACTTGGGTGTGCTTGCGAAAAAAACGGTGCCTAAAATCGAAACGGCAAGCGCCTCGATGGGAGAGACTGTCACAGCGCTGGAACAAGAAATTAATTGGTCTGAGTACCCCGTTGAAACGGTAACAGCCACAGGTTATACAGCTAATGAAGAGTCGACGGGGAAAAATCCGGGGGACCCCGCTTACGGGATTACATATTCAGGTGTGCCGGTTCACCGTAATATTTATTCCACGATTGCAGCAGACCCTTCTTTTTTTCCGCTGGGAACGGTTTTGTTTATTCCCGGCTATGGTTATGGTGTCGTTGCGGACACTGGTTCGGCGATTCAAGGAGCAAAAATTGATTTGTATTTTGACACTACCGATCAAGTGTATAACGAGTGGGGGAAAAAAGACGTTGAGGTATACATTGTCCAAAAAGGGAATGGTGAAATTAGCGAAGCGGATTTGGCGGCACTTAATGATCGAGGTGTACATGCAGCCGGGCTTTGATCATCGATCATCAAGTGATGAGTGCCCAGCGTGGCAATGCCGCCCATCCGTTAGCATTAACCGCTGCTAAGGTCGCCATGAGTCGTTCATAAAGCCCGAAAATCGAAGGAAAGATCCGGTTGTGTCGCCATGGAGCATTCATGACGCTCGACTGTTTGCATTAACCGTTGCTAAGGTCACAATGAACCGAACCCCACCCGCATGCTTTAACCGCCGATATAATCGCCATGAACCCCGAAGCGGGCAAAAGCCGAGCGCCGGCCGCTGCCGTTTAATTGTTCGATCGTCTTCTAACTCTGACTCGGAACCCTTTTTCCTATCACGGGCCGTTTTATGGTTTCGGGAAGATTGTGTGCAACGATACCGGCTGCTATTGTGAAAAGAATATCTTTGACTAACAGCGGAAGCATCCCTAACCAAACAATTCCGTAAGTAAACTGTTCAGGAGCATCGAATCCGAATACATAAGCGCCGTATACCCAGTTCGTTCCGATTAAATAATTAAATACTAGCCCGGCCAAGCCCGCAAGTAAGTAAGTAGGCATCCCAGGTTTGCGTGACTTCTCGATGATTTTTCCGACAACAAAGGCAACGACAATAAAAGATAAAATAAAACCGAATGTCGGTCGAACTAGGATCCCGGGGCCTCCTTGGAGCTGCGCAAAAACAGGGGCGCCAAATAGCCCGACAACCGTATAGGCCAGCATCGCGAACGCGCCTCTTTTGCTGCCGAGAATGGCGCCGGCCAAAACCGCGATAAATGGTTGAAACGTTAACGGTATCCCTGCAATAACAAGAAAAGGAAAAAGAACGGTTATATTTGCCGCCACACTCATTAAGGCAACAAACATCGCGATGATCACCAAATCAAATGATTTCATATGTAGATCGTCCCTCCTTGTTTCGTTGGTAACATGATTGTAAACGGCCGGGGGTAATATTGTCAACATAAAAATAATAAAGGTTGACAATAAGCGTGAAAGAGGGGCAATCGCTATTCTGACATGGGGGAGAAGCCACTGGGTATTTTTTGACGCAAGCAATTATCAGAGAACTGCCACTTTTCCGGTCACCATGAAAAGCCCATGACGCCCGAAATCGTGTTTCCCCGGGTTTTCCGGTCGTCATGAACGGGTACTACAACACTGATCCAATAGAATTTAATTAAACTGTCTGCGTTTGCTCGTAATTTTTTTCTTTATGCCGGCTATTGTGATTAAGCATGATTTTCACGACGACCGCGGTGATAATCAGTAGAATCCCGGAGAATATGAATACAGCAGGAATACCGAAACTGCTCGCGATCACCCCGCCGGAAACCGGTCCAATGACATTGCCGAGAAAACGAAAGCTTTGATTGTAGCCGAGCACTTCTCCTTGCATGGCGACCGGAGCGACTTGACGGATATACGCGGTGGTACACGGAATAAGGCCGCCTACCTGTATTCCGTATAGAAACCGAAGCAATACCAATTGCCAGAGTTCAGTAACAAATGCTTGCGGAATGAAAAATAAACCCGATAACACGAGCAAAAGCAGCAGTATTTTTTCATGCCCGATACGATCACCAATTTGTCCCCACTTGCGCGTGGCCAGTAAGTTTCCGAGCCCTGTAACGGAAAATGCCATTCCCGCCAAGAAAGCCATATTTTCGGCAGAGGTAAGCTCGCCGACATAGAGGGCCAACAGTGGTTGAACACTAAAGTTTACAAGTTGCACGATGAGCGCAATGACCATTACCATGATTAATAGAGGATGCGTGACAATGTGTCGGATGACTTCTTTCCAATGATAGGAACGTTGTTTTTCGCCTTTTTCTTCGAAAATAACTTCTTTTACACCGACAATGACGAGCAATGTTGCCAAAGCGAGAACCGATGCGGTTAAAATAAACGTTAGCTCCATTCCGACGGTATCGGCAATTAAACCGCCGAACAGCGGTCCCATCAAGCCACCGGAAACCGTGCCCATCTGCAATGTGCCTAGCGTTTCACCGGCCGTCCGTTTATCGCTCTGTGCAGATATAAGCGCCATGGAGGCGGGAATGAAGCCGGTGGCCAGCCCCATAAACGCTCGCAAAACAAAAAGGGCACCGACAGACTCGGCGTACCCCATGAAAAAAACAGAAAGGGCAATCCCAAACCCGGTGCCAATGAGAATACTTTTTCGGCCAAATCGATCGCCGATTCGTCCCCATACAGGGGATACCAGGAATGCAACAAGGAAAGAAACGCCGAAGACAATGCCGGCCCAACGTTGTACCTCCTCGGGAGAATATTGCCCGAAAGATTCAATATATAACGACAAAAACGGCAACACCATGGTCATGCTTCCGGCGACGAGCATGTTGGCAAAGCCCATGATCATTAAATTTCTTTTTTCGATTCGAATACAATCACCTTCAATGGCTTTTCGCCCGTTCGTGTCCCTGTTGATTTATTTCATCCTCCTCAATATATAGCGAAAAGGCTCCATCGTCAACGTCGGCCATATTGCAATTCCGGGTAAAAAACAAGAAGATCATGCCTAAATGCAAGATTGCTCCGCGCCACCGAAAATTCCATCTAAATGCTAAACGATGAGAGGAATGGAGGACATCCCAGAACATGCACGCAAAAGGAGATGCCCTCGTCATTGCCCACCGTGGGGTAACGGGGGTGGATATGGTAGAAAACACCGTAAAAGCTTTTGAAAGAGCCGTTGCCCTTGACGCCGATTTTATTGAAACCGATGTTCGTCGCACGGCGGATGGCCAATTGATTTGTTTTCATGATGGAAAACTCGATGGCACCGCTGTGAAAAAAAGAAGCTATAAACGTCTGCAAAATTATGCGCGTAGCATCGGTTGGGAGCTCCCATTACTGGAAGAAGTACTGTTGCTGTGTAAAGGGAATTTAAAACTGGATATTGAAATCAAAACGAAGGGGTTGGAAGAGCAAGTTGTGGACGTCGTGGAAGCTACAGGCATGTCGCGAGATGTCCTGATTACTTCTTTTCATGATGCAGTGCTGAAAAAAATAAAACGGCTGGACCGGGAGATCCAAACCGGTCTATTGCTCGGTCGAAGGTTATTGCAACAACGCTTTCGGCTACATGCCTATATTCAAGATTTTTATCCTGAATCCAGATTGAAAAACATAGGGGCTGATGCCGTTTGTCCGCATTATCATCTGTTAAGGTTTGGATTTGTAAAACGTATGCATCGCCTCAACTTGCCAGTCTATGTGTGGACCGTGAATGAAAAATGGCGCATGGAACAGGTGCTTCATAAAGGGGCCAACGGATTAATCACAGATGATATCGTTGAAGCGATGGAAGTGGTGAAAGGGAAAGCGAACGAGTGAGACTCCCGATGGACGTTGCCAAAAAAAATGGCTGTGATGTATGATGGAACTATGATTAATACGGAGGGATATTTTTATGGAAGCGCGTGTTGAAAGTTTCGAGCTTGACCATACAAAAGTGAAAGCACCTTATGTCCGTCATGCTGGCACGCAAAAGGTAGGCAGTGACGGAATCGTTCATAAATTCGATCTTCGTTTTGCCCAGCCGAATGTGACGAACATGACGCCGCCGGTGATTCATACACTTGAACACTTGTTAGCATTGAACATCCGTGGTTATGCAGAAGCTTATGACCATTTTGAAATCATTGATCTGTCCCCGATGGGATGCCAGACAGGATTCTACTTGATTGTCAACGGTCCGGCCGAAGTCCCGGAGATCATCGATATTTTGGAAAAGACGTTAAAAGCGGGACTGGAATATGACTATGTCCCCGCTGCCACCGAAGAACAATGCGGGCAAGCGAAGCTCCATGATTTAGATGAGGCAAAAACGTGGATGCGGGATTGGCTTAAACAAGAGCGCGGAGATCTGGAAGAAGTTTTTTAAATGGTTGGTAAAGAGGTAGCATTGATCTGCTGCCTCTTATTTTTTTCACGTATCCTCATAATACGCCTGTGCCTCGGTGATGACGTGCCGCATCGATAGCTCGGCTACCGGCGCTGTGTTTACTCCCAGCACATTTTCCATCATTTGAATGGCTTCTTCATTTTCATGTTTATGAGCCGAAGCAATGCAATCGCGGGGGACGATCGTTTTATACCCCCGCATATATGCATCGTTCGCGGTGAACTGGACGCACATATTCCCGGAAGCCCCGGTTAAAATCAACGTGCGCACGTTTAGGTAGCGTAACAAAAGATCGAGCGGAGTATAAAAAAACCCGGAAAACTGCGGCTTTAACACAAAATAATCTTCATCCGCCGGCGGAAGCATGCGTGCAATCTCTTGTCCGCGGACGTTTTCGGAAAGGCAATGGTTAACAAGTTCCTTAAAGTCACTTTGCCAATACCCATAATTGTCGTTGACGTAAATAACAGGGACATGAAACGACTTCGCCTGCGCTTTTAGTGTTGCAATTTGGTTGGCTGCAGCTCGCATGGGTTCATACAATTTTTTTCCCTGTGCAAACTCCAGGTCGTTGATCATATCGATGATGAGCAATGCAACGGTCGGTTCTTTATGATAATCACTAATATATCCTTTCATCTCTTTCCCACTTTCAAAAAATAGTCAGAATAACGATCGAAATCTATGATAAAATGTAGATATTCGTCGTTTTTGGAACATGATGATCAGCTTTAAACTACGATGCTATATAGGCACTTTCATCAATGGGGGGAATGGCAGTGACAAAAGATAAAGAACTGGAGTTAATCCGTATCCTTGAACATCATGGGCGCATAGGAACGGATGTGCTTGCAAAGATGTTGGATGAAAACGAAGATGATGTAAAAAAATGTATGAAAAAATTGGAAGATGAAAAGGTTATTTTGAGCTATGCAACATTAATTGATTGGAATAAAGTCACGACGGAAGATCACATTGCCGCCATGATCGATGTGAAAGTTACCCCTCAGCGTGAGGTCGGTTTTGATGAAGTGGCTGCACGTATTCAGCGTTTCCCTGAAGTCACCGCCCTATACTTGATGTCGGGGACGTATGATCTTTCCGTGATGGTTGAAGGGCAAACGATGGAAGGGGTTGCCCGTTTCGTGTCCAGAAAGCTGTCTACATTGGATGCAGTACTATCAACGACCACGCATTTTCGATTAAAAAAATACAAGCATGACGGCGTTATTTTTAATCAAGATGAAAAAGATCGCCGTATGGTGGTGTCACCATGAGTCAAAACACAATGCAACCGGGAACGAAAAATAATCGGCTTTCACGGGCGGTTTCTAACATTAAACCTTCAGGCATTCGACGTTTCTTTGATTTGGCCGCAAATATGGAAGATTGCATATCCTTAGGGGTAGGCGAACCGGATTTTGTAACGCCGTGGAATGTACGGGAAGCCTCCATGGCAGCCTTGGAACAAGGATATACCTCCTACACGTCGAACGCGGGAATGTTTGAATTACGTGCAGCTATCAGCGAATATATGCATGAGCGTTTTAACGTGGGTTATGACCCGAAAGAGGAAATTATTGTTACGGTAGGAGCCAGCGAGGCCATTGATCTTGCCGTACGAGCAACCGTTGACCCGGGGGATGAAGTGTTGGTGGTAACCCCTGCCTTCGTTTCGTATGAACCGTTGGTGACCCTTTCAGGGGCGGTGCCCGTGCCGGTTCCAGCTGATGCTTCCACTGATTTTAAACTGGCAAAAGAACGTCTGGAAGCGGCGATCACCGATCGAAGCCGCGCGATCATCCTTTCTTTCCCAAACAACCCAACCGGAGCAGTCATGAACGATATTGAGCTCCAAGCGATTGCGGAGGTAGCGGAAGCCCATGATTTGCTCGTTTTCTCCGATGAAATTTACGCGGAACTTAGTTATGACACGGCGCATACGGCTTTCTCGGCACTTGAGCATATGCGGGACAGAACCGTGTTAATTTCCGGTTTTTCCAAAGCATTTGCCATGACAGGCTGGCGGCTTGGTTTCGTTTGTGCGCCTCCCGATATTACGCAGGCGATGCTGAAAATTCATCAGTATTCGCTCATGTGTGCGCCTACACAGGCGCAACATGGCGCATTGGAAGCATTGCGTAACGGGAGAGATGTTGTGGAAAAAATGACGAACAGTTATCGCGCCCGTCGTAATTACATTGTGCACGCGTTAAATGAGGCGGGACTTTCCTGCCGTTTTCCCGGAGGGTCTTTTTACGCGTTTCCATCGGTAGAAGCAACGGGAATGGATGATGAAACATTTGCCGAACAACTGCTCGTAGAGGAGAAAGTAGCGGTAGTGCCGGGATCGGTATTCGGAAAGGGCGGCGAAGGTCACGTTCGTTGTTCATACGCAACGTCCATGACCGCCCTACAAACAGCAACCGCCCGCATTGAAGCGTTTGTCCATCGACATGCCAGATAAAGGATGGAAGGGAGCATAGGCATGATAGGCTCTTTTAATCGATGGAAGGATGGTGTGAACGGACCCTTCCCTATTCATCACGTGCAATAAATTTTATGCTATCGTATACTTCAACTGTTTTTTAGCCAGCTGATCAGCTGGCTATACGCGTGCGGAAATACCCGATGAACGACTTATGAAAAAATCATAAGGCTTGCATGAGAAAGGCGCGGCCGTGGAATCGGCGGCGCCTGGATCTGAGTTGATAGAAGTCAAGAGAGAGCATTTCTTTGTGCAATACGTCTACGTATTTATTTTTCTTATCCCTTAAAATTTTATACGTTTTGAATCAACTGTTATATACAAATAAGGTTGTGTTAATAGTGACTAAATCTATTCCTTCAAACCCTTTAAGGGTTTTGCAAAGGGCGAAAAAAGAAACGCTGCCGAAAGCCCATCAACAACTTGAGTCTTGGAAAAGAGAAGGCCAGAACATAAAAGATAAAGAAATTCGTGAGCAGGCGATCTGGACCTTAAGTGATAAAACATTCCATTGTGAAGGCGGGAGTATTTTAGGCTTACTGGCCGGGGATAACCAGGATGCTTACATTCAATTTATGGTGGCTTATCAATCCATTTGTGATTATTTGGACACCCTTTGCGATAAAAATGATTCCCATAACCCCGATGATTTTCGTGCCATGCACCAAGCGTTATTGGATAGTTTGGAACCATATGAGCAGATGGGCGATTATTATCAATACAGAACGGACTTTGAAGATGACGGCTACCTGAAAAAAATGGTCACTCGTTGTAGGGAAGCAATTGTCCAGTTTCCCGGTTTTTCCGCCATGAAAGAGGATATGAAAGAAGTATCCCAGTACTATATTGATTTCCAAGTGTATAAACATGTGGAAGAAGACCGGCGGGAGGATTTATTATTTGGCTACTACAACGAAAACAAGGATTTGGCCCCGGGCATGCGCTGGTATGAGTTTTCCTGTGCGGTTGCTTCAACACTCGCTTTGTATTGCCTCGCGGCATATGCGGCAAGCGGCCCAACAACAAAAGAAGAGTCTAAACGTATGAAAGCAGCCTATTTCCCCTGGGTTCAAGGATTGCATATTATGCTTGATTACTTTATTGATCAGGAAGAGGACCTTCAAGAAAATGAAATGAATTTTGTAGCGTACTATAAAAGTACAGAGGATATGCTGGAGCGATTTAAATACATCGATCGTGAAGCGACAAAAAGACTGAAAGGGTTACCTGATGAGAAATTTCATCTAATGATAAAGAAAGGTTTATATGCGCTTTATTTATCCGATAGCAAGGTTAAGACAAACGAGACGTTTAAAAAAGATGCGAAAGAAATCATCAAACTCGGTGGAAAACAGGCATCCTTTTTTGTCCAAAACCTTTGGATTTTCAAAAGAACCGTTTAACCCATTCAAAGGGCGGGACACCAACTACTATAAATACGTTTTGCTAGGAGGTACGAAAGTTGTGTAAGAGATTTTCCAGTATGAATATAAAAATGACGGTACTTGGCAGCAGCCTTCTCATTTTCCTTGCTGCTTGCGGAGGAGACGAAGAGCAAACAGAAGAAGCCCCGGGCTCCACGGAAGCGATCGACGTGGAAGTGACAATGCCTGAAGAAATGGACACGGGCGACCACTTGCTGGAGACACGAGTGACGCAAGAAGATGAGGCGGTTACAGATGCGGATGAAGTCGTTTTCGAAGTCTGGGAAGACGGGAACAAAGAAGACAGTGATATGATCGAAAAAGAAACGGAAGATGACGGGGTCTACAGTGCCGACTATACATTTGAGGAGAACGGTATTTATCTTGTACAACCTCACGTGACGGCCCGGGGCATGCATTCGATGCCTATCCATCCTATATTTGTCGGAGATGTAGATCAAGAAGAAATCGATGCGTTTGATGAAGACGACATGGATCACGAAAGTGATTTCATGGACGACCATGACGATCACGATCACGATCACTAAGTTCCTCATGCTGCGATCTGCTTTGGAAACCGCATGAATATCCATTTTCCAATAAAATGAAGAAAAGACCCCTCGCAACAATTGGGAGGGGTCTTTTCTTTCTACCTATGATTCTTCAAAACCGTCTTCCACTTCGTTAATCATTTGATGCGTGGATTCTATCCCGCCATAACTTAAATACCAATAATCACCGGTCATTTGAATCATGTTGTCATTTTGAGCAGCCGCGGTTGCGTTTACGAGTTCATTATCAAGGATGGCATTTAAACTTGCTTCTTCGTCGCTTCCGACGGTTGCGCCGCGATCCAATACGAACAGATTATCCGGATCTACATCAGCAATATACTCAAAAGACACATTTTGGCCATGCGTTTCTGCATCAATGTTTTCATCAGCAGGAGCGACATCAAGTTCATCATGGATAATTCCAAAGCGGGAACCTGAACCGTAAGCACTTGCCGACCCATCATCGACAGAAAGAATTAAACCATTTTCGTCAGCTTCATTCACCGTTTCACTAACCTCGGATATTCTTGTTTGAATATCGTCCAGTTGATTTTCTGCTTCTTCCTCAGCGTCAAGGATCTCCCCTAATGTGGTGACATTCTCCTCCAAAGATCCCATATAATCTTCGTTATCAACGGCCATGTGAATGGTAGGGGCAATTTCGCTAAGTTCTTCATAATGGTCGGCGGTCCGGCCGGAAATAAAAATCACGTCCGGTTGCATTTCATTAATCAGTTCAAAGTTGGGTTCAAAGAAATCCCCTACATCTTCGTATTCATCACTTTCTAATTCGGATAAATACTCCGGAATAGCTCCCGCTTTTGGTATGCCGCTGACACTTCCTCCTAATTCACGAATGGAGTCTGTTAAGCCAAAATCAAAGGAGACGACTGTTTCCGGATTTTTCGGCACATTCGTTTCTCCTAAGTCATGCTCCACGGTGATCTCTTCCTGTGATGAATGTTCATCTTCGCCCGCTGCTTCATTATTGTTTTCTCCGCCACATGCGGTAAGTACGGCAGTAATGGATATACCTGTGAGTAATCCGAATAGCTGTTTACCCATAGTTGATAAACTCCTTTTTTATGTTCTATTCATCTCAATATCAATAATGAAAATCATTATCAATTAAGTCACTATTTATTATAAGCAATGCTGTGGTTGTCGTCAATCATCAATGAGAATTTTTTTCAATATAGAAAGTAAAATATTTGCTTTAAGATTCCTTGTAGCAAAAAAAACAACAAAGAAAAAGCAGCGTTTTGCATCGCTGCCCCTCCTTCCATTTACATCAATGGTTTTTATGATTGCTGCAAACGGTCAATGCGATCCTGTAGATCCGGGTGAGAAGAGAATAATTGAACGAACCCGCCTTTCCCATTAATTTTCATCGTCTGTAGTGCGGAATCATCCGTATGATCATCGATTTGTGCACGGGAGGTATACCTTTGCAGCGAGCGCAGGGCATGCGTCATTTTGTCTTTGCCTGCAAAATCAGCCCCGCCTCGGTCCGCATGAAATTCTCGGTGGCGAGAATACGCGTTAACGACAAGGCTACCGAGAATCGAGAAGAGGATTTGCAAAATGATGATGGCAGCCAATTGAACGATAAATTGGAGCTCCGGGCGTACAAAACGCGATAAAATAATCGCGGCCACGCGGGATAAAAAGACGACAAATGTGTTGACGATCCCTTGCAGTAGCGTCATCGTTACCATATCCCCGTTGTCTACGTGAGCGACTTCGTGGGCAATAACCCCTTCCACGGCATCTTGGTCCATTTCTTGCAATAATCCGGAAGATACTGCAACGAGGGACCGTTTTTTTGAAGGACCGGTTGCGAAAGCATTCACTTCTTTTGATTGATAGACCCCAACCTCGGGCATATGAGCAAGCCCCGCGCTTCTTGCCATTCGATGTACGTTTTCTACGATGGCACGTTCCGCCCGGTTCAAGTTTTCTTCAGGATCCAACACTTTTACACGCATCATTTTTTTAGCGACCCAACGAGAAATGGCCAGGGAAAATAAGGAGCCCCCAAAACCGAGCAATAAACTAAAAATCATCAAGGAGAGGACATTAATTCCCAAAACGCCGTCGCTGGTTTGAAAAGATCCATCGATATTCGTGAACGATGTAATCAACGACCAAACGATGGCCACCGTCGTTAGGATGAGAATGTTCGTTAAAATAAAAAGACCGATTCTTTTCCCCACTGTCTTCCGACACCTCCGTTCACTTTTTCCCACTTGCCATTATAGCATGTTCACCGCCCATATGGACATTTAAATCATAAAGATAAAAACAACTACAATAGCTATCGGCACGATGTAACGAGTTGCCAATAACCAAGTGTTAAAAAACACAATTCCTCTGTTGCTTCCACGCAGCATTTCTTCCTGCAAATCTTCTTTTCGCATTCTCCAAGAAACAAATACCGAGATGAGAAACGCGCCGATAGGCAGTAAAACGTTGCTAACCAGGTAGTCGACTTGATTAAAAAAGATATCCCCAAACACGTGCCAATCTGACAAAACGCCGAAGGATAGATTTGAAGGGATTCCCATCGCGAAAATGAGCAAGCCGACAATCCACGTCATTTTCACACGTTTTTCTTCTCTCCCGCGAATCAAAGGTTTGACGATGATTTCCACGAGTGAAAATGCAGACGTCAACGTGGCGAACAGCATTAATATCATAAAAAGCGTAAAGAAGAGACCTCCGAAAGCCATCTCTCCGAATACCGCCGGTAAAATGGTGAAGATAAGCTCAGGTCCTTCATCCGGTTGCAAATCAAACGCAAATACACCGGGAAAGATCGCGAGCCCCGCCATAAATGCGATGAGAATCGTAAGCAACACAACAGACCATGCGGACCGTGGCAAGTTGTCATTTTTTCCTAAATAAGAACTGTATGTAACCATTACAGAAACACCGAGGCTGAGGGAAAAGAACGCTTGTCCAAGGGCTGTCAGCAGCGTTTCACCGGTTACGGCCGATAAATCAGGTTGCAAGAAGAACACGACGCCTTCCCAAGCACCGTCAAGCGTGAGGGAGCGAACGACGAGCACAGCGAAGAGAATAAACAACGCCGGCATCATATATACGCTTGCTTTTTCAATTCCTTTGCGAATCCCTTTTTGCACGACGAGAATCGTCATAATCATAAAGGCAAGATGGGCCGCCCCCACTTCCCAAGGGTTCGCGGTGATCGATGCGAACAGGGCGGTGTAATCCCCGTCCGGGGGGTTGGTCACTTGGCCGCTGAAACTTCGCACGAGGTAAGCGATGACCCAACCCCCGACGACACTATAAAAAGATAAAAGCAAGAAGGCAGCAACCATCCCCAAAATTCCGATCCATTGCCATTGGCCTTTGGGAGCCACACGTTTATAGGCGTTAATTGCCCCTTCCTGTGTATGCCGCCCGAGGATAAATTCGGCCAGCAACAAAGCCGTTCCCATTGTTAATAAAAGCACGAGAAAAATGAGAAAAAAAGCGCCTCCTCCCTCTGTGCCCGCGACATAGGGAAGGCGCCAAACGGTCCCTAAGCCAATTGCTGACCCCGCTGCAGCTAAAATAAATCCAACCCGTGATGTCCAATGATCCGTGGCCATACTATTGAACACTCCTGTCTTAATTGTTAAATGAATCAGTTACGTACACATTATTTAGGCGAAGAAAGGTTGTCAAGCTTTCTTCCGTTGTTTGTTCTCTATAGCTCGAACTTTTCTTTGCCTGAAAGGTGAACATGTGGTATGATTTAAGCGTTAATAAATGTTTAGGGGATGTTTGAATGTCTGTAGCAGAGTACGAAGTTGGCAGCATTGTTGAAGGTAAGGTGACGGGTGTTAAACCGTTCGGAGCATTCGTTGCACTTGATGATAAAAATCAGGGACTTGTTCATATTTCCGAAGTAGCCCATGGCTACGTGAAAGATATTAATGACGTGCTTTCCGTTGGTGAGGAAGTTAAAGTGAAAGTGAAGTCCGTAGAACCTGACTCCGGCAAGATTTCCCTGTCCATTCGAGCCACTCAACCCGCGCCGGAAGGCGGCGAAGGCCGACGCGGCGGGGGACGCGGGCCGAAAAAGCAACAGGAAAACAAAAATCAAGGGTTTAATACCTTGGAAGACAAACTCAAAGATTGGTTGAAAGAGTCCAATGAAATCCACGCCGATCTTAACAAACGCGCCCGTAAATAATGCTCCCAGCCAGAAAATAAATCAAACCCGGACATGTATAGCGTCCGGGTTTTTTAAATGGCGATCATCTTTGTGGTTCGGGACTTTGTTGCGTTTGTTCTTGGGGAATAAAAAGAAGGGAAATACAATAGAGGCCGGCGAGACCGACGATGGCGTAGATGACCCGTGCAAACACCGCGCTTTGACCGCCGAAAATCGCTGCAACTAAGTCAAAACCGAAGAATCCGATCAACCCCCAGTTGACTGCGCCGATAATTGCTATAATAAGAGCCGTGCGTTGTAAGCCGCTCATTCTTTCACCTCCCTAACATGTACCTGTAGGTAGTATGAGGGAGAAATGTTTGGATTATGTATGAGGGGAATAGAATTTATTGTTCTTGAGGGAGGATCTTTTATGCCATCACCTGTGTCACTGAATTTGAATTATGTCGCGCCGTTTGTAGCTGATCATGAATGGGAGCAGTTGCGCCCGGCAGTTTCCCGAGCCCATCGTCTGTTACATACAGGAACCGGCGCGGGAGCAGAGTTTCTCGGCTGGTTAGATTTGCCTGAAAAAGGCAATCACGAGGAACTCGCCCATATCGAAAAAACGGCCGTGCGGATTCGTGAATATGCAGATGTGTTTATTGTCATCGGCATCGGAGGTTCATCATTGGGATCAAAAGCTGTCATATCAGGATTGAACCACTCCTTTCATTCTTTTTTGCATCCAAAAAAGAAAAACAGTCCTGATGTTTTTTTTCTCGGGGAGCATTTCGCTTCCGATTATACAGCAGAACTTCTTGAAGCGCTTGATGGGAAAAGTGTCTATGTAAACGTCATTTCTAAGTCAGGAACGACAACAGAACCTGCGATTGCGTTCCGCATTATAAAAACGTGGTTGGAAAAAACATATGGAAAAGAAGAAGCAAAAAAACGAATCATTGCCACGACCGATCGGGAAAAAGGCGCGTTAAAAACGATGGCAGACGGGGAAGGTTATGAAACGTTTGTCGTCCCGGACGATGTGGGGGGACGATACTCTGTCCTTACACCGGTAGGTTTACTTCCGATTGCTGTGGGCGGTATATCGATTCAGGATTTGCTCGCAGGTGCGCGGGCAGCGTGCCGTGAATACAACGAAGAGCATTTAATGCATAATCAGGCTTATCAATATGCAGCTTTTCGCTATCTCATGTACCAAAAAGGAAAACAAATTGAATTGTTGTCCACATACGAGCCGAAACTTACAAATTTTTGTGAGTGGTGGAAACAACTATTCGGAGAAAGTGAAGGGAAAGATGGCAAAGGGGTTTTCCCTGCATCGGCAACCTTTACGACCGATCTTCATTCGATGGGACAATACATTCAGGAAGGGCGTCGTCATTTATTTGAGACCGTTTTATACATCGGAAAAAGTCGCAATAAAATAGAAATTCCCCAATCGAAAGGCGACGAAGACGGCCTTGATTTTCTTTCCGGCGATCATCTTGATGCCATCAATGAAAAAGCATATCAAGGGACGATGTTGGCGCATACGGACGGATCTGTTCCGAATCTCATTCTTGAAATGGAACAGTTGGACGCTTTTTCCCTGGGCGCACTGATTTATTTTTTTGAAAAAGCATGTGCTTTAAGCGGCTATTTGCTTGGCGTAAATCCGTTTGATCAACCGGGAGTGGAGAGTTATAAGCAGAATATGTATGCCCTTTTAGGCAAGCCTGGCCATGAAAACCGCCGCGCCGAATTGGAAGAACGCTTGAACGAATGGGCGTAGCCCAAGCTGGTGGATATTGCCTCTTATGATTTACATGAATTCAGTATCTCGAGGGATAGTATGAAAGGTGGGCGGAGGCATAGGTGTATTTTCTCTGTTCACTTAGCCCTCCCGCAAAATGCTTCATAGGAGGCCGTTGGCTATGTTGGAATTGCGATCACAAATCAGTGGCTTACAGATGCCAATGAAAGAATTGGAGCAAAAGGTTAAACCGTTCGGCTTTACGATCGAGAGCGGATGGGAATACGATGACGCGTACATGGATTATCAAATGGCGGATAACCACGGTTATCATTTTTTACGTATTCCATTTTCAATAGCGGTAGGGGAAAATGGCAGCAGGGATGCAACGGTCGTGTTGGGGATGCCATTCCTGTTTTCCCACCGTTATCAATCAGGACTTGATCATGAGGGGATTACGGCGTACAGTGCTCTATGGAACCAATTTTCATCACAGGAAGAAAAAGATACCTACATTGATCAAGCGTACGTTCGCGAGGGGGTTATGCTCGTTCGTGAATTGGAACAAGCGTTATCAACATAAAAGAGGCCACGTTAGCGCGGCCTCTCGATAAGAAATGGGAGGGGAAAATGCAAGCCATTTGGTTTGGGCTTGCCATCTTTGTCGGATGGCTTATTATCGATTGGTCGAAAGAAAAAAGCATGAACAGTGAACAAGTGTTGCATTCCGTCGTTGCCGGTGTAATCGGAGCGGTGGGCTGGGCAGTGATTGAATGGATTTTTTAGAGGGTGTTGCTCACGAGGGCAACCCTTTCTTATCCCGACGAAGGCAATCCCGGAGGTCAGCTGCCAGAAGTCGGAAAAGGAAGAACTACAGTGATGAAAGGTTCACTTTTTATATTTTAGCGGTGTGCTCGAAAAATTCTTCAAGCGTAATGCCATGTTCGTAAATAATTGTTGCAACTTCCTCGCCGACATACCTTAGATGCCAAGGTTCGTAGGAGATCTCTGTTATCGCTTCTCCGTCTTCCGGGTAGCGGATGATAAATCCGTGTTCATGGGCATGTTCGGCAACCCATTCTCCTTCTTCCGTTTCGGCAAATGCGGGGCTTAGTTGAAAATCATTGCTATCGCTGGAAATGTCCATCGCTAACCCGGTTTGATGTTCGCTGTTACCGGGTTTCGCGATCGTTTCATTCGCCTCTTCTTCACTGCTTTCCGCCACAGCATTTGCAAAAATGGCGTCTTGGCGTTCATGGGAACGAAATCCGGAAACGGCAAAAAGGTCCTGGCTGTCTTCGGAAGCAGCGTCGAATAAATCTTCCAAAGCCTCAGCGGCGGGCGCTCGTAGATATCGTTTCTCCACGTCTTCATCGAAAGAAAAGGTGACATCAGGAACGACGAGGTCATCAGGCTCATACCCTTCCGGTAAGGCGTAATCATGATTGACTAGCACTTGAATATTATCCGGATTTTGGATGGTGTCCACGCCTTCCACCGTTTCCGTCACATTGAACTGGTCCTCTTCGATAACCCATGGATCATTGTTTTCTTCTTCGGTGTTATTTTCTTCCGCATTTTCGCTTGTCTCTTCTTCTGGTTCTGAAGGTTGATCCGTTTGCCGGTTTTCTTGCGTCTCCTGGCAAGCACTTAACAGGAGGAATACGGTCGTTCCGACAATCGCCATTTTCCCATGTTTCAAAGCGCTCCCACCTTTATTTTTACTTTACGGCTTCCGCCATAAGGAGTTGGCGGAAGCTAACTTTTTCTAATCCTCGGATGATTGTCGCGCGAACAATAAGCAAATGGTAATGAGTGCAAAAGCGATCAAGGCTAAAAAAGGAATGGTGATAAAGCCAAACCAATTAATGTATTCGGCGCTACATGGAACGCCGTCCGCACACGGCGTTGCGCCGCCAAACGCCGGGATTTTTTGTTCCGCATAATGGAGTGCTGCCAATACAGCGCCGATAATGGAAAATGGGAGTGCATACAATCGAATGCCAGCATCAGATCGGAAGGTCGCGATCCCAAGAATAACCACGAGAGGGTACATGGCGATCCGCTGATACCAGCACATTTCACAAGGAACATAACCAGCGACCTCACTGAAATATAAGCTTCCGAACGTGGAAATTAAAGCCAGCAACCAAGCGGCATATAGGAAGAGGCTTTGCCGCGTCATGAGCTGGTAGCCGCCAATTCCTCGTCGATAGCTGATTGGATGGCGTCATAGTCAAAAGGATCGTCAATGACTTGGTCGTTGACCATGATCGTCGGCGTCGATTGAACATCAAATTCTTCTATGACACTGTGATCCTCTTCAATTCTCGTCATTGCTTCTTGGTTAAGGATGGCCTCTTCCAGTTCATCTTGATCTACAGCCGGGGCATGTTCTTCCGATAAATCCAAAAGAAGATCAGTAGTTACCTGTGAACCTTGCTGCCCTGCATGTTGCATGAGCGCGTGATGATAGTTCCAAAATTGATCGGGCGCTTCTTCATAAATGGAGCGTGCAGACAATGATGCCAACAGTGACTCTTCGCCGAAACCAATATAATTAAAAAATGATAGGGAGGCATCGCCGGAATCTACGTAATCCTCATACAGTTGGGGGACGATTTCGGAATCCCAATTGGCACAAGCCGGACATTTATAATCTCCAAATTCAACGATTGAAACGGGGGCGTCTTCATTTCCTGTTGTTGGAACATCTTCGACGGGTGGGACTTGTCCGACAGCCGTGGTACCCCCTCCCATATTCGCGACGAATAAGAGCGCTCCCATGACAATGACAAGGGCAAGCGTAATAATGACAAGCATTTTGATCGGTGCTTTTTTACTTGTATTTCTCTTTTTTGCTTGAGCCACATTCTTCACCTCTAAACTCTTTTTTCTATCCTAACACTATCACACTTTTTATGTATAAATCGATGATGACAATTTGATGTAAGTATTGAAGCTCGAAATTTGAAAATCGATACGTGCAAGTCATCATGAAGTTAAAATTTCTTCGCTAGTACCCTGGTATGGGGCGGGGATCATTTAACGCGTATGAACTAGAGCGCGCTCCCAAAACAAACAAAGTCATCGGCATGGGAAGAGGGCGTGAAGCAACGAATATGCCGAAGAAAGGACGGCATTGGCATGAAAGGAGGGCAAAGGCATATTCGAAAGCCGAAGCATGCTTGGTTTCGGCATGAAAAGGAAGCGAAGCGCAGCAACTATGCCGAAGGAAGGACAGGATTGGTATGAAATACGAGCATAGGAGTGCTGAGAAGCCGAAGTATGCATCCGATTCATTTATACACCGAAACACCGCTCATGGCTCAATCAAATTGAACGTTGGTTTAGCATTCTATCTCGTGATCGAATCAATCCAAGAGCCAGCTTCCATGCCGTTGAAGACTTGGTTTATCGATGGACGCAATAAATCGATGATGATCATCGATTTCTGGCCAAGCCGTTTCGTTGGACATATAAAGGTCGTCCTTTACAGGGGGACCATCTATTTCAACCCTTTTGCACTAAAGGGAAAATAGAAAGCGAATGTCTTGACATAAATTTAGACTAAGTATAAATTAGAAGATGTGAGGGGTGAACCACATGTCAGCTAAAGCTTATCATACGCCCCAACGACAAGCTGTGTACGAAGTTATACGGGAGTCGGGTGATCACCCGACAGCGGTGGAAGTTATGGATCGGCTTCGTGAACGCGGGCAAAACTTCGCTTATGGAACCATCTATAATTCCCTTCGTTACTTAGTGGATGCGGAATACATTCTGGAATTAAAATTGGGAGATAACGCCAGCCGCTATGACGCAAATATCGATGACCACCATCATATTACGTGCAAAGAGTGTGGGAAAATCGATGAAATCTATGCGGATCTTCCGGAAGAATGGCTCGGCACTGTTGCTCAAGAAACGAACTATGCCGTTGACGAACCCGTTAACTTACATCATGTTGTGTTAAAGGGGGTGTGTGCGGACTGTCAAGGCAAATGAATGGCAGAAAGCATTCAATTAACATACGGCTTGTTTTTTATTAAAAATCACTTGGAGGTGCGCTTGTAATGAGCGAAAACGAAAACAAAAACAATGAAAATAGGAAAATGACAACGGCGTTTGGACAACCAGTCCCTAACGACGACAACTCCAAAACAGCCGGTAAACGCGGGCCAATGTTAATGGAGGACTACTGGTACCTAGAAAAAATGGCTCATTTTGACAGAGAAGTCATCCCGGAACGCCGTATGCATGCAAAAGGCGCCGGTGCATATGGTACATTTACCGTAACGCAGGATATTACAAAATATACAAAAGCCGACATCTTCTCTGAAATCGGCAAGCAGACGGATATGTTTATTCGTTTCTCTACCGTTGCCGGTGAACGGGGATCTGCGGATGCAGAGCGTGACATTCGCGGAACAGCCATGAAGTTCTATACAGAAGAAGGGAACTGGGATATTGTCGGTAACAATACACCGGTATTTTTCCTTCGGGATCCGAAGCGTTTTACAGATCTAAACCACGTGGTTAAACGTAATCCTAAAACGAATCTGAAAGATCCTAATGCAAAATATGATTTCTTTTCATTATTACCGGAATCACTGCACCAAGTAACCATCGAAAATAGTAATCGTGGGACTCCGGCAAGTTTCCGAAATATGCACTTATTCAGTAGCCACGCGTACAGCATGATCAATGCAGATAATGAGCGAGTGTGGGTTATGTTCCATTTCCGTACACAGCAGGGCATTAAAAACCTGACGGACGAAGAAGCGGGAAAATTACGCGGAGAAGATCCTGAGAGCCATACGAGAGATCTTTATAATGCCATCGCTCACGGTGAGTATCCAAAATGGACATTATATATTCAGGTCATGACGGAAGAAGAAGCCCGAAAAATGCCATATAACCCATTTGATTTGACGAAAGTCTGGTATAAAGAAGACTTCCCGCTGATCGAAGTCGGCGAATTGGTGCTTAACCGTAATCCGGAAAACTACTTTACAGAAGTAGAACAGGCAGCATTTGCACCGACGAATATTGTTCCGGGCATCGGTTTTTCACCGGACAAAATGCTCCAAGGGCGTATATTCTCTTATAGCGATACACAGCGTTATCGTTTAGGTGTCAATCATTGGCAAATTCCAGTTAACTACCCCCAAAATGCGAAAGACTTCCATCCATATCATCGTGATGGTGCTATGCGTGTCTTGCACGGAGCAGAAGGTGGGGAAATTCACTATTCCCCGAACAGCTATGGGGAATGGGCAGACAGCAAAGAGCATCAAGAACCAGCATTAGAACTCGAAGGACCGGCTGATTATCATAACTTCCGTGAAGATGATGATAATTACTTTGAGCAGCCCGGAAAGCTCTTCCGTCTCATGACGCCTGAAGAACAAGAACATTTATTTATCAATACAGCAAATGACATGGAAGGGGCAAGTGAAGAGGTTAAAGTAAGACATATTGAAAACTGCTACAAAGCTGACCCTGATTACGGGGAAGGTGTGGCTAAAGCCGCCGGTATTTCCATGAGTAAAGTGAATGTCTAATAGTCTCTGAAACAATGAAACCCCGTTGAATCCAGTGGAATGATTCAACGGGGTTTCTTTTTTTTCAGTGCAAAAATTGAGCGGTAAATTTGCAATGTCATTATTTTGTATAAGTAGCAAAAATGTAGCTGAAACAGAATATTTGTTCGTGTATACTGGAGCTATGATTTTTACTATTATTTAAAGGAAGGGGGATAGCGATGAACGAAGAAAAATTAGAACAAATCTTGTCAAAGTTAACCTCGATAGATGGACGAATGTCTTCGATGGAAGAAAAAGTTACGTCAATGGATGGGCGAATGTCTTCGACGGAAGAAAAAGTTACGACCATCGATGAAAGAATGAATGGAATGAATAAGAACATCGAAGAATTGAAAACCGGCCAGAAAGTGTTGACAGATGGGCAGAGAGGGCTTCGGAAAGAAATAAATACTCGGTTTAATGAGACAAAGGAACGGTTTGACTTTGTTGATCGTCAGCTTCGCTTGTTGGATGTCGATTTCTCAGGAATAGAAGAAAAAATGAAACACCATGATCGGGACATCCACTGTTTGAAAAATTTATAGCCATAATGCTTCCTTCAAACTTAATGCTTTGCTTGCTAACCAGATTCTCCTTTCAACCTTGACACGAGCAAAGCATTTTTTCTTTTTTGATATAAATGAAAATTTGTATCTAACAAATCCGTAATATGTTATAATATTCACATACTAAATGGTTAGTATAACGGAAGAGTTCAGAATTTACAACCAAAAATGGATCGTACGTACAGAAAGGTTCCGCTATCACACGATGAAAAAATCAGTAATGGGAGGGAGTCATGATGAGCTTATTGGATCTCTTTAACATTAAGGGAAAAACAGCAATCGTTACCGGCGGCGGCCGAGGCCTTGGAGCCCAATTTGCGGAAACGATGGCAGAGTCGAGCGCTAATGTCGTCCTTTGCTCACGCAGACTGGAAAACTGTGAAGACGTAGCCAAACAGTTGAAAGATGAATACGGGGTGGAAACCCTCGCACTGCAGTGTGATGTAACCGACCAAGCAGATGTAGACCATCTTGTTGCAAAAACACAAGAGAAATTTGGTTCCATCGATATACTTATCAACAACAGCGGAGCGACATGGGGGGCGCCGGTCGTCGATCTTCCTCTGGATGCGTGGAAAAAAGTGATCGATGTCAACATCACCGGTACATTTCTCATGAGCCAGGCGGTCGGCAGAGTGATGATCGAACAAGGGGGCGGGCGAATGATTAACATTTCATCGGTCGCGGCCCTGAAAAACTCAATGCCGGAAATGATGGATACGATTCCCTACAACACGAGTAAAGGCGCGATTATCAACTTTACGAAAGATTTAGCCGTGAAATGGGGACGACACAATATTAACGTCAACGCCATTGCACCGGGCTGGTTTAAGACGAAAATGTCAAAAGAACTAATGGAGAAAAACAACCAGGCAATGCTTACATTTACACCGCTTCGACGTTTTGGCGGAGATGATGACTTGAAAGGGGTCACCCTTTTTCTTGCCTCTGACGCTTCGAAGTATATAACCGGAGACGTCGTCGTTGTTGACGGAGGGACGAGCTTGATGTAATGAGGGTTGACAGATGAAAGAACAAATAAAAAGAGAAAGCATCCAATTATTTGGAAGAAAAGGATTTAAAGAAACATCCATTCATGATATCGTTCGTTCGCTGGAAGTGACCAAAGGAACGTTCTATTATTATTTTTCCAGTAAAGAAGAATTGTTAACCGACATCCATTTTGAATACATCGATGGCTTGGTTCGGAATATCGAGGAACTTTCCAATGATAAAACGAAAAATAGTCGGGATAAACTCGTCGGTGTCGTCTATGTAATGGTGACGAAAATAAAGCAGCATCGCTCAAGTGCCAAAATTCTTTTTCGGGAAATGCGCCACTTGAGTGCAGAGAGTTATACCGACATTGCCCACAAGCGCAATCAAGTTAGAGAACAGGTCGAGGAAATTGTTCGAGAGGGAATTACAACAAAAGAATTTCGCAACGATCTGAATCCTCCGATTGTTACGCTCGCGATTCTTGGTGTTATTAATTGGAGTTACCAATGGTTTAACCCTGAAGGGAAGTACAGGGATGAAGAAGTAGCGGGTATTTTCGTCGATATGATGTTGCGTGGCATTGAATCTTGAGGGAAATGGGAAGGAGGATACAATGAGGTTCAAAGATATGACTGTTTTGATAACGGGTGCAGGGAGCGGCATTGGAGAAAAGACCGCTGTTCTAGTCGCCAACGAAGGGGCAAAGGTGGCAAGAGCGAATCTCGCAAACAATGATGATGACAACCGAAGACCACAAAGAAGGTGTGGCAGCATTTAAGCAAAAACGAGAACCAAATTTTAAAGGAAAATAGGTGATTAAAATGAAAGCGATTCAATTCTCGAACTTTGGCGGACCGGATGTATTGGAAACAGCGAACGTAAAAGTTCCGAAACCGAACGAGCAGGAAGTTTTAATTGAAGTTAATCGTGTCGGCGTCAATTATGCGGATACTGCGCGGCGGAGAGGCCAATATGTTGTGCCCACGCCATTGCCTTTCATACCCGGTGCCGAAGTCGCGGGTGTCGTAAAAGAAGTTGGAGCGGAAGTAACGAATGTAAAGCCAGGTACACGAGTGGTAACATTGACCGGTTCGGGGGCGTATGCCGAGTACGTGACGGCTGATGCGCGTGGACTAATTCCGATCGGAGATTCGTTGGATTTCTCTACCGCGGCAGCGTTGCCATTACAAGGATTGAGTGCCTATCATGTGCTGATAACGATGGGGCAATTGGCAGAAGAGGAGACGGTGCTCGTTCATGCAGCGGCCGGTGGGGTCGGAAGTATCGCTGTACAATTGGCAAAACTGCATGGAGCCGGCAAAGTAATCGCGACAGCAAGTACGGAAGAAAAATTGGGGGAGGCCAAGCGATTGGGTGCTGATGTGGGCATCAATTATACCCAAGAAGGCTGGGAAAAAGAGGTTCTTGAGGCAACAGACGGCAAAGGCGTGGACATTGCGATGGAGATGGTCGGAGGAGATGTTTTCGAGAAAACACTTCAAGTCCTCGGAAGTTTCGGTCGTCTCGTTATCTTCGGTTCCGCAAGCGGAGAACAAAGCAGACTTAATGCCGGACGACTCATGGAAAAAAATCAATCCGTCATTGGTTTCTTTTTACCTCAAATCATGCGAAAACCAGCATTAATGCAGTCGAGTTTGGAAGCACTGTTTTCCCATTTGCAAAAAGGCGAACTAGAGTTGCAGATTGGGCATACCTTTTCTCTGGATGAGGCCGCACGCGTCCATGAATTAATGGAAGGGAGAAAAACGAAAGGCAAAATTATTTTGGAAGTGTAATCAAGGAGATAGGTCGATCAATGTATCTCCATATGCGTCGCAAGGCCTCATTATCATTGCAATATCAAGCTTGAACATATTACCAATTACTTTAAAAAGTCGAGTCCACATTATTGGGCTTGGCTTTTTTCATAGGCTTATTTGACGTTTCTTATCAAAAAATGTAGGTTTATAAAGGGTAAACACGAAATGGAAAGGTGATAGACATGAGCAAACAAAAAGAAAAGCGACCAATGACGCGTTCCCACACGCTCCAGTCGCATTTGATAAGCCCTTCGGATACGAACCATTTACAAACGATTTTCGGAGGGACCGTACTCGCTTATATTGATGAAGCAGCGGCAATCGCGGCGATGCGGCATTCCGGCAAAATCGTTGTCACTGCCTCCGTGGACAGCGTTGATTTCCATTCATCTGTGAAGTCGGGTGATCTCGTAAATGTTGAAGCGTGGGTAGCGGCAACCGGCCGTACATCGATGGTGGTCTATGTCCACGTCAGTGTAGAGAATCCGGCGACCGAAGATACTAAAACAACAACCACATCTTTTGTGACGATGGTAGCGATTGACAGCAGTGGAAATCCGACTGAAGTACCGGGAGTTTTCGCCGAGACAGATGCTGAAAGGGAGATCATTGACATGGCTCTCAGCAGAAAAAGCGGGGAGTGATTAATGTTATCCAATTATTGTAGAAAATGCCGTTGAAATGGTAATCTAATTTTAAGCATATTTGTTCAGATTAGCATTAATTTTCCATGGATCATAAAAATTGTATAGGGGGAGGCGCGAGAGATGGAATTATTGGGCAATATCGCGTGGGGGCTCATTGCAATGATTGTATTGTTGGGGCTCGCTTTTTTGCTTTCGGTTGATCGGAAGAACATTAACGTGAGAACTGTATTGGGCGCGTTGGCTATTCAATTTGCGATTGGCTTGCTCTTTCTCGGCTGGGGTGTCGGCGAGGAAGTGTTGGCTGTACTTAGCCAATTTGTGACTGGCATTTTAGGTGCTGCAGATGCCGGGATTGAATTTTTGTTCGGGGAAGAAATGATGGCGCTTAATGATGGCAACACGTTCTTCATTCATGTTTTGACCGTCATTATTTTCTTCGCTGCTTTAATGGGTGTACTTTTTTACATAGGGTTCATGCCCTGGCTAATTAAAATCTTAGGCGGTTTCATTTCAAAAGTTTTAGGGACGAGCAAGGTGGAATCAATTGCAGCAACGGCGAATATTTTTGTCGGGATCACCGAGTCGCCGTTGACGATTAAACCCTACCTGAATCAAATGACTCGTTCAGAGTTCTTTACGGTGATGACGGTTGGTTTAGGAACCGTTGCCGGTTCAGTACTGGGTGGACTCGTAGCGATGGGGGCACCTGTGGATTATTTGATCGTCGCGAGTTTTATGGCCGCACCGGCAGGATTAGTTATGGCTAAAATGGTCGTTCCCGAATCGGATGTCAGCAAAACGACCGATGATGTTAACTCGAAAGGGATAAAGATACGAGGAATGTGATTGACGCTGCCGCCAGAGGGACGACCGACGGGTTGCGTCTGGCTTTGAACGTTGGTGCAATGGTCCTTGCATTCGTTTCGCTTGTGGAATTAATCGATATAGGGCTGGGGCTCATCAGCCAAGATTTGACCATCGCTACAATATTCGGTTTTGTATTCTCGCCTTTGGCCTTTCTAATCGGAGTCCCCTGGGAACAGGCCATGCTTGTCGGCCAAATGATTGCTGAGAAAACGATTATTAACGAGTTTGTCGGTTTCGGAACCTTAATTAACGCCATGGAGGCTGGGGCGATTACCGATCCTAGAACGATCGCGATTGCCACCTTTGCTCTATGCGGGTTTGCCAACATCGGAACGATCGCGATTATGATCGGCGGTTTAGGGGCACTTGTGCCGGAGCGTCGCCAGGAAATTGCCCAATTTGGTCCGCGAGCGTTAATTGCAGCGATTCTCGGAAACTTGATGAATGGCGCGATCGCCGGCATGCTGATATTGTGAAAAAATGGATACTATTTAGCGTCATGATTCCCGAAACGTTTATCATTTCGACCATTCGGTCGTCATCGGTGGTTCATGAGCCTCGACTGGGCTCTGGATTCGACCGTATGGTCGCCATGAAGCGTTCATGGTGACCGAAACGGTTTTTCCTTCGACCATACGGTCGCCATGGGCGGTTCATGAAGCCCGAATCGACCTCAAATTCAATCGTTTGGTCGCCATAACACGTCCGAGAGGGGGCGTGTTTTTTATTTCAAAAAAACCGTTGCAAAATGGAGCAAAGTGTTATACTGTATATATAGATATAAA
Source organism: Salicibibacter kimchii (assembly GCF_003336365.1). Lineage (GTDB taxonomy): Bacteria > Bacillota > Bacilli > Bacillales > Marinococcaceae > Salicibibacter > Salicibibacter kimchii. Next base: position 1,738,454 of record NZ_CP031092.1, on the reverse strand, counting down.
CAGATGAACAGTTTGGAGTTGTTCATGATGATCAGAGATATATTCCGTCTGGCTTGGTTTGAATGGAAAAATGTGAGTATTCGGGGTGTCGTTGCTGCACTCTTTGTATTGATTTGTTACACCATTCTCTTAGTTTTTGTTGCGGGATTAGCAGAAGATGAAGGAATAGCCATTATATTGGACTTTTGGTTTATTTTAGCGATTATACTCTGGCTCGGTATGTCTCAGTTCAGCGGTGAACCGTTTAGTATTGTGAAAATGAACGATGACATACTTTCGACGCCTTTTTACCGCTATACGAAGCGTTTACCGGTATCGGAAGTGGCATTATTCCACAGTCGTATGCTCGTGAAAGCCGTGTATCTAACCGTGCTCATGTTTGCGATAGTGTCGTTGGCAGTCATCTTTGTTCCTGACCCATTTCCGTTCTCATTCGGAGATCATGCCTTCATAAGTTTTGCTGCTTTTTGGATTGCTGTTGTCATAATTTCTACGATGAACACGATAAACGAAATTGGATACAGCTTGAAAGAGGATACGAAAATGAACTTGAAAGCAGTGGCATGGATGATCGGCTTCTTGGTTTTCTATCTCATCGTTTGGGTTTGGCTGGTTCCCTATAACGGATCGTTTGTAAGTTTTACCATCGAGTATTCGGCAGCCTATCCCACAGCGATGTCGGGTATCGCTGTCGCAATTATATTCATCACATTATTGACGGTTGAGTATGCAGGCAGGAAAAAGATCCGGAAACATGGATATGGGAGGTGAAAGACGTGAAAGAAATCGTTCGGTTAGCGCTGTTTGAGTGGAGACATATGGGTGTGCCCGGTTTTTTAAATGGACTCCTCGCATGTGTATTAATAGCCTTATTGATTAATGTCGTTGCAAATATGGATCCCGGGATAAATTTGGTGACTGCCATTCCGGAATCTGTCTTTTTAATCTTTGGGGTTCTGGTATTATTGGGCAATGTCCATCTAAAAGGTTTTCGGCTGGCGGAGCTGCCGCCGTCAAAGTGGTCGAGTGCTTTTTATACGTATGCCAGACGTCTCCCCGTTCCGGAGAAGCAGTTATTTTATAGCAGAATCTTGGTGAAAGGTGTGCAGGCGCCTGTCATCATGATAGCTGGAATTTGTATTGTAACCGGCTTTACGAACGTATTTCCTTTTACATTCACAGATCCGGCCTTCTATAGTTTTCTCGTTTTTTGGGCAGCGATTGCTTTTGTATCGACGATCACGGTACTTGAAGAGATTGGCATTCATTATCAAAAAAGATTTTTCCTTTATAGTTGGGCATATATGGTCGTTTTCATTTATTTTTTATTTTATTTCGTTGTCTGGGTTTGGCTCGCTCCATTTGATGGCACGTTCATGGCATTTTCGATTTATCTAGCAGAAGAAGGGTCATTTCTGTTTAATGCCTTAATTGCTGTCCTCATTGTTTGTGTCATGCTCCTTATTGTCTCCCGATTGGGTCTTAGACGGATCAAGCGGAAGGGAGGAGATGTCCGTGCCGCTCCCGATTGAAGTCAATGACGACCGGCAAGAGCCGATTTACTATCAAATCGAAGAGCAGATAAAAGCGCTCATCGTGTCCGGGTATTTGCCGGCGGACACAGCCCTCCCGTCCATTCGCGCGCTTGCCGCTGATTTGGGTTGCAGTGTAATTACAACTCGGCGCGCGTATCAAAATTTGGAACAAGAGGGCTATATCAAAACGTACCGCGGCAAGGGGACGTTCGTCCAGGAAGTGGGGAGTAAGGAACGGTCGATCTTAAAAGAACGAGCAGTTCAGGATGCCCTCCGTCAAGCTGTGAGAACAGCCCGCCAGCATGAGTATACGGACGCAGAGATTAAAAGATTATTGACCATGGTTTTAGGAGAGGAGAGATAAGAGATGCATACATTAACGTGCCAAAATATTGTCAGGAAAATGGGCGATGATTTTACGCTCGGCCCCATTAATCTAGAGATTCCGGCCGGAACCATTACAGCGGTGATTGGAAATAATGGCGCCGGCAAAACGACGTTGTTTGAAGCGTTGAGCGGTGATTACCCCGGGGAGGGAGAAACGAATATTTTCGGCCACAATATTCACGATGTTGAAGCGAAGGCCGCTTTTAGTTATGTGCCGCAAAGGTTCCCGGAAGTGCTGTCTTTTCGCTTACAACAATTGCGGAATCTGCATGCCGCGCATGATGATAGCTGGGAAGATAAGCGCTTTCAAAATTTTGTGCAGGAATTCAAGCTCCCCCTGCGAAAAAAAATCAGCAAGCTATCCGTCGGGATGCAACGCAAGGCGGTGATTGCCCTACAACTTAGCCGTGATACATCGCTTTTGCTCCTTGATGAACCGTTCGCGGGCCTTGATATGGAGGGGCAGACACAGTTGGAGAAAATCCTTATTCGTAAAATGGATGATGATCCGGATGGCAGCATCGTGTTTGCGACGCATATCGCCGATGAAGTACAACGCCTCGCGGACTATATTGTAATTATGAAAGACGGAAAAACACGGGAGCCGATGGAAAAAGATATACTTGCGCAACGATTTAAGCGGATTTGGCTGGCGAAACCCGTTACCGGGGTTGAGGAGGTACCCGGTATCCGAGAAGTCAGTGTCGAAGGAGCTACGCCACAGATTTTAACGAGTGATGCTGAGGCAACGGAAAAATGGTTGGCAGAACGAGACGTTCAAATTTTGAAACGCGAGCGTTTGAGTTTGCATGAAAGCTTGCCGTTGATGCTTCGCGACAGGGAAACGAATGAGGTGTAAGTATGTCGTCGTTTATCGTAATTGTGTTTTTGATGATTGTCGTTATCAATGCGTTGCCGCTGGTCGGATCGTTTGCCGGGTGCAACAGCCGCTTCATATGGCGAATGGCTACACGATATTCAGACAGCGAGTGGTCCAATGAAGAAGCAGCAGCCATCCTTACGGAAATATTGGAAACGGGAACGGCTGACATCGAAGGCATTGAATTTTTCGGCCAAAAAGGTGACTCGACGGCTTTTGTCCTTAATCAGGCGAGTATGCAACAACCGATGACGGCAATGTTATGGAGTTGGTGATTTTGAATGATGACTTCAGTTAGTGGCAAAGTGTTAAACTGGGAAGAAATCTGCCCATTTTTATCGAGCAATTTCTTGAAGATGAGACCTTTCGTGAAGAGTCAATAAAATCGATGGTTGATTGATTCAGATTTTTAATTAAATCCAAAAAGGAGAATTCTATGACACTCGTGATTAATGATGTGGAAAAACAGTTCGGCAAACACACGGCCGTAGACGGCTTGTCCCTCACAGTAGAAAAAGGCAGTATGTTTGGCATGTTGGGGGCGAATGGAGCGGGGAAAACTACGACGTTCCGGATGATATTGGGGCTCCTTGACCCCACGAATGGTTCTGTCACTTGGGAAGGCGGACCGCTCTCCTTTAAACGGACGCACTTAATTGGCTATCTTCCCGAGGAAAGGGGACTTTATCCGAAGCTTACCGTCAAAGAACAACTTATTTATTTAATGCGACTGAAAGGAATGAAGAAGCCGGATATTGTCGCCCGCATGCGCGATTGGCTGGAAAGCTTTCAAGTTCCGGAATATGAAAATAAGAAAATCGAAGAACTATCAAAAGGAAACCAACAAAAAATTCAATTTATCGCGGCGGTTTTACATGAGCCCGAGCTTTTAATTTTAGATGAACCGTTCAGCGGTCTCGACCCTGTGAACACGGACATGTTGCGTGACGCGGTGCGAAATTTGCAGGAAGCGGGCACGACGATTGTTTTTTCCAGTCACCAGATGCGAAACGTCGAAGAACTGTGTGAAGACCTTATCATGCTAAAACGTGGGAAGCCCGTATTGCAAGGGAATTTAAGGGAGATTAAGAAATCTTACGGCATGAAAAACATCAGCATTCGAGCGGACTACGATTTGCAGTTTCTTGACAGCACTCCCGGGGTTTTAAGTTTGGATAAAACAAAAAATGGAGCAACTGTCAAAGTGGAAAACAAACAAGTGGCTGAAGATCTTTTTTACACGGTTGCCCAAGAAGGCTTTGTTCGTAAATTTGAGGTAGAGGAGCCTTCTTTGCACGATATATTTATAGATAAAGCTGGAGGTGAAGAAGGTGAATAATTTTTGGATTACTGTCGGTCATACGGCGAGCAGACGTTTAAAATCGAAAGCTTTCATGTGGTCTATGATCATTATGGTATTGTTGATCATCGGGCTAATCAATGCAGATAATATGATGTCAACGTTTACTGATGATGAAGATGAAGAAACAGCCCCGGGCATCGCAGTTGTGGATGAAACAGAAGATGCTTTCGGCGCAAGGCTTGATGGGTATGAAGAAGGGACATTTGATTATGTGAATTATACCGAGGGCAATGAAGAAGACGCCATTGAAGCCGCGGAGAACGAAGAATATGAACATGTCCTTGTATTAAGTGGAGATGCATTGAGCCTTGAAGCGGATTTTTACGATAGTGATAGTGATTTCATGGTCAGCCAGCAAGTTAACCAAGATGTGCAAAATGTAAAAGAAGCTTTGGCGGCAAGTGAATTGGATGTAAATGAAGAAGAACTGGAAATGATGTATGCCCCGATTTCTTTTAATGAACAACCTCTCACGCCGGAAGGAGAGGTGCAAACAGAAGAATCGCATATGCAAGCATACTGGATGGTATATGTGCTGGTTATTGCCACATACATCATTATCATTACGTTTGGGACGATGATTGCAACCGAAGTGGCAACAGAGAAATCCTCTCGCGTCATGGAACTGATTGTTTCAAGTGTCAATCCGGTCACACAAATGTTAGGGAAACTTGTGGGCATCGGCATCGTCGGAATCATTAACCTCTTGGCCCTTGTTGCCGCGGCTGTCATCGGGGTGATGATGAGTGGCGATGATATGCTGCAGAATATCGTCGGAGAAGTAACGGACATTACGCTTCTGTTGTATGCTTTAGCGTTTATCATTCTTGGCTATTTTTTATATGGGGGTGTCGCGGCGATGCTTGGCGCGCTCGTCAGCCGTGCCGAAGAAGTGAACCAAGCTTTGCAGCCATTAATCATCGTCGCCATGATTGCCTTTTTCATCGCCATCTTCGGCTTAAACTCACCGGATGCAACGTTTATTCAAGTAATGTCCTATATCCCATTTTTCGCACCACAGTTGTTATTCCTTCGTATCGGAATGGGGACGGTGCCGATGTGGGAGATTGGATTGATTATCGGCATCTTGATACTCAGTGCCATTCTCATCAACATTCTCGCGGCTCGCATCTATAAAGGCGGTGTGTTGATGTACGGCAAGTTTTCCTTTAAAAATGGCATCAAGCAAGCGGTGACGATGTCGAGGAAAGAGAAAAATGAACAGGGATAACGTCTAAAGCGAATATTACTAGTAGTAGAATTCCCTACTATTTTATTCATGGTAGAATAGCAGAATCAAAATGATTTCATTTGGGGCACTCGTGACGTTCATCATGGCCCATAAAAACAATAAAAAATAACCCCCTCATATGTATTAGCGAGCGTGAAGGGGTTATTATGACTCCAAAGCGCTATCCCTTTTTTCGGGGTTCGCTCTATTGGGACCGCAGACGTTATCTGCGGTCTTTTCTTATGTTTCCGTTATAACGTGTTTTTATACAAAGCAATATCAAATAAGAAAAGCCTCCGACTTTCAACGCGCCTGCTCATATCGTACAATGGGAGAAGATGTTATGTGCAGTAGATGAAGGAGGCACACCCAGTGAACTTCGACGAGATTATCGACCGCAAAAATACAAACTCCATGAAATGGGATAATGTAAAGGCTGTCTATCAAAACGATGACCTCTGGCCGATGTGGGTCGCGGATATGGACTTTCGCGCTCCGGATCCTGTTTTAAAGGCATTGGACGACGTGACTAAGCACGGTGTTTTTGGTTATCACCATCCGCCTCATTCGTTGCGGCAAGCTATTCGAGACTGGGCATCGCGACGCTTTGGCTGGGAAATTAAACCCGAAGCGCTGACCTTTACCCCCGGTGTCGTCCCGGCAATCCATCATTTAATTAATGCTTACACGGATGAAGGGGATGGCATTATTATTCAAACCCCGGTATATCATCCTTTTTTTGCTTTGCTACAAAGCAATCGGCGTACGCTGCTTGAGAACCGGTTGGTCGAAGGAGAAGATGGCAAGTACAAAATCGATGTTGACGACCTTGAAACGCACATGAAAAACGGTGCGAAAATGATTATTCTGTGTAACCCCCATAATCCCGTTGGGCGTGTGTGGTCCGAATCAGAATTGGCGAAGATCGCGGAATTGTGTACGCGTTATGATGTCACTGTTATTTCGGATGAAATTCATGCTGATTTGATTTTACAAGGCAATCATACTCCTCTCGCCAAGCTTGAAGAAGCGAAAAACTTACAGGTCGCGACTTGCATGGCTCCGAGCAAAACATTTAACCTTGCGTCTTTGCAGCTATCGTATGTGATATTCAATGACGAGGAAATGCAAAAGAAACTAGAGCAGCAAATGAAGCAAAATTTCATGGGGATTGGAAACCCATACGCCTCAGCGGCTGCCGAAGCGGCTTATCGGCACGGGGAGCCGTGGTTGGAAGCCCTTCTGGATTATGTGCAAGGCAATGTTAATTATGTGAACGAACGTTTGCAAAAAGAAATGCCGAGTATCGGTTTTGCAAAGCCGGAAGCGACCTATTTGCTATGGCTTGATTTTCGAAAGCTGGAATTAACGCAAGATGATTTACAGGATTGGCTTAGAAAAGAGGGCAAAATCGCGCTGAATGACGGCCATATGTTTGGGAAAGCCGGAAGCGGATTTGCAAGAATGAATGTGGCGGCTCCACGTGAACATATCGTTGAAGGGCTGAATCGCTTAAAAACAGCATATGATAAAAAGGTAAACATTTAAACGTTATATTTGTTATTATAATGGGAATCCCATATTTTTTTAAAAGAAATAGAGGAATTTAAGCATTTGTATAGAAGTATGTGAATAGGCTAGTACAAAAGAGAGAAGAATGACGCATCGGAAAAGGGACAGCTCCACATTGACAAAGGGGAATTGTCTTATGATGGAAGAAAAGCTTAGTCAAGAATTAGCAGAAGAATTTCAAACCTCCTTACACCGACCGCTTACGGAAGAGGAGATCAACTTCCTTGATTGGGTAGGCGAGAAACAGTGTAAGAAAGCACATGCTTCCGAAAAAAAGAACACATCGATGGAAACTTTTGTATGAAACATGGAGGCGCTTATGAAAACGTTTCGCCTGCGCGGTTTACATTTGCTATTGCAAGAAGACAAAAAAGAACTGACAGAAGAACAAGTTAAAATACAAGAAGGACTCGTGATTAACCGCGAGGAAGATGGTTGGTGGTTGGTGGAAGCGGTAGTGGCAGAATCGGGGGTTGCTACCTTTCAACAATTATTAAACGAAGCGTGTAAAGTGGTGATGGAAGTGCTCATCTCACACACGCAAAATGATCCGGCAACGATGGTCGGTCGCGTGCGCTCCATTCGTTCACTCACGGATCGTTATTCGATCCTAATCGACGGGAAGATGGCAGTGAAAAAAGAAGAGGTCTTTAATTATATTCTGGAGACGTTGATTGAAGACGGTTATTCAGGAGATGAGCTCCTTACAGAGTTTAAAAAACGAAAACAAGATCGGGGAAGCTGGTCCAGGCATTTGGCTCGATCGTTATATAAGCAATATCGTACACAAGGATATTCTCCTCTTGATCACGCTGAATAGCTAAGGAATTTTTTTCGTGATCAACTGGTTTCTGAAGTACCGGATAATGAAAGCAGAGGCTATAAAACATGATACACACGTTCATCGACTATTATGGAAATGAGGTCAGCCTCTCTTTTCGCCGTGAACCGTTTTCAGAGCAGCCATGGCATGTGTTGGTGCTTTGCAGATATAAGGGACAGTGGTTGCTTACCAAGCATCCACGACGTGGATTGGAATTTCCCGGTGGAAAAGTGGAAAAAGGGGAAGTGCCGGAAGGCGCTGCCATCCGGGAGGTGTGGGAAGAAACAGGTGCCCGGATCAATAATCTTTACTACCTGGGCCAATACGAAGTGCGAGGACGCTCTGACACGGTCGTGAAAAATGTATATTTTGCTGACATCGCGTACTTACAATCCAAAAAGGGGTATATGGAAACAAAAGGTCCGTCGTTGCAGGAAACCATCCCGGAGAAATTGGAAAACAACAAGGATTTCAGCTTTATCATGAAAGATAACGTATGGAAAATGGCAAAGGAATATGTGGAAAATCATTTTTTATAAAGAAGCAAGCTGCCGGTTATGGATCGGCGGCTTTTCTTATCGAGCGACGTTTTTCAAATCCATTTGAAAGGGACGTCTCATTCATTAATGTTACATAATGTGGCAGTAGCCGCACGGTAACTTTTTCGCCTCCAACAAAATTAAATGGGCTCTGGACATTTACCAATACAAACCCGACGATAAGAAAATACTCTGTTTCACCCCCTTCGAATATACATTGGCCAAAGGGTGTTTTTATGGTAAAAATAACATAATGATCTTCCGCAAACGGGCCAGATTGTCTTAGACGAGAAATATAGAAATGGAACGGTTACATCTTGTTCCACTCGGGGCAGCATTCCCTCCGTTAGAGGGATTACATTGCTTCTCTTGTTCCACTCAGAGCGGATTGACCTTCGTTTGAGGGATTAGATTGATGTTCTTGTTCCACTCGGGGCAGCTTTTCCCCCGTTAGAAGGATTACATTGCGGTCGGTTGATGTCTATTTCATGAAAAAGGGGAACATCTCATTCGTGAGATGCAAATTGTAATACTTACAATCTCGACTGAGCGAGAAGGACAGACAAAATACTAAATTGAATAAGGCTTTTAATACTAATTGGTTAAGATAAATTCATTCCGTTATCGGGCGCTATTGTGGAATAAGTAATAAGTATGACCTCATTATTGTGTTTGCGGGGATATTAATGAAAAGTTGGTCTGATTCAGCAGCAGTTTGTATTAATGAAAATAGTGAAGTATTAATGGTAAGAGCCTTTTATTCAGATAAATGGGCGGTTCCCTCTGGGGGAATAAAAGAACTTGAGACCCCAGAATGTTGCTGTATTAGGGAAGTTAAAGAAGAGACAGGGTATGATGTAAAAGTCATTGAAGAATTAAAAGTTAAAGAAACTACTGATAAAGGTATTGAAGTAAAAACTAATTATTTTAGGGTAGCAAAGATTGGTGATAGTAATGGCATTCATGATCCTGATGGAATAATAGCTGAAGCCGATTGGAAATCATCAGAAGAAATAAAAGAATTAATGCACGCTTATCCTGATGATAAAGACTTTTTACTTGAACAATTTTAAGTGTGGATGAATTTTATGAAAAACATAGAGCCTCCCACTGTTATTGCAATTGCTGGTGTTACTGGTGGAGGTAAAACAACGGTTACAAATCAATTAATTCAAGAATTAAGTCATTCAAAGGCACTTTATTTTGATGATTATGATTTCATTGGCCCCAAGGACATTATAGATTGGGTAGAGAATGGAGCCGATTATAACCGGTGGGACTTAACACCTCTTATAAGGGATTTAGAGGAGCTTTATAATCAACAACTTGATTACATTGTCTTGGATTTTCCATTTGCCTATAAACATGTCAAAATGCGTAAATTCATTGATTTCGCTGTATTTATTGATACCCCGTTAGATATTGCGTTAGCACGCCGAGTGACAAGAGATTTTAAAACGGCTCCTGCTGAAAATATCCTCTCAGATATGGAGAATTACATCTCTCAAGGTAGAAAAGGTTACATTGAAATGTTGAATACGATTAAACCAAATTCCGACGTCATAATTGATGGAACACCACCGATATCAGAGATTGTAAATCTGATATCCAAGAAGGTGGGTAAAATGAGAGGAGAATTTTAAATCATTTACAAACGGCGGTTCCGTAAGACAACATTATTGTATTAACGTCTTCCGCAAAAGGGCGCTTTTGTGGAATAAAGTTGTACCAGAAAAGGGCCGAATTGTGAAGTAATAAAAAAGGCTTTTGATGCTTATTAAAAATACATATTTTTCGGGGGGGGGGGTAAAATAAACCTAAATCCAAAAGAAAACTGGAGGATTATTATGCCCACTGTAAAAATGATATTTAAAAACGCAGCGGATATTATAGAGTCCTTAACTGATAACCATAAAGATCCATTACATATCGGTGAAGCGATGGCATGTTGGACATATTATAGTTTTGTGTCGAGTGCTGTTATTATCGTGGAAATAGGTCTTAACACAACAAACGATACTAAATTGAGGAAGATTCTTCAAGATAGCCGTAAAATGATGAAATCTCATCAAAAGGAATTAGATGAATTTCTGCGACAGGAAGGCGTTCCTTTATCAGAGACGCCTGAAGCTAAGCCGAAATCTGATCCGAGCGCTGTACCGTTAGGAACAAAATTTACGGATAATGAACTGACTAACACGATTAATATTAACTTTGTGGCAGCTGCCGATTTGTGTGCGGTTTCAGCAAGCCAATCTCTTCGGAAGGATGTAGCAATGATGTTTCTAAAATTCCAAGCCGATAAATTATCCCTTGGGCTGAAAATGAAGGAATTAATGCAAACAAAAGGCTGGCTTAAAGTACCTCCTTTTTATCATCCTCCAGGAGGATCGCCTACGGAAAATAAAAGTTAGGATATAAAAAGGAACCAAAGGTTTGTATGAATTGACTATGCCGCAAACGAGCGCTTTAGTTGAATAACGTATTCATTTCTCGAGTCCTTTTATGGAGTACTCTACTGGGGTGTTAAAGAAGTTATTAAATACGATCAGATTAAATTTGCGAGTCTGATTGCATCATGAACACCCAACTGAAATCTAAGAATGAAGCTTCTACCTTAACCTTCAAGTTATTCAGAATTTATTATTATAGATTATCGCAGGAGGAAACCACTATGCAAGTCAAAATAATTACAGCTCACCCTCGGGAGGATTCACTTACAACTTCTGTTGTAGAGAATTTTACTAAAGGATTGAAAGAGTCTGGCCACGAGTTCGAGGTTTTCGATCTGTATCAAGAGAGATTTAACCCTATCTTATTCCCTGAAGATGAGCCTGACTTTGAGAACCCAAATAAAGTTTACTCTGGTAGTCATGCAAGAAATCGTTAAAGTGAAAGAGAGTCACGCTTTAATATTCATTTTTCCTATTTGGTGGTATAGTTTACCAGCAATCATGAAAGGTTATATAGATCGAATCTTTAATTTCGGCATCGCTTATGGAGGTAATGCAGGACCTGTAGTTGATAAGATACGTTGGATTGGACTTAGCGGTCATCCAAAACATAAATATGATAAAAGAGGGTACAACAAAATGATGGAACACCATTTAAATGTGGGCATTTCAAATTATATAGATGTTCAGGATACACACGTTCATTTACTATATAACACTTTGGGTGAATTTGAAGATGACGATATTCTCCCTGAAGATCACCAAAAAGCACTTTTGGAAGAGGCAGAGAATATAGGTGCTTCTTTATAACTTAAAAGGAAGGAAAAAAATCAAATCGAGGATACTGATAACCTTCGGGTTTTTTGCTTCGCACTTTTGGTGTGGTGGAGTGAAAGGTTCAAATAATTTCATCGTAATTGATGTTCCATTATCGAGCGCCTATCCGGAATAAGAGGGGAGACTTTTCTCCGTGAAAAAGAAAAATGTAGGGATACTATTATACGATTTTGTAGACATTTTAGATTTTGCTGGTCCAGCTGAGGTTTTATCACTCACTGCAAAAACAAAAGTAGAACAGTATATTTCTTTGTATAAAAAACAATTACCAACTAACATGCCCTTTGAAGTATCTACCATTGCTGAGACAGGTGAGCAAATAAAGACCCACTCAGGTATTAGAGTTGAACCACAGTTTAGTATTGATAGCAGTCCTAAAATGGATATCATCATTATTCCAGGCGGACCATTAAGGGCTGTTATTTCAATGGTTAAAAACCAAAAAGTGAAACATTGGCTCACTAAAAATAAAGATATTGAATACATATGTTCAGTTTGCACTGGATCATTTATTTTAGGTGAGACTGGATTACTTAACGGCAGAAAAGCAACAACTCACCATTTAGCATTAAATAAATTTCAAGAAAAATACCCTGAAATCATTGTAGAAACTAGCTCTAAATCTAAATTGATTCAAGATGGGAATTTGATTACTTCCGGTGGTGTATCGTCAGGAATTAACATGGCTTTATATCTCGTTGAAGAAATAATGGGTAAGTTTGCTTCGGAACGCACAGCAAAAACCATTGAATTTAGTGAATAATCATTCAATTAACGAGGCGCTTTTGCGGAATAAAGATGTACCAGAAAAAGGCCATTTAACGGAACAAGGAAACGCTGTTCATAAAGAGGTGAGTTTGGTGAAATTTGCTTGGATTGCTTGGTGGATCGTAAGTGGTTTTTGGTTAGCCTTATTTGCAGCAGGATCGATTTTTTTAGCACAAAGAGACGTTGATGCGACTGGTGCAGTTCAAATTCCGGAAATCATTATGTTAAATATCTTTGTTTTGGCATGCTTTTATAATCCCTTTGCTCATTCAACTTGGTTGGTTGCAATGGTGATTGTAAGACACAAAAGAATTCAAGAGACGTCAGTTCAGGAATTCAAAGCCTTCTTGGTCATGAAAAGAGTGAGACAACAAGGATTTATGCTCATCTCAGTGGGAAATTAAGACATGATTTTTATAGCAAGTATTTTTGAATCGGGCCATTTAGTGAAACAACGTAATCTGCTTCAAGCTTATCTATTTGAAAAGGGTAATGATATAGTATGATTATGTAAATATAGCACTAATTGTAATTTTAATTAGATTAGAAGGGATATATTATCATGACTAAAAGTAATACAGCATTAATAGATAATATTAAATTTCAATTTAGTATTTCTAGACAACTTCTCGAATACCATCTTTCATCATTAAGTCAGGATGAATATATGTGGCGTTCTCCTAATAGTGGACTATATATTCAAGAAGTAGATGGAAATTGGTATGCTGACTTACCCGAATCCGAAGCTTATGATATTGGTACACCAAGTATTGCTTGGACATTATGGCATATAACATTTTGGTGGGAAATGGTATTTAATCACTCTTTTGGTGATGGCACTCTAACCAAAGAGGATATAAATGTTAATAAAAATGTAGAATCAGTCAAGTCAGCTATCAACTCTCTGATAGAAAGATGGGAAAAGACATTATCAAACGTAACAGAAGAAGATTTAAACAGTAAACATTACAGTAAGTTCCCCTTTAATAATGAGGTGGAGTTTCATAAACTAGCCTCTTGGTTAAATCTCGAATTAATGAAAAATGCTTCTGAAATTGGTTATGTTAGATTTGAATATGCATCATCTATTAGATAGAAAAGTGCGATTAATATCATATATGCTTAAAAATTTTAGGATAAATAATACGCTATGAGCACTTCAACAATCGGGCAATTTGCTGAATAAAAATAAAAGAGTTGTTGCGCATAACGAAGATATTGTGCGCTAATAAGGTATCGACCAATCTTCCACGCAAAAATGGAAGAAGAGTTGTGCCTGTCTTAAGAGGCGTGAAGCAGTTCAATCTGGTTCTTCTTTTTTTAATGGACCAGACAGTGTCGTGAAGAAGCTGGAACTCCAAGGAGGTTAGTTAATCACCGGGTGGATAAACATTATCTTAGTTCAAGAATCGAGGCGCATTTGCGGAAAAAGGGCTTTCGTTTGGGGGTGATGGTTAAAAGTGGTAAACTGTCTTTAGTATTTTGAGATCGAATATTAATATACAAGCTAACAATTTATCTAAGGGGTAGGTCAGTATAGGAAAGAAAACAACACTAAAAAGATCATTGATCAGTTTTGTTGTTTTAACTTATGTAATATTTATTGTGCTATTTCTGATTATCGGTGTTAGCATTGTGTTAGTGGGCCAGAGAGCATAACAAATATTTTACAAATCATTGCCGCATGGTCATCAACATTCGCATTTATTATTTTATTTAAAAGGATCTATCCGGGATTAAGGTTGAAGGATTTTGTAAAACAGCAATTTGCTCCAAGGATTAGGCTCTCTGTTCTTAGCACCATTATCCAAGTTATAATCATCGGCGTAACCATATTCTTGCTATCAAATACAACTGATACTCAAGGTTTAGCAATATCATTTTCAGGTCTTGGAATCCTATCTCTAGCATTTTTAGATCAATTAGTGAGGGGGCCTTTAGGTGAAGAGTTAGGTTGGAGGGGATATGCCTTAAATGAACTTCAAAAGAAGTATTCTCCATTGATATCGGCTCTGATAGTAGGTGTTTTATGGGGGTTTTGGCACACTCCATTATGGTTTGCCTCGGGTTATACGGGTGTGGATTTAATCAAGTATAGCGTACTTTTTATGATTGGGATTATATCTTTCTCTATTATTGTGACTTTGTTTTACAACTTAAATAAAAACCTAGTGGTACCGATTGTTACGCACCGGATATTTAATTTTTCTCTTGTGATAATTAGAGGGGATTTATTAGACATTTTAGTATACGTTATGCTTTCTTATTTTGCCCTCGCGTTGATACTAATTGTTATAAATCCAAAGAACATTTTATACAAAAAAAGCATATGGAAATGATTTTAAGAATTTTACGACCGTTCAAATCCCCTTTAAATTGGGGGGACAAATAATGATAGGGACAGAGGAATACAAGGCAATTTGTCTGATGATAAAGCCAGTTCCACCAGTCATGTATTCTTCAATTAAAGAGCGCTTTAATGGAATAAAAGTATGCAGGAGTCAGGCCATTTAATTGATTAAAAATAAGCATTAAGTTATGTCAGAAAGGTGTTTTTCAGTTGTTAATAAAACCAGAAAAATTGAGATCAGGGGATAAAATTGCGACAGTAAGCCCTTCTTCGGGAGCGGCCGGTGATTCAAATATCAGATGGCGCTATAATCAGGGTGTAAAAAGATTAGAAGATGTTTTTGGTCTACAGGTTGTTCCTATGCCGAATAGCTTAAAAGGCTCTGATTACGTTTATAAAAACCCGCAGTCACGTGCAGAGGATTTAATGGCAGCTTTTAAGGATCAGACAATTAAGGGGATTATTACCAATATCGGTGGTGATGATAGCATACGTTTACTGCCATATATTGATTTTGAGGTGATTAGCGAGAATCCGAAAATATTTATAGGCTATTCCGATGTAACGATGCCCCATTTGTTTTGCTATAAAGCAGGCATTTCCTCTTTCTATGGTCCGGCGATTTTAACCGACTTTGCTGAAAACGTGGAAATGGATAATTATACGGTGGAAATGATCCAGAGAACGCTTTTTTCGGGCGAGATGATTGGTAATATTCAACCTGCTAAAAAATGGACGAGTGAGTTTCTGGAATGGGATGAAGCGAATAAGCATCAACGACGTAAGATGCAGTCGAATTCGGGATATGAAGTACTCCAAGGATCAGGTGTTGCACACGGGCGTTTGATCGGAGGTTGTATAGAAGTACTGGAGTTCGCTAAAGGAACGGAAATCTGGCCGGATAGCAAACATTGGGAAGACAGTATCCTTTTCTTTGAGACATCTGAAGAAAAAACAGAACCGGAAATGATCAAACGCTGGTTGCGAAATTATGCTGCGCAAGGCATTTTGAAAAGTGCCAATGGGATGATCTTCGGCAAACCGCAAGATGAGCATTATTACAATGAATATAAAGAAGTCATTCAACAAGTCATGAGAGAAAATGATCTGCTCGATTTACCGATTCTTTACAACTTGAATTTCGGCCATACCGAACCAAAGTTTATTTTGCCGTATGGTGCGATGGCCGAGATTAATTGCAATGAACGCACTTTTTCGATTTTGGAAAATGGCGTTGAATAAGATACTTTTAATCAGCCTTTCGGTTGCAGGTGTCACTCTACCGCAAACGAGGCGCTTATGCGGAAGTTGGAAATGTCAATATTTTAGAAGGGGTTACTTGCTGATAATGAAAACAACCATGGCTATTTTAGGAATTTTAGTGGCTGCTGTCTTGGCTGCTGTCTCAAGTTACAACTTAATGACTGGAGAACATAACGCTTTGTTTACGCAACTACTTTTAGGAGCAATGTTTTTAGTCTTGGGATTCGGTGAATGTAGAGAGAAAAGAAAACCCACAGCTATTATTGCTTTTCTTACGTCTGGTTTTTCCTTATTTGTGGGTATCGATATTTTATTAAGTTAAAGAGAGCTTATCTTGAATAAGGATAACGCTTGTCATACTCATAATAAAGGGAGGTACTTATGAACAAGCTAAATTATAATTCTGTTCTTAACCGATTGGTGGAGATATATGAGTCGTTATCCATCGGAAAGCTTATTCTTATTACATTCCCTGCAGCGATGATTGTGACCTTTATTTACTTATTTACGAGGGATGTTTTGCAAATGATTTGGTTTACTTTATTTTAAGAAACAGGATCTTCTGTAATCAATTATCGAAGCGCAATTCTGGAATAACAGGGAATGCGCTCTCCTAAAGAATAATGCCATTTAATTGAGTAAGTGTAGTAATGCTAGGAGGTGTTTTCATGGTTCACCCATTTATGGCTTTATTTATAATTGCTGCTGGGGAGTTATAGCATCTTGAAAGTAAACCTTGAAAAATTTGGATGGTTGAAAAAGATATCTAAGACAGGAAAGATCACAATATTTTCTGGATATATCGTACTGGCAGGGGCGTTTTTTTTATTATTAGTTGGCATTACATTAGTTTTTAAATACCCCAAAAAACGATTGTTTTTATGTGAATGCTTTTGCAATTAACGAAGCGTTTATGCGGAATAAAAGTAAGCTTCCTGTCTTGCGGAAAAGGGATAGAGTGAAAGGGAGTGGTCATCGTCGCAAAATCACCTAGAAATATTTCTTATGTAATTTTAGGGTTGCTAATTTTACATTGGGTATTTTTCTTAACTAGTGGCTACACTCTGTTACCAACAAATATAGCATCTGCAATATTTGTTCCTGTTTGGTTAGTGCTATGTGTAGCTGGTTCGTTTACAGCTATCTATGAGTTCAAAAACAACAAATATTTTGCTATTCCAGTTGCTGGCTTAACAACGATAAGTTTGTTATTTAGTATTCTTGCCCACGGAATAGGTGAAATGTAAAAATCATTTCTATACAACTAACGAAGCGCTTTTGCGGAACAAATATTCCGCTCCTTATTTGGCTTATTGGGCATTTTCAGAAGGAGGAAGAAGAGATAAAATGCATAATTATGTCCGAAATATGATTGCAATTGTCATGATTGTGCCCGCATTCATAACGACCTTTCATGTTTTATTCAACCCTGCTGATTTTTGGTTTGCCGGATTTACAATAGCAGTAGGATGTTATGCTTTATATCTTAATCTCAGCGCTCTGATGAAAGAACAGAAGCCACATTACGAGTAAGGATTCATATAGAATAAGCTTGTAGTTCAATATGTCTAAGCAATCGAAGCACGATTGTGGGCCTGGTAATGTCGGTGTTCAAGGAAACAAAAAACCGTTTCAAATGAGTGTTTGAAATTTGATTCTAGGGAGGTTAAGCATGGAGCCTTTTAGTGTCTTTATATATACAATCTGTGTAGTTATAATTGGCAGTTTTGTGATTGGTTCGTACGCTACAGTGAAACATTATCAAACTCGGGGAAAAACGAATGATGAGGAACGCCTGGATAATATCGAGTCAAAAGTTGATCAAATAATGACAGAGGTGCGAAATAAAGATAATCATTCTCGGGAATGAATGAACAAACAAGGTCCAAGCGTAAATGAGGCAAGACTTTTTGGTGTACTCCATTAACGAAGGGCGCTAATCGAACAAGTAGGAATTTGTGAGTTAAAGAGGAGGCAACTCGATGAGATCAAAAAGGATAAGAAATGTGATTATCGGGTTAATTCTTACGGTCACGGCTATGGTGACAATTAGTATTGCTTTAAGCTACAACGGCTTTATAGAAGCAAAAAGTGCCTGTGTGGAAAACAATGGAACTATTACAGAGGAAAATGTAGATTTGTTAGCTTTAAATTGGTCAGTATCTTGTGAACAGTAATTTGTAGGCATGATTATTAAAGAATTTAAGCAAACGAGCGCTATTGTGGAATAAAAGTTGTACCAGAATCAGGCCATTTAATGGAGCAGTACAAAGCAAAAGCATTTAATCTATAACATAAAACAGGCGCTTTCTTCTAAAGAGTGGAAAGCGCCTTTAATCGTGTATTGGGGGTTAAGCCGTTAAATCAAAACAAAGTTTCTATTCATTATTGATTGACACTCAATAACGTTAAATATATATTACATATGTAAATTATTTTTAACTTAATATCGAGGAGGGGGACAGTTGAAAAAAAGTGAACGTGTTTTGAGCAACAATTTATATCTTCTGCGAGCTGAGAAAAGATGGACACAAAAGTACGTAGCAGAACAACTAGGTGTAACCAGGCAAACGATAAACTCCCTTGAAGCAAGCAAATATAATCCATCTCTTATGTTAGCATTTGAAATTTCCCAATTGTACAGAAAAAGAATTGATGAGATTTTTTCATATGAAAAGAAAGGAGAGTGTGGAGGATGATTGCGATATATCTTATTTCTATAATACTTGCGGCGTACGGCATTGGTGTATATATTACCTTCACATCATCGGAAGGTAAGGATGAAAGAGGCAAGACTATTCTTGCTAAAGCAGCACAGGCAGCCTTTGTTTTTATATTTCTCGGTTTTACTTTTCATCTGTTATTTATTGAGTTTTTCAATCCAACTGTGGAACAAGTAAGAACGACAATGACAGTTTGGATGAGCTTAGTCTTCGTTAGTAATGGCATTAGCATTCTTATTCAGCGTAAAAAAATGTAGAGTTTTAAGCAAACGAGCGCTATTCTGGAATAAGTATAGCGCTCGTTATTGGATTGTTGGACCATTATAATGTATAACGGTTATTGGATCAGTAAACTGTCTTCTTGTTCAAGAAATGAAACAGGTTAACACAGCAAATAATGTATTACGGAGATATTTTGATCTAACTGTATTAAGATCCTTGACAACGGGAATAACTTCTCATATAATTTATTTATTGATCAATAAATAAATTGAGGAATGATTTTAGTGGCAGTTCGTGAAGATAAGAAGGAAGTAATTATAGAAAATGCCGTTGGTATTTTTGCAGAGAATGGATATTATAAAACAACAACAGCGATGGTGGCAAAGGCTGCGGGAGTATCCCAACCATATGTGTTCCATTTCTTTGAAAACAAAGAAGACTTATTCAAGGTTGTCCTTGATCGTGCTTTCAGTCGGATTTATGATACCTTTTCAGAGGTTGAAGCACCTACTGATCAATTAATTGAAGCGATGGGATATGCATTCACTCAAATCATACAAACTCATCGGGATGAGGTGTTGATGATCATGCAGGCACATGCTATTTCAGAAGTTGACATTCGAAATCACGTTCGTAAGATGTTTCTTAGTATATTTGAATCGTTGATTTTGAAATTTGAAAGAGCAGGGATTCCTAACGCAAAAATGACAGCAGCTCATTTCATAGGAACCGGTTTACTCATTACGGTTTCAGAAGTGCTGGACTTACCTGAATTAGCTCAAGGACATAATAAGGACTAAAAAAAGTCATCAGCGTGATTTTTTTAACTCACTATTTATTGATTAATAAATAAATTGAAGGAGCGAGGACTCTTGAATGACGTTGCGGAACCGTCAGTTAAGCTATTTGAGGGGGAACGGTGGCTTATCCTAACTGGATTATTCGGAATTGTTTTGGCTGTTTTTACCGCTGTGGTTATCTATTTTCAAGGACCAATTGTTTTACCGGAGGGGAATTTAGAAAGTGCATTCTCTTTTAATGCGGCAGTCGGGATTTATATCCTTTCCATTGCCGCTATATTACCTTTAGCAAAGTTAACAGTGCGTAAACGAAAGGTGATAAGGCGGCTGTTTATTGTATCAAGTCTCTACTCCTATGGAATTGAAAGCATACAACATTTGCGAGGACTTAATCCTAGATTTTCTGTTGAGGGTTCTCTAGTTGATATGATCGCCGGAATGCTATTTGGGGTTATCTCACTGTTGCTTGTCATTTTAGCACTGGTACTTACCATCCAGTTTTTTAGGATAAAATCACCGTATGAACGACCATTGATTATATTAGGTATTCGCTATGCGTTCTTCTCAATTCTAGTCGGCAATCTCGCTGGAATATGGATGATTGTGCTTCAAGGTCGTTTCACAGGGGATATGGGAAATTTAATTGTCCTACATGGAATAGGATTTCATGCTCTGCAAACATTGATTTTACCTGCTTGGTTTTTGGAAAATTCTCAAGTAAAGGATCGCTTGAAAAAAACACTTATTCATTATGGAAGTATCGCGTGGATTGTATCAATTATTTTGATCGGTTTTCAAACGGCATTAGGTCGTACAGTATTCGAACTATCTGCTTTACCAATTCTTACTGGTATTGTGTTATTCATTTGGCTTGGTGCAACAATTATGTCCTTTGTGCTTTTTGTTAGGAAAGAGAAGATTAAACGGGCATTGTTCAATTAAAGAGGCGCAATTCTGGAATAACAAAGATTGCGTTCTCTTAAAGAATAAGGCCATTTTCTGGAGCAACAAAAGGTTTTATTGAGGTGTGGCAATGAATCGATTTCTGAACGTGATCACGGTTATTTGTATTGTATATTTTACAATTGTTTTAACTATAGGATTTTCACTCCCAGATGATTATCAACCTCCTCCGTTATTAAGTTATCCAATGCTTATAATAGCAGCATTACTCGGGTTTGGAGCTGTTCTAAATAGCTTACGTTCAACAACAGAGCACAAAACGGTGACACCGACATTAGCGATACAAACACTCATTTATATGATTATTTTGATTTCGGTAATGGCAATTGTGTAGGGTGGTTGTGCCTGGTTGGGGCGATGTCATTTTAGCATTTTTCGATTTTCAATCAACAGGCGCTTTTGTTGAATAAATGAAAGAGATTGCCCTGCTGATCATTCTGGACATGTAGTGAAAAAGATTGAGTTAGAGCAATATTGGCCACATAATAAAGGAGAATATTCAGTGGGGGCAATATAGATGGATTCACCTTATTTCTTAATGGCTTTGTTAACCATTATCGTCATATGCGTGATTTTCCTACTTAGACATCAGCGCACTATAATTGCAAAGACTGGTTTTATATGCTGGATATCACTAAGTATATATTTTATTATCGACTACATCGTTATTCAAACAACCACTGCGCCGTACAATTTTCTTGCACAGCCCATGAGTGACCTTGGTGTAACAACGTGTGGAACCGATACGTATGTACTCTCATCTTTAGAAATCTGTTCACCTTATCATTTACTAATGAATTGGACGTTTACATTTACAGGCATTGCCATTTTTGTTGGTGCACTTTTTTTACATCAATTTTGGCCGGATAGACGAGAAACAACAATTGCGACCATTTTTCTTTTTATCTTTGGGCTCAGCTATACAATTGCAGGGATCTTCCCTGCTGATGTGAATTTTCTCTGGCACACCATTCCTTCCATCCCAGGAATGATTGTTCAAGTCCCAGCTTTAATCTTAATTGGTTTGTCCATTCGAAAAGAAATGCCAAAGTTATCGATTTGGACATTCATTTGTGCGTTGATCACCACAAGTGCGCTAATACTTATGTCCTTACAGCCATTTGTCGATTTCTTCGGTTTATTACAACGAATACTTTACGGATCTGTGTATTTGTGGATGGTCATTACAGCGATTGCGCTTTGGCGAAAGAAAGATTAAATTGAGGTTGAACACAGATTAGGAATGATATTTTCTTCTGAGCTTACGTTTAACGAGGCGCTATTCTGGAATAAGTCTTGCGCCATCTTTGCTTTTAACAGACCAATTATGTTGAACAAATGCATTGTAGAGAAATTAGGGCTTTTCGAGGAAACCCGTGCTTTTATATGGTAAAATTATGACAATTAATACAAATAGAGAGAAATGCTATATCGATGGGAGGAATAACATAATGGAATCATTCACAGCATCCACGATCCTTCTAGGGAACTATTGTATTTGTTTCTTTAGTTATTATTTTTAATTTTTTCACTAATCGTGCTTGCCATTTTTTTATATGTACTTGGATTAACAGGTATAGGATTTTTAATTTGGGTATGGTTTGGTACAAATTACCGAGTTGAAAATGAGTCCATTCAAATCAAATAAGGACCTATAGAGTCTTATCATGGCATCTGATCATGATCTTGAACTCCTTCAAAACATGATCTGATTTATTGTATACCACAAGAAAAATCATCCATAGTATTAAATGGATGATTTTATCTTCGGTTTCTCATCAGGAATTTTTCCAGTATTGCCACAAGCTGATACATGATCGTCGCGAGGATTGCAACGAGAACTAGGCTTAACATGACCATGTCAAAATTAAATACTTGGAAGCCGTAGATGATCATATACCCGAGGCCTTCATTGGAGACGAGGTATTCACCGACAATCACACCGACCCACGCGAGCCCGACGTTTACCTTTAGAGCCGACACCATTGCGGGGTATGAAGCGGGTACGATGACATGCCGAAATCTTTGCAGTTTGGTGGCACCAAACGTATCAATGACTTTAACCAAATTTCCGTCTGTTTCCTTAAAGGCGCCGTAGATGACAAGGGTCGTTACGATAATGGAGATAAGAACGCCCATGGCAATCACGGATGTCATGTTTGCCCCGAAAATGACGATGAGCATCGGTCCGAGGGCGACTTTAGGTGTTGCATTCAAAACGACAATATACGGATCCAACACACGCGACATAAATGGGGACCACCATAGAAAGGCTGCGATTAATATCCCGCCTAACGTTCCGATCAAAAAGCCAAGAATAGTTTCCAGCACGGTGATACCGATGTGCGCATACAACGTGTTATTTGCCAGCATATCGACCAGGAGGTTCCACACACTGCTGGGTGAACTAAAGATCAAGGGGTCGATCCATTGCCATCGGCTGGCCAATTCCCACAAAGAAAAGAATGCGACTAATATTATGATCTGACTGATGTGAACATATATTTTCTCGCGTTTTTTTCGCGAACGAAACTGTGCATGTTGTTCAATTAACTTCGGATTCAAGGTTTTCCAACTCCTTCCAGATCAATTGAAACCAATCTGAGAACGTTGGATGTTGACGTGCATCAAGAGGCGATAAAATTTTAAGTTCCTCTGGCATCACAAAGGTTTTTTTAATGGCAGCAGGTCGATTCGTCAGGAGAATAATCCGATCGGACATCGCAATCGCCTCACTGATGTCATGGGTAACGAGCAATGCCGTTTTTCTTTTTTCCTTTAATGTTTCGTGAATCAAATCTTCCAATTTCAGTTTTGTTTGAAAATCCAAGGCTGAAAAAGGTTCATCCAAAAGTAGCAATGACGGCTTGGCGGCAAGTGTCCGAACGAGCGCCACCCTTTGTTTCATTCCTCCGGAAAGGGCGGAGGGCATATCGTGTTCCCGATCCGCCAAACCCATTTGATCGAGCAAATCACGTGTATAGGCCTGGTTTTGTTTGTTTTTCATTTTTGTAATCGTTAGCGCGATGTCGATGTTTTGGCCGATCGTTAACCAAGGAAAAAGATAATCTTGCTGCAACATATAGCCAACATCGGTATTTGTATTTGTGATCGGGTTACCCTGAAGAAGGATCTCCCCTTCCGATTGTTCCATCAAGCCTGCGACCATGGATAGAATGGTTGTTTTTCCGCAACCACTTGGGCCAATGATGGAGACAAACTCTCCAGTATTAACTTCCAAACTGACGTTACGTATCGCTTCAAGGACATTTTCCTGAGAAAAAAAATGCTTTTCTACATCTTTCAATGCCAAAAGTGCCATGAGTCATCTCCCCTCCTTAAAAGCGCGCGATGGTTGCTAGAAAGGGAAGTTATTCGGAACCTCCCTTTATTCTAATGCCAGGTCAGTAATGTCGGTATTAACGAGATCCTCATAGTCCATGCGCTTGGGCAACTCTCCGGACTCATCCATAATGTCTTGAAGATGGTCCCATCCTTCTTCATCAATATAAGGATCTGTTGCATAAGAATCTTGTGAGTCATAGCGCTCGACGACGTTGGCAATGACTTCTTCTGATGCTTCGTCAAAATAAGGGGCAATGGATGCGGCGACTGCCTCTGGCGACTCGTTTTCCACGAATTGCTGCGCTTCATAAATGGCGCGGTTAAAGCGAACGAGCACATCTTCATCTTCTTCGATCATGCTTTCCTTTGTAATAAAAGAAGTATATGGAAGCGTGCCGGATTCTTCACCGAAAGAGGCAACGACATGCCCGATGCCTTCTTCCTCAAATTGAGTAGCGTTTGGCTCGAATAATTGCACGAAGTCCCCATTTCCGGACGCAAATGCACTGGCGATATTTTCAAAATCGACACTTTGGTCCAGTTCTACGTCTTCATGAGGGTCAAAGCCGTTTTGGCGAAGGGCATATTCACCGGCCATTTGCGGCATGCCACCTGCCCGTTGCCCCAAATATGAGGTTCCTTCAAGGTCTTCCCAAGAAAAGTCCGGCATCGGCTCTCTTGAAACGAGAAATGTACCGTCTGTTTGGGTGAGCGCTCCAAAGTTGACAACCGGGTCACTTGGGTTTTGCGCGTTTACATATATGGATGTTTCCGAACCGACAAGCGCCACATCTGCACTATTCGATAAGAGTGCAGTCATCGTCGTGTCGCCGCCCCAAGTTGTTGTGAGATCAATGTCAATGTTTTCATCGGCAAAAAAACCTTCTTCAATGGCGACATAAAGCGGGGCGTAAAAAATAGAGCGTGTGACTTCGCCTACTTCTATGGTGTCGTCTTCGCCGTCATCGCCGTTGGAACAAGCGGTTAAAATTAAAGGCACAGCAAGCACCGGAGCCAATCCCCGGCGAATCCATTTATTCATAATAATCATCTTCCCTCCCTGCATCAATACCGCATCTTATGCGTACCCTGGGTGTTCGGTGATGCCCAGAAGGAATTTTTGAGTTTTGGAAAATTAGGATGGGGACGGCTGTGGCGCCAAATAGAAGAGGTACGATCACGCGGAAATCGTCCCTCACAGCGTAGGAATCCGCCCTTTTACGGTAGTGGTCCCACTCAGCATGGGTTGAAGCCGATCTGATAACGCTTTTGCATCGGTGATCCCACCCTGTACGTTTGATGAAACCAACGAAAGTGTCTGTCTGATACGTGCGTACTTCGGGAGGAAATGTGGGTGTATGGCGAACAAAGGGAGAAATAATGTATGAGCCAGACCGCTAGTCTCAAAATCATAATCGGGGGAGTAAAAATGGATTAGATCAGAAAAAAACCGAGGAAAGGAGAAGAACCTTTCGCTCGGTTAAACAAGCGGCCCGGCATTTCGAATGTTTTCCGGGACATTTGAAAAACGTTCAAAATTGCGGTGGAATTTCGAAGCAAGTTCTTTTGCTTTTTGCTCGTATTCTTCCAGATCGTCCCACGTTTCACGCTGTTGTAAAACGTTGTCGGGAACACCCGGGCAGCGAGTGGGAACATGCAGCCCAAAAATAGGATCGATGATGGATTCTACCTGATTAAGTTCTCCTTCAAGTGCTGCTTGCACCATTGCTCTCGTATGCGCCAAATCGATGCGCTCGCTCGTGTTGTAACTCCCGCCGGCCCATCCGGTGTTTATAAGGAAAACGTTGGCCTCATGCGTATCGATTTTTTCGCCAAGCATTTCCGCATATACAGACGCATGGCGAGGCAAAAACGGTGCGCCAAAGCAACTGGAGAACGTGGCTTCCGGTTCGGTGATGCCTCGTTCCGTGCCGGCGAGTTTACTTGTGTAACCACTCAGAAAATGGTACATCGCTTGCTCTTTTGTCAGCTTGCTGATTGGCGGGAGCACGCCGAAGGCATCAGCAGTAAGAAAAATGATCGTGTTCGGATGCCCTGCTTTTCCCTGTGCAAGCATGTTGTCGATGTGCTCAAGAGGGTAAGCGGCACGTGTGTTTTCCGTGTAATACGTATCGTCGTAATCGGGCAAACGTGTTTCTTCGTCCACAACGACATTTTCCAAAACTGCCCCAAAACGAATGGCATGGTAGATGTCCGGTTCTTTTTCTTCGGAGAGCTTGATGGTTTTTGCATAACAGCCCCCTTCAATGTTAAAAATGCCATTCTCGGACCAACCATGTTCGTCGTCTCCGATCAGAAAGCGATTAGGATCAGCGGAAAGCGTTGTTTTCCCTGTCCCGGATAATCCGAAAAATAAGGCGACATCCCCTTCTTTTCCGGTATTGGCCGAACAATGCATCGGCATAACTTCCCGCGCCGGCAAAAGATAGTTCATCACAGAAAAAATGGATTTTTTCATTTCACCGGCGTATTCTGTCCCGCCTATGAGGATGACTTTTTCTTCAAAGGAGATAAGAACGAACGCTTCAGATCGGGTTCCATCCACTTTCGGATCTGCTTTGAATCCCGGGGCGGAGACGATGGTGAAGCTATCCTCTACAGCAGGATTTTCACCGATTTCCGGGCGGACAAACAATTGGCGGGCAAATAAATTGTGCCACGCATATTCATTAACCACCTTTAGCGGCATACGATAATTTTTATCTTTTCCGGCATAGCCGTGGGTGACAAAGAGTGCCTCTTGCTGGCCTAGATAATGAAGCACCTTGCGATAAAGCGCAGAAAACACTTCACGATCAATCGGCGCATTTACCGGTCCCCAGTCGATATCATCACGGGTGGAAGGTTCATCGACAATAAATTTATCTTTTGGAGAACGGCCAGTATATGCCCCCGTCGTCGCCGCAAAAGCACCGGCTTTCGTGAGAATGCCCTCATCGCGCGCGAGTGCCCTTTCCACTAACCTAGGCTCGGGAAGATCGAATTCGGCCTGTCTTTGTTGTAAAAGATGGTCTAAGGCTGATGCAAAAGAAACGGTACTCATAATCGGCAAAATCCTTTCTGTGCTAAGCTGAGGGCATGTAATAAAGATTAGATGCAATTAGTATAACACATTTTCGCATATAGTCTATACTATTTTTATGTAAAAAATTTGTGTCTGCTAATGAAAATGGTCGGAACACATTTTGGGTATTGTATGAGAAAAACGGAGCTTGCATCCACATGTCCCAATGAAATTTTTCTAAATCAATTGAGTTTTGTTTGAATCCCGTGGTACCTTTTCAGAATCAATTTATTTCAATACCATTGTGATTTTTCGAATAACAAGCACAGTTTACCGAATAACCCGACAACCAGAATGTATACGATAGTAGTAGTCAGGGCATGGCAGGTTATTGTCCTTTACTATGTGGAACAAGAAATTAAGGGTTATGAGAGGAAATTAGCATACTGATGTCGAATTCTACATAATAACGGCTATTTCAACTGCAACTTTCTTTGCTATTTCTTTGCTAATGGAAGGAGAATGATCATGTTGAGCAAAGAAAAGATCAGACAACAACTGATAATGAGTATTGAAAACAAAAAGCCGGTTATTGGTGCGGCAGCAGGATCTGGCCTTTCAGCCAAACTGGCCTATGAAGGTGGAGCAGATTTGTTCCTCGTTTTGAATGCTGGTCGTTACAGGGCCTCGGGTGTATCTTCTCTTGCTTGTTTGATGCCTTATGCAAATAGTAACGAACTCGTCATGGGTTTTGGAAGTCAAGAGATTTTACCTCGCGTAAAGGATAAAGCAGTTATATTTGGTGCGTGTGCAACCGATCCAACGCAAAGTCAGGAAATGCTTCTCGATAAAATAATTAAAGCTGGATTCCATGGAGTAAATAACTTTCCGAGCGCTGGTGTCATCGATGGTATATATAGAGAAGCGTTAGAAGAAAATGGAATGGGGTTTCAGGCTGAAGTAGAATTGATGAAAAAAGCAGTTAAAAGGGGTATATTCACGATTGCCTTCACATTTAATGAGGAACAATCCGTTCAAATGGCGGAGATTAATGTGGACGTGATTTGTGTCAACTTAGGGTGGACTATCGGTGGAGACATCAGTGTGTCACCACAAAAAAGCTTGAAAGAAAGTACAAATATGTTAAACCGTATTTTTGATCAAGCACTGCAAGTAAATCCGGATATTTTTATGATGGTGTACGGTGGTCCAATCAATGATCCGGAACAAGCTAGTAACATCTACAGACAAACAAAAGCGGTCGGATATATTGGTGGTTCAAGCTTTGAAAGGATACCTACAGAAGCCAGCATTAAAGAAACCATACAGGACTTTAAAAATGTGTATAAGCTGGAAGAAGAAAATGAGAGCTTGCGGAAGGAACTGGCTAAGAAAAAAGGTTTTGATGAGGTTGTAGGGCGCAGCAGAAGTATGCAAGAAATATACGATGTAGTCAATAAAGTGGCAGACAAAAATATCAATGTCTTGATCCACGGGAAGAGTGGTACCGGAAAAGAGTTGATCGTGCGCGCTGTTCATTATAATAGTCCACGATATAAAGAATCGTTTGTCAAGCTAAATTGTGCATCTATCCCTAAGGAAATTCTGGAAAGCGAGTTGTTTGGTCATGAAAAAGGGGCGTTTACGGGTGCTGACCGTAAAAGAATAGGCAAATTTGAGCTGGCTAATAATGGAACGTTATTTCTGGATGAAGTTGGTGAACTTGATTTGGATATTCAGGCTAAATTTTTGCGTGTCATTCAACAACAAGAGTTTGAAAGAGTAGGTGGAAATCAGACAATCAAAGTGGATGTAAGAATTATATGTGCGACTAATATGGATTTGCGCGAAGCTGTACAACAAGGTATATTTCGAGAGGATTTGTATTACCGATTAAATGTTGTTTCCATTTATATTCCACCTTTACGTAAACGTAAAGAAGATATTCCGTCACTTGTCAATTACTTTTTAGCTAGAATTAATGACAAATTCAATTTGGATATCAAAAGGTTATCTGCAGCTTCACTAGATGCCATGTTAAAATACGATTGGCCAGGAAACGTTCGGGAACTGGAACATACATTGGAAAGAGCTTCCATATTATGCGATGGAAGCATGATCGGTTTGTATGACCTGCCGGAGTCGATTCAAAAGATCATTCAGGATTCAAGTAACCAGTATGTCACTGATAGGATCGAAAATAAAAATAATCAGAACATATCTGAAGTAGAAAAATATACGATCGAGGAATGTCTTGAGCAATTTTCTTGGAATCGAACGAAAGCAGCACAACATCTGGGTATTACAAGAAGAACCTTGTACAACAAAATGAAAAAATATCATATAGAAAAGACATAAAAATCATAGTAACATTTATGGTATTTTTTGATATAGCTTAAGCAGAGAATACTGATGAGAAATTATTGAGAAACATTGGGTAAAATATTCTCGACTTTCACAGATGTGAGAAATGATTTTCTCACTTTTTTTTGTTCAAAAGTTGCTTCATTAAATAAATGTTATTAAAGATGTGAAGTAGACATGTTTGTGTGATGAGCAGAAAAATGGCATGATATTTGCAATTTTAAACTGAAAGAAAGGAGGATGACGTTGGGGGAGATCCTAATAGTGAGAACTTTGGATACCAAGGGAGAAGAATTTGCCTACATCAAAGACATCATTGAAAACAACAGAATTGAAACGGTTGTCATGGACTGTGGTGTGAAAGGTGAGCCTTTTTTCAAAGCTGAGATCAGTAACAGAGAAGTAGCCGAAAAAGGAGGTGTACCGCTAGAAAAGTTAATTAGAGAAGATGATCGTGGTAAAGCCATTGATGTCATGATGAATGGTGCTGCACGTGTAACAGAGAATCTTTATGAATCAGGAAAAATAGCCGGAGTTATTAGTTTGGGAGGATCAGCAGGGACGACCATCGCGACAAATGCCATGCAAACTTTGCCTGTCGGCGTTCCGAAAGTAATGGTGTCCACTGTAGCTTCTAACAATATACAATCTTATGTTGGTGTAAAAGATGTGACAATAATGTATTCAGTCCTTGATATCTCGGGGATAAACTTATTTTCATCCCAAATTTTAGCAAACGCTGCCTTTGCCATCTCTGGTATGGTTCAAGGAAAACCGCCACAATTAGAAGTTGAAAAACCTTTGATTGTCGCATCAATGTTTGGACTTACGACACCTTCTGTCACTAAAGCAAGGGCATACCTTGAAAATAAAGGATATGAAGTACTTGTTTTCCATGCTACTGGTACAGGTGGTCAAGCTATGGAAACCTTAATTGAGTCTGGTTGGATTAAAGGGGTTCTTGATGTAACAACAACAGAATGGTGTGATGAACTAATTGGAGGCATTCTCAGTGCAGGCCCCCATCGTCTGGAAGCAGCTGCTAAAGCAGGTATTCCTCAAGTAGTATCTACAGGTGCGCTGGACATGATCAACTTCGGAAGTATTGAGACCGTGCCACATCAATATAAAGACCGGAACCTATACAAACATAATGCTACTACTACATTGATGCGAACAACAAAGGAAGAAAACAAACAATTGGGAGAGATTATTGCAGGTAAATTGAACATGGTTGATAGGCCATCGGCTCTTTTCCTTCCTTTAAAAGGAGTGTCCGGAATTGATATTGAAGGAAAGCCTTTTTACGGACCAGAAGAAAATCGAGCTTTGTTCGATGCCCTGCGAGCAAATGTTATAAATTATGAGATAGAAGTTATAGAAATGGATCATCACATTAATGATCAATCTTTTGCACTGGCG
This sequence comes from Salicibibacter kimchii, assembly GCF_003336365.1. Lineage (GTDB taxonomy): Bacteria > Bacillota > Bacilli > Bacillales > Marinococcaceae > Salicibibacter > Salicibibacter kimchii. The sequence continues at coordinate 1,707,589 of NZ_CP031092.1, read as the reverse complement.
ATGGCAAAAAAGCTTATCCAATTAATAGAAGAAAACGTAGGCGATTAATAAGATTAATGCAAATGGGGGATATGGTATGACTTTAACACGTGGAGAAATGTTACACCGGTTTCAAAATCAAGTGAATGAAGGGGTTTCCATTGTTGGTGGAGGTGCAGGTACCGGATTATCTGCAAAGTCGGCTGAAAACGGGGGCATTGATTTAATCATCATTTACAATTCTGGCCGATTCAGAATGGCCGGACGCGGATCATTGGCGGGCTTGATGCCATACGCAGATGCAAACAAAATCGTTGTTGAAATGGCCGGTGAGGTATTACCGGTTGTAAAAAGCACCCCCGTATTAGCGGGTGTTTGTGGAACAGACCCATTTAGAGTAATGGATGTATTCTTGCAAGACTTAAAAAGGATGGGATTCTCTGGTGTTCAAAACTTTCCTACTGTAGGTTTGATTGGCGGGGTGTTACGTAAAAACCTTGAAGAAACCGGCATGGGCTACGATAAAGAAGTCGACATGATACGCAAGGCCCATGAACTGGATCTGTTAACCACCCCGTATGTGTTCAATGAATATGAAGCAACGCAAATGGCCGAAGCAGGTGCAGATATATTGGTTGCCCATATGGGATTGACAACGAGCGGAGCCATAGGTGCCCAAACGGCATTAACTTTGGATGATTGCGTCGAACGAATACAAACCATTCACGATGCAGGGAAGGCCGTTAATTCGGATGTTATGGTTATTGCACACGGTGGACCTCTGGCAGAACCTGAAGATGCAGAGTATGTCATGAATCGAACAACAGGTATTGTCGGTTTTTTCGGTGCATCCAGTATTGAAAGACTGCCTACCGAAACGGCTATCCAAAGACAAGTCGAGCAGTTCAAAAAAATAATAGTTGAATGAAATCTTCTATTTAACTTGCCTGTAAAACTGATCTTATATTGAAACAGTTTACTATGGCTTGGAACATGGAAAATATGGGGGCTTGTAAAAGGTATCAATAAAACGGATATTTTGACTTGTAGAGCCATCTTTACAATTTTTAAGGGGGTTAGGAATAATGATTAAAGTATTTAAGTCTATAGCGCTTTTATCTATGTCGGCTTTTGTCGTAACGATTGGTGTTGCATGTGCAGATGAGACCGATGAAGCGGCAAATGACAATGAGCAGAGTCAAGCAGCAGATGAAGGTGACATTACTATTGGTGTTGTCGGACCTATGACGGGTGGCTTTGCTGATTACGGGGAAAAAGCTGAAAAAGGTGTTCAGTTAGCTTTAGATGAAATTGATCATACACTCGACGGACAAGAGATCAATGTGGTTATAGAAGATTCTCAGGCTGATGCGGAACAGCTCATAACACGGTTAGATAATTTGAGACAGCGAGATGATGTCGATGTCGTCATTGGGCCTTCCACTGGAGATGAAGGCATGGCTGCTGCCAGTTGGGCTCAAGATAACGAAGATATTTTGATCATGCCCGGTTACTCAGCGCCCGAAGACATGACCATGCGAGAGGCATCTCCTAACTTGATTCGTGCCGGCTGGACAGGAAGTCAAACGATTTTTCACTTTGGAGAATATGTTGTCAATGAATTAGGGTATGAACGAATAGCGATGGTTGGGCAAGATTATGATTATCCATGGGACCAAGCTGCAGGCTTTAAACGCGGATTTTTTGAAAATGGCGGTGAAGAAGTACACACGATTTGGCACCCAACTGATACATTTGATTTCAACTCCATCATGAATGAATTGCAAAGTATTTCCGATGATTATGATGCCGTACTTTTAAACAGTGGTGGAGCTGATGCCATTGCTTTTTTTGAATCTTGGGAGCAATTTGGTATGGATGAATATTATCCACAAATTTTAGGTGGAACGAATGTGGCTGATATTCCAATTTTAGAAGAAGTATCTGATAGTTTCGAAGGGGTTTACTCTTCCATGCATTATTCGGAAAGCTTAGATCATGAAGAAAATGTGCAATTTAGAGAAAACTATGCAGATATGCATGGTGAAGAGGCAGACGGTATTGCCTTGCAAGGCTATGATACGATGCGGGTGATCCTGCATGCGTTCGAAGAGACAAGTGATGATACGAGTGATGTTGATGAACTACGTGAAATCATCTTGGATATGGAAGTGGAAGATTCGCCTCGTGGATCATTTACGTTTGATGAACATGGTCAGGCTGTACAAGATATTTACATTAAAAGAGTTGAGCTTGTTGATGGTCAATTACAAAACGAAGTAATTGAAACGGAGGAAGATGTTAGTCAGTTTGGGCCATATGAAGATTATGAAGAAGAGTATATGGCACAACCCGGTAATGATAGGGACTTTCCTGCTGACTCAGCTGCTGAATATTTTGAAGATCTTGCTGAATATTTTGGTCAGGATTATATTGATCAATTAGAAGAAAATGATGGCTGGGAATAAGAAGAATATCTAACCAACAGATCCATTGGGTAAAGATTTTTACAAATTGTTGTCATCCAAGGGGAAATGTATTTATCCCTTGGTCGTACCTTCTTTATTTAAATTAGGGGTGGTTTCATGTTAATGACATTGGTCAATGGCATAACAATGGCGGCTTTGCTGTTTATTATTGCTGTTGGATTAAATCTCTCATTTGCATTGTTGAGAGTTGCTAACCTTGCCCATGGTGCCTTATATTTATTCGGTGCTTATGTTGGTTTGAGTGTGGTTTCTCAGACTGAAAACTGGTTTCTAGCTATTATAGCGGGAGGTTTGGTCGTCGCTCTCATAGCGTTCATATTGGAATTTTTCTTGTTACGCACCGTAAGGGGGGATAACCTTCGGGAAACGTTGGTGACATTATCCTTTGCCATTATTTTGGCAGATATAATGATTGTTGTTTGGGGAGGGAGCCCACGATCTATTCCTTACTCTGAAATGTTGCAAGGACCAGCCCAAATCGGTGGAGTAACCGTTCCAAAGTTGAGTATATTTATTTTTATTTTTGCTCTTGTAATTGGTATCTTGTTATGGACTTTGTTGAACAAAACAAAGATTGGAATGGTTATTCGGGCCGGTGTAGATGATTTTGAAATGACTTCAGTTATGGGAGTCAACATTCGTCTGGTGTTCACTTCAATGTTTGTGCTGTCTGGCTTTTTGGCAGGTACCGTTGGCGTTATAGGCGGTTCACACTTGATGATATCTCCGGGTGATGATTGGACGATCCTGACGTATGCGTTATTGATCATTATTTTAGGTGGCATGGGTAGCTTCGGAGGATCGATTTTTGCATCACTTATTATGGGTTTAATATATAGTTTCGGTAGTTTATATATACCCGAGTTCCAGTTATTCCTTATGTTTACTCCAGTCGCTCTCGTATTGATATTCAGACCAAAAGGGTTGTTCGGGAGGGGATTAGAATGAATCAAATCTTCAAATGGATTTTATTCATTATCGCAATTATTGTGTTAGGAGCTATCCCATTTATCAGTGATTTCTTTACAACAATGACGATACGAATTATGTATTTTTCATTATTGACGATCTCCTTTGCTTTTTTATCCAGTCAACTCGGCTTGATTTCTTTAGCTGTACCCGCGTTTCTCGGTATATCCGGATATTCTATTGCCATATTGGAAACGAGAGAGATATTATTTTTCCCTTACACCGCAATAGTCGCTATCGTTATGGTATTAATTGTGGGTGCTATTTTCGGAGTATTCGTCAACAGATCAAAAGGCATCTATTTCATTATGCTCACGTTGATCCTCGGACAAATAGTATGGGCGATTGCCAGGCAATGGGCTTCAGTTACAAACGGAGCTAACGGGATAATTGGAATCTCAACACCTGATGCGATGACCTTTATTATAGGAGGAACGGAAGTAGGTTTTTATTATATTCTGCTCATTACCTTTGTAGTGTTGGTTGGGGGAGTTCTCGCTTTGACTCGCTCATCTTTCGGAATGAAACTAAAAGGCATAAGGGAAAGTGAGTCCAGAATGATTATGCTTGGATATCGAGTGGCTCGTTTGAAATGGATTGCATTTATGATATCAGCTTTGATCGCAGGGGTTTCCGGTATCTTTCTTGTTTATTCTATCGGGGTTATGCATCCCAGTTCTATTGATTTGGACTCTGCTGCTATGGTTCTGATCGCCGGCATATTTGGCGGTGTTTATAGTATTATAGGGGCTATATTGGGTATGAGTATCTTTCAGGTCTTTGAAATTTTTTTAAGTGCATATACGAACAGATATATGATCATCATTGGCGTCATGTTTTTGCTAGTTGTTTTGTACGCTCCTAAAGGTTTGATGGGGTTAATTTACAAGAAGAAACACGTCGGAGAATTACATGAAAGATGGTATTCGGGGAGGAGAAATAGATGAGGAGGATTTTATCGAATAACGAAAAAAATATAAATCAGTCACACGACCAGCCGGCTTTGGAGGTTAGGAATGTTTCTAAAGCCTTCGGTGGTGTAAATGCAATTAATGAAGTGTCATTAGTCGTGGATAGTGGAAGAAGCGGGGTGATGATTGGTCCGAACGGAGCGGGAAAAACTACATTATTCAACCTGATTACGGGTGAAGCTCTCTTGGATGACGGTGAAATATACATTTTTGGAGAAAATGTAACAAAAGCTCCTGTTCAAAGACGAAGTGAGTTGGGGCTCGCTAGAACGTATCAAATATCTAATTTATTTCATGAATTGACTGTTGAAGAAAACTTATATCTGGGTTTAAAAGGGAAAGAGCGGGATACCAAGCGGTTATTTTCATTTGTCATTCCATGGTTCAAAAATCAGGAGAGGATTTATAAAGTGCAAGACGTAGCTGAAAGTGTAGGTTTAGAACAGAAGCTTGATACCATTGTCAGCAATCTTTCTCATGGGGAACAAAGACAACTCGAACTCGGCATGGCCCTCGCTCCTGATCCTAAAATTGTTTTGTTTGATGAACCCATGGCCGGTCTTTCTCCGTCAGAAAGGTCCTTTATGAAAAAGTTGATTGGACGTCTAGCTTCACAGAAAATCATATTGGCCATTGAGCATGATATGGATTTTGCTCTAAGTTTAACGAATCATGTAACGGTGATGCATCAAGGGGCTGTGCTTGCACAGGGTACTCCTGAAGATATCAAACAGAATGAAGATGTCCTTACAATTTATAAGTTATAGAATTTAGAATAAAAGGTCTGGGAGGTTCCCTATGTTGAAATCATTATTGTCTGTTGAAAACTTGAATGCTTATTATAATAAAGCTCATATTCTACAAGATGTTTCTTTTCAAGTAAATGAAGCAGAGCGTGTGGCCATACTGGGACGAAATGGAATGGGCAAATCTACATTGTTAAAGTCCATTCTCGGCTTGGAAAAGATTCGCCGAGATGGAGATGTGTTCTTCGATGGTCGTAATGTGATAGACATGCAAACGTTTAAGACAGCTAATTTAGGAGTCGCTTATGTGCCACAAGGTTGGCAATTATTCCCTTCCTTATCTGTCGAGGAACATATTGAAATGGCATACAATCCTCATACGAGTGATGACGAATGGACACCTGCTTCTGTTTATGAACTGTTCCCGGAAATCGAAGCCAGAAGAAAGGTGAGCGGGACGAAGTTAAGTGGTGGTGAACAACAAATGTTAGCTATAGGTCGAGCACTTGTTAGAAATCCAAGATTAATTTTGATGGATGAACCTTCAGAAGGTATATCGACCTTTGTGATTGAAAGAGTCATTGAGGTCTGCAAGCATATGGCTGAACGTAATGTGTCCTTGCTGTTGGTTGAACAAAATTTGGATGTGGCTCTGCGAGCTACGGAAAAAGTGTATATCCTGGTAAATGGAAGAATGGTGTATGAAGCAAGTGCGAAGGACTTTAAAGCAGATAAAGAAAGTCAAAACAAGTACTTAGGAGTTTGAATCATGATGTACCATGTGCGCGAAGCTATGCTGCCTGCGTGTCGCTTTTTTTCTTCCCATAACTGTGTTAAAATCATATGGAAATAACGATTGCGATTGCGACTTTGATGCGATTGGTATTAAGGTACGCTCTTATCGAGAGTAGGTGGAGGGACAGGCCCTTGGAAGCCCAGCAACCATCCCCGTCGGGGAAAGGTGCCAACCTGGCAAAGTGATAAGTGCTTTGCATGATAAGAGGCGAAAAAGGTGATGAAACGACAACCCCTTTTCCCTCGGGAGAAAAGGGGTTTTTTACAGCTATCCGCCTTGAACATAAAGTGAAACTTTCATCAGAGGAAGGTTCATATCCTTTCTAATGAAAGAAGTCGGCTAGGACCGTCACGTCCTGTGACAACGCCGACACTAGCACATCCTGTGTGTGGGACTCGGGGGGTTAGTCGCCTGCTATTTCAGAGATCAGATTTCAGATGACAGAAGTCGGAAAAGGCTTTTTTCAGGGTCTTTCGATTTCGGGTTTCCGATGTCTGACTTCCGGCAAAGCGGGCGCTTGCCACCGGGAGAGAACAATGATCTGAAGAAGGAGGAGGCGACGATGGAAGCGATTGGACGCAGACTTTTTACGTCTGAATCAGTGACGGAAGGCCATCCGGATAAAATTTGTGACCAGATTTCCGATCGAATTTTGGATGAAATAATAAAAAAAGACCCTAACGCCCGCGTTGCTTGTGAGACGGTGGCAAATACAGGGATGATTCTAGTGACAGGGGAAATTACAACGACGACGTATGTCGATATTTCTAAAGTTGCCAGAGACACGTTGAAAGATATAGGGTATACACGTGCGAAATTCGGATTGGATGCCGACACATGCGCGGTAATGACAGCAATTGATGAACAATCTCCGGACATTGCCCAGGGAGTGAACACTGCTTTGGAGTCCCGGGAAGGCAAAATGTCCGACGAAGAAATTGAGGCGATCGGTGCCGGAGACCAAGGGTTAATGTTTGGGTATGCCGAGGACGAAACCGAAGAGTATATGCCGTTACCGATTTTTTTGGCTCATCAATTGGCTCGGCGCCTGACAAACGTACGAAAGGATGGCACGATTCCTTTTTTGCGTCCGGATGGAAAGACACAGGTAACGATTGAATACGATGAGGAAAACCGGCCGCTTCGAGTAGATACAATTGTTATTGCCGCACAGCACCAATCGGAAGTGGCTATGGCCAAGCTTGAAAAAGAGATCATGGCTCACGTTATCTTGGAAGTGGTTCCGGAGCATTTAATTGACGAGGAAACCAATATTTTTATTAACCCGACCGGCCGATTTGTAATCGGCGGCCCGCAAGGAGACGCAGGGCTAACGGGGCGGAAAATCATCGTGGATACGTATGGCGGCATCGCGCGCCATGGAGGAGGTGCTTTTTCCGGGAAAGACGCGACTAAAGTGGACCGCTCGGCTTCGTATGCTGCCAGGTATGTTGCGAAAAATATTGTTGCCGCAGAACTCGCGAAAAAGTGTGAAGTGCAAATTGCTTACGCCATCGGAGTCGCCCGCCCGGTTTCCATTTCTATTGATACGTTTGGAACCGGGAAGGTGAAAGAGAGTGTTCTCCTGCAACTCGTTGAGAAGTATTTTGATCTTCGCCCCGCCGGTATTATTCATATGCTCGGCCTGAGGCGCCCGATTTATGGTCAGACCGCTGCTTACGGCCATTTTGGGCGAACGGACGTAGATCTTCCTTGGGAGCAAACGGATAAAGCCGCATCACTCAAAGAAGCCGCTTTTGCCGCGGAAGCAAAATAGAGAAAAAATCACCGTTGAGAACCGGGCGTTCCAACGGTGATTTTTTGAATGGCGATAGACGTCGATTAGAAGGCCCAGTCCCCGCTTCGGAAAACGGGCTCCCGTGTGCCGTCTTTATGAATGCCGTCGATGTCCATATCCGCATCTCCGACCATAAAATCAACATGGGTGATGCTTGTATTGAGGCCTTTTTCCTCCAATTCTTCTTTCTCCATGTCCTTGCCACCTTCAATGTTGAAAGCGTAGGCGCTTCCTAAAGCGAGGTGATTGGAGGCATTCTCATCGAACAGGGTGTTGAAGAAAATAATGTTTGTGTCTGAAATGGGAGAACGGTGGGGGACGAGGGCAACTTCTCCGATATAAGAGGCGCCGTCATCTCCTTCCAGCAATCGTTTCAACGTTTCTTCGCCTTCTTTTGCTTCAAAATCAACCACTTTCCCGTTTTCAAACGTTAACGTAAAGTCGCTGATCAATGTTCCGCCATAGTTGAGCGGCTTTTTGCTGGTCACTTTTCCATTGACCCCTTTTTTCTTAGCGGCTGTAAAAACTTCCTCTGTCGGGATGTTCGCAACGAAGTTGACGCCTGCCTTGCTGACGCTTCCGCCGGATGCCCAGAGGTGTGTTTCAGGGAGTTCAATCGTCAAATCGGTTCCTTCCGCTGTATAATGGAGGGCGTGGAAATGTTTGGTGTTGAGGGCTTCCATTTTTTCATCCAACGTTTTCAGGTGGTCCTGCCAAGCGGTGACAGCGTCGGGTTCGTTCACTCGGGTCGCGTCAAATATTGCTTGCCAGAGTTTGGAAACCGCTTCTTCTCCTTCAGCTTCCGGAAAGACTCTTTCCGCCCACTTTACGGATGGGACTGCTACGATGGACCAACTTACTTTGTCGGATTGAATGTAGCCCCGAAAGCCTTCCATCGCTTTTCCGCTCGTTTTATTGGCAGTAGAGACTTTTTCAGGGTCGATACCTTTTAGCAAGTCAGGATCCCCGCCGGTAATACTTAAAAACGCGGCATTATTATCCGCTTCTTCCTCCAATGCACGCGCGTACCAATCCGGAAATTCGGAGAATGCTTCTTCGGGCGCGTGATCAAATTTCAAGCGGGTAAGCGCTTCATCGCTCCAATCGACACGAACGTGTTTGGCGCCTGCTTTGTACGCTTTTTCCGCGACGATGCGGACAAAATCAGCGGCAAACAACGGCGAACGTATGAAGAGTGTTTGCCCTTCTTGAATGTTGACACCGACGTTTAAGGCGATAGCTGCATAGCTTTCGATTTGCTCTTGAAATGTCGTCATCTTGTTACCTCTTTTCCTATGTATTTTTTACGATTGTCTTTTTGCTTTTGCGTAAGTTTTCCCCCGTTCAACGTAGGCTTCGCGAACGCGTTTCATTTCCTCGAGGTCATCCTTATTTAGATCGCGCACGACTCGTGCAGGGCTTCCCATCGCGAGTGTCCGCGGTGGAATGGTTGTTCCGGGTGTGACGAGTGCGCCTGCGGCTACAAACGCTTCTTCGCCGACATCAGCACCATCGAGCACCGTAGCTTTCATGCCAATCAATGCCCCTTGCCGGATTGTACACCCGTGCAATACCACTTGGTGCCCGGCTGAGACATCGTCTTCAATCGTTAAAGGTTGTGCGGGACTTTGATGAAGCATGCATTGATCTTGTATATTGACACGGTCGCCAATGACGGTTGGCGCGACATCACCACGAATAACCGTGTGAAACCATATGCTGCTGTCATTCCCGATTGAAACATCGCCGGTCACCACAACACCGTCGGCGATATAACAACTGTTTGCAATTTCGGGGAGCTTATCATCATACGGGTAGATGATCATCTTGCTCGCCTCCTTTGTTTTGATGTGGGAAGGTGGAATCAGGTTTGTTGCATTAATACTGCCTTCCCCTAACCCCTTGATTTATTATATCAGAAATAGCCCATACGTACCTTTTACATATTTTTTGGTGTGAAAAAGATGTCAACATATGGTGTAATAAAGAGAGAGAATGTTTCGATCGTTGGGAGGGAGACGATTATGCGAATATGGAAATGTGAGGACCCGATTGGTGTCATTGTTATTGTTCACGGAACAGGGGAGCATTGTGGACGCTATCAATGGCTCATTGAAAGATTAAATCGAGAACATTTTCACGTCGTTGCTGGCGACCTTCCTGGTTACGGAAGGACGCGGGGCAAAAGAGGGCATATTGATCATTTTAACCAATATATTGATACGATTCATGATTGGTGTAAGGAAGCGCTTGTTTTCGATCTTCCCGTCTTTCTTTTCGGTCATAGCCTTGGAGGACTTGGCGTCATTCGCACAATGATGGAAAAGCAACTGCCTGTTCGAGGTGTCATTTTGTCTTCGCCATGTTTGTATCTCTATGATCCGCCGAAGAAAGGATCGACATTGATCGCGAGAGGTTTGCACAAGGTTATCCCGACGTTTAGCATGAAAACCGGGATCCGAGCAGAACAACTGACCCGAAATGAAGATGCGAAGAGAGAGATGTTAAAAGATGAACTATATGTTCATCACGTGACCGTCCGTTGGTATCAAGAATTGGCGAAAGCGATGAAGGCGAGTTTGGAGCATGCCTATCAATTCCCGAATGTCTCTCTGTTGACCTTGCAAGCGGGAGAAGATTATCTCGTTGATAAAAGGGTGACGCATGAATGGTTCAATCGGTTGCGACTTGAAGATCGTGCCTTGCGGGAATGGCGCGGGTTGTATCACGAAATTTTCAACGAGCCGGAACGGGAAGAGGTTTTTCGGTTTATGCTTTATTTTATCTGGCAACGATTGGGACGACTGTGAGCATAAATGTACATATTGGAAAGACTGGACTTTCATAAAATAGCGAAAGCTTTTGTCTTTTTTATCCTGTAATCCTTTATCATGGTTACATTTTTATAGTATAAAAAAGAATGCTGAGTATAGGTGGGGGGCACTTGGTTCCTTTTAGACTCGAGGGAGAAAGTCGGGTGGCGCTGGCGCCAAAACAAAGAAGCGATCCCGTTATGAGTCGCCACAACCATCGGGTGGCGACTCATATTAAATAGCTACCTCATGGTTTGGCGTCACACCTACAGATGATCCCTTATTTCAGACGTGCTGCACTAGTGGTCTGTCTCAGAAATTCTTTCTCTCTTTGATCGGCTGCAACCCCTGCTGAGACGGACGATTTTTACGATATCGTCCCTCTAAAGGGTGTTTTCTCACTCTGAGGGGGACGGCATACGCATTATCGCACCTCATAAAGGTGGCATGTCACTCTGCGATTAACTAAGGGAAAGAACTTCTGAAACACGCTACTAGGTGCCTACACGAGGTGCTGTACTTCTTTTATTTAAACCATCCCTTTTCTTTAAACCGTGCAATCGCTTCGATCCGGTTGCTTACATCGAGTTTATCCAAGATCACGGAAACATAATTGCGGACGGTACCACTCGTAATAGAGAGCTGATTTGCGATTTCCTTTGTGTTTTTGCCGTCGGCAATCAGCTGAATCACTTGTCCTTCGCGCTCTGTTAGCGGGTTTTCATTGTCATAAGCCATGTCTACAAGTTCCGGCGCATATATTTTTCTGCCGGCCATAATCGTCCGAATAGCGTTTGCCAGATCCTCACTCGGACTGTCTTTTAACAAATAGCCGCTTACCATCGCTTTGCGCGCGCGTTCAAAATATCCGGCGCGGGCAAAAGTGGTGAGAACAATGACTTTGCACGCATGGTCTTTTAAATCCTCGGCAGCATCCAATCCGCTTTTGAGTGGCATTTCGATATCCATAATGCAAATATCGGGCTGGTGGTTTCGCACTAGAGCCAGCGCTTCTTTGCCATTACGCGCTTTTCCTACAACTTCCATATCATCTTCCAAATCAAGCAGAGATCCAAGCGCGCCCAGGAGCATTTGTTGGTCTTCAGCAATAATAATTCGAATCATGGCGATTCCCCCAATTTAAGTTTGTTGAACAACATGGGGCACTTTTATTGTTAATGTCATGCCATTCGATGACGCTTTGCTCAAACTCCCATTCACAAAATCCAAACGCTCTTTCATCCCTTGAAGGCCGCTTTCCATGGTCGTTTTCTGTCCTGCAGGGACCCCAATCCCGTCATCCCGGACTTTCATCACCAACTCGCTGGAAGAATCCTTGATGGAGAGATGGCACAGAGAGGCTTGGCTATGTTTCACGATATTCGTGACCGCTTCCTTCAAACACATGCTTAACACATTTTCGACGAGTAAAGGCGTATTGCTAAGCTCAGCATCGCCGGTCATTGTAAAATCAATGTTTTTCGCTTTAAGAATTTCCCGAACACGGGTGACTTCATCTTTCAGTTTGGTTCCTTTCATATCCGAAACGATCTCACGCACTTCATTTAAAGCTGTTCTCGCGGTGTGGTGGATATCCTCGACTTCTGATTTGGAAGATTGTGGGTCAACGTGGATTAATTTAGTGGCTAGATCACTTTTAAATCCTATAAGGGAAAGCTTTTGTCCCAGTGTATCATGCAAGTCACGGGCAATTCGCTGTCGTTCCTCAACGACCATGAGTTGCGAGATCTTTTCATTGGCGTCTTCCAACTGATGTTCCAACAGCTCCCGTTTGTTTCGATTGTAAATAATAAAGGGAAGGAGAATAACGCCGATGACGCTGATTAAAATAAACGGCAATTGCAGCAGAAAGGTTTCACTTTGCAGAAAAAATCCGGCAGTAATTGCCAAAATGGTCGTCGTAAGGTGAATTACATATAAAGTGACAAACCCGCTTTTATTTTGGATATTACCAATAAAAAAAGCTAAAAAGAGGGCGAAGTAGACATAACCGAAATACATCGTCATTCCGATGTTGATGGTCATTTCAATGCTCAATGTTAGGTAAACCGTCCAGCCCTTTTTGATAAAGGACAATCGGTATGCGGTGAAAAAGAGAACCAACAGAATAAGACCAATGATAACTTCAAATGAAGAAGATGATTGAATAATAAAAGAAAACGGAAGAACACAAAAAATCATCCAAGCATACAAACTAAGCCCGGTGTTTTTCGGGAAAATATGAAACCAGTTTTGCATTGCTCCTCCTCCTTCTTCGTCATTATACCATAAGATAAAGCCTTCCAAGCTGAATGGGAAGGCTTTATTTTTGTTGTACGCCCGGGGGTCGATGATTAAATTCCGTTCTTGGATGTTTCAGCAAACCCTTCACCTCTTTAAAACTTACGAACGTTTGGTTTGTTTCATCATACAATCTAAATCGAATCGATTCCAGGCTGGAACCCATTGTGATGGTCGTTGCTTTTTGAAGGGGCGGTATATTTTCATGTGTTTTTTCCAAATTGTAATTGGGTACTCTCGGGCTTAAGTGATGCACGTGATGAAAGCCGATATTGCCGGTGATCCATTGCATAACTTTCGGGAGTTTATAATAGGAGCTACCATCAACAGCTGCTTTTACAAAATCCCATTCCTCTTCATTTTCAAAGTAGGAGTCTTCAAATTGATGTTGGACATAAAACAGCCATATCCCAAGCGCTCCGGATATAAATAAAATCGGAAGTTGAATGATGAGAAACGCTTGCCAGCCGACCGCCCAGATTAACCCCGTATAGATCGCGACAAGAGAAACGTTGATCAAATACGTATTCCTTCGTTCTTTTCGTTTTGCCCCTTTACGATTAAAGCGGTTGGATAGAATAAAAAGATAAAAGGGGCCGAAACCGAACATAATGATGGGATTTCGGTACAAGCGGTAGAGAAGACGCTGCCAATATGAAGCATCGGCATACTCTTGAACTGTCATCACCCATATATCACCGGTTCCGCGTTTATCCAAATTGCCGCTTGTGGCATGGTGAATCGCATGACTTCGCTTCCATTTCTCAAAAGCGAAATGGGTGATGATGCCGGTGATGGTGCCGACCATTCGATTGATCTTTGTTTTATTGAAAAAAGAACCGTGGGTGCAGTCGTGAAAAATAATGAAGATACGCACAACAAAACCTGCGGCAATCACTGACAATGCAAGCGTCAGCCAAACAGAAACAGCTAAACTTTGGTAGGCAAGGAACCAAAGCAGGAAAAACGGCAAGATGGAATTCACCAGCTGCAAGATGCTGGACTTCGCATCCGGATTGGCAAAAGGTGCGACGCTCTTTTTTAACTGCGCCTGTTTTTGTTTACTCATAGGCAATTTCCCCCCGCAACTATTGTTAACTATCATCATCGTAGGGGAAACCGTAAAGGTTTGTAAGACATAGATGTCAAGGATGGGGTATGATAAGTGTCATGGGTCTAGGAGAAAACATTAAAAAGGTCCGTGGGGGCGTCGAAAGGTATACTTTTTGCAGCCTAAACAGTTGTCTTTGTAATGATCATTTTAGCCTTTCCGTGAATCCACAAAATATGAATGTTTATAGTTCTCCTATTAAAGAGCGTTATCTTTAATAAGCATTTGCTGTGTATGGGGATACTACTTTACTTAATCGTGGTACAATATAATTAAAGAATCTCGGTTCTTGGAGGTGACTCAAATGAAGTGGGCAGATGTACGCCAAGCTTTCCCGGAACAATGGGTTTTGATAGAAGCTGTTCGAGTCCATACAGATGAGAAAAGTGAGCGTATTCTAGATGAGGTCGCGCCTTTAAAAAAGTTTACTAATTCTCCAGGTGCAATGAAAGCATATCAAGAAATTCATCGAGAAGATCCCAGACGAGAATTATATGTTCTTCATACTCGCCGTAAGGAGCCTAATATCATTGAGAAAAAATGGGTGGGTGTTAGGCAATAGTGAAAAAAATAATTATAGAAGGTGGGTTATTGCTTACGGATATGGAAGTAACATTTAACGGACAGTTGTATCAACAGATTTAGCAGAATCAATAGGGATTGTAGCGGAAGAAAACGATAGGATATATCGTATTAGTGGTGTTGGAGGATCAGAATTTGTGTGTTCCAAAACGGTCGATTCGGTAAGAATTGGAGATATGCATACTGAAGATTTTGCATTGGAAATTGGTGCAATGAATTATGGTTTTCATTTAGAAAGTATCATTGGATTGGACTTGTTACAACAATTGAAAGCAATTATTAATATAGACGAATTGACATTACATTCAAATAATTAACGGCAAGTATATTGGTGAACTTACATACTTGCCGTTTCTTAATTCAAGTGAGGAGCTTATCTTTAATAACGGTCTTCCGTTAACGAGGCACGTTTGTTGAAATAAAATCAAAGTTCGATCTTGCGGAAAAGGGACATTTTGTGGAATGAACTCTTGTGAAATTAGGAAGATTCTATTAACGTAAACAGCAGTATATTATGCAAAGGCGACAGGGGGAGTTAACTATGAAAAAAGTACTATTATCAATGGCGATTTTATTTACAACAGCATTATTGCTTATGGCGTGTAGTGATGATGCAAATCAAAACGAAAGCAGTGATAAAACAGATACAGAGGGCGTCTCTGCTTCTCAATCGGAAAAAGATGATGATACAGAGCAAAGTGATCAAACAGATAAAGAAGATGCGTCGGGGTCTGTATTAGAATCGGAATCGGAGGAACCTGAAACCGATGATTCTGACAAAACATCTTCAATAAATGAAAGCAAAGATACAAATGATCAATCTGAAAGCGAAGAAAGTGAAGCACTATCCGAATATTCCTCTGAAGAAATTGAATATGCCCGAATTTGGTTACAGCTTGGAGAGAATCAAGATATAAGTGAATTGAATGTTGAACATTTTCCAGCCGGTGAGCCACTTAATCCGGACGATGAAACGAGTGCCAATTATCCGAAAGGTGTTGTTCAGTTAGCGGGTTCTCGCTTAGTAGATGGATCCGTGACTTATAGCAGTAATGGGGATGGAACGATTAATGAGTACAATGTTCCTCTGCGTTGGGACGGCGAATACCCTGCAGGTGAAGACTTTTACAAAGAAATTATCGAGGATACCAAACAAGTATCCATTGATCCGGTTGATGACGAAAAGATCGAAAATTTGATTGAAATACTTAATATGGATTGATAAACAATCGGCGCGTTAGCCAAATAACTTGTTCATTTCTCGGACCATATTCTTGAATATCGAATACGTGAGAGAGGATGTTATGGAAACCCGTACTAAAGGGAGGCGATCAATTGTTAGAACCATTTGATAACCTGTAATCTTCGAGTGATACTGCATTTACAGTCTTTATTGCTATTGGAACGATCTTAGCTAGGATCTCATTATTTACTTATGCTTCATTTATGAAGAAAATGACCAAAACGTAATAAAATTAAAAATCGAAAAAGTAATGTCGGCTACACTTTTATTTTCGCTACTCGTACTTTTATTTATAGCGCCACGTGAGAGTGATATATATAGGCAATATTTTTTTATTGCTATAGATTTATATATTCTTGCTGGGGCTATTTGCTCTGCTTATTATTATTACCAACACAAATCTAGAGGCTTAGTTGATGGTGTTTAACTATGTAGAATCTCCAGAATAGGGTGCTTAAATGGAACAATGAACAGCGTTTAAGCTCAATGAAAAGGGTCATATTCAGGAATATCGCAAATTGAAAGAGGGAAAAAATTACGGATTGGGGATGAAATTTTGAAATCAACGATTCAAGTTATAAAAGCAGATGAACGGCACATAGATGGAATAGCAAAAGTATGCACTGATGGATATTGGGCAACATATGGGGATTCATACCCGAAAGAATATATCCAAAGAATCGTGAAGGAGTTTTATAATGCCGATAGAATTTTAAATGAAGTCACCACGTCAAACAAGCATTGGGGCGGTTATTTTGTTGCTGTAGAGAATGGAAAGGTGCTTGGAGCCGGTGGCGGAGGTATGATTGGGAAAGCAGCCGGTGAGATATTCGTATTATATCTAGATCCTGACAGAAGAAATGAAGGAATAGGTACAAAGATTTTGGATGCACTTACAACACAGCAAAAAGAATTTGGTGCTGACGAACAATGGGTATCTGTTGGAAAAGGAAATCAAAAGGGAATTCCTTTCTATGAATCGAGAGATTTTATCTTTAAATACGAAAAACAATCTTACGGTAATATAGAAGGAGAAAATTTCGTGTCATTGAGATATTATCGACCTATATGATGGAATTTACTTGTTAATCCAGAAAAGGGCGCTTATCTTGAATAAAGTTTGCGTCCATATTGCGCATAAGCCCCATAAAAATAAAGAAATAAAAAGCATTACTCGTATTTCGCACGGAATCAGATAAATGACTTGAAGAGGAGAGGATTTAATGTTTTTTAACGGAGAAAGAGTACGTCTCAGAAAAATGTCTACTGAGGATGTTTCTACTTACCATCAATGGAGAAACGATATAGAAGTCATGCAATTTACAAATCCATCTCTAGATGTTTTTACGTATGCTGATACTGAAAACTTCATCAAAAACATAACCGAGTCTACTAATTCTAAAAGCTACATGATCGAGGAAATCGAAACTCAACAACCAATTGGTGTCACCTCGCTTATTAATGTTGATTATGGAAATCGAAATGCTGAATGCATAATTGACATCGGGGATAAAGATTACTGGAGTAAAGGGTTTGGACGAGAGGCGTTCCAGCTCTTATTAGATTTCGCATTTAATGAGATGAACTTACACAAAGTCTACTTACGGGTATTCTCCTTCAACGAACGGGCAATCAGGTTATATCAAAGGCTCGGATTTTATGGAGAAGGGGAATTAAAGGAACAATTTTACCGAAATGGTTCTTGGCATAATGTTGTTCTAATGGGGCTAATGAAAAGGGATTACATAGACGCTAATAAGTAATTGACCTTTAGAGAGGATGTCGATGAGATTAATCTAATTGAAGGGATGAAGACGGGCACAAATAAACAACAAGATACTTATGTAGCAATCAAGGAGCTAGGTATTTTAAACGAATTAAGTGCATATAATCCCGTTCTATGCGGAACTCTGCCTATCGGAATAGACATCATGGATTCAGACTTGGACATAATTATGGAAGTACAGGAATTAAAGTATTATGAGGAGCTCTTACATTCTTTATACAAGGATAAAGAAAATTTTACGATTAAAAGAACAAATATAAGGGGTGAAGAAGTAGTTAAAGTGAATGTATTAGTTGGCATGCCTAAAAATCACTTCTTTATCGGCGGGGGTGTTATAGATGAAAAGGGAATACCGTTCTTTCCGAACATTCCCACGGAAGAGATATTTTCCGCCCCCCCATAAAAATGAGGTAAATGGCAAACTAGTAGCCACTAAACCGCTTATCTATGGGGGAAGTGTCATCGATGACTTTTACTTAACCTTTAAAGATGGACGGATTACTGCCTATTATGCCGCCACTGGGCAAGAAGCGTTACAAAGTCTCATCGAAACAGAGGAAGGTTCACATTATCTAGGTGAAATTGCCTTGGTCTCAAACAATTCTCCTCTTTCTCAGGCGGATACTCTCTTTTACAACACCTTGTTTGATGAAAATACGGCCTGCCATATTGGAATCGGAAACGCCTCCCCTTCCAACCTTCAAAATGGCAGCAACCTATCGGTGAAAGAGTTGAAGGAAGCAGGACTTAATACCTCCCTCCTGCTAGTCAATGTGGCCTTTGGTACCGAAGATATGAAAGTAGTGGGTATTAAAGAGGGTGGAACTGATGTCCTGCTAATGAAAGATGGTGATTTCCAATTCTAATTAGGCTATTCCTTAACACTACATATTTTCATCTGATAGGATTTGGAGATAGATCGTCATATCTTTATAAAGATCGCAATGTAGAATTTTCCTGCATTAACATTGTTAAGCAAACGAAGCGCTTGATGGAATGAAAATTATACCAGAATCGGGCCATTGTGGAGCATCACTAATTTGGGAGAGTATTTATGTTAAATAATAAGGGTTTAATTTATGGACAGATAACTATAATAAGACAGTTCAGATTAGCGATGAAAACGATCGTTATCCCTTTGCAGGATACAAGGAAATCCTTAATACAATTTTTAATGAAGCAAGGCAGAGAACAAATTCTAAAGTTTTAGACGTTGGGTTTGGAACAGGGGTATTAACAAGTAAACTATATGAAAATGGACACCAAATTGACGGTATAGATTTTTCATCTGAAATGATTTCTGTTGCAAAAACTAAAATGCCTCATGTGAATTTGTTAGAGTGGGATATTTCAAACGGGCTGCCACCTGAAATTAGTGGCAATAAATATGATTCAATTATAAGCACGTATACCTTACACCATCTTGAAGATCAAGAAAAAATATCTTTTATAACCAACTTGCTATCTCTTCTTAAAAAGAACGGTGAAATATTGATTGGTGATGTTTCTTTTGACACAAGAGATGAACTTGAAAAATGCCGTTTAAATAATATTGAGAATTGGGATGATGACGAATTTTATTTTGTTTACGATGAAATTAATTATGCACTAATGAACGAGTGCCAGTTCTATCCGATTTCTCATTGTGGGGGCGTATTTATTATTAAAAAATGATTAAGTTTAAATATGGATGTCTGTTCAATCGTCGAGCGCTTTAATTGAATAAAACTTGTACGAAGGGTCAGATTGTTGAATAATCCTTTTTATTATATTGTAACCTATCAGTGCTTATTTCAACTACTTGGGGAGAAATGCAGTTTCTTATGTCTATCACTTATAAATTTAAAATCCTATTTGCATTAAAACTGACAAATCTATGACATGCCTATTTAGGACCAAATTCGAAATGTTATATTATGTGTATGGAAAAACCAATAGTATCTATTTGATTAAAGGAGTAGGTTTTCTGTGAATAAATTATTAATGATTCTTGGCAGCTCAGTCATGCTGCTTGCTGCTTGTGGCGGAGAAGAAGCAACGGATGAGGGAGAAGAAACTGAAGGAGATCAAGAATTCACATTGGAAGAACTTGGAGAATATGATGGGCAAGATGGAAACGATGCTTATGTAGCGGTTGATGGAGTCGTTTACGACGTTACAGATGTTGAAGAATGGGCAGGCGGAGAACACGCCCCCGCTGGTGGATTAGAGGCCGGTGATGACCACACAGAAGAAATTGAAGAAGCTCCACATGGGACTGATGTATTGGAAGACTTACCAACTGTTGGTACACTTGAAGAAGAATAAGAATGAGTTGCGAAGTTTAACCCCTTTGGATAAGAGGATTCCAAAGGGGATTTTTTAGGAAATGTTCCGCAATTACGCCCTTTGTATTATGAGTTCAATCAGAAATGACTGGTTAAACTCATAATACGAACGAAGCGAGAATGACTGTTCAAGAATAGAGGCGCGATTGTGGAATAACAATTCATATGGTTGCTGTTGGTTGCTGTTTGGTTGGAAAATGACGGATGATAAAAATCCGAATGAATTTCTTTCATTAAGTCATTAATATTCGGAAATTGACTAATGAAATGAGCGGTTCTGTGTGAAATATATGTGACTAAATGAAGAGGAAAACAAACTAATTTCAAAATTGGGGATAAACATAAGATTGAATTTACAGTAAGTATATGAAGCATGCTAAATTGTTTCCACAAAATTGAGGGCCTAGTGGGAGTTAAATCCCGTGGTGGTTTAAGTCCACTCGAGCCGCACCAACATAAGCACTGACACACCAACACTTTGAGCGTGTTGATGTTTTTCGTTTGATAATAAAAATGTTGTTCAATGAGTGTCCGTGTTCCACCTTGTTGCCGATTGTTTAAAAAAGATTATCTAATCGGTCGGCAGTTTCTCTTTGTTTGTTCGGAAATAGGTGACCATATACGTCGATGGTCGTTTTGATGGAAGAATGCCCTCATTCAACAGCCTAGAAATCAATTTGATGTTGCTTTGGATTATTGGAAATATTCTGGATTGCTAAAGCGAATTGAAACGCCATATAGGCAAATTACATAAGCATGATCTTGAACGAGTGCTCCATATGTACAGAAAATTATTTTAGAAATTTTTAATTTTCGTTTCATCTTCCGCAATCGAGACGTTTATGTGGAATGAAATCTGTGCTTTTTGTTTAACTATTAGATATGATATTTACCGCAACCCTTATCATATAGTCATAGTTGCTAAAAGATAATAGCGATCAAAAAATGCAAGAAAGGAAGATTGAGTGTGACTCATGTATTGATTCTTGGAGCTAACGGTCAAATTGCACGTTATGCGATTGATTTACTGTTAAACGAAACTGATGCACAGTTGACGCTATATCTACGCAATGCAAACAGACTAAGTAACCTCCAGTCTGATCGTGTAAGCATCAGAGAAGGCGATGTTCTGGATCTTGCAACTTTAAAAGAAGCAATGGAAAGTCAAGATGTGGTCTATGCGAATCTATCCGGCGATATGGAAGGGCAAGCGAAAAACATCGTGAAGAACATGGAAAAAACTGGATTGAAACGTTTAATCTTTATCAACGCGTTTGGGATTTATGATGAAATTCCGGGAGAGTTCGGCAAATGGAATCAACGTGTCATCGGCCAATATTTGCCTCCCTATCGTAAAGCTGCGGATATTATTGAAGATTCCGACCTCGACTATACAATCGTAAGGCCTCCATGGCTGACGAATGAGGATGAGATTGATTATGAGATTACCCAAAAGGCTGGGCCTTTTATAGGAACCGTCGTATCACGCAAGAGTGTCGCGTCTTTAGTTGTCAAAATGGTTGAGTCACCAGGTTTACACGTTCGTCGAAATTTAGGTATAAACAAACCAAATACCAATGGAGACAGACCCGCCTTTATGGAGTAAATGTAATTTGACGATATCAATATCCAATTTTATTTTCTGCATACAATTGAAAATCGGCGATTTCTTTCCACATGGAATACGTGTGGAAATGGCCGCATTCGGGGATCGAACGATGTCCGGCGTAAACTTCTTTGGTTGATCCAAGCCATGAAGGAATACGAAGGGGAGCGTTCCCCCAGCGTTCACCGCTGCGATGAATGGCTGTAACATCTAATTCAACGAAAATAGGTACCTGTCAAACGCTTTTTGCATCAAAGACACTCCTTTCGGGGTACCCATAGGTGGCGGATCATATATAAATGCAAGTGAATATAAAATAACATGTTTTATTTGCTTATTTCTCGATCAACCACACATTATTCCGGTCGGACCAGATCTGTAGCTTTTTTCTCGTTTCCTGTCGGTATGACTTTTTAACCTTGTATTTCAGGGGTTGTGCCAGATCGGTTTGAATGGTTAAGATACTGCCTCTTCGGCTTAATTTCATCAAGAGGATGTCTTTCTTTTTTAGCTCTCTTCTTTTGTCAAGCGCCAGTGTGTCTTCCCAAAGTCGAAGCCGACGCTGACCGATGGGCGTATGGGGGAGAAGAAAACGTATCACCAGGATAGCACTCCCGACATAGACATACCCTTCGCTGTATTCCATGGGGTTATTCTCGAGTATCGGTCCCGCGCCCAAAATAAATATCACCAAACCAATCCCCGTCAACCAGCGCATCAACCGGGCATAGCCAACTACAAATTCATACGAGTCTTCTAATGATCTTTTCTGTCTGGTCGCTTGTTGATAAGCTGTAAAGGCCCATTTGTATTTTTTTTGGATGATGGGCTGATTTTCCAGGACCTCGGCCCGGTGCTGTTGATACCGTTCCGCAACTAGTCGTTTGCGCGCGGGTTTGTCAGCTGCTTCTGCGATAAAGAACATAATACCAATACCGGTAACAGCATAAACAATTCCAGCAGAAACGGCATTCAAAAACATCAAGAGGATGCTAATTGGAAGTAATCCCCCTAAAATCAACTTGTATGCCCGTGAAAAAATACGCCGGGAAATACGGTCAAACCGCGTGAACAGGTGAGGAGGATCTTCGTCCGGTAATGCCCGGCCAAGCTGTTCATTCAGTTGAATAAAGTCATCTGCATTCGTGATGAACGGTGGACGCGCTGGAATACTTTCAGAAAAGAGGCAAAACATCGCATTTGCTTCCTGATAGATATTGTTCCAATGTGTATGGGTCACGACCACATTGGCGTTGTTCTCCACAATAAACTGTCGAAAATCAATTAACGTTTCTAGCCGCTTCTCATAAATAGCCCAAAAAGCATCCCACGCTCTGTCAAATTCCTGGAAACGATCGACAGCCCAATCGTCCATCTGTTCAATCATTTGCGTTTGCTTGACAAGTGCTGCCAATCGTCGTTGGAGTTCATCATTTTCCTTTTCCAATGAACGGAGGTCTTCACCGGTTTCTTTTTTAAAGCTTTCATAAAAGAAACGATTTTCGTCGGTATCCTCATATTCCCTGTCCGTATGTAGCCAATCTTTAATCGCTCCCAAACGATAAGCTAATGGGAATTTGGCCATATAGGCATAGACAGTGTGAGCCGTCTGCTCATCGGCCCGGTTTCCAAATTCGTCCAATACATCAAAATAAGAGATGATCGGTGAGGTACTGCCGTATAATGGCCAACCATAGCATAATCCTTCCCATTGACAGCAATAAATCGGGATTGCAGAATGTCTAAAAGTGGTAAAGCCTGTGCTTGTAAGTAATGGGTTAAATCTGTGGTCGCCTGGCTTTTCGTATTGCGTGCCAAATAGGTCACTCCTAAAATTACTCACGCTGATTATAAACGTCCCGTTTCAACTGCGTAATCCTCCAAATCCAGTTCAACAGGCTTGCCAACCGCCATACGTGCAAGCACCGATCCTAGATAAGGCCCCATCGTTAAACCGGTGGCGCCGAGGCCATTGGCAAAAAGCAGGCCCTTCAATTCGGGAGTATCCCCGAACACAGGAAGAAAATTTGGGGTGAAAGGGCGAAAGCCGACGCGTGTACCCGTCCATTCTGCTTCAGCAAGACCAGGTGCCACCTGCAAGGTTTTCGATAGGATTTCCTCAATCGGCCGTGCGGTTACGCGCTCATCAAACCCGGCATCGTCTTCCTGGGAGGAACCGGCGACGATCTGTCCTTGCTCAAATGGGGCGATGTATTGTTTACCGGGTGGAATAACAATCGGCCAATTCCCTGTCTCGGTATGAGTATGCGGGAGGTGCAGGTGGACAATTTGCGCTTTTTGTTCTTTTACATAGACATCAATGCCGAATGGAGTCAGCAAAGACTGTGCCCAGGCACCTGCGGTGACAACGACCGTATCACTGAATATCTCTTTTTCGTTAACTTTTATACCAACAGCACTTGCTCCATCCTTTAATAACACAGCGTCCCCTTGAATAAACATCGCTCCGGCCCTTTCTGCTCCCCTCAACAAGGCATTCCGCAACCGACGGCCATCCACACGAGCCGCCCCTTCAGCATAAAGACTGCTGTATGTACCGTTACTGAGCAGCGGAAAACGTTCCTTTGTTTCACGAGGAGATAAAAGAAGCAGTTCGCCGATTTCCGGGGCCTCCTGCCGCTTGATTTTCGCGCGTTCCATCGTTTCCCTTAATTTCTTTTCATCCGTATGCAAACGAAGGGCACCGACCTGTTTGTACCCAGCATTCGTTTCGCCGTCTTTTTCCAGTTCGGCAATAACTTGTGGGTAATAGGCAGCGCCGTTTTTCACGAGTGTATACCATGCCTTGTTTCTTCTTTGCGAAAGCCACGGGCAAATCATGCCTGCCGCAGCGGAAGTTGCCTGCCCGTTGTCGTCGCGATCGACGATGGTGACGTTATATCCTTTTTTCGCTAAATGATAAGCGGTTGAAGCCCCGAGAATCCCGGCGCCAACGATGGTGATCTTCATATTTGGACTCCTATTTGCCGTTTATTCACAATTTCTCCAGTGCAAGCAAGAACGGGGGGTGATTTTTGCGATTGCTGAATTCATAACGGGCGACCAGGGCTTTTTCCTGGTCGAGAGAGGATGTAAATGAAAGAAGGGCGTCGCGTTCTTTTTTTCCTTCTTCATGTCCGTGATAGATGACGAGAACGATCAAACCTTTGCTCGGCATGAGTTCAAGCAATTGAGTGATGGCAGTGATCGTTGAATCACTGTTTGTGGTGACGGTTTTGTTGCTCCCCGGCAAGTAGCCAAGATTGAATATGGCTGCTTTCGGAGCAGCGTAACCTTTCCTTTTAAAAATTTCTTCAATACGAGTATGGCTATCTTCAATCAGTTCCACATGCTCATCAAGCTGGTCATTTTTTAGCCGATGCCATGTGTTTTGGATCGCGTCATGCTGAATGTCAAAGCCAACGACGTATCCGGAAGCGCCTACTTGATTCGCAAGGAAGACGGTATCATGTCCGTTTCCCACCGTCGCGTCTACAACCGTATCTCCACGAGTGATCGTTTTTTCTAATAAATGATGGGCAAATGGAATGACTCCATACAAGCTCATTGTGCGGAAACACCTTTCATTTAAATGATTTTAAAGAGGGGCATCCAAAGATTGATTTCATTGTAGCATGCTGTTTTGATCGTTGTATAATTTTTGAATGGGGTGTGAGGGTTTTGGGTGGGAACCAACGGCTGTCTTTCGTTTAGCTCCAAGCAGCCCCATTACAGCATCCACCACCAACCGGCAACCATCATCATAATCATTAACAAAGCACCAAGTACAATGAAAAGCATGTTTTTTAATAAATTCCCCTCTTGCGAGCCGATATTACACAATGAAGCACCTAACATCACGCGCGAAGGTGAGGCCATCGTGGCATGGGAAGCGCCCGTATTTTGCGCATAGGCCAATAATTCAGGAGGCATGCTTAGCTGCTGTGCAGTTTGTACCTGCAAGTTGATAAACATCGCGTTTGCCCCTGTGTTGCTTCCGGTGAGAAAACCGCCAAGTGCACCGATCAAGGGAGATATAAAAACAAAGCCGGTTCCCAATAGGCTTGCGGCAATCGTTGCAATCAGGGTTGTCATCCCGGCGGCAGCCATAATTTCCGACATGGCAACAAAGGCGGATGTTGTGATGGCAAAAGGAATCCACTGTTTTAAAGTCGCTTTAAAAGCGTGCTGTATGGCCTTCCTATTGATTTTAAAGATCATAATGGTAAGGATACAAGAAACAAATAACCAGAAGCCCGGTGAATAAATGAGCGCCAATGAAAACTCGTATTCAGGCAGTTCGACGACAAAATGAGCGTTTAAGAATTGTTCTAACGGAGGCACCAATCGGGAAATCATAATAAAAACGGTTAATAACAGATAGGGGCTGACTGCTTTTAAAATGTTTATAGGTTTCGGCGCATCGTCGATCGCCTCGTTATTTTTGGCTTTTATGTTAATGACGGCAAGCCCTATGCCTATCGTAATTAAAGAGGCTAAAACCCCTGCCAATTCTACGCTAACGTAAGCGTTAAAAAGCAAAATCGAAGTACTGAACGTTAAAAGAAACAAAGAAACCTCTTTCCATTTATTCCGTAGCGCTCTCCGGCCTCCGGCAATATAGACGGCAATAATAACAAAGTAAACAAAAACAGGGATACTGATAATCGCGCTCCCCAAGCCCAAATCTTGGAGGGGGATGTTTCCCGACTCGGCTCCAATAATCGTTCCGGTAGCCAGGGCGCCCCAAGGCACGGCAAGTAAGCTGACAAGCCCAATCAATGCAGCTTTCATGCCGGAAAATCCTAATGCTATCAAGATAGGAGCAACCACTAAAAAGGCTGTCCCAAACCCACTCGTGGATTCAATTAAAGGAGAAAAACCAACGACCAACAGCAGCAACTGCAAGATCTTATCATCGGTTGATCGGGAGATAAAACGCGCAATGTTATCAATGGCCCCTGCTTTGTTCATAAGATGAAACAGAAAGATTCCGAAAAATAAAACATAAGCGGCAATGAAAGCAATCAATGCCCCTTTGATGGAAGCATGGAAGACACCTTGAAGCTCCAATGCAAATGAAGAAGTCAATATTGTGATTAAAACGGCGACACCATACGCAAATAGGCCTGCTCGCAACGATGACTGCTTAAATATAAATAATAAAATAAAAATTCCAAGGATAGGCGCAATAGCAATTACAAATTCCACTATATCCACACCTCAACTCTAGATGTAACCGATGGCAAAGATGAAACAATATATTGTATAATCGTAATACGATCGGTAGCCTAAGGCAAGATGAACCTATTGATACACCCGTGAATGTACAGGAGGCATTACGTATGCGAATGGTAGATATCATTGCAAAAAAAAGAGACGGCGAAACACTTGCAACAAAAGAAATTGAAGATTTCGTACGCGCCTATACAGCAGATCAAATCCCTGACTATCAGGCATCCGCGTTCGCCATGGCGATTTATTTTCAAGGCATGGATGAACAAGAGAGCGCGGCGCTCACCAAAGCGATGGCAGCATCCGGAGATCAATTGGATCTGTCGCGAATTTCCGGAACCAAAGTAGATAAACATTCGACCGGCGGGGTTGGGGACAAAACGACGTTCATTCTGTCTCCAATCGTTGCTGCCGCGGGTGTCCCGGTGGCAAAGTTGTCCGGGCGCGGTTTAGGCCACACCGGCGGCACCATTGATAAGTTGGAGGCTTTCCCCGGTTTTAAGACGGAACTGGATG
Organism: Salicibibacter kimchii; assembly: GCF_003336365.1. Classification (GTDB taxonomy): domain Bacteria; phylum Bacillota; class Bacilli; order Bacillales; family Marinococcaceae; genus Salicibibacter; species Salicibibacter kimchii. Next base: position 1,680,321 of record NZ_CP031092.1, on the reverse strand, counting down.
AAGATACATTTATTGAACTTGTAAACAAACATAAAATAGCGATCGCCGGGCAATCCGGAAACTTAACGCCTGCCGATAAAAAACTGTACGCGCTTCGAGACGTAACAGCCACTGTTAATGCTATGCCATTGATAGCCAGTTCAATTATGAGCAAAAAAATTGCAGCCGGTTCTGACGCGATTGTGTTGGATGTGAAAGTTGGCAGCGGCGCCTTCATGACGGACCTTCCGGCTGCGAAAGAACTGGCGCAAACGATGGTCAACATTGGCAATGAGTTGGGCAAAAGAACCGTTGCGGTTATTTCCGATATGGATCAGCCACTCGGGCGCATGGTCGGCAACACGTTGGAAGTGAAAGAAGTCATTGACGTTTTGCGGGGAAATGGACCGGAAGATATCCGCCGATTGAGCGTTCGGTTGGCGGCGCACATGCTCGTGCTCGGCGGGAAGGCGAAGGATGTTGAAGCGGGAGAAGCATTAGCAAACGATTTGATCCGAGATGGCAGTGCGCTAAACGTGTTTCGGGATTTTATTGCGCACCAAGGAGCGGACCCGGCTCTCGTTGACGAACCTGAGCAACTCGTGAAATCGGACTACAGTGTCACGGTAAAAGCCCCGGCTGCCGGTTATGTCTCAAGCATTAACGCGACAGACATCGGCCGAGCAGCAAGCATGTTAGGTGCCGGCCGAATGACGAAAGCAGACACCATTGATCATGCGGTCGGTGTAGAAATGAAAGCTAAAGTCGGCGATTGGGTGAAGGAAGGGGAAGCTCTCGTTGACTTGCACGCGAATCGTGATGATGTTGAAGAAGTGGTGAACCTCGTAAAAGAAAGCTATCAAATCGGTGGAAGTGCCCCGGAAGAACGCCCGCTTATTTTTCATGAAATGATATGATAGACGTCATGGTTCATCGATGGCGTCCGAAATTGTCACTCCTGAGATAGATCGCGATATGTGAGTAAAAGGAAAGTTGTTTAATTAGAGGTTTCTGGGAGTCTATAAATCCGCTCATTCAACTACGTGCTTTATTCAAGAAAAGGGCTATTTAATTGCGTGAGCGTAGTAATATCAGGAGATGTTTTCATGGTTCACCCATTAATGGCTTTACTTATAATTGTTGCTGCTACTTACGGAGGTTATTGCATCTTTAAAGAGAATCTTAAAAAAACAGGATGGTTGGAAAAGATGTCTATGGCAGGTAAGATCACAATATTTTCTGGAGACATCATACTGGCAGGGGCGTTTTTTTTAATTATTAGTTGGCAATACATTAGTTTTTAAATAGCCCAAAAAGCGATTGCTTTTAAGCGAATGCTTTTGCACCTAACGGACGCAAAAGTCGAATAAATGTGTCCAGTCTTTTTGATAAGAGCAGTGTGTAGAAATGTTATCGGGAACTATTTAGGGAAGGAGGAGTACGATTAAGGCCTTATGGTTAATGGTTACATTGATACCTGTGCCCTTTTTGTTCCACTTCTATGAAACCTTGCAATTTGCAAGAGGTGAAGATGTTCCTTTCTTGTTATTGAGTGTGTTGTTGTTATTATTTATAATATTTATAGGTGCAGTATCTACAAATATCAAACTTCGTAATATGATTTTGGTGAGCATCGTTTCAATTATCATATCAGTGTTATTAGGAACAGTATTTATAACACCTCTAAATGAGGCATGGTTTAAACCTTTTGGAAGAGGTTTAACGCTTATGTTCACTGGCATTGCTTTATTTGTTGGGCAATTTTATCGTTCGTTCTATTTTACTCTTTTTGAATCGAAAAGTGTAACAAATACTTCTGCAATCGGAGTGCGAGAGTGGAATAACAATTGCGCCACTTTTGCTTTCAGTTCATTATATTGAATAAAATATTGTGAAACTAATGTGGATTTGAAATAATTGTTACTACGTAAAACTCGCGTTCTAGAATGACTTATTTCTTTTTCAAAATATAATTTTCCCTTAGATCGGCTTATATTGAAGGAAATAGATCATATGCTGCCTTCGGGGCTTACTGACATAGTATTACTTGGTACATTGGCTGCTTTATTATTTACTATCAGTGATGTTTCAAAAATCAAAAAGAAAAACAAAGAACTTAAAAAGGATATTGATGAAATTAAAAATCAACAGAATAAAGAATAATTTAATGTGTTGTTACTTTAACGGGCGTGCTAATCGAACAAGTGGAAGTTTTTGAGTGAAAAAGGGGGAAGCTCGATGAGATCAGAAAGGATAAGAAATTTGATTATCTGGTTACTTTTTACGGTCACGCCTATGATGACAATCAGTATTGCTTTAAGCTACAACGGATTTATAGAAGCAAAAAGTGCTTGTGTGGAAAGCAGTGGAACTATTACAGAAGAAAATGTAGATGTGTTAGCATTAAATTGGTCAGTATCTTGTGAACAGTAATTTGTAGGCTTCATTATGTAGAAGAGGAAGGTATGGGGAGTGAATATGAACCTGGTATGTTTACAGATGATCTTCCTTCTAAAGAAGTTTTGATGAAACAATATTGGGAAAGCGAGATGACTCTTGACGAGTATCTAAATAAAAACCTTATCCTAAACCTGAATATTTAATCTTTCAAGGGATTCTCCCAAATTTGCTGGATGGCTTTACCGATAATTCTTCAATTATCGGTTGTAGAACAAGCAATGGCGCCCGATCTTACGGAAAAGGGCAAGATTGATAGTAAAAGAATGTAAACGTTTGTTAGTAGGAGCAAAACTAGCCATAGTCAGAAAGGAGATTATGATGAAGCAACAGATGGTCCCACCCCATGCAGTGCTTGGTATCATAATGAGGATGACATTTACAATGAGCAGTAAGACGAAACAGGGCGAGGTTTGGTTGGCAGAAGCTTTTTAAAGGAGGTCGCGAAACTAAGCAGCGTTTTTGTTTTATTGTCGGAAATGAATTAGCAATAGATGTTGATGTCATCATTGCCTCAGTTACCAGCCAACAGCCGAGAAAGCAATTTGATGTTGCTTTGGAGTATTGGAAAGATTCCGGATTGCTAAAGCCGTCTGATATAAGCACTGTGTCCGGAGACGCAAGAATATCTATTCCCTCCGTTTGAGGATCACATCTTGCTTCGAATTCCGCTCGAAGGAGCGCTCCCTCCATTTGGGGGATTAAAAAGTGGAAAGACGAACCTTATTTCGATTAATAAATTGTTGTACTTTGACATTACCCTGCGCTATATCTCTCCAAATCTTGACAACAACAGCGTTCATGCCTACAATGGCAGTATCAAGAAGTACGGGAACATAGTGTATCAATGTTGCGAGACAAGAAACCGATACATACGTGCAATGATCCCGTCCCTGATGAGGGGCGGGTTTCATTTTTCTAATAAAGGAGGTGGCCGGAATGGCTTTTCCACATAGAGAAATAGAGAAAAAATGGCAGGATTTCTGGGAAAAAGACAAAACGTTTCGGACAGACGGCGATGATCAATCAAAGCCGAAATTTTACGTATTGGATATGTTTCCTTATCCATCCGGAGAAGGACTGCATGTCGGGCATCCGGAAGGGTATACCGCAACGGACATTTTGGCCCGTTTGAAACGAATGCAAGGGTATCACGTATTGCACCCGATGGGCTGGGATGCATTCGGCTTGCCGGCCGAACAGTATGCCCTTGATACCAATAACCACCCCGGTTTTTTTACGGAAGAAAACATAAAGAACTTTCGTCGCCAAATCAAGGCTTTAGGTTTCTCTATCGATTGGGATCGAGAAATAGATACGACTGATCCCAACTATTACAAATGGACCCAGTGGATTTTTTTGCAACTGTATAAACACGGGTTGGCGTATATCGATGAAGTGCCGGTCAACTGGTGCCCGGCGCTCGGAACCGTACTTGCGAACGAGGAAGTCATTGATGGTGTAAGCGAACGGGGCGGCCATCCGGTTGAACGACGACCCATGAAACAATGGATGTTAAACATCACCGCCTATGCCGATCGTCTATTGGATGATTTGGAAGAGATTGATTGGCCGGAAAGCATTAAAGAAATGCAACGCAACTGGATCGGCAGATCCGAAGGCGCGAACGTTACGTTTACGGTCGCCGATAAGGACAAGGAACCCATTCACGTATTTACAACCCGCCCCGATACATTGTTCGGAGCTACGTACATGGTATTGGCGCCGGAACATAAACTGGTGGATAAAATAACAACCGCTGACCGGCGCGAGAACGTGGAGGCATACAAAAAGTCCGTTTCTTTGAAAAGCGATTTGGAACGGACGGAACTTACAAAAGAAAAAAGCGGTGTATTTACAGGGGCGTACGCGACCAACCCGGTAAACGGAGAGGAGATCCCGGTTTGGATCGCGGACTACGTATTGATCACCTATGGAACAGGTGCCGTCATGGCTGTGCCCGCTCACGATGAACGGGATTACGAATTCGCACGCGCGTATGACCTCCCGATTCGGGAAGTCGTTACCGGCGGCAATATAGAAGAAGCGGCTTACACCGGAGACGGTGCGCACGTTAATTCTGATTTTCTTAATGAGTTGAATAAAGAAGAAGCCATAGAAAAAATCATTGAATGGCTAGCGGATCACGACGTTGGCAGCAAACAAATCAGCTACCGACTACGTGACTGGTTGTTCAGTCGTCAACGTTATTGGGGAGAGCCGATCCCGGTCATTCATTGGGAAGATGGGTCCATGTCCGCTGTTGATGAAAGTGAGCTTCCTTTGGTCCTTCCTGACTTAGATGAATTTCAGCCACCCGGAAACGGGGAGTCTCCGCTCGCGAACGCTACGGAATGGCTGGAAGTAACGGATCCGAAGACAGGAATGAAAGGGCGTCGCGAGACGAATACGATGCCGCAATGGGCAGGTAGTTGCTGGTATTTTTTGCGTTTCATCGACCCGCATAACGACGACGCTTTTGCCGACTATCAGAAATTAGATTATTGGCTTCCGGTCGATATGTATGTCGGCGGTGCCGAGCACGCGGTGCTTCATTTGCTGTACGCGCGTTTCTGGCATAAATTTTTGTATGACATTGGCGTTGTCCCAACAAAAGAACCGTTTCAAAGGTTGTTTAATCCGGGGATGATTCTCGGAGAAAACAATGAAAAAATGAGTAAATCCAAAGGAAACGTCGTTAATCCGGACGACATTCTTGACAGTCACGGTGCGGATACCTTACGTCTATATGAAATGTTCATGGGGCCACTTGATGCCGCGGTTGCTTGGTCCGAAACCGGCCTGGACGGGTCGCGGCGTTTTCTCGATCGCGTTTGGCGGCTTTTCGTCGGCGAGGATGGGCAGCTGTCTTCTGCTGTTACAAATGAGGCGGGAGATGATCATAACCTCTGGCCTGTATACCATCAAACGGTTAAAAAGGTAAGCGATGATTTTGAGCATATGCGCTTCAACACCGGAATCAGCCAAATGATGGTGTTTATCAACGCCTGTTATAAGGAAGAAACCATCCCGCGAGAGGCGATGGAAGGATTTGTAAAAATACTTTCCCCACTTTCACCTCACGTGGCGGAAGAGCTATGGGCGATGCTCGGGCACACAGCATCGATCACCTTTGAACAATGGCCGCCTTACGAGGAATCCTATCTTGTGGAAGATGAGGTGGAAATCGTCTTGCAAGTAAACGGAAAAGTACGCTCGAAAGTGCACATGTCGAAAGAAGCAACGAAAGAAGAAATGGAAGAAATCGCGCTCGCGGATGAAAAAGTCGCCTCCAATATTGAAGGGAAAACTATTCGAAAAGTAATCGCGGTGCCGGGGAAACTGGTAAATATTGTAGCAAATTAGAAAAACGAGCGAGAGGCAGTGGCTTCTCGCTCGTTTTAATGACAGAAAAAGGTGCAAAAGTGACAGATTATCATTGAAAACTGACAGAAAACGATTCCAGCTGGTCTTCTGTCAGTTATCACTAACCCTTTCAGGAGATTGCGCTGCGCTTTTTCCCGCCGTATACCCCGTTGAAAATGCACAGGTGATGTTGAATCCGCCTGTATAAGCGTGAATGTCGAGCACTTCCCCGCAAAAATAAAGCCCTTGTTTGACTTTGGATTGCATCGTTTTCGGTTCGATCTCTTTGACGGAAATGCCGCCACCGGTGACGAATGCCTTTTTCAACGAGAGCGTGCCATCGGATGAGAACGTAAACTGCTTCATTTCTTTTGCTAGTGCTTGCAATGTTTCAGCACGAACGTCTTTTAAAGCTGTTGAGGGATCAATATGTACCCGTTCCAACAAAAGAAGGAGGAAGCGTTCCGGCGCGAGTGACGGAAGGGCATTTTTGCAGGACTTATCGCCAGTTATTTTTTTTAATTGTTGTAGCATTTGGTCCAGCTCCCCAACGTTTTTTCCCGGGTGGAGATCAATACTTAGCGTGACGGGATTGCCGTCATTTTTCTTCCGCTCCTTCACGATGTATTGACTACAGCGTAGAGCAATCGGTCCGGAAATGCCAAAATGTGTAAAAAGCATATCACCTTCGTGCTTCACGACCGCTTTCTTTTTTTGATTCCAGACGGTCATTTCTACCTCGCGGAGGGACAACCCTTGCAGTGTCCGTTCATGAATGAAGCGGTCGCTTGACGTGATGGGGACTTCGGTTGGATAAAGTTCGGTAACGGTGTGGCCGGCATCCCTTGCCCATGGATAAGCATCGCCCGTAGACCCTGTATGAGGGACAGAGGTGCCGCCGGTAGCAACGATGATGCGATCAGCTGAGGAAACGGTGTTATTTTCCAGTTTCACCCCTGTTACGCGATTTTGCTCAAAAGCTAGGCCGGTGACACGTTGATCGGTGATCGTCTCGACTCCTTTAAGGCGAAGTTGTTCGAGCAATGTCTGTACGACGGTAGCGGCTTTATCATTCACCGGAAACATTCTGCCCATGTCTTCTTCTTTTAACGCAATGCCTAAACCTTCGAAAAAAGCAATGATATCTTCATTATTAAAAACGGAAAACGGACTGTACATAAATTTCCCATTTCCGGGAATGTAGCGAATCAGTTCGCGCTCCTCCATACGATTGGTCACATTGCAACGCCCGCCGCCGGAGATTGCCAGCTTGCGACCTAATTTATTTCCTTTATCGATTAACGTAACGTCTGCACCATGAGAGGCAGCAGCAACGGCAGCCATAAGACCGGCCGGGCCGCCGCCGATAACGATGACTTTACTCATGTTTCTCTCCTTTAAAATGTGGTCAAACGTTATCTTATCATGTACGGAAGGGCAGAGCGAATAAGGGTGGGCCGGGCCATAGGAATAGTATTCTGAATCAAAGGGAAGATGTTCCCGAAACGTATGAAATATTTTCCAAATCGGAAGTTCAAACAAACCTCTTGAAACACACGACAATTTCCGTTATTATATAAAGCTGTACGGCGTTTTTCGGAGGAGTACCCAAGTTCGGCTGAAGGGGGTAGTCTCGAAAACTACTAGGGGCTTCACGGCCCGCGGGGGTTCGAATCCCTCCTCCTCCGCCATAACTGATTTGGCAGTTCGTACAGTGATTCTCTTGCGGGAAATTAGACGTGGGATAAGCGCAAAAAACACTTGCCGAACTACCGTTAAAAGTTGCTATATTTTACAAAAATTAGGATACATACACGCAAATAGAATAGAACGATAATAACGCTCTCTAGTCTTAATCAGCTTAGAGGGTATTTTTTATGCCAAAAGTTGATTAGAGGAAGGGCTGTAAAGCCATTCAAGGTTTCTTATTTGTAGTACTATATGGTGGAATCTATAAATGAGGTGAAGATAATGAGCAAATACCTTCTTGCGATGAGCTTGGGTACAGCACTTATTGTAACAGGATGTGGGGGATCGGAAGAGGAAGTAACCATTCCTGTTGACCCAGATGACTATGAAGTGACAGTATCATTAGAGAACGTAGATAATGGGGACGTGTTTGATACGATTGTTTAACCGGGTGCTCTGGAAGAGATGGAGGATATGTAAAACAATCAATCGGCAAAAATAAAAAGGCCTGCCTTCGTGAGCGGGCCTTACCTATAATGTATGTGCGTTAAACACTTTGTTTCGAACACCAGCTTTGGCAGCTCTTCACTTAATCTCTCGAGCTGTCTATATTAATCGCTGATAATTTCGTTAAAGGATGGCTATAATGGATCCTCCTATGGCTCCGGTAAGAACGACCACCCACGGGGGGAGCTTCCAATAAACGAGCATAAAAAACAATAATGCAGCTAATGCAAAGTCAACGGGACTAAGAATAGCACTGGTCCATATGGGTTGGTAGAATGCAGAGATAAGAATCCCCACAACAGCTGCATTTACTCCCATTAAGGCACCCTTAATTTGACTGTTTTGCCTCAATGAATACCAAAACGGTAACGTTCCTAATATGAGTAGAAATGCCGGCAGGAAGATCGCGACAGTTGCCATTAAACCGCCTGTCCATCCGCTTATGTCAGCGCCAATATAGGACGCGAATGTAAAAAGAGGGCCGGGAACCGCTTGAGCGGCACCATAACCGGCAAGAAACGACTCTTCACTAATGAGCCCTGTAGGAACAAATTCCCGTTCCAAAAGGGGAAGTACAACGTGGCCGCCCCCAAATACTAATGCGCCCGCGCGATAAAAGCTATCGAAGATACCAATCCAAGTGACAGAACTAACATAGCTTAAAATCGGAAGCCCAATCAAAAATCCGAAAAATAAAGTCAAACAAATGGTCCCGAATCTTTTTGTAATCGGAAATGTCATGGATCGTTTTTCTTCGCTCTGATTTTCCCTAAATATAAAGTACCCTAATAGTCCGGCGATCAGAATGACCCCAATTTGGGAAAGGAAATGAGGAATCAGTAATGTTGCGATTAAAGCAAATAACGCAATCGTTTTTCTCGTTAAGTCCGGCGTTAAATGTTTAGCCATCCCCAGAATTGCAGAGGCAACGACGGCAACAGCTACAATCTTCAACCCTTGAATAAAACCTGAATCTGCAACCCCAAATTCTTGCGCAACGAATACGAATAAGATGAGAGCAATCGCAGAAGGGAAAGTAAATCCGATAAAAGAAGTAAAACCACCGAGAACACCGCCCTTCATGACACCAATTCCAATTCCTACCTGGCTGCTGGCAGGCCCGGGTAAAAACTGGCTTAAGGCCACTAAATCGGCATAGCTTTTGTCATCCAGCCATTTTCTTCTTCGTACATATTCTTCATGAAAATAACCGAGATGGGCAATCGGGCCGCCAAATGACGTCAACCCAAGCCTTGTCGAGACGACTAGAATTTCTAAAAGTTGTTTTAAATAAGGCATGGACGACACCTCGTAATTTCGTATAATTTTTCCCTCCGCAATATCGAAATTATATATCGCAAAAGAAATTGATATCAAGCCTGCCATACAAATCTTTACATAATCTTAATGTTAACATTGTCTTTTCTCTATAAGTAAAAGAAGTGTATAATAGCGTCTTTGCTAATTATGCTGTTATACTGGGTATATCGAATTATCTGAACAAGGAGTAATTTTATGGGGAAGAAAGAGCCTTCTGTACGTTCACATCTGACTTCTATTTTGCTATTGCCTTTTACTGTAACGGTTATAATACCACTACTGTTACTTATCTTCTTAAAATACAATGTTGCATGGGGGATTGATCTGCCGTTCAGTATTTTGATTTTATTAATAGGCTTAAGTTTTCTTATTTTGGGCTTAGTCATTGTTATATCAGCCATACGCCAGTTCTCTAAAAGAGGTAAAGGAACGTTAGCACCATGGAACCCACCGCAAAAGTTGGTAGTAAATGGTGTATATAGGTATACTAGGAATCCTATGATTAGTGGTGTGGTTCTAATTTTACTTGGCGAAGTGATTATTTTAGGCTCATTGCCACTACTGTTTTGGTTTATTCTTTTTTCTGTAGTGAATTATATATATTTTATAATAGGAGAGGAACCTGAACTTGAAAAGAAATTCGGGGAGGATTATATAGAATACAAAAATAACGTGCCCCGTTTATTACCGCGAAAAAAACCATGGTCGCAAAAATCTTGAAGGTGATGTTTTGTTAAATTCCAATGTGCTTTACTGTACAAAACCCTGTGAATTAATCGTTCAATCTTCGAATATCGAAGAAAATTCTGGGCGTGCTAATGGAAAAAAAAGCGTGTCTGTTTCCCATTAAAGGTAAAGGGGGGTGGAGGCCCTCAATAAAAAAAGGAGTGAAAAAATGAAAGAACCTCACGATAAAGAAATCAAAGAAGCGCAGGGAGAGTACAAAAAAGTGGGCAGAATTCGAACAAAGCTTAAGGACTTGAGTACGAGAAGCTGGCTAATTGTTCTCTTACTAGTTCTGCTTATTTTTCTTGTAGATCTTTTGAATAGATAGGGGAGAACGGAATAAAATCCGCGCTCGGCTTTGAAGAAACCCTTTAGCTATGTTGGTTGAATATAGCATCCATAATTCTTAATCATCAGGTGCCTTCGCTTATTGAACTTTCCCCTATGTAGTTGGCGTTACAGTTAGACCGGTTTAACAGAAGAGCGTCCGGCTAATTGTAAGTGCATATAGCCGGACGTTATTGTCACTGGTATTGCTAAGTGATTGGATCAGATTTTAACGACTGGTGTATAAGGGTAGAATGAACCAAGTTAATCGTTTATTATTCGTATTCCTTTTCAAACTCCTTCGTACTTCTCACTGTGTCGATTGGACGAACTTGATTAGCAATCTTTTCGCGTTCGGATTCAAAGAATGGCGGCAAGGATAACTTTTCTCCAAGTGTTTCATACGGTTCATCGCCCATGAACCCGGGACCATCCGTTGCGAATTCAAACAATATACGCGGAGCAACATTCGAATATAATGATCCAAAATAATAGCGTTCCACATAACCGGAATTCGGTAAGTTGAATGTCTGCAATTGTTTTATCCATTCTTCCAAATGCGTGCGGTCATTGACGCGGAAGGCGGCATGGTGAACCGTTCCGTACCCTTGCCGTGCTTGGGAGAGAACGGTATTGTACTCCACAATAACTTGGGCGCCATTCCCGCCTTCGCCTACTTCAAACAGGCGTAAAGAACCTTCTTTATCCATTTCCTTAAATAATAAGATCTTCTCCATCATTTCTTTAAAATAATTAATGTTATCGACGCGTACAAAGAGTGGTCCCAATCCTGTGATCGCGTATTCTAAAGGGATCGGTCCCTCTTGCCATGGTATGCCGGCAGCAACCCCTTGATTGTTTTCATCAGAAATCAATTGATATTGCTGGTCGTCAAAGTCGACAAACGAAAGCGTCTTTTTGCCGAATTGCTCTTTGATGCCTTTGTGTTTGACTTTCAGACGGTCAAAACGTTTCTCCCAATAGTCCAATGCCTTGTCACTCGGCACCCGAAACGACGTTTTGAAAATCTCATTTGTGCCATGAACACCCTTTGGAATGCCCGGGAAATCAAAAAACGTTATGTCTGTGCCTGGACTTCCTTCGTCATCCGCAAAAAATAGGTGATAGGTCTGAATGTCATCCTGATTCACCGTTTTTTTGACTAGACGCACGCCTAAAACATACGTGAAAAATTCATAAATCTTCTCAGCACTGCTTGTAATGGCAGTAACGTGATGTATTCCTTTTAATTGTTCCATGATAAAAATCCTCCATTATTTAAATCTATTTTGGTCGTTCAAGGGAAAATACGTCACCGATTTTGGCGTAATTGGAACCGGCTAAACGACTGACTGCGTCAAGCGTTTGCTGGTTTATTCGTCCGCTTTCATATATTTCCTCGTCTATATGGAAGCGAACAATCTTTCCAATCAGGAGATCAGTTCCAATCGAATCGTTCTCTCCCAATTCAAGGGAATGCTCCAATGTGCATTCAAATCGAACTTTTGCTTCTTTAATACCCGGAACAGAGATTATTTCACTTTTAACAAGTGACAAATCCGCTTTTTCAATTTCGCTTACATTTGCCAGTAAGGATGCTGACGTAATGTTTATTTTATCGACATTTTGCCTGTCAACGATGTGGACAACGAATGCTTTTTTATCTCTGCTATTTCGGGCTGTATCTTTCATAACACCATTTTTACGTTGCGTAGACACCGAAAGCATCGGCGGGTTGGACGAAACAACATTAAAATAGCTAAATGGTGCGCCGTTGACGGTTCCATCTTCTGCAACACTGGTGACAAACGCGATCGGTCTTGGAATAATGCTTCCGGTCAATAATTTATAATTTTCTCGCTCCGTATTGTTTGAAGGGTCAAAGGAGCGCATGGATATTCCTCCTTGCTTCATCCAGATTTCTAACTTCTATCGGTGTCAGAGAAGTTCGTCAAAGGCTTCCGGCTGTTTGATAAAGTTCAATTCAACAGAAAAGAATGCTACCCCAAGAGAGATATCTTGTTTGTTCTCACCTGTGGGATATTGCAATTGAATGGTAAAAGGTGTACGCTTATACACTTTTGCCTTCTCTTGTTTGAGCAATTTTCGTGCCTTCTGTGGTCTTGTCGGCATTAACGGTTCTTCTCTTTGATTAACGAAGTAGACATTCAACGTTACGTCTTTGGAGTTAGGTGCTCTTCGCCAATGTTGTAAGTGCTTTTTACATGTGCAACACCGTTCCTACCCATCAGAACTTTTAATTACACACGACAGGGCAAGGAGCTAGAGCAGGCACCCCAGGGTGTCGTGACACAAACAACGTAGTCATTAAAGACTTAGGCTAGTCAATAAGGGCTTTTGAAAGCCCGCGACCTTAGTCGTGGGTTATTGACCTCCTTAATTCACCATGTCCAGAACTTCCTCTAATTGATACTGGCGGACGGTCCTTGGTAGAAACATACGGATTTCATCTTCGTTATAGCCAACTTGCAGACGCTTTTCATCAACGATGATGGGCCTTTTTAGTATGCCGGGGTTTTCTTGAATGACTCGGAATAGATCACTTATCGGCAATTGCTCAATATTAACATCAGCGTTTTGATATTCCTTCGAGCGTTTCGAAATAATCTCATCCGTTCCATCTTCAGTTAAGCGTAGTATGCTCTTAATTTCGTCAATGGTTAATGTCTCATAGAACAGATTACGTTCTGTGAAAGGGATATCTTGCTCTTGGAACCAAGCTTTTGCCTTTCTGCAGGACGTGCAACTTGGCGTCGTATAAAGGGTTATCATACAATCGCTCCTTACTCCCATTTTATATATCTTCAAATCAAGATAAAAGGTAAAAAAAAGTGAATGATCCGGGATTTATATCTTTTTCACGTGAAGGCCGACTCTCTTGAGTAAATCAATCGCTGCTTCAGTTTCTTCATCAGACCATTCATTAAAAATGGATTCGATTTTTTGTTCATGATCCGGGAATGCCTCGTTCATAAATTCCTTCCCTGACTCTGTGATTGCTGCATACATCACACGACGATCGTCCGTACATGCTCTTCGGTACAAATATCCTTTTTTTTCAAGCTTATCCACAACGTAGGTGATACTGCTGCTTGCAACCAGAATTCTTTTGCCTATTTGTTGGATGGGCTGGTCCCCTTTATGATAGAGCAATTCCAAAACAGCAAACTCATTAAGATTTAAACCATATCGAGCCACATCTTTTTTGAGTGCATCTTGTATAGACTGTGTTGCACGGTTTAATACTGTAAATGCTTTAAGACGATTGTTGACCTTGATCATTTGCCTCACCTCCAAATCATTTATTACAAATTCGAATTATATTAATTAAAGATACCTTAACATCATACTATTTTGATGTCAAGATAATTCAATACTGAAGCACATTGTTTGTTCAACCTATTTATCTGGGTGTATAATTAACTTGTATTAAAGATAAATTAATTCAAACTATCTAAATGGAGGTTATATAAAATGGAAAGACTCTCAGGAAAAGTTGCAGTCATTACCGGTGGATCAGGAGTCATCGGCAAAGTAACAGCAGAAAGGTTTTTAAAAGAAGGGGCTAAAGTTGTCTTAGTCGATTTATCTGAGGAATCACTTCATAAAGCTAAGGAAGAACTGGACTCATTTGGTGAATTACTGACGATCCAGGCGGACGTTTCAAAAGAATCCGATGTAGAAAGTTACGTTAATAAAGTAGTTGAACGTTTCGGGAAAATTGATGTGTTCTTTAACAATGCAGGGATCGAAGGAGAAGTCGCGCCTATTCCGGAACAAAACATGGAGAACTTCGATAAAGTCATGAGTGTCAATGTACGCGGAACATTTTTAGGGTTGAAATATGTCCTGCCTGTCATGACTGAGCAAGGTTATGGCAGTGTCATCAACACTTCATCTGTATCAGGATTAAGCGCCAGCCCAGGTGTATCCCCTTATGTTGTTTCGAAACATGCAGTGGTCGGTTTGACAAAGGGAGCTGCAATTGAAGTGGCAAATGCTAATGTACGTGTGAATTCAATCCATCCGTCTCCGGTTGATTCCAGAATGATGCGTTCATTGGAAGAAGGAATGAACACAGATCAAGAAGCTTTGGAACAAACGATCCCATTAGGTCGTTATGGTGATTCGGGAGATATCTCCAATTTAGTTTTGTTCCTTGCTTCTGATGAAAGTGAATTTATCACAGGTGTTCAATATCGAGTTGATGGTGGCATGGGCGCGTTATAAACAAATAAGGATCTTTTAAATGAGGGGCTTTTATCAGGTTAGTAACCTGGTGGAGACCCTTTTTCAGGTCATATATCTTTGTGAAAAAATAAATTGATAAGAATATTATCTCTTGTATAATGATGAGTGATTTAAAAAAAGAGAAAGCGGAGATCATTCATGCGAAAATGAATGCTTATTCTTGCTGCCGGAGGTTTTCTGGTTTTGACTCCGGGTGTTATTTGGACTGCACTTGGATAGAGAGGCACATCCCCCCTGTAGATTCGCATGTGGACATCGAAGGAACGGAACAACATATCACTGTGGAGAGCAAAGGGGAATCGGTCGTTTTTGTGCCGGGAAGCGGTACTTCTTCCCCCTATGCGGATTGGTTCGAGATCCAACAGGTTTTAACCGACGATGCCAAAACGGTGGTTTATGAACGGCCCGGTTATGGCTGGAGCGAACAAACGGATGCCTCACGTGCGATTGACCGGCTTGTCTCCGAGATGGATGCTGCCTGACGCAGTGCGTGCGCTTATTGATTGATGATTTTTTACGCCATATTTACAAATGGGCGATGATATTGAAGTTCGCCTTTGATTTTTTAACAATCACATCGTCTCCTTGAAGCCACTTGTTAAAGTCAAAAATGACCGGCTCGCGATCAGGGCTGATGCCGAACCAGGCTTTTAATTCTCTTGGAAAGTACACGGAGGTGTGAATAGTTCCGGCTGCTGCGTCGTATTTTTTTGAAAATACACCGTGGGCAGGGTTGTTCATCACTTTAAAAGCTTGGTAAGGGTGGCTTGTATGCTGTTGTTGATCGCGTATCGTTTTCTCCCGGTGACGTGTTTCTTCCAAACGGTAACGATTTTCCTCATTCAACAAATGAAAATGGTTCGTACACACATTAGATCTTCGAACCGCGACTTCTCTCGGCGAAGCTTCGACGACGTGAGATTCTCCGGCCGGGTCCAAAAGAACATAACTGAATGAATGTCTATGAGGAATTTCTTTTAGCAAGGAAATGGCCTCATCTACGTTTGCGCAATTCTCCAAAATAAGGCGGCCGATCATATTGCACAGAAACCCATCCCCCGATTTTCTGCTATGGGTAAAGTTATAGCCCATCACAAGGCCTTTTTCGTTCATGCCATCGATTCGTCCGGTCATTTGCATGGACGGCCCGATGACGGCATATCCTTGGTCGGTTGGTTCATAAATCATGTAACGTCCTTCATATCCCCTCGGATGACTATCATAATTACGAACCATGAAGCTAGCGTCTGAGAAAATTGAACAGCCACTTCGGCTATATTCCAAATAATAACCGCCAAATCGTCGGAATGCTTTTTCCATATCCATGTGAAGAGCATCGGCAAGTCTGCGTATTTCATCAAGTATGGCCGGAGCAAATGTTGCCATGATGGCTTTATATTCTTCCAGATTGATCAAAAAGTGACGGTCTTTCCGTGGCCCCCATTGTTTTTCACGGTTAGGTAAAATAGGCGAACGTTTGAGACGTTCGCCTTGGTAAAAACCGAAATCATAGTGAGGGCCCCTAAATTGAGTAACGTCACTGTGAAACTGTTTCATCAAACGTCATTCCTCTTTCGATATCATTATTATCAGTGTACGAAACGTTGGCCATAGGAATTAATTATGTACGATCTTGTTGCTCTTTTGGTGTATTCACCACTAATTTCGATAAATCTTCATTTAATGCTTCCAGTTCCTGAAACTGATCGCTGATCGCTACCATGTATTCGTTTTGTTCTTCGACGCTCGCGAATACTTCCTCCACCATTCCGTGGGAATTTTGGGTAACACCAGCGATGGCCGTAATTTCACCGGTGATCGTTTCCGAAGAATCTTCCAGTTTTTTAACAAGGTTTTCTAGCGAACTAGCCGACTCTTTCATTTTCTCCATGTTTTTTACTAAGATTTCCGAGCTTTCTTCGCTTTGTTTGGCCATTTCAAAGCTGTCATCGACGGCGTTTTTGCTACGGTGTACTTCTTGGGCTACGGTTTCGGTCTGTTTTTGTATCGCTTCCACTATCGTTGCAATTTCTTTCGTGGATCGTTGAGAGTCTACCGCGAGTTTACGCACTTCATCGGCGACGACCGCAAATCCTTTGCCATGTTCTCCTGCGCGCGCAGCTTCAATGGCCGCATTCAGTGATAAAAGATTGGTTTGTTCGGATAGGCCGTCAACGGTGGCGAGAATGGAACCGATGTTTTTCGTTTTTTCCGTCAGGTTATCCATCGTGTCGGCCGTGTTCTGAACCATTTCCTGTACTTTGCTTACTTCAATTTTTAACTGCCGTTGTCGCTCATAATCGGAAGTCGCTTCTTTGAGGCTGTCGTCTGTGGCTGTGGTCACATTTGTTGTATGGTTTGTGACTTCGTTTACCGATTGATCTTGACTTTGCATAAGGTCGCTCATTTCGCTTACACTGGCCGCCTGGTGCTCGGTTCCTTTTGAAACCTCGGTGAAAGCGTCTCTTAATTGATTGGAAACTTCCTTCATGGAAGCAACGTTTTCATTCACTTTGTTGCTGAATTGTTTGATTGTTGCTTGCGAATGGGAGACTTTTTCAAATAGATTTTCCAGTTGTTCCTTCCCTTGTAAGGCTTTGTCCGCTTGATTTTCTACGTATCGTTGCATTTTTGTTCCAATGGTAGCCTGTCCCATCAACACCAACGTGATCAGAATGACGTACAGATTTAATGAAATGAGGATATCTGTCCCTAATCCGGCAAACATCGATTCATTCAATGTAATAAAAAAAACATTTGTTAAAATTAAATTAAGGACGCCGGCCAATGCGATCAAACGATAATTTTGATAGAGTGAAATGATGGCGATGCTTAAAAAGACAATCAGGTAATTGGAAAGCTTCGGTGAGCTGTAACATAAAACGATCGTTAGGATGGCAAAACCAACTGTGACGATATAAGGAATGATGGTAATGATTTTTTGCATATAAGTCAAAACAGTGTTAAGGCTTGCTAAAAAAACACCTGTGATTGTATAGATCAAAATCGCTTCGGCCGGTACGTCACTAACAAAATTACTGATCAAGCCCAAGGCAAACAAGGCCCAAGACAATTTGACCAACATTTTGTTTCGCTTGTGAAGGGTCAGATGAGTTTCGTCGGTCATATGAACGTCCTCCTGCAATTAAAAATAGGATTATTATACTATCATGAGGGTGAAATTTGATAATTCATGAACATTATACCATGAATATAGATCTATTCCATCTTTTTTGAAAATATTTTCGGAGGTGATAGGGTGTCCATGTGACTCGAATTTGATGAAGTCACAAAGAAAAGGGATCAATTTACACTCTCGCTGCCCGATCTGGGGATTGAACAGGGAGAAATTCTCGGTGTCATCGGGAACAACGGTGCAGGAAAATCAACGATGATTCAACTCGTGCTCGGATTAATCCGACCGACAAGCGGCAACATTTATCGGTATACCGATAAGGGGGCGGCAACGTCAATGCAAGAATGGAAGCAAACGGTCGGCTTTGTTTTCGATGACTTATCGGTGTACGACGATATGCACGCGATAAAACTGTCCTCATTTTTAGGGGAGGTTTATTCAGACTGGGATGACACCTATTTCTTTGCATTACTGGATCAATTTGACGTTGATAAAAAGAAAAAAGTAAAGACGTTCTCACGCGGCATGCGTATGAAAACCGGCATTGCAGCAGCGCTTGCCCACCATCCGGAAGTGTTGCTGCTCGATGAACCTACCTCTGGTTTGGACACGAAATCGAGAAAACAAATGATCACGCTGTTGAATGAGGAAAATAAAAAGAATGGCACGACGATTATTTTTTCTTCGCATATTTTGGCCGATATGGAGCAGCTTGCTACATCCATCTGGCTGATGGATAAAGGGGAGGTTCTCGCGCACGGGTCTGTTGTGAAGTTGCGGGCGAACCACGGTGTAGCTGATGACGGTACGATACATAAGAGAAAGGCTGAAGAAGAAGGGTTGAAACAAGCCACTTTGGAAGATTTGCATGATTATTATTTGGGCGGTGACGGGTAATGACAGCTCTTATGAAATTGGATCTGTGGCTATTGCGCTGGGCCATTCTTTTTATTGTGATCATTGCGCCGATCGCGGGGGCTGTATTCTACACAGACTATTCCGTGACCGGCTTTGTGATTATATTCATATTGGCGCTGACGTTGACGCAAGCGGATGATAAACATAAAACGCGAGGATTCATGCTTTCATTGCCCCTTCCATTAAAAACTTTTTTTCAAGCGCGGGCGCTCGTTGTCATGTTCATCGGTGTGATTTGGGTTGTGCTTGAAGGATTTGGAAGAATGTTAGGTTTCGGAGATGCGTACCTTCCTGAAATCACTATCCATGCAAGCACGCAATTGGCAACGATGTTCATTCTGGCCCCCTCGGTGATTGCCATGCTCACTTTATTAAAACATCCCGTTATTAAGTGGGGCGTAACCTTCATTTTTTATATGATGGTGATCATGATCGGCACGATGATGGGTGTATTTGTCACGGAGATTTTCAGTTACATGGAAGCGTTGGGCTATGTACTCGCGGGGCTTATTCTCGTTTTCGGTATCCTCGCCTCTTGGCTCATTTTGATGATCAG
This sequence comes from Salicibibacter kimchii, assembly GCF_003336365.1. Taxonomy (GTDB): domain Bacteria; phylum Bacillota; class Bacilli; order Bacillales; family Marinococcaceae; genus Salicibibacter; species Salicibibacter kimchii. The sequence goes on along the minus strand of NZ_CP031092.1, from coordinate 1,661,068 downwards.
CAATGCCATTCGGGCACGTGTGGATGTGGTGTGATGGGGGGCGCTGTGTGAACCGATCTTTATGTATCCGTTCTGATAAGACACAATCGTTGTAAGAATCCCTATAAATGAGGGGCAGCCATGGATATAAACGAACAATTGCAAGCATCCCAAAAAGAATGTGAAAGTTTGAGGAGAGAAAATGAACAGCTTAAACATGCATTGGCAGAACGGGAAAAGCAATTAAAGCTGGAACGCACGAGACAGAGAATAAGCCTGTTCAAGCATTTATTTAAAGGACGTTCTGATATCTTTCCCGTACGATGGGTCGCAAGTGATGGGCGGACCGGCTATTCACCTGCAAAGAATGCACAAGAACAATACCTTACTCTAAATGATCAGGTGATATACGATCACTTATCCGGGAAGCACACCATTGGTATTTATCCGGTGCTAACGGACGATACCTGCTTTTTCTTGAGCATAGATTTTGACAAAGAGCATTGGCAAAAAGATGCACTTGCATTTGTAGATACTTGTGAAACGCGTTGCTGCAGTTTCATATGAAGACCTCCTAAAGAAAACGGATGCAACCTTTGTGCACGGGCTGACGGTAACACCGAAACGAAGGGATGGTCACGAACCAATTATGAAGATGCAGTGCGGACCGATTCGTTACAAGGCAAAAGCCAATACGCATCATTTCGATCATGTATTAATTCCAAAAAACACTCCTTTTCGGCAAGTGAATGAGAATCAACTATTTCGAGAGCTTTCACAAAATGAACATCGTAACGAAATGATTTTAAACGATGTCATTGAAGCACTTGAACGGGAACGTTCTCCCGTCATTTTAACGGAAAGATTGGATCATGTTGCTGTATTAGAGGAGAAATTCTGGGGCATAACCAAGCATTTGGTCGTGCTAACGGGGGCATTAACAAAAGCTGAGATGAAGGAACGTATAGACGGTATTCGGCAAATCTCTTCTCATGAAGAACGCCTCATTATCGCAACCGGGCAGTACACGGGGAAGGGTTTGAAGATGAGAGATTGGACACGCTTTTTTTAGCGATGCCTATCTCCGGGAAAGGGAAACTGCAGCAATATATCGGCCGACTGCAACGAGCCAACGCGAACAAAACATCCATAGAAGTATACGATTATGTTGACATTAACGTACCTCGGTTACAAAAAATGTATGAGAAACGAAAAAAAGGCTACAAAGCGTTAGGGTTTAAAACGCAGGACGATAGGAAAGATGGGGAGCAGATTCGATTATTTTAGATAGAGGGATTGTTATGAAACTATTCGAGTATAAAACATCTAAGCGAGATGAAATGATCGACATCACCGGAGATATACAAGATTGGGTGACGCAAGAGGGGTATCGTGATGGCGTCATCACGCTTTTTAACATGCACACGACCGCGGGCATAACGATTAATGAAAATGCTGACCCTGATGTAAAAACAGACTTTATCCGTCGACTGGATGAGGTCTATCCTTGGGATCATCCCAAAGACCGGCACGGGGAAGGAAATACAGCGGCCCATTTGAAAGCAAGCACCGTGGGGACAAGTGAAACAGTGCTTGTGAAGGATGGAAAACTCGTGATCGGAACCTGGCAAGGCATTTATTATTGTGAGTTTGATGGGCCTCGACCAAATCGTAAGGTCTATGCAATGTTTAACGGATAAACTCAAAACGCCGATTAATCAGTTTAACGAGGAGTTGTTTTTTTGCATACGCTCGCCATTCTTCCATGTGGAAATAAAAAAATATGGGATAAAGAAGGGGACATTGGGCCAGTACCGGCGCGAGATGCTTACATTGGAACATTTCACCGTCTGTGCCGTGCGTATGCAGAGATGTTTTATCCCCAATGGGTGATTTTATCAGCGAAACATGGATTTTTGCAGCCGGAGGATACTGTTTCCGGGCCTTACGATTTGTCGTTTAGTCATAAAAGTGATGACATTATTTCAATGCAAAGTTTAGCTGAACAAGTCCAAAAGAAACGACTGAGTGATTTTCAACATTTCGTCGTCCTTACCGGTAAAAAATACAAGCCCATCATTGAAAAAAGCCTTGGTCCACATGCCGACATTGAGATGCCGCTACTTGGAAGTCGCGGGATCGGCGAAATGCAGCAAAAGTTAAAGCAAGCGGTCAAAGAGGAGCGACCGCTGCAGTGATTGACAGCGGAAGATGAGCACATATACCTAGTGCTGAACGGCTGAAATAAATGATCACCTGTAGCTGTGGCGCCAAATCATTGAGATATGCTTGAAATTAGTCGCCACTCGATGGTAGTGACAGCCAATGCTGATCTTTTTATGTTGGTCGGACACATCGACGATAAAACCGAGGGTGTGAGCGGTAAATTAAACCAATATGCACTAGTGGTCTATATCAAAAATTCTTTCCAAAACTCCTATTCATATATCTCCCGATTCTTTGAAGACTGTTCGGGTTTAAAAACTGCATTTAGAGTCCTCCACTGCTACGTCTGAGGACTGCTAGGAACAAAAAAACACATTTTGAGTCTTCAATTGCCGTGGTAGATCATCGTTTAGCTGGTTTTTTGCAGGAAAGAATTTCTGGAACGCGAATATGCTGAAAAATCATAACTTGGCCAAGGCGATTAGTGAGGTCAGTTGGTCGCGTTTTCGCAACATGCTTGAATATAAAATGAAACTTCCATCAGAGGGATTTTTTCCCTCTGATGGTTAGTTGAACGAATCGGGGTGTTAGTCGCCCGCCCGTAAAACTCCCGCTTACGGGTTTGAAGCGGGAGTTTTACGGGCGCTTACCACCGGGATAAAGCAAAATGGTATGGAAAGCAGGTGGTAACGGTGACCTAAAACTTCCCTTCCAGTCAACTTTGTTCAAGTTGTGGCCACCGAAACCAAGACGTTAAAAATCTTGCGTTGCGTGACTGGGAATGTCCCAAATGCCACACGCACCACGATAGAGATATTAACGCAAGTAAAAACATTCGTAACGAAGCATTACGATTACGATTAACCGCAGGGACTGCGGGGATAGCCTAATCAAAACTTTCGGTTACGAAGGTGTTCTTAGGAATCTCCATCTTCAAATTTCGTCAGAAATTAAGGTGGAGTAGTTCAAAAAAGCAGGTACTCTATACGGCAAAAGTATGGGTGGGTAAGCGAAAAAAGTCCGAACCAGCGGTCAGTTCGGACAATATAACAAGCGAGTAAGTAAAAATTGTCCGAGCCAGTGGTCAGCTCGAACAGTTTCACGGGTGAGCAAGCAAAAACTGTCCGAACCCAGCGATCAGCTCGGGCATTATTTAGCACGAGCGATACGCGAGCCAGGGTAACATCGGGACCCTTATCCTAAAATCGTCTCGATCCGTTCCAAGGCCCCATCGGAAAGCTTCACGCCACTTGCTTTTACATTTTCTTCCACTTGCTCCGGGCGGCTTGCTCCGATTAAGGCGCTGGAGACATTGTCTTGACGCAAAATCCAGGTGATGGCCAATTGGGAGAGCGATAATTCTTCCTTCGCCGCCACATCCTGCAATTCTGCCACGCGATCGAGAGACTCATCGTTAAGAAAGCGGGAGATGACTTTAAAATTCTCAGCTGCGCGACTATCCGCAGGAATGTCTGAGCCTTTTTGGTATTTTCCGCTTAATACGCCTTGGGCAAGCGGGGAAAAGACAACTTGTCCAATGCCGTGTTGTTCACCTTGAGGGATGATTTCTTTTTCAATGTAACGGTTGAGCATGTTATAGATCGGTTGGTTTACGACGAGCCGGTCGAGCAACCGTTTATCGGCAATGTGCAAGGCTTCCGCGATTTGTGCCGGAGACCATTCGCTTACGCCGATGTAGAGCACTTTTCCTTGCCGCACCAAGTCATCGAGTGCGCGTAATGTCTCGTATAATGGGGTTTCCGGGTCATATCGATGGCAATAATAGAGATCGATATAATCATGGCCGAGCCTTTTCAGGCTGGCGTTGCATTGTTCAATGATGTGTTTGCGGGAGAGTCCCCGATCGTTTGGACCTTCGCCCATTGGGTTAAAAACTTTCGTCGCGAGTACGTATGATTCACGCGGGTATTCTCTCAAAGCCTCGCCGACGACTTTCTCGGCTTCACCGCGCCGGTAGACATTGGCGGTATCGAAAAAGTTGATGCCGAGATCGTAGGCTTTATGGATGGATTGAAGGGCTGCATCTTTTTCAACATAACCGCCATAAGTAAGCCAACTTCCAAGGCTGATTTCACTGACTTTCACACCGGTGTTTCCTAAAAAACGATATTCCAATTTTGGGCTCCTTCCTGTGTAAACTAAGGTTGTTCCTCACAAGAAATGATATCATAAAGTGAAACTTCCATCAGAGGAGGGGGCGAGTCCCCTCTGAAGAATAAAAAGATACGCCAGCTAAGACGCCGCATCTTGTCGCGGCGACACGATTTTGACATTCGTTTCCTCCCTTTACTTATGATAAAATGCGAAAGAGCCGATGTATGTTTTTTGTAAGAAGGGTGCGTCGATGGAAGATGTCGGATACAAAACTTGTTCGGGGAACGATGTTGCTTACCGGAGCAACAATAACATCGAAATTATTAGGCGTCCTATACATATTTCCTTTCACAATGCTTGTCGGGCAACAGGGAAATGCCCTCTATCAATATGGGTACTTGCCTTATACGATTCTATTAAGTTTGGCGACCCTCGGTGTTCCAATGGCGGTTTCCAAATTTGTTTCGAAATACAACGCCCTCGAGGATTATATTACGGGGCAACGCTTGTTCCGTTCCGGCATCGTTGTTATGACGATCACGGGATTTATCGCGTTTTTGGCTTTGTTTTTAATGGCTCCGGTCATTGCCGGTTGGGTGCTTCCCAGCGGAGGTTCGTCCGGAAACAGCCATGAAGAGGTTGTGTTCACAATCCGCATGGTTAGCTTCGCTTTGCTGATCATCCCTGGTATGGCCGTGTTCAGGGGTTATTTTCAAGGGTTTCAGTCCATGGGGCCGACTGCGGCTTCCCAAGTGGTTGAGCAACTTGCCCGGATTATTTTTATTCTTGCGTCAGCATTTATCGTCCTGGAAATTTTCGGCGGTTCATTGGGGCTCGCCGTTGGTTTGGCGACATTTGGGGCGTTGATCGGCGGATTGGGTTCCTTGATGGTGCTCTTATATTTTTGGAAAAAAAGAAAGGCAGGAATTCAAGAGCAAATTAGAGAAAGTAAAAAAGACCATCAGTTGTCGCTGTCGTCCATGTACAAAGAGCTTATTGTGTACGCGTTGCCCTTATCGTTCGTGGGGCTTGCGATCCCACTTTTTCAGGCCATTGATTTGTTCACCTTTAATGATGCAATGACCGATGGCTACGGTGCAAATGCCGGCGAAGCTGAAACGGCATTTGGTGCGTTTTCACGTACGACCCATGCATTAATTATGATTCCGGTAGCAATAGCAACAGCCATGTCGGTGAATCTCATTCCTACAATCACGAAGGCCAATACAAATCGAGATATGGAAAGCATGCACAGGCTTATTACGAAGACCTTCCAAATTATTCTTTTTTTCACCATCCCTGCAGCTTTCGGCCTGACCATTTTAGCGACACCAGCGTTTGCTTCCTTGTACGGACTTGAAGATTTGGGGATTGGGAGCATGATTTTGAGCTATTATGCTCCGGCGGCCATTTTGTTTTCGGTCTTCGCCGTTACGGCGGCAATTCTCCAAGGGATGAATCGGCAAAAATATGCGGTGATCGGCCTTTGCATTGGGCTTTTCTTTAAGCTTGTGCTCAATTATTGGATGATCAGCAGTTTTGGGGCTGTTGGCGGTGTAGCTGCTACCATCATCGGTTATACCTTGGCGATCGGATTTAACATATGGGCCGTTGGGAAATTTGCAGCTTATCAATATACGCAAATCGGAAAACATGCCGCGATCATTCTTGGCATAACGGCAATCATGGCCGTGTCGGTATATATCGTTCGTGAAGGGGGCATGGTCGTGTTCGATACGACCGGGCAGATTGGTTTTGTTGGTATATTAGTATTTGGCGTGCTGATCGGCATGCTTCTATACTTTATATTAAGCATTCGAATCGGCTTGGCGGAAAAAGTACTCGGCGATCGCTTTTCATTTATGAGGCTGAGAAGATAATCCTTGTTTGTTATCATGCAATGCCATGGTAAAATTTATAAGAATCGTGACCAAAAAAAGAAAGCGGGTGATACGTATGGTTGAACGGTTAAAGTCTTTTGACTGGGTCTTGATTGTAACCGTATTTGCATTAAGTGTGTTTGGCCTCATCATGGTGTATAGTGCAAGTTACCCGCTTTCTATCGATCTTTTTGATTCATCTACGTATTACATTATTCGTCAACTCATTTATTTTGGATTAGGGATCCTCGTTTTTGCGGTACTTATGAATTTTCGCTACCATTATTATAAAACGTTAAGTCCCTATATCATTGTTGTATCCGTGATTTTGCTGCTTCTCGTTGTGTTTATCGGAGTTTCTGAAAATGAAGCAACCCGTTGGATCAATATCGGTGGGATAAGCATGCAGCCTTCAGAACTCGTGAAGCTCGGGGTGATTATTTATCTGGCCCAAGTGTATTCCCAAAAGCAAAAGTATATTGATCGTTTCGCGACAGGTGTGGCTCCTCCGTTAATTGTCGTCGTCGCTTTATTCACGCTCATCCTATTGCAGCCGGACCTGGGTACGGCGGTAATGATTCTCCTTGTCGGCGGTGTTATCGTATTTTTATCCGGTGCTCGCTTTCGGCATCTTGCTTTTCTCGGAACACTTTCAGCGGCTGTCGTTCTTTTTCTAGTGATGCAAGCGGATTACCGCATGAACCGAATCATCGCATTTCGCGATCCATTCGCTTATGATGACAGTTTCGGTTTGCAGCTTATTCAGTCCTACATATCCATTGCAAATGGCGGCCTCACCGGAACGGGCTTTGGACAAAGTGTTCAGAAGTTAGGGTATTTGCCGGAAGCTCATACCGATTTTATTTTAGCCATTATTGCGGAGGAAACGGGGTGGATCGGTGTTGGTTTTGTCATTCTCTGCTTTTTGGTTATTGGTTTTAGAGGTCTTATGATAGGGGCGCGTTGTAAACATTTGTTTGGTTCTTTGCTTGCTTATGGGATTGTTTTCCAGTTGATGTTTCAATTTATATTCAATGCTGGCGCGGTAAGCGGATTGCTACCGATCACCGGCATTCCGCTCCCATTCGTCAGCTATGGGGGAACCTCCTTAATCGTTTCCCTCGCTAGTGCGGCGATTCTGGTAAACATATCCTTGCAAAATCAGAAGGATTATAAACGTGGACAAGCAAAAGAAGAATCGAATCCAAAAGATGAACCGAATCAACAAAAAGAAAGTCTCGTTTTCTGACGTAACTGGAGTGAACGCTGACCACTTACATGGACAGGAGGAGGAGCGACATGCTGATCATCGGTTATGGCACCCTTGGCCGTGCCGTCATCCGGAGGGTATCCGCTAAGACGGGCGCGAGCGTAGACGTTTACAATCGAACACAATCTGTCATTGATGCCGATCCCGCTTGCAACTATGTGCCTCCCGAAAAGTTTCATCACTATACAAAAGTGCTCGTTGTTTTACCGGCGCCGGCATATGAGGATTTTTTCCGTCGTTGGGCCGGGTCTTTTCGTGAAGACACTTGTTTCTTTTATTGCGCGACGAAAATCATGCGAGCAGAGATGAATACGTATGTGAAAAACAAACAATCGGCTACCCCCTGTAAACTAGCGGGGCACGCGGAAATATTGCGGGTAAAGGGCGAAGGTGCATTTTCATTTGAACATGAAGAAAGACGTTTGCAGTTTGATCGCTGGTCTGATGGAGCCTTCAACACGGTCATTGCAAAAGAAGACCACGTCTTGAAAGGAAATCAAGTCGCTACGGAAGAACATTTACGCGCACTTTTGACAGTTGAACAACAGCTGCGACAAGAGGGAGTCCCGAAATCGTTAATTGAATCTGTGAACGCGAGTATCCCCGGCGGGATCGCGCAAGCCCATAACAATGGCACTCATGGACACTTTGCCGAAGAAATTATGAAAAAATGGCAGGGAGACGATCACGATGGCTGAACAATGGCGGATCGATAAATGGCTGGCAGCCGCCGGCGTTGGTTCCCGTAAAGATGTAAAAAAGTTTTTACGAAAAAAAGCAGTGCGGGTGAACGGCGCCACGATTACCGATCCAAGCGTGAAAATAAACGCGTGGAAAGCTGCTGTTACGGTAAATGGGGAGAAAATCGATTATGATCCAGGGCCCGTCTATTTGATGATGAATAAACAGAAGGGACGCGTGAGCGCTACGGCAGACGACCGGCATCGGACGGTACTTGATGATATCGACCAGTCGGTTAAAAAGATTGAATTGTTTCCTGTCGGTCGGCTGGATAAAGATACGACTGGCTTGTTATTTTTAACGACAGACGGGGAGTGGGCGCATCGCTTGACGACGCCTCGCTTGGGCATTGAGAAAGAATACGAGGTATTGTTGGATACAGAACCACCTGCCGAGGAGCTTCAATCATTACAAGAAGGAATGCAGCTGAAAGATGGAACGGAAACGAAGCCCGCGAAGGTTTCCGAAGGGGCGCAGGAAAAGAATGGATTCCGCCTCTTCATCACGGTTACGGAAGGGAAATATCACCAAGTAAAGCGGATGTTCGGAGCGATCGGCCACCAAGTGAACGAGCTTAAACGGGTACGTATGAGTAACGTGCGGTTGGATGAACGTTTGGGGCCGGGAGAATATCGATCCCTGACAGCCAAGGAATTCGAAGCGATTTCTTATGATTTGGCACAAAAAAGCGGAAAATCGTCATGAAAAAAGGTCGGCACGTACGCCGCCCATTTTTCACGTTTAATCTTTTCTCACGTTATATTTCCACGCTTGATCCTCATCCATCATTTTAATTGCTGCGTAAACGGTGAGGAATTGGATAACGATGATCGGTATTCCCATAATGCCGGAAAGCACTTCCAACGGAGCCAGCCCTCCAATGTTCATCAGTGATAAAGCAAGAATGGTAATGACGGCTGCCACAATGATTCTTACATTTTTTGGCGGCGCTTGTTTACTCATGTCCCGACTCGTCGTGTAGGAAGCAATCGTATAGGTTGTTGAATCGAGAGTCGTTATCATGAAAATCGTCGCGATAATCACAAAGACAATGAGAACAATTGTCGCGAAAGGCATGGAGGATAAAATTTCGGGAATGGCTGCTTCCAAACCTTCTTCTTGCACAATATCCAAGACAGGCACGGAGCCGGTGATGTAGCTATGCACACTCATACCACCGAGAATACCTGTCGCTAACCATGCAAGTAGCGTCGGCGCCAATAAATAAGTCAAGATCATTTCTTTGACGGTTCTGCCTTTTGAAAGGACCGCCGCAAATACCCCGTGCAGCATCGCCCATGTAGCGTTATAAGCAAACCAAAAGACGGTATGGCTTTCAATATGGGTGCCGCCTCCCAAGTCCATCGAATGCGTGTAAAGCGAGAAATTCACATAATTAGAGATAAGATAACGGACGGAGTCTGTGAAAAAATCCATAATGAATAAACCGGGCCCTACAAAGATGATAAATAATGCCAATAGACCGGCAAGGTACATATTTATCGTACTTAATCGTTTAATGCCTTTTTCGATGCCGACATAAGCACTGAGGGTAAAAAAGCCCACCCAAATAACAGTGACAATCATCGTAAAAGGAAACGTGACTTCCATATTTAGCAATTCGGCTAAATTATAGGTGACGATCGGTGTTCCAAGTCCCAGCGTTACAGCAGCACCTGCAAGAATACTGATCATAAAAAGCGAGTCCAAGACAATGCCGCCTAAACCATCTGTAAACCGATCGCCGAAGATGACACGGCAGGCTTCAGAAATACGCATTTTCGGTTTTTTTCGCACATGCAGGATATAAGCCATGGCAGGCGCGACCATGACGAAGACGGCAAAGGTTTGGAAGCTCCATAAAAACATACTGTATGAATTCCCGGCGAGGATCGCTTCCATGGAGCCCGCTTCAAGCCCGAAAGGAGGATCGATTGCTCCTTCGCTCCAATGAATCATACCGGTTCGCATAATCGTAGCCCCAACCCCCATGGCAATTAACATCGAAGCATACGAAAACAATGAAAACCTCGGTTTTTCCAAGGGGTCGCCTAAAACAACATTCCCGTATTTAGAAAATGATAAGTATAAACCGATCCCTAAAATGATTAAGGCATACCATAAGTATCCCCATTTAAACGTGTCCACAATGGTATTAAATATGCCATCCAGTAATGCCATCGATTCATCGGTGTACATGGCAAAAAGAATGCTGACGGCTAAAATGATCAATAATGATGGGGTGAAAATGCTAAAGTCTATGATTGTTTTTTTTCGTTTTTGCCTGTTCATTTCATTTATAAACCTCCATTTTAAATTCGATACAATTCTTCTATTCATAGATACCTTCATAAAAAAATCCTTATAATGAAGGTGGTACCCTGATGGTTTTTGTTTTAAACTAAATGTTAGAATACGGGACTGGGAATCTTTAGCAGCTTGCCGTTGAGATAGTTAGCTTGTTACATAAATTCTTTCCTGGGTGAAGGTTAATAATGATTACCTTCGATGCAAAGTCTTTTCCTTTATGGACGTCCTACAAAAAAAGCCCAGCCGCAACAACGGCTGGTTCATTTTTTATGAGACTTGTGTTTTTTTTCGTTTAGCAATCCATTTTCCTCTGCTTGGGCTATGGACGAGATTGTTGTACTCCAGCACGTTTAGGTCCCGCTGGATCGTTCGTTGAGTAGTGCCGAATTCATCAACCAATTCTTGCGTTGTCACCGTTCTTCCTTCTTTACTCATAAACAAGTAAATCGACTTAATGCGGGTGAGCATGCGGTCGGTTGAAGATTGCAAGTAACCACTTCCTCGGTAGTGTTGGAATTGGGAAATAGGCCCTCTGTCTATGTTTGAGGCAACACAGGGGACATTGTCTCACTCCTAGGTTCCTTTTATTATACAACAGGAGGAAAAGGATAGTAAAGGGAAATTGTTTAAATATTTGCGCGTAAATACATCACGTGCTATTTCTCAAATAAATCTGTGGATAAATACCGCTCACCGGTATCGCAGGCGATGGCCACGACAATTTCACCGGGTTGGAATTGTTTGGCAAGTTCGAGTGCCGAAAAGCAAGCCGCGCCTGACGATGGACCGACGAGGATACCTTCCTCGCGGGCAAGGGCGTGAACGGTTTCGTAGGCATTTTCGTCGTTAATGGCATCAATTTGGTTATAGATTCCCTCGTTTAAGATCGATGGCACGAATCCCGGGGAAGTGCCCACGAGTTTATGAGGTCCCGGTTTCCCGCCGGACAACACGGGAGAACCTTTTGGTTCGACAACATGGATGGTGAGATCCGAATAATGGGATCGCAACGTTTCCCCTGTTCCGGTGATCGTACCTCCGGTCCCGGAGGCAGCCACAAACCCTTTTAATGGACGGCCGATGGTGTCCACGGCTTCTTTGATTTCCAATGCTGTCGATTTCCGGTGGGCATCGGGGTTCGCCTCGTTTTCGAATTGCATCGGGATGAAACTGTCCGGGATTTCTTCGGCCAATTCATGGGCTTTGTCAATCGCTCCGGGCATCTTTTTGTCTCCGGGTGTTAAAACAACTTTAGCGCCATAGGCTTTAAGGATATTAATGCGCTCGAGGGACATGGTATCGGGCATCGTCAAAATGCAAGTATATCCTTTAGCAGCGGCATTCATCGCTAGTCCAATGCCTGTATTGCCGGAAGTTGGTTCAATAATAGTTGTATCATCATTCAACTTGCCGCTTTCTTCCGCTTGAACGATCATTTCCCGTGCAGCTCTATCTTTAACACTTCCGCTCGGGTTTTGGAATTCCAGTTTTAAGTAAACATCTGCTCCCCGGCGATCCGTGATACGGTTTAAACGTACCAAAGGTGTATCGCCGACGAGTGCTGAGACATTTGTATATACAGACATCGTGCTCATCTCCAATTCACTATACTTTGTTGAGATTGTACATATTAAATTTAGCAAATATGCGTTATGATAATACTATAACATACGGAGGTACACATGATGGAAGATGAACGAACGCATTATTTCTTAGCGCTTCCCGTTCCGGAGGAAGTGCAACGAAGCATCAATGAGCTGGCCAAGTTACGTGCACTGCAATCTTTTAGATCTGTTACCTACATTCGTGACTACCATATTACGCTCTTTTTTCTTGGAGGTGTTGCTAATAAGCAACTGGCGCTTCTTTATAAAAAGTTACCGGTGCTGATGCACCAAATCCCTGCTTTCGATGTGCAATTGAATCAGGCCGGGGTGTTTGGCAAGGAGGAACAGCCGCGTGTGTTATTCGCCGGCGTCAAAAGAGCCCAACCGTTGCTTGACCTTCACGCTGCAGTAACGAGAGGATGTGTCGAAGCAGGTTTTAATAAAGAGAAACGACCGTTTCGTCCGCATGTTACAATCGCGAAACGAGGTAAACATGATGAACCATTTCCACTGCAAAAAGTCATTGATCAAACGAACCATTGGAAGGACGTACAGTGGCGAGTAAAAGAAGTCGGATTATATGCTGTCCGTTTGGGACAGTTGCCCCGTTATGAGCTTAAGGCCAACTTCCCGTTAAAGCGTCCATGACCGGAGAGAGGATCACTGAATCCACCGAAGGGTTGTCTTTTTATGGGCGAAGCATGCCTTTAAAACAGAATGAGGAGAGGGTGGGGCGTATGGCCCATCTTGTAAAACTGGAAGATTATATATCCCGATACGAAAGCGATATTCACCAATATCCGAGTCAGTTTATCCGTTTAAAACGTGAGCGTTGGAAACGGCTACACCGTTTATGGGCGCAAGCCAACCAAAATGCCGACAGTGCTCTTTACGTAGAAGAAGATTGGTTTCCGGAGGAAAATAAGACTGTTTTGCAACAAGCTTTGCAAAAATTGAGCGGTATTCATAAAAAGGAAACGCAGGAGCCGGTCAAAACAAACACCGGCATTGACGCTGAATACGAGCATCTCATCGGGAAAAGCCGTACGGCATTGTATGATTTTTTTTATTATGAATTGCTTCAATCCCAGCTGCGATGGGCGTCTTCCTCATCGTCGGAAGTGTCTGTGGTAGATAGCAGTTATCGTTATGATAGTCGTTTACGAGAACTCTTGCGGTTGCTCCCGGATAATTACATGATCTTTTATTATCCTATTTTCAAAATACAGCAAGCGGACATTCAATTGGATGTTCTTTTGTTTTCTCCTTCCGAACTTTATTGTGTAACATACGTGGAGACTCCGGCAAATACGTTGTTTGAAGTGAGTTCGCGTCGGTTCTGGCGAGAATTCCGATCGAAAACAGAACATAAACGTTTAAATCCGTTACTGTCCGTGAAAAGAATGGAGGATATTGCTCGTTCTATTTTTCAATATAACAGCATTGATTTTCCGATTAAAAAAGCAGTGTTGTTGCCTAATGCCCTGATTGATAATAGAGATTTTTCCGGCAACGCTGAAATGATTGATCATCGAGATTATGACCAATGGATGGGTAAGATCAGCAACCACATTTCTCCCATGAAAAAAGAACAGTTCCACGCGGTTGAGGCATTGCTGAACAAGTGTAAAACAAAAGGGTATAAGCGGTCGTCGGAGGTTGAAGCAAACGGAACGTATGGCCAATAACGCACATATGTGTCGCATTGACGCTCTATGTACCTTCTGCTATGATATACCGAGATTAAGAGAGACGTGAGTATAAGCTGTATGGGTAACTCTGTTATTAGGTGCACTTGTGCCTTGCATATAGGTGCACCAATTTTCATGTCATTGCCTGCTATTCATTCACGAGCTGATTTGCGGAACGCTCAAATATGATAAAGGATATCTTTCACCTATGGAAAATTTGGATACTCACAAAAAGATAAAAAGAAAAAAATGGCTAGAGAATCTTTTGGGAAGAGATTGGGAATTGGAAACAGCGGGCGGTTCTACCGGAGAAGCCTTTTCAGCCAGAGATGGCGAGCAAAAACTGTTTCTGAAATGCAATTCTTCCCCTTTTTTAGCTGTGCTTTCCGCAGAAGGAATCGTTCCGAAGCTGCTCTGGACGAAACGGCTCGCCAACGGAGATGTGATTACTGCCCAGAGATGGGTGAATGGGCGAAAATTAAAACCGATGGAATTGAAACAACCGAAGGTTGCTGCGCTTTTGGGGAGGATTCATCGATCAACGGAACTTCTTGATTTGTTAAAACGGATCGAAACCCAAGTGAAGACTCCGGAGGTTTTACTACAGCAGCTTTGTACATATTCGTTCCCTACGGACCAACAATCGCCCGTCCTATATAAGGCCTATGACTTCTTAAAAGCGAGAAAATCAACCGTTTACTACGATGGTTTTGTCGTCTGTCATTGTGACATGAACCATAACAATTGGATCATGGATAAAGAAGAAGGGCTGTTTCTTGTGGATTGGGACGGAGCTTCCGTTGCTGATCCTGCTTTGGATTTAAGCATTCTCCTTCATTGGTATGTACCGAAACAAGGTTGGACGGAATGGTTGGAAGCATACAAACTTGATTTGAACGATCAACTCCTAAGCAGAATGCATTGGTATATCGTCTGGCATACCCTTGAATGGATATTAAGTAAAGGCATTTATGAAGATAGCGGATATGTGCAGGTATGGCTTCGTTATTTAGATGCTTTAGTTGAAAATGATGATCGGCGGGTTGCATATTTGGAGGATTAAAATGAGATTGAGAAAGCGGCCGGGGGCACTTGATGTACTTCGAGAGCGGCCGGATATTGTGCCGCAAAAACCGGAACAACTTCGTGGGCAATGGGCTGTGAACCAACCGCTTCATGTTGAATTAGGAACCGGCAAGGGGCGTTTTTTAACAATGATGGCCGAGAAGTACCCTTCGATTGTTTTTATAGGCATGGAAAAAATGGAAAGTGTCTTGTCGTATGCGGTCGAACGTACGGGAAGGGAGGACAATGTACGTTTTATACACGGGGATGTTGCTGATCTGCAAGGGTATTTTGCTAATGGAGAAGTAAATCGCATTTATTTAAACTTTACCGATCCATGGCCGAAAAACCGTCATGAAAAACGCCGGCTTACCTATCCGGGTTTTTTAAACTTATATAAAGAGATTTTGTCGCCGCGCGGAGCCATCCATCTGAAAACGGACAATGAAGATTTTTTCACTTACTCCGTGGAGCAATTTTCCCAAACTGGCTATCATCTTAACAACTTTACCCTTGACCTCCACGCGGATGAACCAGAGGAAAATGTGCGAACGGAATATGAGCAAAAGTTTGTGGAACGGAAACAACGGATTTTTCGGGTGGAGGCGTATCTGCCGGGGTAGGATTTCTGTGGATACGAGTGGGTGGTCAAATGGCAGGGACTGATGCATCCGATCGCTGGATATATTTGTGAATGTGTCCTCTCCCCACGCCTTTCATAAAACCTTTTGCTATACCGTGAAATGGCGTTTCCGAAGGACACCAAATGCTTCCAATAGGGGATGATGCATTAATACCCAATATAATGAAAAGGGCTGCTCGGTCAATTTGATTGAAATTAACGGTGTAATATATAGTGATTCCGAGTCCAACTACCCCTATAATAACAGGAAAAATCCAGGCATATTATTGGTTTGATCTGATTTGCTCATTATTCTTCAACGGTCTTTCTTTCCCTGAAAAAAACCCCCCCCATTCAGTGATTATCTTAAGAGATAAATGCCCTTTTCAAAAGGAATTGGCGCAACGGGTTATTCAACTCTCGTGCCTCGATTATTGGAAATTGAAATTAAAATTAAAATCTTTCCTTAGCTGATCCGTTCCTAGACATCATGTAGTGTCTGTGGAGACTTAGACCCTTAGCGAGCCACGGAACCCTCTGGCACCATAGTAGGATTCCGCTCCGTTATGATAAACGAAAACTTGTCCGTACCGATAATCACAAAAAATGGCGCCACCGAGTTCTCTAATATCAGAAGGTGTTTGTATCCAACTTGATGTTTTCATATCGAAATTTTCCAGTTTCTGCAACTCCCGATATTGTTCTTCTGTTAAGAGTTCAACACCCATGGCAGTTGCCATATCGATAGCGTTATTTTCTGGTTTATTTTTTTTCCTTGACTCTAATGCTTCACGATCATAGCACACACTTCTACGACCTTTAGGACTTTCCTTTGAACAATCGCAGAATATAAATTCGTTCGTCTCCTCATCATAAGCAACAACATCCGGTTCACCTTCAGTTCTTTCCATTTCACTGAGCGACCATAGCTTTTCAGGATTAGCTTCCAGCTTTGCTTGGGCTTGACCCCATTCAAGACCTTTATGGCGGTGCATGTTTTTCTCAAAACGGTCTTTCAATGCTCCGAGTAATTCTTCACGTTGTTCTGGTGACAACTCCTTTTTATTGCTTCTCATTGTCATATTAGTTTCCTCCTGAATTTAGTTTACATTTTTCAGCATTTTAATTAATAAGAAAAAGGAGCCGTCAAAACAACTTCTAAATTGCTTCATCTTCATTTAATGACACTGCTTCTTGAATGAGTGAGGTAAAAGCTTTTGGCTGAATATCTTCGGTATCTTTTATTCTAATATGTCTCATTGTTTTTCCTGTACCTTGTAATAATTTGTTCATGTCCTTATCTTGAAGTTTATTCCCTTTATGAAAACCAAGATTAACATGGTTTTTAGAAGTTTGAAGATAACAGACCAATCCATTATACGTATAATTCGGCATAGACCATTTAAATTCTTCTCTAAGTTTTGGAGAAGAATGAAGAATGATTTTCCTTAAAGCAACGGTGATGTTTTGAATATCATTTGGCAAGTCCACTATAAACTGATCCACTTCTTTAACTGTTCTTACTCTATCTGCCATCAATTGCCTCCTTTCCGGAAGATGTTATTTAGTTAATAATACACCAATTATTAATTCTCCCTTTTTTCTTCAAACAGTCGCATGCGTTCTTCAAAACTCACTTCTTTATGTATTTGATGGAGCATCCATTGATAGCCGAAAGGATCGTTGAATATGGCATTTGACACGCCGAAATCAGTCAGTTCAGTCACCGGTTGAAGCTCAGTACATCCTGCATTCATTGCCTTGGAAAAAGTTCCGTTGATGTCAGGCACCATAATGTTAAACCAAATTGTTTGAGGATTATCAGGTTTTGGTGCAATCAACTCAAATTCAGGGTTTTCATCCAGCATGTGAAAACGCACCCCGTATAGGCTAAAAATGACCTCATTTTCACCTTTGGGGAAATCTGTAACCTCCACACGCTCAACATCAAATATTTTTTTTATAATTCCAATGCTTTCCTGCTGTCTGTAACAATCATATCAATTTCTACTCCAGTCATTATGAACACACACCTTTTTCAAATGAATAAATATTCTTTTCCTCACCCTTTTCCCCAGCTTATCATCAACACGGTGGTTTTCTTATTCAAGTATTCTGCTGTTGTAGTTTAAGCACATTCCTTCACAATATCCATCTATTTTAACATACATATCTTTGAGAAGGACCTTCATACATCTGGCCCTACAAGCAAAAGTGGCGCAAGTCTTATTATACAGATGGAAGGTTTGAAGTTATCGCTCCCTGTTCCCCCCTGTAAACACTGCACGTGCGAGTTTCACCGCATACAGCGTGCCAGCTAATCTAACTCGATTTGACCATACCACTTTTGAGTTTATGATCACTCCCTGTGTTTCATTTCTTCCGTTTCAATAAGTCGGTGCCTCCCGTGAGAGGTGACCCTCTGTTAGTCTTACGTTCTATTGTTTGTCCAATTCCAGAATCGTGCCTGTTTTCGCGTCCACGACGAAATCCATTTGCTTCGTTTGTCCGTCTTCATTGCTGGAGATCCCGCCTCGATAAACGTCGTAGTCGACATGATTTTTTTCATAGTGTTCCGGATTCATATGGATCCAGGAACCATTCACGGGAATGCGATGTTGTACATTTGATTTTACCTGCTTGAGTGCTTTTTCGGGAGAGACGTCTTTTTGGGCGCAAGCTTCTTTTACTGCATAGCCAGCGGCAAAACCGACGGCAGCGCCGATGAGCACATCTGTGATTTTCATTATAGTCACTCCGTTCCGTATAGAGTTATGTTAACCCCAATATTTACAAATCGCTATCCCTAGTATAGCGGATATGCATCAATTGTCCAATTGTAAAGGAAGTGATAATGTAGTATTTATCCGAAGGATTCGCAGGGAGGGGAAACCGATGGAGAAACAAACGAAAGACATGTTTCGCACGTTAACGGAGATGCCGGGGCCTCCGGGTCATGAGCATCAGGTGCGTGCTTATGTAAAAAAAGCGCTTGACAAACATGCAGATGAAATTGTTCAAGATAAGTTGGGCAGCGTTTTCGGCGTCAAAAAAGGACAGCCGAAAGATCCAAAGGTGATGGTCGCGGGACACATGGATGAGGTCGGGTTCATGGTTACATCGGTGAATAAAAAAGGGTTGATTAAATTTCAACCACTCGGGGGCTGGTGGAGCCAGGTGTTGCTTGCACAACAAGTGACGGTAATGACAGACAATGGCCCGATCCCCGGTGTTATAGGTTCCACGCCTCCGCATCTTCTTAGCGAACAAGTACGGAAAAAACCGGTAGCGATGGACAAAATGTACATTGATATCGGCGCCGACGATCATGAGGATGCGGAACGACTCGGTGTTCGCCCGGGGGCTCCAATTGTCCCCGCTTGTTCTTTTATGCCAATGGCGAATGAGAAAAAAATAATGGCAAAAGCTTGGGACAACCGTTATGGTGTCGGGTTATCCATTGAGTTGCTCAAAGAAGTGGGCGGCGAGGAGCTTCCGAATACCTTGTACTCAGGTGCTACGGTGCAAGAAGAAGTGGGCTTGCGCGGGGCGCAAACGGCTGCAAACATGATTCGTCCGGATATTTTCTTTGCTGTGGACGCGAGCCCGGCGAACGATACGACCGTTCAAAAAGGGGAATTCGGCCAAGTGGGGAAAGGGGCGCTGTTACGCATTTATGACGGGACAATGATTACCCATCGAGGCATGCGTGATTTTGTGCTTGATACGGCCGAAAGTGGGGACATCCCTTATCAATACTTCGTCTCTCCCGGCGGCACGGACGCAGGCAGGGTCCACACATCAGGGGACGGAGTCCCTTCCGCGGTGGTCGGTGTTTGTGCGCGTTATATTCACACAGGCGCGTCTATTCTGCATGTGGACGATTACGCCGCTGCTAAAGAACTAATTACTACGCTTGTGCGGAAAACCGATCGCGCCACGGTAGATGCCATTTATTCGCAGGCATAATGGATAAGCATGTGAATTGCCTTCGGGCAATGTTGGGAGGAAGGAACCGACAAATATCCGAGTAAGAGGGTTTACGCCTGCCCTGTCAAACAAATATGCCAATCACTCTTTTTCGATAAAAGAATGATTGGCAGCCTCTATCGTGTTTACTCGTTTTGGAAAATATAAGCAAGCGCTTCGGTGGCTTGGTCCAGGTCGTTAACGACAACTTGCGCTTGGTTGGCCATCTCTTTGGACGGGTGATGCAGTGATTCAGGACGAACCAATATTAGCGGTTTGTTTAATGCAGTTGCTGCTCCTACATCCATGGCCGCGTTCCATTGTTTGTATTGGTCCCCGAATAAGGCAAGTACGACATCAGCTTTTTGCATGAGCACGTTCGTTCGCAAATTATTGAATGCGGAAGCAGCTTCGTCTTTAAAAACGGCATTTGGTTGCTCACCGAGAATCTCTTCGCCAATATGATCGGAACGATCATGGTTAGTCATCGGTTCAAAAAAACGGACCGGAAGATCTTTCTCCGCTGCTTTTTGCTTGACCGTGTTTCTCCAATCGTCATGAATTTGTCCGGCTAAGTAAACATTGAGATCCATACGCGTACACCCCTTTAAAATTGATGTGGTTTCATGTTTTTTCTGAAATCAAGGTCTATAAAAAAGACTTTCTTATTTTTAGTGTAGCTTCTCGGTTTTTATAAAGCAAACGAAGCCTTTTAAAAGGAATGTTCACAAATGCGTGCTTTTTTGGAAAAAAAAGGGATAGACCTGTCATGGCGTACATACCTGATAACAGCATTAAGTTATATGGCGTTAGGGTTGTTTGCCTCCCTGATCGTTGGCCTGATTATTCAAACGGCAGGTGAACAAATCCCGGCCCGTCTATTTATCGGTGGCTTTCTTGAGGAGATGGGGGCCCTTGCCATGAGTCTTTTGGGTCCGGCAATTGGTGTTGCTGTTGCCTATGCGCTTAAAGCTCCGCCTCTCGTTATGTTTGCCGCGGTGGTAAGCGGGGCTGCCGGAGAAGAATTGGGCGGCCCGGCCGGAGCATTTATTGCTGTTTTAATTTCCGTGGAATGTGGAAAATTGATTTCTAAGGAAACGCGATTTGACATTCTTTTAGCGCCTTTTGTTACGATAGCTACAGGTTTTGTACTCGCCTCGACGATTGGGCCGACAATCGGAAACGGACTGGAGGCTTTTGGATCCGTCATTAATTGGGCAACGGAACAAGAACCTTTGACGATGAGTATTCTTGTTGCTGCTCTGATGGGACTGGCTCTGACGTTTCCGATTTCAAGCGCTGCGATCGCGATTATGTTGGGGCTTGATGGTTTGGCAGCCGGTGCCGCGACGATTGGTTGCAGTGCGCAGATGGTGGGATTTGCGATTAGCAGTTTTCGCGACAATCGCTGGGGCGGTCTCGTGTCATTGGGAATTGGAACGTCGATGCTGCAAGTACCTAATATGCTACGCAACCCGTGGATCGTTGTCCCTCCAACAATTGCCGGCATGATTCTCGCGCCGATCGCGGTGATCGGATTCCAAATGGCGAGCACCCCGGAGGGTGCCGGTATGGGGACGAGCGGTTTCGTCGGCCAGATTATGACATTTACAACAATGGGTTTTACCATGCAAGTTTTTATTCTTATCCTCGTGTTTCACATTGTGCTGCCGGGTGTGTTAACGTATGTGATCGATCGGGGATTGCGAAAAAGCGGCCGTATTAAAGATGGGGATATGACGATAGATCAAGGGTAAAGGAAGGAAAAGAGGGAAATAGTATGGAAAATGTAGAAACGAAAGCAGCGTTTCAAGAAGCGATACTAGGAGAGCGGGTCGTTGTCCTGTTTAGTGCAGACTGGTGCCCCGATTGCCGAGTGATTGAACCGATCCTTCCGACGATTGAAGCGGATTATCCGGAAGTCGATTTTATCCATGCAGATCGTGATCAATTATCGGAAGTGTGCCAGGAGTATGATATTTTCGGGATCCCGAGCTTCGTAGGTTTTAAAAACGGAAAAGAAATCGATCGTTTCGCAGATAAAAATCGGAAAAGCGAGGAAGAAATTACAGCATTTCTTGACCGCTATTTATCCCGGTGGTAAGCACCCGTAAAACTTCCGCTTCAACCGCGTAAGCGGACGTTAACGGGCGACTAACACCCCGAGTAGATCAACTAACCATCAGAGGAAAACCCCCTCTGAACAAAGTTTCACTTTATCCCGGTGATAAGTGAAAAACGAATGTGTAAGGAGACAGGAGCGATGGCAAATAAATCTAAAGTGTTGGAACGCATCGAAGAGGAATTCTCGGGACATAAAATCGAAGTGGACGAAGAGACGCGACAAGTGCGTATCGAGCATAAAGAGCTTGAAAAAGGATTAACGCTTGATCTCCCCCGTCTGGAATCGAAGTTTGAAAATAAGGGGGAAGACGGAGTACAAGAAACGGTTGCTTACATTCAAGAAACATTTGCAGCCATGAAAAAGCAAAAATCGTTATCCGGTAAGGAGCAAACTATTTACCCGGTGATTCGTTCGACCTCTTTTCCTGACAAGACGGAGGACGGAAGAGAACTAATCGTGGAACCTCATACCGGCGAGACGCGCATTTATTACGCCTTGGATCAAGGGAAGACCTACGCATTAATTGACCGGCAAATGCTGGAACGTGAAGGGATGAGCGAGCAAAAGATGAAAGAAGCGGCCCGGTTTAATATTCGGTCCCTATCTATACCGACCAGAGCAGACGACGTTGCCGGGAATCGCTTTTATTTCGTGAATACGAATGACGGATATGATGCAAGCAGGATTTTAAATGATGCTTGGGTGAAAGAGGTAGCCGAAAGTATTGATGGGGAATTGGCCCTTGCCGTTCCTCATCAGGACGTTTTCATTATCGCCGACATTCAAAATGAACAAGGATACGATGTGCTCGCGCAAATGACGTTTAAATTTTTTGGAGAAGGACGAATGCCCATTACGGCGCTTCCATTTATTTATGAGGAAGGAAAGATAGAACCAATATTTATTTTGGCTCGTAAAAAACCGAAAGGAAAATAAACAGTAGGGGCCTCGTAAAAAGACCGAATACGATCCATTTAAGATGATCCGAATGAACGAGTTGGACAACTATTGGGGTCATGATTTCGACTGACACAGCCATTGGGAAAAGCCCCGATGGTTTTCTTTTCTGCAAACCCCCGCATATAGGAGGAAATTTTGTTGAAATGCTAGTTGTTTTACCTTAGCTTCTGTACAATGGAAAGGCAGGGCTCAAAATAATGGAATGGGTGATTGCTGATGTCCGGAAAGTGGAGCAATATCCTTAAAAAGCTAAACCGTTACTTTTTCGGTGAGCCATCAGATGATGGAAATGACCGAGAAGAACAGGTGGAAGATAGCAAAAAGAAGCTAGAACGACAGGCTGTAAATGCTGGGCGGACACCCGGTGCCAAGGTGGTCCATAGATATCCGAGCGGGGGGAACTTTCGGTTTCCAATGGATTTAGAAAAGACACCCCCGCGTCGTCAACCGCAAAGATCGCGAGAACCCGTGAATGTGAAATCGAAAAACAATGAACCGAAATCGCCGCAAAAAGAACAAAAGAAAGAATACTTCACAAACCCGGATTTTAAGTTGACGCATACCCCCTCTCCCGTGCACGGCTTTCAAAAACCGCCAGAAACACGGAACTTTGCACACGAACCGGAAATAGAGACCGAAGAAACAGAAATTGCGGTGACAGAACAGGTGCTAACATCTCCGTCGAGAGATAATGATTCAGAGCGTGTCGACGATTTAGAAGACAAGGGAAAGGCCACGGAACATCAGCCGGCCGAACATGACCTGAATTTGCGTGGAGTATCCGAACGGTCAAACCAACGGTTATACAGATCCACAACGCCTAGTCATGGCACCGCAACCAACGTTCACGAATCGTCTAACGAACGACGCGAACAAGAAATTTCAAAACGCTCAGCGAAACGAAGGGAAGTAACGAGCAGAGAAACAAGGAAACCATCAGGAGATGCCAGTAATGTCATTATGACCCCGACCGATCGCTATCACTATGAGAAGAGGAGAAGACAGAAAAAAAGAAAGGGGCCTTTCCGCAAAACCGATCATGACCAACCAAAGCTATAAGGAAGGCTATGATTCGCCTCCGTTCAAACTATTAACACCGCCTGTGCAAGCTTCCAGCGTAGATGAAAAGAAGCTGCAGGAGCAGCGAGATCAATTGGAAGCAACCCTACATCAATTTCAAGTGAAAGCGGCGGTAAGCAATGTTACGGAGGGTCCTTCCATTATCCGGTTCGAAGTGCAGCCGGCTCCGGGGGTAAAAGTTAATAAAGTGACCAACCTCAGTGATGATTTGAAATTAGCGATGGCAGCTACGGACTTGCGGATGGAAGCGCCGATCCCGGGTAAAAACGCCATCGGAATTGAAGTGCCCAAAGAAAATCGCGAACCTGTTGCATTACGCGAGTTATTCGAAAAAGAAGCGTTTCAAAGCCATGAAAGCCCACTTGCTGTCGCGCTTGGCCTTGATATCACCGGGAGTCCCATTATTATGGATTTGAACAGCATGCCTCATGGATTGATCGCGGGTGCCACAGGCTCAGGGAAAAGTGTCTGTATTAACTCGATTCTTATCAGCTTGCTATATAAAGCAGACCCTGATGAAGTAAAGTTGTTGCTTATCGACCCAAAAGTCGTTGAGCTTGCCTTTTACAAAGATATTCCCCATCTTGCCGCACCGGTGGTTACCGATCCGAAAGAAGCGATGATGACGTTAAAATGGAGCGTTGCGGAAATGGAAAGGCGTTACCAGCGGTTCGCGGAGGCAGGAGTTCGGGATATCATAGGGTATAATCAAAAAGCAGAGGAAAAAATGCCTTATCTCGTGATCGTTATTGATGAATTGGCTGATCTTATGATGGTCGCCCCTCAAGATGTGGAAACATCGATCAGCCGTATCGCCCAAAAAGCAAGGGCGTGCGGCATTCACTTACTCGTGGCTACGCAGCGCCCGTCTGTCGATGTCATTACAGGTTTAATAAAAGCAAATATCCCGACGCGTATTGCTTTTGCCGTTTCTTCCGCGGTAGATTCCAGAACGATCCTGGACACCGGAGGTGCTGAACGTCTGATTGGAAAAGGGGATATGTTGTTAAGTGAAAATGGGGCCTCGAAGCTTGTCCGTTTGCAAGGGACGTTTGTTTCGGATCAAGAAATCGATGAAGTCGCGGCTTATTTGCGTAACAAAAAAGCGCCTGTTTATTTGTTTACAAAAAATGACGTCGTTAAGCATGAATCACGTTCAGACGATGATGACTTATTGGAAGACGCTTCGTATTTTGTTATCCAGCAGGGGAGTGCCTCCACATCGCTCATTCAACGCCAATTTCACATTGGCTATAATCGGGCCGCGCGTTTAATGGATATGATGGAGAAAAAAGGTGTTGTTTCTGCCGCAGCCGGAACAAAGTCCCGCGACGTACTAGTGAGTGACGAACAACTGTCCGATCTGTTTGATTGATGATTATCCATGCTTCACTTGTGAAATTACGCACGATCTAATAAGATAACGGTAATACCATTAATGTACGAGGAGCCGGACATGAAAGAGATTGATTTGAAATTACAAGGGAAGTTAAAGCGACTTACAAACAAAACATTTAAATTTGATAGACGTGTCGGCGAAGGCTGGTTTTCTGCCGTTTATTTTTTAAAAACGAAAGAGATTATCAAAAAACATAAACCCGACGATATTGTTACGATGCAATTTTTTCAAAAGAATCATGCCGTATTATGCGGGGCAGATGAAGTGATCGCGCTCGTGCAGACGTTTGCGGATCACCCGGAAGAATTAGAAATTCGTTCACTACAGGACGGCGATAAAATTGAACCATACGAAACAGTACTGACGATCACGGGCCCCTATCAGCATTTTGGTTATTTGGAAGGGGTCATTGATGGTATTTTTGCGCGCCGTACTTCCGTGGCTACCAATGTGTATGAAGTCGTCAAAGCCGCTCGCAGTTCAGGCAAGCAAAAGCCGGTCATTTTCATGGGAGATCGTGATGACCATTTCACCCAGCAGGCCGGCGATGGCTACGCAGCGTTTATCGGGGGATCGCAAGCCCAATCCACCCATGCCATGAATGAATGGTGGGGGAGAGAAGGAATGGGGACGATGCCCCACGCGCTGATTCAAATGTTTCACGGAGATCTCGTGGCTGCCAGCCACGCATACCGAGAGATGTACCCCGATGATCATTTGATGGCGCTTGTCGATTATAATAATGATGTGATTACGGATTCATTGCGGGTTGCCCGTGAATTCAAAGGCATGCTTGATTCAGTTCGGGTCGATACATCAGGTAGTATGGTTGATCAATACTTTTTTAGAAATCCCCAAGAGATGGGAGATTTTGATCCAACCGGTGTGAACGCGCCTTTAATCTTTGCGTTGCGCCAGGCATTGGATGCGGAAAATTTTCATAATGTCAAAATCACCGTTAGCGGGGGGTTCACTGCCGAAAGGATCCAGGCGTATGAAGATGCAAATGTACCTGTTGATTCATACGGAGTTGGGAGTAGCCTCCTGGAAAAGACGATTAGTTTTACGGGAGATAATGTTACTTTAAATGGCCATCATGAAGCAAAGGCAGGCAGAAAACTTCGGGAAAATCCAAGAATGGAGCGGATCGATCATCCATGAGCGGCAAGGTCATGGGAATTGTTGTCATTGCTTATAGGGCAGGATAAATGAATCAGTAAGAGACAATCTCTATTTTCGATCTCTCGCATACCATAGATGTAAGCATGCAAATAAAAGGGAAGGTTACATCTCTAGGGGGAGCAGCTTAACGGTTAAAAAGATTGAACTGCACGAAGGGGAGGGGACCAAAAAACGTTTGTTGACCGGCGGATGTTGAGACACTTTGTTCTCTCCTTCGATTTTGGTATAATATAGTGAAACTTCCATTAGAGGGTGCTTTTCCCCTCTGAGGATTTTATGGTACGCCGGTTAAGATCGCCACCTCCTGTGGCAACGCGGGCGCTAGTACCTCTTGTGCGTCGAAATCGGGGTGTTAGTCGCCCGCTGCTTCAGAGGTCGGAAAGCCCTTATTCAGGCAGCAAAGAATGATCTTCCGATTTCCGGATTCCGATATCTGACTTCCGGAAAAGCGGGCGCCTGTCACCGGGATAAAAAAACGTGCAGGTAAACAGATACATGGAAGTTGCCCTGGTAACACTTTGTGAAGGGCAATTTAAATTTGGAGGTCCCCGGATATGACTAGTTACCACTTGATTGGCATAAAAGGGTCAGGAATGAGTGCGCTGGCACAAATTCTTCACGACATGGATGAAATCGTTCAAGGATCCGATGTAGATAAATATTTCTTTACACAAAACCCTTTAGAAGCGCGAGGCATCCCGATATACGGGTTTCATAAGCAAAATGTAAACCCTGAGCATACCATCGTAGCTTCGGCAGCTTACAATGCCGAGAATGAAGAAATCGCGGAGGCAAATACACAAGGGCTTTCCATTAAAGCTTACCCGACTTTTTTGGGTGAGTTGGCTTCTCGTTTTACTTCCATTGCCGTTACCGGAACCCATGGCAAAACATCAACGACGGGATTGCTCTCTCATGTACTTGGTTCTTACCGGCCAACGTCCTATCTAATTGGTGATGGGACTGGGAAAGGCGAGAAAGATAGTTCCTTTTTTGTTTTTGAAGCATGTGAATACCGTCGGCATTTTCTCAACTATCGCCCGGATTACGCGATCATAACAAACATTGATTATGATCATCCCGATTATTTTCAAGACATTAATGATGTCGTTGATGCTTTTGACGAGATGGCTGCGCAAGTGAACAAAGCCATCATCGCCTGTGGAGATGATGAGTATTTACAAACCCTCAACGCCCCGGTACCTATCGTTTATTACGGCATCGGAGGCAACCATGATTTCACAGCAAGAAATATTCAAAGCGGTGAAGGTGGCACGGATTTTGATGTAATGATCCGAGGAGATTATTTCGGAACGTTCACGATTCCCGGCCATGGCGACCATAACGTATTAAATGCGCTCGCTGTAATCGCGCTCAGTCATTATGAAGAGATGCCGACCGAAACAATGAAAAAACGTTTGGCAGACTTCCCCGGCGTAAAAAGACGCTTTACCGAGAAAAAATGGGGATCGCAGTTGCTCGTCGATGATTATGCGCATCACCCGACGGAGATTAAAGCGACCATTGACGCCGCCAGATCGAAATTTCCGAATCGTGAAATCGTCGCTGTGTTTCAGCCCCACACGTTTACGAGAACCGTCACATTTATCCAGGAATTCGCGGATGTGTTGAGGCAGGCGGATGTTGTCTATTTGTGTGATATTTTCGGATCTACGAGAGAAGAGCAAGGCCAAACGACGATTGAGGATTTATTAAACCTAATTCCCGAGGCCCGATTACTGCAATTGGCCGATGTTGACACGCTCGCAAACCATAAGGACAGTGTGTTACTGTTCATGGGAGCAGGCGATATCCAAAAATACCAAAGGGCATACGAGGAACGTACGTCATCTAAACCTTGAACAGTAGATTAAGGGATGTGGCAGAGAACCTGTCACTCCATAAGTTGGGACAAGGCGTTTGAAAAAGCACGGCTAAGGGAATGGTAGGAACAAAATGAGGAGGTGAATGCGTGCATGGCGATTGTGTATATAAGTGTTGCGATTGTAGCCATCGCGATCGTAGTCCTTATTATTTATATTATACAAACACTTAAGTCGGCACAGGGGGTGGTTAAACAGTTGGGCAATACAGCTGATGCTGTAGAAAAACAACTGCAAGGGATTACGTCGGAGACTGAAAATCTTGTCAAAACAACGAATCGACTGGCAGAAGACGTTGAATCGAAATCAGAGTCATTGGAAGGGTTGTTTGCAACGGCTGAAGATCTTGGTAAAACAACCGAGCGAGTTTCAGATTCCATTCAACATATGTCCCGAACCGTCTCACAAGAAACAGATCGTAATGCAGAACAGGTAGCACAAGTGGTTCAATGGGGGAGTGCATGCATTGACCTCTATGATAAGTGGAAAAACCGTCGGAACAAAGGGAACGATTTTTAAATCATTACTTACTTATAGGAGGTTTTATAAATGGGAGACATGAATACGAAAGATTTATTAATAGGTACATTTATAGGAGGAATTGTAGGAGCAACGACAGCATTGCTGCTTGCCCCAAAATCCGGGAAGGAACTACGGGGAGATATCAGCGAAGGAGCTACAAACGCGAGAGACAAAACGTATGAAATTACGAATAGTGCTTATGAAAAAGGCAGTGACTTTGCAACTACTGCTATTGATAAAACACAAAATGTGGCCAAGACTGTTTCTGACCAATCAAATCAAGTGGTTGGCCGTATTCGAGATGCAGCCGGACAGATCAAAAATGATGTAAATGATGCACAAAAATCAGCGGAAGAACTCGCGGACGACCTGTCCAATGAGGTACAATCTGCTGGAGAAAACATTGGAGATTCGGTAAAAAAAGAGGCTGAGGACTTGAAAAAAGAGGCCGAGGAACGTTCGTGAACACATACGAAATGGGAGGGAAGAATGTGAAAAAGATTAATGAACAAAAACAATTATTCGATGCTATTGAAGAAAACGAAGAGATTCTATTATTCAAAAATAGTACAACCTGCCCTATAAGTTCCAATGCTTTTGATGAATTTAAAGCATTTGCTACGGAACATCCTGAAGTGCCGGTATATTATTTAAATGTCCAAGAGGCCCGTCCCTTATCGGAATATGTAGCTACGTATTGGGATGTTAAGCATGAATCACCACAAGCGTTGCTGCTGACTGCGACTGAAGCAAAATGGCACACATCCCACAGTGATATTACAGAACAAACCCTTGAAAAAACGATATTGTAACGCCATTGGCCCTCGCGAGATCGAGGGTTTTTATTTATAAGAGTTTTTTTAGCTTAGTCATAGATCGTCCGCGCCTGCATGGAAAGTAACGAACACTTTAACACTTAAAAGCGTTTAAGAAATAAAGAAAAACACCGTGACATCCTTTGGATAATAAGTTATAATAGCTTTTAAAACCATACAGTGGAGAGTAAAGAGGAGTGGATGTGTTGTGAGTAACGAGGAGCTGGAGCAACTGCGCGCTTCGTTGGATAATAAAAACATGGAAATATTAAAGCTAATTAACGAGCGTGCAGAAATTGTACAAAAAATCGGCGGTGTTAAAAGCAAGTCGGGGACGAAACGTTTTGACCCTGTTCGGGAACGGAAAATGCTCGATTTAATCGCGGAAGAAAATGAAGGACCGTTTAAAACAAGCACGTTGCAACACTTGTTTAAACAAATATTCAAAGCGAGCTTGGAGCTAATGGGTGAAGATGAACAAAAAGCGTTGCTCGTCTCTCGCAAAAAGCACCCGGATAATACTATCGTGTCGGTTAAAAACGAACAAATCGGTGATGGAAACCAACGCCTGATCGCGGGACCGTGTTCGGTAGAAAGCGAAGAACAGGTTTTCACGGTAGCGGAAGCTTTGAAAAATCGCGGTGTGAACTTGTTGCGTGGTGGTGCTTACAAGCCGAGGTCCTCTCCTTATGATTTCCAGGGATTGGGAGTAGAAGGTTTGAAGATACTGAAAAAAGCGGGCGAACGCTTCGATATGTCTGTGATCAGCGAAATCGTCACCCCCGGAGACGTAGAGACGGCGCTTGATTACCTCGATGTGATCCAGATCGGCGCGCGCAATATGCAAAACTTTGAACTGTTGAAAGAAGTAGGTTCCACAAATAAACCCGTGCTGTTAAAACGGGGATTGTCGGCAACCATTTCAGAATTTATGCAGGCGGCAGAGTATGTGATGTCGAGAGGGAATACAAATCTTATGCTTTGTGAACGGGGCATACGAACGTATGAAACGGCCACTCGTAATACCCTTGATATTTCAGCGATCCCTATATTGAAACAGGAAACACATTTGCCCGTCCTCGCGGATGTTACGCATTCAACGGGGAGAAGGGATTTATTGTTGCCGGCGGCGAAAGCAGCGCTTGCCATTGGTGCGGATGCTGTGATGGCAGAAGTCCATCCGGATCCGGCCGTAGCCCTTTCGGATTCCGCACAACAAATGGACATTAGTCAATTCAACGAGTTTATCGACACGCTCCGTGATGAACAATTGTTGAAAGATGGCGCGGGAGCAACGACAAAAATATAATACCAATCGGAGAAACCGGCATCCATTTTTAAATACGAGCGGATGCCGGTTTTCCATGTTTGCTAAGCATTTGATTTGTAACGGTATTTTCGAGTAGTGATGGCCACGACCATTCCGATCACCACCGTTATGACATACAAAGCCAAATATAACCATGTTTGCCCATCGGATAAACTCAAGTCATTAATCATCACAATTAAGAAGAAAAACAAGACAGTAACAGCTATTCCGATGATCCATTGAATGGTCTTTCGACCGAAAATATTGCTGATGATAAACCCTAACAAAAGGGTGATAACAGGATTGAAAAACGTTAACAAAGCGAATTGGTTCACCGTATTCACCTCGATTCTCTCCTCTATTATTTAAGGAAACAAAAGAAATGTCAATTTCTAAAACGTGATATTCGGAAGAGAGCCTTGTATTTCGATGTCCCATTCAATAAATTTGTCGCCATTTCTCTTCATAGGTTTGTTAGGAGGGACGAACGGAAATACTGAAAACGGTAGGTTCGTATTGATGTTTGCCCATGCAAGAAATGATTAAACATTGTATCTAAACTGTCGATATGTACGACAGGGAAGAATTGCGAACCTCCTTAAGTTATCGTAAGATGATTGTATCCGTATGAAAACAATGTAAGGATATATAAGGAGGATTTTCCAATGAGTGCCACCATATACGACGTTGCTGATGAAGCAAAAGTTTCAATGGCTACAGTTTCCAGAGTTGTCAATGGAAACCCAAATGTGAAACCGTCGACAAGAAAAAAAGTTTTAAACGCAATTGAGAGGTTGGATTACCGGCCGAATGCGGTTGCTCGTGGGTTGGCCAGCAAAAAAACGACGACGGTAGGCGTGATCATTCCCGATATTTCAAGTATTTTCTTTTCGGAACTTGCGCGCGGCATTGAAGATATAGCGACGATGTACAAGTATAATATTATTTTATGTAACTCCGATAAAAATAAAAATAAGGAAATTCATTTGCTTAATACCTTGATGGAGAAGCAGGTGGACGGAATTTTATTCATGGGCGGAGAAATTACAGAAGAACACGTCGAACATATGAGAAGTTCTTCCGTCCCCATTGTGTTGGCGGCGACGTACCATGAAGATGCAGAGTTTCCATCGGTGAATATTGATTACGCTCAAGCTGCATTCGACGCGGTAGATTATTTAGCAAAAAAAGGGCATACACGTATTGGCATGGTATCAGGGACATTGGAGGACCCTGTCAACGGTTATCAAAAATTTAAAGGGTACAAGCAAGCGCTCGCTGCAAATAATGTTCCGTTTGACGAATCATTAATTTCAGTATGCGACTATACGTATGATTCAGCGGTTGAATCCGTACAGGACTTTCGGACGCTTGAGAAAAAGCCTACAGCGATCTTTTCGGCAACGGATGAAATGGCGCTCGGCATTATTCATGGGTTGCAAGATCGCGGCTTGCGGATTCCGGATGATGTGGAAGTGGTCGGATTTGATAACACTAGATTGGCTACGATGGTTCGTCCTACGCTCACAACGGTAGTGCAACCAATGTATGACATCGGAGCTGTTTCCATGCGGTTGTTAACGAAATTCATGGACAATGAAATGATCGAAGAGCAAAATGTCGTTCTTCCTCATCAAATTGAATATCGGAATACGACAACCCATAAGGAGACGATAAAGGAATAACGCGAGTGCCCTTATAATGTGAAACTTCCATCAGAGCGTGGTTTTCCCTCTGATGGTTAGTTGAACGTATCGGGGGGTAGTCGCCCGCTTTTCCGGAAATCAGACACCGGAACCCGGAAGACGGAAAATAATTCTTCGTTTCCTGAAAAGGCTTTGTCCGACCTCTGGTCTCCGAAATCTGACCTCTGAAATTGCGGGCGTTTACCACCGGGATAAAATTGAGTACAGGAGGCGCTGGTGTTGAAAAAATTAGATCTATTCACGCCGTTAGGTTTAATATTTGGGCTGTTCGTTGTTGGAATGGCGATTTATTTTAATGCAGGAACGGATGCCGTTTTGTTATTTATGCAGCTTGCGTCTGTATCTATTGTTTTTGGCGGTGTTGCCGCTGCATTGTTAGTGAACTTTTCAGCCCAGGAATTAAAGAAGTTTCCCACCGTCGTTAAAGAAGCATTTCGACACCGGGAATACGATTTGCGGGAGTTGAACGACACCTTCGTCATGCTGGCGAAAAAAGCAAGAAAAGAAGGGTTACTGGCGTTGGAAGCGCAGCTGGATGACGATGTAAACGACCCTTTCATTAGAAAAGGCGTCCGCCTGGCTGTAGACGGAATCGAGCCGGAGATGATCCAGGATATATTGATGGCAGAGGTCGTTTCAATGGAAGAGCGTCATAAGCGTGGCCGGCGTATCATTGAACGGGCGGGAGATTTCGCGCCGGCCTGGGGCATGGTCGGTACACTCGTTGCCCTTGTCATTCTCCTCAATGATTTGGATGATCCTGCCACCCTGGGACCGACGATGGCCCTTGCGATGCTGACCACGCTATATGGCGCGATTTTGGCGAATTTAGTTTTCAATCCAATCGCGAGCAAACTGGAAAATAAAACGGAAACCGAAGTTTTCGTCAATCAAATTATGATCGAAGGGGTCATAGGCGTTCAATCTGGTCAAAATCCACATATTTTAGAAGAGAAATTGCGAGCATTCATACGAGACGAAAGAAAGCCGGAGTATGACGTACGAGAATCCGGAGTGCTTGCCCATGAAGTTTAGAAGGCCTGGAAAAACACAGTCGAATAATAGGCAATGGCTCACGACTTTCTCGGATATGTTGCTTATGATGCTGGTATTTTTTATTATGTTGTTTTCCATTTCGGTCGTTGATTCGCAGCGCTTTCAAGATCTGGTGGATTCCTTTGAGGGGCAGGATATATTTGACGAGGCTTCATCCATTGTAGCCGAAGAACCGGAAACCTCCGGCACGGATGATGACGATCAAATATATGACGACGGTCAAGGGAGCATGGAGGAAGAAGACCTGGAATCCCTCTTGGAAGAGATAGGTAGCTACATAGAAGATAATGATCTTGAAGATGTGATTACGGCTACCCGCGAAGAGCGAGGGGTGAAGCTGGTCTTGCAAGACCGTTTGCTGTTTGATACCGGAGAAGCATCCATTTTGGAGGAAGCGGAACCTTTTCTGGATGAAACGATCTCCCTTTTGGAGGAATTCCCCTATTCCGCAGAAGTGGAAGGGCATACGGATAACAGACCCATTGAGACCTATCGATACCCTTCCAATTGGGAATTGTCAAGCGCGCGGGCAACGAGCGTGATTCGCTATTTTATTGAGGAGGGCGAACTTAACAGCTCCCGCTTTGTGGCTACAGGCTATGGGGATACGCGTCCTGTTCAAGCGAACGATACCTCCGAAAATATGCAAGAAAATCGTCGAGTTGTTATTTTTGTGACAGACCCCGACTTTGAAGACGAAACATAATGAAACTTCCATCAGAGGTTTTTTTATCCCACTCTGATGGTTTTAAGGTCGTCGTCCTGGGGCAACGCCGGCACTAGGGCATTATTTCAGAAATACTTTCACAGACAATTGCCATTGGCGATGTCATAAAGGCCGGATAGAGCCAGTGGAAAAGTATGACGCACAGTCGAATAGATGTAGTTAAAATGCAGGTGTGCAAGCCATCTTCAATTGGGCAGATCAAGACAAAATGAGGCGAGCAGCGAAGGTTTGTTCTCCAAGGGCGCGGGTCCTATTGAACATTGGTAAAACAATCGCAAAGAAAGCAAAAGAACAGAGGGTCTGTGTCGTTCCCGTGTTTGCTTCGGATGCCCAGCACAGCTTTGCCTCTCCTTCCATGCCGATGTCGTACATGTTTCGGATTGCAGCCTAACTCCGGAAATCAGACATCGGAAGTCGGAAAATCATTCTTCGCTTCCTGAAAAAGGCCTTTTCCGACCGCTGGTATCCGAAATCTGACCTCTGAAATAGCGGACGTTTGCTACCTGGATAAAAAGACGCTATCAGCGTCTTTTTAGAGATCTGAAATCGGTAGTCGTAAGTTCTTTCCGCTAACAAAGGGGTACTTGGTACTTTTTTTACCTTTGAATAAAACCGGCAGCCCATCGTAATGGGCTGCCGTTATTTTAATGTTTCTTGCATTTCGCGGCGGATATAGTAGAGTGACTTTTCAAGGGTTTGTGCATTTTTTTGGTTGATTTCGGGACGTCGCGGAATTTTTGGAACTTCGTTTTCCGATTCTTCCCAGTATCGGGGGAGGGGGTCGGTTGCCTTGTCGGCCCAGCGATTTCGCCACTTTTCAGGAAGCTTTCCGTGCGTGAGCGATGTTTGGTCGCTCATTTCCAACCAAACATTGGACCAGGCAAGAGGCACGACACGCCACAGATCATACCCGCCGCCGCCGACCGCGATCCATTTGCCGTCACAATATTGATGGGCCATTTCATGGGCGATTTTCGGTACTTGTTTAAACGTGCGGAGGGTTGTCGACAAATGGGTGAGCGGATCAAGAAAATGGGCGTCCGCCCCATTTTGGGTCACGATAACATCCGGTTGGAAAAAAGCACATGCTTCCTTGACAGCCGTTTCATAACAAATTAAGAACGATTCATCTTCCGTGAAGGCGTCAAGTGGAAGGTTTAACGTAAAACCGTATCCTTGTCCGGCGCCTTTTTCCGTAATTGCTCCGGTGCCGGGAAATAAATACCGGCCCGTTTCGTGAATGGAAAGGGTCATGACGTTCGGGTCATCGTAGAACGCCCACTGGACCCCATCGCCATGATGGGCATCGGTATCAATATAAAGGACACGGGCATCATAGTGTTCCCGGATATAACGAATGGCAATAGCGCTGTCATTATAGATGCAAAACCCGGATGCTTTTCCGCGGAATCCGTGATGAAGTCCGCCTCCGAGATTCGCAGCGTGTTTATATCGCTCTTCCATTACTTCTTCTACGGCTTGGATGGTGCCGCCGACAAGCAATGCAGAGGCATCGTGCATATTGTTAAAGATAGGCGTGTCCTCTGTGCCGAGACCATAATTCGCGGCTGTACCCGCCGGTAACTGTTCAAGCGAACCCTTTTTCACCGCTTCGATATAATTTTTTTCATGGAACAATCCAATTTCTTCGTCCGATGCTTTTCTTGGGAGAACGATCTCGTCGGAAGATAATGCCCCTAATGATTGTAAAAGATCAACTGTTAATCTTAATCGCAACGGATTGAAAGGATGAGTATCGTTAAATTTGTAGTACAGTTGCTCTTCGTTGAATATAAATGCTGCGTGTTTGTTAGTCATAAGCGGTCGGGACTCCCCATATTCGGGATGGAAGGACCAGAGATTTCGTATCCTTCGTCTTTGAGTGATGTAAGGACGGCTCGTATATCCATCGCTTGAACACGGAACGCGAGAATTTTATAGTCGGTTTGTTTATCTGGATAGATAAGCATGCTCGTCACATTAATGCCGTGATGCTTGAAGATTGCAGCCACATCGGCCAGCTGGCCGCTTGCATCAGTTACTTTCACCTCAATTTGTGAACTTGGTTGGTCAGCGCCCATGAGTTGGACGAGCGTATCGAGCAAGTCTCTTCCGGTGATCATGCCGACGAGTTTATCATCAACGGTTACCGGGGCTCCGGTAATTTTGTGTTCACTGAGCATGGAAGCCACATCTGCCACATACTCTAAGGGGTGAACAGTGAAAACTTCGGTTTTCATAATTTCTTTTACCGGTTGTTGCAAAATGGTATCCAAGCGCTTATTGCTGAAAATAGAAAATCTGGCATCGCGAACATCACGATCGGAGATAATGCCAATAAGGGTATCATCATCGGCGACGATCGGAATGTGGCGCAGGCGTTCCTTTTCCATGAGGAAGACAGCGCTTTCAATTTTGTCTTCCATCGTTAGCTTATGAACGTTCGTTCTCATAATCTCTTCGGCGTTCATCGCGGGGGTGCACCTCTCTTTCAAAACAAGAATCGGTCTGTAAAGCGAATTTGATCGAAGGTTTGTACATCTTCTATCGAAACACGGCTTCCGATTCGAACCAATAAACAATTGGCCGGATGGGAACTGATTTCCGGGTCATCGGTGGCCATCCAATATAAGCCACCTTTGTTCATCATTTTTTCCATAATCTTACGGTACTCCCATACAGATTTCCCGCTATTTTTTAAATCCCAGTGCCAATAATATTCGGTCGTAATAATGATGTAGTCCTCCATGGCATCGTCATACATCGATAGTTCCAGCAAACGGCTGCCTATTTTAGCCCCGCGGTATTCATGTGCGACTTCAATGGCACCGAGTTCAATCAGGTTATCCAACGGGCTTTCCGACCAACGTTCGAGGGGATCGGGATAAACAAATGTAGCATATCCAACGATCATGCCGTCATCGACCGCAACGTTGATCCTCCCTTCGGGGAGTTTGGCAATGCCCATCAATGCTTTTTTCTGTGCCTTCGGTTGGCGAAATGCAACAAGTCCCGGATGGTACTCATAACGGGCAATTTGTTCACTGGATATCGGACCTTCAAAGAGAATTTTTTTTTCGTTGACTTGCACTTCTTCACGATAATACGTTTTGATGTGTTCCATCAAGTATTAGAACCACCTTTATCGAATGCATTAGATTCATTATACATGACAAGAACGTGAAAGGGGAAAAGATTTAAAGATCAGGGATACGCTTTTTAATGTTTGTGACAACTTTTTAACGTTGTTAAAATTGATTCATATTCTATAACCTAGTATACTAAAAGTGGAAACTTTCATTTGAAATTTATTTTAATCCCACTGGTGGGGTGCGTTGGGGTAGTACCGACCTATCGTGATTCCTGTTTTTCGGCGCGAACATCGGGGGGAGCAGCTGTCATTATCGAAAGAAAGGAAGATATGCCATGGAAATGCAAACGCTTTCACCAAAAGGTGGAGACCACAATCTAAAAGATTACGAAAAAGCAACGCAACAATTTGATTGGGCAGAAGTTGAGAAAAATTTTTCCTTTTATGAAACCGGGAAGGTAAATATGGCGTATGAAGCCATTGATCGGCACGCTGAGAATGCTGATAAAAAGGACCAAGTTGCGCTATACTATAGCGATGATCATCGCGATGAATCTTACACATTTGCTGACATGAAAAAAATGACCGATAAGGCTGCTAACGTATTTAAGGAAGCCGGGATTGAAAAAGGGGACCGTGTATTTATTTTCATGCCGCGTTCGCCGGAATTATATTTTGCCGCTCTTGGTGCCATTAAAGTGGGTGCGATTATTGGCCCGTTGTTTGAAGCTTTTATGGAGGGTGCGGTAAAAGATCGTCTGCAAAACAGTGAGGCAAAAGCAATTGTAACAACAAATGACCTGGTCGGGCGCGTGCCCGTATCGGAGCTTCCCGCGTTGGAACAAGTATTTATCCAAGGGGATGATGTAAAAGAA
This sequence comes from Salicibibacter kimchii, assembly GCF_003336365.1. Lineage (GTDB taxonomy): Bacteria > Bacillota > Bacilli > Bacillales > Marinococcaceae > Salicibibacter > Salicibibacter kimchii. The sequence goes on along the minus strand of NZ_CP031092.1, from coordinate 1,622,923 downwards.
GAAGGAAAAACCCTTGATTTTAAAACGCATCTGGAAAGGGCATCCGAAAACCATGACATTACTTGGGTGGATCGCGAAGATGGCCTTATTTTGCATTATACTTCCGGTTCAACGGGCATGCCGAAAGGTGTATTACACGTTCACGTGGCCATGCTCCAGCATTATCAAACGGGCAAATGGGTCCTTGATTTGAAAGAAGATGATGTGTACTGGTGCACAGCCGATCCGGGCTGGGTAACCGGAACGTCTTACGGGATCTTTGCACCTTGGTTAAATGGGGTCACCAACGTTGTCCGGGGCGGACGGTTCAGCCCTGAAGCTTGGTACGGAACGTTGGAAAAATATAATGTCACCGTTTGGTACAGTGCGCCGACTGCACTGCGTATGTTGGCAAGCGCCGGCGACGATGTAGTGAAAAATTATGATTTATCGAACTTAAGGCATATTTTAAGCGTCGGTGAACCGTTAAACCCTGAAGTCGTGCGTTGGGGACACGAAGTTTATGGCTTGCGTATTCATGATTCCTGGTGGATGACGGAAACAGGCGCGATTATGATTACAAATTTCCCGACATTGACGGTGAAGCCGGGATCGATGGGCAAACCGATTCCGGGCGTAGAAGCCGCGATTCTCGATGACCAAGGGAATGAGTTGCCACCAAACCGTATGGGCAACCTTGCGATGAAAACAAGCTGGCCGTCGATGATGCGCTCCATTTGGAATAATGAGGAAAAATATAACGGCTACTTTGAGTTTCCGGGTTGGTACGTATCCGGCGACTCAGCTTATAAAGACGAAGATGGCTACTATTGGTTCCAGGGACGTGTGGATGATGTGATTGTTACTTCCGGAGAACGTGTTGGGCCATTTGAGGTAGAAAGCAAACTGGTAGAGCATCCGGCTGTAGGTGAAGCGGGTGTGATCGGCAAGCCTGATCCTGTGCGCGGGGAGATTATTAAAGCGTTCGTGGCACTGAAGGAAGGTTATGAAGAAAGTGATGAATTGAAAGAGGATATTCGGGTATTTGTGAAAAACGGATTGGCTGCTCACACGGCGCCTCGGGAAATGGATATCCGTGACCAATTGCCGAAAACCCGAAGCGGAAAAATCATGCGGCGTGTGCTAAAAGCATGGGAGCTTGATTTGCCAACCGGTGATTTATCAACGATGGACGATGATTAAGGGATACGTTTTGAAACCGATAAGGATGCCTGGAGGCATTCTTATCGGTTTTTTGAGTTTTGTCATTTAAACAGTGGGTAAGGACAAAATTATAGATTACGTGCGTGTTTTGTCCTCAAAGGGGACGAATGAAGATAAAATCACAGGCCATGTAAGGATTTTGTCGAGAAAGCAGAGTGAATTTGATGCTCCAACCCTGTTTAGCGTTGGGTAAAAATTTAGGTATTGTTCGTGGACTTGAAAATCGGCCGGAGAAGCTCGATCAAATTGTATATTCAATTGCCAATAACACATCGCAAGAAGGGCTCTCATGTTATCAATAAATCGTAGCATATTTCCTATCATGTATAATACTGTATAGGGAGAGGGTGCTCATTGCCCGCTCGGGTATGGTACGGTTTGATTAATCACCAACCAGCGAGCAAGCTGTAGACGAGTTTGTGGAGGACTCGTCTTATTTTCTTCCTATTCCATACTGCTAATAGCAGCAGAAACAGGAGGGAACCTGCTAGTTCCATAACATTTCACCCCCTTTCATTGGGAGTGGTAGCCTAATAGCCTAATCCCTATACAGTGTTGGCTACATGTCTATGATACTATAGTTGCTTAGGGTTTTGTCTGCCCTTTCCCTTTGTTTCCTACAACGATTCCCTTCCCTTTGTATCCACAGCCGTCACCTCATAATTTTTCCTAACATCAACGCCTTTGTAAGTGGTGGTCGTATTCCCGATGACGTTAACCACAAACTTTCCGTTATCTTCATAAATACGGTAGCCGACAATGTCATCATCCGGATGCTCATCCCAGTATAATGCGCCTTTGTCTGTTCTGACTCCACTGACTGCTTCCGGAGGATGATCGCTGGTCGGTGTTTTAGACTCAGCGGGGATCACATCGCCAAGCAGCCCGTCGTCCTCGTGTTTGCTATGATTCATTTGATCAAAAAAAGGATGGTCCACAACGATCCCCTTGGCAGTAAACGCCTCCGGGGTATCTTCCAAGGCCGGATAATTTTGGCCGCTGATCGTTACGTATCTTTCTTCACGGGAGTCGTCTTTTTTTGTAGGGGCGTGGGTCTCGTTCATAAGATCCGTATAGACGAGTCCCGCGTTATGGCAAGGGATAGATGGTAATAATCCATTGACGCCGCACATCGTTGCTCGCACAATCCCGTCCGGTCTATGAAATCGCTGATTACTTAAAATTCTATCATGATCCTCGCCTGCGGCCGCGTTCATCATGGTTGCCCACAGTGCTTGCGTGCGTTGACTATAGGTGATTCCGTTGTATTGTCGTTCCAGCGGTTGCGGGTCATCATAACCGATCCATACGCCAAGGGTTACTTTTGGATTCAGGCCGATGAACCATGCATCATGGTAATCGGTGCTCGTCCCTGTTTTTCCAGCCCAATCGCCGCTGACAGCAAGCTTTTCCGGTAAAAAATCAGCCGTGCCGCTTTTTATGACATCTCGCATCATATCGACTGCAAGATAGGATGTTCGCGGGGAAAAGACAAGCGTCGATTCCGGCTCGTGTTCATAGATTACGTCGCCTTCATGGGTTTCCACGCGTTCAATCATGTATGGATCCTGTCTCTTACCATCATTCCCGAAAAGCGACATCGCGCTTGTATTTTGTTCCACGGTTGCATCTATGGCTCCTAGAGACGCGGATTCGTAAACATGGCTGCCGTCGATGAAGAACCCCATGTTTTGTAAATCGTTTTGCACCTCGTCTTGCTCTAACAGCTGAAATGTTTTGACAGAAGGGACATTTTGCGAATACATTAACGCGTCACGCACCGGGAGGAAGCCAAGGTAGTTGTCTCGATTGTTGGCCAACGCTGTTCCATCACTATAAGTCGACGGCATATCCGGAAGGGCGGTAGCAGGCTGGACAATGCCTCGCTCCATCGCCGAACCGTAAGGCATTAACGGTTTGATCGTTGATCCGACAGAGCGTTGTCCTTGTGTCGCGTGATTTAAGTTTTCCCTTTCAAAGTTTCTTCCGCCGACAAAGCTTAGAATGGCACCAGACTCGTTTTCTATAAGTGTTGCTCCTATCTCTTCCGGCATGTCCCCCCGATTGGGTCCGAAAAGGCTGTCGTCTTTGATGGATGTATTCATGGCATCATAACTATTTTTATCGATGGTTGTATGGATACGGTATCCGCCAAGACGGAGTTGAGTTTTGGCTTTATCATAAAAGTTCTCCATAGCTTCACGATCTAATTCTGCAATATCTATGTTTGCTTTTTCCAATAAAAGGTCACGAAGGATAAGGCTCGCCCGTCGCTCTATTTCGTTGGTCATGTAAGGATAGCGTTCCATGCTTCTACTTCTCTTCGTGTCTTTCACGTGTGTGAAATGATTTTCAATATCGTAGGCGAGCGCTTCTTCATACCTATCATCATCGATGATGTTTTTTTCGTGCATACGCGAGAGCACCTTCTCCATACGATTTATTCCGGCAGATAAGTCATCACGGACGTCTCCATTCGGGGTGAACGGGGTAAACGTGAATGGGTTTTGTGGCAATCCGGCAATAAACGCCGCTTGTGGAAGGTTAAGTTCCGAAGCATCCACGCCGAACACCCCTTGAGCCGCCGTTTGAACCCCCGCAATTTGTGTGCCGGACGCATCTCTGCCAAAGGGAACGACATTTAAGTAAACTTCCAGAATTTCATCCTTATCTAAATAATTTTCCAAACGCATCGCGAGCATCATTTCCCGGGCTTTTCGATTAAAAGAAACTTCATTGGATAGCAGCTGGTTTTTTACAACTTGCTGGGTTAATGTACTGCCGCCGGTTTGCATGCCCGAACCTGCGATTTCTTGAAAAGCCGCGCGCATAATGGCTTTCGGGACAATCCCGCTATGTTCGTAGAAATATTCATCTTCTGTTGCAATCATTGCTTGGATCACGTAGTCGGATACATGATCAAGCGGAACTTCACGTCTATCTAAAATTGAAGGCAGCTCCCCAAGATAGGTATCGCCCGCAAAATAAACTTCACTCGTCTGTTCGTAATTATAAAGGTCCGCTTTCATTTCATCTTCCGAATACGCCGGCGCATCCTCTACGAGGGAAACAAAGTACCCGAGACCGGAAGCGCCAACGAACGTCATACTAATAAGTGCCGTAGTGATCATAATTAAAAATAAATTCCAAAGGACCTGCCCGGCGATATCGATGGGGCGGCCGATCTTTGTTTGGTCCCAATGTCCCAACCAATCGTTTAGCCTTTGCAAACGACGCTTCATCGACTCCCCCCTCCTGGTGCCTTAGTTTGTCATTTCGGGCTTTTGTCCATGCATACAGTTGACATTTTGTTTCATTTTGTGCTATAAAATAAGCATTCATAGGAAACAAACAGCGAAGGCAACGAAGTAGTTATTTGCGTGTTGTCCCAGAGAATCGACGGTTGCTGCGAGTCGATGCAAACGCAAACGGGCGAAATACATTGCCGGAGTTTTCTCGAATAGAAGAACGTAATCTCTGCGTTAAAGAGCCGAGGTGGAAGGCATTGGGTCTTCAACAAGGGTGGTATCGCGACAAGTTCGTCCCTTTATTAGGGGCGGACTTTTTTATTTTCATGAGGAGGAATGGAAATGTCGGAAGAATTACAAGCAACACCGGAACAACAAAAAGAGATTGATCATCAAGTGAAAGCATTGCAAAGAGGGGTCGTGGAAATTATTCCCGAAGAGGCGTTTCGGGAAAAAATCAAAAAGTCCGTCATCACCGGCAAGCCGCTGAGAATCAAACTTGGCATGGATCCATCCGCGCCTGATGTTCATATCGGACACACGGTTGTGCTGCATAAATTACGTCAGTTTCAGGAGTTTGGCCATGAAATTCAAATGCTCATCGGGGACTTTACCGGAAAAATCGGGGACCCGAGCGGCAAGAGTGAAACGCGCAAATCGTTAACGACAGAAGAAGTGGAAGCGAACGCGAAGACGTACGTGGAACAATACGGAAAAGTGTTGGATATGAGCAAAGCGACGCTGTACTATAATTCGGAATGGCTTAGTCAACTAACGTTTGAGGATGTTATTAAACTGGCCGGGAATCTTACGGTTGCCCGCATGCTTGAACGGGAAGATTTCCACAACCGTTATACATCGAATAAACCGATCTCCGTTCATGAATTTTTCTACCCGCTGATGCAAGGATACGATTCGATCGCGATGGATAGCGATATCGAGGTAGGCGGGACTGACCAAACCTTTAATGTCATGATGGGTCGACAGCTGCAGGATGCTTATGGCAAAGAGAAGCAGGTAGCTCTGACATTGCCGCTTATGGAAGGCTTGGACGGAGAGCGAAAAATGTCGAAGTCCCTGGACAATTACATCGGCATTGACGAGGAACCGAATGAAATTTTCGGAAAAGCCATGTCCATTCCGGATGAACTCATGGTTAAGTATTATGAACTGGCGACGGATATCTCGCTTGCGGAGATTGGAGAACTGGAGAAAGGACTTGTCGATGGTTCGGTTCATCCGCGTGATGCGAAGCAAAGATTGGGCCGGAAGTTCGTTTCGATGTATTACGGGGAAGAGGAGGCCGAGAAGGCACAGCAATATTTCCAAACCGTCTTCCAGAAACGGGCGCTTCCCGATGATATGCCGGAAGTGGTGTGGAAAGGGGAAACAACGGTATCGATCATTGACCTTCTCGTGGAATTGGAAATGCAACCTTCAAAAGGCGAGGCACGCAAAATGATTCAAAATGGCGGCGTGAAAATAAACGAAGAAAAGGTAAGCGACATTAAAACAGAGATTACTGTTGAAGACGGCATGATCGTGCAAGTCGGCAAACGGAAGTTTACGAAGTTAAGTGTTTAAATAGGTACAGTCGCATTTTATTCTAAAGAATGCGGCTTGCTTCATTAAGTTTTTATGAAAATGTGAACGATTGAACGTAAAAACAGACAAGACTGTTACGATAATCACGTTGTTTGGGGTTGATTTTTACCGCTGATACCTCTCACACGGTTAGAGAGTCTTTAATCGGTTAGCCCCCGCCGTTGGGGTGCCAATTGTATGATTAGTGACCCTTCAAGCGTGTTTTTGCCTCTGTTCGTGTGCTAATGACTCGATTAGTGACCTTTCAACCCGGTTTTCGCTGCTGTTCGGGTCCTAACCCGCAATTGTACTCGTCCATTCGAGCGCTACATGCGGAAAATCCGCCAGCGCGTACGCCTGGCGGTAATTGTAAAATCTTTCCCCAGGTTAGCGCTCCTAATTGATGACTTACTGAAAAATGTTCAAGAAATCGTCGTCTTCTTTTCTTCTAATTTTCTTGTAAAGTAGACGGAGGAGGAGATAGTATTGAAAAATCTTCTATTAAAATGGTTTCGAGGTGTTGGACACATTGAAGGGCTGTCACTTGTCACACTTCTATTTGTGGCTATGCCACTAAAATATATGGCCGGTTATGATGAAGCTGTTTCTGTTGCAGGTATGATACACGGGATTCTCTACCTACTATATATGTCGTTCGTTTTTATTGTCACCTTCACCGTACGCTGGTCATGGAAATGGATCCTCGGCGCAAGCGCCGTCGCTTTCATCCCATTCGGCAACTTTATCCTCGACGCGAGGTTGAAAAAAGCTGAATTTATGCCAGAATTAAACGTCGAAAGTATAGTGAAATAACAGACAAACCAAGCCTTTCGCGATCATCGCGGGAGGTTTTTTCTATGTATGTAATAAGGTGAAAAGAATAACGGGATATCCGTGTTTTTTATCAATCAAGGCATTTAAACCATTTGAATGTCTGCGCAGTATAATTACGATCTATGTTCAAGACATCTGGGGAAGCACGTTGAAATTTGTTGTGGTGATGATATTCATGTAGGGATCATTGAAAATTATGATGATGAGTATGTTTATCTTCGAGAGACTGGCCATCCTTCAGGGCAAGGACCCGGGTTGTTCTTATTCCCCTTTGCTCTGGGTGCATTAATTTCGATTCCCCTAACCGCAATTACGCGATTTGGCGGACCGTTTTGTAGGTGGATATGGTAATCACGACGGAGCGTCTGATCATACGGGGAATGGAAAAAGATGATGCAAACGACCTTTATCATCTATTTTCCGATCCTTATGTCACGCGACTGGACCACGTTGATCCAATGACGAATAGGCAGGAAGCTGAAGCGTTGATACGAATGGCAGATCGCCATCCTGATCGCCTGCTTTTGAGCATCGAACAATAAGAAACCGGTAAGATTATAGGGACATGCGGTTTCAAAAATTTGAATCAAGTGTCCCGCCATGCAGAAATCGGCGGAAATTACTCCAGTTCAGTTTGGGGAAGAGGTTATGCAACAGAGGCGCTGAATGCCCTTTTGCGTTATGGTTTTACCGTGTTGAGGCTCAATAAAATATACGCACAAGCCAGTTCCGATAACGAAAGTGTCATGAAATTATTGAACAACTATGGATTTACACAGGAGGGAAGGTTGCAGGAGCACTTGCGGTTAAATGATGCATGTAAAGATCTATACATGTTTTCTCTATTAAAAAACGAATACACTGATTAAAGGTTCGATCATCAGCCAAAACGACTCATAAAAAACAACCTCCAAAGCAGGAGGTTGTTTTCGCTTCTATTACCGTGAATACCACTCAACGATGAGGGCTTCGCTAATTTCAGACGGCAGTTCGGAGCGTTCCGGCAAACGCGAGAACGTTCCTTCCAGTTTGTCTCCGTCGAAATTAATATATTCCGGTTCAAACGCCAACGCTTCACGTGCGTCCGCGATCACACTCAGGTTGCGGGATTTTTCGCGAACACCGAATGTTTGCCCGGGTTTCACTGTGTAGGACGGAATATCGACACGTCCTCCATCTACGGTGATGTGCCCATGATTCACGAGTTGACGTGCGCCCCGGCGTGTGCGGGCAAGGCCGGCACGGTACACGAGGTTGTCCAAGCGTCTTTCCAGCAAAATCATGAAATTCTCACCGTGAACACCTTTCATTTTCCCGGCTGTTTCAAATGTGCGCACGAATTGACGCTCATTTAATCCATACATATAACGGAGCTTCTGTTTTTCCCGAAGCTGCAAACCGTATTCACTTAATTTTTTACGTTGGGTTGGGCCGTGCTCACCCGGTGGGTAAGGGCGCTTGGCTAATTCTTTTCCTGTTCCGCTCAGCGAAACGCCGAAGCGGCGGGACTTTTTCCAGGTTGGACCTGTATAGCGAGCCATGATAGCTCCTCCTTTAACACGTTATTGCGTGAAAAAGAACAACGGTAGGCAATCTCTCATAACGCTCATTTTGCTTTCACACATCTTCGCTCCGACAGCAGGGAGTTACGGGATGCACCTCGATTTTCAGCCGCAGTCGAGGAACAAAATGAAAAGGTGCACGTTACAAGTTCACCTTTGCTGTCTTTTAACACAACTTACATTGTATAGAGGATGGATGGTAAAGTCAACCGGCGGTTTGCGGCGAGCGCGGGAAATGTTATATTGAAAGAAAAAGAGAGGCAGATAAAAATGAAGCAGACCGAACTCGCCGCTTATATTGACCACACCCTCCTAAAACCGGAAGCGACGAAAACAGATATTTTCAATTTATGTGAAGAGGCAAAAGAACATGAATTCGCCACCGTCTGTATCCCGCCGTATTGGGTCAAGACCGCGGTGGAAGCATTGGCAGGAAGCGGTGTCGGGGTAACAACGGTTATCGGCTTTCCCCACGGCTTGAATTTATCGGATGTAAAGGCTTATGAAACGGAAAAAGCCATTGAACAAGGCGCGTCGGATGTGGATATGGTGATTAATGCAGGTGCGCTGAAGTCAGGCGATAAAGATGGCGTTCGAGCAGACATCGAGACGGTTGTAAAAGCGAGCGGCGGTCGGGCGCTTGTAAAAGTGATTATCGAAACTAGCCGATTGACCGATGAAGAGAAGAAAACCGCCACTCGTCTCGCTGTGGAAGTAGGCGCGGATTATGTAAAAACATCAACGGGTTTTCACACTGCAGGTGCAACGCTTGACGATATCAAATTAATGAAAGAAGTCGTCGGTGACAACGGAAAACTTAAAGCTGCCGGCGGTGTCAAGACAGCGGATGACGCAAGGGCTTATATCGAAGCGGGCACCGATCGGATCGGAACCAGTTCCGGGATCGCGATTGTTACGGGCGAAGGGGGCAGTGGTGCTTATTAGTGAAGAAAAGAGTGATCGAACTGCCCCGGATGATAGAAGCGGCTATTTACAATATAAAATTGGAGTAATCGCTGAAATTATAACGCATAGGTCAAACCCACCCGAGCGCCGGGTGGGTTTTGTGAATCATAACACCGTGGAAGCGGGTTCTGCATCCAGCATTTCTGCAATCTCATTATTCTCGTCCATAATCGCAACCTTGGGTCGATGGTGATGCGCGGCATCGTTTGCCATCAGGGCGTAGGATAAGATGATGACGACGTCATTCGGTTGTACAAGCCTTGCGGCCGCGCCGTTCAAGCAGATGTCTCGCTGTCCGCGAGCCCCTTTAATGACATACGTCTCAAAGCGTTCGCCGTTGTTATTGTTGACGATTTGGACCTTTTCATTTTCCAAAAGATCGACCGCGTCCATTAAATCCTCATCGATGGTAATACTTCCCACATATTCAAGGTTAGCCTCTGTTACGCGAGCGCGATGCAGTTTTGCTTTCATCATGGTGCGAAACATTATTTCCCCTCCGTTGCAAACCACGCACCGTATAAGCCCTCGAGTTGTTCCTCTTTCATCGTAAACGTGTTTGCCGCTTCCGGAAACGCATGCGATTTGACATCGCTCACGTAGTTTTCAAGGCCTGCTTCAATATGCGGCGATATATTTGCATATTGCTTCACAAATTTTGGTACATGTCCCGATTCGTAGCCGATCACGTCATGGTAAACGAGCACCTGTCCGTCGGTTTCCGCTCCGGCGCCAATGCCGATAACCGGAATCTCCAAACGATTGGCAACGAGTGCGCCCAGCTGTTTCGGAACGCATTCAAGCACGACGGCGAAAGCGCCTGCTTCTTCCAGTGCTTCTGCTTCTACGATAAGTTTTTCCGCTTCCGTTGCTTCCTTTCCTTGAACTTTATAGCCGCCGAGCACGCCGACGGATTGCGGCGTTAATCCCAGATGACCCATGACAGGCACTCCGGCCTGCACAAGTTTTTTTACCGTATCTGCTACCTCATAGCCGCCTTCTAGTTTGACCGCATCTGCGCCGGCTTCCTGAATGAGGCGTCTAACATTTCCTGATGTTTCGGAAAAATCGCCATGGTAGGAAAAAAAAGGTAGGTCTGTCACGACAAATGTGTCACGTGCGCCTCTTTTTACTGCTTTCGTATGAAGCACCATGTCATCCATCGTGACAGGAACGGTGGAATCATAGCCAAGCACGACATTACCTAAAGAATCTCCCACCAAGATCAAATCTACACCCGCGCGTTCGGCGAGACGAGCCGAAGGCGCATCATAAGCCGTGAGCATGGCAATCGGCTCTCCGTCTTGCTTCATTTTTTTCCATTGAGCTGTCGTTTTCATCTTTCTTCCCTCCGGTTTCATGTGGTATTTCAAGAACCTGCATGAAACGGCAAAAAGCCTTCTTCCAAGGGATGAAGGCAGAAAGATAGCGCATACGAAAAAGCGTTTTTATCGTGCTGTCCAGGTCCTTTCAGGATCCAAGCAGCTAAGCTTTTTGCATGTTCCCACTACACATCGGTGCCGTTCCTCACAGATACAGCCCTTGTGACGGTAGTATAGCATGAATTTGCTTGTATGTGTCTATTTTGTGTCAAAAAAATAAGAGAGGATTATGAAATTGCAAGGCAAACATTTGAACTTGTACGCGGGAACACCATGACACGGTGGAAAGGAAGATCCTTCGATCATAGGTGCCATGACAGACATCACAAAAAGGGGAATTACCTTATTCGCCAATCTTACACTAACGAGCCGCCGCCATTTTCCAAGTATTGTTCAATGCCCTCTGAGGCACGGTAGGCGAGTGCTCCTACTGTTCCGGTAGGGTTAAAATTGCTGAAGTGGGGAAAAGCGGAAGCTCCAACGACAAACACATTTTCGGCGTCCCACATTTGTAAGTAATTGTTCACTGCAGAGGTTTCAGGATCATCGCCCATAATGACCCCGCCGGCATAGTGCTGCCCATAGAACACATTCGGAAACTCTTCCGCTAGCGAAGACTCTTCCATATCGATAATATCGGCGCCCATTTCTTCCAATACTTCTTTACACAACTCCAACCCAAAGTTCATTATGTTGCGGTCTTGATCCGTGTATTCATTGGTAACCCGTAAAAGCGGGTCTCCGTATTGATCTGTATACGTTGGATCCAAATCTACATAATTGAACTGCCAGGGCATCGTTCCGACTTGCCACCGTACTCGAATGTTTCGGTTTGCATAAAATAATGATTTTTCCTTGAACTCTCGCCCCCACGTGGGTGTTCCCTGTGGAACATGGTTATGTTCAATTGGTCTTTGCCCCCATTGGGGGCAGTCAATCTCGCCACCGTGAATAAAATCCAAATCGGTATGGTCCATGTTATCGCCGGCAAAATCATCAAAACAAGCCCCCAATGCGCCGGCCCCCATATAGGTATTAAACTTCCGGTCATTGAAATAGCCTCTGGCCCCCATATTTGAGAGAGAATGCATCGTATAATTCTTGCCAATAACACCTTCACCCGTTTCAGGATTATATGGGGTCCCAATCTCAGATAACAATAAGAGACGTGAATTTGTAAACGTAAAACCAGCCAGTACCACGACTTCAGCAGGTTGTTCATACTCCTGGCCGGTCCGTGTATCAACGTATCGGACTCCGTTGGCTTGTTCTCCATCGTACAGCACGCGGCGAACATTCGATCTCGTTCGAAGTTCGAAATTTTCATGTTCTCGTGCTGTAGGTAAAACGGTGACGAGGGGATCAGATTTGGCGCCATAATCACAACCGAAAGTTTCACAAAAAGCACAATACTGGCATTGGGAAATCGTCTGCCCATCTGGATTTTCATACGTTTCGCTAAGGTTCGCAGACGGAAATTGGAAAGGGTGGTAACCCAAATTTCTCGCGGACTTTTTGAATAAACGGGTGATCGCTGTATCCGCCATCGGCGGGGTAGGATAGGGGTTTGAGCGTTCCGGGCCAAATTCGCTTTCTTCCCCGGATATCCCAGCGGTCTTTTCAAAGCGGTCATAATAGGGCTCCAATTCATCATAGGTAATGCCCCAATCCTGGATAGTCATTTCTTCAGGGATTTTTTCTTCGCCATATCTATCGACCGTTTGGCTGTATATTTCAAAGTCGTAAGGCAGATTACGAAAGGTCACCCCGTTCCAATGAACACTGGCTCCTCCCAAATCCGTGCCCCAGTGCATGTCACTTTGTGACCGTACCGGTAAGGCCTCTATGTCTCGAATATGTCGTGAAGTAATCGTTTCTTTTGAAAAGTCTTGCATCATCTCATGCCGCAATGAAAAGCGCAACTCGTCTTTGACATGTATGTAATCTTCGATCGCTTGGGATTCTCCTCGTTCCAAGCAGACCACTTCCCGCCCTTCCTTTGCCATTTCGGCACTCACAATGCCCCCGGCCCAACCACTTCCTACGACAAGCACCTCTACACTATCTAACTGTGTAACCATGCGATACCTCCTTGTGCGTGTTGATGTTTACCTTTATTGTTAGCCACCGCCCAAATTTCTATGTATATTTTTTCTTTTTTTAGTAATGAGTTGGAAGAGGAGTGAAGAAATGACGGAAACGGGAAGAGGCTTCCGGGAAAAAATACAAGAAAAAATCCCTGCATAATTAAAGCAGGGGCGGTTGCATTGCCTTTACCCTTTGATAAACGGGGTGATTCGGTTTACAAATTTCTCTAGCAATGCTCCTTCTTCTTCTGAAAAACGGCCGATTTCCGGGGAGTCAATGTCGAGGACACCGAATAGCTCATCTCCAGTCATGATCGGGACGACGATTTCCGATTGGGATTGGGCATCACAGGCGATGTGTCCGGGGAATGCATGAACGTTTTCCACGACTTGCGTCTTGCCCGTTTCGGCCGCTGTGCCGCATACGCCATTTCCGATCGGAATGCGAATGCAGGCAGGGAGCCCTTGAAACGGTCCGAGAACGAGTTCCCCTTCTTTGTAGAGATAAAACCCTACCCAATTGACGCGATCGAGAAATTGATTTAAAAGCGCGGTGACATTGGATAAATTGGCGATTTGATCTGTTTCGTCGCTCAGCAACGCTTCTCCTTGCTGGCATAATTGTTCGTATTTTTTCTCCATATTTTTGCTGTAAGTTACAGGTTCAAACATTTTTTCCGCCTTCTTTCTTTTGTTGAATGTCTGGATTTATTATAACATGCCGAACCCCCTTATAAGTAGTCGAGAAGTATTTGCAGGAACGCGCAAGATAGAAGCGAAGCTATAGAGTGAAGATCATTTGAATGGAGGCGACGGGTATGGCAGTAAATCAAGGCACGAAAGATAAGGTCGCCGAAGCAGCAATAGGCTTGTTTATGACGAAAGGATACAGCGGAACCTCCGTACGTGCAATCGCCGGTCGAGCAGGAGTGAATGTGGCGCTAATCTCTTATTACTTTGGTGGAAAAAAAGGAATGTTGGAACACTTGATTAACACCTATCTGGAAGGATATTTAAAAGAACTCGAAGAAGCTTCGGAACAGGTGTCCGGAAGCTTTGAATGTCTTGTCGCGATCATCGAAGCCGCGTTGCAGTTCCAGCAAACGCATCATCGCATGGCCAGGCTCGTTTTGCGGGAATTAACGCTTGATTCCATTCTCGTTCGCGAAGTAATGGCAAGCTATTACATGAAGGAAAAACACTTATTTAGACAAGTGTTGGAGGCCGGAAAAGAAGCGGGTGTCTTCAAGGGCATGCGTAAAGAGTGGGCGATTTTGCATTTGCGAGGCATGATTACGATGCCATTTTTGCACGCGCAACATATCCGTGAAGTTTTTCACTTAGAGCCCAGTGACCGCACATTTTTATATCATTATATGAAGCATGTGCGCCAGTTTGTGGAGGTGCAAATTTGCGAACCGCAGCCTGCCGCGGCGTCCCTTGTGGTCTAGTCGAATGGCTAACCCGAAGAGTAAAGCAACGCCTCGGATTAGCGCATGGAGGAAAAGACGTAAGAAGGCGTCAATCGATCTGTTTTTGGAGATCGGGCCGATATTAGATCGTATGGAGGCGTCATACGGTCTATTTTCTGCGTTTACCTCTATGCTAGAACGTATAACCACTTCTCACGATCGAAGATATCAACAATCGGGCGTCCCTAACGAACCACTAGCCCCCCGGCATCCCAAGCTTTACCTCCGGTAATCTTTCTCTTCCTTGTCCGAGCCCGTCCGGGTGGTGGGCGTCAGACCCATACATAAGCGGAATGCCCATTCGTTCGGCTTTTTCAATAATAGCCGCCGGTGGGTAAGGCTCCCCGCACAAAGGTTTGACGACGCCGGCGCCGTTGATATCCAATGAAAGTTCAGCTTTTTTCGCCGCGGCCAAAATCGCTTCAAGCCAATGTTCATCACTTGGGAGGTCAAAGGCTTTCCGAAATTTTCGCACCAGGCTCACATGGCCGAGGCGACGGGGTTTATATTTTCCAAGGTCGGCTGAAATGGAAAGCAATACCGTTTCATAGTAACGGCGTACGAGTTGATCGGCCCCTCCTGCTTGTTTCGACAACGCTTCGAAGTTTTCTGCACTGTAATCAAGCAAGCCATACGCATTCTTCGTGTTAATAAAATGGACAGAAAGAATCGCGTCATCAAGGACTGGGCCGTATTCATCAAGAAATGCCTTTGTCTCTGTTTCAAACCCTTCAATAAAATCAATTTCCAATCCGGTAAGAATTGAGATGTCGTTTTTATAACGCTCTCGAACATCTTGAATCGCTTTGATGTATGCCTCTAAATCGGAGGATAACATGCTGCTGTCTTTTTCCGGCGTAGGGTCGGGAAACCTTGCCGGGAGAGGTGCGTGTTCGCAAAAACTGATGCTTCTGTACCCAAGGGTAATGGCTTTGTCAATATATTCTTCCAATGGCGCATTGCTGCCATGTGGACAAAAAGGTGTATGGACATGCCCATCATATTGGATGTTTTCCATTGAATTTGCCTCCAAACGTTTCCCCATTTCTCTTCATTCCATGTTATCATAGAATAGGCAACATTTTTTCCTATGAAATTAGAGGATTTTGCTTTTCTATGACGAAAAATAACTATAAAATGATGGTAACTTGGAATGCTACGGATAACTGGAGTGAAGCATAATGGTATACGTCTTCATTGGGATCGTAGTAGCCATTGCTTTAGTGGTTGCATACGGCGTGTTTAATCGACGGCAAATCTATCAAAGGGTCGACAATCTCGATCAACGAAAAGGGCAAATGATGAGCGAACCTGTATCGGAGGAAATCAGCCGGGTGAAAGGGCTAACCATT
Source organism: Salicibibacter kimchii (assembly GCF_003336365.1). Taxonomy (GTDB): domain Bacteria; phylum Bacillota; class Bacilli; order Bacillales; family Marinococcaceae; genus Salicibibacter; species Salicibibacter kimchii. The sequence continues at coordinate 1,607,233 of NZ_CP031092.1, read as the reverse complement.
TCCGGAGAAACGGAAGAAAAATTCGACAAATGGCGCGAGACATGGGATGAAATTGCTGATACACATCTGCCGGAAATGGAAATGTACTTGTTTGATATCGAGGAAATCGCAAATAAGTACCAATTTCGCCGTGCTAAAGACAAACTCGTAGAAGCTGACCACCATTTAAACGCGGTTGAAGAAGATATTTCAATGATCCGGCAAGAAGTTGAGCAACTCGTCAAGAGTGAAGAAAAGAACCGTGAGGAAATTGAAAAGGTTAGCGAAAAATACAAGGAAGTCCGATCGTTACTCTCTCGGCAATGGCGGTCGTTAGGCGAAGCCGGCCCGTTATTGGAAGGAAAAATAAAAGAATGTCGCGAGGAACTGGAAGCGTATTACGAAGAGACAAAAAGTGGAAATTATATGCGCGCACGTGAGCGGTTGTTATTTTTACAAGACATGTTAGAAGAAATGCAACATCAAATCGAAAACGTGCCCAAATTTTTGATGGAAATCGACCGTGAGATCCCGGGGCAAGTAAGGGAGTTACGTTCGAATATACGTGTGATGGAAGAAAATGCATTTTCTTTTCGACATTTTAGTGTTTATGAGGATTTGGATGAAATCGATGGAACGTTAGCTTATCTAAAAGAAAATGTATCCGCACTGGAATTGCAAGATGTGGGGGAGAAAATTGAGCAAATCAAGGAAACCCTCGCCGAAAATGTATCGTTATTGGAACGGGAAGCAGAAGCGAAGCACGAAGTGGAAAATGGTTTAGAGGCTTTGAAAGGACGTCACAAAGCTCTTGTTGAGGCGCTGTCCGATTTAGAGGAAGAGCGCAGTGGCTTAGAAACTAATTATCAACTACCAGAGGGAGATAAAGAGAAAGTTGCATCGATACAAAAAGAAGTGACAGGTGTAGAAAAAGAGGGAGAGGCGCTTGAAGAGGAGCTTCTGAATCAGAAGCAATCCTATACTGATTTACGAGGAAAACTGGAAAATTTGAATATTCGAATGGCCGAAATTGAGGATAGCATAAATGAATTGTTGGAGCGGTTGCAAGAAATACGCGGCGAGGAAACACGAGCGATAGAACAATTAAAAGAACTGCGCGTATGGATAATGGAAACCCAATTTAAGTTCCAAAAAAGCCAACTTCCGGCGGTTCCGGAAATGCTTGTTGACCAACTCGACAATGCCGAGAAAGAACTGGAAAAGGCAACGGCTATGCTGGAAACGACCCCTTTGGATATGAGAGCAATTCAAGAGGCGCTTGAACAAAGCCGTCAAGGGATCAAGCAAGCAGCCCAATCCCTTAACGAAACGATCGATCAAGCCAGATGGGCTGAGCGGTTGTTGCAATTCGGGAATCGATATCGCACTCAATTTGCAGAATTGCCTTCGACCCTTAACAACGCAGAATGGCAATTCAGAAATGGTTATTACGAAGAGGCCATCAATGATACGACGAGAGCTTTGGAGGGTTGTGTTCCGTACGCGCTCAGCAACCTTCAAGCGGAATGGGATAAACGTAGCCAACGGCAGGTTGCTTTGGATTCTGTCAAATAATGGGAATGAAAGTCGACGCCAGGAAAAACAACCGGAAAGCGAACGGATAACCCGTGTTCTGACGGTGTTATCCGCACGCCGGCGCATCCGAACCTTTGTGTTTTTCGATCCTTTCCATCATCACCTTTATGGTGTCACGTTGAGCTGCCGTCTATGGATACGGAAAGCTCATTTTTTATGACCTGCTTTCTTTCGTCAAGACGAGGACGGTATGCTATAATGTGAAGCCGTATGACTGCAAGTAAGCATTGTGAGGGATTGAATCATGATTTATTTAGATAACAGCGCGACGACTTTGCCGTTCGATGAAGTGCTGGATACGTATCAAAAAACTGCGATTCGCCATTTCGGCAATCCATCTTCATTACATGATTACGGATCAGTTGCGGAACAATTATTACGGAAAGCCAGACAGTCGATCGCGAACATCTTGAATATAAATAGCGGAGAAATTATGTTCACCTCGGGAGGTACCGAAGGGAACAACCTTGCGATTAAAGGAGCCGCTTATGCCCGCCGCGGGCGCGGCAACCATATCATCACAAGTGCCGTTGAGCATCCATCGGTGCTGGAAACGTGTCGCTATCTAGAAAACCATGGATTCGAAGTAACCTATCTTCCGGTGGACGAGGAAGGGCGAGTAAGACTCCAAGAGGTTAAAGAAGCGACTCGAGAGGAAACCATTCTCGTCTCCATTATGCACGTAAATCATGAAACCGGAGCGATCCAACCGATCGAAAAAATTGGCGAATGGCTGAAAACACGGGAAAAAATTCGCTTCCATGTGGATCACGTTCAAGGTGCGGCGAAAGTGCCGTTACCATTAAAAAATAGCGGCATTGACCTTTGCACCTTCTCTGCTCATAAAATCCATGGCCTTAAAGGTACGGGCTTGCTTTATGTCCGTAACGGCGTACAGGTGGAGCCTTTATTCCATGGGGGTGGCCAGGAGAAAAACGTACGCTCGGGTACGGAAAACCTTCCCGGGATCGTGGCATTTGCAAAAGCGTTGCGCCTATCCTACGAGCGATATCAGAGTGCAAAAGCCACGCTGGACAAAAACAAAGAAATGCTTATCCAAGCTTGCCGAGAGCGGGAGGGGATGGCTGTCAACACACCGGAACAGACAAGCGCTCCTCACATTGTGAATGTTTCTGTACTCGGCACCCGTCCGGAAATCGTCATTCAGGCGCTTACGAAGAGGAATATTCATGTGTCTTCAAAGTCCGCCTGTGCGTCACGATTGCAAACGGCAAGTGAAGTGCTTGCCGCCCAGTTTGGCCATGAAGAACGGGCGGAAACAGGGCTTCGTTTCAGTTTTTCCAGTGAAACGAAGGAACCAGATATCCAGCAACTCCTGTTGGCTCTGGACGAAGTTGTGCCGGAAATCCGTCGTGTAAATGAGGTGAAAGGATGAAAGTGGACCACATTCTTGTGCGATACAGTGAAATTGCGTTAAAAGGGAAAAATCGAGCAGATTTTGAACGGGCTTTAAAAGGGAATATTAATCGTGCACTTGCTCCTTACCCCGGGGGGAAAGCACGACGAACGACCGGAAGGCTAGTGGTGGATGTCCATGATGAAGATGCAGAAGCAATTATGGGAAAAGTCCAGCATATCTTTGGAATTTCATCATTATCATATGCAAGAAAAACAAGTCACGAATTGTTGGATATTCAAGCGACAGCGTTACGCGTCTTGCAAGATCAACCGGATGCCAAAACGTTCAAAGTGAGCGCGCGTCGTTCCTTTAAATCTTTTCCGATCCGCTCGCAGCAGTTGAATCACGAAGTCGGAGGTTATGTGCTGAAAAACACGGAGGGCATCACGGTCGATGTACACCATCCGGATGTGGAATTACTCGTGGAAGTGCGTGAACATGGGACCTACATTAGCGCCGGAAAAATTCCGGGGCCGGGCGGCTTACCCGTCGGTTCATCGGATAAAGTAATGCTGATGCTTTCAGGAGGTATTGATAGCCCGGTAGCAGGCTATCTCGCGCTAAAGCGTGGGGCAGAAGTAGAAGCCGTTCATTTTCACAGTCCGCCGTTCACGAACGAGCGCGCGAAACAGAAAGTGATTGACTTAAGCCGTATTCTCGCGGGATATGGGACGACGATCCGTCTGCATGTGATTCCGTTTACGGAAATACAGCAATATATTCACAAAGAAGTGGCGACCAACTATGAAATGACAATCATGAGACGTATGATGATGCGCATCAGTGAACAGGTAGCAAGAGAACAGGATGCCCTCGCCCTTGTAAACGGAGAGAGTCTTGGGCAAGTATCCTCGCAAACGCTCGCGAGTATGCACACGATCGAAGAAGTTGCTAATATGCCGGTGTTGCGCCCGCTGATCACGATGGACAAAGTAGAAGTGACGGAGATTGCCGAGCAGATTGGAACGTTTGAAACTTCCATATTGCCTTATGAAGACTGTTGCACGATTTTCTTACCGGCAGAGTCGAAAACCAAACCAAAAAGGGAAAAGGCGAATTTTTACGAGTCATTTTTAGACATGAATGAGATGATGGAAAAAGCGGTGTCCAATCGGGAAACGCTAACGATTGACGCGAATGAACCCTTAAGTTCGGCATTCGAAGAATTGCTGTAACCTGTCGGGAGCTCCGTTTTTAAATTGCTCCCGTTTTTTCGTTAATGATTTAGCGGCTTGATTGCATTTCAGGCATAGGTTTGGGAAAATAAGGTGAGACAATCAATTGGAGTGATGAGGGAGACGAAGAGAATGGACCGGGCGGTCGGGTGAGGAAGTATAGGAATTCATTCATTGTGTCGTCCCCGGCTCGCCGGAAGCCGTGTTGGAAAAGGCATTAACGGTTGTGTTCGAACCTATGGTTCAAACAGGCCTTACCGGTGTACATATGGAGGACATTGCTTATTAGTGGCAGTTTTTCACGTGTGCTTCCGCTTAAAGGAAAGCATGTGCCAGAAAGAAAATGGATCAGTGAAGGATCGGTTGCAAGAAAGTTGAGTTTTTCTAAAAGAGAGGGATTATATGAATGTCAAACGTTGGGTGGCGCTCGTTGTCGCCGTCGCCGTCGTAGGGGTCTCATTAATGTTTAACATGTTTGCAACAATTGTGAGTGCTGATTTCGATCAGGTATTGGATGGAGCAGATCTGGAAGAGCCCTTTAGGGAAGATGTCATCGAGCGAGGAAATGACGGCCGAATTGTCGTTATTGAACTAGAAGGAGTTATCCAGGACACGGGGCAAGAATCCCCCCTCATGGCCGCAGGTTACAATCACCAACAACTGCTTGATATGTTCGACAATGCAATGGAAGACCCAACTGTCGATGGCATTGTGCTGGAGGTGGACACGCCTGGCGGGGGTTTAATCGAAAGTGAAGAAATCCATGATAAAATCATAGAGGCCCAAGAAACATATGATAAAACGGTTTACTCGTCCATGGGTGGAATGGCTGCTTCCGGAGGCTATTATGTGTCTGCACCGGCAGATTACATTTCAGCACATTCATCGACATTAACGGGATCGATCGGCGTTGTGTTATCCGGCGGGATTGGAGGCCTGAACTTTTCCGAGCTATTAGAGGACTTGGGGATTGAAGATAATACAATTACAACTGGCCCTTATAAAGATATTTTAAGCGGGACACGAGAGATGGAAGTAGAAGAAGCAGAAATGTTGCAAGACATGGCCGATGAAATGCTCGATGACTTTGTTGATGTCATCGTAGAAGGACGTGACATGCCGGAAGATGAAGTAAGGGATTTAGCAGATGGTCGTATCTATACCGGTAACCAGGCGTTAGATAACGGGCTTGTCGATGGTCTTGGAAACCTTGACGATACGGTGGAGATCATGCAGGAAAACCTCGACCTTGAAGATCCGCAAGTCGTACGCTATCAAGCAGATTTCGGTGGAGTCGGCTCGCTGTTTGGCGGTGTGGTTGAACAGTTTACCGGCAATTCCAATGAACTATCCGAACTGATAACGGTGCTTCAACAAGAAAATTCACCGAGATTAATGTATCTATATGAGCAGTAAAGGAGGGGTGAATGTTGGACATACCTTATAATGAAAACGAGGAAAGATTTGGTGTCCATCGAGAGCAAGACGAAAGCAAATCCGCACGGAAGAACTCGTCTCACTCCGTAGAAGTAAGTATGTATGCCGGTTTCTGGATGCGTTTTTGGGCTTACTTGGTAGACCTACTTATTGTCTTTTCCTTAAATGCTTTGTTTATCAGGCCGATTTTCATGTTCCTCGATGCTTCTCCGACATTATTTTTTGAGATTACGCTTGTCGGTCTTCTTACTTCGATTGTCGCCTATGTATATTTCGGGATCATGACGAAACTGATCGGTCAGACCCTAGGGAAAATGATTTTTGGTCTGCGCGTGCAACGAGAAGACGGCGATCCATTAACGTGGGGAGATGCGTTCTTTCGAGAAGTCGCGGGACGCATGATTCATCGAGTCCTCGGTTTTACAAATTTAATGTACATCGTTGTCGGCTTGCACCCACAAAAAGCAGGCGTTCATGATTTGCTTGCCGACACACGGGTGGTGCTCGACCGTCGCCAAAAAAAGAGTAATTATGATGAAGTATGACGAAAAAAGAACCGCAACTCCTCGGGAGTGCGGTTCTTTTCCATTTAAAACGCGCTTGTTCAACAAGTCCGGTTATTTGGTGCCACCATGGGAGGGGAGTGCTTGTACATTTTCGTCCGAAGACGGAAATGAATCATTACGTGATAATAATTTCTCGCTGTTAACATTTAACATGTCCAATATCGGGCAGTAACGAGTGATCCCTTCCGCTACTTTCATTGCCGAATAAATCGAAACGAGCATAGGCATTGTCCGGTCATAGTGTCTGGACATCTTTGAGGTGCCCCAAGCCAACCCTGTTAAACCACATGTTATACGCATGATTGCATCGAGCGTTCCTACATTTTTTCTCATTTTTTCATGCCTCCTGATTCGTACTGCATCTTTAGTATGGCGTATCAAATTGAATCCATGCATATGGTATCGGTCATTCGTTATTCGGAAAGATGCCCCTGCAGTTCGGAACGATTACCGGGCTATGCGGAAAACAAAACGACCCATGTTATTCGGAACCCACGCACGCTTATTCGGAAAAGACGGATTAAGATTCGGAACGAACTTCCGTTTTTTCGGAAAACCCCGGTTTTATCCTTCGTGGACATGACTATACTAACAATAAAAACGGTGATTGCTATGATTTGGATGTTTATTGGATTCATCATCGTTCTACTGCTCGGTTTATGTCTGTTGATCCGTGTGAGGGTCCACGTAAGCTATACTCAAGAGGGCCGGGACAACGAAGGGAGTTTAACGGTGTCCATTTTTCGGGGAGTCATAAAGAAGCGTTGGGAAATCCCTTCAATAAAAATGGATGATGATTCTTTTTCCGTGGATTATGACGTACAAACATCCGACACATTCAGGAAGAAAAAAACAAAGAAATTAGATAAAAAGGGCACACCGACGGATCTTGAAAAACAAAAAGAAACGATCCAATCCACCTTCGATAACGTCACGGGTTTTACGAAAATTGTCCGACGCTTCCTGCAAAATATTCACATGCACGAATTTCGGTGGGAAACCGTTCTCGGTACCGGGGATGCCGCGGCGACAGGAACGTTGTCCGGGTTTGCCTGGACAGGGAAATCAGCGATTTTTGCTCTTATTGCAAAAATGATAAAGGTCAGGCATTTGCCCCATTTAAACGTGACTCCTGTCTTTCAAGCCTCGTTTTTTCGCACTTCGATATCCTGTATAGTATCTTTTTCTGTCGGGAATGCTATTCGTGGAATGATCCGGGTTTTGATGCATGTCCGTAAAGGGAAGCAACGACAACCTAAACATAACCCTCAGGATCGAACTGTATCGAAGGAGGCATAACGTTTATGTCAGAACATCCGATTCAAGGTTTAATGAAAACAGCCATGGAAAATATTAAAGAAATGGTTGATGTAAATACGATTATCGGCGACCCTGTCGAAACACCGGACGGTAGCGTCATTGTACCTGTATCAAAAGTCGGGTTCGGTTTCGCCGCCGGGGGGAGCCAAATTGTAACGGAACGAACGGAATCTTACGACGATGAAGACAGTTATCCTTTTGGCGGGGGAAGCGGTGGTGGGGTCTCCATTACTCCAATCGCGTTTCTTATCGTCGGCACATCAGGGGTAAAAATGATTCACCTTGATAATCAGGCCCATTTTTATGAGAAATTGCTCGAGTTCGCGCCGCAAGTTGTTGAGAAAATAAAACAACTGATCCGTGATGATCACGATCATGATGGTTCACATCTGGATGAGCGGCACTATCCGCATATTGACTAACCAATCGTCGCCCTCTTTGGCCGGGTTGTTTTGCTTTGGGAAAAAACGGGTATAAGCAAAAAGGGAATATCAAACACCCGAGGAGGCGAATCAACCATGGCAAGCGTAGCATTCAATGGAAACCCGGTAACATTAATCGGGACAGAAATGACCGAAGGGGATCAAGCACCGAATTTTACTGCCCTAGACACGAGCATGCAAGCACATAGCTTGGAAGATCATGAGGGGAAAGTTCGAGTGATTAGCGTGGTCCCGTCCGTGGACACCGGAGTTTGCGCCGAACAGACACGGCGATTTAATGAAGAGGCGGCGAATTTGGAAAACGTGGAAGTGTTGACGATTAGCGCGGATTTACCATTTGCGCAAAAACGGTGGTGTGCAGCAGAGGGCATTGATAACCTCACCATGCTTTCGGATCACCGGGATTTCTCATTCGGAGAAGCTTTTGGAATCGGAATTCAGGAAATGCGGTTGCTTGCAAGAGGGGTTTTCGTGCTTGATAGCAACGGGAAAATTACACACGCGGAATACGTCCCTGAAGCAACGGAACACCCGAATTATGAAGCGGCCATAACCGCGGCAAAAGAAACGAAATAAAGTAAACTTTTATCAGAGGGGAACTTATCCACTCCCAGTGCAAACGAGTGGATGGCAATGACGTTTTTCGTCCCTTAAGGGAAAGTCACTCACTCTGAGAGGTACGAAAAAGCCGTTATTGTCCCTCAGAAGGCAGGCCGCTCATTCTGGGAGGTACAATAAAGCCGTTTTCATCCCCCCAAAAGGCGGGACCCTCTCTCTAAGCGGTACGATATTTCCGATTTCGTCATCGATGCAAACTAGACGAACCTCAGCCTACGCTGGGGTATTTTTTCTATATGGTGTTTTCTTATCATTGCCATTCTATGGTAAAATAAAAGTCGTGAGGTGAGCGGATTGACGGAGCATTCAAAGATCGAACAACTTTTTCATACATTGGATGAAATGGCAACAGCCATAAGCGAAGAACATACATATACATACCTGGATGCATTAGCGGAGGCGGGCGATATTTTATACCAGGGTTTAGCGCAACAATCCTTCTCCGACACTGTGCAAGAAAAAATCAAACGATTGTTGGCAGATGTCCCGAAAGGGCAGCTGGATCGCGAAGTCGTACGCAAAGCTTTTCAGTTGGCGATTTTAAAAGGAATGAAGGAAAACGTGCAGCCGCATCACGCGATGACTCCGGATGGTGTTGCATTCTTTGTTTCTTACTTGCTAAAAAAACTCATTGGTGAAGAACAAAACATTCGATTATTTGACCCGGCAATGGGCACCGCGAATTTGCTAACGGCCATCCTGAATGAAACGGACCAGGTTGATGGGGCGATCGGCGCTGAAGTTGATGACGCGCTCGTCCGTATCGCATTTGCGATGGCCAACTTACAGCGCCATACCCTGCAAATTTTACAAATGGATAGCGTTAGCCAACGGGGGCTGCCCGAAGTTGACGTTATCGTCTCGGACTTGCCCGCTGGCTATTATACGAACGACGAGGTCGTTGCCGATTTTCAGACACGCCCTGAAGAAGGGCGAATGCCAGCTGAATACGCAATCTTTGAAAATGCCTGGAAAGCGCTCAAACAAAGCGGATTCGCGATCTTTTTGATTCCGAATACGATGTTTACACGCGAAGGCGCGGAGGCACTCCACAAATTTGTGAAAAATGAAGCGGTCACGCTCGGCCTTTTGCAATTGCCGCAATCCATGTTTAAAAACGATCAATACGCGAAAAGTATCTGGTTGCTACAGAAAAACGGCCCGGGTGTACAAGCCCCGCCACAAGCATTGTTTGCCGAACTTCCGTCTTTTACGCGCGCGGAAGCGTTAAGCGATATGATCAAGGGCATTAATGAATGGTTCGAGCAGTTTTTTAATCCCGCTGGGAAGCGCCCATAATTCCGGAGGTCAAATTCCAGAGACCAGCGGTCGGAAAGATCTTTTTCAGGAAGAGAATGATCTTCCGACTTCCGGCTCCCGGTGTCTGATTTCCGAAAAAGCGTACGGCTAACACCCCAGTTTTGACGCATAAGGTGTACTAGTGTTGGGGCGGGACAGGACGTGACGGTTGTAGCCGACTTCCTTGCTCTAAGAGAGGGGGGCCCGTTCTCATGGAAGGTCTCACTGAACTATAACGGATAAAGGAGGACGCATCATGCCATCGTCACCAGAGCAAATAGAAGAACGATTACAGGCCATTCGTGAGTGGGAACAGCGTTATTTTGAAAATAGAGAGATGGACACTTGGTCCGTGCAAGAATTGCAAGCGGAGGCATTATCCCGGTTTCCGGAAAAATGGCAGAAAAAATTAATCGAAGGTGTTGATCGCTTTCTTTTCTATACGCAGAGCATGATTCTAAATGCGAATGTACAACGGGAAGTGGAGGAACGAATTCTCGCGACGGCTCGTGTATTTCGGGACGATATTGCAAACATAACGGACGTGCGAAAATTGACGCTCGAACAAAATCAATTCATTCGTATGCAACTGGTGGCAAAACAGCGCCTTTACGCATTCGGCCAGGGAGGCATCACCGGGTTTGGCGGCCCGTTTTTGCTGGCGGCCGACCTCCCGCTTCTCATGGCCATCAACTTGCGTACGGTACAGTTATCCGCGCTTTCATTCGGCTACGATATGCGTCACCCGGCGGAAATGATGATTGCTCTTAAAGTGTTTGAGGTTGGCTCGTCCCCCTTTTCCGCTCAATATCAAGGATGGAAAGAACTTGAATCGGAGCAAGAAAATATCGTTGGTGATTTCCCGGGCTTTTATAATGGGAGCGAACAGATTATCAATGAGGAATGGCTGCATCAACCGCTTCGGCAAATCGGAAAACTGGCGATGATTTTTATGTTGCGAAAGAAACTTATCCAAGGCGTTCCTTTGATTGGCATTGCATACGGAGCGTATAGTAACTACCGATTAGCAAAACAAGTCTCTGACATCTCCGGTTATTACTATGAAAGACGATACTTGTTGGAACGTTGGCATGAAAAGGGATAAGGCTCGATTGAACATTCGTCTGTGTCATCACTGGACGCTAGCAAGGGGTACATTTTTATCCCGGTGTAAGCGCCCGTTAACGCCCGCTTCAACCCCGTAAGCGGGCGTTAACGGGCGGCGAACACCCCGATTGGTTCAACTAACCATCAGAGGGAATCCACCTCTGATGGAAGTTTCACTGTATAAAAAATTATGTATAAGTATTGAGTTTCGGTGAAAACCATGATAAAGTTAAAAATAGAAATGACAGAGGAGCTTCCGTCCTCTTTTTTTACATGATGATGCATAAAAATAACATGAAAAGAATTTTTATTCGTTTTTAAGATAAATAAATGGGAGGAGATTGTATGGATAAGGGAAAGGTTGTCTTGGCGTATTCAGGTGGATTGGACACGTCCGTTGCCGTGCGTTGGTTGATGGATCAAGGGTATGAAGTTATCGCGGTCGGTTTGGATGTCGGGGAAGGAACAGACCTTGAAAAGGTGAAGCAGAAGGCGTTGGATGTAGGAGCGGCACAATCGTATACGGTTGATGCGAAGAACGAGTTCGCGGAAGAATTCGTCTTGCCAGCCCTGCAAGCCCAGGCCATGTATGAACAAAAGTATCCACTCGTGTCCGCGCTTTCACGTCCGTTGATCTCGAAAAAACTCGTAGAAATTGCAGAACAGACGGGAGCGGGAACGATCGCTCATGGCTGTACCGGAAAAGGCAACGACCAAGTTCGTTTCGAAGTTTCCATTCAGGCATTAAATCCGGACTTTGATGTCATTGCGCCCGTGCGCGAATGGGGCTGGTCCCGTGATGAAGAAATTGAATATGCAAAACAGCATAACATTCCGGTTCCCGTCGATCTCGATAACCCGTATTCCATTGATGAGAATCTTTGGGGACGCAGCAGCGAGTGCGGAATTTTGGAAGATCCGTGGGCAACACCGCCGGAAGGTGCTTATGGCTTAACGAACCCGCTTGAAAAAACACCGGATACGCCTGAGGTTATTGAAATTGACTTTGAACAAGGAAAACCTGTTGCCGTTGATGGCGTTTCTTATAAACTTGACGAACTGATCATGTTGCTAAATACAAAAGCAGGTATCCATGGCATTGGACGAATCGACCACGTGGAAAACCGTCTTGTTGGTATCAAATCCCGTGAAGTGTATGAAACCCCGGGGGCGATGACGTTATTAAAAGCCCACAAGGAATTGGAAGACTTAACGTTGCCGCGTGAAATGGCCCATTTCAAACCGATCGTATCGAAAGAATTGACGGAACTTATTTATAAAGGGCTTTGGTTCGCTTCATTGCGACCGGCACTGGAAGCATTTATAAAAGAGTCACAGAAAAGCGTCACCGGCAAGGTGCGTGTAAAACTGTTCAAAGGTCATGCCATCGTTGAAGGACGTACGTCCCCGTACTCCCTTTATGATGAAAAGTTGGCGACATACACGCCGGAGGATGAGTTTGACCACAATGCAGCCGTCGGATTCATGGAATTGTGGGGATTGCCGACGAAAGTGCACAGCAAAGTCAATAAGAATGGTGTGAAAGTATGACGAAACTCTGGGGCGGTCGATTTACAAAAGAAGCGGAAGCCTGGGTCGATGAATTCGGCGCGTCGATCGGTTTTGACCAAAAACTCGTCGCCCAGGATATTCGAGGGAGCATGGCACACGTGGCCATGCTCCGTTCTTGCAATATTATCAGCGAAGAAGAAGGGCAGAAAATTCACGACGGTCTTGTTGCGTTGGAAAAGAAGGCAGAGAACGGAGAACTTTCATTTGATGTAAAATATGAGGATATTCATATGAACATCGAGAAATTATTAACGGAAGAAATCGGCGAGGTTGCTGGCAAACTTCATACCGCTCGCAGCCGAAACGATCAGGTTGCAACGGATATGCATCTTTTTATGCGTGAAGAAACAGAAATGATCATCGCCATGATTCGCGATTTCCAACGTGTGCTCGTGACTCGTGCCGAAGAACATACGGAAACGATGATCCCGGGGTACACCCATTTGCAGCGAGCGCAACCAATATCCATGGGCCACCATTTGCTCGCGTATGTGGCAATGTTGGATCGGGATGCGGACAGGCTCCATGACAGTTTGAAACGCGTGAATGTGTCACCGCTTGGCGCAGGCGCGCTCGCGGGAACGACCTTTCCGATCGATCGCAGGCAAACGGCGGAAGCATTAGGGTTTGACGAAATCTATGAAAACAGCCTGGACGCGGTGAGCGATCGTGATTACCTGCTTGAATTTTTAAGTGTTGCTTCCACGATTATGATGCATTTGTCCCGTTTGTCCGAAGAGATCATCCTTTGGTCGAGCGAGGAATTCAGCTTTATTGAACTGGACGATACGTTTGCGACGGGAAGCAGCATTATGCCGCAAAAAAAGAACCCGGATATGGCAGAGCTTGTCCGGGGGAAAACGGGGCGCGTATACGGGAGCCTTGTAAGTTTATTAACGACGTTAAAAAGCTTGCCGCTCGCCTATAACAAAGATATGCAGGAAGACAAGGAAGGCGTGTTTGATGCGGTCATAACCGTCAAAGGTTCATTGAAAATATTCACGGGGATGGTTGACTCCATGGTTGTTCAGGAAAAAACAACCGCACAAGCCGTATCTTCGGACTTTTCCAATGCAACGGAACTTGCCGATTACCTGGCCGCCAAAGGCATGCCATTCAGGGAAGCCCATGAAGTGGTAGGAAAACTTGTCCTCTACTGTATTGAAAACGACATCGTCCTCGCTGATTGTCCGTTTTCTGTCTTCCGAGAGGCGAGTGATCGTTTCGAGGAAGACATTTACGAGACGCTTGCCCCTTATCAAGTAGTCGCCCGACGCAACAGCGAAGGGGGGACGGCGTTTACGCAAGTGGGGAAAGCAATTGACAGGTGGAAAGCACGATTGAAGTAGAAAAAAGTCGTCTACACGTTGATGTAGACGGCTTTTTTTGAAGGTAGTGCAGGGTGGTCGAATTATTTGCCCACAATTCAATAGCAAGGCTTGCACAATCATTAGTTTGAACCGTATGAGCCACGGATGCGGACCTTTTTTTCAGCTCGAAAACTGGATTAGGCCGTATAAACCTCTCATGCGGACTAATTTAGCCGTTCGACCGCTGTTTTAGGCCGCATGATCCACGGATGGGTACTAATATAGCCGCTCGACCACTGTTTTTTGGCCATGAATGTCCTGTTACGACAAAGCTTCAGGGTGCACGACACCCATGTTTTACACAATAAAGACTATTTAGAAACCGTCTGTAACGAACAAATGACCTACTTCCATTTTCCCCTCGCATCAAATCGTTTACACAATTTTAACGATGCTTTAACGCTCTCTTCAAACTCTCCCTGTACACTTAGTATTGTAAGCAAGAAAACATTTGGGAGGTATTTGATGTTACGTTTTGCGCTCATTGGCGATCTTCACTATCCGATTCTGGAGACAGAAACGGCTGCTTTCAAAGAAGCGCGTCAGAGGTTCTTCACTTCTTTTTTTACAGATTTTTTGCAAACGTCTGCAGATCTTCACGTTTCCATAGGAGATCTCACCCATCACGGGGACCTGAATGAACTAGAGCAAGCGTATCAATTCTTGAAAAATGAACCAATCAATTTCAAACATGTACTGGGTAATCATGATGTATATAGTCATGAGAAACAAACCGTCCAAACGATAACGACTCAACCTCGTTACAGCCATTTGGAGACGGACGAAGCCGTCCTCGTTTTTCTGGATTCGACGAGAGAAAAAAAGCCGGACGATTGGAGCGGAATGATTGACGTAGAACAATTCAACTGGCTAAGGCATTTACTTGAGCATTATCAAGATCAACGACTGATCGTGTTTGCCCATCACCCTCTCTATAATACAACGACCCGTTCTGATCAAGATAAAGCTTCCATTGTTTCTGAAGATCCGGTTCATGACCTTTTGGCCAATCATAAAACCGGTGGATTCTATATCTGTGGGCACACGCACGTACACTCCATTGCCCGTAAAAAGCAATGGACGTATATTCAGACGGCTGCCGTTTATGATCATCCAGCCATTCGCGTTATCGAATTTGAAAATGGACGCTTGCATACGACACTAAAAGCCTGTGAAGACGAACACACCCTCGAGAATGCCGAAACCGTCCGCCATCATGTGTACAAAAGAGAAACCCCTTTTGACATCATGGGGGCAACAACTGACCGTACCCAAACCGTTGTACTTTCTTAGAAGCGAGGTGTAGAACGTGGCAAGCATTGAATTTACCAGCATTAATAAAGCATTTGGCGATGACACGGTAATCAAAGACATGAATTTGACCGTTAAAGATGGCTCGTTTACCGTACTCGTCGGTCCTTCCGGTTGCGGAAAATCCACGACGCTGCGGATGATCGCGGGTCTTGAAAAACAAACGAGCGGAGACATCTACATCGGTGATCGCCTTATGAACGATGTCGCACCTGGAAAACGTGATGTGGCCATGGTGTTTCAAAATTATGCTTTATATCCGACGATGACCGTAGGAGGCAATATAGAATTTGGTTTAAAGAACCGCAAGGTTCCGAAAACAGAACGTAAAACGCTCATTGAAGAAATTTCCGAAATCGTTGGTTTAACAGCTTACTTGGATAAGAAACCACAAACCTTGTCAGGTGGTCAGCGCCAGAGGGTTGCACTTGCCCGCGCGATGGTGAAAAAGCCTAAAGTGTTTGTTTTAGACGAACCACTGTCAAATCTGGATGCAAAGCTACGTCATCAAATGCGAACTGAACTCGTTCAATTACACCAACGTTTAGGCACGACGTTCATTTATGTCACGCACGACCAAGTGGAAGCGATGTCCATGGCTGATGAAATTGTACTCTTGAATCATGGGGAGATTCAGCAAATGGCTTCACCCCTACAGATGTATCAACACCCTGCGAATTTGTTTACGGCCCAGTTTATTGGAACACCGTCGATGAATACGATCACGTCGGAGACGTTACCTGAAACAGGGAACATGAATACAGCAAAAATTGCCCATATAGGCTTCCGGCCGGAGCACGCACAACTGGCACATAATCCTCGGAATGATGGCTTATCCTTTCCGGGAACGATCCTGACGAGGGAAATACTTGGCACGGAAGTCATCTATCAAGTAGAGACCTACGCCGGTAAAATCTTTGTCAAAACGTTTGGGATGCCGATTGAATCATCAAATACTGTTTATGTTCATGTGCCCGAGAAAGATATTTACTACTTTAAAGCAAATGGGATGTGTTTAATGCCAAACGTTTCTGAAGAGTCGGAGATCGCATTGGTTGGAGGGCGATAGCCATGCCTAAGGTTCCGCTTAGACTTGTTGCTACTGAGGCCGAAGTCAAAGGTTGGGCGACAACCATGTCGATTTGGGCTCGTATAAGGCCTTATATCATGGTTGCCCCAGCGATGATCGTGTTCCTGTTGTTTTTCATTTATCCGATCGGTTACATGATTTACCTCAGTTTCTTTGAATGGGACTTTATAAGTCCGGTGAAAGATTTTGTAGGGTTTGATAATTTCACCGGACTCGCTCAAAGTAATGAGTTCCATCAGGTTATTCAAAATACGATCATTTATACACTATTGACCGTAGGCGTCACTACAGTGATTTCTCTTTTGCTCGCGATTTGGTTGAACAAGCCTTCAAAAGCGTACAGCTTTGTACAGGGAGCTATTTTCAGCCCACACATCATTTCACTCGTATCGATTGCCATGCTATGGATGTGGCTCATGGATCCGCAATATGGATTGTTGAACTGGATACTGAATGTATTCGGTCTACCTGGCTCTGAATGGCTCGCTTCCCCTGATACAGCTCTACTCTCGCTTGTACTCGTTTCCGTTTGGCAAGGGATCGGCTTTAATACATTAATTATTATTGCAGGTTTACAAAGCATTCCGCCTCATTTGTATGAAGCAGCTGAGCTTGATCAATCCAGCCGGTGGACGACCTTTTACAAAATAACGTTGCCAATGGTTTCGCCCACCCTCTTTTTTCTCATTATCATCAATCTCATCAGCTCATTCAAGGTGTTTGAGACGATTGACATTATGACACAGGGGGGGCCGGTGAACGCGACCAATACAATCGTGTATTACATTTACGAATATGGATTTCGTTATTTCCAGCTTGGCTATGCCTCTTCTGCCGGTGTGATCCTGCTCATTGTCTTAACCATTTTCACTGCGCTATATTTCTGGGTTGCCGGTCGACGCGTGCACTATCAATAAGAAATGAGTGAATCCTGTTGAATGTTGGCCGATTATTACTCAAAACAATGCGTATGATTGGATTAATCCTACTCGTTCTCGTTTTCGCCACACCATTTCTTTGGATGGCGGTGACTTCGGTGAAATCGTTGACTGAGACACTTACGTTTCCTCCCATTTGGATCCCGGAAACGATCATGTGGAAGAACTTTGTGGCAGCGTGGGAATCCGGACCATTTTTACGCTATCTCGTGAATAGTGTCATTGTATCCGGCTCAATTCTCGTCCTGCAGCTTTTCACGATAATCCCCGCTGCGTATGCTTTTGCCCGTTATCGATTTAGGGGAGATAAACTACTGTTCGGCATTACAATGGTTACACTCATGATCCCGGCTCAACTGATCTTTTTACCACTATACTTACAATTTAGTGAATGGAACATTCTTGACACTCACCTCGCGCTCATTTTGCCATTTGCGGCCAATGCTTTCGGAATTTTTATGCTCCGGCAATCATTTAAGCAAGTCCCTGAGGAACTGATTGAAGCCGCGCGTCTTGATCAAGCGGGTGAATGGAAAATTATGTACAAGGTGATGGTTCCGATCGCCAAACCCGTTATCATCACCTTTGCGCTCTTTAGCTTCATCACGTCCTGGAACGACTACTTTTGGCCACTCGTCATGACAACTTCTGAGACAGCCCGAACATTACCGGTGGGGATTACTGCCCTTATGAACGTGGA
Organism: Salicibibacter kimchii; assembly: GCF_003336365.1. GTDB lineage: Bacteria > Bacillota > Bacilli > Bacillales > Marinococcaceae > Salicibibacter > Salicibibacter kimchii. The sequence goes on along the minus strand of NZ_CP031092.1, from coordinate 1,589,292 downwards.
AGGGGGAGTCGCCTATAATATTATGATGGCGGGGAACATGTTGCTCGTCGTTCCGGTACTTATCATCTTCTTTTTTGCCCAACGTCAAATTATCAGAGCTTTTGTTTACACAGGAGAAAAATAACATTTGGAGGGGAAAAGAAATGCGAAAACTGTCTTCTGCCTTACTAACAACAACCGCCCTATTTTTAATGGCTGCTTGCACCAATGAAGGAGAGGGAGCTTCCGGTTCTACAGAAACTTCCGGTGACGATGGTCCGATCGAAATTGAGTACTGGTACGCTTTCGGTGATAAAATTGGCGAGAACAACGAAGCTCTTGTTGAAGAATTTAACGAATCTCAAGACGAAATTGTTGTGAATGCTCATTATCAAGGGGATTACGAGGATCTTCACTCACAAACACAAGCCGGTGTTGCAGCTGGCGATGCTCCACACGTGACATTAAATGAAATTGCATCGATGGGGGCGTTTGCCCAATCAGGCATGACCGAAGACCTCACCCTTTATATTGAAGAGGACAATGTCGATCTCGATGACTATGTAGAGGGTTTAATGGGTAACTCTTATATTGATGATGGCATTTACGGTCTTCCTTACTTAAGGAGTACACCGATTCTTTACTTGAATGCGACGATGCTTGAAGAAGAAGGATTAGACCCTGCGGGGCCTGAAAACTGGGACGAGTTCCAGGAATATGCCAATACGCTTACTGAAGGTGATCGCGTAGGCATGACGATGCCGGTAGATATTTGGTTCTACGAAGGTTTTGTTCGCCAAAATGGAGATTCTGTTCTTTCTGAAGACGAAACAGAGGCAGCGTTTAACTCGGAAGCGGGTGTAGGGGCTTTAGAATTTTTACAAGACATGTATGACGAAGGATCCCTTAAAGTGCCGACAGGGGATGAAGCCGGTGACATTGCCCTGCAGGATTTCACTAATGAGCAGGCTGGTATGGCCTTTAGCTCGACAGCAAACTTGACGAACTATATGGACATCGCCGAAGAAAGCGGGTTCGAATTGAACACAACCTTCATGCCGGCGAATGAACAATACGGGACACCGACCGGTGGCGCTAATCTCGTTATGATTGCAGACCAGCCTGAAGAGGAAAAACAGGCGGCCTGGGAATTTATTAAATGGATGACTGAACCGGAACAAACCATTACAGCCAGTACGAATACAGGTTATCTTCCAATGAGAGAGTCTGCGACTGAAAGTGAAGAAATGCAAGCTCTTTATGAAGAAACACCTCAATATGAGGTAGCGGTCGAGCAACTTGAATACGCCGTTGCCAGACCACTCAACCCGAATTATGTCGAGGTGACCAATCTTATGCAAGACGCGATTACGCTCGCTCTAATTGATGAGAATGTGTCGGCACAAGAAGCGCTTGATGATGCCGCAGAACAGGCCAACGGAATTTTACAACAATAGGAGTGGTTATATGACAGGGACAAAAATATTCGGGCACCGTGGGGCGAAGGGCAGCTACCCGGAAAACACATTGATCGGTTTCCAAAAGGCGATTGACGAAGGCGTCGATGGTTTGGAGATTGATGTGCATATGACGGCTGATGGGGAGATTGTCGTCATTCATGATGAACGGCTGGACCGGACGACGGATGGAGACGGCTATGTGAAAGATCTAACCCTTGAAGAAATAAAAGAATACAGTGCCGGTTCACGTTTTCCCCATTTTCGTAATTACGAAGCCACTTGGGATATTGAGAAAGTTCCTTCATTGCAAGAGGTTCTTGAACTGCTAACGCCCTACGATATCGAATTGAATATTGAATTGAAGACGAATCGGTTGCTTTATACAGGGATCGAAGAAAATGTTCTCGCACTGGTCCATCAATATGGCGGGGACCGAAAAGTCATCTATTCTTCGTTTCATCTGCCTACTTTACTTCGGCTTAAAGCCTTGGATGAAAGTGTAGATATTGCCTTGCTGAGTCGAGAAATTTCGCATCCCTATGATTATATACAAACCTTGGGATTAGAAGGCTTACATCTTGATGTAAACACCGTCTTATCAAACGTCCATCAATTAAAAGGTATATTTGGCGACTTGCGCGTTTGGACGGCAAATGAAAGTAACGAGATTAAACAGCTCCTAGACCTGAATGTGAATGCAATCATCACGGACTTTCCGGAAAAAGCTGCTTTCTATAAAAGCGAACGGCAGGCTTATGCCTAAAAGGAAAAGGGCTACGTGCTCTCTCTCAATAACGACGAAAATAACCGCCCTGGGTGTAGTAGTCCTGGGCGGTTAAATTTTTGTGAAAAACACTAAAAGAAAATTTCCGGTTTGGGGGAATAAACAAGAAATTGTAGAGGGAATGGAAACGTTATTCAACGCTGATGATATCCAGGAAGTATTTAAACGAATCGCATTGGCAGTTGAAAGGATGGAGGAAACGGAAGGTAAGGGAGCCGAGGAAATTTATCGTTGATCAAAGAGGGTAGGTAAGTTCAAGCTCATTACGGATCATATGGGATTGTGGAGAAAAAAACTGGCATCATTGATCTGGTCTTTATTTGGGGTGTTGATCAATTTTGTCGAACGTTCAATCTTTATTAAGTAAACGAGAAGGGGATGCATGATTGACGATAACTCATAATCTGTGCAGCGAGAAAACCTCGATGCTCCAGGTCTTTTACTCGCTCTTTGCCCACAATTTCAGCTAATTGTTTGCTAAAGTCATCGTTAATGGTGAAGGTCATTTAAATCACTCTCCTTTTCTAATGGGATAAAGGGTAGGGTCATCAATACAATAATTAAAATAACGTGTCTCGGCAGGTTTAATATCTTTTCTTTTAATATCACCGTTATATTGCGTGTCAAAATAATGCAGGAAAATGACTTTATGATAATTATGGAGAGTATATAGAAGACGAAAATTACCTATTGAACGATTCGGAAGTCCCCGTCGGAATAAATTGGTAATTTTGGTATTTCGCTCAACATGCTTTACGATTGGCAACATTTCTTCTCCAGATGTGTGATCATTAAATTCTTCAGGGGTAGGGTATAACCGGATCCGTTTTTTTTGGATGATGTAAAGATCTGCAAGCGCTAGCCATGGACCCATTCCCTTCGTTCGCTTTTCCTGCTCAGCTTTCTCTAACAATGTGTTTTCAAAACGTTTAATGTGATCATGAAAAATAAGTTGGTAGGTCATATTTGCTCAACCTTAATTTTCGTTATTTTAAGTTTATAATAGCATTAATGCCATCAAGTAAAAAGCCTTTTCTTTTTTCTACATTAAAAATTCCCAAACAAAGAGTTTGGGAATGGTTACTTACATATTTTTACGTCATTCTTCAGGCAGTTCATTGCCTTCACTCGGCAATTGACGATCCCATCTAACAATTAGCACATCACAAGGTGCATGCCTTACAATCGCCTCGGACACGCTCCCGATCACCATACGCTCGACCCGGTTTGCACCTGTCGCACCGGCCATAATCAAGTCAATGTTATTGTTTGGTGCGATGTGCCGCGTGATGCGAACTTTCGGAGAGCCGAAATCAAGGATCGTTTCGACCTTCGGAACGCCCTTTTCCAATGCCTGCTCTTTAAACCTGTTTAGCGTATCATATCCTTGCTCTTCAGCTTTTCTAACGATCTGGCGGTCAAAGCGCTCAATCGTTGCAAACGTCTTCGTATCGATCACCGTGGTAATATACAAGGTGGCATTTTGATCAACGGCAAATTCACATGCTTGTTCAAATGTGAAGCTTGATTCATTGGAACCATCGACCCCAACGAGAATTTTGTTGTAACGACGCATTCAACTTCCTCCTTAAAATGGTATAGTGCGATGAAGTAAGGGAAAAAATACAGGAATGATAAAGTTTAATTTCCATCAGAGGGTGGGCTTTCCCTCTGATGGTTAGTTGAACTTATCGGGGTGTTAGTCGCCCGTTTTTCCGGAAGTCAGACATCGGAAGCCGGAATTCATTATTTGCTTCCCGAAAAAAGGCCATTTCCGCCCCCTGGCCTCTGACATAACCTCTGGCATTACGGACGCTTGTCACCGGGACAAAAAATAAATCTTTAGGTAGGTGTACCCGTTGAAGGAAGATTTTAAACGTAAAAATTCGTTCGAAGAGAAAAAAGATGGGGAAGAAGTCGTACATGAGCAAATGTTAAAAAGTTACCAAATCGCAAGCGACGAAGAAAAGAAGGCAAATGCCAGGGAAGAAAAAGACAGAGATTAGCAGGAAAAGTCTTCGATCTTTTATTTCGACTGAAAAGATAGTAAAATAAAAAGAAAGACTGCAGGAGGACCGGAGATGAGGCATGCAATCGTTACGGCAGGTGCAAAAGGGCTTGGGCGCAAGGTGACCGAAGCTCTTTTGTATGAAGGATATACGGTTACGGTCAGTTATAGGACAGATGAGCAAGCGGTCCATCATTTGCGCACAGCACTGGAAGTGGAGGATCATCGTTTGCACGCGGTACAGGCCGACGTCACCGACCAAGGAGACATCGAGCGTTTGTTAACGACCGCAATCCAAAAATTCGGCCGTTTGGATGTTTTGGTCAACAACGCCGGTCCGTATATATTTGAACGAAAAAAAATCCATGATTACAAGGCCGATGAGTGGAATAAAATGGTGGACGGGAATTTAACGGCCATGTTTACGATGCTGCAACACGCGTTGCCGCAAATGCGGAAGCAAAAATTCGGACGCGTTATCGCTTATGGGTATCAAGATGTCGGCAACGCACCGGGATGGCTGTATCGTGGAGCATTCGGAGCCGCAAAGGCCGGATTGGCTTCTTTGATCCGAACCGTGGCAATCGAAGAGGCAGAAAACGGGATTACGGCGAATATGGTTTCGCCCGGAATGATTGTCGGTGAATGGAAAGAAAGCACGATTGCCGAGAGCAGAAAGCACCCTGACCCGAACACACCGGTGGGACGTTCAGGGACAGGGGAGGACATCGCGCGCACGGTGCGTTATTTTGCCGACGATGATGCAGACATGGTTACCGGTACGATTGTTGAAGTAACGGGGGGAGTAGATGTCATTCACCGCCGCCGCCATGAATAAAAATACGTAGAAGGGTCACCTTATATACTGAGGTGATCAGTGTGAAAAAACTTCTTTTTATTTTGATGGCCGTGTTGCTTTTGCTAACCTCTTTCCTTGGCCAGGTTCGCGCCGATGAACTGATGGATATGTTTTCCATCCGGATAACCATTGAAGCGGATGAAGAAGTGTATCAATGGAAATATGATAGCCCTGATTATTACGAGTTCCAACATGAGGACCGGGTGTTGAGGGCAGAGGAAGCACAAACGCAAGTGGATAACATGGCTGCGCTCATTAACGTCAATGAAAATGTAAAAGCAGAAACATTAGCCGAACGAATCAAACAAGAATTTCCGAAGCTGGAAAACATGGATATCCGTTGGCGAAACGGAGATAGTGAACTGTATACGTGGAGATGGAGGAAAAACGATCAACCGGTGGAAGATACGTAGAATTTTGCTAAGGGGGCGGGGAAAATGCAAATCGGCATCCCCAGGGAAATTAAAAATCAAGAAAACCGCGTGTCCTTGACACCGGCAGCTGTCGTGCAGCTAAAACAAAAAGGCCATCAAGTGCTCGTGGAAACAAAAGCAGGAGAGGGATCGAGTTTTACGGATGAGCAGTATGATCAGGCAGGGGCAAAAATCGTAACCAGTGCGAAGGAAGCTTGGGGAGCGGAGATGATTGTGAAGGTGAAGGAGCCCCTTCCATCTGAATATCAATATTTTAAAAAAAATCAATTAGTCATTACATATTTACATTTGGCTGCCGAACCAGAGTTAACGAAAGCACTATTGGAAAATGAAATGACCGCGGTGGCTTATGAAACCGTGCAAATGGCTGACGGGTCGTTGCCGCTGTTGACACCGATGAGTGAAATAGCCGGACGGATGTCTGCGCAAATGGGAGCTCAATACCTGGAAAAAACAAAAGGCGGCAAAGGAATTTTACTTTCGGGTGTCCCCGGGATAAAGCGGGGGAACGTAACGATTATCGGTGGAGGCGTGGCCGGTACCAACGCGGCAAAAATCGCGCTCGGTTTAGGAGCGAACGTCACAGTGCTCGATCTTAATCCGCAAAGACTTCGCGAGCTCGATGATTTGTTTGGATCACAGATAAACGTACGGATGTCTGATCCGATTTCGATTGATCAGGCTACGCGGGAAGCTGACCTTGTCATTGGGGCTGTTCTTATCCCCGGCGCAAAAGCACCGAAACTCGTGAAGGAAGAAACGGTAAAAGCGATGCAAGCTGGTTCTGTATTGGTAGATATCGCCGTTGACCAAGGGGGGATTTTCGAGACAGTAGACCACATTACGACGCATGATGATCCGGTCTATGTTAAGCACGATATTCTCCATTATGCGGTTGCCAACATTCCGGGGGCTGTTCCACGCACGGCCACGATGGCACTCACGAACGTGACCCTCCCCTATGTCTCAACTCTTGCGGATAAAGGCTTATTGCAAGCGATGAGAGAGGATGAAAGCTTAAAAAAAGGCTTGAATACACTCGCGGGGAAATTAACGTATGAAGCGGTCGGGCAAGCGCAAAACATTACGTCCGAAAATGCGGACGAGAGCCTAGCCTCTTTTGAAAAAAACGTTTAATCAAGCGTTCATTCGGGAAATGACTGCTTTAGAACTATAAATAAGGGGATGGAAAATAATGAAACTAACGTTTCACGGCCAATCGTTTATCGAAATTGAAACACCCGATGCAAATGTTCTGATCGACCCTTTTATTACCGGAAACGGGACATGTGACATTAATCCGGAAGATGTAAACCCGGATGCGATTTTACTTACCCATGGACATCAGGACCACCTTGGGGACACGGTAGCTATCGCCAAGCGTTCAAATGCGCTTGTCGTAGCAACTCATGAACTTGCCGGATACCTTGGATCGAAAGGCCTGGACACGCATCCGCTAAATATTGGCGGTGGTCATCAATTTACGTTTGGACACGTCAAATTAACACCGGCTTGGCACAGTTCTTCTTATGCCGAGGAAGATGGACATATCATTTACACGGGCATGCCTGCCGGGATTTTATTTACTGCTGACAATAAGACGATTTTTCACGCCGGTGACACAGCTTTGTTCTCCGATTTGAAACTGATCGGGGATCACAATGACATCAGCGCCGCATTCTTGCCGATCGGCGACAACTTCACGATGGGGCCGGATGATGCGAAAATTGCCACCGAATGGATCAACCCGGAGCTCGTTATCCCGATTCATTACAACACGTTCGAGTTGATCGAACAAGACGGGCAAAAATTCGTGGATGAACTGTCGCCGATTAAAGGACGGGCCTTGCAGCCGGGAGAAAGTGTGGATATTTAAAACGATTAGGCTCGGAGCAACTGAACGGTTGCATTCCGGGCTTTTTTCGTGAATCATGGACGAGTCATAGGAAAGATGCTCCGCTCATATGTTAATGGAAGAGGGGAGGGTTCGACATGCGTTTACGTTTGCTTATTTCGTTGGGGGTAGCGATTTTCCTTCTATGGCACGCGGTTGAACAGTTCTCGATACAAGCAGGAGGATTCGCCGGTGTTTTTGCCAGCGTATGGTTTGTTTTTGCTTTGCTTGTCGTCGGCGGGAACCTTTCGGCACTGCTGCATGAACGGTACAAAAAGAAAAACGGAGCCGTTGAAACAAGAACCATTCTCGAAAGTCGCCGAGAGACCGGTCAAACGCACGGACGGCTTCGCGCTTGATCATCTGTCATCCCGCCTTTATAATGAAGGGAAACGGACACGAATTTTGCACGAAAACTTGGTGGGCCGCCAAGTTTTTTCATTTCATTGGATAGGGGGTGAAGATAACATATGTCAACGAAACACGAACAGATTTTGCAACATATTTATCATTTGGGCGTTGGGGAGAAGATTTCCGTCCGCAGGATTGCCAAAGTGCTAAACGTAAGCGAAGGCACCGCTTATCGCGCCATTAAGGAAGCGGAAAATCAAGGAATCGTCACGACGATCGAGCGTGTTGGAACGATTCGTGTGGAAAAGAAAAAGGAAAACTTTGAACACCTTACGTTTGCCGAAGTCGTCAACATTGTAGATGGACAAGTTCTTGGCGGCCGGGACGGTTTACATAAAACATTGCAACGGTTTGTGATTGGCGCTATGAAAATGGAAGCAATGATGCGCTACGTAGAATCGGGAAACCTGTTAATTGTGGGCAACCGCTATCAAGTGCACCAACTTGCATTGGAAGCAGGGGCGGCAGTGTTGATCACCGGCGGGTTTGATACGAATGAAGAAACGATTGCTTATGCCAATGAACTTTCCCTTCCAATCATTACGACGAGTTATGATACGTTTACGGTAGCCAGTATGATCAATCGGGCCATTTATGATCAGTTAATCAAAAAGGAAATCGTCTTCGTTGAAGATATATTGATTCCGTTGGAGGAGACGCATTTTTTAACGACCGACCATATGGTGGAACGCTGGCATCAACTTAATACGGACACGAGCCATACCCGTTTTCCGGTCGTGAATACCGAAATGAAAGTGCTGGGCATGGTAGCGGCGAAGGATATATTATCGATGAAAGAAAGCACTCCAGTCGAGAAAGTCATGACTGCTGAACCGATTACGGTCAATGCGCAAACCTCTTTAGCATCAGCGGCTCATGTCATGGTTTGGGAAGGGATCGAACTTCTCCCTGTCGTCGATGGAGAATCTCGTTTGCTCGGTGTCATCAGCCGGCAAGATGTATTAAAAGCTTTGCAAGTTGCCCAACGGCAACCACATGTGGGGGATACGCTTGATGACCTTATCACCGGACAGGTGGAAGAAGCGCCCGGAGGTTCCGTATACGATTACGTATGTCAATTAACCCCGCAGATGACAAACCCTATTGGGATGATCTCGTATGGGGTTTTGTCCACATTGGTCACCGAGGTGGGAAGTCGATTATTGCGCCGCTATCGTAAGGGGGACCGAGACCTCGTCGTTGAAAACCTCTCTTTATATTTTTTAAAGCCGGTTCAAATTGAAAGTGAGATTGAGATGAAAGGAAAGGTATTGGAAGTCAGCCGAAAAAGCGGGAAAGTGGATGTGGAGCTGTTTCTCGAAGATGACCTCGTTGGGAAAGGCCTCATGATGGCTCAGTTATTGGAAAGATAGCGGGAGCAGGGACGTTTCATTCGGTTTATGGAGCCCGAATATAAAGGACCTTGCGTCGCCATGGAGCATTACGCGACCTTGAAACGATGAGCGGCTGGCCGAAACGGTCACCATTATTTGGCGTCAAAACCACCACTACAGGCGCTCCTTTTCTTGATGGGAGGGGAGCCGGGAGAATTTCCCCCGTTCACCACTCACCTCTCATTTCCAGAAACACGTGTAGCTTCAGACTCTTCTTTCGCGAAGGGCAGTGCTTTCTTGTAATATTTAATCCCGTAGATCACATAGACAAGCCCCAGCAAGGAGAAAACTAGTCCGACGATGAATTCAACGACCCCCCAAATGGGCGGAAACATAAAAAGTAAACCCGGAGCCAGAATGAAAACGCCCAATGCTATCATAGCTTTGGTCTGATACCATTGTTTAGTGGCTCCTCCGGAAGCGCGGAAACGTTTGAATTTATTGTACACATAAAGTGCAATGGATATCGCCATAACGACGGGAACGGCTATTGTCATTCTAATTATTCCTCCTTCCAAGCCCTAGTTTACCTTTTTTCTCTTTGATATGAAAGCCAGAAAACAAGTTTAAAAGGCAAAGGAGCCGAAACAATGAAACAGAAACTTTTTGATACTATTTCTGCCTATGAGCATATCATTATTTGCCGTCATGAACGTCCGGACCCGGACGCGATTGGATCCCAAGCCGGATTAGCGAGGTTGATTGAAAGGAACACCGGAAAAAAAGTGCAACTAGCCGGGGATGAGGAACCATCGCTTTCTTTCTTATCTGACATGGATACGATTGATGATACAACTTTTTTGGAATCGCTCGTTATCGTATGTGACACGGCCAACACCGGACGAATTGATGACGAGCGATATAAAAACGCCCGTGAGCTTTTTAAAATCGATCATCATCCGGTGGTAGATGATTATACCCCTCTCGCGTGGGTGGATCCGACATTCAGCTCAACATCAGAAATGATCGTCCACTGGTTTGATGAGATTGCCGCTCCCCAAGGTTGGGAGCTCGATGGGGAGTGCGCCCGCCTCTTATTCGCGGGAATTGTCGGGGACACGGGGCGCTTTTCCCATCCGAACACGACGGCACGCACGTTTAAGGCCGTCCAGCTTCTTTATGAAAGGGAATTCGACGTTCGTCATTTATTTAATGAGATGGACAAAAAACCCCTTGCGCTGTTGCGTTTGGAAGGAGAGGTGCTCTCCGGTTTTGCGCTGAGCGAAAACGGGGTTGGCGTCATCACACTTAGCCAGGAACAACTTCGTAAATATCAAGTGAGCGTAAATGAATCATCAGCGATCACTCATTCAGTCGCGAATGTGGAGGGCATCGTTGCCTGGGTAACGTTCGTAGAGTTGGAAGACAAAAGTTATCGTGTGAGGCTCCGTTCCAAAGGCCCCATCATTAACGAAATGGCAAGTCGATTTCAAGGTGGGGGGCACCCGCTCGCAGCAGGTGCAACAGCAGAGAATGATGAGGAACGGATGCAGGTGATCGAGCAGTTGGAAGAGGTGTGCAAGACCTATCGTACGTAACGTCAAAAGTGCTCAATCATCGGAAACGGGGACTACCTCTACATGGAGTTCCAACGTTCGATAGAGGGTTACTTGATGCACAATCAAGTTGTATTCATAATCATTGGATGGATAACGTTTATTTTCAATGGTCCTCACGAGCAGCTCGCGATTTTCGGCGACACTTTCCAGTTCTTGGTCTAACAGGTGTTCCAATTCTTCCTTGGCCTGTTGTTCGATGTCATATAGCGCGAGCTCGCTAAGGCGGCTTTCGTCTTCATTTTCAAAGACAATGGAAATCTCTTCAATGATGAAATCATCGCCGTTAGTTTCTTCTTGTTCCCGTTCCCTTAGAGATTCGAGATTTCGTTGCAGTTGCTCGATTTGCAATTCATTTTTCCCGAGTTCCACGACCATCTCTTCATGCACTTTGCCAAACTGATAAAGGAAAATGCACCAGCCAATCAACGTGCCGATAATGACACCTGCCAAAAAACGTTGCCAGCCCGGACGTTTGTAATAGGGAGGGATTCTCATGGGTGTATCTGTTCCTGTGTAATCCATTGGATAATTAAAGTGCCAACATTTGCGCCGGATAAAGCGGCTAAAATCATACAGACGGTTTTATATATATCAATATGTGTGCCGTAAAAGAGCCCGCGCTCCAAGCTGGTGATCGCGTCAAACGTCCCCCCGATGGCAGCAACAAGTGCCCAAATTTTCAGGCTCCCGGCTAAATCGTGAATGGTTGCAAGTGGCGGTTTTCCGATCATAAAAGCGCCAATCCCTCCGATAATGGCCCCGCCTAGCACCACCCCGAAGGCAACGAAAAAGTCCAGAACCAATGTAGCCAAAAAATCTCTGGTAAACATGTGCCGGGTCCCCCCTATTTCTCGCAAACAACCTTTTATCCGCGTAAGCATGGGTCGTCTATTTTCATGTATAATCAATCAAAGGCCAAGTTATGCTTGATTTAGAAGTGAGATGTGGGAAGTGAGATGAGGGAAAAGGAGAGAGTGCCGTGGATTCATTTGTCCATTTACAAGTGCGAAGTGAATATACCTTGCTGGAGAGCACGTGCCGCATCGATACCCTTGTGGACCGGGCGGCTTCTCTCGGTTATTCCGCACTGGCCCTGACAGATCGAAATGTCATGTACGGTGCCCATAAATTTTATAAACGCTGTAAGGAGCGAAAAATAAAACCGCTCTTCGGTTTGGAATTAGATGTAGAGGTTGAAGAAAAGGCCAAAGGGACCCTCCTTTTAATCGCCGTTAATCTGACAGGATACCAGCAACTAATGGCGTTGTCGGCCCAATCCCAATCCCGATCGGAAACGTGGGTGCAAGCGGATTTTTTTTACCGGCATAGCAGTCATTTGATCGTTATTCTTCCTGAAGAGAGGAACCCCGTCGCGAGCCTGGACAGGGAGCACGCCCGGGAAGTTATTCAAGCGATGAGGGAGAGGATCGGGCCGGATCGCTTATACGTCGGTTGCCTTCCCGCTCATTTACCCGAGAGCGAAGAACGTGCATCCTGGATCGCGTTTGCCGATGCGATGAAGATGAAACGGGTGGCGTGTGGGAATGTTTCTTTTTTATCAGAGGAAGATAAAAAATGGCGGCGCTGTTTGGAAGCCATTCGCAGCAACCGGCCCCTTGAAGACGTAAGTCCATTGGAGTGGCGGGAGGAACATGTGCTTTTTTCTGCTTCTTATGCTGAACAGGCGTGGGCGCATGATGATAGAGCGATGACCAATACCGTTGCAATCGCTGATCGCTGTTCGGTGGAACCAGATCAACTGCAGACAACACTTCCCTCTCCCGACCACCGCGAGGAGCGATCACGGGATGCATTGAGAAAGATATGTTTTCAAGGTGCAAACGAACGCTACGGCCGGTTGGACAAGCAGGTGGTCGAGCGACTGGAGCATGAACTTGCCGTCATCGAGAAGATCGCGTTTGAAGATTATTTTCTTATTGTTTGGGATTTCATGGCTTATGCCAGAAACGCAGGGGTCTTAACCGGTCCCGGCCGTGGATCGGCCGCTGGTTCGATCGTTGCTTATTGTCTGTATATTACGGACGTTGATCCACTAGCCTATGGGCTGCTATTTGAACGCTTTTTAAATGAAGCACGTGTTTCTTTGCCGGACATTGACATTGATTTCCCTGATCATCGCCGGGAAGAAGTCATTGCCTATGTGCGAAATAAGTACGGGGCCGCTCACGTTGGACAAATTATTACGTTCGGCACCTTTGGTCCCCGAGCCGCGCTCAGGGACGCGGGAAAAGCGTTAGGAACCCCACAAGCCCTGATCGAGCGACTCATTCGCGCGCTTCCTTCATCGGTTGCAACGCTAACAGCAGCAAGAACGAGCGATCCCAAGCTGTTAGAGCTTTTAAAGGAAAATGAGCAAGCAAACACATTGTTTCAGTATGCCGAAGCGATTGAGGGTCTCCCTCGCCATACGTCTTTGCACGCGGCCGGGGTCGTTCTCAGTGCCCGGCCGTTATCGGAAGTTGTCCCTACCGCCGGTGAAGGCCCGTTAACCGTGGTGACTCAATTCCCGATGGAAGATTTGGAAGCCTATGGATTGCTGAAAATCGATTTTTTGGGGTTACGGAATTTAACGTTGCTGGAACAGCTTCGCGATGAGGTTCAACGCGTGGAAAGCGGAACCGGCGAAGCTCCCGGGGGGCTTCCGATGGATGATCCGCAAACGCTGGAAATGCTTGCGTCGGGAAAAACGACCGGGATTTTTCAATTTGAATCCACGGGGATGCAGCAAGTATTAAAGAAATTGAAGCCGACAACGTTTGAGGATTTGGTCGCGGTCAATGCTCTATATCGTCCCGGTCCGATGGAGCAGATCGATGTTTATATTGCCGGGAAGCATGGTCGCCGCGAGGTGAACTACGTTCATCCCGATTTGGCACCGATGTTGTCCAAAACATACGGCGTGATCGTTTATCAGGAGCAAGTTATGCAAGTAGCCGTTCAAATTGCGGGTTACTCCTTGGCGCAAGCGGATTTGCTGCGCAGGGCTGTGAGCAAAAAAGACCGTGAAGAGTTGGAAAATGAAAAGGCATCTTTTGTCAATGGTGCGCTTGCCAATGGGTATGAGGAAGAGACGGCAACCAAAATCTACGCATGGATCCTGCGTTTTGCCAACTACGGTTTCAACCGCAGCCATGCAGTAGCTTATAGCTTTATTGCTTACCAGCTTGCTTATTATAAAACGCATTTTCCGCTCGTTTTCTTCTCTGCCTATCTTTCGATGGTAGAAAATGATAAAGGTCGGCTTGGGAAAGCCATTCGCGAGTTGAAAAACCAAGGTCTGCATCTATATCCACCGGCGGTCAACAAAAGCACGGAAAGCTTCACGGCAGAGGAAAAAGGCGTGCGCTTTCCATTACAAATCATCACGCAGGTCGGTAGGCAAGTAAGCAGGAAGCTCATACTGGAAAGGGAAAAAAGAGGAGCGTTTGTAAGCTTTATTAATTTTTGTGAGCGCACTGCTCATTTGCCGGTAAATCGTCGCATGCTCGCCAATCTCATTAAAGCAGGCGCGTTTGATGATCTTTACAGTGATCGCGCCAAGTTGCTCGCGTCCACGGACCGAGCGTTTGAATTTGTGGATTTCGAGCGGGATTTGGGCCAGCTGTTTGAGCGGGGGAGCGGAGATTTTCGCTATGCGGATGCTACGCCGTTTACTCAGGAAGAAGCCTACATGTACGAAAAAGAAGTCACCGGTTTTTATCTGAGCGGACACCCCCTTGATAAATATGAACCGCTTATTGCCATGCGCGCACCGTTGGCACTTGCTGAAGCGGAACAGGCACCTGTGAAAACAGAGCTTTGGACGATGGGCGCGATCGAACATATAAAGCAAATTCGCACGAAAAACGGACAAACGATGGCGTTTTTACAACTTAGTGATGAAAGCGCCACTTGTGAAGTTGTCCTTTTTCCAAACGTGTATCGACAAGTGAATCATGAACTGGAGGAACAACGTTATGTGTTTGTTCGCGGAAAGCGGACGGTTGACCAGTACGGAAATAAAATCATTGCCGACGATGTAATCGATGTGGAGCGCGCGCAGGACGAAGCAGAAACGGTTCTTTATATCAAATGGACCCATGAATCTCATACAAACGAGCAATCCCGCCGGCTCAAAAAGATGTTGCAAAAAATACCCGGTTTCTCCCAGGTCCGCGTATACAATGAAAAAACAAACCAATTGTTTGCGTTTGATGACCGCTATCGTGTACGAATCAATGACGAGCTTCGCTCAAACGTAAAGCTGCTGGTAGGAGAGGAAAACGTTGCAGAACGGAAAAGATCGGAGAGCATCTCTTAAGTGAATCCTTTAAAGCAGCAAAGAAATATTTATTTTAAAACAAAAAGGGTGTACGGGGAGGGCGTCTTTGTTATAATAGAGCTCAATCAGAAAGCAGAGCGAACTGGATCGCATTTGCACAAGGAGAATCGAAAAAAGGAGCGTGCACATAGTGACTACTACAAAAGAAGAAGCGTTACATCTTCACAAAATGAAACAAGGAAAGCTTGAATCCAAGTCAAAAATTCCAGTTCGTAACAGCCGCGACTTAAGCCTTGCCTATTCGCCGGGAGTGGCCGAGCCATGCAAAGAAATTTACGAAGACCCGGAAAAAGTCTTTGATTACACGATGAAAAGCAACATGGTGGCTGTCGTTTCAAATGGGAGCGCCGTGTTAGGGCTAGGGAATATCGGGGCGTCTGCTTCTCTCCCTGTCATGGAAGGAAAGGCGGTTTTATTTAAATCGTTTGCCGGAGTTGACGCTTTTCCTATCTGTTTGAATACGTCAGACAACGAAAAAATTATTGAAACCGTCAAGATGATGGAACCATCTTTTGGCGGCGTCAACCTTGAAGATATTGCAGCCCCGGATTGCTTTATCATTGAAGATCGATTGAAAGAAGAAACAAATATTCCTATTTTCCATGATGATCAGCACGGCACAGCAATTGTGACCGTTGCCGGGTTAATCAACGCTTTAAAAGTAGCGGGGAAAAGTTTATCCGAGGCAAAAGTGGTGATCAATGGCGCGGGTGCAGCGGGCATTGCCATTATTAAATTGCTCATGAACATGGGGGTTGAAGAAATCATCATGTGCGACTCCCGCGGTGCCATTTATGAAGGTAGGCCCGACGGTATGAACGAGATCAAGGATAATGTGGCGAAAGTGATCAACCTCGAGCGAAAAGAAGGCCCATTAGTGGATGTGATTCACGGGGCGGATGTTTTCATTGGTGTTTCCGTCGAAGGGGCTCTTACGCAAGAAATGGTCCGGACGATGAGGGACAACCCGATTATTTTCGCCATGGCTAATCCGGTTCCAGAGATTATGCCTGATATTGCGAAGGAAGCCGGCGCGATTGTTATCGGCACCGGACGCTCGGATTACCCGAATCAGGTGAACAATGTCCTTGCCTTTCCGGGGATCTTTAGAGGTGCGCTTGATGTTAATGCCTCTCATATCAATGAGGAAATGAAACGAGCAGCCGTTTACGCGATCGCTGATTTGATCAGTGACGACGAACTATCGTCGGATTATGCGATTCCGGCCCCATTCGATCCTCGCGTCGCCCCGGCAGTTGCTGCCGCGGTTGCGAAAAGCGCGATGGATACAGGGGTAGCCAGAAAGAGTGCCGATCCCGAGGAAATTGCTGAACGAACGCGCAAAGAAGCTTTGATTGAAGAGTAAGCAACGCGCGATGGGCCAAAAGCGATCGCCGATGTGGGCGGTCGCTTTTCCAACGGGTGACACGGGAAGAACCAAAGAGGTGAACAGCTTGTTTAGGGATTTATTTTCAAAAAAAAGAAAGTATGCAACGATTCCTTCTGAACGAACGCAGCCGACAAAAATGAATAACGGCGTCATGACGAAATGCCCCAGCTGCAAAACGATCATGTATTCACGTGAGCTGAAAAAAGGGTTAAACTTATGTAGTGAATGTGGCCATCATTTTCGTATGACCGCCTATGAGCGTATCGATAGTGTCATCGATCATGATACGTTTCGGGAAATGAATGCAGGTATGCTCCCGGAGAACCCTTTGGAATTTCCCGAGTACGAAGATAAGTTAAGCCGAGATCAAGAGAAAACAGGCTTAAATGAAGCGGTCGTTACCGGTGAAGGGGAAATCAAGGGGTGTCCGGTCGTGATTGGCGTCATGGACGCGCGGTTCAGAATGGGAAGCATGGGTGCGGTCGTCGGTGAAAAAATTTCCCGCGCCATCTTACAAGCGGAAAAAACCGGTGTACCGTTCATCATGTTTAGTGCATCAGGCGGAGCACGAATGCAAGAAGGAACCATAAGTCTTATGCAAATGGCGAAAACGAGCGTCGCTCTCGAACGTTTGCATCGAGCGAAGATTCCTTTCATATCCATTATGACCCATCCGACAACCGGAGGTGTTTCCGCCAGCTTTGCGTCATTGGGAGATTACAATTTCGCGGAACCGGGAGCGCTGATCGGCTTTGCAGGAAGAAGGGTCATCGAGCAGACAATTCGTGAAGAACTACCCGATGATTTTCAGACGGCAGAATTTTTATTACACCACGGACAATTGGACCGGGTCGTCTCCCGCTCCGAAATGAAAGATGTACTTGGGAATATCCTGAAAATCCATGCATGGGAAAAGAAGGAGATTAACAATGAACCAAAATCTTCCATTTGAAAAACCGGTGGTCGAGCTTCAAAATAAAATTAATGAATTAAAAAATTTTACCGAGGAAAAAGACATTAATTTAGAAGCGGAGATTAGCCACCTGGAAGAACGATTGCAGGAACTTGAGGTTCAAATTTATGATGAATTGAGCCCTTGGGAGCGCGTACAGATCGCACGCCACGCGGAGCGCCCGACGACGTTGGATTACATCGATTATTTGTTTTCTGATTTTATTGAACTGCATGGAGATCGCCTCTACGGGGACGACGAAGCGATTATTTCAGGCATCGCTGCTTATAAAGGGCGTCCGGTTACCGTGATCGGCCAACAGCGTGGGCGGAATACGAAGGAAAACATACGCCGTAACTTTGGGAGCCCTCATCCTGAAGGCTATCGCAAAGCGTTACGTTTGATGAAACAGGCAGATAAATTCAACCGCCCGATTATTTGTTTTATTGATACAAAAGGGGCTTTTCCTGGAAAGGCTTCGGAAGAACGGGGAATAAGCGAGGCCATTGCGCGAAACCTATTGGAAATGGCCGGTTTTGGCGTGCCGTCGATTGGCATTGTTATCGGAGAAGGCGGAAGCGGAGGCGCGCTCGCCCTGGGAGTTTGCAATCATATGTATATGCTTTCAAACGCTACATACTCCGTGATATCGCCGGAAGGAGCTGCCACCATTCTTTGGAAAGATGCGTCCCAAGCGCAAAGAGCAGCGGAAACCATGCGTATTACAGCACCTGATCTTGATGAATTCGGCATTATTGATGGAATTATTCCGGAGGTGCGCGGCGGCGCCCATTATGATATTGAAAAACAGGCCGGCTTCGTCGAGCGAACGTTGGATGATAGTCTAGCCAACCTTTTGAACTTGTCTTCCGAGGAATTGCGGCAGCAGCGCTTTGAGAAATTCAATAAGATCGGAAAAACAGGGGATTAACCGGGAGGTTCTATGCAAAACATAGCAATTTTGACGAGCGGGGGAGATTCTCCCGGAATGAATGCAGCTATCCGAGCGGTCGTTCGGAAAGCGATCTACAACGATGTGCGTGTGTGGGGGGTTAACTACGGGTTTTCCGGTCTTTTGAGCAGTGACATCCACCCTTTGGATATCGGCGATGTGGGCGATATTATCCATCGCGGAGGAACAAAGTTGTATACAGCTAGGTGTGAGGAGTTTAGAACAAAAGACGGACAGGAAAAAGCGATTCGGGTTTTACAAGATGCCGGGATGGAGGCCCTTGTTGTGGTTGGTGGGGACGGTTCTTTTCGGGGAGCGCAAACCTTGGACAATTTAGGATTTCCTACAATTGGAGTGCCCGCCACCATCGACAATGACGTCCCCGGTACTGATTTCACCATCGGCTTTGATACAGCTTTAAATACCGTCATTGAAGCTATCGATAAAATTCGTGACACGGCCACGTCTCATGAAAGAACCTATGTCATTGAGGTGATGGGCAGGGAAGCCGGAGACTTGGCGCTATGGTCCGGACTGGCTGACGGCGCGGAAACGATCCTTATTCCCGAGCAGCCTTACGATATTGATGATACCGTTCATCGACTTGTCAGAGGTCATAAGCGGGGAAAGAAACATAGCATCATTATCGTTGCTGAAGGGGCCGCGAGCGGTGTTGACTTTGGCAAAGAAATTCAGGAGCGCACTGGTTTTGAGACGAGAGTCACTGTTCTTGGCCATATTCAACGCGGCGGTTCCCCGTCGGCTTTTGACCGCGTGCTCGCGAGCCGCCTCGGTGCTCACGCAACGGAGTTATCAATCAAGGGGAAGTCAGGTCGAATGGTAGGAATGTTGGCGAACAAAATCGTGGATCAGCCAATCGACCACGTGTTGCAAAAACCCCATCACATTGATAAAAATATGTATCGCTTATCCCAGGAATTGTCCATTTAGCGAGTGGAAGCTGAAAAGCTGAAGACCCAGGGAGCTGAAGTCAAAATACGGCAGATGCGAAGGATGGTCCTCAAAACAGGAGGTACATGTTGAATTTCCTATTTTGACGCTTTAGGTAAAAGAATTTACGTCCCATAGTTAAGAGTTTCCCACCTCTCAAACCTCGTCCCCCCACCTCCCATCTCAGTATAGAAAGGATTTGTTATGATGAGAAAAACAAAAATCGTTGTAACGATCGGCCCTGCATCTGAGGATAAACAGACCATCAAACAGTTGATCGATGCCGGGATGAATGTTGCCCGTCTAAATTTTTCCCACGGAAACCATGAAGAACACCGCGCGAGAATACAAACCATAAGGGAAGCGGCAAATGAAGCCGGAAAAGAAATATCGATTTTATTGGATACGAAAGGGCCTGAAATTCGTACGTATGAAATGGAAAATGGAGAAGTGCAGTTGCAAAAAGGTTCCGTCGTCCATCTCACAGGTGATGATACACCGGGAAATGAAGAACGAATTGGCGTTACATACAAAGACTTAGCGAATGACCTCTCTCCCGGCGACACCGTCCTTCTTGACGATGGTTTAATTGAATTGCAAGTGGAATCCATCGAAGGAAACGAAGTCAGGGCAATGGTAATGAATGACGGTGTCTTAAACAACAATAAAGGCGTCAACCTGCCGAAAGTCAAAGTGAACTTACCGGGAATGACAGAAAAAGACGCGGAAGATATCCGCTTTGGGGTTGAGGAAGGCATCGATTTTATTGCTGCTTCTTTCGTTCGAAGAGCAGCCGACGTCTTTGAAATCAGGGAGTTATTGGAAAATCATCAGGCTGAAGACACCGCCATTATCCCCAAAATAGAAAATGAAGAGGGAGTAGAAAACATTGAAGAAATTCTCGAGGTTTCTGAAGGGGTTATGGTAGCAAGAGGTGATTTAGGGGTAGAAATCCCGCCTGAGGAAGTTCCTCTTATTCAAAAAAAACTTATCGGTTACAGCAATACGATTGCAAAGCCGGTTATTACAGCAACACAGATGCTTGAGTCAATGACGCAAAACCCCCGTCCCACTAGGGCAGAAGCAAGTGATGTCGCGAACGCGATCTTTGATGGCGCGGATGCGATTATGCTTTCGGGAGAGACGGCCGCAGGCGCCTACCCTGTCGAAGCGGTTGAGACGATGAGTCGTATTGCGGTTAAAGCGGAATCTGCGTTAAACTATGAAGAGGTGTTGGACAACCGAACGAAAGAAAGCCGGGCGACGATCACAAATTCGATCAGTCAAGCGGTAGCCAGAACAGCATTCAGCCTCGACACATCCGCGATTCTTACAGCGACGGAAAGCGGGTACACGGCGCGGCTGGTTTCCAAGTACAGACCTAAAGCAAAAATCCTCGCCGTTACAAGTAACATCCGTGTATTAAGACGATTAAATCTCGTGTGGGGCGTATACCCTTTGCTTGGGGAAAAAGTGTCGACGACGGATGAAATGTTCGACATAACGGTAAATGAAGCCCTTAAAGCAGGAATGGCCCAACACGGAGATCTCGTTGTGATTACTGCCGGCGTCCCGGTAGGAGAAACCGGGACAACGAATATCATGAAAGTTCACGTCATCGGTGAAGTAGCCGCAAAGGGCCAAGGGATTGGTCAGACAAATGGATCCGGGGAAGCCGTTATCGCTCGCGACGCCCGGGAAGCGAACGATAAAATGGAGCCGGGGAACATTTTAATTGCTCCTTCGACGGACAAAGAGATGATGGAGGCTTTTGAAAAAGCAGCTGCCGTCATTACCGAAGAAGGTGGCTTGACATGCCACGCTGCAGTTGTCGGTATTACCCTTGGGATTCCTGTTATCGTCGGAGTGGAAGATGCCGTTGATCGTTTCGAAGACGGGGAAGAACTAACGTTGGACAGTTCACGGGGAGATATATATCGGGGACACGCCAGCGTTTTATAAGTGTACGGATGGGGAGCGCACATGATCGGAAGGGAAACACGTAGATGAGCAGGTAGAGATTAAACCATATTGGAGAAATGGGGTTATTTTTTGGCGAGGTTATTCATCTTTTTATTATTCGCGATCCCGATTATTGAAATCATGATCATTTGGTTAGTCGGGAGATCACTTGGTTTTTGGCCAACAGTGCTCCTCCTGCTCCTCACGAGTGTTATTGGTGTATGGCTGGCGCGAAGAGAAGGCAGGCAAACGTGGCAAGTATTGCAGTTGCAAATTCAGAATCGACAAACGCCGACCGGCATTGCGCTTGATGGCATCTGCATTCTTTTTGGCGGATTTTTGCTTGTCGCCCCCGGTTTTCTCACCGACCTTCTTGGTTTTATGCTTATCCTCCCGTTTACACGAACGTATATCAAAGGCTTCGTCCGATATTTTTTCAATAAAGTGTTGATTAACCGAAATATTATGGTGATCCGACGGCGGTAAAAGTATCTGTTGAACGATGCCGGTATTTTGCGTTTTCCCCTTCGTAACAAACGCATGAATCCGTAATTTGTCGTAAAGAATAATGACTATTCATTCACAAATCCTACAAAAATGTATATAATAGAGGATGGTGAAAATACCGGCGACAGAATAACGGTGGATTGGATGTTGTTCGGGTCCTCGTATAGGCCTTCAACGGAACTTTTGCGGAACATACGGACAAGCCGTTACGGTTTGTTGCATTACCAAGACTTCTAGTGACGTGTCTGCCGGTCCATCGGATTCTCAGGTGTAAAGGAGAGGTTTTTATGAGCCAAACGCGTGGTCTTGAAGGTGTTGTTGCTACAACTTCGAGTGTAAGTTCAATTATTGATGATGTGCTCACATACCAGGGTTATCATATTGATGACCTAGCTAATTATTCGTCTTTTGAAGAAGTGGTGTACTTACTATGGAATGGCAAGTTGCCGAACAAAACGGAGTTGGAGTCCTTCTCTAATGATTTAGTCGCTAACATGTCCGTGCCGAATGAAATATTCAATGATATGAAAGCCTATCCAATTGCCGAGGTACACCCGATGGCGGCATTACGGACGGCGGTTTCGCAATTGGGCCTTTATGACCAAGAAGCGGATGAAGTCCAAGAAGACGCCGCAAAACGGATTGCTTTGCGATTGCAAGCAAAGATTGCCACGCTTGTGACCGGATTTGCAAGAATCCGAAACGGAAAAGATCCGATCGAACCACAAGAGAATCTAGGCTTTGCCGCAAACTTTCTTTATATGCTCAATGGTGAAGAACCGGAAGATGTTGCCGTTGACGCGATAAACAAAGCGCTCGTCTTGCATGCGGACCATGAATTAAATGCTTCCACGTTTACAGCTCGCGTGTGTGTCGCGACATTGTCCGATTTTTACTCCGGAATCACCGCTGCCATCGGCGCATTAAAAGGACCGCTACATGGCGGAGCTAATGAACGTGTGATGGCGATGTTAGATGAGATCGGGGAAGTCCATCGCGTAGAGGATCACATTCAAGGATTGTTTGACCAAAAAGAAAAAATCATGGGATTTGGCCACCGTGTATACAAAAACGGCGATCCGCGCGCGAAACATTTGCGCGACATGTCCAAGAAACTCACAGCTATAGCCGGAGAGACCAAATGGTATGACATGTCTTTAGCCGTTGAGGAGAAAGTAACCAAAGATAAAGGGTTACTTCCGAATGTGGACTTTTATTCCGCCTCTGTTTATCATAGTTTAGGCATTGACCATGACCTATTTACCCCTATTTTTGCTATGAGCAGGACGGCAGGTTGGAACGCGCATATTTTGGAACAATATGCCGACAACCGTCTCATCCGCCCGCGTGCGGAATACGTCGGCCCAGACACGCAAAAATACATTCCATTGGACGAGCGATCATAGCGTGTGATGATTCAGGCTTCCCCCTTTTTGTAGGGATTATGATATCGCTTAGAGCAGGAAGGCACCATTAGGTTCAAGTGTCGGCTACTAGCCGATGAACGAGATTTAATTTTTGCTGGGAGGAATTCATCATGTCTGAAAAAATTACAGTAAACAACGGTAGGTTAAACGTTCCAGACAACCCCGTGATTCCATACATTGAAGGGGACGGCACCGGTCCCGACATCTGGGCGGCGGCTTCGCGCGTTATTGATGCAGCTGTCGAAAAAGCTTATGACGGCAAGAAAAAAATCGATTGGAAAGAAATTCTCGTTGGCGGTAAATCCCACGATAAGACAGGCGAATGGCTCCCGGAAGAATCGTTAGAGACAATTCGGGAAAACCTCATCGCTATTAAAGGTCCGCTTACAACGCCTACCGGCGGCGGCATTCGGTCTTTAAACGTCGCTCTTCGTCAAAAACTTGATCTGTTCACTTGTTTACGCCCGGTTCGTCACTATACCGGTGTTCCTTCCCCGGTGAAGCGCCCGGAAGAAGTGGACATGGTGATTTTTCGTGAAAATACGGAAGATATTTACGCCGGCATTGAGTACCAGGAAGGCACGGATGAAGCGAAAAAAGTGATTGATTTTATCCAAAATGAAATGGGCTCTGAAAACATTCGCTTTCCGGAAACGTCTGGGATCGGCATCAAGCCGGTTTCTAAGGAAGGAACGGAACGGCTCGTTCGCTCTGCGATTCAATACGCCATTAACGAAAACCGAAAAAGCGTAACCCTCGTTCATAAAGGAAATATCATGAAGTTCACGGAAGGGTCCTTTAAAGCATGGGGCTTCGAGCTCGCAGAGCGTGAATTCGGAGATCAAGTGTTCACTTGGCAAACGTATGATGAAATTGTAGAAAAAGAAGGCAAAGAAGCGGCCAACAAAGCGCAAGACGAAGCGGAAGCAGCAGGGAAAATTATTATCAAAGAAGCGATCGCCGATATTTTCTTGCAGCAAATCCTTACGCGTCCGAAAGAACATGATGTTGTCGCGACGATGAATTTAAACGGCGACTACATTTCTGACGCTTTAGCAGCCCAAGTTGGCGGGATCGGCATCGCACCGGGTGCGAACATTAACTATGATACCGGCCATGCCATCTTTGAAGCGACACATGGAACCGCCCCTAAATACGCGGGACAAGATAAAGTGAATCCATCATCGTTGATTCTTTCCGGAGAACTCATGCTTCGTCATCTTGGCTGGAACGAAGCGGCCGATCTTATCACGAAGTCCATGGATACGACCATCGGAAGCAAAGTTGTGACGTATGATTTCGCCCGGCTAATGGATAACGCAACAGAAGTGAAATGTTCCGGGTTCGCGGATGCACTCATCGAGAACATGTAAGGATCTCAAGGAGGCAGATCAATGGCTATTAAACGTAGAAAAGTATCTGTGATTGGTGGCGGCTTTACAGGCGCTACAACAGCCCTTAATGTTGCACAACAAGAACTTGCAGACGTTGTCCTCGTGGACGTCCCGGATAAAGAAGGCCCAACACAAGGGAAGGCCCTCGATATGCTAGAGTCCACTCCTGTAGTAGGTGCAGATGTGAATGTGACCGGAACTTCCGATTACAAGGACACGGAAGGCTCTGATGTCGTAGTTATTACCGCGGGCATCGCCCGGAAACCGGGCATGAGCCGGGATGATCTCGTAAACACAAATGCCGGCATCATGCAATCCGTTACCGAGCAAATTGTAAAATATTCACCGGATACGTACATTATCGTACTGACAAACCCAGCGGATGCAATGACATACGCCGTTTATCAAGCGTCTGGCTTGCCGAAAAACAAAGTGATGGGACAATCAGGCGTGTTGGATACTGCTCGTTTCCGAGCGTTTATCGCCCAGGAATTGAGCTTGTCCGTGGAAGACGTGCAAGGATTTGTTCTCGGAGGCCATGGCGACGATATGGTACCGTTAATTCGTTATTCTAGCGTTTCCGGTGTGCCGTTAACGGACCTGCTACCTCAAGACCGCATTGATAAAATCATTGAGCGCACTCGTAAAGGTGGGGGGGAAATTGTTTCCCTGCTTGGTGACGGAAGTGCCTATTACGCACCGGCTGCTGCCTTAGCGCAAATGGTTGAAACGATTATCAAAGACAAAAAGCGTATATTGCCGACGATTGCTTATCTTGAAGGCGAATATGGCTACAATGGTTTGTATGTTGGCGTTCCGACCGTCCTTGGCGGCGATGGCGTCGAGAGAGTTATTGAGTTGGATCTCACAGAAGAAGAAAAACAGGACCTTTCCACATCCGTGGACTCTGTGAAAAATGTCATGAAGTTGTTGAAATAAAGAACAAAAAGCTGAACGTCGCCGGCGTTCAGCTTTTGTTATCATGATCATGTATAAAAGTTTGCAAAATGAGAAGCATAAGACCATGTCCAATAAGCTGTATATGTGTTAAGATAAATTAAAGCGTATAATGGCATGTTCCGTGGCCATACTAAAACGTAAAATACAGCCTATGTTTGAAAAGGAGGAAACATTGTGCTTCCAAATATTGGCATCCCAAGTCTCATTCTCATCCTTTTGATCGCCTTACTCATTTTCGGGCCGAAGAAATTGCCGGAAATCGGCGGTGCTTTCGGGAAAACGCTGAATGAGTTTAAAAAATCAACCTCGCAGATGATGGAAGACGACCCCCTAGAATCGGAAAGAAAAGAAATCAGCGATGAAACAACGACCACATCAACATCAGAATCCCAGAATCAGTCGTAAAATCGAACATAAAGGTAAACCATCGCTCGCGGGCGATGGTTTTTTACGTATTTCTAAAAAAAGATATTCTTCCATTCCAGGTGCTATGTTTTAAAAGAGTTCTTTAAACGCTTGGACCCCTGCTTCGGCGACTTGTACATCGTCGGAAACAGTACTTCCGCTTACGCCAATCGCCCCTAGTACGCGACCATCTTTTTCAAGGGGGATGCCGCCGCCAAAGACGACAATACGTCCTTGATTTGTCGTGTTGAGTCCATAGAGACTCCCTTCAGGTACTGCTTCCTCTTCCAGATTGGAAGTAGGCATTTTTAATGCTACTGACGTCCACGCTTTGTTTTGGGCAATATCGATGCTTGCCAGCCATGCATCATCCATCCGGTGTGTGGCAATAAGATTACCCCCTTCATCAAAAATCGAAATGACCATTTGCACACCTAATCTCGAAGCTTCGGTCTCGGCGCCTTGAATAACCTTTTTTGCCATCTCCAAATTTAGTTTACTCATGCATATATCATCCTTTCTAGAATTTCAAAATCAATAAGACTTTTCCACAAATTTATGCTTTTTAAACATTGAAAATTCCTTAACGAGGTTAATTTTGGGTAGTGTTAGGATGCATTTACCAGTGTGTGGACTGTATACTTGTACTAGTGCAGCATTGTCGAAGTAACGGCTCCTTCGTTTAGCCGAAAAATTGCCCACGTTATCCAGAAAGGTGTCTGGATGGATTCAGAAAACACGTGTGTTTATGCAGAAAAGCTACTGAAAAATAAGGGAGGTTGAAACCAATAATGGCAAAAAACTATATCCTAGCGATCGATCAAGGAACGACGAGCTCACGAGTGATTCTTTTTGATGGGGAAGGGCGAATTGTTCATACGGTACAAAGAGAATTTACCCAACATTTTCCGAAGCCTGGTTGGGTGGAGCACGATGCCAATGAAATTTGGGGATCCGTACTTTCGGTGATCGCCGGTCTTTTTACCGAAGTCGATATTAAGCCTGATGAAATCGCGGGAATTGGGATCACAAATCAGCGGGAGACGACAGTGGTCTGGGATAAATATACAGGCCGGCCGATTTATCACGCGCTCGTCTGGCAATCCCGGCAAACGGATACGATTTGCGATCAACTACGTGAAGATGGCCATAATGAAACATTTAGACAAAAAACCGGGCTATTGATCGATCCTTATTTTTCAGGGACAAAGGTGAAGTGGATCCTGGACAACGTGGAAGGCGCGCGGGAAAAAGCAGAAAACGGGGATTTGTTATTCGGAACGATTGATACGTGGTTGATTTGGAAATTAAGCGGCGGGGCGGCTCATGTGACCGATTATACGAATGCCGGACGCACCTTAATGTTTAATATTCATGATTTGGAATGGGACCAGGAGTTGCTTGATATTTTAGTGGTCCCCAATCAAATGCTTCCCGAGGTGAAATCATCTTCGGAAATCTACGCGAAAACGGTTGAATATCATTTCTTCGGTGCTAAAGTGCCGATTGCAGGTGTAGCCGGTGATCAGCACGCGGCATTATTCGGGCAGGCGTGTTTTGAAAAAGGGATGGTGAAAAACACATATGGCACAGGTTGTTTCATTTTGATGAACACTGGCGAAGAAGCTGTCACTTCTGATAACGGTTTGTTAACGACCATCGCCTGGGGACTCGATGGAAAAGTCGAGTATGCGTTGGAAGGCAGTATTTTCGTAGCGGGATCTGCGGTGCAATGGCTTCGGGATGGTGTGAAAATGATTGAACAATCCCCGGATAGCGAAGCCTACGCAACACGCGTAACGTCATCTGGAGGTGTCTATTTTGTGCCAGCTTTTGTAGGGCTGGGCACCCCTTATTGGGATAGTGGTGCCAGAGGAGCGATGTTTGGGATCACAAGAGGAACGGAAAAAGAGCATGTGGTACGGGCGACTCTTGAATCATTGGCCTACCAAACAAAAGATGTGATGATCGCGATGGAAAAAGACGCGGGCTTCCCCTCGACAAAGTTGCGCGTGGACGGTGGCGCCGCCGAAAACAATTTCCTCATGCAATTTCAGAGCGACCTTCTGGATGGACCGGTGGAGCGGCCGACCGTAAATGAAACGACGGCATTGGGCGCCGCTTATTTAGCCGGCTTAGCGGTCGGTGTCTGGGATAGCAAAGACGAAATCGCGAAGAAATGGAGCGTAGACCGGTCGTTTGAGCCAGCGATGGAAGCATCGGAGCGGAGAAAACTTTATGATGGCTGGAAAAAAGCAGTGGAAGCAACGATGGTGTTTAAGCCGAGGGAATAGTTTTAACTACATTAGTTAAATGAAGACCATAGAGGAAGCTTAGTAAAGTTTTAAGCTCTACCTCTATGGTCTTTTTTGAACGGGTGACAAGTGTCATATTGTCCTAATAAGATCATAAAATTAAATAAAAGTCATCAGATAGATTACTGGGCAAAGGATGTAGTCATTGAGCAAGGGAGAGGTTCAAGTGTAGAAATGCTTGCTATGTAATGAAGCTTGCTCAAATAAAGAAAGGATTGATCTAATACTCCAGGAAGTCAATAGCCAAATTCTGAGTAAAGTAGTCTACAGGGAGGGAGAAAATATGGCGGATAAAAATGATGATAAGCAGAAAGATGTTAATCAATCATCATCGAATAATGATGAAACAGCTGCTTCTTCTTTAAAAGAAGGGATCAGCCGACGTACATTTATTAAAAATACGGGACTTGTAGCCGGAGGAGTTGTTGGCGGAGGTGTTTTAGGCGGAGTTCTAGGAAACCAATGGTTCGCCGGAACAGACACTGAGAAAGCTGGAGAATCTGAAATAGAAGATGGACCTGATTTTCAAGAAGCGAGGATGTTTTTTAGCCGTGATGAGGATTTCAATGTTTTGAGCGCAGCTACGGAAAGAATATTTCCCGAAGATGATAACGGTCCCGGTGCTATTGCTTTAGGCGTTCCATATTTTATTGACAAACAGCTGGCCGGAAGTTGGGGATTTAACACCAAAGAGTATATGCGAGGTCCATTTCAGGACGGGGAGCCTGAACAAGGATATCAATCGAGAATGATAAGAAATGAACTTTTTATTGTAGGGCTCAGAAGGATAAATGAAATTAGTGAAAATCAATGGCAAGAAAATTTTTTGATTTGGAAATAGAACAACAAGATGAAGTACTGACGGCTTTTGATAACGGGGATGTCGAGGTGAAAGGTGTTTCATCCGCACTATTTTTTTCATTGCTTAGAAATGCAACGCTCGAAGGTGTGTACTCAGATCCTCTTTATGGAGGAAATAAAAATATGGAGGGTTGGCGCATGAAAGAATACCCAGGTGCTCAACCCGCTTATATCAATGTTATTGAAGATGAAAAATTTATAGAAATGGAACCTCTGAGTCTCAGAGACCATCACTAAGTGCTAATCATTTCTTGGGAGGGATAAAATGCCAGAACAATTGGATAAAGTTGATGTCGTTGTCGTAGGGAGCGGTTGGGCTGGTGGTATCGTAAGTGCCGAAATGGCCAAAGAAGGTTATGAAGTTGTCTGCTTAGAACGAGGAGAAGAAAAAGCTGTGGAAGATTATGTTCATGTAAAAGATGAGCTACGTTTTACATCGCGCCATGAAATGATGCAAGATTTATCCAGTGAAACGGTCACGTCTCGACATAAACGAGACATTACAGCCTTGCCGGTACGAACACAAGATGACATGAATGTGGGCAATGATGTAGGCGGAGGGAGTGTCCACTGGTCGGGAGCAACATTTCGTTTTTTGCCTTATGATTTCGAGATCTACAGTCAAACTGTCGATCGCTATGGGGAAGAAAAAATTCCTGAAGGCATGACGATCCAGGATTGGGGAATCTCTTACGATGAAATGGAACCCTACTATGACCAGTATGAAAAAACAGCGGGTATATCAGCAGAAGAAGACCCCATTGGTCCACCCAGATCAGATTCATATCCTAATCCGCCGATGGTTGAAACTCCTAATATTACCCTTTTTAAAGAAGCTGCCACAAATTTAGGGTATCATCCTTATCAACATCCATCGGCTAATAGTACAACAAATTATGAAAATCCTGACGGACAAACTATTAATGAGTGTCAATATTGTGCTTTTTGCAGCGCATATGGATGCGATTATGGTGCAAAAGGTGATCCTATAGTTACGGTGTTAGCTACAGCCAAAGAAACCGGTAACTTTGAACTTAGAACGAAATCACATGCAACCCGTGTTAATTATGATGGAGAAAAAGCGACGAGTATAATCTATGAAGATACGACTACGGGAATTGAATATGAACAGCCTGCTGATGCTGTTGTGCTTGCAGGCTTTACATTCACAAATACTCGTTTGTTATTACTCTCAGAAATTGGTACACCATATAATCCTGAAACAGATGAAGGCGTTATTGGTAAAAACTTTACTGGACACTTTTTATCAATGATGGGTGCTAGAGGCTTTTTTGATGATAAGAAGTTCAATTTATACATGGGAGCAGGGGCACTCGGAGCTAATTTTACTGATTTTAGTGGGGATAATGTTGATCATACAGCCCTTGATTTCATTCACGGTGGAGAGGTAGAGATCAGACAATACGGAGACGGTCCTATTCAAAGTAATCATGTACCCTCAGAAACACCAAATTGGGGGCAGGAATTCAAAGAAAAATCTCTGTTCTATGCAA
The DNA here is from genome assembly GCF_003336365.1 of Salicibibacter kimchii. Classification (GTDB taxonomy): domain Bacteria; phylum Bacillota; class Bacilli; order Bacillales; family Marinococcaceae; genus Salicibibacter; species Salicibibacter kimchii. The sequence goes on along the minus strand of NZ_CP031092.1, from coordinate 1,558,578 downwards.
ATCGAAATCTTCATGTACGCTTCCAACCCGGGACTCTTCCATGGAATTTTAATTATCTAGATCTTGATCCTACTTACACGGATAGATATGGTGATCCGCTTCTTCGCGTGACAAATGAATATACCGATCAGGATAAAAATCTTATTCGATATGGTATTGAGATTTGCAGAGAGGTCATGGAAGAAATGGGTGCAGATATAGTTGATGAAGATGAAGTCCCCGAAGAGTTTGATAATGTATTTACTGGAGGGCATTATGCTGGAGGGGTAATAATGGGTGATGATCCCGAAAATTCTGCTGTTAACAATTACCTGCAAATGTGGGATTCAGAAAATTTATTTGTCGTAGGAGCTTCTGCGTTTCCCCACTTTGGAAATTATAATCCTACAGGTACAGTTGGAGCCCTTGCTTATAGAGCAGCGGATGGAATTAAGCAATACATGAACAATGGTGGAGGTCAATTAGTGAGAAGCAAAAGTTCAAATCGGAATGTTTAACGTACGGTAGGACTCTATAAAGAAAGCGGGCGAGTAATATGGGCGGAATTGGAACCATTGGTATACCTGGGTTAATCCTTATATTGTTAATAGCGCTATTGATTTTCGGCCCCAAAAAATTGCCACAGATTGGTTCGGCTTTTGGTGAAACATTATCCGCCTTTAAAAAATCCACCAATCAGATCATGGATGATGTGAATCTAAAAAACGATGAAAACGATGAGCAGCATGGAGAGGCAAAAAAAGATGAGTCTTCATCTGATGAAACAAAGGAACCAGAGACTACGAAAAACGAGTAAAATTATTTATCGGCTGTTTGTGCGTAAGTAGATGATTTTAGGTTGCGGGAGTGATCGAATCCATGGTTGAAAATCAAATAACAGATCAAACAGCGTTAGAACATTATGGTGAACTGCGTAGCATGGTGATTCGATCACTTCTGTTTTTAGCTGTTGTCCTCGTTGTTATGATCATATTGATGCATTGGCTTATTCCGTATCTAATCACGCACGGTTCTACGACGGACACTTCTCTAGTTTTATTGGGTCCTATGGAAGTTATGCGCATTTACGTGTTTGTAGGTTTAGTGTTAGCTGTAGGTCTTTCTATTCCTTACGTAGGCTATGAAATATGGAAGTTTTCCAAACCGGCTTTAAACGATAAGGAAAGCAAAATGATCTTGACCTATATACCAGGAAGCGCCATTTTATTTATTCTAGGTTTGCTTTTCGGCTATTTGATTGTTTTTCCCATCGTTTATTCATTCTTGATCGGACTGGGAGCCATTCATTTTGACATGATGATTACCGCGCAGCAATATTTCTCTTTCTTGCTTATGACAACGTTACCGATTGGCTTCGTGTTTCAATTACCGATCGTTATGATGTTTTTAACGTCTTTAGGTGTGTTCGTTCCTCAGCAGATGCGCAAGATCAGAAAGTATGCTTATTTTGGAATGGTTGTATTTTCTGTCCTTATCACACCTCCTGATTTTTTATCTGATGTCTTGCTTGTTATTCCCCTCATGTTGCTGTATGAATTTGGCATCTATGTTTCGCAAATTGTGCACCGGAAAAAAAGAAACACGATGGAGGCAGAACACGTCTAATTTCCTTATAAATAGCGAAAGATAGGGGAGGAAACTATGACATTTATAAAATACCTAATTATTTTGATAATTTCCGGGGTCCTATCGTTGTCATTCATGTCCGTAACTTCTGCGCACTCGCATGTAGAAGAGTCTGAACCTGCCGAAGATTCGACGACTGAAGAAGACGTCGATACCATCATGCTCGCCTTTGACGCGGGCATCGAATCGGCAACGACGGCCACTGTTTCCGATGACGAAGGAGAAGAATATGAAATTACCGAGGAAAGCGTGGAAAGCCCAGACTATGTCGCTACACTCGCTGAGCCACTCCCTTCAGGAGATTTCACGGTAGAATGGCAAGCGCTTGGAGAGGACGGGCATACAACCGAAGGTGAAGTCGTATTCACAGTTGACACTGATGAAGCCATTGACGAAGAGGACGAAACGGTGAACGGAACAGAAAACCTCGTTGAACAGGAGTCGGGCGAGGAAGAAGCCAATGAAGAAGAGGCAGCAACTGAGGCTGTTTCAACCCAAGAAGAAGAAACTGCTGCGGCCGAAACGACCGAAGCCGACGGTGGCGCGGGTTGGATGATGACCGCTGTTCTTGCACTCATCATTATCGGCGCTTTCGTTTTTTTTATTACGCGCAGGAACAAAGCGTAAGCAATGGTCATTATTGCAGACGTTGCTCTCTTTCTCGCTCTTGCCATTTTTGTTGGCATTCATATTTTGGAGACCATCCCAGGTGATAAGCGGCCCAAGTTGCATGTTCCGTCTTTTCTTATTCCGGTGCTTACAATAGCGCTGATTGTTTTCAGCTTCATCCCTTTCGGTCTGGTTGCTGAACAGACGGCGAACATTTCCCAGAATCCTTTGCTTACGGCGCTTGGCTCTGTATTGTTTGAGTTCAACATCGGGCAAGGATTCATTGCTTTCGTCTTGCTTCTTGCAGTCACCTTGATCGCTCGTTCCACCTTGAAGGAAAAAAGACGCTGTTTCCTCCTAATCCCTATCATGGGCATGATTTTGGCATCGGCATGGAGTTCACATCCGGCGTCGCTTTCGAATCAGGGTTATCTCTTTGATGGGATTCATATGGCTACAGCTATGGCTTGGACAGGGGTACTGCTTGTTGTTGGGTTTTTCTCCACCGGCGAAGATCGGTGGGTTCGTTTTTTTGATTGGTTCACCCCATTTGCCATTACGATGGTGTTACTGTTATTTGCAAGTGGTCTGGGCATGCTCACTTTGATTACCCCGGAATATACGAATAGCTGGTTACTTCCTTACGGGCAGTGGCAATTACTCAAGCATTTGTTGTTTATTCCGCTCGTTTTTTATGGTTTTGCTCACGGCTTTATCATGAAAAAAAGACTGGGTAAGGGAGCAAAAAGGACACCGCGCTTTTCGCTGAAAATGGAGAGTGCTGTACTCACTTTTGTTTTCATTGTGACAGCGGTGATGGCTGAGCATCAACCTCCGCATGACGTATTAGAAACATTGGAATTTACGAATATGTCGGAGTACGCAATGCAAATGATTACATCGGAATTTTCAGTAGGGAAAGTTGTGACCTGGAAGATGAGCTTCCCAACTTTTTTACTGCTTGTAACAGCAGGGACAATTCTTGCCTCATTTATTTTTAGTGTTGGTAAGATGGAATCTGTTACGTATGCCCCGGCCCATATCGTTTTATTTGTGTTGATTGCATACGTGGGTATGATGTTAAGCGCAGAGATGGAAACAACAACCGAAAGAACATCTGGGGAATCCACTATAGATATTGAGTTAATAAATGACACAAAGGCAACTGTTGGGGAGGAGTCTTTGCAAGCAGAAGTCTCTTTGGAAGGAGTACCAATCGAAAATGCGGACGTTATATTCTTTGAAGTTTGGCCTGTTGAAGAGGATGTAAACAGGGGAGATACAATTCATGCTGAACACGAGGAAAACGGTATATATACAGCTAATTATAATTTTGCAGCGGCATCAACTTACTATGTGCAAATACATGTCACGGCAGATGGTATGCATCGTAACCCTGTACACGAAGTTGAGGTTAGTCAATGATTCCTTCCAATTTGTCATTCGATATCCGCGGTTATCGCTGCCCTTTTTACAGACCTCGGGATTATGAATCATCGGGAAACAACGGTGATTTGGGATAAACATACAGTTCGGCCGATGTATAATGCCCTCGGGTGGTAATCCCGGCAAACGGCACCGATCATTGATCAGCTAAAGGAAGATGAACTCAATGGAACGTTAAGACAGAAAACAGGGCCTTTGCTTATTTTTTAAGAACAATAGTAAAATTGATGCTTGATCATGTTGAAGGTGCACGGGGAATAACAGAGAATGGGGCTTGTTATCTGATACGTGGTTGATCTGGAAGTTAAGCGGTGGAGCGGCTTACGTCTATGGATCCGACTTTGCCACTCGTTCAGTTACTTGGTGATCCAGCTCTAGATGAAGAGAAAGAAGATGAACTTAAAGAGATAATGGAGTATGCTACAGGGGTGGGACCTAACTTTAATAACATTAATGATGAATATGTTGAGACTGTCAGAGATTATGGCTTGCATATTCATCCTTATACGGTTAACGATAAAGAAACTATGGAAACAGCGCTAGAATGAGGAGTTACAGGATTGTTTACTGATTATCCAGACCGATTTAAGGATGTTATTACAGAATTCTTAGATACTTCTTATATCAAAACCCTTATTCAACAATTTGACGAAGAAGGTTCAATTGAGAAAGAAGAAACTGTCCGTTCCCTAGATCTTCATTTAACTGCTGTAGGTCATTATGAGGAACAAGATGAACCACACAAAGTTGTTAATCATGTAGAAGGATTTAAGGATTTACTTGATTATCAGCACAGTAATGAATGGATAATTGATGAGGTTTTTGATAGTCTTGTGCTTCAAGCTGATCTTTTAATGGAAAAGTGGCAATAAAATAATAATAAGGGGCTATTTTTAAGATCAGTTTAAGAATAAAAAATTTAAATTTCTGAATGATAGTTGACAGATATGTGAACATAGTATACACTTTGACTTAATTAATTGCATGTAAGGGATTACATGCAGAATATTAGGGTAGAGATGAGGAGACGACCCTAGCAGTCTATGTGGAAATTCTATTTCCTGTAGTTTGTTGTGGTCGTTTTTTTATTGTTTTATGTAGAAATTTAAAAAAAAACGAGGGGGAGTAAAAATGAATTTAAGCAAAAAGGCTATAGGGATGTCTGGAGGATTACTTGCATTATTATCTGCATGTGGTGGTGGAGAGGGATCGGGAGTTACTTTGTACTCACCGGAAACACCCGAAATGTCTGAAGAGTTGGCAGAGGCCTACGAAGAAGAATACGGAGAGCCGGTGAACGTTGAATATGCGGGAACGAATGTACTTGTCAATCAAATGATGGCCGAAGCGGATAACCCTCAAGCTGATGTGTGGTATGGAGGAGGTGGGTTCATGCCTTTTGAAAATGCTATAGAACAAGGGATCATTACATCATACCAGCCTGAAGCAGCAAGCGATTGGGATGTCACTGAAGATGATATAAGAATGCGGCATGAAGACTGGATGTATGTGGGTGTAGAGCTATTTGCACTTGGTTTTGCATATAATCCGGAGCTAGTTTCAGAAGATGAACTCCCGGAAACCTGGGATGATCTGCTTGACGAACGTTGGGAAGACGAACTCCAAATGCCTAACCCCGCTGCATCCGGTACAGCAACTTTACTTGTTCTCAGTCAATTAATAGATAAAGGAGAAGAAGATGCCTGGGAGTATTTTGATGAACTTGTGGAGCAAATGAATGCGATGCCGGATTCCGGACTTTCACCAACAGAAGCTGTAACGTCAGGTGAAGCATCTATCGGTATTGGATTTGATTTTATGGCCTATCAATTTCAGGATCGAGGAGAGTCGGTTGATTTTCACGTTCCTGAATCTACACCTGTTTTAGTTAACCCTGCTGCTGTTGTTGAGGATGGACCAAATCCTGAGGGTGCACAACAGTTTATGGAGTTTCTACTTTCTGAAGAAGGGCAGGAAATTAAAGCTGATTGGGGACATATTCCTTTACATCCCGATGTTGAGTCACAAACCCCTCTTGATGCTGAAAGCTTAGAGGATAACGCTATGGATCTAGATATCGATTTTATAAATGAAAATTATGATGATGCTCGTGATGAGTGGCAAGCAAGATATCAATAGCAACGAAGAAAAGGTGTGTGAAGATCATGGGTTCGATAGCAGTAAACAATTTAGTTAAGAATTATGGAGATGTAGAAGCATTGAAAGATGTAAACCTAAATATCAAAGAGGGCGAGTTCTATGCCCTCTTAGGTCCATCGGGTTGTGGAAAAACCACAACTATGCGCTGTATAGCTGGTTTTGAAGAAATGACTGACGGCGAAATTTATATCGGGAACGAATTGGTTAATCAAGTTCCTGCCAATCGTCGTGACTGCGGAATGGTATTCCAGAGCTACGCACTCTTTCCGCATTATAATGTATTTGAAAACGTTGCTTACAGTTTGACTATTCGTGATTTATATGGTGGCTCCCTTGGGAAAAAGATAAAGAGTTTCGCTCGTCTCATGAGTCGTAGACTTGGAAAACCTACAGATGCTATTTATAAAAAGGTCATGAGCATTCTGGAATATGTTGAACTTGAAAATTTCGCAGATCGTGGAGTCAGCGAATTATCAGGTGGACAACAACAACGTGTTGCACTTGCAAGAGCTCTTGTAATGGAACCTACTGTGTTGTTATTAGATGAACCGTTATCAAATCTTGATAAAAAATTACGTAATACGATGAGAGCGACTATACGTCGAATACAACAAGAACTCGGAATCACAACTATTTTTGTTACACATGATCAAGAGGAAGCGATGAGTATGGCGGATCGTATCGCTGTAATGAGGGATGGTGAAATTATCCAGGAAGCTTCACCTACGGAATTATATAGCAAACCAAGGACCCCATTTGTAGCTGATTTTGTTGGTTCTTCTAACATCTATAAAGTAGATACTACACAGGATGAAAAAAGTATTAAAATTAATGACAATTTTATACTGTTCACAAATTATTCATCAACTAAATCCGCAGAAAGGGCATTGATACGGCCTGAAGGAATTGAAATTCTGAAAGAAAAAAATGATAGAAAAAACATTATAGAAGGCCAGGTAACGATGAGCACCTACTTCGGGCCTTTAATACGTTATGATGTCGTTATTGGGGGAGTGGGTATCACGGTTGAGGAGGATTTCACATCAGGTACTCCCGTATATGAAGAAGGGGATAACATAATTTTATATATTCCTGAAGAGAGGGTGGTACTTCTATGAAGCTATCACCAAACACTACTCCACACTCAACACAACAAAAGAAAAGCCCTATTAAAAATTTCTTTAACAAAATAGATAGTTTACAAGTTATAAAATGGCTGATTGTTGGATTTTTTACTGTATTTCTTATTATTCCCTTAATATCTGTTTTCATCATAAGTTTCACTGATGAGCCAGTTAATATATTTGGTTCTTTTGTTGATCCTAATATATTAGCTGAAAATATTGGACGGATTGCAAATGCTTCATTGGAACAATTTCGTGAATTGTTTACAGGGGGAACAAATTATTTTGCAGCATTAAATAATAGCTTGTTGCTTTCAGTAAGTGTCGCGATTATTGTAGTACTAATGTGTTTACCTATTGCTTATGGATTTGCTCGCACTTCTATGCCATTTAAGGGGATTTTTGCTGCCCTATGCACAATGCCTGTGGTTGTGCCAACGTTCATTTCCGCAGCTGGATTCATTATTATGTTTGGTCGAACCGGCTGGATAAGTCAAATATATAATTCCATCTTTGGTACTGAGGCTGGTTTGTTTGATGTTTACTCAATGACTGCCATAGTGCTTGTACAAGTTTTTTTCTTTTTTCCGTTAGCATTATGGCCAATGGTGGCTGCATTCAAAATTGCTGATATTTCATTGGAAGAAGCGTCACGAAATATGGGAGCCCGGAACTGGTCAACAATGCTTTTCGTGACTATGCCCTTAGCATTACCAGGGTTAATTTCCAGTGGTTTACTGATCTTTGCAGTTAGCTTTTCTGATTTTGGAACCCCCATTATTCTTGCTCCTGATGGTCTCAATTTGATTGTTGTTGAGGCTTATCGAGAGATAACTGGTTTTTTTAATTGGGGAGGCGCTGCTATTTTGACGCTTGTTATGGTGGTGGTAGCCGGAATCTTTTTCTGGCTTCAGCGATTGCTGACTAAAAAAATGGATTATGGAACGTTATCCGGGAAGCCCAAGGCTACAAAGTTAAACAACAATAAAGCAGTAAAGATTACGTTGAGCGTTTACACTGGAATCGTTGTACTTATACCAACTCTAGCCATTTTATCAGTATTGTTGCAGTCTCTGGCAACTACTTGGGGGGCTGATCTATTACCCCGAGGGCTTACGTTTGATCACTATCAAACTATTTTCACGAGGTCAGCAGATAATATTTTTAATAGTATTGTTTTGGCCGGAGGAGCGCTTATTATTTGCGTGATTGTCGGGACGTTCATTTCATATTTTGTGGTTAGACAAAAAGCATCGAAACTTGATTTTCTAGCCACCATACCTTTGGTTGTTCCTGGAATCGCTTTAGGGATAGCCTTAATTCAAACATTTAATACTGCACCATTACATTTAACTGGAACAGCTTTTCTCCTTATAGTCGCTTATGCCATTCGTCGATTACCTTATATGATTAGGTCAACAACGGGAAGTATGATGGCTATTCGGTCTGACATTGAAGAGGCTTCTGTAAATTTAGGAGCTTCAAAACTCATGTCCCTTATTACGATTGTAGGACCATTAATGCTGCCTGGAATTGCTGCAGGTTCTATACTTGTATTCGTTACAGTTATTAGAGAAACGAGCATAACAATATTAATGGCTCCCACACAGTGGTCTCCTATGAGCCTGGAAGTATTTCAAAACCTTATGCGCGGGGATATGTATAATGCATCTGCAATGGCCGTGGTCATTATTGTCCTGGTATTAGTATTGCAAGCAATTGGAAATCGAATATCAAACAACGCACTTTATTAGGAGTGGCAAAATTGATGAGAGGCTATGTCTTTGATTTAGACGGAACCATTTATCTAGGTGAAAAAGCAATAGAAGGAGCAGCAGATACACTTCATGTTTTAAAACAGCGTGGAGACAAGGTGATATTCCTTTCTAATAATCCCCTGTACTCCCGCTATGACCTTCAAAAAAAATTAGCTGCTTTTGGAATTGATGCTAAGTTTGATGAAATTTACAACTCTAATTATATACTTTCACTTTATCTTAAACAAAAACTAGAAGTTGATGATAAAGTATGGGTATTAGGGGAATGGCCGTTATTTCAGGAGTTACAAAATCATAGTATATCAATAACGCATAATCCGATGGATGCTGATTATGTTGTTATTTCTTGGGATCGTGATTTCACCTATGTAAAGTTGCATCAAGCTTTTCGAGCCTGGGAAATAGGGGCAGAATTTATAGCGACTAATCCTGATCGTACTTGTCCCTCTGACACAGGCCCTTTGCCCGATTGTGGAGCGATCATTGGCGCGATCGAAGGTGCAACCGGGGAAGCTATACAAAATATTGCTGGTAAGCCTTCTTCTATTGCTGTTAATGTAATACAGCAAGCATTAGATTTACCACAAGCTTCTTGCTACATGGTGGGAGATCGTTTAGAAACAGACATTGCAATGGCTAATTTCCATAGATGGAATAGCATTCTCGTTTTAACAGGTGTTACATCTGAAGAATTAGCTTATAGTCATACTATTAAGCCTGATTATGTATTAAATAGTGTAGAGGAATTGCTCAGTATATAAAGGATAAAGGATTGCTATTATGACAAAAACACTCATTCCAATGGATGACATTATAGAATCGCAAGTTATTGCGGCAATTAGCTCTGAAAACCAAATTCAAGAAGCTATAGATTCATCTTGCAATGTTGCATTTTTACTTCAAGGAAACATTTTATCCTTGCCCCATTTTGTTGCAAAGTTAAAGGAATCAGATATGCATGTTTTCGTACATATGGATTTGATAGCAGGGCTTTCAAATGATGTAAGTGCAATAAACTTCATTGTAGAAAAAGTTAAACCAACGGGTATCATCACTACGAAGGGTTACATCGTAAAAGTCGCGAAAAAATATAATTTACTAACCATTCAGAGGTTGTTCATCATAGATAGAAATGCTATCAATAAAGGAATTGAAATGGTTAAAGATTCAAAACCTGATGCTATAGAGTTAATGCCAGGAGTTCTTCCAAAAGCTATTAACCAGTTTGCGACTACTAGTCATTTGCCGATAATTGTTGGGGGACTCATAGATACAATACAAGAAATTCATATAGCATTAGAAACAGGTGCACTGGCAGTGTCTATGACTTCGAACGATCTTTGGAATACTGGACTGTAGGGTGATGTGGTTACACGTGCGCTAGAAACCTTGATTCCACAATGTCTGTGCTCCTGTAGAGACAGCGAGTGCACCAGCTTCGAGGGCCATATGAATTTCCTCAGGATGCTCAACAAGCCCCCCGGCAATGATGGGGAGCTCACTCTTTTTAGTGAATCGATCAATAACTTTAGGGATAATACCGGGTAGTAATTCGATAGCATCCGGCTTTGAAACTTGAGTAATTTCGATTCCTTTATTCACTGCGTTCCCATCAATCAAAAATAATCTTTGAATCGTTTGAAGTCCTTGTTTTTTTGCTAGTTTAATTACAAAGCTTTTCGTGGTAATAATGCCAATTGGATTTATTTCTTTTACGATATAATCAATTGCGCTCTTGTCGCTTGCAAGCCCCTCAATGAAATCCATGTGAACAAAAACATCCATTCCTGCATCATGAAGTTGTTTTATATATGAAGGAAGGACAAGAATATCACCTGTTAAAAGAAAAGCTACATTACATTCACTATTAATTGCTATAGGAATTTTATCCTTCGAGTCGATAGCCGAGATTACTTGTGACTGTACAATGTCATTTAAATGTAGATTTGTTTTCATTTGTAAAAATCCTTTATATATATGCTAATAATTCGTCTTATTTACCTTATCATTAAATTCAGGATTTTGCATTTTTATGGGCTTAGCATAGGAGAGTGTTCAAATTTCGGATAATATGAAGAAAGCGGATCGAAACATTGCAACCATCGCTTTGGTTACTGCATTTTGCTTACTTGGAGATTCTATGCTTTACATTGCGCTTCCTATTTACTGGAGAGAAGCAGGTTTAGACGGATTGTGGCAAGTGGGTGTATTGCTTGCTGTTAACCGCTTGGTACGTTTGCCTTTGAATCCATTCGTTGGTTGGCTTTATCAAAATATTTCGTTGAAAACCGGACTTTTATTTGCAGTTATTATAAGTGTGGTTACAACAATTGGATATGGCATCGTTTCAGGATTTATTGCTTGGCTCATTTTGCGTGCTCTATGGGGGTTAGCTTGGTCATTTTTGCGAATTGGCGGTTTATCTGTAGTCGCGTTCTATGGGGAACAAGGAAAGCATGGAGAAGCTATGGGCGTGTACAATGGCCTTCATCGTTTGGGGAGTCTCGTGGGAATGCTCGTAGGTGGTGCATTGACACCGGTATTTGGGTTGTCTTGGGTATCTATCTCTTTTGGGGTTGTATCAGCTACTGGAACGATCTTATTGCTAGCTTTTTTTAAAAATGACGAAGATGAAAAACCTGCTGAGCGTAAGAGAACGAAAGAGTTTTTGGGGAAAGACATTTTGTTAAGGAACCCCTTAATCATGAGTACCGGTTTTTTAATTACTTTTTTAGTACAAGGTGTCTTTATGGCTACGCTCTCGTCTCTCATTGTTTACCATTATGGAGAAGAGATCCATATTTGGGAGATAATGATTACCGCAGCAGCATTGTCAGGGGCATTACAAGCTCTAAGATGGGGATGGGAACCATTTTTAGCCAAGAAAATCGGACGTTGGTCTGATGGAATATATGGCAGATTACCGATGTTTATTGGGTCATTATCTGTAGGCGCCACAAGTTTCTTATTGATCCCGTTTGATTTTCATCCGATGGCTTGGATACTGATTGTACTAATAGTACTTGTTGCTTGTACAGCGCTTACTACGTTAACGGATGCTCTCGCCGTTGATGCAGCTTCATCTGGCAACCGGGTTCGTTTTTTTACTTACTATTCTGTCGTTCAAGATTTCGGTGCCGCGTGTGGACCTGCAATTGGTTTTATTCTGCTTTCTTTTCACTTTGGGTATGAAATCCTCTACATAGGTTGTGGAGTATTATTGGTAGGGATCATCTTTATATGGATGATAATCCCATGGCAAAATAAAAAATCTGAGGCTAAGTATAGAGAAGTGTAAACGTTTGGATGACGGTTTCCTTTACGTCAAAAAAAAATTCCCGTATACTAAAGATAAGTTAATAAGCAATGATCAGAGTCAATGAGAAGATCACAGCAATCAAAAGGGCGGGATACGGCCGTTTTGAGAAGGCTGTGGTCTTTTTTATGTTTTAATAGCGAACGGAGGGATTGAATTGGCTTTTTCTGCACAATCACGAGATATAGCCATTGAACATATGAGTAAGACGAATTTAGATCTATTAGTTATCGGAGGAGGCATTACAGGTGTGGGAACTGCGCTTGATGCGCAAACCCGCGGGATGGATACTGGTCTTATTGAAATGCAGGATTTTGCTGCCGGGACCTCGAGCCGATCCACGAAGCTTATTCATGGCGGTTTGCGTTACCTGAAGAATTTTGAATTTAAAACGGTGGCGGATGTGGGAAAAGAGCGGGCGATTGTTTATGAAAATGCGCCGCATGTGACAACACCGCTACGCATGATGTTGCCGTTTTATAAAGGCGGAACATTCGGCGCCTTTACAACATCGATGGGGCTATCGATTTACGACCGACTTGCCGGGGTAAAAAAAGCAGAAAGGCGCACGATGATGGGTGCGAAAGAAGCGAAACAACAAGAGCCGATATTAGCAGGTAAACAGCTGCGCGGCGCAGGCATGTATGTGGAATATCGCACCGATGATGCCCGCTTAACGCTGGAAGTCACGAAAACGGCGGCGGAAAAAGGTGCGCATCTTGCCAACTATGTAAAGGCAGAATCATTTATTTATGACAATGGCAAAGTGATCGGCGTTGTTGCTCGCGATGCGCACACCGATAAGGCGTTCAAAATTTACGCGAAGAAAATTGTTAATGCGACCGGCCCGTGGGTGGATCACTTACGGGAGCAGGATCGTTCGAAAACAGACAAAACGATTCAACTATCCAAAGGCGTTCACCTCGTCTTTTCCAAGAAGCGTTTGCCACTGGAACAAGCGATTTATTTTGATACACCTTTTAAGGATGGGCGTATGATGTTCGCGATTCCGCGGGGAAACAAAGTCTACGTGGGAACGACGGAAACGGACTATGAAGGAGACGAGCGCGAACCGGGAGTGACGGATGAGGATATTGCTTATATTATAAAAGGAACCAACGCCATGTTTCCAGGCTATCATATCGCCAAAGACGATGTGGAATCGAGCTGGTCAGGGTTACGGCCGCTTATCCATGAAGAGGGGAAGGACCCTTCGGACATTTCCCGCAAAGACGAAATTTTTCACTCGGAAAGTGGGTTAATGACGATTGCAGGCGGAAAATTAACCGGCTACCGTAAAATGGCCGATTCCATTGTCTCGATGGTCGCCGAGGAGTTGGAAAAGGAAACGGGGGCATCCTATCCGGCTTGCCAAACGAAAAATCTTGTCCTCTCCGGCGGGGATGTTGGCGGATCGCAGGAACTTGTTTCTTTTAACAAAACATTCGTTAACGCCGGCATGAAACTTGGTCTAGACGAAAATACGGCCAGGGAGTTGGTGGAACGTTACGGGTCCAACGTCTCGCAAGTATTCATGTATATTGAAGATGATGAAGCCGAGACGTTTCAGCTTCCGAAAGCTGTTTGGGCGTCGTTACGTTATGCTATAGAAAATGAAATGACGCTCACACCGGTCGATTTTTTACTTCGTCGCACGTCGTATTTGTTGTTTGATATCGACACGGCGCGAAAAAATAAAGATGCCGTTGTCGAAGCCATGGCAGTGATGTTCCAGTGGTCCAAAGAGGAAAAGGCAAAACGCGTAACTGACCTCAATAACATGTGGGAAATCATGACAGTTGAAAAGTGATGGGGTGTTGATGTGTTTAATGAGCAAAAAATCATTCCGGCTGTGAAAGCCATGAAAGATTTTGAGCGTGTATTAAAGCGGGATGAGTCATTTTTTGTCGTCCTGGAAGTGCACATCTCCCAACTTGCCAGAATGAGGAAAGCGGCACGGGAAGCGGATAAAAAAATGATTATCCACGCTGATCTTGTGCAGGGACTTAAAAGCGATCGGTATGCAGCGGAATTTCTCTCCCAAACGATTAAACCTGCGGGCATTATTTCTACGCGGGGCGATATGCTCCGAATCGCTAAAAAGAACAACATCATGGCGATTCAGCGGATGTTCCTTTTAGACACGATCGCCCTTCACACGAGTTATCAACTGACCGAAACGGTCGGGCCGGATGTGATCGAGTTGCTTCCGGGCGTTATCCCTTCCTACATTCCAAAGTGCACGAGGAAACGGGGATTGGCGTTATTGCAGGCGGGCTGATCGAAACCGAAAATGATGTTAGGCAAGCTATCCAGGCCGGGGCAAGAGCGGGAACAACATCTCGGCAGAACCTTTGGGAAGCGTTCCGGACGTAGAATTTCTCCTCCTTGGTCATCCATTATTGTCCGTTAGTGGTTAATGAAACAAAAATAGGACAAGCTAATACGTAAGTAAAAAGGGGGTTGCTAAATTGAGGTATGTTGGTGCATTAATCATTAAATTACTCATGATTACGCTCGTGTTATGGGTTCTGTTAGGCTTTTTTGGCGGGGTTTCGTTTGCGAATATACTGCTCGTCAGTGTTTTACTCACGGGTGTTTCGTTCCTCGTCGGTGATTTGTATGTATTGCAAAACTTCGGGAATACATTGGCGACTGTCGTTGATTTTGCGCTTACAGGGGCAGGACTATGGGTATTGGGCGCGGTCCTATTCCCATTTGAAGGGCTTGTTTTATACTGCATAGTTTCCGCTTTCGGTATTGCGACAGGCGAGGGATTTTTCCACTTATATATGGAAAGATTCGTTTTGAACAATCCTGAGTCAAGCTCTGGTGATACCTCAACGAGAGATCTTCAAACCGAATTTGGCTCAGACGTAGATATCAAATCTGATGCTGAAAAAGCCAATAAGAAAAAGAAATAAGTTTTTTATGCCAATAAAATGGGAAATGGAGACAATAAATGGCTAAGGAGGAAAAGCCAATGGATCCACGGGAGATGCAGATCGGACGTACACTCCGGCAACGCCAAGATAAGCAACCGGGCATTGAATCGCAGATGCAGCCAAGGCCTGCTCAGCCTACGGATTATAAAGGGACGGATAAACTAAAAGGAAAGGCATCGTTGATTACCGGCGGTGACAGCGGCATTGGGCGTGCGGTGGCCATTCTTTATGCAAAAGAAGGCGCTGATGTGGCCATTTCCTATTTAGATGAACATGAAGATGCCGAAGAAACGAAAGAAATGGTTGAAGCCGAAGGGGTGAGATGTTTACTTCTGCCCGGTGACATTAAGCGTGAATCCCATTGTCAGGACCTCGTGGAACAAACCGTCGCGGCGTTCGGAAAGATTAACGTTCTCGTCAACAATGCGGCGATTCAATATGTGCGGGATGACATACTTGATATTTCCACAGAGCAGTTCGAGGATGTATTTCGGGTCAATTTCTTTTCCCATTTTTATTTAACTAAAGCTGCTGTCCGTCACATGCAGGCAGGGGATGCGATTATTGCCACTTCTTCCATTAATGCCTACCGCGGGAACCCGATTTTTATGGATTACTCGGCAACAAAAGGAGCAGTCACTTCATTTATCCGCAGTATCGCGCAAAGCCTTGCCGATAAAGGAATTCGCGCGAATTCAGTGGCTCCCGGGCCAGTATGGACACCGTTAATCCCGTCTTCTTTCGATGAAGATGGCGTCGAAAATTTTGGTCAAGGTGGCTTGATCAACCGCCCGGGCCAACCTTCGGAACATGCCTGGCCTTATGTCATGCTCGCGGCAGATGAATCTTCCTACATGACCGGACAAGCGATTCATATTAATGGGGGAGATTATACGTCGTCGTAGTAGAACACTTGCCCGGGCTTGTCGGATGATTTAACAGGGTCTGCTGCTGAACAGCAGACCCTTGGAATGTGACGCGTATGAATACTACATCTGACCTTTAATGTCTTCCAACTCTATTTCCGTAAGGTTTGTTACCTCAAGAATCTCTTCAACTGAAAAATCTTTTTTTAACATTTTTTCGGCTATTTCTCTTGTCCTCTCGCTTTTCCCTGCTTCTTTTCCTTTCTCCCGCAGCTCATCAAAAATAGGTTTCAATGTCGGTGGATCGGGATACGTCTGTTTATCCATATCGTTCGCCTCCTTTCCAATCACTGGCTTGATGTCTTTTTGCAATTTCTCTGTCATCTCCTTTGGGATTTTCATTAAATAGTCGATAAAATATAACAAGGCATTAACATATTCTGTGGCGTTTTTCTCTTGATCCTTCAGTATCAATGCGAACAAACGACGCTTGAATTGGTAACGTTTGCTGGCGTTGTTTTTGCTTTTTATCGTATAAATACCTGCCAACACAACATATGCAAATGGGTTATCCGATTGCAATCATTCCTCTTCATCCTGATCGAGAAACTTATACGTATTGTAAACATAAGTTAATTCCGTGCCGTGAAAATGATAGTTGTAGGCTGTTGGTTTGAAAGAAACGATCGGGATCAGCGAGGAGGGCAATGGTGTGAATTTTTTGTTGATACTTGTCAAATATGCGATAGAAATATTGAAACATACGTTCAGCAATGTCATCATCTTTGTAGTCTTGAACTTCAATGTGGGCGAGAATCCATTGTTCTTTTCCATCAGTGGGGTTGATTACATATAGAGTAACACATCATAACAACAAAACAAGTGTTCCCATAAAAAATGTGAATATATACGGAAACTTTTTGTTTAGTGTGCACACTTAATAATATCTGAATATTGGATCATAATACTTTGAATCAAATTAACTTGATTTATTAGAAGTATTTGTGCTATTGTTTGATTAATCAATAATATTTGATTAAGGGGGTGGATGATTTGGATGCAGTATCACACGTTGATGAACTCTCCATCAATACTTTAGAGAAGTATGAACATACGTTTAAGGCCTTAGCAGATAAAAAACGATTGCATTTACTTCATATGTTGAGTCGAAGAGGAAAAACTTGTGTCTGTCACCTTACGGAAGAGTTAGATATGAGCCAATCGAAGCTGTCATATCATCTAAAAATACTGATGGATGCTAACCTTTTAGTGAGGGAAACTAAAGGGACATGGAGTTATTATGAGATTAACGAAGGGGAAATGGATCGAGTACTCTCGGATGAATTATGTTGTGTGTTTAAACCCGGATTCAATAAGTGTTAGTAAATAAATCAAAAAAACTTGATGACAAAGGAGATGTGTGTATGACCAACGTGCACATCGGGTTAAACGTGAGGGATTTAGAGGAGAGTAAATCCTTTTATGAAAACATGTTAGGCGTCAAGCCTGCGAAGGAAAAACACGATTATATCAAATTTCTCACGGCTGATCCAAATTTAAACTTAACATTAACACCGACAGAACAAGTTGGAGGAAATCAGATTAACCATTTAGGCGTACAATTGGAGAGCAAAGATGAAGTGACCAAACATAAAGAAAGGCTTGAAAAAGTTGGGTTCTTTGCCCGCGAAGAAATGGATACAACATGTTGCTACGCCGTTCAAGATAAGTTTTGGGTAACGGATCCTGATGGGAATGAGTGGGAATATTTTTATACAAAGGATGATGTAGAAGAAACTGAAGATGCATGTTGCGCAGGTTAATATTCCATGCACTTTTAATTAATCATGAAGGCGGCCACTGGCTGCCTTTAACAGGGTATATACCATACTTTTCGAGAAAGAAACACTTGATATCGTAAGGGAGAACGCATACGTTGATTTCAATCATTTTAGCATCTGCTATATTTATCATTACGCTCGTTTTGGTCATCTGGCAGCCCAAAAACCTCGATATTGGTTGGTCTGCCTGTGGTGGTGCCATCATTGCATTACTTCTCGGTGTTGTTTCAGTTGGAGATGTCATTGAAGTGACTAGCATTGTGTGGAACGCCACACTAACGTTTGTTGCTGTTATTATTATTTCGTTAATTTTAGATGAAATAGGTTTTTTCGAATGGTCGGCACTACATATGACGCGTGCGGCCAAAGGGAATGCCGTGCTTATGTTTGTATATGTTTGTATATTAGGTTCTATTGTCGCTGCATTTTTCGCCAATGACGGGGCAGCTTTAATTTTAACGCCCATCGTTTTAGCCATGGTTCGCTCGTTGAATTTTAACGAAACGATGGTGTTTCCGTTTATTATTGCGAGTGGATTTATTGCCGATTCCACTTCGTTACCGTTAATTGTGAGTAACTTGGTTAACATTGTTTCGGCGGACTTCTTTGGGATTGGATTTATAGAATATGCAACACGGATGATTGTTCCGAACTTCTTTTCATTAGTGGCCAGTATTCTTGTTTTGTATCTATACTTTAGAAAGAGCATTCCAAAACGATACGATTATGAAAAACTGCAAAAGCCTGTAACAGCTATTAAAGATGAAAAAATGTTTCGGATCTCGTGGTTTGTTTTAGCTGTTTTACTAGTGGGCTACCTCGTTAGCGAATTTCTACATATTCCTGTATCCATTGTTGCGGGCATGATTGCTCTTATCTTTTTAGGGATTGCTAGTAAGAGTCCAGCTGTCGCGACACGTTCTGTCCTCAAAGGTGCACCATGGAATATTGTCTTTTTCTCAGTTGGGATGTATGTCGTTGTGTTTGGCCTGCAAAATGTCGGTTTAACGGATGTTCTAGCTTCAGGACTTGAATATGTTGCTGAGCAAGGTGTTTTTGCGGCAACCATGGGCATGGGCTTTTTGGCAGCGATTCTGTCTTCCATCATGAACAATATGCCCACGGTCATGATCAATGCCATCGCGATTGATACAACAGCAGCAACGGGATTGATGAAAGAAGCCATGGTTTATGCAAATGTGGTCGGGTCAGACCTGGGGCCAAAAATTACCCCGATTGGTTCGTTAGCCACACTATTGTGGCTCCACGTCCTTACGCAAAAAGGCGTCAAGATTTCCTGGGGCACGTACTTTAAGACAGGCATTGTCATTACATTACCCGTCTTATTTATTACCTTGCTCGGTCTCTATCTCTGGTTAATGATCATTAGTTAAAGAAAAAAGGAGAAAAAACTATCATGTCTAAAAGAACGATTTATTTTATTTGTACGGGAAACTCATGTCGCAGCCAAATGGCCGAAGGATGGGCCAAACATTATTTAGGTAAGGAATGGAATGTATACAGTGCAGGTGTTGAAGCTCACGGTTTAAATACAAATGCAATCAAAGCCATGAATGAAGTCAATATTGACATTTCTAATCAAACATCAGACGTTATTGATAAGGACTTATGGAATGACGTTGATATGATTGTGACCCTTTGTGGCGATGCGGCGGATCGTTGTCCGATGACACCGCCGCATGTTCGCCGTGAACATTGGGGGTTTGATGATCCGGCAAAAGCGGAAGGATCAGACAAAGAGAAGTGGGCTGAATTCCAACGCGTACGTGATGAAATCGGCCAGCGTATTCAACAATTTGCGAAAACAACATGATGGGCTTATACCGCACGAATTCAAATTTAAAAACCTTGATTTCATGCGATTTATTAGTTTTCAACTTCTGTCCCTATTCTTAAAAGAGAGTTATATGTGATCCGCCTATGGCACCGGAAAGAACAATGATCCAAGGCGGAAGTTTCAAATAAACGAGCATAAAGAACAACAGTGCAGCCAACGCAAAGTCTAAAGGGGTGAGAATGGCACTTGTCCATATGGGTTGGTAAAATGCAGAGATGAGTATGCCTACAACGGCCGCATTAACCCCCATAAAGGCACCCTTAATCTTCCTATTTTGCCTCAACGAATACCAAAACGGTAACGTACCTAATATGAGAAGAAACGCTGGTAAAAAGATCGCCACTGTTGCCATTAATCCGCCTGCCCATCCACCTATATCAGCGCCGATATAGGAAGCGAATGTAAAGAGAGGACCTGGAACAGCCTGGGCTGCACCATAACCGGCAAGAAAAGATTCTTCACTAATGAGTCCTGTCGGAACAAATTCTCGTTCCAAAAGAGGAAGGACGACATGTCCGCCTCCGAAAACTAAGGCTCCTGCGCGATAAAAGCTATCGAATATGCTCATCCAAGTGATTGAGCTAAAATGACTTAAAATCGGGAGGGCCGCCAATAGTCCGAAAAATAATGTTAAGCAAATCCCCCCAAACCGTTTTGAAATTGGAAATGTCATGGATAGCTGTTCTTCATTTTGACTGCTCCTAAATATAAAGTAACCTAATAATCCAGCCACCAGGATGACGCCAATTTGCGAAAGAAAATGAGGGATCATCAATGTTGCAATTAATGCAAATAACGCAATGGTCTTTCTTGTCAGGTCTGGCGTTAAATTTTGAGCCATACCAAGGATAGCATGAGCAACGACAGCTACAGCTACAATCTTCAATCCTTGAATAAAGCCAGCATCTCCGACTCCAAACTCCTGTTCGAGAAATGTGAATAGGATCAGAGCAATGACGGATGGCAATGTAAATCCGAGAAAAGAAATAAAACCACCAAATATTCCACCTCTCATGACCCCGATACCGATCCCAACTTGACTGCTGGCTGGTCCGGGTAAAAACTGACTTAACGCAACTAAGTCAGCGTAACTTTTTTCATCCATCCATTTCCTTCGGCGAACATACTCCTCATGAAAATAACCTAAATGAGCAATAGGACCGCCAAACGAAGTCAGTCAAAGTCTTGTAGAAACAAGTAATATCTCTAATAGCTGTTTAAAATAAGGCATTACTGTACCTCTTTTCTAAGCGTTGATTCCTGATCTGAATAAAGATTTTCAAGCATTTTCCCTTCCATCCTTTTCCTTCAACGACACAAAAAATGATATCGAAAGACGATATCGGAATCAAACATTATGAAATTTTATTCATTCAAGTCTTCGTTGCAGTAAATGACCGAACGAGGTGTTTTTCAATAAATTCAGCCAGACCATCTTGTTCATGGTGACCGGTAGTAACATCTGCGGCCGCTTTCAATTCTTGGCCAGCGTTCGCCATGGCAGCGCTGAATCCGGCATGACGCAGCATTTGGATATCGTTTGGACCGTCACCGATGGCTGCTGTTTCTTCAGGATGGATACCAAACGCTCTAATAAGCATCTGAATGGTAGCCCATTTCGAAACACCGGGTGCAACAATCTCAAACCCGTTTTTCCAGTCAATGACATCCGCTTCGTCACTGAACAAATGTGACATATGCGAGCCATGATAGCCGGTCATGATATTGTATTTCAGCACGTTCCGGTAATCTGCATGTCGTAAATCGCCGATATACCTTGGCGGAATCTTGCTCTCCCTGGTCCATTCATCAATCACTTTAGACGTGCTGTTACAATAGAGGCCCTCAGTTGTGTGCATAACAACATTGCACGTGTTTTCATTCGTAACTTGGTGAAAATGCGCCTCATCCAACACAACCGGGTTCATCTGGACAACCCTTCCCGTGAATCCATCATGCAGAGAAGCACCATTCAGGCAGATCATTGGCGTCTTCAAGTTAAGCAGCCGATGGTAAGGTGCTGTGATCTCATATTGACGCCCGGTCGCCAGAAAAACTTTAACACCCTGATTACTCAATTTGTTGATAGCTTTCGCATTGCGCTGTGAAATCTCATTTGATGACGTCAGCAATGTTCCATCCATATCAATGAACAATGCACGTATATTCATGTTTTTCCTCCTTCCTTTTATACATCAACCATATCACCTGAATATAAAGTGTTTATTAACTGTGTGTAATGATTTGATGAAGAACTAAAATTTACAAAAAATTCTTTTTTTCTTTACTGAATCTTTATCATACATTAACTCCTTCTTTATATTTCTACTGTATGATTAGAACTGAAAAGAAAACGAAGGAGGGATTTGGTGTCAGTAAAAAAATGGTCTGAAGCCTTGAACGATGCTGATTTGGAAGTTATTCACGAGATGGTTTCGCCGATAATGGAACAGTATGAAATACATATAATGAAACCTCCACAGAGGTCATTGCTCATGCTTCAGGCAAAAGAAACGGTTTCGGGAGGCGCTTTTTATCTTGGAGAAACAGAAATCACCGAATGCACGGTATCGATTGAAGACCAATGGGGGTTTGGAGCAGTTATGAATGGTGATGGAAAACGTGCTTATTATCTCGCGATTGTAGATGCAGCCATAGGCGGTGCTTTTCCCATCACTTTTTATTGGCAGCCGATTATTGAAAAAGAACTGAAAAAGGTTGCGGCTAAACATTATAAAGATTACGAAAGCACGATGAAAACCAAAGTGAGCTTTGAAACCAAGTAAGACGGCAATGTTTGGTGGGAGGGGTGTGCTTATTTACAAAATTTTAACACTATAATTATAGAACATTAATAATTATTATGTATCATACTAACTGGTAAAAAAATGAAGGGAGAAGAAACGTATGATAAAACCAAAAGGGATAATCGGACTGTTAGGGGCAGCCATTCTGCTCGCTGGCTGCGGGGATGAACAAGAGGGAGAAGACCAAGAGGCCGCTGCACAAGAGGCAAACTCAGAGGATTCTGTAGAAGAAGGGGACCGTGAAGACTGGCCGGATGAGCTTCGATTTGCCGATACGGGCGTTGAAGGAATGGAAGAATTGCAACGAGAATTTGAACCTTTTCAGGAAGAATTGGAAGAAACGATTGGCGTTGACATTGAATTTTTTGCAGTGACAGATCGAACGATTGGTTCAACTGCGATGGAATACGATCAAGTGGATGTTCTTCTTGCCGGACCTTCAGAGTATGCACAAGTTAAGTCGGTTGTACCGGATGCCGAGTTGCTTGCAGGCATTGAAAGAGGTGAGTATCATGCCGCTTTTATCGTTCATGAAGACAGTGATATTGAATCATTGGCGGATGTAGAAGGCCATAGCATCGCGATGAAAGATGCGGGTTCAACGAGTGGACATGTCGGACCGAGTGAAATGCTCATCGACGAGGGCATGGACGTGGATGAAGACGTTGACATTCAGCTGTTGGATGAGGCTCGTTTTGATGCATTTCTAAATCGTGATGTTGAAGTGATGGCTACCGGAATTAAGGATTACCACGAAATGGTTGAAGAGCACGGGGACGACGATTTCCGATTGATTGCCGAGGGAGAAACGCTTCCGAATGATGTGTTCGTTGCAAGCCCGGAGCTTCCTGACGACTTAATTGAACATATGCGGGAAAGTATGCTCGAAAATGATGAAGCGCTGCTGGACTCGATTCTAGTAACAGGTGAAAATGACAAATACGTTGATGGTACGTTTGCGGAAGCCCATGACGAGGATTATGACAGCATGCGGAATGCTTACGAAGAATTGGGACTTGATTTGTCGGAGGATTAAAGAAAAGGAGTCGTCTTACGTGTTTTTAGTGGCTATGCATGAAGTATCTAAAGTCTATCCCAATGGAACTGAAGCGCTTAAAGCGTTGGATCTTACCATTTACCCGGGAGAACATGTTGTCATTCTGGGTCATAATGGTTCCGGGAAATCTACATTATTCCGCTGTTTGACAGGATTTGAAAATATAACGAGCGGCTTTTTGGAGATAGATGGAAAAAATCCATCGCAATTAAAAAAAAGAAAAGAACGCAGTGCATTTCGACGAAATATTGGATTGGTATTCCAACATTATCATCTAACCCAAAACCTTAGTGTGCTGCAAAATGTTTTATTTGGTGCTCTCGGCCGGCAGTCCTTCAGGAAAGTGTGTGCGCCGATTGCGTCATTAGCCTTGAGAAATGAAGCGATGGAGGCGCTTGAACGTGTAGGGATGGAAAGCGTGGCCGGCAACGGTGCGGATGAATTGTCGGGAGGGCAGAAACAGAGGGTGGCCATCGCGCGTATGATCATGCAGCGTCCGCGAATGATTATGGCGGATGAACCCATTGCCAGCCTAGATCCAAAAGCAGGAAAGGAAATTATGGACCTCCTTGTTTCGATTTGCAAGGAAAATCAACTTACGTTTATAAGTATTCTCCATCAGACAGACATCGCTCTTCAATATGGGGAAAGGATTATTGGGTTGAACCAGGGTGAAGTTCAGCTTGATAAGCCGGTTCCCTTTATACAACGTTCAGAGTTGCACGAACTATACATGAGCTCGCAAGAACAAAAGGAGGAGCGGCTTGAAGGTGTGGTAGGGTATGGCATCTGAAGCTAAGGAGCAAAACGTCAACCGTTATATGCCGAAACGCTTTAAGCTGCCTTCGCCGCCTATGATACTCATCACCATTGGCGGCCTCATTCTATTTATCCTCGGATTAGGATCAATGGAAATGAGTGTCGATCGCTTTTTTTCCGGTATCGTCAATATGTTTCATTTTATCATCAGTGCTTTTCCGCCTGACTTGGAAAGGCTTCAAACAGCACTTGTTGCCATGTATGAAACGTTTCAAATCGCGTTGGTCGGAACGGTGTTCGGTGTCATTCTTAGTCTTCCAATTGCATTGCTTGCTTCAAGAAACACGACGCCCCATCCAGCGATTGGTTATGTAGCCAAGGGATTTATATCCCTGCTTCGAACCGTTCCTGATTTAATATGGGCGTTAATATTCGTCATTTCGGTAGGGTTGGGACCTTTCCCGGGGATGTTGACGATCATGGTGGATACGATCGGTTTCTGTGGCCGTTTTTTTTCAGAACGAATCGAAGAAATGGAAAAGGGACCGATTGAAGCAGTGCAATCGACGGGCTCCAATCAAACAGGTGTTATTTTCGGATCTGTTCTTCCGCTCGGAGTACCCTCCTTTGTGGGAACAAGCTTGTTTGCTGTGGAGAAAGCCATTCGCGGTGCCGTGGTCCTTGGGCTGGTTGGTGCGGGAGGAATTGGCGTTGAGCTGTCGGTTGCCATGACGATGCGGCAGTTTGATGAAGCCTTGATGATGATTCTATTGATTTTAGTCGTCGTTATAATTGTAGAACAATGCTCCACCTATATCCGGAAAAAATTCATTGCGAATGCCTAGGTCCGATAAAACGTTAATTTTAAAACGAGGAGGATAACAATGGCTGAAAAAGGGTTACTCGCTAAATCTTCCACTATGGAACAGGATCAAAGTGTTTTTCGTAGCTTGCTCGCTGCAATGGCGAATCCGGGGACGATTCATCGTATTCAGCACTATCATGCACCAAACCAGAAATATTTTACATCGAAAATCTACATAAACATCGCCCATGCCTTACTAGATCAGGAAGTCAGTTATTATGTGCACGACAACCTGGAGTTATCAAAAGCGATCGCGCGGTCTACCTTTTCAAAGGAAGCATCGATCGAGAATGCGGAGTATCTTTTTTTTCAGGGCATAACTGATGCGAATATAATAGAAAGTTTGGAAGGAACGATTCAAATAGGAAAATTGAGCAGCCCTGAGAAAGGTGCAATGATTTTTCTTGATATCGATGCATTTCAATCCAATGGCATGATTTGGACTGGTCCGGGAATCGAGCAAAATGTGGAAATCGGTATTTCCGGTTTAGAGCAGCAATGGTTGGATTTGAGGCAAGAACTTAATCAAGAATATCCCTTAGGTGTTGATATGTTATTTTTCACAAGCGCCGGGGATATTTGTGCACTTCCGAGGACGACGCGTATTCAGCAAGTGGAAGAGTAAAGTTTGTTCAATAATTTTATTAGACCAAGGGGGAAACGAGAATGGCTTATGTAACGGTTACCGGAGGTCAAGAAGCGATTGAAGCAGCAAAAAAATTGTCAGACACATATCGATTAGATCCCCATCAGCCCCCGCTGGACCCTGCTTTCATCCAAAAACAAATGCGGCTGCTTGTGGACCGTATCATGAGCGAAGGTGGATTGTACGCACCTGAACTTGCATCATTGGCACTGAAACAATCGGAAGGAGATACATTTGAAGCGGCATTCTTACTCAGGGCTTATCGCTCTACCTTGCCGAGAAATCATTACAGCCACATCCTCGATATGGAAAATATGCGAGTGATTCGCCGGATTTCCTCTTCCTTCAAAGATATTCCCGGTGGCCAAGTTCTTGGTCCCACTTATGATTTCACCCATCGGCTGCTTCGCTTTGATCTCATGGATGAGGCGTTGAGTCCTGACGATCTTTCAGAGCTGGGGAAATCGTTTACCGATAGGATCGATTGGAAACATGAAACCATTACGTTTGCGAAGGTAGCCGGTATTTTACGTGAACAGGGACTGTTGGGAGAAAATCCTGCGTGGTCGGATACAGACGAACCTTTTGACATTACTCGTGAAAAATATACCAGCCCCGCTCCGAGATCTGTCCGACTACAAGCGTTGGCGAGAGGGGAAACGGGGGCGATGATGGCATTGGCTTATAGCAGTATGAGGGGCTATGGGTCTGTTCATCCCACGATAGGCGAACTTCGCGTTGGTTATGTACCCGTGTCTATTCCGCATCCTTATCAGGAGGGTGAAAGTCTTTATGTGGGAGAAATGTTAGCGACAGAAGTAGAAACCATCAACAAGTTCGAAACAAACGAGGCAACCGGAGAAGTTGAATTTTCTCTCGGTTACGGCTGTTGCTTCGGTCAAAATGAACTCAAGGCGATTTCCATGGCCATTTTGGATCGCAGCATATCCGATGGAGGCACAGCTCCTGCCGAAGATGAAGAATTTGTGCTTGAACATATCGACAGTGTGGAAGCCAATGGATTTGTCTCCCATTTAAAGCTCCCCCATTACGTCACCTTTCAGTCTAAACTGGATCGAATACGCGCAACTAAGCAAAAACAAACGGAAGGGGGAGCGTCCTTATATGAAAACTGAACAGGGGTTTAAAAACCAATCCTATAACTATGCTTTTCTTGATGAACCTTCAAAAAGAGAGATTCGACGCAAAACATTAAAAGCCGTCGCTATCCCGGGTTATCAGGTGCCTTTTGCTTCTAGAGAATTGCCGATTGCCAGAGGTTGGGGAACCGGAGGGTTGCAACTGACACTATCACTTATCGGGGGTGATGATTGTGTTAAAGTCATTGATCAAGGCAGCGACGACAGTGTGAATGCGGTGAGCATTCGAAACTTGGTCATGGAGACGACAGATGTTTCTGTCACCACGGAAACCGAAGCGGCGACCATCATACAATCCCGTCATCGCATTCCTGAGACACCTTTAGCCTCCGATCAGGTATTAATTCTTCAAGTACCTAAACCGGAACCCCTTCGCAATGTTGAAGCTAGTGAAAAACGTACAAAAATCCAACATGGTGAAAAAAATTACAATGCGATGTGGTTAGAGTTGTATGAAGATATCGTCAAATGGGATCATGCTTTATTTGATGCGGACTACCCTGTAATGGTGCACGGCCGTTATTTGATGGCCCCGAGCCCAATCCCCCGTTGGGACACACCCAAGATGCATCAAGCTTCGTATTTGACGTTGCTGGGGGCAGGGCGCGAGAAAAAAATTTATGCCATCCCGCCGCATACAGACGTTGTCCCACTTCAATTTGATGATTATCCTTTCCAAGTAGAAAATTTTGATAGTCAAGCGTGTCACTTATGCGACTCAACCGATACTTTTCTCGAAGAAAATACGGATGAAACGAGTGGACACGTGTTTTATCAATGTTCAGATACGGCCTATTGCAACAAAGTACAGAACGAGAAAGGGGATCATTAGTATGTCCCTTACAGAACGTCCGCTGCTGTGCATCCGTCAATTTTATAAAAAGTATGGTGAAGGATGTCCCTTTTGCACAAGCAGTGAGCACGAGAACCCGTATATGGAGGGAAATCGATGCCTTGAATGTCGAACGGTCTGGGCGTGCAAAGACTTGAATTTTGATTTATATCAAGGGGAAATTCTAGGCATTGTCGGCGAAAGCGGGTCTGGAAAAAGCACATTGGTTAAGTCTTTATTTCTCAATGAAGAACCTACATACGGAGAGATGTATGTAGCTTCTTATCAGGACGGAAAGCAAAATGTTTTCCATTGCTCTAATCAAACGAAAAGATATCTTCAAAACCATGAATTAGGGATGGTTGACCAGAATCCTTATCATGGTTTGAGAATGGACTATTCCAGCGGCGGAAACATTGCTGAAAAATTAATCGCTGCGGATTACAGTCATGTGGGGCAAATGGTAGAACGTGCCGAAGAGCTGCTGGAGAAAGTTGAGATTCCAGTAAGCCGGATGAATGAACCTCCCCGGACTTTCAGTGGCGGGATGCAGCAACGTGTGCAAATTTCAAAAGCCCTTGCCAATCAACCCCCATTATTGTTACTGGATGAGATTACCACTGGATTGGATCTTTCCGTACAGGCGCGCGTACTCGATTTGATCCGTACGATCCAGCAGGCATTAAAGGTTTCAATGATTGTTATTTCCCATGATCTTAGTGTCATTCGCATGCTAACTGATCGAACATTAGTACTTAACCAAGGACGAATTGTGGAAGATGGACTGACCGACCAGATCTTGGAAGATCCTCAGCATGAATACACGCAACTTCTCGTCCATTCGTTATTATAGCAATCATATTCACTGGAAATAAAAAGAGAGGGTTGAACGTGAATGCTTAAGGTTGAGGGACTATGCAAACGATTTTCAATTAATAATGGCAAGACGATTGAGCCGATTCAAGATCTTCATTTCTCGCTAGAGGAATCAGCATCTATTGGCATTGCCGGCCCAAGTGGGAGTGGTAAATCGTCAATTTTAAAATGTCTGCATCGAACGTATTTATCCACACAAGGAAGTATATGGTACGACTCTATGCTTTATGGGTGGGTGAATCTTGCAGAAGCAAGTGAGAGACAAATAATTAAGATACGTACCTATGAACTTAGCTATGTGAGCCAGTTTTTGCGTGTCATTCCACGCGTTTCTTGCTTGGACATTGTAGCGGGCGAGATTTATCCAATGATTGAAAATATGGAAGCGGCTAGAATTCAGGCAAAAGATATTTTGCAGAGATTAGGCATTCCTGAAAAATTATGGTCGTTGTACCCGGCAACCTTTAGCGGGGGAGAGAAACAAAGAATCAATCTGGCTAAATCACTGATTAAAAAGCCCCGCCTGCTGTTATTAGACGAACCGACAGCTTCACTGGATGAAAGTATGAAAGAGAAGGTCGTAGAGTTGTTACTGGAAATGAAAAACGAGGGGACAGTAATCATTGGTGTTTTTCATGATTGGGAAACGATGAACGCTATTGTCGATCATGTTTTGGATTTGACGCCATCTGCTGCCAGTCAATAGCACAGGGATATACAGGAAAGGAGAAAAGGTGCATGCATACAGGTACCAGGCGTATTATTAATGGAAATATTGTCACGCCCAACGAAGTGATCATCGGTGGTTCCATTGAAATGGAAAATGGGATCATCACCGATGTTCTTCCCCATTCCCGCGTACGTTCACTCGCATCTGACGATATCGATGCGCATGCCAACTGGATTATACCAGGGATTATAGATACACATAGTGACGCGATAGAGAAGGAAATTCAACCGAGACCAAGCAGTTTATTTTCCGCTAAGCAAGCGTTTATGGAATTGGAAAAAAAACTGGTGCTCCAAGGCATTACGACAATGTATCATTCGTTAAGCTTAAGAGAACATAAATCAGGTAAACAAAGAAGCAATGAGACGGTTGTACAACTTCTGGAAGACATCAATGAAATGAAACAACATCCACGCTTGATCAACCATAAAACGCATATCCGTTTTGAGATCACAAACGTCAAAGCGATTCCGATTGTGCGTGAGTGGCTGGAATCACGCAAGATGGATCAATTATCTTTTACGGATCATACGCCGGGACAAGGGCAATACCGCAATCGTGAAGAGCTAAAAAGCTATCTCATGGGCACCCAACAGATGACCGAACAGGAAGCATTTCAATGGATGGATATGTACCTTGAGTTAGAAAAAATAGATCAACAGCACTTGCGGGAAATCGCAGACATCGCCCTTCGTCAAAATATACCGCTCGCCTCACACGATGATGATACGTTGGAAAAAATTGAAGCAGCCAAGAAATGGCATGCTTCGATTAGTGAATTTCCCATAACGCTGGACATTGCCCAAGCGGCAAAAGAAGCCGGATTGTACGTTGTACTGGGCGCTCCGAACATCATTCTTGGGGGGTCTCACAACAACAATTTATCAGCACTTGAAGCTCTGAAAAGCGGCGCAGTTGATGTTCTTTGTTCGGATTACTATCCGCCTGCGATGCTGCAAGCTGCTTTTTACTTGTACAAACAAGGTTTTCTCTCGATCCCGGAATCTATCAATTTGATCAGCTATAATCCCGCAAAAGCCCTAGGCATTACAGAAAACGTAGGCGCCTTACAGCCTGGTTTGGATGCGGACATTTTGATCGTCAATGACAACAACGCATACCCTGCTGTGGAACGCACGATTTTAAAAGGGTCCACCGTTGGCCAATTGACTTATCAGCCAACAAAACAATTAACAAAGGGGTAATGATAATGGTTCTGGATGTAGGCGTAAGCATTTCTGCATATGACGAAGCGGCTGATATGGAACGATTACAGTTGAAACTGAAAAAAATTGAATCTCTAGGTTTCCAAGCTGTTGAAATACCCGTGCAAGGGATGCAGCTTCTAAAAAACGGCGTGTTGAATATGGAACGGCTATCCCAATATAAAGAGATTCTCCAACTATTTAATCTTCAATATGCTTTGCATCTTCCGGATTATTTAGATCTCAGCCGTCCTACAGACCCTCAAGTAGAAAAAGATATTTTATTTGCTTCCATCGATGTCGCAGAAGAACTTGGTGTACGTACACTTGTTTACCACCCAGTCCGTTTTATTGGTGAAGAGCAATTTTTGCACTCACAATCCTGGCCTGTATTCAATGCTGAGGAAAAAGAGAAGATTCTTTTTGAAGAACGGCAAATCCTCACAGCTGCCGGCGAACAAGCAAAAAAATCAAACCTTGTCATCGGTATGGAAAATATGCGTCCGTTTCTTGACCGATCGGACTATTGTTATGCGGTGAACCCCGGTTTGCTTGTGGGGCAAGTGAGTGAGATCAATCATTCCCATGTGGGGTTGACTTTAGACGTTGGTCACCTTCACATAGCAACGAATATGTACAACCTCGACTTCAAAGAACAGCTGATGTTAATGGCTCCCTACCTTGTGCATCTTCATATTCATGACAACTTTGGCAAAGCTTGTTTCTCAACGGAGAAAAACCAACACGAACTTATCCCTCAGGGTAGGGGTGATATGCACGCGCCTATTGGTTCAGGGAGTGTACCGTTTGATTTAGTCTTAGAATGGCTTCCCGATACTTACAACGGGATGATGATCCATGAGCTTCGCTCTCTCTATGAAGGCCGATGGAGCGAAATAGCGTCGGAATTATCAAAAGACAGCGCTAGATTTACACAATGATTACACAGAAAAAACGTTAGATTTATATTTGTCCTTTATTATTAAATTGTAACATTACTTTGCACTACTAAAAGAGAAAGAAAGGAGGGGGGATTTTGACGGAAACTGTTTTGGAATTACGCGACGTGAAGAAAGTTTTCCCAGATGGTACGGAAGCGTTAAAAGGCATTACATCTACAGTAAAAAAAGGAGAACTGATTTCCATCATTGGTTCGAGTGGCGCGGGAAAAAGCACGCTTTTGCGTTCGATCAACCGTCTCAACGACCCCACTGGAGGGGAAATTCTGTTTCAAGGGAAAAATATTTTATCTTTTAAGAGAAGGAATCTACGCCAGTATCGTCGCCATATGGGGATGATTTTTCAAGGCTACAATTTAGTCAAAAGATCAAGTGTGGTCCAGAATGTGCTGCATGGAAGACTTGGATACATGAACACATTAACCGGTGGATTTGGGCGTTTTAGTAAGGAAGATTCGCTCTATGCTTTGGAAGTATTGTCAAGAGTCGGTCTCAAAGATCAAGCATTCAAGCGGGCAGATGAATTAAGCGGCGGTCAGCAACAACGGGTAGGTATCGCCCGCGCCATTGCCCAAAACCCTGATATCTTGTTGGCGGACGAGCCGATCGCCAGTCTCGATCCAAATTCCTCATGGAATGTCATGAATTATTTAAAGGAAATTTCAAAAGAGGATGAAATCACGACAATAGTGAATTTACATCAAGTGGATTTTGCCAGAGAATTCGCTGATCGTATCATCGGTGTTAAAGCAGGGGAAATTGTTTTTGATGGACCACCGGCGCATCTCACGGAACGAAAGACTCAAATGATTTACACCACTTCTTAGGATAAGGAGGTTAAGTTGGAATGAGCAGATCCGTAGAAGATATTTTAGAACGGCCACTGAAATTGCCGCCGCGTACGGAAAATAATGATCTTCTTGGAATGTATAAGGATTGGCAGCGCAGAAAGAACATGGTGCGAAAAAATCGCGCGTGGATTTTGGGCATTATATTCCTGGTGGTCGCCTGGTCATGGTATGCAACCGAATTTACACTTCTCTATTTGATTTCGGGTGCCGGCAATATCGCTGCATTTATTGCGACGGATTTATTCCCGCCTGATTTATCCAGCATTCCCATGTTCATAGGCCCTGCTCTGGAAACATTGTATATGAGTTATGCAGGGATGGTGATTTCGGCGGTCATTTCTTTGATTTTAGCTTTTTTGATTGCTCGCAATACGACGTTCCACCCCATCATTTCTTTTGTCTGCCGCTCTATTGTCACGTTTTTGCGGGCAGTGCCAGCGCTTGTGTGGGGGATCATTCTTGTTTCTGCGATTGGCCTTGGTCCTTTTGCCGGGATGGTCGCCGTTGCGCTTTCAGGCGTCGGCATTTTAGGCAAAGCATTCTCCGATATTGTCGAAGAAATCGATATGGATCAGGTGGGGGCAGTGAAAGCGACAGGTGCCAACTGGTTTCAAGTCGTCGGGCAAGGCGTATGGCCGCAGTTTAAGACCGGTTTTGTTGGATGGTCATTATACAAGCTTGATTTAAATATCCGTGAGGCTGCCGTTCTCGGGATGGTTGGTGCCGGTGGGATCGGACTTGTCCTGGAAAGAAGCATCAGTCTCTTTCAATACCAAGAAGCGGCGATGGGCATCTTAATGATTTTCGCCTTGATTTTACTTGTAGAATTCACCACTGCAAAAATTAGGGAGAGAATACTATGAGTGAAATGAAAAAAGAAAAAAATCAAACCACGCAACATCTGATCATTACAGTGGCAGCTGTATTATTTTTCTTCAGTCTGTTCCAACTGGACGTCATTTCAGAAACTTTTTTGGCATCCTTTGATGGTCTGCTAGGCATTACGTCTACGATGTTTCCCCCGACTATAGACGAACCTATTGATATTTTCGGGGCAGCTGTGGAGTCGTTGCAAGTTGCCATTATGGGTACGGTGTTCGGCATTCTATTCTCTATATTCCTCGCGGCGTTCGCGGCTAGGAATTTAGCGCCTCATTGGTCCATAAGTTACGCTGTCAAAGCGTTTGCGGCATTCGTAAGGGCTGTACCCGCATTAATTTGGGCGCTCCTGTTCATCGTTGCCGTAGGGCTTGGCCCAACACCCGGGATATTGGCTCTTGCGGTTAACAGTATTGGGATGTTGGTGAAAATATATGCCGAATCGATCGAAGAAATTGATGAGAGTGTGCTTGATGCAGTCAAAGCAACCGGGGCATCCAAGTTTCAAGTCATTATGCAAGGTGTTGTGCCGATGCTCCTCAGTACATTTATTTCCTGGTCGGTCTTTCGTTTTGACATCAATATTCGTTATGCTGCCGTTCTTGGCGTTGTTGGCGCAGGCGGGATTGGCTGGGAGCTTGTGAGGGCCTCAAGAATGCTTGCATATGACCAAATGCTCGCCATCACACTCGTAATATTCGGGATGATTTTGGCGGTAGAGATGTTGACGCGTTTTATGAAAGGCCGTGCGATACAAGTCAATGCAAAAGCGAGTAGCTAATCCTGGTTGATGGTATTAAAATCTGATAAAGGTGGAGATTTATCGTGAAAAAATTTCATTTGCGTTCTTTTGCTTTGGCCGGACTTTTGTTAATGGGAACAGCTTGTGAATCCGAGACAAGCGGGGAGCAGTCAGACGACCAAGAAGCACAAGGTTCGAGTGAAGAAGCCTCTGCCGATGAAGGAGAAGGATCAGCAGAACAAGATGATTGGCCGGATCCTTTAGTCTATGGCATTTTGCCTTCAGAGGATGAGCAGGAACTATCGGACGAATATGAACCGTTAGCCGGCTATCTATCTGATGAACTCGGTGTAGACGTTGAATTTCACGTCGGTACTGACTACAACGCGATGATTGAAGCCATGGCCAATGATCATATCCACGTGGCGCATTATGGGCCATTTTCCTATGTGCTTGCCAATGAGCGCTCAGGTGGAGAAGCTTTTGCCATGGGGATCGAAACTGAGGGAGAGGAGACGTATCAATCCAATATTGTGACGTTGGAAGACAGCGACATTGAATCAGTCGAGGATCTTGAAGGGAGTGACATCGCCTTTGTCGATCCGGCTTCTACGTCAGGTCATTTATTTCCGATGGCCCATTTGGTCAATACATTAGACAGTAGCATGGAAGAAGTGGAATCTATGTTTGAGAATGTGACTTTCGCTGGAGGGCATGATACAGCCATGCTCGCGCTATTAAATGGGGATGTGGACGCCGCAGGCGTTGGCGATTTTATCGTTGATGATGTCGAGCACGAAAATATTGATCGGGTTCAGATTGTCGATGAGACCGACGAGATTCCCCATGGGCCGGAAACAGTTCAAAGTGATCTTCCTGAAAGTTTAAAAGAGGCGGTAGCCGAGGCGTTTTTAACAATGGATGAAGACCCGGAAGTGGAAGATTTCTTGGAGGACCGAGATAACCAAGCAGGATTCATTGAAGTAGAAGACAGTACTTACGATATCATACGTGAGACATCTGATGCTTTGGAAATGTCTCCGGAAGAGCTAATGGAATAAGGGAACATTAAGTCAAAATAAGTATCCGCATGGCCATCAAAAATGGCCTGCATAATGGGAATGTACTATGAAGCGAAGAGGGATAATATGGAAAAAATTAAACAGACAAAACTGGTCCTTTTTTCATTTTTCATGTCAATAATGTTTGTTCTGGCCGCATGTGCAGAAGAAAATGGGTCAGATGAAGCATCTTCTGATTCTGAGTCTGATAATGGTGAGGCTGCAAATGAAACTACAGAAGCTGAGGGAGAAGTTGAAGAAGGTACTGATGAATGGCCTGACGAACTTGTCATGGGCGTTATCCCTTCTGAAGAAGAGACGGAAGTGTCCCAGCGTGTAGAATTGTTTGGTGAAGAATTAGGAGAAAATTTGGGCATTGATGTAGAAGTGTTTATGGGGACAGACTATAACGCCATCATTGAAGGAATGGATAATGAACATGTTGATATCGCATTCTTAGGTCCTTTCGCCTATATTCTGGCAGAAGAACGCAGTGATGCTGAAGTGTTCGCCATCGGTGCGGAAGGTGAAGATGATATTACTTATCAAAGTGCATTTATTGTGCCGGAAAATTCAGAGGCTGAAGAGCTCGCTGATCTTGAAGGGCAAGACTTTGCATTTGTAGACCCTGCATCCACTTCAGGACATATTTTTCCTCGCGCAGCCGTTATTGAAGAAATAGGCGTTACAAATGATGAAGTCGAGGATTTCTTTGGTAACGTCAGTTTTTCAGGAGGTCATGATACTTCTATTTTATCGGTAATCAATGAAGATGTAGATGGAGCGGCAATAGCAACAGATGTGATGGAAGCTATGCTTGATCAAGGTCAAGTGAGCGAGGATGATTTCAAGATTATTAATGCTTCCGATGATATTCCGCGTGGGCCTGACGCTTATCGAGCGGAGCTTCCAGAAGATCTTAAAGAAGAAATCGAAGCTTTTTATTTTGATTATCAGGATGAGCAGTTTTTTGAGGAACGAGGCATCAGCGGTTTCTATCCTATTGATGACGAAGCCTATGACATCGTGCGTCAAACATCGGGAGATCTGGGGATGAGTCCTGAAGAATTATTAGATTAAAACAGAGGAGTGGTTATATATGCCAATGACAAAAATTTTTGGTCACCGCGGAGCGCGAGGAAGCTATCCGGAAAACACATTGCTCGGTTTCCAAAAGGCGATTGAAGAAGGTGTTGATGGATTGGAAATTGACGTTCATATGACCGCTGATGGGGAAATTGTCGTCATTCACGATGAACAGCTGGAACGGACGACGAATGGGGAAGGCTATGTGAAAGATCTAACCCTTGAACAAATAAAACAGTACAGTGCCGGTTCCCGTTTTTCATATTTTCGAAGTTACGAAGAATCTTGGGATCTTGAGAAGGTTCCTTCATTGCTAGAGGTCCTTGAACTGCTAGAGCCATACGATATCGAATTAAATATTGAATTGAAAACTAATCGAGTGAATTATAAAGGAATTGAAGAAAAAGTGCTCGCACTTGTCCAACAATATGGGGGAGACCGAAAAGTCATCTATTCTTCGTTTCATCTGCCTACATTACTTCGGCTTAAAGCGTTGGATGAAACGGCAGATATTGCCCTGCTTAACCGAGAGATTTCACATCCCGATGATTATATAAAAACCCTGGAATTAGAAGGGATACATCCTGATGTAAACACTGTATTATCAAACGTCCATCAATGGAGAGGCATGTTTGGCGATTTACGCGTTTGGACGGTAAATGAAAGCAATAAGATTAAACAGCTTCTAGATCTGAATGTGAATGCAATCATCACGGATTGCCCGGCAAAAGCTGTCTTCATAAAAAGTGAACGGATGTCTTACGCCTAAGAGGAGAACAACTCCGCATTGCAAGAGTGGCATTTTTTAAAATGCCATTCTTTTTGCGTTTATGTTTATCTGTGGGCGCCTCTCTCCCACTCGTACAAAACAGCTGAAATAAATGATCACACCGTTTCCGACCCGGTATGAGGCTATCTGTTTTGAAGACCTAACGACTTGCGAGAGCCAGAGTTAGGTCGTCAAAAGCTGTCGTTGAAGATCTAACGACTTCAGAAAGCCGGGTTAGGTCGCCAAAGCTCTTTCTCGTTAGTGATAAGCCGGAAGGAAAGCGTCAATAGGCAGAAACGAACCAATCATTAGAAGGTTTCTAGTCTTGAATCACACGTGTTCACGTATGTAGATTAGAAGAAAAAGATTGGTGTGATCGAACGATTCAGCCACGTTGTACTAGTGGTCTATATCAAAAACTCTTCCCAAAACTCTATTCACATATCTCCCGATCCTTTGAAGACTGTTCGGGTTCAAAAACTGCATTTTGAGTCCTCCGCTGCCACGTCTGAGGACTGCTAGGGACCAAAAAACACATTTTTGAGTCCTCAATTGCCGTGGTAGATCATCGTTTAGCTGGATTTTTTGTGTAGAATTTCTGGAACGTTGCACTAGTCATTCTTCCAACTGCTCGGCATATTCGCATGGCAATTGACGATCCCATCTTACAATGAGCACATCACAAGGCGCATGTCGCACAATCACTTCGGACACGCTGCCAAACACCATTTGTTCGACGCGGTTTGCGCCCGTTGCACCAGCCATGATTAAATCGATGTCATTATTTGTAAATGAGGGCATTTGTTCGCCCAAAATGACGTTCGATAACTTCCGGGCAAACTTACTAGACTTGTATGTAGCCGTGGGAGTTGAGAACAAGGGAGGTCAAGTCTGAAATAAACCACTGATGCTTTTGCTAAATAACAGCGCATGCCAAATAAGCCATCACGAGGTGATCATCTTGTAATATTATGGCAATAGAGGCAATCGGCGTCTAAGTCACTGTTTCCTTGATTCGAAAGCCTTTAGACTTTGCCAATGATAGCGCTTGCTCAACCGTGATTTCACGGCTTACTGGCAGAACATCATCTTTCTGATACAGCTCCGGAGTAAGGTTCTCTTTATGGTAGGTGTAGTTGGTGCAGGAGGGATTGGTTGGGAACGGATCCGAGCATCCCGAATGTTGGCTTATAATGAGATGCTCGGGATTACCGTCGTCATGTTTATAATGGTGCTGGGAGCTGAACATTTTACGAGAATTCTTAAACAACGCGCCGAATTGGCAACAATAAAACTTTTAAATAAATCTCTATATATTAACTTTGTGGCAGTCATTGACTGCCATAATTTTGTGTTGTTGTTCCCTAAATATATTTTTCGCAGTAGCAGATATATTATATCGGCTAAAATGAGTCTACATTTAGGAACTTTACAAAATATTAACAGTAACTTTATTGTCCCTTTACTATTATCTACTAAACTAAAAATGCACAGCAAAGAAAGCAGAGTTTAGTCCTGCATATATTCAGAATCAAACATTCTTTTAGTATTTACTGAAATGCGTATTAAATGCTGGTATGGAGATATCTCTTTTTAAAATTTACGAGGAGTGACTTGAATGAAAAAGTATCATGGTGTCAGAAAAATAAAACTTGGCATCCCTTTTCAATTATTCGCCATATCATATCTATCATTCTGTATTGTTGCTATGGCGACATCATCGACGACGGCTTCTTTCCATAGCGAAACGAGAACGCTGGAAAGAGATATTTTGGCTGCCGATACATTTACTGAATCAACGGATGATGCGGACAAGCCTTCAAAAGAAGATGAAGCAGAAGAAAACGAGGAAGATGAGAATGAAGAGCAAGAGATAGATACAGAGGAAGAAGAGGAAGATGCTGAGACAACTGGCGATGAATAATCGAAGTGAAGGCACGATCCGAACTATATGGGGTGATAAAAAACATGTGGCGAGGAATGAAGAAGGTCATTAGTGGTGTGACAACGTCCGTTCTATTTATATTACTGATCGTAACGGTACTCGCGGTGATTTCGAACCAGGCGGCTGATGGAGAGCCAAATGTGTTTGGCTATCAATTAAAAACAGTTTTATCCGGTTCCATGGTGCCGGAATTCCAAACAGGATCCATCATCGCGATCGAACCGATCGAGGAGCCGACCCAATTTGAGAAAGGAGATGTCATCACCTATATCAATCCTGATGACAATCTCGTTACCCATAGAGTTCACGAAGTTATGAACGATGACCAGCAATATATAACCAAAGGGGATAACAACAACGCCGCGGATTCTGAACCGGTGCTTGCAGAAAATGTTGTCGGGCAATATACCGGGTTCACCGTTCCGTATGCAGGATATGTCGCTAATTTTGCCACTTCGCCGGAAGGCGCGCTTTTCTTACTGGTTGTACCCGGTGCTTTACTTTTCGGCTATTCGATCATCATCATCTCCCGTGCGCTAAGGCAAATTGAAACCCCTGATGAAAAAGAACCGGACAGTCAATAACAACCGGTGAAATCGTTATATCGGGCCATAAGCCTGATGATGCGTTCACACATATATCAAATCTATTAAGGGAGGAATCATGATGGGCATCAAAAAGCAGTTGGGCATGGGTGTGACGACAGCAGTACTCGGATTAACGCTAATCGGTGGAGGTACATTCGCTTACTTTAGCGATAGCGAAGAAACAAACGCAACATTCGCGGCAGGTACGCTGGATTTAACGGCGGAACCGACGGAGGTCATTAATGTGGATAATATGGCTCCGGGAGATTCGATGACTCGCGACTTTGAGCTGCAAAACACCGGTTCACTTGACATAGACACGGTGACTTTGGAAACCGACTACGAGTCTTCGTATGTTGATGGTGATGATTTCGGTGAACATATCGAAGTGGAATTCCTTTATAACGTAAATAACCTTGATGAAGTCATTTATCAAACCACACTCGCTGATTTGCAGGACATGTCGCCGGAAGCGATCAATGAACATATTTTCTATCCCGCCATTGGCGATGATGGCTTGGCTGCCGGAGAATCTCATGATTTTGTCGTTCAGTTTAACTTTTTGGATAACGGAGAAGATCAAAATCATCTCCAAGACGCTTGGTTAGATCTTGAGTGGACGTTTATTTCCACACAAGGTGATGGAGAAGAAATATAAGGACAAAAATATAGCTGCCGCCATTCATTTGGCGGTAAGCCCAATTTTTGAGGAGGTGGTTAATGAGGAGCTAGCAGAGAGGGATTGCGATTCTATCTTATTTTACCCTGGCATGAACATTTCTCTATTAAACTTTATGAGGAGGGGAAAGATTTGAAATTAAAAAGCCGTCGTTTTGGTATCATATCTATGTCGCTCGCAGCTTGTCTTGTCGTTCCGGGTATAACAGTGGCTGTCGCCGATCAGCAAGCCACCGAGTATCCTGATGAAGAAATTCACGCACCTACCCCGATGCCGGACCGGATTTTCTTAGGATGGGAAGATGATACAGCTACGACTCAATCTGTATCATGGAGAACGGATGATAGTGTTACATCTCCTAAGGCACAAATTGCAGAAGCAGAAGCTGGACCTAATTTTCCAAGTAATGCGTCAACCATTAAGGCAGAAATCAGTGAAGAAGTTGAGGTAAATCATGACTATACGAATCAAATCCACAGTGTAAACTTTGAGGATCTTGAACCAAATACGACATACTTGTATCGCGTGGGTGACGGTGTGAACTGGAGTGAGTGGTTAGAATTCACTACGGCATCAGATGAAGATGATTCATTTTCATTTCTTTACATGGGTGACGCTCAAAACGATATCCATGAGCATTGGTCACGCGTGATCCGTAGTGCCTATTCAGATTTGTCTGACGCAAGCTTTATTCTTCATGCTGGAGACATGATTGATCAAGGTGATGCCGATGAGCAATGGGCTGGCTGGTTTGAAGGGGCTGGATGGATCTACGGTATGGTCCCAAGCATTGCTACGATAGGGAACCATGAGTACTCAAGAATCACTGATACCCCGTCTCAGCTGGCCGAAAACTGGGAAACCCAATTTCACTATCCTGATAACGGTCCAGAGGGACTAGAAGAACAAGTGGGTTATTGGGATCATCAGGATATGCGAATCATCTCTCTAAATTCAAATACAGGCCATGCAGATATTGACCAGCAGGCCGAATGGTTGGATGATGTACTTGAGGACAATCCTAATCAATGGACGGTTGTTACATTCCACCATCCTATCTTCTCTTCCGGAGATGGACGTGATAACGAGGAGCTTCGTGACGCTTTGCTTCCTGTGATTGAAGAGCATAGCGTAGACTTAGTCCTTCAAGGTCATGACCACACTTACGCCCGGGGACATTTGAGTAATGAAGAAGATGGAGAAAGAGAGTATACTACTGGCACGATGTTCGCTAACTCCGTGGCTGGTCCTAAGATGTACAATTGGTCAGATGCAAACTGGGAAGAAAATGGCGCTTATGTGCGAAGTGGGGCAGAAGATACCCAGATGTATCAAAACATTCACGTTGATGGCGACGAACTGAAATATGAATCATACACAGCTCTGGGTGAATTGCACGATGAGTTTACAATGACAAAGCTTCCTGATGGTCAAAAACAAGTTACAGAAGGAGAAGGATTTGAAGAGCCTGAGGAACCTGATGAACCTTCTATCGAACAAATGCAAACACAAGTGGAGGATCTTTTAGAAGAGGGAGCCATTGCAGATGATGAAGCGGCCAGGCATTTCCAGACTCACTTGACGTCAGTAGGACATTACGAAGAGACCGGATCAACGGATCAGGCTATCGAACATATGAACGGATTTAAAGAATTATTGGAAGGTATAAGCGGAGAGGAATTAATCTCGGAGGAAACGTATGAATCACTTAACGCTGCTGCAGATGAATTAATTGAGCAGTGGGGATAGAGGTTAGGTTTAGCATTCAGGACATTTGTCTTTCGGAGAGATGGTTGACCTTGGCGGGGCTAGTCCCGTCAAGGTCAATATGAATCCTAGAGAAGAGGAGTATTTATGGAACATATGTTAAAAAATTTTTTTATTGTTGGAATAATGGCTATTGGCATAAGTATGTTACCCCAATTGCAACATCATGTTTCAGCTAATGAAGAAGACGAATCTGATCAATTGTTAAATATAGCTCATCGAGGTGCTTCCGGGCATGCTCCGGAAAATACAATGGCAGCCTTTGACAGGGCTCTTGATATGAACGCGGATTTTATTGAAATAGACATCCATATGAGTGAAGATGAGGAAGTCGTAGCGATTCATGATTCAACGGTTGACAGAACGACAGACGCGTCGGGAAGCGTAGATGAGTTTACATTAAATGAATTGAAGCAATTGGATGCTGGTAGTTGGTTCGATTCTGAATTCGCCGGTGAGGAGATTCCAACATTGGAAGAAATTTTGGATGAATATGGTGGAGACATTGGGATTTTAATAGAAATTAAGGACCCTGCTGATTACCCGGGGATAGAAGAAAAGGTAGCTAATGCATTAGAGGAAAGAAACATGGAGGATCCGAATGATGAAGAAATGATCGTACAGTCCTTCGATCATGATTCCGTAGAATACTTTGCTGATTTAATGCCGCAAGTGCCTTTGGCAGTACTTGTCGACAACCCGGAAGATATTTCAGATGAACGACTTTCCCATTTCTCTGCGTTTGCTGATTACACGAATCCTAATCATTTAATGGTGACTCAAAACCTAGTAGATCGTGTACATGGTCAAGGCATGAAAATGACTCCATGGACAGTCAACGCTCAATTACGGATGGAACATCTCATTGATTATGGGATAGATGGAATAATCACGGATTATCCAGATCGATTTAATGAGGCCATTTTAGACTTCCCAAGCACAGCTCTTATAAAAGCTTCCGTTGAACGCTTTGATAACGAGGGAGCCATAGAGAAGAATGAGGATGCAGTACATTCCTTGGAACTTCATTTGACGGCGGTGAGTCATTATGAAGACCAGGAAGAAGCGGATAAAGTCGTCCAACACATGGAAAAAGGCTTTAAGGATTTACTGAACCGTCAACAAGACAATGGATTGATTTCCGAAGAGGCCTATAGCACGCTCATGTCTCAAACGGACGACTTAATTGATAAGTGGCGATAAGTTTTTAGCATTCTTATAAGTTATCGTAGGAGTTTAGACGGAATGACGATTTGTTACAATGGATGTGAATACTCTTATTGTCTGGAATATTGAAACAAAAGCCAATGACGGGTGCCGAATGATCGCATGGAAAAAGTAACCACATTTTATAGGGAGGATTTATGAAACGATTCGATTGGAAGAAAACACCGATGTTTTCGCTTTTTGCATTTTTGCTCATCATGGTTCCCGCTACGGGTATGAAAGCTCATGAAAATGAAAACGCTGGCGAAATCACATCAGAATTAGATAGCATTTCGGCATCTGAACTGCAAGGGCTTGTCGAGCAGTTGGATGAAGACGGGGAATTTGCAAATAGCGACGCAGCGCATGCCTTGGATATTCATTTGAGGGCGGTTGGTCATTATGAAGACCAAGGCGATACAGACAAAGTTGTCGAACATATGGATGGCGGTTTTCATGATCTACTGGAACATCAGTTAGAAAATCAACTCATCTCCGAAACAGCCTATGAAAATCTTCAATCACTTGCGGACGACTTGATCGCAGAATACGATGAATCGTTTAGCATGAACATCTATCATACGAACGATAATCACGCACACACGGAGATGTTTCCTCAATTGGTCACAACTTTAGATGAAGCTAAGGATGAACATGGGGATGGTCTGCTTCTTGATGCTGGCGACGTATTCACCGGAACGCTTTATTTTAACGAATTCTATGGACAAGATACCGTAGAGTTTATGAATTTGATGGATTACGATGCGTTTGTTCCAGGTAATCATGAATTTGATCTTGGTGATCCCGAAGAAGGACATCCTGAATTGGCTGATTTCATTGAAGGTGCTGAATTCCCCGTCTTTGGAGCTAACATGGATTTTTCAGAAGATGAAGGGTTAAACGAATTGACAATGGAGGGCATTAGTGAGGAAGCGGAGGAAGGAATGATTCACGATGGTATCATCCTAGAGCATGAAGGTGAAGACATTGGCGTCTTTGGGTTAAATACTGAAGACACAGTAGATATTTCCAGCCCGATGGACGTGGAATTTTCCGACTACGCTCAAGCTGCGCAGGACATGGTGGATCAATTTGAAGACGAAGGGGTCGACAAAATTATTGCCTTGACACATATTGGC
This sequence comes from Salicibibacter kimchii, assembly GCF_003336365.1. Classification (GTDB taxonomy): domain Bacteria; phylum Bacillota; class Bacilli; order Bacillales; family Marinococcaceae; genus Salicibibacter; species Salicibibacter kimchii. The sequence goes on along the minus strand of NZ_CP031092.1, from coordinate 1,514,402 downwards.
TATGATAGCGATCCGAGTGTTGGCAATGATCTTCTGCTAGCTGAACAAGTGGAAGGGATTGATGTGATTATCGGTGGCCATAGTCACACGGCAGTCGATCCGCCCACGATCGTGACAGAAAATGAAGACGGTGAAGAAATGGATCCGACCGTCATCGGACAAGCAGGCGAATATGGAGAAAATCTAGGTTGTATGAACGTAACCTTTGATGAAAACGGCGTTGTCACAGATGTCGAAGGTGAATTGTTGGCCACAGCAGAACGGGAACCGGATCCGGAAGCCCTCGAGATGTTAGAACCATATCAGGAGATCGTTGACGAATTACAAAATGAAGAAGTCGGTGCCACTGTTGTCAATGAACTGCCGAACCCTCGCCACGGGGACGGGGATGATGAGAGCGTCCGTGCCGATGAGACAGCCCTCGGCAATTTGATTTCTGATGCTCAATTGGAGGCCGCGCGGTTAACCGACGAAGATACGATTATGGCCTTCCAGAACGGTGGCGGCATCCGCACGTCGATCTCGGCAGGGGAAGTTACTGTAGGAGAAATCATTGAAGTACAGCCATTCGGTAATCGTCTCACGCTTCTTGAGTTATCCGGTGAAGAATTAATCGAAACGTTCGAGGCAAGCGTTTCGAATAGCCCTCAAGAAAATGGTGGCTTTCTTCAAATCTCAGGAGATACCCGTCTCACGTATGACAGCAGCGAAGATCCGGTTAATCGTGTTGATGCGCTTGAAGTAAATATTGACGGCGAATATGAAGAAATTGATGAAGACGAAATGTATACGGTGGCTACCAATAACTTTACAGCTACCGGCGGTGATGGCCATGATGTTCTTGGTAATGCTTACGAAGATGGCCGCGGCACAATCGTCGGCAATACCGATTGGGAAATGCTTCGTGACTACATGGCTGAACACGAAGAGGTAGATTACGAAGTGGAAGGCCGCATTCAAGATGTAGCGCGTGAAGATGAATAAATACAAAATTTAAAAGGGTGAAAAAATGCTGAGAAAATCGATATGTGGTGCGTTGATGGTTGTCCTCCTGTCGGCTACGGTCGTGCCGATGAAGGTCAGTAGCGCAGATGATGGTATTTTAACGGTTGAAGAAGCGATGGCCGACAACTACGGATCGGGAACGGTCGAGGGCTATATTGTCGGGCATACAACCGCGCCAAATAGCTATAATTTCGAACCCCCATTTAGTAATGATTATAATTTGGCATTGGCTGATTCGAGTTCAGAGACAGATCCGGATCATATAATGCCGGTGCAAATCACTGCTGATTTTCGCAGCGATTACGGATTACAAACGAACCCTGAAATCGTTGGTGAAAAAATTCAGGTCACCGGCAGTCTCGAAGATTACTTTGGCGGACCGGGTATGCAAAACCCACGGAATATGCAGCACGAAGATGAAGAAGACCCTGAGGCTATTGAAGGTCTTCGTATTCACGATATTCAAGGTGCTGAACATCGTTCACCTTATGAGGGAGAGCATGTTGCAGAAGTCGAGGGAATCGTAACGAACATTGATGAAAATGGCTTTCACATGCAGGATCTTGAACCTGATGGAGACATGCGGACGGCCGAAGGCATCTATGTATTTCAACCGAATGAACAAGTAGAGGTCGGGGATTTGGTATACGTCGATGGTTTAATTGATGAATATGGTTACGATGGTGAATTAACAACCACTGAAATCGACCCATCCAACATTGACATCGAGTCATCCGGGAATGAATTGCCTGACCCAGTGGTCATTGGTAAGGAGGCTTATGTGCAACCCACGGAGCATATCGCTTCAGAGGGGTTAAGCGAGTTTGACCCAGAATCGTATGGCATTGATTATTACGAGAGCCTGGAAGGGATGCTCGTTCAACTCGATGATGCTGAAGTAGTTGGCCCTCCATCTTTCGATGAGATCCCTGTCGTCGTGGACAACGGCGATGATAAACCCCGGTCACCTGCGGGCGGCGTTGTGATTGATGAAGATCAATTTAACCCTGAGAGAATGTTCATTGATGCCCCTGATGTGACGGCAAAAGTAGGCGATAAATTTGACGGGTCTGTCATTGGGGTCGTCGATTATGACTTTGGCAATTATAAAATCAGACCGACAGACACACTGCCTGAAGTCGAAGATGGCGGGACGGAACGAGAAGTGACATCGATCACGCAGGATGAAGAGGACCTTACTGTCGCCACATACAATATAGAAAATTTTTCAGCGGAAACCGCTCCTGAAAAAACAGCCGAATTAGCACAATCCATTAATGACCATTTACAAAACCCGGATATTATTGGACTCGTCGAGGTTCAAGACAATAATGGCTCGGCAGATGACGGAACAACTGATGCGAGTGAAAGCTATCAAACGCTGATTGATGAGATCGAGTCAGCGGGTGGACCGACATATGATTTTACTGATATTGCACCGGAGGACAATCAGGATGGCGGACAACCGGGAGGTAACATTCGTGTCGGTTACTTGTACAATCCCGATCGTGTCTCATTAACAGAAAAACCGGAAGGGGACGCAACGACAGCCGTGGATTTCGATGAAGACGGATTATCACTGAACCCGGGAAGGGTAGATCCTGAAAATGAAGCATTCGAGGATTCCCGTAAACCATTGGCAGTTGAATTCGAATTTAATGACGAAGAGATTATTTTGATTAACAACCATTTCAATGCGAAGTCTGCTGATGATCCGCTTTTCGGGGAGAACCAACCTCCGGAATTGGTGACCGAACCTCAAAGGATCGAACAAGCGGAAGCAGTGAACGACTTCGTTGAAGACATCAAGTCAGTGGATGATGAGTCCAATGTTGTCGTCATGGGTGATTTGAATGATTTCCAGTTTGCACCACCCCTGGATGTTCTCACTGATGAACATTTAACGAATATGATTACGGAGCTTCCTGAGGAAGAACGGTATACGTATAATTTTGAAGGCAATTCACAAGTGTTGGATCATATTCTCGTCAGTAATCACCTAGCGGAAAATGCCGAAGCTGATATCGTCAATATTAATGCTGATTTTGCCGAAGAACATGGCAGAGTGAGCGACCACGATCCAGTGCTCACACAGATTAGTTTTTCGGAAGATGAAGAAACAGCGGAAGACGTAGCAGATATCATCACAACCGTTGAGATATTGGCAGAAGATGGGGCATTCGCAAATGACGAAGCAACTCGTGCATTAACGGTTCATTTAACAGCTGTCAATCACTATGAAAATCAGGAAGAAGCAGAAAAAGTCATTCAACACATGGGAGGCTTCGAAGACCTCCTGAACTATCAACAAGCAGAGGAATTGATTCCAGATGATGCCTTTGACCTTCTACTTTCACAAGCGGATATGATTACCGAGAAGTGGGCGTAAGGAGGAAAGGTCTGACCTTTAAACAGCTGGTATAATGTCGTTTTTGGCTGATAAAAATTAGAAGCGCGTTTCGCTTTAAAAGTGACCGTTGGTGTTCTCCTACCTTCGGTCTTTTTGGGTCCAGCGAGGCTATTTACCCTTTTTTTATGCTGGGAAGCCGAATGGTAAGGTGAAAACATTGTTTTCGATATGGAAATCGAGACTTCCGCCAGCTATAGTTTATCTTATTTTGTTTGTAAGAAAGATTCCAAGGATAACACTGAAGCTGAGTACGCTTATTGGATCCATAATGGTCGGTTGTAAGTAATTCTGTTAAACATATAAAGGGATCACCAATTTCATATAGATTAGATAGATGATCCCTTGTCCTCTGTTCATTCAAATGTCGGTAAAATGCTCTCTTCTTGGAATTCCTTGATAGATGCTCCTCACTTTCGCGTCAGCGGCTCAGGTCCGACTGCTTCCATGCCAAAGTAGTCCGCAATCGTTTTCAACATATGTTCCCAGCGGGAAAAGTCCCATGAATTTCTCGTCCATATCTATATCATCACTTGTCTATAGCAATTAAAAAGACCCCCTTCAGTGAAGAGGGTCCAAAAAAAGAGGGGGTCAATTAATATTAGTCTAACAGAGAAATGTTAAGTGGGTATAAAGTTGATGTTAATAGATTGTATATTTTCTTTATCAAAAACTTTTACTTATCCCCTAAAAGCTGCCTTGTGCTTCCCTTAAAGCATCAGGTTCTATTCCTTCCCGACTGCCATCAGTTTGCCCGCTTCTTTTTTTCTGAATTGCAACCGTGTCCCCGATGGTGTATCGTTCGCTCATCGGCGTCACTACATTCACTGTCTGCCCCGTATCGCTGGTAACGCTGTACTGGATTTCCCGTCCTTGATAAAGGACGTTCGATATCGTTGCGGGCAAGCCATTGTCCCCCGTATCCTGAATGATCCATTCGTCAGGTCGGACGGGGTATAACCCATCTTTTTTGAATTCTCCTGCCACACTACTCCCTTCCCAAACCTCAGGTACGGAATCGGGATGAAAAAGATCGCCTTCCCAATGCCCGGAAATTAGGGCAGCTTTGCTGACAAAGGTAGCGACAAACCGCGTCTGCGGGTGTAAATAAATATCCTCCGGCGTGCCGGTCTGCTCCACTTGTCCGTCTTTCATAATGATGATTCGATCTGCCATCGAAAGCGCTTCTTCCTGGTCGTGAGTAACGTACAGGATTGAACTTTTCGTTTTGCGATGCAGGATCTGGATTTCCCTTCTCATCTCTTCGCGAAGTTCAGCATCCAAGCTACTGAGAGGTTCGTCCATCAATAGGATCGATGGCTGATGGACGAGCGCTCGGGCGAGGGCGACCCGTTGCTTTTGTCCGCCCGACAGCTGATTCGGCATGCGATCACGTAAATGGTGAAGGTCGACGAGTTGCAGCATCTCTTCCACGCGTGCCTGTTTGTCCGCTTTCAACTCTCGCGGGGTATAGGGGTGATGCCGGAGAGGAAATTCCACCTGTTTATAAATATTCATATGCGGCCAAAGGGCGAGAGACTGAAAAACCATACCGATGTTGCGCTTCTCAGGCGAAATGTTGCGGTTTCTGCTTCCGACCGTCGTTCCCTCAATAAAAATTTCACCGTCCGTCGGTTGTTCAAACCCGGCCAGCAACCGGAGCAACGTAGTTTTACCGCATCCGGATGGGCCAAGTATTGCAATGAATTCTCCTTTTTCCAATGAAAAAGAAATCGAGTGAAGTGCTTCGACATCACCGAATCTTTTCTTCAATCCGGTAACTTCTGTGGTCATGAATTATTCACCCTTTTCTTCCAAATTTGCTGAAGGACATAATACCCGATCATCCCGACCAGAATTGTTAAAACAATTACAGTGGAGAAGGCAGAAGAGTACGTCGAATAGCCGGCTTGTTCAAAGTTGAAAATGACGAGTCCAATTGTTTCCGAACCGCTTGACCACAATAAGGATGATACAGTCAACTCCGTCAGTGCTGTCAAAAAGACGAGTAGCGCGCCGCTTAACAGCCCCGGTAGCAGGAGGGGTACAAGAATGCTTTTCCATTTAGTCATCGTTTTCGCCCCGAAAACATGGGCGGCTTCTTCCATCGATCGATCCACTTGGCTGAAGGCTGTTGCGCTTCCCCGCACTTGCAAGATAAGAAAACGGGTAATGTAGGCAATGAGCAAAATGCCAATGGTGCCGTAGATACCGGGATTCCAGCCTGGAATCGGTTCAAGCCACATAAAGATCATCGCGAGTGCAAGTACCATTCCCGGGAGTGCATAAGGAAGGGCGATGAACAGTTCTAAAATACCGTTTAACGCGTTCGGTCTTCGTGAGCGTAAATAGGCGAAGGCTGTTCCGACAATCAAACAGAAGAGTGTCGTTGTTCCCGCGAGGAAAATACTGTTCATGATTGCACTTTGGGCGCGGTCATTTTCAAAAAGCACGAATAAATAATGGGAGAATGTTGCGTTCTCCGATGTGAGCGGAAGTCCGTACGCCTGGATCAATGAAGTTCTCAACATTGACAGGACTGGTACGATCGTTATGAACAGCAAGAAGCCCCACACAGCTGTTTCGATGGCGATACGCCAGCGGCCGAGGGTAAAACGGGGTGCGTGGTCCTGCTGGGTCGTTTCCAATTGATTGGATTTTTTGACGAGCCACCATTGCAGCATCGTGCCCATCAGCGCTACAATCGCCAAAATGACCGAGAGGGTCGCCGCTCTCGAGAATGCATCGGACCCAAAGCCGATCACTTCCTGGTAAATAGCAGTGCTGAGTACGGTGATGTTAGCAGGTATCCCCAAAAAAGCAGGAATCCCAAAGTTGTCTAAATTAGCGATAAAAGCGATCAATCCGCCACTGGCGAGCCCAGGTAACGCCAACGGCAGTGTCACTTCGCGGAAAACCCGGTGGGACGGTGCTCCCCCGGACTTGGCTGCCCACTCCAGATCCCTCGGGATTGAACGAAGCACACCGACCGTGAATAAATACACGAGCGGAAAATGCGATAAACCGAGTACGAAGATCATCCCGCCCATCGAGTACATATTCAGAGGCTCGATGTCAAAAGGGAGCATGTCGAGCATACTCGCAAACGGACCAGTCCGTCCCATCAGCTCTGTCCATGAGAGGGACACTATATAAGAAGGAATAATGAACGGGATAAGAATGAATATCTGCAACAAAGATTTTTTCCGTATATCGCTGTAAGCGACAAGCCATGCAAAAAATAAACCCAGACTTACAGATAGTGCCGTCGAACCGATCACCATCACCATTGTATTTTCAATCATCTGCCACGTGCGGCCTTCACTTAATACCTCGCTGTAATTAAAAATAAAAAAAATAATCCCGAAAATCAGGTAGGTTGTTATACGTTGATTTTTCCAAAACAAAAGGGGAGATTTATCCCCTTTTGGTCGCTCAATGTCTGCCATTTTATTCACCAAAAATCATATTGAATTCTTCTGTGTCCTCATCACGCGTCTGCATCATTTCATTTAAATCGGCTGAAAGTTCATCGACTTCCTCGGCGCCCTGCAAATCTTCCGGAGGATCCATTTCTGCCCGGATCGGAACATAGCCGACTTCAGTGCTCAGTTCCTGCCCTTCCTCAGACAGAATAAAATCGACAAACGCTTCTGCAGCTTCTACATTTTCTGCGTCATCCATAATGCCAACCGGCTCGGTAATGACTGGCACGCCTTCTTCCGGATAAACCAAATCGATCGGTGAGCCTTCTTCTTTTGCGTTGGCAACTACAAAGTCAACGACCATACCATATGCTTTCTCTCCACCGGCGACATTTTGCAGGACATCGCCATTTCCTTGAACGGTCGTTGTATCGTTCTCATGGAGATCCTCATAAAATTCCCAACCGAACCCGTCAGTGCGGCTGAAAACCCCAGCATTGTATGCAGCAGCCCCGGAATAGAGTGGGCTCGGCATGATCACTTCATTTTCCGCTTCATCACTCGTCAAATCCGCCCATGAAACGGGCTCATCTTCAACGAGTTCGGTATTGTAAGCGAGAACCGTCGACATGATCTTCGTGCCTGTATACATGCCATCTTCATCGACAAATTGCTCAGGAATCGCATCGAGTTCCGGTGACTCGTACTCATGAAGGAGATCGTCTTCCTTCAACCCTTCAAACGTCACTGCATCCGCAAGAAGCAGGACATCCGCTTGAGCGGAACCGGCTTCCTCTTCTGCCAACAGCCGGCTGATGACTTCTTCCGTTCCCGAGCGGAAGACTTCCACCTCAACATCCGGATGGATTTCATTAAATCCTTCTATCAGCGCATCCGCATCTTCATCCGGTTGGGACGTATAAAACGACAATGTCCCGCTCACTTCGCCATCCGCGCTGGCATCCTCTTCTGCTTCTTCGTCGTCCGCAGAATCTTCTGCCTCGTTCTCTGTTTCTTCGGTCTCTGCTTCGCCTGCCTGCTCTTGTACGTTATCTGCCCCGCACGCGGAAGCCAACACCGTCAAAGATGCAGCTAAAGATAAGGGAAAAAATTTTTTCATTTGAATTTCCTCCGATCGTTCATTATAAATTCTCGATTGTACCTTCCGTAATTTAGAATGACACCAATCCTTTCTGCCCATTATGCTCATCTATCTTTCAATGCTACAGCAGAAAGTTTAAGCTTGTTTGAATGAAATATTATGTTCTTGTAAAAATTTATTTAAGACTCATTTATTTTGGACTTCAAATGTAGACTAATATGTCAAAATATTATTTCATTCGCCTTTACACAATCTTTACATTTAGTACATGTCTCCTTTACATTCACCTACTATAGTGAAGGTGTACTCAATAAAAACACTCATCAGGGGGAGATGGAGAATGAAAGTCAACAAACAATGGCTCATCATGATTGTGGCCGTTATGATGATTATGGTCCTTGCCGCGTGCGGTGGAGACGAATCGTCTGCTGATGGCGGTGGAGATACTGGAGAGGAAGAAACAGAAGAATCGGCGGATGAAGGGGAAGAAGCAGCTGACAACGGAGAATCTAATGATAATGAAGCCGCCAGTTTGGAAGGTGATGTAACAATCACTGGATCAACTTCTGTTCAACCTCTTTCTGAAGAGTTAGCAGCTGCTTTTATGGAAGGGCAGCCTGATGTCAGAGTCGAAGTTTCCGGTGGTGGTTCAGGTGCAGGTGTGACAGCTGCTCAAGATGGGTCGGCAGATTATGGAGCAGCATCTCGTGAACTTGAAGAAGACGAAACAGGTGTCGAAGCTACCCCTATTGCCATTGATGGTATTGCGATTGTTACTCACCCGGACAACCCAGTATCAGATTTAGCACTAGAGGATGTTACTGATATCTATAGCGGCGAGATTACAAATTGGTCAGAAGTCGGTGGAGATGACCAAGACATTGTTGTCGTTAGCCGTGAAGATGGGTCAGGAACAAGAGATGCATTTACTGACATCGTATTAGGCGATGAAGCATTAGTAGACAGTGCACTTATTCAAAATTCTACCGGTGCCGTGTCTGAGTCTGTAGCTAATGATCCAAATGCAATAGGATACATGTCGACAGGCAGCATGGACGATTCTGTTCAGGGACTTGCCATTGATGGTGCGGAACCGACTGATGAAAACATCAGTTCTGGAGAGTATGATGTGTCTAGACCATTTAATTATGTGACCAATGAAGAAGAATCTTCAACCGAAGAAGCACAAGCATTTCTCGATTTCATCCTCAGCGATGAAGGGCAGGAAGTCGTTGAAGATAATGATTTTATTTCCGTTGAGGAGTAATTTGTCAAAGCAAAATAATGTTTTAAAGGGACAGGGTAGGGATGAACTATCCTGTTCTCTAAGTGTTTTCAAATAAATTTATAAGCTGTCATGGGGTGGCCGCGTTGAATTTACAAAAGGAGAGAACCACTAAAAGTAATATAGAAGAAAGTATTGTGAAAAATTTTCTATTTATAATGGCTTTAACGGCTATCATATCTTTAGGTCTTATTGCGTTTTTTATTTTTATTGAAGGCATGCCATTCATGATTGACTATGGCATTACAGACTTTCTTTTCGGAACAACATGGGATCCAACGAATCAAGTGTATGGCATCTTTCCAATGATTATTGGATCAGTGGTGGCAACACTACTGGCCATTTTTATTGGTGCACCAATTGGCATTGCTGTTGCTGTTTACCTAGTAGAAATAGCACCTCCTAAAGTTGCTCGAGTTATTAAACCGGCGGTAACGCTAATGGAAGGTATTCCTTCGGTTGTCATTGGGCTTTTTGGTATGGTCGTCATTTTAGATATCATTCGCGCTTTAACGCGTGGTCCTTTAAGTGACTTCTTACCAGCCAGTTATCAAACAGGCTATTCGTTATTGGCAGGAGCCATTGTATTGGCGATTATGATTTTGCCAACCATTATTTCCATATCAGCAGATTCTATTCGGGCTGTGCCCGTTGAGCATAAAGAAGCTGCTTATGCCTTGGGGTCATCTAAGTGGCAGAGCATATATAGAGTGGTTGTACCTGCTGCCAAATCCGGTTTGATTGCTGCGGTCGTTCTGGGTGTTGGTCGGGCAATCGGAGAGACGATGGCCATTATCATGGTCGTAGGAAATACCGTACAAATTCCTGAGGCAGGTTGGGAAGGTATTTTTGCCCCTATTAGAACGCTAACGGGAAATATTGCGCTTGAAATGAGCTATGCCGGTCCTGAGCACCGCGAAGCATTATTTGCAACGGGAATCATACTTTTTATCTTTATCATTGTTATCAATTCCGTTTCGATAGTTCTTAGGAAAAAGGAGTATTAACCCCATGGACAAAGTCAAATCAAACCACATGATTAAAGTGAAACGAAATCAAAGGGCCGCCTTTACTTTGTTGAGCCTAGCGGCAGCATTAACACTCCTTACTCTCTTTGGCATTATCTTTTATATTATGAGCCAAGGGCTTTCAGTGGTTAGTATGGAATTTCTACTTGAGGAACCTAGCAGTATGGGGCAAGAAGGCGGCGTTTTCCCGGCTATAATGGGAACCATTTATTTAGTTGCACTTACTATGATTATTGCAACGCCTGTTGGGGTGGGAACTGCCGTTTACTTGAACGAATATATGCCTGAAGGTCGATTTAAGAGAATTCTCCGATTCGCAACGGAATTATTAGCAGGCGTTCCGTCTATTGTATTTGGGATGTTTGGTTTTATTTTCTTTGTTCTCATGTTGGAAGAATATACGGGGGGATTTTCAATTTTATCAGGCGCTTTAACGGGCGTGATGATGATTTTGCCCGTTATTATTCGTGCTTCGGAAGAAGCGCTTCGCAGTGTACCAAATGCGTTAAAAGAAGGAAGTATGGCCCTTGGTACGACACGATGGCATACGATTAAAAAAATAGTTTTACCATTAGCATTACCAGGTATGACAACAAGTCTAATATTATCGATTGGGCGTGTTGTTGGAGAAACAGCAGCTTTTTTATTAACTATAGGTGGAAGTCTTCTATTAGTGACATCCGTATTTGATGGGACCAGGACACTTGCTTTACATTTGTACTTGGTAGCAATGGAAACCGGGGATTTGGAAATGGCACTCGGTTCAGGCGCAGTTCTAATTGTTCTTATATTAATCATTAATTTTGTTGCTGCAGGTTTATTTAAATTATTAGTTAGGCGATTTTCTTCTGCATAAGAAACTATATAGGGGGTAGATCCAGATGATTAGTCAAATAGAAAAAAAGGTTGAAATGGCAGATGAACAAGAAAAAAAGATTAGAATAACAGGTGAACAAGAAAAAAAGGTTAAAATATCAGTTGACCAATTGGATTTTTTTTACGATCAAACACATGCGCTGAATAATGTTTCATTGGATATAAAAGAAAATGAGGTTTTTGCACTTATCGGTCCGTCCGGTTGTGGAAAAACAACGTTTTTACGTGTATTAAATAGAATGAATGATTTGATTCCTAAAACAAGTGTTAAAGGAAGCGTACGAATAGAAGACCAAGATATTTTTGATCCCGGTGTTGATGTTGTTCAATTGAGAAAGTCGGTGGGGATGGTTTTTCAAAAACCGAATCCATTTCCAATAAGTATTTTTGATAATGTTGCATACGGCCCTAGAGCAAATGGAATAAAGAACAAAGAAGAACTAATGGGTATTGTTGAAGAGAGTTTGCGGCAAGCATCTCTGTGGGACGAAGTGAAAGATAAATTGAGCGAGAGTGGAACAAGTCTTTCCGGTGGGCAGCAACAAAGACTTTGTATTGCACGGGTAGCGGCGGTTAAACCTGAAATCATTTTAATGGATGAGCCAACATCCGCTCTAGATCCTTTAGCCACTTTTAAAGTGGAAGCGTTAATTAATGAACTTAAGCAAAATTATACGGTTGTGATCGTCACCCATAATATGCAGCAAGCATCACGAATATCAGATAAAACAGCGTTTTTTCTTAATGGTTTCGTCATTGAAGCTGATGAAACAAATCAATTATTTACAAACCCAAAAGAAAAGCAAACAGAAGATTATATAACAGGAAAATTTGGGTGAGTATCTATATACGCTTCACACAAACTTAACACTCAGAAGATGTCTGCCTAACATGTATCGCCGAAAATTTTTGGGTAACGGAGGGAGAACATTGACAGAAGCCATTTTTGAAACGGAAAATCTTAAGGTTGCTTACGGTGAAAATCAGGTCATTAACGGCATTGACTGGAATATTAATAAAGGAGAGATTACCGCGCTCATCGGTCCTTCCGGGTGCGGGAAGTCCACCTTCTTAAAAACACTCAACCTCCTTATTCGTTCCATGTCTGATGACGTGAAATTAAGTGGATCCATTACATTTTCAGGAAAAAATATTCTCAGTGATAAAATTGATGCCATTGACTTGCGAAAGCAAATTGGTATGGTTTTTCAACAACCCAATCCTTTTCCGAAAAGTGTTTTCGATAATGTTGCCTACGGCCCGCGTATTCACGGTGTTAAGAAAAAACGCCAGTTACAGGAAATCGTTGAGCAATCATTGAGTGAGGCTTATTTATGGGACGAAGTCAAGGATCGTCTTCATGATTCTGCCCGTGGACTTTCCGGTGGTCAGCAACAGCGGTTGTGCATTGCACGTGCCCTTGCGACCAAACCGGATGTGCTGCTGATGGATGAACCAACCTCAGCCCTCGATCCTATTTCCACGATGGGGATTGAAGATTTAATCAGGAAACTGCAAGGTCAATATACCGTGATCATGGTGACCCATCAGATGGAACAAGCAGCGCGGCTATCGGATACAACGGCTTTTTTATATATGGGAGATTTAATCGAAACGAACAAAACGAGCCAGCTGTTTTCCAATCCGTCAGAGAAGCAAACGGAAGACTATATTACTGGAAAGTTCGGATAGGGGGACTAAAGAATGACGCCTAGACAACCATTAACGACAGAACTGGAGCATTTAAACTTTGAAATCAAAAATATGGGTAAACTTGCGTATGACGCTGTGGATCGATCTTTGCAAGCGATGAATTTACAAGACCTGGGTTTAGCGGAGTCCGTCATCTTAAGTGACCGAGATATTAACCTATGCGAAACACGCTTAGATGAACGGGTCGTCAATGTCATCGCGCTGCAACAACCCGTCGCCACCGATCTTCGTAAAGTGATTGCCTGTATTAAGGTTGGCACTGATTTGGAACGGATCGGAGATCTTGCCGTTGAAGTGGCAAAATCCGTCACCCAAATTGAAGGTCAAGATCTAGCTACAGAAGTGAAAACGTTGGATCAAATGGGAAAAGATGCGCTTGAAATGATTGTGCAGTCCTTAGCGTCTTTTCAAACATTGGATGCATCCAAAGCTTTGGAATTAGAAAAAATGGATAATCAGTTAGACCAACAATATAAACAAATGATTCACACGATGATGAGTCATGCCCGTGTAGATCAAACGACGGCACCGCAATTATTACAGTTGGCCTATATCTTACGCTCGATCGAACGCATAGGTGATCACTGCACAAATATTTCCGAGCAAGTATTGTTTATCGAAAAAGGTGAACGCTATGATCTCAATCCGTAATAAGGTTATAATAGAGGGGTAATGAGCGAGTGAAGGAGCGAGCCTATGGTTTATAAATTGTTAGTGGTAGATGATGAAGAATCCATTGTCATGCTATTAACCTACAACCTTGAAAAAGAAGGCTATGTCGTTGACAGCGCCGGTGACGGGCACACAGCAGTGGAATTGGCAATGGAGCACACGTATGATCTTATTGTGCTCGACTTAATGTTGCCCGGAATGGACGGGCTTGACGTATGTCGACATTTGCGGGAACGTCAGGTGAACGCTCCCATTCTCATGTTAACGGCGAAAGATGAAGAATTTGATAAAGTTTTGGGTTTGGAACTCGGTGCCGACGATTATATGACGAAACCATTCAGTCCGAGGGAACTGGTCGCGCGAGTGCGGGCCATTATCCGCCGGGTGGAACAAATGAGGGCAATGAAATCTCCGGATGTTGAGGCAGATCGGGAGAAAGAAACCCTTGGTGATATGAACATTTACCCGGATCACTATGAAGCCTTTGTTAACGGAAATCAACTCGAGCTCACTCCGAAAGAATTCGAATTGCTGCTCTACCTCATTCATCATCGTGGACGGGTCTTGACGAGGGATCAATTGCTGAATGCTGTCTGGAATTATGAGTTTGTAGGCGATACACGGATTGTCGATGTGCATATTAGCCATTTGCGGGAAAAAATAGAACCGGATACAAAAAGACCCTCGTATATTAAAACGGTACGGGGGATCGGCTATAAAATGGAAAGCCCGGATAAGCAATGAATGCCTTTCGTTTCCGTTTGATGATATCTTTATTGGTCATTATTTTACTGACGCTCGCGGCTTTAGGTTTTCTTATTGGCCAATTGATCAATGATTTGTATATGGATGAAACGGTGGACCGCCTGCAAAAAGAAGCGCGCATGGTCGCTTCTGTTGTACAAGAAAGCGATGAAGCCCCCCAAACCCTCAGTGAAGAGATCGGAGAGCAACTCGATTTACGTGTTACTTTTCTTGCCGGAGATGGAGAAGTTATCGCGGAGTCTTCCGACGTTGAAGGCGACGAAATGGAAAACCACCTTAATCGGGAAGAAGTGCAATTAGCCGGGAATTCCGAGGGGGCAACGATACGCGAGAGTGAGACCGTCGGAAGAAACTTGCTCTATTATGCTCACCCCATGGGTGAAGGGGAGGGATACGTAAGGCTCGCCCTTCCCATTGACACTGTCCAGGCAGCAACAGGTCAAATGTGGATGATCATCGCCGTGGGTTTCCTGGTCGCCCTTATTGTCATTGTCGTCTTAGGTTATCGGGTGACACAAAGGCTTACGCGCCCCATTGGCCAGGTGACGACGATGGCGAATGAACTTGCGAAAGGAAACTATCAAGCGCGGACGAATGATGAGACAAGCGGAGAACTGGGACAATTAACTCGTTCTATTAATACGCTGGCCTACAATCTGCAAAAAACAACGTCAAACTATCAGCGCCAGCAAGAAAACTTGGAAGCGTTAATTGATAACATGGGTAGCGGTCTCATGTTTATTGACGGGCGAGGCCGTATAACACTTGCGAATCGCATGTGTGATGATATTTTTCAAACGGATACGAGTGAATGGTTAGAACATCTTTATTATGATCGCATTCATGATCACAACTTTGTTCAATTCATCCAGCGTGTCTTTTTAACCGAGGCTCATGCGCACGAGCAATTGCATTTTGACGATAGCTGGTCTCTCAAGCATTATGAAGCTTACGGAACGCCGGTCATTAATAGCAAAAGCCAATTGCACGGCGTGGTCGTGGTCTTGCATGATATCACCGGTTTGAAACGGCTGGAAGAGATACGGAAAGATTTTGTGGCCAATGTCTCCCATGAATTAAAGACGCCGGTCACGTCACTTAAAGGGTTCGCGGAAACATTGCTCAACGAGCCGATGGAGAATCAGGACGTTCAAGGACAGTTTTTGGACATTATCTGGAAGGAAAGTGACCGACTTCAGGATTTGGTGAGCGACTTGCTCGAGTTGTCACGCATTGAAACCCACAACTTCCAGTTGGATCTACAACCGATCGATCTCTTGGAAATCGGTGCAGAAACGGAGCGTTTATTAAGCAAAAAAGCAGCTGATAAATCGGTACAGTTTAACGTTTCAAGTGAGGGGAACACGGAAATGATTGGCGATGTGGCTCGGATAAAGCAAATGCTCTTGAATTTGCTAACGAACGCCATCGCTTACACCGGAGAAGGCGGGAAAGTAGAACTCAATATTTACGAGGAAGCCGAGTTCATCGTCTGTCGAGTGAGTGATACCGGGATAGGCATAGACGAAAATGACCTCCCGCGCATATTCGAACGTTTTTATCGCGTTGACAAAGCAAGGAGCCGTGATTTGGGAGGCACAGGCCTCGGACTGGCCATTGTTAAACACTTATTGGAGGCGCATGAAGGCACGATTGAAGCTGAAAGCGAACCGAATGTGGGTACGACCTTTACGATTCGTCTTCCGAAGGAGCCAAAGGGAGCATGGGCAACACCAACCAAAAATAAGGCATCCATGTATAAAAAAATGACGGAAACAAATACAACGTTCGCTATTGGTTGCTTGAATGGAAAGATTTAAACAAAGCCACCTCCAAGCATTTTAAGTCATTTTCAGATGAAACATTCCCTTCTGCCATTGTAAACCAAACCATAAGAGCGGTTAAATCTAAGAAAAAGCATCAAAAAGCGAAGGTTTTCCGTTCTTTTTGGTGTGGATTCAACAATCAAAATTGTAAAATCGAAAAGGAAAATGCTTTGTATAAAATTTCATTTCCTACGATTAGGAAAAAGGGTCGGCGTACGAAGATGATGGGGGTTGATGTTGGATGAAATAATCTAGCCTTAGCTTCTGTTGGAACAGAATCGTTATTCTAGATTTCGGGTATTTCCGAACCAAAAAACAAAAAGAAAGCATCTTAAAACCTAGTGTTGTGGTAAGGGCAACACCGCCTGTAAGGTACATGTGCCATCGTACGCGGAACGAAACAGGTCGAGGGGATGGCACACCTCTGAATTAAAGGCTCGTTCAAAACAGAAATGGATTGCGAACGTAATAGCACTATAGAATCCCATTGCTTTAGCTATGGGAGTGTCAACTCTTTAACCATAGGACAACTAGGCTAACAATGGCAATGAGTAAGGACCCAAAGCCGACTGCAAGCATAATGCCTTGATAAAGCGTAATCTTTGCAGTGTCACCTCCTTCTCGTTATGACATGGCCATGTCTAGTAACGAGAAGCAAGGTTCCACCGCCCTATCCTGCGTAAGTAGCTCGTCTTTGTTTTAGCATATTTGTGCCAAAATTCTTTTTTTATGTAAAGCGATTTTCCATAACATTCCCCGCCTGCCCCCGGGGGATGTTATTTAGGTTCACAGGAGGCAATTATGATAGAATAAAATCAGGATTTACAGGTTGGCCGAAAGGAGCCTTGCGATTTATGAATAAACTTGTACTTGTGGACGGAAACAGCGTGGCCTATCGTGCTTTTTATGCATTGCCGCTTTTGTCGAACGATAAAGGGGTTTACACAAACGCTGTCTATGGATTTACAACGATGCTACTTAAAATTTTGGAGGAAGAAGAACCGACGCATATGCTCATCGCTTTTGATGCCGGGAAAACAACCTTTCGGCATAAGCAGTTTGAAGATTACAAGAGTGACCGACAGAAAACACCGCCGGAGCTTTCGGAACAACTGCCGATTATTCAGGAAGTTTTACAGTCGTTCACCATTAACTCCGTGCAAGTAGAGTTGTATGAGGCCGATGATATTATTGGGACGCTCGCCAAACGTGCGGAAGAAGAAGACTGGCAAGTCCGTATTTACACCGGAGACAAAGATTTGCTGCAGCTCGTTACCGACAGGACGCACGTTGCGATTACCCGTAAGGGCATTACGAATGTGGATTGGTATGACGTAGACGCCATCGCTGAACGGTATGGCATCCCGGCCACACATATTCCTGATATGAAAGGGCTCGGTGGGGACGCTTCGGATAATATCCCGGGCGTTCCCAAAATTGGGGAAAAAACGGCGCTTAAACTATTAGCGGAATATGGCAACATCGAAGACGTTCTGGATCATGCCGATGATGTATCCGGTCCAAAAATGCGGGAACGGCTGAAAGAATACCGGGAGCAAGCGCTCATGAGCAAACAATTGGCGGTTATCAATCGGGAAACACCGGTTGACTTGGGGTTGGATCGTCTATCGTATGCAGGGTATGACAGCAAAACAGTGCGGCAGCTATTTAAAGAGTATGGCTTTAACTCATTAATGAACCAAATTACGACCGACGAAGATATCGAGGAAGAGGAAGCCGCGCTCGAAGACTTTGAGTTCCAACATAAAAGAGAAGTGACAAACGAAATGCTCGCGACACCGTCTGCCCTTATTGTCGAAGTGCCGGTGGAGAATTACCACAATGCCGATATTTGGGGTGTCGGCATCGTAAATGAGAATGGATCGTTCACCGTTCCGGCGGAGACCGCGCTCGCAACGGATGCTTTTCGTGAGTGGTTGGCGAATGAAGAAAAAGAAAAATATTTATTTGACGCCAAGCGGGTCATCGTCGCTTTAGGTTGGAGGGGCATCACGATTAAAGGCGTTTCTTTTGATGCGCTCATCGCATCGTATCTTTTGGATCCTTCTTTATCGGCACATGACATGGCGGATATTGCCGAACGGCGAGGCTTACACACGGTTTTGGCGGACGAAAGCGTGTATGGAAAAGGGGCGAAGTTTACCAAGCCCGAGGCCGCCGCGCTCAGCGACCACCTTGCTCGTAAAGCGGCGACCCTTTGGAAAATTAGGGGAGCCCTTGGTCCTGAGTTGGAAGAAAACGAACAAAGTGAACTGTTTACAACGTTGGAACTTCCTTTATCCTTAGTCCTCGCGCAAATGGAACTACAAGGAATCGCCACGGACAAGCAACAGTTGCTCGATATGGGCAAAGAGCTTGACGAGCGTCTCCATTCCCTCGAGCAAGACATTCATGCACTGGCCGGTGAAACGTTTAATATCAATTCTCCGAAACAATTGGGGCCGATTCTTTTCGAGAAGCTTGAACTTCCGGTCATCAAAAAAACAAAAACCGGCTATTCCACTGCCGCAGACGTTCTTGAAAAGCTTGGAGATGAGCATGAAATCATTCCGAAACTTTTGCACTATCGGCAAGTGATGAAACTAAAATCAACGTATATCGAAGGGCTACTCAAAGTTATTCATGCAGACACGCACAAAATCCATACGCGTTTCAACCAGGCGATTACGCAAACGGGCCGTTTGAGTTCTGCTGAACCGAACTTGCAAAATATCCCGATTCGACTTGAAGAAGGAAGAAAGATACGCAAAGCTTTTGTTCCCTCTGAATCGGATTGGGGGATTTTGGCCGCTGATTATTCACAAATTGAATTGCGAGTGCTTGCCCATATGTCCGGAGATGAAAAGTTAAAAACGGCTTTTCACGAAGGGGAAGATATTCATACGAAAACAGCGATGGATGTATTTGGCGTGGAGAAAGAGGAAGTTACCGACACGATGCGGCGTCAGGCGAAAGCGGTGAACTTCGGCATTGTCTATGGCATTAGCGATTATGGATTGTCCCAAAATCTCGGAATCACAAGAAAAGAAGCGCAGACGTTTATCGACCGTTATTTTGAAAGTTATCCGAATGTGAAGCAATACATGGACGAAGCGGTGCTCCATGCTCGAGATGAAGGCTATGTCACGACGCTATTGAAACGCCGACGGTATCTTCCTGAGATCAACGACCGTAATTTTAATCGCAGAAGTTTTGCGGAGCGAACAGCAATGAACACACCGATTCAAGGAACGGCTGCCGATATCATAAAAAAAGCGATGGTCGATGTAGCAAATGATTTGGGCAAAAAAGGGTTGGAGAGCCGGTTGTTGCTTCAGGTTCACGACGAACTGATTTTTGAGGTTCCGCCGACAGAAATCGAACAGTTGCAAACGATCGTCACCGAAACAATGACGGAAACGGTCGCCCTCGATGTCCCGCTCATCGTGGACGTGGAGCATGGGCAAACATGGTACGAAGCAAAGTAAGGAGAAACGAAAAGGTATGCCAGAGTTGCCGGAAGTAGAAATCGTAAGAAGAACGTTAACGAAGCTCGTACAAAATAAGCAAATCGTGGATGTGGAGGTCGGATGGCCGAAAATGATAAAAGAACCGGATGACGTGGATGCGTTTCGTTTCTTCCTCTCGGGACAAACGATTCGACATATCGATCGAAAAGGAAAGTTCTTGATCTTTGGCTTGGATGATTACGCGCTAGTCTCCCATTTACGAATGGAGGGGAAATACAGCCTAAGCGATGAAGCGCCAACGAAGCATACCCATGTACGTTTTTTTCTTCATGACAACAGTGAACTTCATTATAAAGACGTACGTAAATTCGGAACGATGCACTTGTTTCCGAAGGGCTCAGAACTTGGTGTTGCGCCATTGGCAAAGTTAGGGCCGGAGCCAATGAATACTTCTTTCAAGCCTTCCTATTTAATGGAAAAATTCACGAAAACGACTCGGAATGTAAAAGCTGTCCTCCTTGACCAGTCCGTGGTCGCCGGTCTTGGCAATATATATGTGGATGAAGCGTTGTTTCGGGCCGGGATTTTTCCCGGTGTTCCGGCAACTTCGCTTGATGAAGACGCGGTTGTACGCGTGCACCGGGAAACGATAGCGACATTGGAGGCTGCCATCGAAGCCGGAGGTTCTTCCATTCGATCCTATTTAAACGGCAACGGGGAAATGGGATATTTTCAACAACAATTGTATGTGTACGGCCGTAAAGGACAGCTGTGCAAAATATGTGAAGGGGAAATTGAACGAACAGTCGTCGCGGGGCGTGGAACGCACTATTGCCCAAATTGCCAACCCTCGGAATGAAGTACATTGGATGGGCTCTTGTCATAGGCTATCTTAAATAGATAGCTGGAGGGAGCATGTCTGATGGAAGGCTGGATCGCATTACTCGTGCTTGCTTTCGCGGTTAGTGTGGATGCATTCGGAGTCGGTATGACGTACGGCATGCGCAAGGTAAAAATTTCCATGCTGCCGGTCGTTCTTATCGGTTTATTTTCGTTTATATCTGCTTTAATGGCGGGGTGGTTTGCAGAAGTCGTGTTTCAATATATTCCTGCGCAAGTCGCGGATTACTTGGGAGGCACCATTCTTATCGCGGTTGGGGCGTGGGCGATCTATCAGGGCACGCGATCGAAAGAACAGCCACAGCGGCCGCCCGTTCGTAAAAAGAGGGAAGGGACGATGGTCAACTGGGAAATTAAGAAATTAGGCCTCGTCATTCAAGTGTTGCGAAAACCAACCGCCGCCGACATGGACGGTTCAGGAACGATATCCATCAAAGAAGCGATGCTCTTAGGTTTTGCGCTCGCCTTGGATGCTTTTGGGGCCGGTTTTGGAGCCGCGATGCTTGGATATCCGATGCTTGTCTTTGCTGTGTTTGTTTTCGTGATGTGCTCGGTATTTTTAGTTTTTGGAAAAAAAGGCGGTTATAAACTTTCCGGTCATAAAGCCATCAATAAACTGGTTTTTTTACCGGGGTTGCTTATCATTTGCATTGGGTTGCTTAATTTTATGTAAGAGGATAAGAAAATGTAAACTTTTCCATCAAGTGGATAGATGAACATGCTCTAAAAAACTCGGCTTTCATTGTCCACTTTGTCAACAGCTACTTAGAGAGGGAGGCTAATATGATTATTGGGCTTACCGGTGGAATTGCCAGCGGAAAAAGTTTACTGGCGGAGTATATGCAGGCCTGGGACCTGCCGATCATCGATGCAGATGCGATTGCTCGGGAAGTTGTTGAGCCTGGGAGGCCGGCATACGAGGAAATTAAAGACTTTTTTGGAAACGAAGTTTTTCACGAGGATGGCACGTTGGACCGCAAAGCACTCGGCAGCATTATTTTTGCAGATAAAGAGAAACGGAATCGGCTCAATAAGATCACACATCCGGCGATTCACAAGGAAATGATGAACAAAAAAGAGGCGTTGTTGAATGAGGGGAATCGGGCGCTCATTTTCGATATCCCCTTGCTTGTGGAAAATGGAAGAATGAACATTGTCGATCGTGTTCTGCTTGCGTATGTCAGTGAAGATGTGCAATTGAAACGGTTGATGGAACGAGATAGGAGCTCGAAAGAAGAGGCGCTTGAACGAATACGTTCACAAATGCCTTTAAAAGAAAAAAAAGATTACGCAGATGCGGTTGTCGATAACAACGGCAGCCGCGTTGAATCAAAAAATCAATTGTTGCATATCCTTACAAAATGGGGGGTAGAGATGGATGAATGATGGGGGAGGATTGGATTGGTGCGTTTTTCTTTATCATAAACATCGTACAAGCAATTGTTATATGATATACTAATCAATATAATGATGCTAATTAGTATATCACAAATGGGAGGCAATCAAGATGAGTGCAACAGTGGCGATTAATGGCTTCGGCCGTATAGGGAGAATGGCATTTCGCAGGGCTTTTTTTGATAATGCATTAAACATTGTTGCTGTGAATGCGACGTACCCGCCGCAGACACTCGCACATTTACTCAAGCATGACACCATTCATGGGCGATTTGAAGCGACGGTGGAAGCTAATGATGAGGCCATTATCGTAAATGGCAAAGAAATAAAAATCGTACAATCCAGGGATCCGTTAGAGTTGCCCTGGGATGAGCTGGATATTGACGTAGTTATTGAATCTACCGGTAAATTCAAAACAAGGGAAGGCGCTGGTTACCACTTGCAAGCGGGAGCAAAAAAGGTCGTGATCACGGCTCCCGGGAAAGATGAGGACGCGACGATCGTCATTGGCGTAAACGATGACGATTATGACGACGAGCATCATCACATTCTCTCTAACGCCTCTTGTACAACGAATTGCCTGGCACCGGTTGTTAAAACATTGGATCAAGCGTTCGGCATCGAGAGTGGCTTAATGACGACCGTTCATTCCTATACGAACGACCAACAAAATATTGACAATCCGCATAAAGACTTGCGACGGGCGCGAGCAGCCGGCCAATCCATTATTCCGACGTCGACCGGAGCAGCTAAAGCCATCTCAAAGGTTCTGCCTCATCTTGAGGGAAAGTTGAACGGTTCGGCTTTACGGGTGCCGACACCGAATGTGTCTCTCGTTGACCTTGTCTGTGATTTGAAGACAGAGGTGACGGAAACAGAAGTGAACGATGCATTTCGCTCGGCGGCGAATCAAGAATTGAAAGGAATTCTGGCATCTTCGGACGAACCGCTTGTTTCCGTTGATTATAACGGAGATGATCATTCCTCCATCATTGACGCGTTATCCACAATGGTGATTAACCGTCGGCAAGTGAAGGTGCTTGCATGGTACGATAACGAATGGGGCTATGCATGCCGAGTCGTGGACCTCGTACGTCTCATTGCAGAAAAAGCAGCCAAAACTTCGACCGTTAACGGGTAAAAAATTACTGCCATCAAAAGGCGTTCAACGAGATTGAGCGTCTTTTTTACTTCAACAATAAGGTGCGACATGGACGGGTAAATTCCTTCCTTTCAAAACAGGGAACGAAAATGGTATGATAAACTATAATCAAGGCATAAAAGGTAAGCAAAAATGATGCTCCATCGGGATTGCCCGATGATTTCTTTTCATATAATTAATTTTACGCTCGTAGGAAATGGAGGTTATCCGATGCGCTGCCCGGCCTGTCAAGTCAACGGTGCTCGCGTTCTCGATTCGCGCCCACACGACGACCATAAGTCTATACGACGTCGCAGGGAATGCGATTCATGTTTCCATCGTTTTACGACGTTTGAAGTTGTGGAAGTTACGCCACTCGTTATTGTAAAAAAAGATGGAAATCGCGAAGAGTTTAGCCGTGAAAAAATGTTGCGTGGACTTATTCGCGCGTGCGAAAAGCGGCCGGTTGCGCTTGAAAAATTGGAGGATATTGTCACAAAAGTAGAAGCGGAATTAAGGAATGACGGAGAGGCCGAAGTGTCCACTCACGCGGTAGGCGAGCAGGTCATGAAACATCTGGCGAAAATTGACGATGTAGCGTATGTTCGTTTTGCCTCTGTTTACCGACAGTTTAAAGATATCAATGTTTTCATCAATGAGCTGGAAGAACTGATGAATAAAAATGAGGAAAACGGATCCGAAAAGAGATGATGTACACATGGAAAACTCTTGGAAACAAGTGTTGCCTGTGGATGGTTTGCGTGTGCGTATGACCCAAGATTCAAGAGCAACCGACAAACAAGTGCTTACGCAACTTTATCAGCCATTGATCGGGGCACAGGCCATAAACCTCTACCAAACGCTCTACCATCGTTTGACACGGGGTGTTTATGAATGTGAAGGGACGACGCATCGTGAACTCATGATTGTAACTGGTGAAAGCTTGGCGACGTTGTTGGAAGCCCGCCGAAAACTTGAAGGGATCGGACTTTTAAAAACATACGCATTAGCCGTCGCTGGAAACGAAGACCGGCAATTTGCATATGAACTTCTCCCCCCAATGGCCCCGCAAGCATTTTTCTCCGACGATGTGCTTAGCGTTTTTTTATATAACCGCACGGGGAAGAACAAATATCGCCACCTGCGGCAACAGTTTATCATTCCTGAAATGGAAGGAAACTGGTCGGAAGTGACCGCTTCCTTTAACGATGTGTTTACCTCTCTTCACCCATCGGAACTTATCCCGAATGCGGAGCAGGGAGCAGGGGAGCCCAACGTGCAGCTCGTCACGGACCCCGAAAGCCCCGAGGTCGATATACAGGAAGATCTTTTTGATTTTGACCTTTTATATCAACGTTTGCCTTCATTTTTTAACCGTGAAGCACTTCTCACATTCAATGTAAAAAAAGCAGTCAGCCGACTTGCTTTTGTATACCGCATCGATGCCGCTTCTATGAGCCAGCTTATACAGCAAGCACTTGTGGGGGATGAAGAAGTGGATATCCAACGCTTGCGAAAAAAAATTCAGGAATGGTATCGAATGTCCTATGGACAGAGCCCTCCGGCACTCGGTTTAAGGACGGACGAGCCGGAAGAAACGGTGGAAACGAAGGATACCGGCGAGCCGCTGGATGAAGAGGGCGCGATAATTCGCTATTACGAGTCGGTCGCGCCCTTAACATTGCTTGAAAGCTATACGGAAAATGGAGCGAGGGTCCCTCCCGCTGATGCCCGTTTGGCTGAATCACTGCTTTTTGATTATCAATTGATGCCAGGGGTAGCGAATGTGTTGATTGATTATATGATGGAGGTCAATAATCGTAAACTTGACAGGCATCTGGTGGAAAAAATCGCGGGCCACTGGTCCAGAGAAAATTTGAAAACCGTCGAAGAAGCGATGGGGCTTGCCAAAAAGGAATATAAAAAAAGACAAGGACAGTCACAAAAGCAAAGCAAAAGCTCAACGCAGCAAAAGAAGAAGACAAATCAGCGCAAAGAACGTTTGCCGAAGTGGTTGACCGGTGAAGTAACGGAAGCAAGCGACGAAGAAAAACGAAAGCGCGTCGACGAGAAGCGTGAAAAAATCCAGTCGCTTTTACAGCAGCATCGAAAGGGATGACGCAAGATGGAACCCATACAAACGTCATTAAAAAAATATATGCAGGATGCCGGCTGGGAAGACGCGCTCGAGCGAGTGCAACAGACGGTATTAAATGATTCGCGTGTGAATGACTGGCTGACGGAGAATGACAAGGAGTTACATGAAGGGGCTGTCCCCCAAGGGATGACGGCATTGCTCGAGTACAAAAACTCCTGGCAAAATTGTGACCATTGCCCGGGGCTTGCAAAATGCCCGAATCCAATGCCAGGCTATCAACCTGAATTATACCCTGAACATGGACAGATTCAAATGCGCTATCATCCTTGTCCGTTGCAAATAGCTGCGAATCGTCGAAAACAGCAAGAATCCCTTGTGAAAAGTCTGTATGTATCCGAAGAATTTAAAAAAGCAAGCTTTGAAAATATGGAAATCGATGACACGGATGACACGAGGGCGACGGCGTTGGAAACCGCCCTTGAATTCGAACGGGAGGCAAACCCCGGAGAGAATGGGCAAGGCCTCTATCTACACGGTATGTTTGGCGTCGGGAAAACGTATTTGATTGCGGCGATCGCGAATGCCCTCGCGAAGCGAAATATCCAATCGTTGCTTGTCTACGCGCCTGAATTTTTCCGCGAAATGCGCCAAGCAGTCGGAGACGGAAATGTAAGCGAAAAAATCGATGCCGTGAAAAGTGTGCCGGTGCTTATGCTTGATGACATCGGCGCGGAAACGATGTCAAATTGGATTCGCGATGATGTCCTCGGCGCGATTTTACAATACCGAATGACCGAAAAATTGCCGACGATTTTTACGTCGAACTGGGATTACGAAGAGCTGGAGGGCCATCTTTCCTATTCCAATAAAGGCGGGGAAGAAAGGATGAAAGCGAAACGTATTATGGAACGCATTCGTCCGTTTACAACCGAGTTGTATTTATCCGGCCGCAATCGCAGGGAGGCATAGGCTCTATATGGCACCTCTGAAGGGTGAAAAATTCGAACCCGAGGCGTCATGAAAGAGCGATGACATTATAAAGTTATGAAATTCGTCATTTCGCCATATTTTATGGTAGGATATTAGGGAGACGATGGATTGAAGGAGGATGCCTCATGAGCGTCGACACGATATTGGAAAAAGCTGTCGCCGGCGAACGTCTAACGATGGACGATGCCGTTGAATTATATGAAAGTGACGAGAGCGAGCTGGAAAAGATCGGGGCAGCAGCCGATCAAGTGATGAAAAAATGGCACCCGGACCCTATGACAACATTCGTCATCGGCCGTAATGTTAATCATACCAACCTTTGCGATACGTATTGCAGATTTTGCGCATTTTACCGCCCGCCGGGGCACGAAGAAGGGTATGTGCTCTCGGACGATGAGATTTTGGATAAAATCCAGGACACTGTTGATGTGGGCGGAACGGAAATTTTGATGCAGGGCGGAACGAACCCCGACCTTCCGTTTAGTTACTATACAAATTTACTTAGAAAAATTAAGCAGCACTTTCCGGACATCACGATGCACTCGTTTTCGCCGACCGAGATTTATAAGATGGTCGAAGTGTCAGGACTTTCGCTCGAAGAAGTTTTGCAAGAACTTAAAGATGCCGGTCTTGATTCTATCCCCGGCGGCGGTGCGGAAATTTTAACGGAATCCAACCGTAAAAAAGTGAGCCGTTTGAAAGATTCATGGGTCGAGTGGATTGACTGTATGAAAACGGCCAAAAAACTCGGCATGCACAGTACGGCCACGATGGTGATCGGTTTCGGTGAATCATCCCGTGAACGCGCGTTGCATTTGCAGCGGGTGCGTGATGCCCAGGATGAATTGCGTCCATTTTTAGCTTTTATTTCTTGGACATTCCAGCCGGATAACACGCGCATGAAAGGGGAGCGCATTACGCCAAACGGGTATTTGAAAAATGTGGCGATCTCCCGTTTATTCCTCGATAACATCCCGAATTTCCAATCGTCATGGGTAACGATGGGACCGGAAACCGGCAAGCGATCCCTTCATTTCGGTTGCAACGATTTCGGTAGCACGATGATTGAAGAAAACGTCGTCTCCTCCGCCGGGACTACGTATAAAGTAAACAACAACCGCGCGCTCGATATTATCCGTGAAGCAGGAAAAACACCGGCTGTACGGGATACAAAGTATAATACGTTGCACGTATTTGCGGAAGATGAGCGAGTGAAAAAAGACTTTGTGATGCAAAACTAGAAACAAATCGATGAGAACCCCGCGAGTGACTGCCCGCGGGGGTTTTTCAATGTGCGCCTACCGTGATGGTGAAGATAAAAACAAAGGAAACATGAGAAATTTGGTAGGAACTAGCACGAAGTAACCAAAAAGAACGACACACACGAAGTTTGGCATGAATTGAATCGATACAATGTTTGATGGAAACAGTTTCAGGTAGGTCTTAGTCCTCTTCCACGTTGCTGAAACAGTCATGGTTAGAGCCTTGCACAAAAATTAGGCATGAAACATGAGGCTTGCCCATAGACATGATAGCAGACGGAATGGCGTGCATAGATGCGGCATCGATTATCGTAGGTTTGGAGGAGGGCTTTGTTTGTTAGCAATTGAATTTACCCATGGTCACGATTGTGCACGTGTGTATGACCGTGTGAAGAGAGAGCTTTCAAGATTGAAGGATATTCCATCATTTTCCTTGTACATGCATTCCAACCAGGATGTGATTCATTGTCGGTATGATGGGTCAGACTTGGAATGGAAGCATAGTGTACGCCCCTATGTGGCAGCGGTTTTAACCGATGAAATTATCCAACGATATGAAGTATTATTTGTTGAAAAGCTCATCAAAGAACATTATCAATATCGTGAACCAAATGAGCGCGAACAGGTGATGGAGCTGGCCAGAGATATGCTTGCCGGAGAGCGGCCCGAAATACCGGAAGCAAGACGATCGGCAGAAAGAAAAACGGTTTTATATCTAGCGATTCATGAATACTTGAGCAATCAATCCGTTTTTTATTGGAACCCTTTTCTTACTTTTTGTATTGGAAATTACGAACGTTATTTACAATATCTAACCGAAGTGGTGATTGAGGAATATCAGATGGAACAAGAGTATCAGACGGTCGTGGACGAACTCCGTTCCTATGTGGAAATCGTCCAACCTAAAGTACAAGAACTTCATTTATGGTATGAAAATCGTGATCATTTTTGGTTGGTGGATATGGAAGGAAACCAGTGGGGGCCACAGCAAAGAATGAAACATACAGAATCAACCCTTGTCTTTGAAAAAGGATTGCCACCGACGGAGAGGATTATCAGCCCCATTGCAAGCATAGCCCCTAAGCGTCTCTATATCTACACTTCACAAGATGACGGCGTTATCCAAACCCTGCGTGCGATTTTTCAGGAACGATTAAACGCTCGTTCGTTCGCGCAGTGGCATTTTTCAATTTGAGATAAAAATAGATCACTGTTAAATGGCACCACATTTTATGGGTGCTGTTTTTTGTTTATACACGAACATGAACGTTTATCTGATAGCGGTTATTAACTTTGCTATTATAAGTATTGCCCGGGAAATATGTATGATGATAACTTGAGCGCGCGGCTTCGTATGTTTTTTATGTAGGAGGGGATAGCAGGGAAATTTTGCAGTGAAAATCAAGTTGATCTGTTAGGATAGAGGGAAGGATCGTACCGAACGGCTTTGCTGTTCCCAAACATAAATCTCATCCAAAGGAGCGTAAATACGATGACTGTATCCTTCCCCCGCCCCGCACAAGCGGATTGCATTAGGGATCTCAATGCCACGGCTCGTGGCGAGAAGAGCGCTACGTTAGTGATCAAAGATGCTAAATTGGTAAACGTTGTATCAAATGAAATATTGCCCAGAACCGATGTAGCCGTTCAGGGCACTCGAATCGCGTATGTTGGCAAAAATGCCGATCACACGATCGGAGAAAAAACGAAGATGATTGATGCTGAAAATCGTTATGTAACGCCTGGTCTTCTGGACGGGCATTGCCACATCGAAAGCAGCCAAATACGACCGATGCAGTTTTCCCGGGCCGTTCTGCCAAAGGGGACGACCGGTGGTTTTTTCGATGCCCATGAAATCACGAATGTGCTTGGACTTGACGGGTTAAAACTGATGTTGGAGGAAGCTCGGCAGACACCGATGGCCGCGTATATGCAAGTGCCTTCATGTGTCCCGTCGACAGACGAGAATTACGAAACCAATGGCGCTGTTATAGGTCCGGATGAAGTTGCGGAAGCATTTACGTGGGGGGACGATGTCAATGCCCTTGGAGAAGTGATGAACTTCCCCGGTGTTGTATACGGCAATGAGAAGATGCTCTCTGAAATCGAAGAAACGTTGCGTGCCGGCAGGCAGGCGGATGGCCACTACACTTGGCCGCCGGAAGACGACCGCAGACTTTCTGCATACACAGCCGTGGGTATTAACGGCGATCATGAAAATTCGACGGCTGAGGACGTTATTGCTCAAGTTCGTCTCGGGATGTATGCGAAATTGAGAAGGGGTTCCGCTTGGCATGATGTAGTAGAAACGATCAAAGCTTATACAGAGTATGGCCTGAATACGAGGCGCATGCTTTTAGTTACGGATGATCGTAGCCCTGAATCCCTCGTTGACGAGGGACACATGGATTTTGTCGTCCGCCATGCCATTGCTCAAGGAGTTCCTCCGGTAATCGCGATTCAAATGGCGACGATTAATCCGGCTGAACGTTTTGGCGTTTCCGATGATGTCGGCATCATTGCCCCCGGCCGGTTTGCAGATCTCCTATTATTGGAGGGGACGTTGGCAGAGATGGACGTTGGCATAACAGTAGCGGCCGGACAAGTCGTAGCGCAGGACGGGAAGATGGTAACGGAACTTCCTGAATTTCCCTTATCCGATAAAGCGGTTCATTCGGTAAAAATAGGTGAAAAGATAAACGCTGATGATTTTCTGATCACTCCTCCTGCTGCGGAAGGTAAAAAAGTAGACGTGCGAACCATTGAAGTGAACGAGAATCAGGTGTACACGAAAGAAAAACATGTCAGCCTTCCTTGCGGCAAAATTGACATGCTCCTTCAAGGTGACCTATGTAAAATGGCGGTCATTGAACGTCACGGACGGAACGGAAACCAAGGCCTTGGTATTTTGAAAGGCATCGGATTTGATAAGCAGGTCGCGATGGCTTCTACCGTTGCACATGATAGTCATAACCTCATGGTGATAGGCAATAATGACGACAAGATGGCCGCGGCTGCCAATAAAGTGGGGCAGATGCAAGGAGGTATCGCGGTTATAACGGAAAAAGGAGAGACAACTCTGCCTTTACCTGTTGCAGGATTGATGTCAAATGCCCCTTTTGAACAAGTGGCGGAAAGATCGCGTGCGGTTAGTCATGCACTTGCCGAAGCCGGTTGTACGATGAATTATGCCTTTATGACACTGTCGCTCTTAGCGCTTGTGGTCATTCCCGAACTCCGCTTATCGGATAAAGGGTTAGTAAGAATCACGGATGATGGTTTTGAAAAAGTACCTTTAATTGTAGAATCGTAAGCTAGGAGTAAAAGTGTATTCTGTCCTCTCTTAGTAGCTTGTAATCGTATAATACAAGGGATACGATGAATAGACATCGATAGGGCGGAATTTTTAGTTGGGGGGGAAGGCCTCGTGTTTAAATTGACCAACTTTAGTAATGAAGTGCAAACGATTGAAAGAGATCTCCTCAGCATGGGTGAAGAAGTTTTGCATCAGATGGAACAGATAAAAGATGTTTTTTTTATGCCAAACAAAGATGCAAATGTTTTGATCCAACAAGATGAAACGATCGATGCGTTTGA
This sequence comes from Salicibibacter kimchii, assembly GCF_003336365.1. GTDB lineage: Bacteria > Bacillota > Bacilli > Bacillales > Marinococcaceae > Salicibibacter > Salicibibacter kimchii. The sequence goes on along the minus strand of NZ_CP031092.1, from coordinate 1,483,445 downwards.
CCATCAAATCCATAGGTCGATCCTGCATTTAATTAGTCTTCAGCAACCTCTGCCGGAAGAATTGAAGACATTGACAACAACGATGCGTATGGCTCGGGAGTTCGAACGCATGGGCGATCAGGTGGTCAATGTTGCCGAACTGAAAAAAGAATTGGACGTTGAAGATTTGCGTCCCTATGTAAGTGCGTCATTTGTAGACGGGTATAGGAAGATGCAGTGGTTGAGCACGGACATGCTCACACGCACACTGGAAAGCATGAAGGGCAAGTCGTATCCATCGGTCAAAGACGTTGAACATCAGGACGAGGACGTCGACGCATTATTTTTTTTCTTGCAACAGCAAATTATCCACGATATGAAAGCAACGCCGCAACACATCGAAAAGCTTGCACCGCTTTTCCTGGCCATTCGCTATGTGGAACGAATGGCTGACCATGTCGTGAACATTAACCGAAGGCTGAGCGAAAATGAACTGGATCGACGTTAGCATTCAACTTCTCGGCGGGCTTGCGATCTTCTTATATGGCATGCATGTCGCCAGTGATGGATTGAGAAAGTCCTCTTCCTATCAACTGAATTTGTTTCTTAGAAAAGTAACGAAAAATCAATGGTACGGGGCCTTAGCCGGCATCGTTCTTGCTGCGATTTTGCAATCTTCAACGGCAGCAACGGTGATGATTGTAGGGTTTGTGAATGCCGGGTTGATCAGCTTGCGCAGAGCGATGGGGATTTTGCTCGGGTCTGCCGTGGGGACCACGTTGACCGTGCAGCTCATCGCTTTTGCGATTACGGATTATGCCCTTGTATTTGTGATTCTCGGTGTCCTTTTATATCTTTTTGATTCTAAATTGCGCACGTATGGTGCCATTGTATTGGGCTTTGGCTTTGTTTTTTTCGGTTTGGGATTGATGACCGGGGCCATGGAGCCTTTGCAGTCGAGTGAACTATTCAGGGAATCTTTGTTGGTGATTGCCGAGTATCCATTGCTGTTTGTACTTGTGGCGGCATTGTTTACAGCGATTATTCAAAACAGCGCGGCTACGATTGCCTTAACATTCGCGCTGACGAGCAGTGGCTTGATTTCTTTGGAAGCAGCGGTATATACCGTCTATGGTGCAAATTTGGGTACGGTCGTCACCGCGATGATTGCCAGTTTGAAAGCGTCGAAAGACGCACAGCGCGCAGCGCTTGCCCATGCCATATTTAAAGCGATCGGCGTTATCGTATTCTTGCCGTTTACGAGTTTGTTTGTGCAAGTACTTCCGCTCCTGGGAGGGGACGTGGAGCGCCAACTTGCAAACGCACATACGATTTTTAACATTGTGAACATGTTATTGCTTCTTCCTTTCTGCAACCGTTTTGCCGATTGGATGGTGAAACTTTTACCGGAAAAAACGGAACCGGCGAAAGATGTGAAATATATCGACCGGGATTCCGTTCAGTTTCCTTCTGTCGGATTATTGCAAGCTCGCAAGGAATTGGAACGGGTAGCGGAAAAAATTCGTTATCATATGCTGCCGCATATGATCGCGATGATTCAAAATGAAAGAATCCGGGAAGCCGTCGTGGCTGAAGAAAAAGTCATCGACCACCTTTACAAAGCGATCTATCATCACTTGCAACGATTAATGGAGCAAAATTTGAATGACCGGGAGTCGGAAGAGGCGCTAAAACTGCTTTATTTTAACAATGATATGGAAAGAATGGCCAATACGGTGAAGGACATGACGCGAACGATCGCCAAGCTCGATCGCGGAGGCAAGCAGTTAAGTGAATGGGAGCGCGCCAAAGTGTCCGAGCTCTATGAAGAAGTGATGAAGAGCTTTGACGATGCCATTCAAGCCTTTCAGGGTCAAGATGAAGAAGTGGCGGTACGCGTCATCCATAGCAACCCGAAAATTTTGCGTATGGAACGAGAGTTGCGCTATCAACATTTTTACCACGGTGCAAGTTCAAGCAGCACCGTCAGTGTTGTATTCTCAGACTTAATGAATAGCATGCTCCGCATTCATCAACATTCGGTGAATATTTCTCACACGTTGTTGGGGATGGTTTAGCAGTCTGGTGAACAGATTGAGAGCTAATTGCAATTGCGCTGTCTCAAAATCCTTGCGGCGTAAAGGATAAGAGCAAGTCGAAAATAAATTCTTCCCAAATTCCAACATAGTCATAGGCATAAAGTGAGTACCAATGCTCAGTAACAGATTTGCTCTTGAGATTGGGTTCTGAAGACTCAAAGCGCTGCTTGGGATGGCAGGGACGTTCCTCCTGCGCATGTTTATTCTCGTTTTATGAAAAAACTTAAAGGCACATGAGTCAGAGGTTGAAGTTAAACGGCAAACACAATCACTAATTACGGCATCAACCTTCTTTATCGATAACTTTCGGCTTCATCAGTTTTTTCATCTGCCGCACCGCACTTGCATTTTCCAACAAACCTTTTTATAATGAATACAATGAATAAAGGCACGGAAGAGGATGCGAACGTCAGGATACAGATCCCAGAGAGGAAAGCCGCCGGCTGAAAGCTTTTTATCGAATGGTCCTGATGTTTACCACCTCGGAGCTGCAACGATGAACGACCAGTAGTTGTTGCCGTCATCCCGGGCGTTAACCGGTCCGAGCGCCTTGCATATTGGCGAGGCACGAGGGTGGAACCGCGGGTTAAGCTCGTCCCTTTTTGGGGCGGGCTTTTTTGTGCTTTTTCGTGTAAAAAAAATGAAGGAGATGAAGGAAATGCCGGAATTAATGTTTCCAGATAGATCAGTAAAGGCATTTGATGAAGGCGTAACGTTGGAAGACGTTGCTGCCGATATTAGTCCCGGTTTAAAAAAACAGGCGGCAGCCGGAAAATTAAACGGTCAAGCGCTTGATTTGCGTACCCCGCTCACGAGCGACGGAGAGGTTGAAATTTTGACGTTTAAAGATGAGGAAGGCCTTGAAGTCTTGCGCCACAGCAGCGCTCATTTATTGGCACAAGCAGTAAAACGCTTGTATCCCGATGCCAAATTCGGGGTTGGGCCGGTTATTGAGGACGGTTTTTACTATGATATCGAAACCGCATCGACGATTTCGCCGGACGATTTGCCGAAAATCGAAAAAGAGATGCAAAAGATCATCGATGAAAACCATGAAATTGTGCGCAAGGAAGTGTCTCGGGAAGAAGCAAAGCGTTTTTTTGAAGCTCAAGGCGATAAGTTGAAACTTGAGCTCATCGATGCCATCCCGGAGGGAGAAACGGTTTCGCTTTATGAACAAGGGGAGTTTGTCGATCTTTGCCGCGGCGTTCATGTTCCCGAAACAGGCAAACTGAAAAAATTCAAGCTGATGAACATTTCCGGCGCCTATTGGCGCGGAGACAGCGACAATCAAATGCTGCAGCGCATTTACGGTACTGCTTTTCCAAAGCAAGGCGAATTGGATGAACATTTACGTATATTGGAAGAACGGAAAGAACGGGATCACCGTAAACTGGGAAAAGAATTAGACTTGTTCACCGTCGACCAACAAGTCGGACAAGGCTTGCCGTTATGGTTGCCGAAAGGAGCAACGATCAGACGCACGATTGAACGCTACATCACAGATATAGAAGAACGGCTCGGCTATGACCATGTGTATACGCCGGTGTTGGGAAGCGTTGATCTTTATAAAACCTCGGGCCATTGGGAGCATTACCAGGATGACATGTTTCCGGCGATGGAAATGGACAACGAAGACCTCGTGCTGCGCCCGATGAATTGCCCGCACCATATGATGGTTTATAAGAACGATTTGCACAGTTACCGTGAATTGCCCCTTCGCATCGCCGAACTTGGCATGATGCATCGCCATGAAATGTCCGGCGCCTTGGCCGGGTTGCAGCGCGTTCGCGCCATGACACTGAATGACGCCCATATTTTCTGTCGGCCCGATCAAATGAAGGAGGAGTTTTTGCGCGTCGTTGACCTTATTCAGAATGTGTACAATGACTTCGGCATTAACGATTACTATTTCCGTCTGTCGTACCGGGATCCGGAGGATAAGGAAAAATATGTCGATAACGATGAGATGTGGGAAAAAGCGCAGGTTCTCTTAAAAGAAGCGATGGACGAGCACGGCACGGAATATGTAGAAGCAGTTGGGGAAGCCGCTTTCTACGGTCCAAAGCTTGATGTTCAGGTGAAAACAGCACTCGGAAAAGATGAAACCTTATCTACCGTCCAGCTTGATTTTCACTTGCCCGAGCAAATGGACCTCACGTATATCGGGGAAGACGGCAAAGAACATCGGCCGGTCGTCATTCACCGCGGGGTCGTCTCCACAATGGAACGCTTCGTCGCTTTTCTAATTGAAGAATATAAAGGCGCATTTCCAACTTGGCTAGCGCCTGTGCAAGTACAACTCATTCCCGTCTCCCTGGATGTCCATGGCGAATATGTCAAACAGGTCAAAGAAAAACTGCAATTCGCCGGCGTCCGAGTGGAAACGGATCTTCGCGACGAGAAACTTGGCTATAAAATTCGGGAAGCACAAACGCAAAAAATTCCGTATACCCTCGTACTCGGAGATAAAGAGGTAGAGGCCGGCGCTGTTAATATTCGTAAATACGGGCAAAAAGAAACAGGCACGGAATCGCTGGATACGTTTGTGGAACAAATATCCCGGGAGATTAATGAAAGGGCATAATGCTATGTGTGTCGAGCGTGCGGATTACGAAAAAACGAAAGACGCGATCAGCAAACATTTGCAAACAGATACGGCCGCGAAGAGACCCGCTTTTTCCAACCGGGAAAAGAAACTGCTCTGTTTTGTCATCTATGATGAAGGGAAAATCGTTGCCGGCATTAACGGTGAGATTTTTTGGAACAATATGCACATCTCGCTTTTCTCCGTCGATCGCGCCTATCAAGGCCATGGGTTTGGAAGCCGATTGTTGAAGGAAATGGAAAATGAGGCTTGCAACCATTCCTGCCGTATGATGTACTTGGAAACGTTGAGCTGGCAAGCGCCGAGTTTTTATCAAAACCATGGCTTCGAGATCGTCGGAAAGATGGATGGGCATCCCGTTGAAGGGGAATGCCAATACTATATGCGAAAATTATTGGTCTAAGGGGGCTTACATGTTTTCAAAAGCCATTGTAAGAAAAGTCGGGGACAGCTATGTTGATGGGCTCAACGACGCATCTCTCGGCACTCCGGATATCGAGCTCGCGCGTGCCCAACATAAACAGTATGTTGAAGCATTAGAAACTTGCGGGCTGGAGGTGACGGTGCTCGAGGAAGATGAAAGATACCCGGATGCCATCTATGTTGAAGATCCCGCGGTCGTCACTGCAGAGTGCGCCATATTGACAAATCCGGGCGCGCCTTCCCGTACCGGCGAAAAAGATATCATCGAGCCGATACTGAAACGTTTTTACGACAATATTGAATCGATTTCTGATCCCGGGCATATGGATGGAGGTGATGTGATACATGGAGAGAATCACTATTACATTGGCCTTTCTGATCGGACAAACCGGGAAGGCGCTGAGCAATTCCGGGACATCGTGAAGAAGTACGGGTGTACGACCTCTTTTATCCCCGTCCATGATTTTCTTCATTTAAAAACAGGGGCCACGTATATCGGAGACGATCACGTCCTTGTTGCTGGTGAATTCGTAGATGAACCCGCTTTCTCCTCTTTGAAAAAAATCGTTGTCCCCGATAATGAAGCGTATGCGGCCAATTGTCTGCGTATCAAAAATACCATTATCATGCCGAAAGGCTTTACGGAGACGTACAAACAAATCAAGGCACTGGGGCTTCAAACCATCGAGGTTGAGGCATCGGAATTCCAGAAAAAAGATGGGAGCCTGACGTGTTTGTCGTTGCGGTTTTAACCTGTGAAGATTAACGGGATAATGTCTTGAATAAAGTCCGAACTAAGGGAAGATTTCATCTCAAGGATACCCAATCCGCTCAAAAGGTACCTAAGAGCACCGGTTGAAACGTGAATTGTGATGGTTAGCGAGAAAAAGTACTCCAACCATAGCCGTTGGAACGTGAAAAGCGGTGCATTATCTGAAAAAGTGTCCCAACCGTACTTTTTTACTTGTCCCGGGGCAGACGAGAGAAATAATGATAGCCGATCATATTGGCGTCAAAAAATGAACAGGGGAAGATTACCCTGTTCATTAAAATTATCGGGAAGATTACTCGTTTTGCTGTAAAGCCGGCCGCGTTATGGAGAATTTCGAGATATCATGTTCTGTCTGTCCATCCAAAGCCAATTGGCTTAAAATTTCTCCGATGACACTTGCAAATTTAAAGCCGTGGCCGGAAAAGCCTGCCGCTATGGCGATATTGGAATGGTTTGGATGTAGATCGACAACGAAATGTTCGTCCGGAGTTCGAGTGAAAATACAGGTACGCCCCTGTTTTAAGTCACCTGCGGCCTGGGGCATATATGTTTCTAAGAATTTACGTACATGCCCTTCATCTTCTGGATATATCCCGTATTCACGGTTCATATAAGCTGCTTCAGTTTTTTCCCCGATATCAAACCGTCCAATTTTTAACCCGCTGCTATCAAAGCTGGGGAATCCATAATAGACACCAGAAGGTGTGTCAACGAAAAAAGCAGGAAAAACATCGGCCTCATATAAGGATGGATCTGAATCAAACCAGGTGGTTGTTTGACGTGTCGGTTGCAGTGGTATATCTAAATTTAAATTTGCTAGCACGTCTTTGTTCCAAGCCCCGGCACTAATGATTACTTTTTTTCCGATATATGTTTCATCATCAGTTTCGATCGAAACAGAATCTTTGTCAGCTTTTATATTTTTAACCGGTGCATTAGGAACAATGCTTCCACCGTTTTTTTCAGCCAAATGGCGATAGGCTCTGATGCAATTCTCGCTGTATAGAACGCCGGACTCGGGTTCAAAACATCCTTTGTATCCGTCCGGAAGTTGGATTCCTGGCCAGCGTTCATTTATTTCTGCGGCATCCAACAAATCAAGGGGCAGTGAATATTCTTTGGAACTCGCGATTGCTTCATCGATAAAATCCGATCCATCCGGACCAAACCCCAGCACTCCTGTTTTTTTAAAGATGATTTCGTCGGCTTCTTCTTGTAGTTCATTCCACAATGTTTGGGATCTTATCGCCAGAGGGACATATTCCCTCCCTTCGCCATAGGCATGGCGAATGATGCGGGTTTCTCCATGATGGCTTCCGTTTGTATGTGGAGGGTCGAAAGCATCGATGAGTAGTGTTTTTGCTCCCTGTCTCGATAAATAATAACCGGCTGCCATTCCCATAGAGCCCGCTCCAACAACGATTACATCATAATCATCTTTGCCCATTTGTGAGGCTTCCTTCGAATTTTTTAACTGCAGCTTCCGCTACCTGTACATCATGATCGACCGTACTTCCACTCACGCCAACAGCTCCGACGACTTGATCGTCTTTAATCAACGGGATCCCACCGCCGAATACGACAATTTTTCCTTGATTTGTCGTATTTAATCCATAAAGACTTGCGTTAGGTACTGTGGCTTCTTCCAGATTGGATGTCGGCATTTTTAGCGCCACAGAGGTCCATGCTTTGTTTTGCGCGATGTCAACACTTGCGAGCCACGCATCATCCATCCGATGGGTAGCGATGAGGTTCCCGCCTTCATCCATGATCGAAATCACCATTGATAAGCCAAGGTTTTGTGACTCTCGTTCAGCAGCCTCAATCAATGTCTTTGCAAAACTAAGGTTTAAGTTACTCATTGCATAATTCCCTCCAATAATTGAAATTTCATAAATGCAAGGCATTTGGTTATAGTTTAAATGAGAAGATATATCACGTAAAATGACTGTTATCGATATCTTTAATCATTGAAAGTGATACCTTAACAAGCCAGTTTTTGTGTCTGTTGACGTTTGAATTGTTTCCATGAATTTTTTCATCGAGTTTGTTAAATAAGCATCTGATCGACGAATAAAAACGGTCGTTACATGACTGTATTTGTCAGGAAGCTTCTTGCTGTAAACAGTGCCGTTTTCTTCTAGGTGCTCGATGGTAGATTTTGGGAGGAGGGTGACGCCTAATCCAGATACAACACAGCCGAGAATGGTCTCCAGTGTGCCAAATTCGATCATTTTAGCCGGGTGTATGCCTTCAGCTTTTATCCATTCTGTTAATTTAGCTCGGTAGCTACACCCATTTTTAAATACAAGCAATGGTTTATGGACAATTTCGTCAATCGTCATTTCTTTATTTGATATTAGCGTTAATTCTTCATGAAATACGTCATGTTGAGTAATTTTAGGATGTTCTTCAAACCCGGTGACAAAGGCACCATCTAATTGGTGCGTAATGACTTGCTGGACAAGTTCTTCGGTTACACCTGTGACCAAGGATAAATCTACGTTTGGATAATACTCGTGATAGTTCGATAAAATATGGGGGAGTCGTATGATCGTTTCAACTGTGCCTAAATCAAGTTCACCGGAGGGCTCATCCGAATCTTGAACAACTTTGACCATCTCATTGAGCATAGATAAAACATTATCAGTATAAGACAACAACTTTTTCCCCTCAGGATTTAGAATCATTCCACGACTGTCACGGTGAAATAACCGAGTATTTAATTCTTTCTCTAACAGTTGAATTCTTGTCGTAACATGAGATTGGACATAATTTAACTCGTTAGCTGCTTTACTGGCACTTTTATGAAAAGAAACACTTTTAAAAATCTTCAAATCTCTTATTTCCACTTGATGCCCTCCTTTAAATATTTATTTCTTAAAATGATCGAAGGTATCTCTTTTAATCATTTTACAAGATGTAAGACTGTTATTACAATTGTCTTCAAAGGTTATGGTTAAAAATTTGTGAATTTAAAAAGGGAGTCATTTTCATAATAGAAAATGAATTTTGACTCTTAACCTTTTGCCATCATTAAAATTGACTTGGGGGAGTATCATGGCTTCTAACAAAGGCGTTGTTTATCAGGGAGAAGGTAAGGTCACGGTTGAGGACATTGGCTATCCGGAACTTGTACTTAGGGATGGCCCCGGTGTACCTAAAGAAAATGTGGATCGAAAATGTGAACACGGCGTGATCATCAAAGTGATTGCGACTAACATTTGCGGCAGCGACCAACATATGGTTCGAGGGAGGACGACAGCTCCTAAGGGTTTGGTTCTCGGACACGAAATTACCGGCGAAGTGATGGAAACAGGACGGGATGTTGAATGTATTGAAAAAGGGGACATGGTTTCGGTTCCTTTTAATATCGCTTGCGGACGCTGTGTCATGTGCCAACAGCAAAAAACACATATTTGCTTGAACGTGAATCCGGAACGCCCCGGTTCGGCATACGGCTACGTCGATATGGGCGGTTGGGTCGGAGGCCAATCAGAATATGTGATGGTTCCTTATGCAGATTTTCAACTTCTGAAATTCCCCGATAAGGATCAAGCGATGGATAAGATTCTTGACCTAACAATGCTTACGGATATCTTTCCGACCGGATTTCACGGAGCCTATTCAGCTGGAGTCACGATGGGGTCAACTGTTTATGTTGCCGGCGCCGGGCCGGTAGGACTAGCTGCCGCACATTCCGCACAACTGCTTGGTGCATCCGCTGTCATCGTTGGCGATTTGAATGAAGAACGGTTGCAGCAAGCGAAAAGTTTCGGTTGTGAAACGGTCAATTTGAGAGAACATGATCGTTTAGGTGAGCAGATTGAACAGATTCTGGGCATGCCGGAAGTGGATGCAGCGGTTGACGCGGTCGGATTTGAAGCTTCCGGTCACGGAGAGAGTGGAGAACAACCCGCGGCTGTTTTGAATGCCATCATGGATGTCACGCAGGCCGGCGGAGGCCTCGGCATACCCGGCCTTTATGTAACCGAAGATCCCGGCGCAGCGGATAAAGATGCACAGACAGGATCATTAAAAGTCCGCTTCGGGCAGGGTTGGGCAAAAGCTCATTCATTCGTTACCGGACAAACCCCGGCAATGCAATACAATCGTGGGTTGATGAAATCGATTTTATCCGGCAATGCCCAAATTGCCAAAGCGGTGAACGCACAAGTGATTTCTATTGATGAGGCCCCAGATGGTTACGCTGATTTCGACAGCGGCATTGCGAAGAAATTCGTCATTGATCCGCATGGGGCGATTCGGCAATAACAAAGAGAGGCTTCCTTTTCATTTGAGAAGGAAGCCCTTTTTTGGTCTTTAGCCTTACATCATTTTGTTTAGGGAAATCGGCTAAAGGAAAACGAATTGGCATTTTCCATGATTTCCTTAATGTAAGTCATCGTAATTTCCGTTGCTTTTTCCGCAGAGTAGTTATATCTTTGGTTCAGTACGAGGGTCAACATGCCCTGCCAGATCAATTTTATCATTTCCTGTACGTGTTCTGCGTTTTCTTCCTTAATATCCCCCGTTTGAATGCACTCCTCCATCGCGATGCGTTCCCTAGTTGTCATATCAAATTCCAAAAACATCGGCCTTAAATCGGATGGCAAATCGTCGAGATCATCCGGGAACTGATCATAATACTCATCCATCAGTTCTTTGGATCCGCCTCCGACATCCGAGGAGAAAATAGCATGATAGATGTGCGGTTCAGAGAAGGAATATTGACAAAAGCATTCCCACATGAGCAAAAATCTTTCCAGAGGATTGTTCCCTTTCGCCATATATCCAGGCAGCGCTGATGTATATTTTCTTAAAATTTTTAACGAAGAATAGAAAATCAGGTGCGAAAGTTCGCTAAAGTAATTATATATGGTCGCGCTATTATAACCGGCCAAATCGGATATTCTTCGGATAGTTACATTTTCAATGCCTTCCTCTTCAATGATTTGAACGGTGGCGTCTATAAAATATCTCATCATGCGGACCGTTTGAATCGCCTTTTTGTCCAAGCTTTCACCTCTTCTCGGTTTTTCGGTTTGAAAATGTGAATCCCGATTCATCTTTACTTTAATCTAGCATAATGTCTAGCATTCTTCAAATAAGCTTGAAATGACTCAAATAATGTCAAAAAATTTTTGCGGAAAAATTAAAAAAATCTCTTTACAATGATTATTATATAACCAATAATAAAAATATAATCATGATTATATAAACGGGAAGTGATAAGATAAGGTGTATCCGTTTAAAGTGATAAGCATAAACAATCGTTTCTTCACGTTGTATAGAAAGGATTGAAGGAAGGGACTATTTTTTGTGTAATTTTTCGAAAATTAGGATGTTTCTAATATGATGATTGTAAGAGGATGGTCGCTGGTGTGTGCGGGTTGTCTATAGTGGCTTGTAATGGGGAACTTCAAGAAAAGGGAGAAATTTTTTAAAACAATTTTTTTGAAATCATTTACAAATCAAAAATTGGTGATTATAATGTAATCAAGAATATAAAATAATCATGATTATGAAATGAATGCAAGAACAAAATGTTGAAGAGGTCTATACGGCAGGAACCGTGATATGAAATTGTGAGCTGATTATGGGAGGGGGGCGCTGTTCAACATGCCTGGGAAGGCGGCAGAAAAATTTTGTAATATCAGAAAATAAAAAGTATTCGAGTGTTTCTAAGGTGTTTAATCGGCCAGGAGGGTGATTCGGTCATGTCAGACGGTGTCAGTGCTGTCTATTTTATTTAAATATTCATCAAATGAGGAGGCAATTGTAATGTCTGTTGAGGTGCAACCTATATCAGAATTCAAAACGTCTAACGATCTTGAGGTACTGGGAGTGAACAGGAACGTCCCGGTTAACCTGCGCCAAAGCGGGGATAACGGTTCACGCATGTTGATCTCTCAAAGGATGCGCAAGTCCCCCTTCTGGCATCTTTCCCAGGAGGCAGGCTGTTGGTGCTATGAGGTATACAACCATATGTACCATCCGCGCGCCTACATCCCATGGGAGGAGGGCGGCGTCCTCAAAGAATACGAATACCTCACCGAACACGTTACCCTTTGGAATGTCGCGGTAGAACGACAGATTCAAGTGAAAGGCCCTGATGCCGCCAAACTGGTCGACTTGGCCATCACGCGCCCGGTCGAAAAAGTTAAGGTAGGAAAGGCCCGCTACGTTATTTTGTGCAACGAAGAAGGTGGAATCATCAATGATCCGGTCCTCCTTCGTCCGCATGAAGATGAATTTTGGTTCTCGCTCTCCGACAGTGACGTTTCCTTGTGGTTGCAGGCGCTTAATTCCACGAACGAATTTGATTGCACGGTGCGTGAAATCGATGTTGCCCCGGTGCAAATTCAAGGGCCGAAGTCGACAGCGCTCATGATCGACCTGTTTGGTGAGCGGATCCACGATGTTCCCTATTACGGACTGCTCGAGGGCGAAGTAAACGGTTGTCCCGTTATCGTGTCCCGCACGGGGTTCTCGGGTGAGGCTGGCTATGAGATCTACCTCTATGACGCGAGCGTCAATGCCGAACGGTTCTGGAACCATCTCCTAGAAGCCGGCAAGGCCCATAATCTAAAAGTGATTGCCCCGGGCCACATCCGTCGGATCGAGGCGGGCATCCTCTCCTACGGTCAGGACATGGATCTGGAGACCAATCCGTACCAGGTCGGACTGGATTGGCAAGTAGATTTGAGCAAGTCCCGATTCGTGGGTAAGGAAGCGCTGGCTCGCATCAAGCACGAAGGGGTCACCAGCAAGTTGGCAGGGCTGAAGTTTGGCGGCAATCAGATCGACTGGTACCCCGCGGATTTTTACCTTGTCTACGCTGAAAATGAGACGAAGCCGGTCGGTTACATCACCTCTGCTTTTTATTCGCCGACCCAAGGGTGCAATATTGGTTATGCGATGTTACCCCACTCATTTAGTGCGATCGGAACCCAGCTTGAAGTGCACCTTCCCGAGCCGTATGCCGGCGGGCGTGTTACGGCAGAGGTTGCAGAGACGCCGTTTAAGCCACCCGAATTCCCCGGCACGGGATTGGCCCAGACCGGCCGGAAGCTTTAGACGTTCTGGAGGTTAGAATTTAGAGGTTGGAAGTTGGACTCGAAGACATTGGCCATTTCCATCCAATCTCTAACTTTCCAACCTCTAACTTCCAAAATGAAAGAGGTGATGGCAATGATGGATCGACAATTGTCGGTTGCGCAGTTCGGAGAAATGAGTGAACCACGCTTCGAACTCATACCTACCGACCGTATCGTTGAGCGGGCTACGGCGGCACTCCCACCTCACGCCACGCTGACGATTACCTGCTCGCCGAAAAAAGGGGTCGACGCTACGATCGAAACGGCAATCGCATTGGCTCCTCATTTTGCCCGAGTTGTTCCCCATATTGCGGCGCGGATGATCCGGAGTGGAGGACATCTGGATGCAATGCTTGAGGAGCTGCAGGCCAACGATTTGGATGAGATCTTCGTTATCGGCGGCGATCAGAGGCAGCCGCTGGGCCCGTATCATCATGGCTTTGATCTGTTGCAATCCCTAGCCACACGCGAGCACGAGATTTGCCGCATCGGAATTCCGGCGTATCCCGAAGGGCACCCTGATATCGGTAGTGACATCCTCGCCAAGGACGTCTTGGCGAAAGCGCCTTACGCGCACTACGCCGTGACGCAGATGTGCTTCGACCCCGACCAAGTCCTTGCTTGGGTGCGGAGCCAGCGTGAAGCCGGTCTGCAACTGCCGTTCTACTTGGGCATCCCTGGGCCGGTGAAACCGGACAAACTGATTCGTATCGCTACCCGCATTGGTGTGACCGATTCGATACGCTTCCTCAGAAAGAATCTGAAATTGACGGGAAAAATGTTGCGCGGATACGACGCCTCCGACTTGTTGAGCACCTACGCCCCGCACTTAAATGAGTCGGACAATGGGATCGCTGGCTTCCATATGTACACCTTTAACGAACTAGACACACTTAAAAAAATTTTCGGTCGTATAGCTATATGATTGCAGCACTCATCTGTTTTTAGCATCTTTCATTCTTTTTTAAGGTTCGTCACAACCGGACCATTGATGTTTCTGTTTCGCTTTGCCAATCAGCACTCTACCTATTGGAGGCTTGCAAATATGAAATCAGATGTAGAAATTGCACAATGTATAACGATGAAGCCGATTGAAAAGGTTGCCGAAAAAATGGGGGTGGGGCGAAGCAAGCTTGAATTATACGGAGATTACAAAGCAAAAATTAACGAAGATCAGAACAAAAAGATCGAGCATGAAGAAAGTGGAAAATTGATTCTTATGACGGGCATTAGTCCAACACCTGCCGGTGAAGGGAAAACGACCACCTCCATTGGTTTGGCTGATGCCCTTCAAAAAATAGGAAAAAATGCGGCGGTTGCGATAAGGGAACCTTCCGTAGGCCCTGTGTTTGGCATGAAAGGCGGGGCCGCCGGGGGTGGTTATTCCCAGGTCGTACCTATGGAAGATATCAATTTGCATTTTACCGGTGATTTTCATGCTATCAGTGCGGCGAATAATTTATTGGCTGCCATCATCGATAATCATATCCACCATGGGAATCCATTGAATATTGATCCTCGTAATATTAAATGGAAACGAGTGCTCGATATGAACGACCGGCAACTTCGCCATGTCGTGGAGGGTTTACACGGAAAAGCAAACGGGACGCCACGTGAAGATGGATTTGAAATTACGGTGGCTTCGGAAATTATGGCGATCTTTTGTTTAGCAAAAACACTTGAAGATTTGAAAGAAAAGTTAAAGAAAATTGTTATTGGCTATACAAAAGACGATGCCCCTGTTACCGCGGGTCAATTGAAAGCACACGGAGCGATGGCAGCTCTTTTGAAAGACGCTATAAAACCAAACTTGGTACAAACGTTGGAACATACACCGGCATTTGTCCACGGCGGACCTTTTGCCAATATCGCACACGGTTGCAATAGTATACAAGCGACAAAAACGGCATTGAACTATGCGGATTATGTTGTGACGGAAGCAGGATTCGGTGCCGATTTGGGAGCGGAAAAGTTCATTAATATTAAATATCGCCTGTCAGGTTTAAGGCCGTCCTCCACCGTTGTTGTTGCAACGGTCAGAGCATTGAAATTGCATGGTGGCATTTCAAAAACCGAGTTGGAAAAAGAAAATCTCCAAGCACTTGAAAAAGGGCTGCCTAATTTATTGCAACATTTGGACATTATGCAAGAAACATTCGGCGTGTCAACGGTTGTGGCCATTAATAAATTTCCAACGGACAGCGAAGCGGAGCTGAAAAAAATAGAAGAAAAATGTCGGGAGCAAGGTGTAGAGGTCGTGCTATCCGATGTATGGGCAAACGGCGGTTCAGGTGGTAAGGAACTTGCACAGGAAGTTGTTCGGCTGGCTGATCGCGGAAGCCAGCCAATGTTCACTTATGACCTGGAAGATTCGATCCTCGAGAAAATCGAAAAGATTGTTCAAAAGGTATATGGTGGAAAAGGGGTAGAACTTACTGGAATCGCGGAAAAAGAAATTGGAAAGCTGGAGGCGTTAGGGTATGGGGATCTTCCGGTATGTATGGCGAAAACGCCATACTCATTTTCCGATGATCCGACGAAAATAGGAAGGCCGAGCGATTTTGAAATAACAATAAGAGATGTGAAACTATCCGCCGGAGCAGGATTCATTGTCATGTTAACCGGCAACATTATGACGATGCCAGGGCTCCCTAAATCTCCTTCAGCCGAATCCATTGACGTTGATGAAGACGGAAAAATTGTTGGTTTATTTTGATAAATGAAGGAGGGACACCAGTGGATAATAATCAAACGGTACGGGCAAATTTGAAGACCTTATTTAGTCCGTTGAAAATTGGAACGAAAGAAGCCAAAAATCGAATCGTATCAACGGCACATGCTGTAGCGTGGGATAATGGTACGGGCATTATAAATGAACGTCATGTTCGATATCATGAACGTAAAGCTGCCGGAGGCGCCGGGATCATTATGACGTTTGGTTCTGCCAGTGTCTATGAGGAATCAGCAGCTTCTTATGGATCCGTAAGTTTATGGAATGAGGAAAATGAGCCTTTATTGAAGGAGCTTGCGGAGCGTGTTCATGCTCATGGTTCCTTAATCATGTCTCAGGCAACCCATATGGGAAGACGTGCAGGTTCGTCGATCAGTGGCCGCCCTATACAAGCGCCATCCGCTATTCCGGAAGGGGTGCATCGTGAGACACCCCATGTTTTGCGTACGGAGGAAATAGCCCCAATCGTGGAATCCTTTGCTGACGCCGCTGCACGACTTGAAAGGTGTGGCTGGGATGGCATTGAAATCACATCCTTTGCAGGACACTTAATAGAACAGTTTTGGAGTCCTGCTCTTAATCATCGAACGGATAGATATGGTGGGGATTTTGCCGGTCGTATGCGTTTTTCGATCGAGGTGATTCAAGCTGTTAGAGAGGCTGTATCAAGTGACTTCATTATTGGTTTTAGAATGACGGGTGACCCAAAAACCGATGTGCTAGGCCTTGACCATGAGGATATGCTCGAAATTGCCAGAACACTTGATCATTTAGGTTGCATTGATATGTTTGGCATTAGCGGTGGTACCGGTGCAACCTACAGCGCACAGGCTGCGGTTGTTCCCGGAGATACGTTTGCAAGGGGCACTTTTAATCATGTGTCGGGAAAAATGAAAGAGCATCTTTCGGTCCCTGTTTTAGCTGCCGGACGTAATCTTGATCCCAGTCAGGCGGAAAAAGCTTTGACGAATGAAGATTGTGATCTTGTTGGTATGACAAGAGCTATTATAGCGGATCCGGATATGCCACAGCTGGCACAAAAAGGGGAGTTTTCTCGAATAAGACCGTGTATTGCATGCACGGAAGGTTGTATCGGCAGGTTATATATGGGGATGCCGGTTCTTTGTACGGTGAATCCTGCCATGGCCGATGATTCTTTAGATCATATCCCCCCTGCACAGCATCAACGCAAAATTGCTATTGTCGGTGGTGGCCCGGCCGGAATGGAGGCTGCTCGCGTATCGGCCATTCGCGGACATGAGGTGCATCTGTTGGAAAGTACCGATAAACTAGGGGGAAAAGTTTATTTCGCTGCAATGGCTTCCGAACGACCCCATTACGGTAGACACATTAAATGGCTGGAACAAGAATTAAACCGACTAAACGTAAACGTTCATCTTAATAAAAAAGGAACGAGTGATAATGTATTGCAATTAAATCCTGATGCAGTTGTGCTTGCGACAGGTTCCAATCCGAGAAACTTTGAAGCAAATGATTTGAACCCCCGTTATGTAACGGATGTTGAACTACTTGATAGCCAGGTTTCAATCAATGCCGATAGTAAAGTGATCGTTTATGATCGAGAGGGAAAATTCAGAGGGGGCAGCATCGCTCACTTTGCAGCAGAAGCAGGAGCTTCCCAAGTTGAAATTGCCACACCATTGTGGTCGATTTCAGAAGATTTGGATGAAATGCAAAAGCCTGAACTATACCGGTTATTATCCGAAAAGAATGTGACGATGTCTCCAAATAAACATTTGGTCAAAACGAGGGACGGCATTCCTGTATTGAAGGACAAATGGACGGATAGGAAGCGGATCATTGAAAAGGATGAAATGATCATATTAATCGGCTATGAAGAAGGAGATAATCGCTTGTTTAATCAGCTAACTTCAGCTGCACCGGATCGTGAGATTGAACTTATTGGCGACGCTGTTTCTCCCCGGCGATTACATGATGCTATCTCAGAAGGGACACGTGTAGGAATTTTGTTATAAGTTTTCAATTATATCAAAAAATAGATTAATTCTATCGACGATGAAATCAAAGGTTTTGAAATTTTGTATTTTTGTATTGGTAATCAAAAAAACTGATTTAAGACGATACCAAAAAGTACTTCGACCCTTTCATTTAACATTCGATGAATTTTGTTCATTTATGTATTAACTAATGCAATGGTAAATGCCGAAAAGACACCTGGACCTTAGAAGGACCTAGAAATGTGAGAGATAGGAAAGAAGAGGTTAACTTTTAAATGATATTGAAATAAATATTGCATTAATATCTTTGCTTTGCTATGCTAATAACTAATTGAATGAAATTTGCGAACGAACATTGTGGGAGAGACCGGCTTAAACGTCGGCACCGAAGGGGCAACATTCACATAAATGCCTTGTGAATGAATCTCTCAGGTAAAAAGACTACAATGGGACGCATCTCTGGAGAGCGCTTAAGCCACCAAAGGGGTAAACTCCGTCACGGGGGAGTTGAACTCTCAGGTACAAGGACAGAGCAAAGGTGTATATACCTTTTTCTGTCCTTTTTTGTTTGTCCATATTTTTAACAGGAGGGATTTTGATGAGTTTAAAGGAAAACGACGCGACGATTTTTTCGGCTATAGAGAAAGAGCGGGTCAGGAAACATGTAACCTCGTCACCAATGCCTCATGCGGATGTGGTGACCAGCACGACTTAAAAACGTTAAGTGGTCCTCGCGGAGGGTTTGTTCTAACGAATAACAAAGATATGGCAAAAGCGATGAACAAGGCGGTTTTTCCGGGTTTGCAGGGCGTCCCCCGTTAATGCATGTCATTGCCGCAAAAACCCGTTTCTTTTAAAAAATCTTTGCAACCTTCTTTCAAAACATATGCCAATCGGATCGTTGAGAACGCAAGAACGCTTGGATAGACATTAAAAGAAAAAGGCACTGCTATATAGCAAGGACCATGAATGGGTGAAAACATTAGATGAGACATCGTTCGCATCGGTATTTCGAATGATGCGCAGCAGGAACTGGGGGATACCGTCTTCATGGAAATGCCGGAAATTGATGATGAAGTTACCGCGAATGAAAGTATCGGTTCCATTGAATCAGTAATAACAGTTTCGGAAATATACGTTCCGATCTCCGGTACCGTTGTGAACGTGAATGAAAAGTTGGAAGATGAACCTGAATTGGTCAATTCCAATCAATCCGGAAGATGGAGGTTGGTTGTTTGAAGTAAAGGTGGCCAGCCGGGATGGACTTGAAAATCTTTTGAATGAAGTGGAGTATCTAAGATTTAGAAGGCTAAGACCTTCTTAGTATCGGAACAAAGGAGGGCCTAATCATTTATAATCAGGTTTTGGGCGAATCAATGGCAAACTGGACAAAAGCATTTCCCCTTCTTGAAAGTATAACAGCGTTAAGGCCGGTATGGTGGGTGAATCCATCCAAACAAAGATGGACAAATGCCTCCGAGTTTCCCATAAGCGAGACAGATGTGAAAGAAGCAGAAGAAATGTGGGTGCGGTTTCAGCCGTTTATTGAAAGGATGTTTCCGGAAACGCGAGAAAACGACGGAATCATTGAATCTCCCTTGCGTCCCATTCCGAACATGAAATCGCAACTTGAAGCTCATTACAAAGGACAAATCAAAGGATCTTTGTATGTAAAGTGTGACAATGAATTGCCGATCGCCGGATCCATAAAAGCTCGCGGCGGGATTTTTGAAGTACTCAAACATGCGGAACAATTGGCGATTGAGAATGGATTGATAACGAAGCGGGAGAACTACGAAAAATTTGCGTCTCCCGAATTGAAACGTTTTTTTAGCCAATACACCATCGGTGTCGGTTCAACTGGCAACCTGGGGCTAAGCATTGGGATCGTCAGTGCCGCGATCGGTTTTGAGGTTGCGGTTTACATGTCCGCAGATGCAAAGCAATGGAAAAAAGATTTGCTCAGGAGAAATGGAGCCAACGTTTATGAATATAAGGCGGACTTCGGCAAGGCGATTAACGAAGGGAGAAAGCTGTCCAACGAGCGTCCGAACGGATATTTTATCGATGATGAACAGTCGCGCGATTTATTTTTAGGTTACAGTATCGCGGCCTCCGAATTGAAGGCACAACTTGACGAAAAAAACATCCGTGTGGATAAAGATCACCCTTTGTTTGTTTATCTTCCTTGTGGCGTAGGAGGGTCCCCGGGAGGGTTGACTTTCGGTCTCAAACAAGTTTTTGGCGATAACGTCCACTGCTTTTTTGTGGAACCTACGCATTCCCCATCCGTCTTAATCGGTCTTTTGACGGAAAAACATGAAAAGGTGAGTGTCCAAGATTTCGGCATCGACAATGTAACGGAAGCGGATGGCTTGGCCGTCGGAAGACCGTCAAGCTTTGCTACAGCGATTAGTGAGAAACTCGTTAGCGGAGTGTACACAATCGAAGATAATGAGCTGTTTAAGATGCTTGCTCAACTCATGAACACAGAAGGATTAAAGGTGGAACCTTCTGCCGCTTCCGGTTTGCAGGGGCCGATACGTTTATCAAAACACCCTGACTATATCGAAAATCACGGTTTAGCAGTCAAAATGAAGGAAGCAACACACGTGGCATGGGCAACAGGGGGGGCGCTTATCCCTAAAAGGGATTGGGAGAGTATTTATCACAAAGGAAACAACAATCTATTGGGTGAGTGATGCTTAGTGCACCACTTCATGAATGATTATTCGCCAGCCGACCTGTGTGAAAGGGCGAAGTTCCCCTTGACATTCCCGGCGCCAACTAGTACGATATATACGAAATCAAACATGTTGCACGCAAGTAGAAGCGCCCGCTTCTCACCTGATTGACGCCTTCGGGTTGTTAACTGGTCAGCAATCGAACGAATGGGATTGGATAAGTGGGTGTCGTGTGCAGAGCGACGCTCTTTTTTACGTGTGCAAGGCTTTGTTGTGAGCATGTTGTCATGCAGTTGTCAAATATTTCTATGGCTTATTTTACTTTTAAAATTTAATGGAGGTGGCTCTTTATTCGTAAGGATATGAAGCTTAATGACGGGATTCGCGCCCGCGAGGTTCGCCTCATCGACGCGAATGGGGACCAAGTGGGGGTTATATCGAAACGAGAGGCATTGGATCGTGCTGAGCAAGCAGAACTGGATCTTGTTCTCGTCGCACCGAATGCAAAACCGCCGGTCTGCCGCATCATGGATTATGGAAAATATCGCTATGAGCAGCAGAAAAAAGAGCGTGAAGCACGTAAAAAACAAAAAGTGATCAATGTGAAGGAAGTGCGGCTGAGTCCGAACATTGAAGAGCATGATTTTAATACGAAGCTTCGCAATGCACGCAAATTTTTGTCGAAAGGCGATAAAGTAAAAGCTGCCATTCGTTTCCGCGGTCGCGCCATTACGCATTCATCCATTGGCCGAGAAATTTTGGAACGTCTTGCAGAAGAAACCAAAGATGTTGCAGCGGTTGAAACAAAACCCAAAATGGACGGGCGCAGCATGTTTTTGATGCTAGCCCCCAAGTCAGACAAAGACAATAATAAAAAGTCGTAGCAAGGAGGAACTCGTCATGCCAAAAATGAAAACTCACCGAGGAGCAGCCAAGCGTTTTAAGCGTACCGGCAAGGGCAAGCTGAAACGTAACCATGCATTCACCAGCCACTTGGCCCGTAATCAGACGCAAAAACAAAAACGCCATTTGCGGAAAGACACGGTGATGGATAAGAGTGACCAAAAGCGTGTTGAGCCAATGCTCCCTTATAAAAAATAAAGACACAATCGAGAGTGAATAGGAGGGATCGACGATGCCTAGAGTTAAAGGCGGAACAGTCGCCCGCAGTCGTCGCAAAAAGGTTTTAAAACTGGCAAAAGGATATTATGGATCGAAACATCGTTTATTTCGCACTGCTCAGCAACAAGTGAGAAAATCACTTCAATATGCGTACCGCGACCGCCGTCAGCGCAAGCGTGATTTCCGTAAACTATGGATCACACGTATCAACGCGGCAGCACGTTTAAACGGTCTTTCATACAACCGTCTCATGCACGGGTTGAAGCAAGCGGATATTAATGTTAATCGTAAAATGCTCGCTGAATTGGCTGTAAACGATAAAGATGCATTCGCAGACCTTGCTGAAAAAGCAAAAGCAGAATTGAAATAAAGCAAAAAAAGAAAACGCGAACACCTAATACCGGGTGCTCGCGTTTTTTTTGGGCTGGTTAATATTAGGTGCGTGTGAACCTCACCACCTTCAAAGATTTTGAAGGGGAATACGGCGCTAATTATTGTCCAATTTTTCAATGGTTTCAACAGAAAAATCGGTTATTTTGATATATAATCCGCTGTCATTCCCTCTTCCAGTAGCGTTCGGACGATCTTTTCTCTTGCTAATTCGCTTCCTTCCGCTCGTTCTTTTTCTATCCCTTCTTCTCTTCCTTTTTCAAATCCTTCTTGTAACCATTTCTTATCCCATTCAAATTCCCGAACGACTTCGTCAATCTTTTTTGCGTGTCCGGATCATATTCCAATTTTTGTATCATTTCAATCACCTCCGCAAATAATTTCGGATTGTCGTGCACAATCGCGTGAAACATAAGATTGTACAAATTATTTTGCTATGCCCCCAAAACAACCATGACGCGTTGCTACACCCCAAGGAAAGATGAAAAGGATGTTGAGCATATCGTGTTTTATTGCATTTGCGGACTCATTTGGCGCTCGGCAAACATTATGCGTTCGCAAACCTCAATCTTGATGACTCATATGGATTCCGCGCAACCGCATTGGTATTCATTTTTCATTCCAGAGAGCTTTTTATCCTTTGGAATCAGTGTTTCGTGAATGACACTGTTGAACGCCGCTATGCCTATGATTATGTTGGGATTTTGGGGGATTTATTTTCGACTTGCTCTCATCCTTTGCGCGGCAAAGGTTTTGAGACAGCGTAATTAGCTCTTTTTAATGGCAAACGAAAAAAATTTGCAAAAAACGGTTGCATAATGATTAAAACTGTTATATATTAAAATCATAAGAAAATAACTGTATTAAAACAGAATGAACAGCGTGGAAAAGTGTAAAAGCAGGCTTCGCGCGGTTTATCAGGAGAGGAGAATAGGGTTATGGTACAACAATCATTTGAGCAGCAGGTGGACGAATTAAACAGACAGTGGGAAACGGAAGAGCGTTGGCAAGGGGTGAAGCGTCCGTACTCCGCAGAAGATGTTGTTCGTCTGCGCGGTTCTTTACAAATTGAACACACGCTTGCCCGTAAAGGAGCGGAAAAGCTTTGGAATAGCTTGAAAAATGAAGATTATGTAAACTCTCTCGGAGCACTTACGGGGAATCAGGCCATTCAACAAGTAAAAGCCGGATTGAACGCGATCTACTTAAGCGGCTGGCAAGTAGCTGCCGATGCCAACCTTGCTGGTGAAATGTATCCTGACCAAAGCCTTTATCCGGCGAACTCTGTTCCGCAAGTGGTTAAACGGATTAACAATGCATTGATGCGTGCGGATCAAATTCAGCATATGGAAGGCGAAGGGGATATCGACTATTTTGCTCCGATTGTTGCCGACGCGGAAGCAGGTTTCGGCGGTCAGCTGAACGTTTTTGAATTAATGAAAGCCATGATTGAAGCCGGCGCTTCCGGGGTACACCTTGAGGATCAATTGGCTTCGGAAAAGAAATGCGGACATCTTGGCGGAAAAGTATTGATCCCAACACAAAACGCGGTAAGAAACCTTGTATCCGCGCGCTTGGCTGCTGATGTTTCCGGGGTGCCGACAGTGCTTCTCGCGCGGACTGACGCGGACGCGGCTGACTTGATCACCAACGATGTCGACCCTGCCGATGAGCCGTTCATTACCGGCGAACGAACGGATGAAGGCTTCTACCGAACGAGAGCCGGTATCGATCAGGCAATTGCACGAGGGTTGGCTTATGCGCCTTACGCTGATTTAATCTGGTGTGAAACATCAACGCCGAATCTGGAAGAAGCGCAAAAGTTTGCCGACGCGATCCATGAGCAATATCCGGATCAAATGCTTGCCTACAACTGCTCACCGTCCTTTAACTGGGAAGGGAACCTGGATAAAGACGAGATTGAAACGTTCCAGCAAGAGATTGCCAAGATGGGCTATAAATTTCAATTCGTTACCCTTGCTGGATTCCATGCCCTTAATCACAGCATGTTCCAACTTGCTCGCGGCTACAAGGAAAGAGGAATGGGTGCGTATTCAGAATTGCAACAGGCCGAGTTTGCTGCGGAAAAAGACGGATATACCGCTACGCGTCATCAGCGGGAAGTGGGTACTGGATATTTCGACGAAGTCGCACAGACCATTACAGGAGGAACTTCGTCAACAACCGCCCTTTCAGGTTCAACAGAAACCGCTCAATTCCAAAAGTAAAGATCAAAAAAATAGCCGGTGTTCCGTTCACCGGCTATTTTTATCTGTAATATAACAAAAGAAAAAAAGCGACTCCTGTTTGGAGTCGCTTTTAATTATTCACTGCTTTCACGCATGCATTTTTCACACTGTGTAAAGTAAGCGTCCGGGACTTCGCTGATTGCTTCACCGCAGTCGTGACAAATGCGTGGTTCTGTTGTTGCCGGGGGATAACCAACGGTCGCCGTGTGCTCCATAACGTTTGTGTTTTTCATAATGAACCCTCCACTCTTGTTTGTTGAAATTATTGTATTATAACAGAAATAAAAAATCAATACCTGTTGTATAAAAAAATAAAATTTTTTTGAGCTTTTAAAAAACCCACTGCAAAGCAGTGGGTGCATCAAGGAAGGTTTTGTCGTTGAAAGAATCGTTTCGCTGTCTCGACGAAGGCGCGGGCGGCGTGTGATAAATATATATTTTTTTTCCAAAGCATCCCTAGCTCTAAATAGAGGAGGTCCGATTCGTGCAATGGAAGGCTTACTAACGTATCCCTCGACATTTCGTTCGCGATTTGCTTTGGGAGTAGGGCGACGCCGAGCCTGGCATCGACCATTTCGAGCATAAAATCTTTTTGTGTGCTTTCACAGACGACTTGCGGGTAGAAGCCATTTTTCAGGCATGCGTCAACGATGGAATCATGCAAGGAAAAATCATTTTGATATAAGACGAGCGGTTCGTTTTCCAACTCGGAAATAGCGATTGCCTCGCGACGACTGAACGGATGTTTATGATGCGCGACAAATACGAGTGGATCTTTTAACATTTTTATCACTTCAAAGTTTTCTTTTTGGTAGGGAATGTTACAGATAAATCCGATATCCAGTGTTCCTTCATCGATTCCTTGCTTAATGCGTTTGCTGCCGACCTCTGTTAACCGCAAGTCCACGGCAGGGTGTTGTTCCTTGTAAACACTGATGAGCTTAGCGATAAATGCGGCACCAATAATCGGGGGAATGCCTATTTTTATTTCCCCTTTTTTCAGATCCATCATATCCGAGAGTTCAGCGGTTAAGTGATGAACGGAGTCCAATACATGTTTCGTATTATTTAAGACTGCAATGCCCGCATCCGTTAATTGCAATTGTTTAGAGGAACGATGAAACAAGGGCACGTCCAGTTCGTCCTCCAAGCGCTTAATTGCCTTGCTTAAAGAAGGTTGGGAGACGTGCAAATAGGAGGCTGCTTTCGTAAAACTTTGGCTTTTTGCGACTTCCGTAAAATACTGCAATTGCCGAATATCCATCATTACCCCACCTTATAACTTATAAGCATAATAAGCATTCGAAATATTCATTTTTAATTATTCTACCGTTGTTATATAATAGAAGCAAGCAAAATCTTAGCTTTTGGAGGCGAGAGAGATGAGTGAAAAAGTAGGGAATCTTACGGTTGAGGCGTCGCTCTATGAATTTATCAACCAGGAAGCGCTCGAAGGTAGCGGCTTAACGGCAGAGCAATTTTGGGCGGATTTTGAACGGCTCATTCAGGATTTTTCCGGACGAAATGAAAACCTATTAAAAAAACGCGAGGAAATCCAAGAAAAGATCGATCAATGGAATCGGGAGCATCAAGAAACTTATTCTCAAGAAGCATATGAAACGTTCTTAAGGGAAATCGGCTATTTGGAAAAGGAAGTAGATGATTTCGAGATTACTACGGAAAATGTAGATCCGGAAATCACCGCTCAGCCGGGACCGCAACTTGTTGTGCCGGTAAAAAATGCCCGCTATGCGTTGAACGCGGCTAACGCTCGTTGGGGAAGTTTATATGACGCGCTGTATGGCAGTGACATTATCCCCGAAGAAAATGGAGCCGAGCAGGGAACATCTTATAACCCCGTACGTGGCGAAAAAGTGGTGGCTTATGCGAAACGATGGCTGGATGAAGCAATTCCTTTGAAGGAAGGCTCGCATAAAGAGGTCAAACAATACAAAATTGAAAATGGTAATCTTAACGTTGATCTTGGAGGAAAAACGGTCACGCTTCAAGATGCCAATCAGTTTTTAGGCACACGAGGAGAGGCCATCCTATTCGAAAACAATGGGTTGCATTTCGAAATCCAGATTGACGCAGACCACCCTATTGGGAAAACGGATGACGCTCATGTGAAAGACGTGTTTGTCGAGTCTGCGATCACGACGATTATTGATTGTGAAGATTCCGTCGCGGCGGTAGACGCAGAAGATAAGGTGGACGTTTACCGTAATTGGCTTGGACTGATGAACGGGACGCTAACAAAAACGTTTGAAAAGGATAATGAAACGATTACGCGAAAACTTCATCCGGATCGCACGTATAAAAGTCCTTTCGGGGAGACATTCACCTTACCCGGACGTTCGCTCATGTTCAATCGTAACGTTGGCCATTTGATGACGAGTGACGCCATTTTGGATCAAAATGGAAAGCCGGTTCCCGAAGGAATTTTGGACGCTGTTGTGACAAGTTTGGCTGCCAAACAAGATGTGCTCGGAAATGGAAACGTTCAGAACTCCGCTAAGGGGTCCATCTATATCGTGAAGCCGAAAATGCACGGCTCGGAGGAAGTCGCTTTTACCAATGACCTCTTTGATCGTGTCGAGGATATGCTCGGTTTGAAACGCCATACGATTAAAGTTGGGGTGATGGACGAGGAACGGCGCACGTCGTTGAACTTGAAAAACTGTATTTACGAGGCGCGGGAACGTATTATTTTTATTAACACAGGTTTTCTCGACCGAACCGGCGATGAAATTCACACCTCGATGGATCTTGGACCGATGATTCGTAAAAACGAGATGAAGGCTTCCAACTGGTTGCAGGCATATGAAGATGCGAATGTTAGTGTAGGCGTGAACAGCGGTTTCCGCGGAAAAGCCCAGATCGGCAAAGGCATGTGGGCGATGCCGAATCTCATGAAAGACATGATGGAGAAAAAAGACGGCCAGTTAAAAGCAGGCGCGAACACCGCTTGGGTGCCGTCTCCGACTGCGGCAACGCTTCACTCCCTGCACTATCATGATGTTGACGTGTTTCGAGTGCAACAAGAGGTCACACACGGCCAATATCGGGATAAGATGTTGGATATTCCGGTGGATGAAGCCCGAAATTGGAGCAAAGAGGAGATCCAGCAAGAGCTGGACAATAATGCCCAAGGCATTCTCGGTTATGTCGTACGCTGGATCGACCAGGGTGTCGGAAGTTCCTCTGTTCCGGATATTGACAACGTTGATCTCATGGAAGATCGAGCAACGTTAAGAATTTCAAGCCAACATATGGCCAACTGGCTCCATCACGGCATTTGTAGCGAAGAGCAAGTCCTTGAGACGCTCAAACGAATGGCCAAGGTTGTCGACGAACAAAACGCAGGCGATTCGAACTATACGCCGATGGCGCCTAATTACGATAACTCTGTTGCCTTCCAAGCAGGTTGTGACCTCGTATTCAAAGGAAAAGAACAACCGAACGGCTATACAGAGCCGATCTTGCACCGCCGGCGGCAAGAGGCGAAAGCAAAACAAGTTGCTCATTAAATGAAAAACAGCGCCTGTGATCCCATCACAGGCGCTGTTTTTCCGTTGCCTCTAAATGACATGCCGGAATTTCGAACCGTGCTTATTTCCGTTTTTTCATCAACTCAGCAACCGGACTTTTCCACTCTACCGAAGCATGAGGGTAGCGTTCTTTGATTTCTTTTTCAATAAACATGAAGTCGTCATATTGCAAGCCTTCCAGCATATCCGTTCGTTTTGGTCGCACGGATATGCGCACGATTTCAAAAGAGTGGTCGGTAGATCCGACTTTTTTTTCTCCTTCGAACATTGCACCTTTATACGTAAGGTAAAAATTTTTTCGAGCATTTTGTCTGTCATCGTAGAGAAAATATTGATTGTCGTTTTGCGCTTGCTCCAATTTTCGTAAAGGGCTACGCAAATATCGAATAATCGTATAAACAAGAATGATCAGGGCGGCCAGCACGAACAATTGAAGCAACAGGGTCATCATTTTATCCCCCTCAATATCAGGATCCCGACTACCTCTTATCCTTATTATAGTTCTTTACCCTCTCTTACGACAATAGAAACGGAAGGTCTTTTGATTGTGGGATTGGGAAATGAAGCGTATACTGCCAATAGATGCTCAGGATTGCGGAAAAGGAGGCTGTCAAGGTGACACAATTAGATGCAACGCAAACAATGTTAAAAGAACTAACAGATGCGAATGGCGTCCCTGGTAATGAACGAGAGTCCCGTAAAGTGATGGAAAAGCATATTGCTCCGTTCGCAGATGAAGTGACTACCGATAATTTGGGGAGCTTAATTGCAAAAAAAACCGGGCAAGAAGGCGGCCCGAAGATAATGGTTGCAGGCCATCTTGATGAAGTCGGCTTCATGGTCACGCAAATGGACGATAATGGATTTTTAAAGTTTCAGACCCTTGGTGGTTGGTGGGAGCAAGTGATGCTCGCGCAACGCGTCAATGTGCTCACGAAAAAAGGAGCCATCGTCGGCGTGATCGGATCAAAGCCACCACATGTGCTTTCGGCTGATCAACGCAAAAAAATGGTCGATAAAAAAGAAATGTTTATTGATATCGGGGCCTCCAGTAAAGAAGAAGCGGAAGAATTTGGCGTACGGCCGGGCGATTCGGTGGTACCGATTTGTGACTTTACCGTCATGAACAACGAGAAATTGATGATGGCAAAAGCGTGGGATAACCGGATCGGGTGTGCAATCGCCATTGAGGTGTTGAAGAAATTGGAAGGAAAAACGCATCCGAACGTTGTCTACGGCGTTGGAACCGTACAGGAGGAAGTCGGGTTACGAGGAGCACGAACGTCGGCACATGCCATTCAACCGGACATCGGCTTTGCCGTTGATGTCGGGATTGCCGGTGACACTCCGGGCATCTCCATGGACGAAGCCCGAGCTGATATTGGCCACGGGCCGCAAATTCTCGTGTATGACGCGTCCCTCATTTCGCACAAAGGCTTGCGTGACTTCGTCGTTGATACAGCGGAAGACATTGACATTCCTTATCAATTTGACGCAATGGCTGCAGGCGGAACCGACGGGGGGGCGATCCATTTAACCGCGGACGGCGTCCCTGCCCTTTCCATCAGTGTAGCCACCCGTTATATTCATACGCATGCCGGAATTTTGCACCGGGATGATTTTGAACATGCCGTAGATTTAATTGTGGCGGTCATTGAAAAACTCGATGCCGACACGGTGAATAAAATTACATTTCAATGATCGGACAGAATAGTGAACGTCCCCGTATCGTGCTGACGAGGGGACGTTGTTTTGTTGCCGGCCGTTACCGGACGCCGTTTGCAATCTGATCGATCACTTCTTGTCGTTCCTCTTGATCCACTTCATTCCAGTACACCTCGAACAATACCCCTAAGCCGGGCAACATTTTTTCTTCGCCGCTATTAACGGCATCGACGATCGTGGCCTCGATTTGCGATGGATCACTGCCGGATACGTTATCCAATATGGCATTTCGCAAATTGAAATTCATGGGTGTCCCTCCTTATGTGAAAACGAGTCATTCGCCTTTCTAGGATGAGAAATGCTATGCTTTCTTATACATAATCTGTGAACGAGGGATACTTATGATCACATCCGCAAACAATTCATTAATCAAAAAGCTTAAAAAATTACGGCAAAAAAAATACCGTGTGAAAGAGCGCCGCTTTCTCGTTGAAGGGGTTCATTTAGTGGAAGAAGCGTTACTGTCCAGCGTAGACGTAGTTATGCTTGTGACAAGCGACGAGGCACCGTTGCTTTCGGTTGATATCAGTGAGAATCGCGTGGTTGAGGTGAATGCATCTGTATTTGCAGCGCTTTCGGACACCGAGTCCCCCCAAGGATGGCTCGCGGTATGCAAAATGCCCGCGGAACCTGAAGTGTCGAGCGGGAACGTTTTGCTCCTTGATGGCATACGTGACCCGGGAAACCTGGGAACAATGATCCGCACTGCGGCAGCCGCCGGATTGGCCGGGATATATGTAAGTGAAGATACCGTCGATATGTATAACCCTAAAGTGATTCGCGCTACACAAGGGGCGATGTTTCACCTTCCGGTGATCGTTGCTGATTTAAAAAAAGCGGTTTCTTCCTTGAAAGAGGAAGGTATTATCATCTATGGAACCGACATGCATTCGGAGTTTTCTTATCGCGATGCGAAACCTCAGGGAGCACCGTATGCATTGCTCCTCGGAAATGAGGCGCAAGGGATATCTCCGGAGTTATTGAGTGTAACAGACAAAACAGTGTCCATCCCCATTTTGGGAAAAGCTGAATCATTGAACGTAGCTGTTGCCGCGGGAATCATCATGTATGACTGGATACGCTAAGAAAGAAGGGATACGATGATTTTTTCAGAAACCGCATTGCAAAATGAACACGTGTTAATTACAGGAGCCACGGGCGGCATTGGCAAGGAAACCGCCAAGTTGGTCGCGTCGATGGGAGCATTTGTGACGATTACCGGCCGGAACCAGGAAAAACTCCACGATTTGCGAAGGGAATTGGAAGATTCCAGTAATATCTATGTGCGGCCTGCTGATCTCACGTCCGAAGAAAACCGCCTCAAGCTTGTGGAAGATGCAGCGGCTCAGTTCGGATCGGTTACAGGATTGGTTAATTCCGCAGGCATCGTCGGTAATCAAAAAGTCGAAGACATGGATGAAGATTTTTTGCGTGAGCTGATGGATTTGAATTACCATTCGACTGTCATGCTCAGCAAACATGTGTATAAGCAAATGATGAAACGGAAACGGGGAGCAATCGTAAACGTATCTTCCTTGTCAGGCATGCGGGGCACTTTTGCCAACACTGCTTATGCCGGCAGCAAATTTGCTTTGATCGGGTTCAACCAATCGTTTGCCGTCGAAGCGATCGAACATGGGGTGCGAGTGAACGCGGTGAGCCCGGGGTTTGTGAACACAGAAATGGGAAAGCAGTCTATTGAGCGAAAAGCGGAGCGGAATGATCGTACGTATTTAGAGCAGATGAGGACTGTACAAGCAGGGTTGCCTTCGGGCCGGATCACGGAACCGGAAGAAGTGGCAAACACCATTGCCTATCTGCTCACGGACGCCGCTGTCAATATCGTTGGAGAAAGTTTGAAAATCTCCGGCGGCAGTGTGATGCGGTGAGTTACGCACGGGTGAGTTCGGACAATCAGCGCACCCAAACCTTTAAAATTGTCCGAACCAGATGGTAGCTTGGATACTTTAGGATTTAAGACGAACGAAACTGTCCGAACCATGGATTAGTTCGGATAGTTTACGTATCCAAGCCGATAAAATTGTCCGAACTACCGAAAATTTTCAAGGTAGTGCTTGTTATCGCTAGCTGTTTCACTTAATATAGATAGAAACGATATTGAAAGGGGAGAAGGGATGCGTCAAATCAAAGAACGTGAAGAACCTTCCGAATTAACCTATCTACGATTATTGAAACCAAGAATGCATCTTACGGCAGAAGATAAGCGACGTTACTGGAATCTTTTAAAGGGATTCGAAGGTGAAAAACAATATGATCGTTTGCTGAGGGACAAACTTTCAAGCGATTGTCTTGTGATCAATGATTTGTTGCTTGAACATAACCAAACCGTCTTTCAAATTGATTCCCTGTTAATTTTTCAAAAAATTATTTACCTTGTAGATGTTAAAAATTTTGAAGGCGACTTTTATACCAACGAACAGCGGTGGAATACCGTCAACGGTAAAGAAATAAAGAACCCCCTCCTGCAATTGCAACGAAGTGAATCCTCATTCCGCCAGTTGCTTCAGTCTCTAAAGCTGGACTACCCTGTAAACGCCCAACTTGTCTTTATCAACCCCGAATTTTATTTGTATAATGCTTCTTTTCACCTTCCTGCAGTTTTTCCGAACCAACTCTATCGTTTTATGAAAAGCTTAAATGACACCCCTGCAAACATCAGCGAAAAGCAAGAGCATCTTGCCAGACATTTAGTTTCCCGCCATTTAACCAAATCCCCATTCACCCGTGTGCCGGATTATGATTATCATCAATTGAAAAGAGGGATCGTTTGCCCTGTATGTTTTGCATTTTTATCCAATAGGCAAAATAAATGGATTTGTCATGAATGCGGAATGAAGGAAAAGTCAGAAGTTGCGGTTTTAAGAACCGTTAATTAGTATAAATATCTTTTTCCAAACAAATCATTAACGACAAAAGCCATTTGTGATTGGTGTGCGATTGAAGAGGGACATAAAAACGTCAGGAGGGTTTTGAACAAACATTTCAAACGATTGGGACATACAAATGCGTCGTATTATTTGTGATATTTTACGAACCTGTGGTGGGTTCGGACAATTTAGGGACTACAAATATAAAAAGTGTCCGAACTAATTATTAGCTCGGACAATTAGAGTTCCTGGATCATTAAAAGTGTCCGAATCATAAGGAAGCTCGGACACTCTAAGGGCTGAGGCGAAAAAATTGTCCGAACTATGGATCATATCGCAATAAATTGAATTTAATTCCAAGTCTTCAGCATGGTGGCTTAAGGAGAGCCCCCTGAAAAAAGATGTTTTTGACTGGGACGAAATGGGAATCGGTCTTATAGAGGAAAATGTTGAAGGAGGACTTTGATCATGGCAATGGCAGATATTTCGATTGTGCCGATTGTAGAAGAGAAAACCCGAAGTTTAGGCGAAGAAGTCGCGGCCATTCATGAAGAGCTGGACAAGCATAAGGACAAAGTCCGTTATGAGTTAACCCCAATGAGTACTGTCATTGAGGGTGATATCGAAGATTTGTTCACCGTGATTCAAGCGCTTCACAATGTCCCGGTGCAGCGTGGATGGGCAAGAATTTCCACCGATATACGCATTGATGACCGAAGAGACGGGGAAGCACATACACTTGAAGAGAAAAAAGCACGCGTTAATAAATTTAAAAATTAAACAGCGTAAAGGCGAACGGGAGCTCTCCGTTCGCCTTTTTAAGGTGTAAGGCCGCTTCATGACGATCGAAAAGGCCTGCTTCGACTAAATTAGGTCGCCATGCGTTCTGAGCTCGGACAAATTTACAAAAAACGGTGTTGAATTGTCCGAACCTAGACGTACTTCGGACAATTTTGCCAGGATGCAAGCATAAACTGTCCGAACCCGGGCCTACCTCGGACAGTTTCCCAACGAAAAGGCCGTAATATGTCCGAACAAGGGCTCTGCCCCGAACGTCGCGTGCCCAATGCGCCATTGCACGCGTGTCCTTTACGCATACCACCATATAAATTGTAAATAATAACGGTATCTTATATTTAGCAGGTAAGAAAGTATAAACCAACTTTCTTACTTGCATAAGTGCAACTAAGGCTTTCGCCATAAAAGCTTGGCGAAAAGCCAAGTTTTCTAATGAAGGAGCGCTTTTAATGGCAGATCAACAAACGCAAGAAAAGTTTGCGGAAACTTCCTGGCAAGCATCGGTCGACCTACCGGACTTTGATCCGTTAAAAGATGATATGAAAACAGATGTTGTTATCGTCGGAGGTGGGATCACGGGCATTACAGCCGCATATCTCCTCGTTCAAGAAGGTTTCCAAGTCGCGTTGGTAGAAGCCGGGAAGTTGCTCAATGGAACAACCGGGCATACCACCGCGAAAGTAACCGCTCAGCACGGACTGATCTATGATGAATTTATTCAACATTTGGGCGAAACAAATGCAAGGCTTTACTATGAAGCGAATATGGAAGCGATGGCTTTCATTCGTGAAACAATTGACAAACATGGAATCAACTGTGATTTCCGCAGGCAAGACGCTTATATTTACGCGACCACTCCGAAATATAAGAAGAAATTGGAAAAAGAAGCAGCGGCTTATGAAAAACTCAACATCGACGGGGATCTTCTCGAGGAACTCCCAATTGATATTAACGTCAAAAATGCATTGGTGATGAAGGATCAGGCTCAATTTCACCCACTTCATTACTTGGCACCGCTTGTACAAGCAATCGTCGACAAAGGCGGACGGATTTTTGAGAACACAACCGCCGTCCACGTGAAACGGGGAGAAGAACTATCCGTTATCACCCGCGAAGCAGATATCCAGGCAAAATATATTTTATCGTGTTCCCATTTTCCGTTTTATGAAGGGACCGGTTTTTATTTTACAAGAATGCACGCGGAGCGTTCCTATGTTACCGCCATAAAATCAAAGACGGCCTACCCGGGTGGCATGTATTTAAGCGTGGATCAACCCACTCGTTCGCTTCGTTCTGCCAACATTGAGGGCGAAGAGTTAGTCCTCGTCGGCGGAGAAAGCCATAAAACGGGACAGGGGATAGACACCCATGAGCATTACGACGCTTTGCAGACGTTCGGTGATGAAGTGCTCGGCATCGAAAAACAAGTCAATCGTTGGTCCACGCAGGATTTGACGACGCTGGACAAACTTCCATATGTCGGCCATTTGACCTCGCAAACCTCCGAGCAGAACATTCTTGTCGCCACCGGTTACCGAAAATGGGGAATGACCAATGGAACGGCCGCTGCAATGTTGCTTAGAGATATTGTTCAGGAAAAAGAGAACCGATTCGCAGACCTCTTTACACCAACCCGTTTTCATGCCGACCCCAGCCTGAAACATTTTCTTCGTGAAAACTTCGATGTGGCGAAGCATCTTGTTGAAGGGAAAGCAGAGTCATCCAATAAGGAAATGAAATCCTTGGCAAAAGACGAAGGGGCTGTCGTGCGGGTAGAAGGAAAACGAAAAGGCGCATATCGGGATAAAGATGGCGACCTGCACGTCGTTGATACGACTTGTACACATGCGGGCTGCGAGGTGAATTGGAACGACGGGGACCGTACCTGGGATTGCCCATGCCACGGATCAAGATTTTCCTACACCGGAGAAATTATCGAAGGACCGGCAGAAAAACCATTGCAAAAAGAAGAATATAAAATGATCGAAAGCTTTATGGGCGACCGGGCCGGTTATTGATCGTTCATGACTTGAAACAGATAAAAAAACGGATTATACTGTTTGTAATACCAAGCATAACGAAAAAACAATGAAAGAGCGTAGTACTTGGAACACTGGCGGCCAGGAAGGGGAAGTCATGGATTGGGAGCTTCCCTGCGTTAAGAACTTAGGAATTCACTCTGGAGTTGGCACTGGAATGACGGGTCATTTATTACCGAAAAAAAGTGTACCGGGTGCAAGCCGTTATTTGCATGAGTGAGCGACAGCTGGTGTCGTTAACAAGGGTGGTACCGCGAAACCTTCGTCCCTTTTTTAGGGGCGGGGGTTTTTTATTTTCGAAAAATAAACTGGCGATATCGTATTGCTGGGCGAAGGAGGATACATGAGATGATTGAACGATTAAAGGCGCTTGAATCGGAAGCGCTCGAAGCCGTAAAGACAAGCGGTGACAAGAAAGCACTTGAACAAGTGCGCATCCGATATCTTGGAAAAAAAGGTGCCATTACGGGTGTTCTGCGCGGGATGGGCCAACTATCTGCCGAAGAACGTCCTGTCGTCGGCCAAAAGGCCAATGAGGTTCGCGAAACAATTCAAGAGGCACTGGCCAAGAAAACAGATGTTTTTGAGAAAGCCGAATTGGAACAAAGGCTTGAAGATGAAGAAATCGATGTAACATTGCCGGGGAGGCCGATGACTCAAGGCTCCACCCACCCGCTGACGGCTGTAGTGGAAGAAATCGAGGATATTTTTATCGGCTTAGGCTTTGAGGTAACAGAAGGGCCGGAAGTGGAAACCGATTATTTTAATTTCGAAATGATCAATTTACCTCCGAACCATCCGGCTCGGGATATGCAAGATTCATTTTACATCAGTGAGGATACGCTTTTACGCACGCAAACGTCGCCGGTACAGGCACGGACGTTACAAAAGCATGAGGGAGAGGGGCCAGTGAGAATCATTAGCCCTGGGAAAGTCTATCGACGCGATGAAGATGATGCGACCCACTCTCATCAATTTATGCAAATTGAAGGGATGTACGTAGATAAAAACGTGCGCATGAGTGATTTAAAAGGAATCTTCGATACATTCGTCAAACAGTATTTTGGACAAGAGCGAGAGATTCGATTGCGCCCGAGTTTTTTCCCATTTACGGAACCATCGGCGGAGATTGATGTCACTTGCGGCATTTGTGCCGGAGAAGGTTGCAGAATATGCAAGCAAAGCGGATGGATTGAAGTGTTAGGTTCGGGGATGATCCACCCTCGTGTTTTGGAATTAAATGGCTTTGACCCCGAGGTCTATAGCGGCTTCGCGTTTGGCATGGGTGTGGAACGCTTTGCCATGCTGAAATACGGGATCGACGATATCCGCCATTTTTACACGAATGACACGCGCTTTTTATCACAGTTCCAACACCTGTAAATTTTTCATAAGAAGGAAGGTGAAACGAGATGCTCGTTTCCTATCAATGGTTAATGGATTATATTGATTTATCGGATGTAACCCCGGAGGAAGTTGCTGAAAAGCTCACCCGCGCAGGGGTAGAGGTTGATCGGCTCCATCGCTATCATGATGGCCTTAATGGTGTCATGGTCGGTGAAGTGAAGGAGACAACCTCTCACCCGGGAGCTGAAAAATTAACGGTTTGCCAAGTGGATGTGGGCGAACAGACGAAGCAAATCATTTGTGGGGCAAGCAATGTGCAAAAAGGACAGAAAGTCGCCGTAGCAATGCCAGGAACTGCGCTGCCGGGGAATAAGAAAATAGAAGAAACGACGATTCGCGGAGAACCATCTGCGGGTATGATTTGCGCTTTGGATGAATTAGGTTTTAATGAACAGTTGCTGGCGAAAACAGAACAAGATCAAATTGTCGAATTGCCGGCAGACGCAACGCTTGGGGACGATGCACTTGAGATCCTCGGTTTGAATGATGTGATCATGGAACTGGATTTGACTCCGAATCGGCCGGACTGTTTAAGCATGCTTGGGGTCGCTTACGAATTGTCTGCATTGCTGGACCGACCGATTCATCATCCTGATCATACCCATGGGGTGATTCGCAAAAATGCCGCGGACCGTATCGCCGTTGACGTGACCAATGGTGAAGATGTGCCCTATTATGGGGCGAAAGTAATTGATAAAGTAACGGTGGATTCATCGCCGCTATGGTTGCAAACACGCTTAATGGCCGCCGGCATTCGCCCGATCAACAATATTGTCGATATAACAAACTACGTATTGTTGGAGTATGGGCAACCCCTTCATGCGTTTGACTATAACCGATTTGGCTCGGAGAAAATTGTAACGAGACGAGCGGAACAAGAAGAAAAAATCGAGACGTTGGACGGGCAGGAGCGAACGCTAACCAGTGAGGATACGTTGATTACGAATGGCAATACCCCGGTAGCTATCGCGGGCGTGATGGGCGGCGCCTCAGCAGAAGTGCAGGCGGACACCACCAGTGTGTTGCTGGAATCGGCACAGTTTGACGCATTGCAAGTAAGGAAAACGTCCGGGAGGTTAGGGTTACGCAGTGAATCAAGCCAGCGATTCGAAAAAGGGCTTGATTTCGAGCGTACGGCCGAAGCCGCGGAACGGGCAGTTACGTTAATGGAACAAGTTGCCGGTGGCGTTGTGTTGAAAGGTACGGTTGAATCGGGGGAGTTACCGGCGGTTGTACAAGAAGTTTATTTACATTTAGGGCGGTTAAATCGACGGCTTGGGACGGCACTTGGGGTGAATGAAGTCGAGACGTTGTTGCATCGGCTCGGTTTGGAAGTAACGGATCTCGGAAATGAATGGCAAGTCCGTATTCCTTCCAGACGCCTCGATCTTTCGATTGAAGAAGATTTAATCGAAGAAGTCGCGCGTCTGTATGGGTATGATCGTATCCCGACGACATTGCCGATTGGTGCGCGCTCAGCGGGGGCATTGACAGTCGAGCAAAAACGCCGTCGCAAGCTTCGCCGTTTTCTGGAAAGCACGGGAATACAAGAAGCAATCACTTATTCCCTCACAAGTGCACAAAAAGCAGATCAATTTTTGCTGCACCAAAGTGATCGGCAGATGCAGGTGCTCATGCCTATGAGTGAAGAACGTGAAGTGTTGCGAAGAAGTCTGATCCCTCATCTTTTGGAAGCCGGTGTATATAATGCGAATCGACAGCTGGAAGATGTCTTTTTGTTTGAAATTGGGGCCGTCTTTGAACCGGACGCGGATGAAAATAAGCAACCGACAGAGCATGAACATGTAGCGGGTGTCTTAAGTGGCCAATGGCACAACCATGCTTGGAACGGGGAAGAAATACAGGTCGATTTCTATGTCGTAAAAGGAATTGTTGAAGGGATGTTAAAGCAAGCGGGAAAAGAGAATAACACATCTTTTCGCGCCCGCAAACGTGAAGGCATGCACCCCGGGCGATCCGCGGAAGTACTCATTGATGGCGAAACCGTTGGGTTCCTTGGGCAGCTTCATCCACTCGAACAAGAGGCCCATGGATTGCCGGCCACTTACGTGTTTGAATTAGACGCAAAAGTGATATTTGCCGCGGATAATGAAGAATTCCGCTATCAACCGTTGCCTCGTTTTCCTGCCATCAGAAGGGATTTGGCCGTTGTTGCCGATGCAAACATTGCCGCGGCTGAAGTGGAAGCGGTCATTGCGGAAGCCGCCGGAGAATGGTTGGAAGCTATTCATCTGTTTGATGTCTATCAAGGGGACAACATCGAAGCCGGTAAAAGGTCGCTCGCGTATTCGCTCCTTTATCTAAACCACGAACGCACACTGAAAGACGAAGAGATTGCGGACATTCATGAAGAAATTGTAGCCGCCCTTCGTTCGCGTCTAGGCGCAACCTTGCGCGAGTAGAAGAGAGCACCCGCCGGGTGCTCTTTTCAATGGCTTGGTTCGATATAAAAACGGAGCGACCGCTGAAATTGGAACGTCAAACGCCTCCATGCAATATTCAAAAAGGTCCTTGCCCGTTGTTTTTCATTGACTTCGGAATCTGTTATGATGATAGATAACATAGGGTTAGTATGTTCGTTTATTGAAGAAATAGAAAGAACCCCAATTTACAAGGAAGCGTAGTTTCGAGCACCTTGCTTTAAGCCTTGAAGCAGCCGCTTCCAGTGTTTCCGGATGTTGAGCAATTTTTTAATAGAAATCATTACACGGACGAGGGGAAAGGGGCGCTCGCAGGTGGCTGATCAACAAGCAAACAATCAGGAGAAAAGACGAACAACGGTCACGATCTATGGAGATCAATATACAGTTATCAGTGATGAATCCAAGCGTCACGTCGATGATGTTTCAAGGCACGTTGATGCTAAAATGAGGGAAATGAGAAAAGTTAACCCTTACCTTGATACGAGGCGCCTCGCTGTCCTTACAGCGATCAATATTGCAGATGATTATTTAAAAATGCAAAAGGATCAAGGGTCCATGTCGGAAGAAGAGGATTAAATACGAATGTTAAGTCTGTTTATAGTATTGATATTGCTCGCAAAGTTCTTTGTAGGGTTGCGTCGGGGGCTTGTCCTGCAATTTTTTCATCTTGTTAGTTTTTTCGGGTCGCTGATTGTTGCCTTTGTATTTTTTAGCCCGTTCGCCGATTATTTACGACTGTGGCTTCCGTATCCCCAATTTTTGGATGGGGGCAATGGAGGCATGATGATCCCGGCGTTTAGCTTGGAAAGTGTGTATTATAATGGAATTGCCTTCGCTGTTCTTTTCTTTGCCACGCGCATTTTGTTGCGCATGATTGCTTCGTTGCTCGACTTCGTTCGCTACCTGCCTATTGTGCGCACCTTCAATAATCTGCTCGGAGGCGTTTTAGGTTTCGTGGAAGGATACCTCGTCGTTTTTGTCTTATTGTTTGTGGCCGCGTTAATTCCTGTGGAAGTCGTTCAGGATACGATTGCCAATTCAACGGTCGCCAGATGGATGATTGAACAAACGCCGTTTTTATCCCAATGGTTGCCGGATGTCTGGACGTAACGTAAGGAGGCAAAAGTCTTTGGATAAAAAAGAAGTGATGCAAACGCTGGAAACAATTGCGATCTATCAAGAAATTTCCGGTGAAAACCCGTTTAAAATTGCCGCATATCGTAAAGCGGCACAAGCATTGGAGCGGGAAGCGCGTACCCTCGAGGAGATCGAGAACCCCGCGGATTTGAATGGCATTGGCAAAGGGACGGCCACCGTCATCGAGTCGCTCAGGGACACCGGGAGGAGCGAGGTACTGGAGGAATTGAAAGCCAACGTTCCCTCGGGCTTGCCTGTTCTCCTGCAATTGCCCGGGTTAGGTGGAAAAAAAGTTGCGAAGCTCTATCAGGAACTCGGCATCACAGATCCAGCCTCGTTAAAACAAGCCTGTGAACAAAAACGGGTACAAACATTACCGGGGTTCGGGGCAAAAACGGAAGAAAAAATCATCGATGCATTGAACGCAACCAAGGAGCGTCCCGAACGCTTGCCGGTTGCTTTTATGTTGCAAGTGGCGACAGAAATCGAAGCAGCGTTGGGGCAGTTTGAAAGGGTCAACCGTTTTGCCCGGGCCGGAAGTTTACGGCGATTAAAAGAGACGGTGCGCGACCTTGATTATGTCATCTCAACGGATGATCCCGAACGCGTGCGGGAACAACTCAAAGCGATGGCCGATATTTCCGAGATTGTCGCCGATGGGGAAAAGAAAGTGTCGTTGCAATTGGACAAAGGTTACTCCGTCAACGTTGACGTTAGAATCGTGAGCGACGATGCTTTCGCAAGCGCCCTGCATCATTTTACCGGCTCGAAGGACCATCACCTGCTTATGCGAAGAATCGCGAAAGCACAAAACAAGAAGATTAATGAATATGGCGTTGAAGATAGCGAGACAGGCAAAATCATTACTTTTCAAAACGAAAAGGGATTTTTTGCCCATTTTGGTTTGGAAAACATCCCGCCGGAGGCAAGGGAAGGGACGATTGAAACGAATTGGTTTCAAGAAAACTGGGAAAATATTGATTTGCCACAGGTGAGAGGGGACCTCCACATGCATACCGTGTGGAGCGACGGCGCAAATTCCATCGAAGAAATGGCTAAAGCAGCAATCGCTCGCGGGTACACGTACATGGCCATCACCGATCATTCGCGATTTTTACAAGTGGCCAACGGATTAAGCGAGGCGCGTGTTCTTCGCCAACAAGAAGAAATTCGTACTGTCAATGAAAAGTACGATGACATCCGGATTTTTTCAGGCATTGAAATGGATATTCGCCCGGACGGTACGCTTGACTACTCGGACGAAACACTCCGACAATTGGACTTTGTCATCGCTTCGATTCATTCCGCGTTCTCCCAACCGGAAGCAACGATCCACGCTCGTTTAAATGCAGCGCTGGATCACCCATGTGTAGATCTCATTGCCCATCCGACGGGTCGCCTCATCGGCAAACGACAAGGGTATTTGGTAGACTTGGACTGGCTTTTCAAACGGGCGGCAGAAACAGGAACGGCGTTAGAACTCAATGCAAACCCGAATCGTCTGGACTTGTCTGCAGACGCGCTCAAACGTGCAGTTGACCAGGGAGTGACGATTGCCATCAACACCGATGCGCACCGCGCGGATGGCTTGGAGCAAATGACGTTTGGCATCGGTACGGCAAAGAAGGCTTTTCTCCTTGAGCATCAAGTGCTGAATACTTGGCCACTGGAAAAACTGGAAAGCCATTTAAAAACTAAACGAATGTTGACGGACAAATGAGGTGCAATTATGCAGGAGGATATGCTACGAACGTTAGAATACCAAAAAATGAAACAGCAGCTAATGACACACGTAGCATCTGACTTAGGCAAAGACAACATCCATCATCTTTTTCCCCATACAGACCTGGCGGATGTGCAACTCGCCCAGGAGGAAACGGGCGAGGGGGAGCAAGTCCTTCGTTTTCGCGGGCACGTCCCTCTCGGAGGTGTCCATGATATCCGGGAGGAAATTAAACGAGCCCAACTTGGGAGTGTCCTCGACCCTCAAGATTTTACGAACATTAGTGATACCATTCGCGCCGGAAATCAACTGAAGGCATTTATTGAGCAATTACTCGAAGAGGAAGAAGAGATTTCAATTCCCCATTTGCACACGTATGTTTTAGATCTTATCCCCTTAACAAAACTAGAAGCGAGTATCCGACGAACGATTAGCGAAAATGGCCACGTCTTGGATAGCGCGAGTGAAGCCTTGCGAGCGGCACGGCACCAAATCTCAACATTTGAAGCAACGATCCGTACGAAACTTGAACAGATGCTGCGTTCAAAAGATGCAGAGACTAAGCTTTCCGACCGTGTCGTTACGATACGGAATGAGCGTTATGTCATTCCGGTTAAACAAGCCTATCGAAATGCTTTTGGCGGTATTGTCCACGATCAATCTTCCTCCGGGCAAACGCTGTTTATTGAACCGCAATCCGTAGTGACGGCAAATAATCAACTTCGTGAAGCAAGGATGAAGGAAAAGCAGGAAATTGAACGGATTTTGCGCGTGTTAACGGAAGAGGTGGCAGTGGAAGGGGAACATTTATCAAGCAATACGGACATTCTTGCCCAGCTTGATTTTATCTCCGCCAAAGCCTTGTATGCGCGGAAGATCAGAGGGGTGCAACCACAACTTAATGATCACCGCTACCTTTATTTCCCGCAAGCCCGGCATCCATTATTGAATGAAAGTGACGTCGTACCTATCGACCTGGAAATCGGGGGGGACTTTCATTCGCTCGTGATTACCGGTCCAAACACCGGGGGCAAAACCGTCGCTTTAAAAACCGTTGGACTCTTTACGCTTATGGCACAATCCGGGTTATTTTTACCAACAGCGGAAAAAGCGGAAGCGACAGTTTTCACAAATGTTTTTGCTGACATCGGAGATGAGCAATCCATTGAACAAAGCTTAAGTACGTTTTCTTCTCATATGACGAATATCATTACCATTTTGCAAGACGTCGATGATCAAAGTCTCGTCCTATTCGATGAATTAGGGGCCGGCACCGACCCTGCCGAAGGCGCGGCACTTGCCGTTTCCATTTTGGATAAAGTTCACGCTCGCGACGCGCGTACGGTAGCCACCACGCATTACACGGAATTGAAAGGCTATGCCTATAACCGAAGTGGCGTGATGAATGCCAGCGTTGAATTTGATGTAGATACGCTAAGTCCGACGTACCGGCTACTCACGGGGGTGCCGGGGCGAAGCAATGCCTTTGCCATCTCCCGGCGACTCGGACTGCCGGAAAACATTATAGAAGCGGCCGAAAGTGAAATGGCGGCTGACACGAAGCAGGCGGAACAAATGATCACGTCGCTTGAAGCCCGCT
Organism: Salicibibacter kimchii; assembly: GCF_003336365.1. Classification (GTDB taxonomy): domain Bacteria; phylum Bacillota; class Bacilli; order Bacillales; family Marinococcaceae; genus Salicibibacter; species Salicibibacter kimchii. The sequence goes on along the minus strand of NZ_CP031092.1, from coordinate 1,439,997 downwards.
ACCAAGAAGCAGAACAAGCGCAAGAAGAGGCGGAGGACACGCGGAGACAGGCGGAAAAACTGCACCGCGAACTGGACCGCGCATTTGCAGAATTGCAGGATCAAAAACAATCGATCTACGAGGAAGCAGAGGCGAAAGCAAAAGCGGAAGTAGAGAAGGCGAAACAAGAAGCGGAAGCGATCGTTGCCGATTTACGCCATCTCCAGCAAGAAGGGCACGCGGTGAAGGAGCATGAGCTCATCGAGGCACGCAAGGGACTGGAAAAAGCATCCCCTCAATTAACGAAAAAGCAGGAACGAGTGAAAAGAAAAGCGCAACAAGCGAACAGCTATGAGCCTGGCGAAGAGGTTTTCGTTCCTCGTTTTAATCAAAGCGGACACGTAGTCGAAACATCCGGGAAAGACGAATACAGTGTCCAACTGGGGATTATGAAAATGACATTAAAGGCAGTTGAACTGGAAAAAACCTCGCGGCCAAAGCCCGAAAAAAACGAAAAACGTTTTACTCGTGTCTCCGGAAGGTCCTCTCATGTAAAACCGGAATTGGATTTGCGCGGGGAACGTTATGAAATTGCGATGACAGAGGTGGAAAAATACCTCGATCAAGCTGTGCTTGCCGGCTATGGACGTGTTCATATTATCCATGGCAAAGGAACGGGGGCGTTGCGCAAAGGGGTAAAAGAACTACTGGCAAAGCACCCAAGTGTAAAAAACACAAGAGACGGTGGCATGAATGAAGGCGGGATCGGCAACACCGTTGTAGAATTAAAATAATGAAGGGAGCGAACGTCCCGTTCTCTTCTTTTTGGGGGATAAATGCATGGAAACACTTGGGAAAATATTGATCACGTGCTGCATAGGTTTTATTCTCATCGGAATCATCTATCTGGCAACCGCTCTATAGCCAGGGCGGCTCCGGCGAAAAAAGCCGGCACGGATGTTGTGCTAAAATGAATTTTTTTAATAAAACACAAAAAATATATTTATTAATGACAGCGTTTGCATTATGATAGAGAGAGTGGGGAGAGTAATAGACATCAAGAGGAGGCAGCGACATGACGACGAAAGAAAGCCAAACCTGGCTGAATAACTACCCTGACGAGGTGGCTCCTTCCTACCCATATTCCGAAAAAGGGTTGCATGAATTTTTGGAAATGGCTGCCAAGGAATACCCGGAAAAAACAGCTATTTATTTTAAGGGAAAAAAATTAACCTATAAAGAGCTGTTTGATTACAGCCTTCAGTTTGCGAATACTTTGAAAACGTTAGGCCTTGAAAAAGGCGACCGTGTGGCGATCATGCTTGCAAACACCCCCCAATCCGTGATTTGCTATTATGGAGCATTGTTTGCCGGCGGAGTCGTTGTGCAGATGAACCCATTATTCGTGGAAAGAGAAATCGAGCAGCAACTGGTGGATTCAGATGCAAAAATGCTCGTCTGTTTGGACATGGTCTATCCTCGTGTACAAAAGGTTCGGCAAAATACTTGCCTGGAGCATGTGTTTGTCACCGGTATTAAGGATTTCTTGCCATTCCCGAAAAACAAAATCTATCCTTTTATCCAAAAGAAAGATATGGGAATGAAAATTGAAGTAACGTATGATAGCAGGACTCATCATTGGAAGGAAATGGTGACGAATGCAAGCAAGCGTTTCGAGGAAGTCGCGATCGATCCCAAAAATGATTTAGCTTTGATTCAGTATACGGGCGGGACGACAGGTGCCCCCAAAGGGGTAATGCTCACCCACTATAACCTCGTCGTTAACGCTGAACAATGTATCCAGTGGATGTATAAAACCGAGAGAGGCAATGAGCGAATTTTGGCAGCGCTTCCGTTTTTCCACGTGTACGGCATGACAACGGCCATGAATTTAGGGATTTTAACCATTGCCGAGTTGGTCATCGTACCGAAATTCGATCCGAAAGAAGTGCTAAAAACGATCGAAAAGAAAAAAATCACGATGTTCCCGGGGGCACCTACGATGTACATCGGTTTGACCAACCATCCCGATATTGAAAAACATGACTTGAGTTCCATAAAGGCTTGTTTGAGTGGAGCGGCACCGTTACCGAAAGAGGTTCAACTTTCATTTGAAGAGAAAACGGGAGGAAAATTGGTTGAAGGATACGGATTGACCGAAACTTCGCCGGTGGCTTCTGCCAATCCGATCTGGGATATGAATAAGACCGGAAGTATTGGCTTACCATGGCCGGACACGGAGATGGCAGCATTGGAGCAGGAAAGCGGAGAAATTGCCGGTGTCAACGAAGTCGGAGAACTTGCCGTTCGCGGTCCGCAGGTCATGCAAGGGTATTGGAAGAAAGAAGAGGAAACGAATGCGGTTTTCAGTGGCGATTGGTTTAAAACCGGTGACATGGGATATCAAGATAAAGATGGTTTTTTCTATATCGTTGACCGAAAAAAAGATATGGTCATCGCCGGAGGATTCAATATCTACCCGAGAGAAGTGGAAGAAGTGTTGTACGAGCATGAAGCAGTTCTAGAAGCGGCAGTAGTCGGTGTGCCACATCCGTATCGAGGAGAGACGGTGAAAGCATTTGTTGTATTAAAAGAAGGACAAGAAGCCAGTGACGAAGATCTTGAGGCATTTTGCCGATCAAAAATGGCAGCATATAAAATCCCCCGTATTTTTGAACAAAGGGAAGAATTGCCGAAAACCTTTGTCGGGAAGGTTTTAAGACGCGCGCTTGTCGAAGAAGAAATGGAGAAACACGAGGCAAATGAAGCGGAACAGAAACAGGGATAAGATGAGGTTGCCAGTTTGACAGATACCTTTGTATAAGGTAAAGTGAATGAAGAATCATTCACATGTTAGAGCGTCGCTCAGGGATCAAAAAGCGCGTTAGGAGAAATCATGGCTTCAGATAAAAAAAACTCTCAAAAATACCAATTAATTATTGACGCGGCAGTTACCGTTATTGCAAACCATGGGTATCACGCTGCCCAAGTCTCTAAAATTGCAAAAGAAGCAGGGGTGGCCGACGGTACGATCTATCTCTATTTTAAGAACAAAGAAGACATCCTTGTTTCCCTTTTCCGAACGAAAATGGGGGGGTTCATTTCCGCGATAGAAGAACGAATGGAAACATGCCACAATGCGGAAGAAAAGCTATGGCAAATCGTCCAGATGCATGTGACTCAATTTTCAGCTCAACCGAAATTAAGCATTGTGATGCAACTGGAAATGCGCCAATCCGCACGGGAATTGAGGCTACAGATCAATGAGGTTCTTAAAATGTATGTCCATTTGATGGAGGACGTTATTAGAAGCGGGAAAGAAGAAGGGATCTTCAACCAAAATCTTGATGAAAAACTTGGGCGGCAAATGCTCTTTGGTACCCTTGACGAGATGGTTACTAATTGGGTAATGAATGATCGCAAATATGATTTGCGAAACCTTTCTACACCAGCATTCGAAATGTTGCTTGCAGCTTTTAAAAGTGGTAGTTTAAGAAAAGACGTATGAAAGGTGCGCATTTTGCCAAAGGTGCTCAAGCTTTCATAAATCATTTATTTTTTGTTCTTTCAGAAAAGAAAGGGAGGAGAGAAGCATGAATATCTATGTCGTTATGAAACGAACGTTTGACACAGAGGAAAAAGTAGAGATCAACGACGGCGTGATTGATGAAGAGGGTGCAGAATTTGTTATCAATCCATATGATGAATATGCCATCGAAGAAGCGATCGTCCTCAAGGATGCCCATGACGGGGAAGTAACCGTCGTCACCGTTGGGAATGAAGATGCGGAAAAGGAATTGCGAACAGCCCTTGCCATGGGAGCGGACCAAGCGGTGCTTCTTGATACGGAGGACTTGGATGAGGAAGTGGACCATTATACGATTTCCGAAATGTTGGCTGCCTATTTCAAAGATAAAGAGTATGACATCATTTTGGGCGGAAACGTTGCCGTCGATGACGGAGCCGGCCAAGTAGCGCCACGACTTGCCGAAAAACTCGATATCAATCAATTGACAACGATTACAAAGCTTGACGTCGATGGAACGACTGCAAACATTGAACGTGACATCGAAGGGGACGTTGAAATTGTCGAAACAGAACTTCCCATACTCGTTACGTGCCAACAAGGATTGAACGAACCTCGTTATCCGTCATTGCCGGGGATCATGAAAGCGAAGAAGAAACCACTGGATACACTTGACCTCGATGACCTCGATCTTGATGAAGACGACTTGGAAGCGAAAACGAAAACGGTTGATCGCTTCATGCCGCCGGAAAAAGAAGCAGGCAAGAAATTAGAAGGCGAACCGGCAGAACAAGTGCAGGAACTCGTCGAGCTACTCAAAAATGAAGCCAAAGTAATATAAAGGAGGGCCCATTCATGCCTGAAAAAGTATTGGTACTTGCAGAAGTCAGTGAAGGCGAATTAAGAAATGTCAGTTTCGAAACGATAGCCGCAGGACGGAAGATTGCCGGGGACAATGAAGTGGTAGCCCTGCTGGTCGGCGACAATGTAAGTGATTTGAGCGAGAACCTTATTCATCACGGGGCAGATCGTGTATTGGTTGCTGAAAATCAAAATTTGAAAAACTATACGACGGACGCTTATAAACAAGCGCTCCTCCAAGTGGTAGAAAAAGAATCCCCTGACGCCTTGCTCCTACCGCATACATCGTCCGGAAAGGATTTGGCACCGCGAGTTGCGGCAAAATTGAACGGTGGGCTCGTGTCCGACGCAGTCGATGTAGAAGTCGATGGAGACGAAGTAATTTTCACCCGCCCGATTTATTCCGGGAAAGCTTTTGAAAAGAAAAGTGTCACGGATGGCTTGATTTTTGCAACCTTCAGGCCGAACAACATCCCGTCGTTGGATGCAGATAGCAGCCGTAGCGGGGAGACGAGTACGGCGGACGTTGAAATTAAAGATTTGCGAACGGTGATCAAAGATGTCGTGAAAAAGACGAGCGGAGGCGTTGACTTGTCTGAAGCAAACGTCATCGTGGCCGGCGGCCGCGGCGTGAAAAGTGCTGAAGGCTTTGAACCGCTCTATGAACTTGCCGACGTTCTCGGCGGAGCAGTAGGAGCTTCCCGCGGGGCTTGCGACGCCGAGTATTGTGATTACTCTTTGCAAATCGGACAAACAGGGAAAGTCGTCACTCCGGATCTATATATTGCCGTAGGTATTTCCGGCGCTATCCAACACTTGGCCGGAATGTCCAACTCTAAATGCATCGTAGCAATTAATAAGGATGCGGAGTCGCCGATTTTTGATGTGGCCGACTACAGTCTGACCGGTGATCTGTTTGAAATCGTTCCGTTGCTTATCGAGGAATTTAAAAAAGTAACTGCTGACGTATAATCATACGGACAATGAGGGACAGTAACATTTATTAAAGGTGTACTGTCTCTTCTTATCTCACCTCCCATTTCCCACCTCTCACTTCTAGAATAAGCAGATTGTTAGCCGCAACCCCAATTGAATGCTACAATGCAGATGTAATGGATAGGATGACTATGAAAGGAGATTATAAAATGGCGATTAAAAATGTAACGGATCAGGATTTTGCCCAAGAAACATCTGAAGGCGTCGTACTCGCTGATTTCTGGGCAACATGGTGCGGACCTTGTAAAATGGTTGCCCCTGTTCTCGAAGAAATTGATAGCGAGATGGGCGATAAGGTAACCATTGCCAAAGTAGATGTTGATGAAAATAAAGAAACAGCAGGAAAGTACGGGGTCATGAGCATCCCTACGTTAATGGTATTTAAAGACGGAGAACAAGTAGAACAAGTCGTTGGTTTTCAACCGAAAGAAGCGCTTGTTGAATTACTAGAGAAGCACATTAGTTAAGAAGCCGACAAACGAAAGCAGATGGAAAAGGGCCTGGTGGTGCATCAGGCTCTTTTCGGGTTGTCAATACAGTGAAACTTCCATCAGAGGGGGGGTTTCATCCCCTGGCATTAGTGGCATGTTTCAAAATTACCGGGAAAAGCGAAAATTTTTGTCCTCAAGGAAAAGGTTTTATGGTACGTTGCACGATTACTCTGTAAATATCTTTCCCTTGATCGATCTACTTTCGCAGAGTGATATGTCATCCCTTAGAGGAACAATAACGCGAAAATCGTCCGTCCCAGAGCGGGAAGCCATCCCTTGAGGAACAATAACGCGAAAATCGTCCGTCCCAGAGCGGGAAGCCATCCCTTGAGGAACAATAATGCGAAAATCGTCCGTCCCAGAGCGGGAAGCCATCCCTTGAGGAACAATAATGCGAAAATCGTCCGTCTCAGAGCAGGGAGTCACCCTTTAGAGGAACGATAACGCAAAAATCGTCCGTCTCAAAGCGGGAAACCACCTTTTGAGGGGCGGTAGCATGATTTTTGTCCCTCTCAGCATGGGTAGTCGCCTGTTAATTCCTGCTTACGGGGTTGAAGCGGGGTTTTACGGACGTTTATCATCGGAATAAAATACCCAAAAAGATAGGAGGTGACAACGATGCAATCATTGAAACAAAAAAGCGAAGTGACCCCGAGAAATCCGGGCTGTTATTTAATGAAAGACAAACATGGCGTCGTCATTTATGTCGGCAAAGCGGAAGTTCTCCGTAATCGGGTGCGGTCGTATTTTATCGGGAGCCATGATACGAAAACCCAGACACTCGTTTCGCAAATCGAGGATTTTGAATATATCCTGACCTCTTCCAATATTGAAGCGTTGATTTTGGAAATGAACTTGATAAAAAAATACGAGCCTAAATACAATGTGATGCTCAAAGATGACAAATCGTACCCTTATTTGAAAATTACAAACGAGGAACATCCCCGCCTTATTAAAACACGGCAAGTAAAAAAAGATGGGGGGCGTTACTTCGGCCCCTATCCGAACGCGTTGGCCGCAAATGAAACGAAAAAGCTGTTGGATCGGTTGTATCCGCTCAGAAAATGCCGTACGCTTCCTGACCGGGTATGTTTGTATTATCACATTGGCCAGTGTCTTGCTCCTTGCGAATTTCCTGTCTCTCAAGAAAAAAACGAAGCGCTCGTCAATGATATCCAGCGTTTTTTAAATAACGGCCACCACGACGTACGTGCCGAGCTTGAAGAAAAAATGCACGCAGCGTCCGAAGAATTAAACTTTGAGCGAGCAAAAGAGATGCGTGATCAAATCGAACACATTGATGCTGTCATGCAAAAGCAAAAGATGATGGCAACCGACGGAACGAATCGGGATGTTTTCGCATACGCGTATGACAAGGGTTGGATGTGTGTACAAGTCTTTTTTATTCGGCAAGGAAAGCTGATTGAGAGGGATGTCTCCCTATTTCCTTTTTATCAAAACCCGGAAGAGGATTTTTTGACGTTTGTCGGGCAATTTTATTGGGATGACAATCATCTCAAGCCGAAAGAAATCATCGTCCCGCCGAATGAGTCGGCAGCTTACATGAGGGAAATGCTCGGTATTAAGGTGTTGGAACCGAAACGCGGGCAAAAAAGAGAGCTATTGGATCTCGCGACGAAAAATGCGGAAGCGGCGCTTAAAGAACGCTTTGACCTCATCGAGCGTGATCAAGCACGAACGATACGAGCCGTGGAAAAGCTCGGGGAAGCGCTTGATATCGATCCACCATATCGAATAGAGGCGTTTGACAATTCAAACATCCAGGGCACGAGCCCTGTATCAGCCATGGTTGTGTTTGCAGACGGGAAACCGTATAAAAAGGATTATCGCAAATATCGCGTCAAAGAAGTACGAGGGCCGGATGATTACGCGTCCATGAAAGAAGTGATCCGCAGACGCTACCTGCGTCTGTTGAGGGAAGAATCTCCTCTTCCAGATTTGGTGCTTGTCGACGGTGGAAAAGGGCAGTTGTCGGCGGCGATCAGTGTCCTGCAAGATGAGCTTAATTTGCCGCTGCCCGTCGCTGGAATGGCAAAAGATGACAAGCATAAAACATCGCAGCTGTTGTTTGGTGAAGAGGCAGAGCCAGTGCAGCTCCCGAGAGACAGCCATGAATTTCACCTTTTGCAAAGGATTCAGGACGAAGTCCACCGTTTCGCCGTTCAATTTCATCGACAAACACGTTCCAAACGTTCCTTCGCCTCTGTGCTCGATGATGTGCCCGGAATTGGAGAGAAACGCAAACGAAAATTGTTGAGCCATTTCGGATCGTTGAAAAAAATGAAGGAAGCGAGCCTTGAAGATTTTAAACAAGCGTCGATTCCTAATCAAGTGGCGAAAGCTATAATGGAGAAGTTGCACGAGTAGTAAAGGGCCTGTGGACAAGGCCCTTAATGTTCACGAAACGGATCAATATAGACGTGGATCTTGATCCCGTTTCGTTTTTTTTCCAATGTTGCTTCCGCTGCCGTTTTGTAAAGGGTTTCGAATTGCCCGGCTAAAAATCCCGCTTCCAAATGCCTGGAAAAAGCAGGTTTTTTTTCATCGTTCATTAATTGCAATTCGTATTTCCATTGGTTTTTGCCTTCCTTCTGTTTTTCAATCTTTCCCCAGCCCGCGCGTTCGAAAAAAGGCGGAATTTCATCTATGTTATCAAGAGGGGTCTTACGGGCGAGTAGCTTCCCTCCCCAGTACATAATCGCATCATGCTCTCCATTAAGGAGTTCCGGCAACAAGGTTTTTCGAAGTAATTCATATCCATAATCCGTGTATTTACGACCTGTTTCTGACACACAAACCTCCCCACTTTCTTTTTCCATTATAAGCGCTACCGAAAAAGAAGACTATAGATAACCGTGATTTTTTTCGATTGAAACCATTAGATGGATAATTTTATAAATCCCCGTGAAAATGCTGAACACTGAGTGATTTTCTTGACGATAAATGAGTGCACGAGTACAATAAAATTGTCGGAATCATGAACGAACGTGTGACTTCATGGAAGCCCAGCTAAGATACTTCTCTGTATTTATTAGATTACATACTTGGTCTAGGTTCCTAGAGCCGTACGTTTAAGATCCACGGGGCAACCTTGTAGCGCCGTGCATGTTCAGTGTCGAAAAGGAGGAATTTATAGAGAGAAGAAGGATAGGAGATTAGAGAGATGAATCAAAAAATAGACAAGCCGTTTTGTAATCGTTTTTAATCTTACATGAAACAAGCAATATAGAGGGGAGCCTAATCGATGCCTCAGAATCAGGAGTTCATGAATCGGAGACTGCATTCGCTGCTCGGCGTGATCCCGGTCGGTGCATTTCTTATTCAGCATTTAATCGTGAATCACTTTGCTGTTTATGGCGCAAGTTCATTTAATACGGCAGCTACCTTTATGGAAAGTTTGCCGTTTCGTTACGCGTTGGAGATCTTTTTGATCTTTTTGCCGCTTCTATACCACGCGATTTACGGCATTTACATTACGTTTTCCGGCAAGAACAACACCCGCAGGTTTGGATTTTTCCGCAATGTAATGTTTCTCATTCAACGCATTACCGGAATTTTTCTGCTCATCTTTATCAGTTGGCACGTATGGGAAACGAGGGTTCAGGCCCAGTTTGGCGCAGAGGTTAACTATGATATGATGGCAGACATATTAAGTAGCCCGTTTATGCTGGTCTTTTATTTTGCAGGTGTATTGGCTGCGACGTTCCATTTTTCCAACGGGCTTTGGTCGTTTGCCGTTACGTGGGGGATTACCGTTTCTCCTCGTTCGCAGCAAATCATGACATATGTGAGTCTAGGGGTGTTCCTCGTTCTATCATTCATTGGCGTTCGTGCTATCTTGGCATTTATTGACCCCGGACTAGCAAATATGTAAGGAGTGGGAGTTCATGAGCAAAGAAAATATTATTGTTGTCGGAGGCGGTCTCGCCGGTTTGATGGCAACAATTAAAGCCGCGGAAGCGGGCATAAATGTAGATTTGTTCTCCATTGTACCGGTGAAACGATCGCATTCCGTGTGTGCCCAAGGAGGCATAAATGGAGCCGTAAATACGAAAGGGGAAGGCGATTCGCCTTGGGAACATTTTGACGATACGTTGTACGGGGGAGATTACCTTGCTAATCAGCCGCCTGTAAAAGCGATGACTGACGCGGCCCCAAGCATTATCCATCTGCTTGACCGCATGGGCGTCATGTTTAACCGCAGTCCGGAAGGTTTGTTGGACTTCCGTCGCTTTGGGGGTACGCAATATCACCGGACCGCCTACGCGGGCGCGACGACAGGTCAGCAATTGCTCTATGCATTGGATGAGCAAGTGCGCCGCCACGAAGTAAACGGGCTCGTGCAAAAATATGAGAACTGGGAGTTCACCTCCGCGGTGATCGATGATGATGGACGCTGCCGCGGCATCACCGCCCAAAATTTAACGTCCATGGAAACGCAAAGCTTTCGGGCAGATGCTGTGATCGTAGCTACGGGCGGCCCGGGGATAATCTTTGGCAAGTCCACAAACTCCATGATCAACACGGGTTTTGCAGCAGCCAAGTTGTATGAGCAGGGGGCTTATTACGCCAATGGCGAATTTATACAAATCCACCCGACGGCCATCCCCGGGGATGATAAATTGCGTCTCATGAGTGAATCGGCTCGCGGGGAAGGTGGACGTGTATGGACGTATAAAGATAATAAGCCATGGTACTTCCTGGAAGAAAAATACCCAGCTTATGGAAACTTGGTTCCTCGTGATATCGCGACACGCGAAATTTTCGATGTGTGCGTGGAGCAGAAACTGGGCATTAACGGCGAAAACATGGTTTATCTCGACCTATCTCACAAAGATGCCCGGGAGCTTGATGTGAAACTCGGCGGGATCATGGAAATCTATGAGAAATTTATGGGTGATGATCCTCGGAAAGTACCGATGAAAATTTTCCCTGCCGTGCATTACTCGATGGGCGGACTGTGGGTTGATTACGACCAAATGACGAATATCCCCGGATTGTTCGCGGCCGGTGAAGTGGATTTTTCCCAGCATGGCGCGAACCGACTAGGTGCAAATTCGTTGCTGTCTGCAATCTATGGCGGCATGGTTGCCGGCCCGAAAGCAGTCGAATATATTCAAGGGCTGGATAAATCAGCGGAAGACCTTTCCTCTTCCCTTTATGACGATGAGGTGAAAAAGGTCCATGAAGAATATGAAAGCATCCTTAAAAGCGATGGGAAAGAGAACGCGTATGATCTTCATAAAGAACTTGGGGAGTGGATGACCGATAACGTTACGGTCGTGCGAAATAATGAAAATCTCCTCAAGACCGACGACAAACTGCAAGAACTCCAAGAGCGGATGGGAGACCTCAATATGCATGATACCGCGCGTTGGAGCAATCAAGCCGCGCCATTTGCCCGCCAAATGAAAGGGATGTTGGACTTGGCCCGCGTCATTACAATGGGCGCATATCATCGAAATGAAAGCCGTGGTGCCCACTACAAACCGGAATACCCGGACCGTAATGACGAAGACTTTTTGAAGACAACAAAAGCCAAGTATGATCCTGCGAAAAAAGGACCGGCCATTGAATATGAAGATGTGGACACATCGTTGATCACCCCGAGAAAAAGAGACTACTCCAAGAATAAAACGACAGAGCAACAAGGAGCTGGAAAATCATGAGCGAGCAACAAACGATTCGCTTTGTCATTACTCGTCAAGACAGCCCGGATGACCAACCTTACAACGAAGAGTTTGAGCTTGAATATAAACCGAACATGAATGTGATCAGTGCGTTAATGGAGATTCGTCGTAATCCTGTCACCGTCGATGGGACTGAATCGAAGCCTGTCGTTTGGGACATGAATTGCTTGGAGGAAGTATGCGGTGCATGCTCGATGATTATCAATGGAAAACCCCAACAATCTTGTACAGCACTTGTTGATGATTTTGAGCAGCCCATTCGCCTGGAGCCGATGAAAACTTTTCCAGTTGTTCGGGATCTCATCGTGGACCGTAGCCGTATGTTCGACTCCTTAAAGAAAGTGAAAGCCTGGATTCCGATTGACGGCACTTATGACCTCGGCCCGGGGCCTCGAATTGCCGAAAACCGGCGCCAATGGGCATATGAATTATCCAAATGCATGACGTGCGGCGTTTGTCTGGAAGCCTGCCCAAATGTGAATAGCAACTCTGAATTCATTGGGCCCGCCGCTGTATCACAAGTCCGCCTCTTTAACGCTCACCCAACAGGTGAAATGAACGAACCGGACCGTTTGAATGCGTTGATGGGAGAAGGCGGCTTGCAAAACTGCGGCAATTCCCAAAACTGCGTGGAGTCTTGCCCGAAAGGCATTCCGCTCACGACATCAATTGCAGCGCTGAATCGAGATCAAACGTTGCAGGCGTTTAAAAACTTTTTCGGAGGCGGCCAATAAAGTGAAACTTCCATCAGAGGGGTTTTTCCTCTGATGGTTAGTTGAACCAATCGGGGTGTTAGCCGCCCGTTAATTTCCGCTTGCGAGGTTGAAGCGGGAGTTACGGGCGCTTACACCGGGATAAAGTGAAACTTCCATCAGGGGGGGGTCCTCTGATAAGGAAGTCGCTAAAACCGCCACGTCCTGTAGCAACACCGGTACTAGCACGTAGTGTGTATTGGACACTTAGGGTGTTAGCGCCCGTTTTTCCGGAAATTAGACATCGGAAGCCGGGAGTCGGAAAATCATTTCACGCTTTCTAAAAAGGACTTTACCGACCTCTGGCCACTGAAATCCAAATTCTGGAATCGCGGGTGCTTATCATCGGGGATAAAAAATACGGATGTCCCATTTTGGGGCATCCGTATTTTTAACACAGGGGATTTTGTTTTCCCCGAGGGAATATGAAAAAGCCCGGCCTTCCACCGAAAGCCGGTGCCCTTTAAATCTGGATTTCGCCAAGACGTATTAATTCGATAACTGCTTGTGAACGACCTTTCACACCTAATTTTTGCATGGCGTTTGAAATGTGGTTTCGGACTGTTTTTTCGCTAATGTAAAGCTGTCCGGCGATCTCCTTTGTTGTTTGGTCCTTGACAAGAAGGTCAAAGACTTCTTTTTCCCTTTTTGTCAAAAGGGAGCGCGGAGCACGTTCCAAGTCCTTCACTCTCGTGTCACCCTTTCTATCCAGGCCACCTTTAGTACGCTTTTTTTCATTTGGACATACGGAAGAAAGATTTTAGTCATCATATCGTATGTGCATAGAAGCCCGTCGGTGAGTATCAGGGAAAAAAGTGGCGGACGACTAGTGGGGTGTTTCAGAAATTCTTTCCCTGCTGGCGGATCTTGAAAAGGGTCTGAGTAATTGAGCAGATACGAACATTGGAGACGCATTCTATCATCGACACAAACGACGATACTAGATTGCAATCCTAAACATGTACGGCATCGGCATGGAAGGCGAGCGAAGAGGAGCGAGACTGCCGAAAGAAGGACATCATCGGCATGAAATGAGGCCACGAGGCGTGTGCGCAAGTCGAAGTATGCACGACATCGGCATGGAAAGAGGGCAACGAGGAGGGAATATGTCGAAGGGTAGGAAACATCGGCATAAAAAGAGAGCAACGTTGTGCTGGGAAGCCGAAGCAAGCACGCGAACGTACCAGACCTTTTATTCATTTGGTTCCTTTCCACTGTTTTTCCACGATTCAATCGTTGCTGTCTCGAAATCTCCTCGATGCCTTTTTTTGTTCTGTTCGCTTTTTGGATCAATTCCTCGTGAGACATACCAAAATGTTTGAAGGTTCAACGTTAACCTCAATCTTTAATCAATGATATTGGGCACGAGTGAAGGATGGTAAGATAAGAACCTGGAATCTCACCGTACCTTGTTTTATCGGTGCAACTATAATAAAATGTGGACATATACGTACGAGGAATGAAGCGCACGAGGAACGCCTTCGCGTAGACAAAGGAGTCGAAATAGATGAAGAAAAAAACATTTACCATTACTTCAGATACAGGATTGCATGCGCGCCCGGCTACAAACTTGGTGAATAAAGCCGGCCAGTTTGCTTCGGAAATTACCATTGAGTCTAACGGAAAGTCCGTAAACCTTAAATCGATTATGGGCGTCATGTCTCTAGGTGTAGGTAGAGGTGGTGAGGTGCTCGTGACCGTGGACGGGAACGACGAGGAAGAAGCAATGGAAGCCCTCACAAAAACGATCCAAGAAGGATTGGGAGAATGATGGCGGAACAACTAAAAGGGATAGCCGCGTCTAACGGCGTGGCTATTGCCTATGCATTCCTCCTCGAGCAACCGGCCCTGAACGTCCAAGAGAGAGCCGTATCAGACGTTAAACGGGAAATTTCGCGATTTCAAAAAGCGCAAAAGAAGGCAAAAAGAGAACTGGAAACCATTCGAAAAAAAGCGTTCGTTCAACAAGGCGAGGAAAATGCTGAAATTTTTTCCGCTCATATACTCGTACTGGAAGATCCCGAAGTGATCGATGCTGTCGAATCTAAAATAAAAGAGGACGGCGTCAATGCCTCGTTTGCCCTCCAAGAGGTTTCCACTATGTACATAAAAATGTTTGAAGACATGGGAAACACGTATATGCAGGCAAGAGTCACGGATATTAAAGACGTTTCCCAACGTTTGCTTTTGCATTTGGCAGAAGTGGAAAATACGAGCCTTTCCGCTATAGATGAAGAAACAATTGTTATCTCCCATGATTTAACACCGTCAGATATCGCGCAACTGGATCGGCAGTATACGCTCGGCTTTGTGACGAATATCGGAGGGAGAACATCCCATTCCGCGATCATGGCACGATCATTGGAAATTCCTGCGGTTGTGGGGACTGAAGCTATCACATCCATCGTAAAGAATGGCGATTTGATTATTGTAGACGGCACAAATGGAGAAGTTGTCATTAATCCGGATGAATCGACGTTGAACATATTTCGGGAACGGCAACGAGTGCTTTCGGCGGAAAACGCAAAGCAGAAGAGGTTGATCGGCCTCCCGTCTGTCACCGAAGATGGAGCTACTGTGGAACTGTCCGCCAATATCGGGGTGCCCGATGATATAAAAGGGGTGCTTGAAAACGACGCGGATGGAATTGGTTTATACCGCACAGAGTTTCTTTATATGGGGCGGAATCGTTTTCCGGAAGAGGAGGAACAGTTTGACGCCTATCGAACGGTTGTTGAACAAATGAACGGCGCCCCTGTCCTCATCCGTACGCTGGATGTCGGAGGGGACAAAAAACTCCCGTATCTTGATCTTCCTGAAGAGTTAAATCCCTTACTTGGATTTCGGGCTATTCGATTATGTCTGGAAAAAACAGATATGTTCCGCACCCAGTTGCGTGCATTGCTACGAGCAAGTCATTACGGAAATTTGAAAATTATGTTTCCGATGGTAGCGACATTGGAAGAATTGCGCGAGGCCAAAACACTAGTTGAAGAAGAAAAGAAACGATTAACCGATGAAGGGCATTCCATTGATGAACGGGTGTCCGTCGGCATCATGGTGGAAACCCCTTCTACTGCCGTTGCGGCTACTTCATTTGCAAAAGAAGTAGATTTTTTTAGCATCGGAACGAATGATTTGGTGCAATACACGTTGGCTGCCGACCGTACGAACGAGCGTGTGTCTCCTCTCTATCAGCCCTATCACCCTGCCGTTTTACAATTAATAAAAAATGTAATCGAAGCTTCTCACGCAGAAGGAAAATGGACAGGGATGTGCGGGGAAATGGCTGGTGAGGAGACGGCAATTCCGCTATTAGTAGGAATGGGTTTGGATGAATTCAGCATGAGTGCTGCCTCTATCTTACCGGCCCGAAGTCTTATACGAACGTTCCATTCAAAAGATGCACGGGCGTTGGCTGAACGCGCGTTGCTCTGTGGTACAGCAGATGAAGTGAAAGAAATGGTCCATTCGTACCCTAAATAGGCGTCAATAGCGGGAGGCTTTTTGACTGCATGATCAGATGCACGTCTTATTTACGAGAAGTTCACCACAACCACGGCCCTTGTGGAACGATTGGAATCCAATGGAATAGTACAATAGGAAAAAGACCAACATGATCGCAGAGTCGTTCACGTGCATATCTTGGATTACGGAAAAGATATTATTCGGGCAGTGATCCAAAAGCGGCAACCGTAACAGGCCTTGGCGTTTCTACATGCGGAAATGGAAAAGGATCATTAGGAGAGAAAAACATTGAATACACCCATCGGAATTATTGACTCAGGGATCGGGGGATTGACCGTAGCCAAGGAGATTTCCCGTCAACTACCGAAAGAGCCCATGATTTACATCGGAGATACTGCCCGCTGTCCATATGGGCCGAGATCGGCAGAAGAGGTTCGAATGTTCACCTGGCAAATGATTAACTACCTTTTAAACGAAAATATAAAAATGCTGGTAATTGCATGCAATACAGCCACAGCCGTCGTTCTTGACGAAGTGCAGAAACGACTTCCAATACCGGTTGTCGGTGTTGTGCAGCCAGGCGCATTGGCAGCCCTCAAAGTTACGAATACAAATGAAATTGCGGTGATCGGGACCGAGGGAACGGTAAATAGTAACGCTTACCCGCAGGCCATTGCTAGCATCCAAGGGGAAAAGGTTATCGTACATAGTCACGCTTGTCCGACGTTTGTCCCTCTCGTGGAGCAAGGGGGGGCCAGTGCCGACGAGGCACACGCGGTTGTTGTAGATACTTTACATCCGCTCCTCAAAAAATCTTTTGATACGTTGATCTTGGGATGCACCCATTATCCGTTGCTAGAACCGATCATTCAAAATGTTGTAGGAAATGAAGTTAAGGTTATTTCCTCCGGTTCAGAGACCGCACGTGAAGTAAGCACGATTCTTCAACATCAAGGGTTGAATCAGAAAGACGATCGAACACAAGAGCATGTATTTTTTACAACAGGATCGGTTCAGCAGTTTCAAACAATCGCGGCGCGATGGCTGGGGCTTGAGAAACAAATCGTTGATCACCTTATTTTGCCTGCCTAATATAGAAAGCTTTTCCTGACAATCTTCCCAGAAGGCTGGTCTATTTTTCTCTGTTGGCTCGTATACTTTGTATAGATAAGCTTTCTAAGGGAGGGAAACGCGTGCGAAAGTTTTTGAAGGGATCTTCTTTTCTCATGTTGACGGCGATGTTGGTGTACGGATGCAGTTCAGGAAGCGATGAAGGAGAACAAAACGAGGAAGCAAGTAGCGATGCACAGGAGGAAGAGACTTCAGAAATCGATACAAAGGAAGAAGATCCGGACGACGCGGAACCGGAGGAAGGGAAAGAGAATAAAGGATCTGAAGGCGAAGGAGTGGAAAGAGAGCTGTACTTGCTCGATGAAGATGGCCTTGTCGTTCCCAGGACATTTCAGTTTGACAATGATCCGGAAGTTCTCAAACAGTCCCTGGAACATCTTGTGGTAGAGGGGCCGATTACGAATCAACTGCCTAGCGGTCTCCAAGCGGTGCTTCCGCCGGAGACAGAAATCCAAGGCGTTGATTTATCAGAAGATGGCACAGCCATTGTCGACTTTTCCCCTGAGTTTGAGGAGTATCCCGAAGAGCATGAGGAGGCGCTATTACAAGCGGTCACGTGGACCTTGACGCAATTTGACGAGGTCGAACAAGTGGAAATTCAAATCAATGGTCATATACAAGAAACGCTTCCAAACGCAGACACTCCGGTTGGAGATGGCACAGCCGAAACGGTTGGCATTAATCTTGAAGGGAACGGTCCGGCGGATATAACGGCAAGCGGAGCAGCAACGGTTTATTTCATTAGCGTCAAAGAAGACGAGGAGTATTATGTTCCCGTTACAAGGCGCATCGATGGAGATGAAAATGAAGCCACGGCGGTTGTTGATGCTTTGCTCAATGGTCCGAGCCCGGAAACAGATTTAATTTCAGCACTACGACAAAATGTCGAACTGCTTGATGAGCCTGCATTGGAAGATGGCATTTTAACGGTAAACTTTAGCGAAGCATTGTTAGCTGAAAATGACGGGGAGGCGTTGTCAGAAGAAGCAATGGCCATGCTGACCCTTTCCTTGACAGGCATCGATGGTGTAGAAGAAGTGGATTACCATGTTGAAGGAGAAACCCAACTTGAACAAGTGGACGGCGAATCATTTGCGGAACCGGTTACCAGGCCCGCGCTGGTTAACCAAGGAGATGTCTAGGGGAAATGCAAAGCGGCTTAAAAAATGATATACTCTGAATGGAAAAGGTAGCATCGTCGCCAATGCTACCTTTTTCTGATGGATTCTATAGAGCGACGGATAAACGATACATAGGAATGGTAAGTATACATAAATAATGAAAGCAGGCGGCAGAGGAGGAAATAATAGATGCGCGTCGATGATAGAGAGACTAGGGAAGAATTGCGAGAAACGGTGATCGAAACGGATTATTTAAAGCACCCGGAAGGTTCGGTTTTCATCCGGGTCGGCGACACGAAGGTGATTTGTACAGCGAGTATCGAAAAGCGTGTACCGCCATTTTTGCGCGGGCAAGGAAAAGGCTGGGTGACGGCGGAATACGCCATGCTCCCGCGGGCGACGGAAGAACGCAATATCCGTGAATCTTCAAAAGGGAAAGTATCCGGACGAACGATGGAAATCCAACGGTTGATCGGCCGCGCGTTACGTTCCGTCATAGATCTTGAATCGTTTGGAGAGCGTACACTCTGGGTGGATTGTGACGTGATTCAAGCGGACGGGGGGACACGGACAGCCTCCATTACGGGAGCGTTTGTGGCGAGTGCCATGGCATTTTCACGTTTGGCACAAGAGGTGGACATAAAATCTTTTCCGATCGTCGATTACCTGGCCGCGATTTCCGTAGGTATTGATGAGCAAGGCGAAGCGTTGCTCGATTTATGCTATGAAGAAGACGCGGCGGCTGCCGTTGACTTTAACGTTGTCATGACAGGCTCCGGTCAATTTGTGGAAATCCAGGGGACCGGGGAAGAAGCCACATTTTCACGGGAACAATTGGATGAAATGCTTCGTTTGGCCGAAAAGGGCATCCAACAGCTGATTGGGATCCAAAAACAGGTATTGGAAGACGCAGGAACGACACTTCCTGAAACGAAAGAAGGAAAGGCATGAAAAACATTGTTTTGGCCACGAAAAACGAGGGAAAAAGAAAAGAATTAGAGGCACTGTTGGCAGGTGCGGCCACGGTGTATTCGTTGCGTGACTACCCTGACTGTCCGGAAATTGAGGAAACAGGGGAAACGTTCGTTGCAAATGCCCGCATCAAAGCCGACTTTGTAGCTGCATACACGGGCCTTCCTGCTCTTGCCGATGATTCCGGATTGGCGGTTGATGCACTTGATGGATCCCCCGGCGTATATTCGGCCCGATTTGCAGGTGAGGAAAAAAACGATGAAAAAAATAACGAAAAACTGCTTCGTTCTCTTGAAGGTGTGCCGCGGGAGAAGCGAACGGCCCGATTTATATGCGCCCTCGTATATAAGAACCCGAACGGTGAAGCGATCGAAGTAGAGGGGACATGTGACGGGGAAATAACGTCGGCACCAAAGGGCACGAATGGTTTCGGTTATGACCCGCTTATGTATCTCCCGCACATGCAAAAGACGTTAGCTGAACTTCCCTCAAAAGAAAAAAACAGCATCAGCCACCGCAGCAAAGCGTTACAAAAAATGAAAGCAGAATGGGGAGAGTTGGGGATGTAGCGTAATTTGTGTCTCGCGACAAAGAGGACAAGCGCGAAGGGTCTAAAGCTTTGGCGTACGAACCGATTATAGACTATATGAAGAGCCTCACACCCTCTTTTTAGAGAATATTTTACAATAAGAGGGTGAGTGAAGACAAAGTGCTGGATATGCGAGAGTTTTGCCCTCAAAATGGAGGATAAATGTTAACTCTGTTTTGAACAAAATTTTCCGGTGCGTAGCAGTAGTGCCGAACGGCTGAAATAAATGATCCCCAGCAGCTGTGACGCCAAATAATGTAGAAATGACTGATATTAGTCATCACCCGGTGGTTGTAAAGCCAAAAATAGAAGGTGCGTTTAATATTAGTCTCTGCGGAGAGGACGTCCGAAATAAATCCCCATTATGACACCACTAGAAGAAAGATTATCCCAATCAGAGGTGCCATGAACGAGTTATGACACCATTAAGAGCAAAAATATCCCCAACAGAGATGCCATGGGTGAGTCATGGAACCTCTGGAAGGTAAAATCATCAAGTGTGAGCAAAAAATTCAGCCATAATGCACTAGCGCACTGATCGATTCGCACGTAATTAGTCGAATAAAAGGAGGTGAGGACGGATGCAATGGCTTGTTGTCAGTGATACACATGGGGATCGCGAGGGTCTAAAAAAGCTTAGAGATCGCCATGAACAGCATGTTGAAGCAATGTTTCATTGTGGGGATTTCGAATTGGACAAGGGGGATCCGCTCCTGGAATCTTTTTATGTCGTGAGTGGAAATACGGATGCACCGGGGGAATTTCCTGAACAAGAGGTGCTTACCATCGACGGGATCAACGTTTGGCTCACCCATGGGCATCTATATCAAGTGAAAAGCACCAATCAACGTTTGCAACAAACAGCAATGGAGAAAGACGCCCGTCTCGTTTTCCATGGCCATTCCCATTACGCCGGGGCCTACGAAAAAGATGGCATTATTTATGTGAATCCCGGCAGTTTAACATTGCCAAAAAAACCAACGACACCGACCTACGCTCTCGTAACGGTTAGAAATGGGGAAGTAGAAGCGGTTCGTTTTCATGAAAAAGACAGCGGCAGTGAAATGAAAGAACTCTCTTTCACGAAGGCATGGCCAAAATAATAAATTGGCCATTGACTCTGCCCTTACAATTCGCTAGTATAGATAATGTCGTTATGTCCCAGTAGCTCAGCTGGATAGAGCAACAGCCTTCTAAGCTGTAGGCCGCAGGTTCGAGTCCTGCCTGGGACGCCATTAGGTTAATTTGAGTTAAGATAAAAAATTTCATAAATGCCCGTAAGCATTGATTTGTCGGTGTTTACGGGCATTTTACATTCAATGACGAAAACGATAGGATACGACATGTTTTGATTTTGTTTTTCACATTTTTTACACGAGCGCTCGGGGAACTCATTCGTGTTTTCAGAATATGAAGAAATGAGGAAGCGTTTTGAACTTCCCCATTTCTTCATACTAGATGCTTGCCGTTTATATCTCATCTAGCTTCACCTGTTTATTTACTAAAGTGGCAACGCTGTCCCGAACTTTATATGAATTGAAGAGTTTATCTTCCGTGAAAGAAAGAAATACTCCATAATCAAAATCGGTCGCAGATTCTTTAAAGAAAACACCTTCTACAACTGTGTTTTTCGTTTTTTGTTCTGTGAGATAATATTTGTCATTTTCCCCTATTGGTTCAAGAAACGCATAAATCCCCTTATTATAGGGCCATTTTTCATATGGAAAAGCATTATCTTGGGAGATAAAATGAAGCTCTATAAAAGACATACTCTTCATCAAATAGTTAGCCAAAGAACCATGGATCATTTCTTCCCATCGGCTCTCTGCCACATGTGCCAACACTAACTGCGTAAACCCCATCTTTCTTGTAAAATCCTCTAAGAAATTAAAAAACATAGTTACATTCCTAATTTCTTTAATCCTGAATTCACTAGCGCCTAAATCTTTACTGAGTTTTTTGCTTTCAGCAATCATAAGTTCTTTTTCTGGCTGATCAAAACCATCTCCATCAGACTCTACCATGAAAAGCACTTCAAAGGTACTGTTAAATGCTTTGGCTAGCTGTGCGCCTCGAAGTATTGTATTTGGACTGTACAAATCAAAATCCAGCAAAACAAGAATTTTTTCCTTGTTCAACAATGGAAGCAACATTTTTATCACCCTTTCAAAGGCTATCCCACTTAAGATACCCAATCCTTTACACGAGTAAAAAAAAAGGCTATAATTAACCCTAACAAACGATCGGTAGGCAAAGTATAACGTAACTTATTTTAGTTGTAAAGAAGCATATTGTACGGTTGATTAAATGAATGACAAAGAAGGGGAACATAAATGCATACGAAGGAGAAAATTCTAGAAGAGAGCTTGGAATTGTTCGCGATAAATGGGTATGAAGGAACGTCAATGACGAAAATTGCGGATAAGGTTGGGATTAAAAAATCATCCTTATACGCGCATTATAAAAGCAAAGAAGTGTTATTTGTAGAAGTGGCGAAGGAAATGGTGGATCAAAACGTTGAATTTGTCAGAAGATCACTTGATGAGCAAGCACCAGATGTAAAAACTGTGTTGTATAAATCATTTAAAACTCATATTCATGATATGGCAACAGATGATGCGAGCATCCAGTTTTATAATCGTTTTATGCAAAATCCACCAAATGGATTGGGAGGGGAGCTAACAGCTAGTGTGGAAAAAAGTGAGAAACAAGCACGGGGGCTTTTGGAGAATGTGATCGCCAAGGGACAGGCGTCAAAAGAAGTAACAGCAGACTTAGATGCCACAAGTATAGCACATATGTATTTTTGTTTAATTGAAGGGCTTGCGAACGAAACAACAGTTTATACGCTCGAAGAAGTAGAACGGCATGCTGAATCGGTTTGGGTGATTTTTTGGCGTGGGGTCAAGATATAGGCCGTTAGGTCACCAATTCCGGTTGATAAGGCCAAAAAATAGCCCCCGGTGTTTAAAACCAGGGGGTATTTATTGCATCGACGCTACCTACACAACTCCTTGGGCCATCATAGCGTCGGCGACTTTTAGGAAGCCGGCAATATTTGCGCCGATGACCAAGTTGCCGGCATAGCCATATGTTTCGGCAGCTTCCGAGCTGTTATCATAGATGTCTTTCATAATTTCTCGAAGCCTTCCGTCAACCTCTTCAAAAGACCAGGAAAACCCCATATTGTTTTGAGCCATTTCCAGCGACGAAACTGCTACACCGCCGGCATTTGCTGCCTTCGCTGGGGCAAAATGGACGTTGTTTTTCTTAAAAAGATTAATTGCTTCCAGAGTTGTTGGCATGTTCGCCCCTTCTCCGACAGCAATGACACCATTTTCAACCAATAGGTTGGCTGTCTCTTCATCGATCTCTTGTTGGGTGGCGCAAGGAAGCGCGACCGTACACGGCACCGACCAAACATCCGTGGGAGAATCGAAGTATTTCGCGTGCGGATGCTCAGCGGTGTAATCTTCGATCCGTGTTCTTTCCACTTCTTTCAGACGCTTGACCGTTTCAACGTCAATGCCTTTTTCATCATAAATGTACCCATCGGAATCACTGCAAGTAACAACCTTCGCCCCCAGTTCCTGCGCTTTTTCCATCGCGTAGATGGAAACGTTCCCCGAGCCGGAGACGGCGATGGTTTGATCTTGAAATTTAAGGCCCTGTTGTTTAAGCATTTCTTCGACGAAGTAGATAATCCCAAAGCCTGTTGCCTCTTTGCGAACGAGACTTCCGCCGTAGTTTAGCCCTTTTCCGGTGATCGTCCCTGCTTCAAACCGACCGTGCATTTTTTTATACTGGCCAAACATATAACCGATTTCCCTGGCTCCCACACCAATGTCACCGGCAGGTATATCAACGTTTGGACCGATGTATTGGCCGAGTTCGTGCATGAAGCTCTGCGAAAAACGCATAATTTCAGCATCGGATTTGCCTTTTGGATCAAAATCGGCTCCGCCTTTCCCTCCGCCGATCGGTTGCCCCGTTAGGGAGTTTTTGAAAATTTGTTCAAAACCAAGGAATTTAACGACACTTGGGTTAACGGACGGGTGGAAGCGGAGCCCGCCTTTATAAGGTCCAATCGCGCTGTTAAACTGGACGCGATAGCCACGGTTCACATGTACTTGTCCTTCGTCGTCTACCCAAGGAACACGGAAAGTGATCAGACGTTCCGGTTCAACGATGCGGTCAAGAATTCCATGCTCCATATATTCGGGATTTTGGGCAATGACCGTGACTAATGAGTCAAAAATTTCTTTTACAACTTGATGAAATTCCGTCTCGTCCGGATTTCGGCTGCACACCGTATCATAAACGCTATCCAGATATTCTTTTGCTATTTCTTTCGTATTTTTATGTGTTGTTTGTGTGACCAATGATTCTAGCCCCTTTCTTATTAGCCTTGACGTGCTTCTTGCAGAAGGAAGGTTGTACAAACGATCAAATGGAGGGCGAGCCAACCTAATATTTTTATATCTTATCACAAAAAAATTAAATTGTTTAGTCAACGCAAAAAAAAACTGATTGGCAGATCATTGGAGCATTAAAGTGAAGAGTAGCATGAATAAAGAAACAAAATATAAAAATGTTATATAATTTTTTAGAAAACGGTTGACCTTATCGATGAATCGGCGTAACATATAGGGTATACATTTTGTCGCTTGTGACGAAACATTTGGCCACTCGACGTGAACAAATGAGGGAAGTGAAGGAATACGAGGTGGTGATGAGAAGGTATGGAAGACGATCAATGGATTTTTTTAAGTGGCGAATTTGTCCAAAAAAACGAAGCCAAGATTTCCGTTTATGATCATGGTTTTCTATATGGGGACGGAGTATTTGAAGGCATTCGTGCCTATAACGGCAATATTTACAGACTCAACGAACATCTCGTTCGCCTCTATGAATCTGCAAAATCGATTATGCTTGACATTCCTTACGATTTCGAAAATATGAAAGAATTGATTGCGGAAACCGTCCGTAAAAACGGCTTAAGAGATGCGTACGTCAGAGTTGTTGTTTCGAGAGGCGTCGGCAATCTTGGTCTGGATCCGAAATCGTGCGGCACAGCTCAAGTCGTTGTCATCGCGGAAGAATTGGCGCTTTTTCCAAAAGAGCTGTATGAAACCGGGCTGGAAATTGTCAGCGTGGCGACGAGGCGCAACCGCCCGGATGTGTTGAGCCCGAAGGTGAAATCGCTCAATTATCTTAACAATATTCTCGTCAAAATGGAAGCCAACCTCGCGAATGTTCCCGAAGCGCTCATGATGAATAATGAAGGATATGTAGCCGAAGGTTCGGGAGACAACATTTTCCTCGTCAAAGATAAAGTGCTCTATACTCCGCCCGGTTACGTCGGTGCATTGGAGGGCATTACTCGGGAGGCGATTATCGAGATTGCCGAAGAGGAAGGTTATACGATTAAGGAAGAACCTTTTACACGCCATGATGTTTATGTTGCCGATGAAGTTTTTCTAACTGGAACGGCTGCCGAGGTGATCGCGGTCGTTAAAGTCGACGGACGCGTCATCAATGATGGGATGCCGGGGCCTGAAACGGCGTATATTACAAGGTGTTTCCGGGAAAAAGTGGCAACCGACGGAATGCAGATTTACGCACAAGAAGCAGAAATCGGCGGATAAAAGAAAAATAGCTATTGCATTTATAAAAAAGCACGGTAAAATAAAGGCTAAAACCAATAAAATAATAACACGTAATAACACGTTGATGAGGCTAAGTAATCGGGAAATCGGCATTTTACAGAGAACCGCGTGAGCTGAGAAGCGGAGGTGCCCTTTCTGATGAACTCTCCTCGGAGTGCTGGAATGAACGGATGGATGATTAGTTCCAGCCGGTCCGGAGCCATTATCTCTTTCGGATCGTTAGGCAAAAGGCGCACATGTTGCGTCGAGTGTCCGCACAAAGGAATCGTGCGGAAAAAAGGGTGGTACCGCGGAAACCTTTTCGCCCCTTTGGCATCATCGCCAATGGGACGGAAAGGTTTTTTTATTTATTAACAAATTCCGTCAAAAGCTTAGATCTTTGAGAAAAGGAGCAGAGTGCCAATGGCAGAGAACCAACGCGATGAAGGAGGAACAGAGATGGGCACAAGCGTGAGAACACAGGCAGCGAAAACTGCCAATGAAGAGCAGCAAACAAAAAAATTGAATGGAAGTCAGATTGTACTGCGTGCTTTGGCGGAGGAAAATGTAGATATCATCTTTGGGTATCCGGGCGGAGCCATCTTGCCTACGTACGATGAAATTTACAAAATGGGGATCCACCACATTCTTGCCCGCCATGAACAAGGGGCGATTCATGCCGCGGAAGGATATGCACGTGTTTCCGGTAAACCGGGCGTTTGTGTTGTTACTTCCGGACCTGGGGCAACAAACGTGGTCACCGGGATCGCGGATGCCATGATCGACTCGTTGCCGATGATCGTGATCACGGGACAGGTGGCAACAAACGTGATCGGAACGGACGCCTTTCAAGAAGCAGACGTGGTAGGGGTAACGATGCCGATCACAAAGCATAACATCCAGTTGCGCGATGTGAACGATATCCCGCGTGTCATGAAAGAAGCGTTTCATATTGCAACGACGGGAAGGCCGGGGCCGGTATTAATCGATCTTCCGAAAGATGTCTCTACGGCTATCGGAGAATTTAAATATCCGGAACGCGTGCATATGCCCGGGTATCAGCCAACGGTGCATCCGAATCGCCTGCAAATCAAGAAGGTTGCGAGTGCCGTGCAGCAAGCAAAAAAACCGGTAATTCTTGCCGGGGCCGGAATTCTCCACGCGGATGGAGCGGATGAACTGTTCGAATACGCGACACAACAGCAGATTCCGGTAACCAATACATTGTTGGGGCTAGGATCATTCCCCGGAAATCATCCGCTATTTCTGGGTATGGCGGGCATGCATGGACTATATGCCGCCAATATGGCGCTCCATGAATGCGACTTGCTCATCAATGTCGGCGCTCGTTTTGATGACCGCCTTACCGGGAGTTTAAATCACTTCGCACCGGAGGCCGAGGTTGTTCACATTGACGTTGATCCGGCGGAAATTGGTAAAAATGTAGAAACCGATATTCCGGTTGTTGGCGATGCGAAGGAAGCGTTAAAACGTTTACTGGCACTCGACAAAGCCCCTGCTCCCTATGATGAATGGCATAAGCATCTCCGGGGTTACAGCGATGAATACCCACTCTGGTATAACGATGACGGAAAAACGTTAAAGCCACAGGCGCTCCTTGACATGATTTATAAGGAAACAAACGGCGAAGCGATCGTTACTACCGATGTAGGACAGCATCAGATGTGGGCAGCCCAGTATTACCGTTTCGCAAAACCCCATCGGTGGGTGACTTCCGGCGGATTGGGAACCATGGGTTTCGGCTTTCCCGCTGCCATTGGTGCGCAGTTTGCGGAGCCGAATTTGGACGTGGTCGCTGTCATCGGGGACGCCGGTTTTCAAATGACGATGCAGGAAATGTCGATTTTACAAGAATTAAACATGCCGGTGAAAATCGTCATCGTAAACAACGCGTCATTGGGCATGGTTCGTCAATGGCAAGAGCTGTTCTACGAGGAGCGTTATTCCCACTCGTTATTCCCTATCCAGCCGGATTTCCTGAAGCTTGCCGAGGCGTATAACATCAAAGCTTACAAAGTCGAAAACCCATCAGACGCCCGCGAAACGTTCAAAAAGGGTCTAAAAGAAGATGGACCGGTTCTTTTTGATTTTCGGGTAACGGCTGATGAGAATTGTTATCCAATGATTGCTCCCGGCAAAGGACACCACGAAATGGAGGGGATCCGTCCGTGAAACGAACCATATCGGCCACTGTCAACAATTCGTCGGGTGTACTAAACCGTATTACCGGCTTGTTTTCCCGGCGACAATTCAACATTGAAAGCATTACCGTCGGCATGACCGAAAACCCGGAGGTTTCAAGAATGACGTTCGTCGTTAACGTCGATAGCCAGCGAGGGCTTGATCAAGTGATTAAACAGCTCAATAAACAAGTGGATGTCTTAAAAGTCCGGGACATTTCGGAAGAAAATATTGTCGCGCGTGAGCTCGCGCTCATCAAGGTTGTTGCCAACCCGCAGACGCGCGGCGAAATTGAAACGCTCGCTCGACCCTTTCGCGCGTCCATCATCGATGTGGGGCGCGAGAGCATGACGCTGCAAGTGACCGGCGATCATCAAAAAGTGGAAGCTTTCATTGATTTAATCAAGCCATACGGACTGAAAGAGTTGGCGAGAACAGGCACAACCGCTTTAAAAAGAAGCTCGAAAATCCATTCGCAAGATCTGCATTATTCATTTATCCAATAATTAAAGTAATAAGGGAGAGATTTAAAAATGGTAGAAGTATATTACAACAACGATATAAATGAAGGCGTACTACAGGGAAAAACGATCGCGGTCATCGGTTTTGGTTCTCAAGGCCACGCTCATGCACTCAATTTAAAAGAAAGCGGCGTCGATGTGATTGTTGGACTTCGAAGAGGGAACTCTTGGGAAAAAGCGGAGCAGGAAGGTTTCAACGTGTATGAAGTGGATGAAGCAACAGAAAAGGCCGACGTGCTCATGCTCGCCCTTCCCGACGAATCGCAGCCGGCCATCTATGAAAATCAAATCAAACCTAACTTAACAAGCGGGAAAACATTGGCTTTCGCCCATGGATTTAACATTCATTTTAGCCAAATCCAACCGCCGTCCGATGTGAACGTGATCATGATTGCACCGAAAGGCCCGGGCCATATCGTCCGGCGTACGTATGAATCCGGCGCAGGCGTGCCGGCGCTTTACGCGATTGAGCAAGACCCTCATGGGGATGCGAAAACCCTCGCCCTTGCGTATGCGAAGCAAATCGGTGCCGGCCGGGCCGGGATTATTGCCACTACCTTCCGGGAAGAAACGGAAACGGATCTCTTCGGGGAGCAGGCCGTGCTTTGCGGGGGAACAACCGAACTAATTAAAGCCGGATTTGAAACGCTCGTCGAAGCAGGCTATCAACCGGAGGTTGCCTATTTTGAATGTCTGCACGAGATGAAGTTGATTGTCGATCTCATGTACGAAGGCGGGCTTGAGTATATGAGATATTCCATTTCAGACACGGCGCAATGGGGCGATTTCCAGTCAGGAAAACGAATCATTACCGAAGATACGAAACAAGAAATGCGTGAAATATTGAAAGATATTCAAACAGGAAAATTTGCGAAAGGTTGGATTTTGGAAAATCAAGCCAATCGCCCTGAGTTTAACGCCATTAATCAACGTGAACTTGAACATGAAATTACAGCTGTCGGTCAGAAATTGCGTGAAATGATGCCGTTTGTCAAAGGAGATCAAAAAGGAGTGGTTTCGCGTGCGGAGAATTGAGTTTTTTGATACGACGTTACGGGATGGGGAACAGCAACCGGGGCTTAATCTCAATCGGGAAGAAAAGCTGAAGATTGCCAAACAGCTAGACCGTCTCGGCGTTGACATCATTGAGGCCGGTTTCCCGGCCTCCAATGAGGGAGACTTTTATTCTGTGCAGCAAATTGCAAGAGCGGTCAAGAACAGTTCAGTGACGGGTTTGTCCCGAGTCGTCAAAAGTGATATTGATTCGGCGTGGGAAGCGTTAAAAGACTCTCCTGTTCCGCGCATTCACCTTGTTATCGCCACTTCCGATGTGCATATTAAATACAAATTACTGTCGACACAGGAGCAAGTGATTAAAGATTCGGTTGAGGCCGTCCGTTATGCGAAGGAACGTTTTTCGGTCGTGCAATGGTCAGCGGAGGATGCTTGTCGGACGGATTGGGATTTCCTGACGAAAATCATGGAAGAAGTCATTAAAGCCGGTGTGGATGTGATCAACCTTCCTGATACGGTCGGCTATACCACGCCCCAGGAAATTAGAGCAATGTTCCAACATCTGAAAGAAAATGTGAAAGGCGCGAAGGATATCACGCTCTCTACCCACTGCCATGATGATTTAGGGATGGCCGTCGCCAATTCTCTTGCGGCTATTGAAGGGGGCGCCGATCAAGTGGAATGTACCATTAACGGGATCGGTGAACGTGCCGGCAATGCTTCCCTCGAAGAGATTGCGGTTGCCCTTCACATTCGCCGGGATCACTACGATGCCGAGCAAAGCCTCGACCTTCAGGAGATCAAGCGCACGAGCAGTCTTGTCAGCAAATTGACCGGTAATGTCGTTCCCGGCAATAAAGCGGTCGTCGGCAGCAATGCATTTGCCCACGAATCCGGTATCCATCAAGATGGCGTACTGAAAGAAAGCAGCACGTATGAAATTATCACCCCGGAACTTGTCGGGGTAGATGCCAATAAGTTGGTGCTCGGCAAATTATCCGGGAAGCACGCCTTTAAAAACAAAGTATTGGAACTTGGTTTTGATCCGCCGGAAGACGAACTAAAACGTGTGTTTAAAGCCTTTAAACAACTGGCAAATAAAAAGAAAGATATCTCTGATGATGATATTTTCGCGTTGCTGGTAGCCGATAAAAACGAAGAGGAAACCAAAGCATATGAACTGCTCTCGTTGCAGGTGAACGTGGGGACCCATAACATCCCAACGGCGACCATTACCATGAAGCTGCCCGATGGGGGAGAAACGCAAGAAGCCGCCACCGGTTCAGGTAGTGTGGAAGCCGTTTACAATACACTTGAGCGCATCGTGGGCGCCCCCATCCAATTGGATGATTATCGTATTCAATCAGTGAGCAGCGGCGAAGATGCACTCGCGGAAGTTGTCGTTCATGTCACGTATAGGGAGCAATCGTCGATCGGACGCGGAACCGCCCATGATGTGCTGGAAGCTTCCGCTTATGCTTATGTGAATGCCATTAATCGTATCCTGGCAGCCGCGCCGGACGAAGTGCCGGAACCTTCGATTCATTCGTAATGAAGGAGACTACTATGACAAAAAAAACAATTGCGGTACTCCCCGGAGACGGGATCGGCCCCGAAGTCACAACAGCAGCAATCAACGTATTGGAAACAATCGCCGATAAATACGATCATCATTTTACGTTTCAACAAGGATGGATCGGCGGGAGTGCCATTGATGAAAAAGGAGACCCGCTCCCGCGGGAGACGAAAGAGATGAGCGCTGAAAGCGACGGGATATTGCTAGGCGCCGTTGGCGGCCCGAAGTGGGACCGCCTGCCGGGTGCCGAACGCCCGGAAAAAGGGTTATTGGAGATTAGAAAATCGCTTGATTTATATGCTAATTTGCGCCCGGTTAAAGCTTACGCTTCTCTGATCGAATCCTCTCCATTAAAAGAAGCGATTGTCGCTAATGTAGATTTTTTGATTGTGAGAGAATTGACCGGCGGTCTCTACTTTGGAGAGCCGAAAAAGCGTGAAGATATCCGGGGAGAAACACAGGCCATCGACACCCTTCTATATAAAGCGTCGGAAATCAAGCGCATCGCCGAGCGGGCGTTTCAAGCTGCCCAATTGCGAAACGGCAAAGTTGTATCCGTTGATAAGGCAAATGTGCTGGAATCAAGTCGATTATGGCGGGAAACGGTAGATGATGTCCACGCTTCGTATCCTGACGTTGAGCTCGAGCATATGCTCGTGGATAATGCGGCGATGCAGCTGATCGCACAACCGGCAGCGTTTGATGTGATGGTGACTGAAAATACATTCGGGGATATTCTTAGCGATGAAGCCTCAATGTTGACCGGTTCCCTTGGATTGC
This sequence comes from Salicibibacter kimchii, assembly GCF_003336365.1. Taxonomy (GTDB): domain Bacteria; phylum Bacillota; class Bacilli; order Bacillales; family Marinococcaceae; genus Salicibibacter; species Salicibibacter kimchii. Next base: position 1,408,659 of record NZ_CP031092.1, on the reverse strand, counting down.
TGCCATCTGCAAGTTTGGGATCGACTGGGGTCGGCCTCTATGAGCCGGTCCACGGTTCTGCGCCGGATATCGCCGGTGAAAACCGTGCCAACCCACTTGCGGCCATATCATCGGCAGCAATGATGGTGAAATATGGATTTAAAATGGAAAAGGAAGCGGAGAAGATCGAAACAGCGGTCGAAAAAGTATTGGCAGATGGCTATCGCACGGCAGATATTGCGCCTAAGATGGAGGAAGCGGTAACCACGACGGAAATGACCGATGCTGTCATAAAAGCACTTGAATAAGAGGAGGGGGAAGCGTGAAAGGGAAAACAATTATTGAAAAAATCTGGGATCGCCACAGGGTTTATCAAGAAGAAGGGAAACCGGATTTATTGTATATTGACCTCCACTTAGTGCATGAAGTAACGTCGCCGCAAGCATTTGAAGGGTTGCGGCTGGCAGGTCGAAACGTGCGACGCCCCGATTTGACGTACGCGACGATGGATCATAACATCCCGACGGATGATCGGCAATCCATCACTGATAAAATTGCCAAAAAACAAATCGATGTCCTTAGGGACAATTGCAAGGAATTCGGGGTCGAATTGGCTGGTCTGGATAGCCCGCATAACGGCATCGTCCACATTATAGGTCCTGAGCTTGGGCTGACACAACCCGGGAAAACGATTGTATGCGGAGATAGCCATACGTCGACGCACGGGGCATTCGGTGCGTTGGCATTCGGGATCGGCACAAGCGAAGTCGAACACGTTTTGGCGGCCCAAAGCTTATGGCAAAACCGTCCTAAAACGATGGAGGTACGCATCGATGGCCGTTTGTCGTCCGGCGTCAGTGCAAAAGATATCATTCTTGCTTTAATCGCTAAATACGGGGTAAATTTCGGAAGCGGGCACATTGTCGAATACCGCGGAGAGGCGATTCGAGGGTTGACGATGGAAGAGCGAATGACCATATGCAACATGTCCATTGAAGGCGGTGCCCGTGCAGGGTTAATCAGCCCGGATCAAGTGACGTTTGATTATTTGGAAGGGCGCCCGAACGTAGAAAAGGGAGCTGCCTACGAGAAACAAGTGGAAGAATGGAAACAATTGGCGACAGATGACGATGCCACCTTTGACAGCACGTTAGTATTGGATGCCTCCGATGTAAAACCTATGATTACTTGGGGGACCAATCCCGGCCAGGGCGTATCCATTGACGGCGAAGTGCCTGCTCCTGAAGATGGTGAAACAGACGCGGATCAAAGAGCGATTAACCAGTCCTTGGATTATATGGGACTTACCCCGGGGACAAAAATGACCGATATTCCGATTCAACACGTATTCCTCGGGTCATGCACGAATGCGAGAATCAGTGACTTGCGTGAAGCAGCCAAGTATTTAAAAGGAAAGAAAGTCGCTCCGGGGGTCCGCGCCCTCGTTGTTCCTGGCTCCATGAAAGTGAAGCGTCAGGCCGAAGATGAAGGGTTGGCCGATGTGTTTATCGACGCCGGCTTCGAGTGGAGAGGCGCGGGGTGCAGCATGTGTTTAGGCATGAATCCGGACCAAGTGCCTGAAGGGGAGCGATGTGCATCTACCTCGAATCGAAATTTTGAAGGCCGTCAAGGGAAAGGGGCACGTACGCATTTGATGAGCCCAATTATGGCAGCTGCCGCTGCTGTGCACGGACGATTTATCGACGTTCGTGAACTTGACGCCACGGCACAAGTGTGAGGAGGGGAGAAATATGGAAACATTTCGTGAACATGAGGGGAGTGCCGCCTCGCTACCCTATGTCAATGTAGACACGGACCAAATCATCCCAAAGCAATTTTTAAAGAGAGTAGAACGCACTGGTTTCGGCCAATTTCTCTTTTTTAATTGGCGTTATTTGGACGATGATAGTGAAAATCCGGAATTTCCGTTAAACCGTCCCCATATGAAGGGCGCATCGATTTTATTGAGTAACCATAATTTTGGTTGCGGATCTTCCCGCGAACACGCGGCCTGGGCGTTGAAGGATTATGGATTCAAAGTCATTATCGCCCCGAGTTTTGGAGATATTTTTTATAACAATAGCATCAAGAATGGGTTGCTTCCCGTACGCCTGCCGGAGGAAACCGTGCAAGCCTGGATGGAAAAAGGCAAAGACGATCCGCTTGAATTAAAGGTTCATCTGGAAGCACAAACAGTGGAAGACGAGAACGGGATGATTCACCCATTTGAGATCGATCCTTATTGGAAAAATATGCTCGTCTATGGCTTGGATGAAATCGGAGTGACCCTTCAATACGAAGACTATATCCGTAAATATGAAAATGCGACATAAAGCAAAATACGCCTGTAAATGGGCGTATTTTTTCTGTCCACGGAAGAGAACCAAAAGGTGGAACCGTAAAACGAGAGCAATGTTGAATGCAGTAATATGAAAAACCTTCTTTCTGACTTGTTACACTTGGCATTAAACGATAAAATAAGATGTCAAATAAGGTAGAAAAGAAGGTGAGATCATTGTCGTTTGATGCAATAGCGTTTGCGCTCGTGATTATAAGTGTTATATTACTTATAGGAAAATGGATTCGACTTAAAGTTCCGTTATTTCAAAAGTTATTTCTGCCAAGCTCGATCATTGGCGGTTTTTTTGCGCTTCTCTTGGGACCTGAGGTTCTAGGGAGAATGGTAGAAGCCACGACAGGCGATGAGGCAATGGCTTTCGGAATTTTTACGGAGGATATGTATGATGTCTGGGCCGAGTTACCTGGCTTACTCATCAACGTCGTATTTGCTTGTCTGTTTATCGGTTTTGCGATTCCGAGATTGCAGGAAGTATGGCGGACAGGGGGGCCGCAAGTGGCACTCGGTTACACGATCTCTTGGGCCCAATATGTGGTCGGAATTTTATTGGCGATCACCGTACTTACACCAATCTTTAATTTAGATCCGGCGGTTGGTGCCCTCATCGAGATTAGTTTTGTAGGCGGACATGGGACGGCAGCCGGTTTAGGCGACACATTTGAAGCGATCGGATTTCCGGAAGGACAGGATCTCGCTCTAGGGCTGGCCACAATCGGAATTTTAAGCGGTGTGATCATCGGGATTATTTTTATTAACTGGGCAGCCAGAAAAGGAATAACGAACACGTTAGCGCATCCCAAGGACCTTTCTACAGATCAGAAAACGGGGATTGTTCAAAAAGAAAACCGTGAGTCTGCCGGCGAATTGACAACTTCACCGATCTCTATTGAACCGCTGGCTTTCCACGCGGGACTTGTCGGTTTGGCGATCTTTATCGGGTACCTTATATTGGAATTTTTTGTTTGGTTGGAAGATATGACATGGGGCAGTGCCTATGATCTGTACTTGTTTGAATATGTCCCATTGTTTCCGATTGCGATGATTGGTGGAATTATCATCCAGATTGTGATAGCCAAAACCGATCGGTCAGAGGTCGTGGACAGGCCGACCATTAGTCGCATTCAAGGTTTTGCACTCGATATATTAATCGTAAGCGCGATGGCGACGTTAAGCCTTCAAGTCATTGGGGACAATATCGTACCATTTGTTCTCCTTGCTGTAGCCGGGATTGTGCTTAACGTCGTTATGTTCATGTTCTTGGCACCACGTATGATCCCCAGCTATTGGTTTGAAAGAGGCATGGGCGACCTTGGCCAATCCACAGGTGTGGCGGCAACCGGGATTATGCTGATGCAGATTGTTGATCCCGAAAACCGGACTCCGGCGTTACAGGCTTTCGGTTATAAGCAAATTTTGTTTGAGCCGATGGTCGGCGGTGGCTTGTTTACCGCAGCCTCGATTCCGTTTATTGTTCAGTTTGGGCCGGTTCCCGTGTTAATTGCAGTCACCATCTTGATGATTGCTTTCTGGTTACTAGGCGTCTTGTACTTTGGGAAAAACAAAGCAGAACGTTAGAAAGGCTTGACCCTCCGCATGGATGGCGAACGTCAAAGTACGATAGGGAAAGCATATGATAGGGCATTAGCATCTTCGCCCCGAAATTAGGTGAAAACCAGTGAGTGACAAAAATAATGTGGTTCATTTCCCCGGGAGCGTTCGTCTCTTGCTGAATGAGGGGTTGAACGCACTGAAAGCAGGAGATTTTAACCAGGGGCTGAAATACTTTAACGAAACGCTCATGCATGATGAGAAAGATGAACAAGCGCGCTACGGGCGCCTTGTTTCTTTACTTGAGTTAGGTTACCTTGAAGATAGTAAAACAACAGCGGAAAAAATGTTGCAGGAAGGCATCGGGGAATACGAGGACGTGTTATTTTTCTATGTATCCGCGCTTGTACAGTTAGGGGAATGGGACGCGGTGGTTGATACGATTGAAACGGAACGGCACTACGGCCGTTTGCCGGCAAAATATGCCGAGCACTTTTTTCAATTTTTGGCGACGGCGAGAACGATGAAAAAGGAAGCCTTTTTGCCTCGAATAGAAGAAGAAAAGAATGATGCTTCCGCCGTTCTCGGTGACGAGACGTTCGCGGGCCTTTTTGACCCGTCGACAGAAGTGCAGTGGCGAACGTTTCAACAATTGAAAAAGCGCAACTGGAGCCAGGTGAAAGCGGCATTTGAAACAGCGCTTCGTCACGAAAACACATCGTCGATGATCAAGACGTTACTCTTATTGGTGATGAAAGATTGGGAAGTGGGTGCCGCCTGTAAGGTACGCAAATACGAACATGAAAAAACCGTCACCCCCGTTGAATTGCATAGTTTTTCAGAATATGCGACCGAGCTGAAAACAAGCATTTTTGAGCAACTGGAAGACGGATTGGCACAAAACAACCCGATGTTATATGAAACGGCCCAATCTATTTTGGAATGGATGTTAATGGAACAGTATCCTTTCGCGCTTCCGGAGGCCACTGCAAACGTATGGGCTGCCGCGATTCACGTGGAAAGCTTGCGATATATGGGAGTTCACGAAGAACAAGAAGAGGTGAGCATCCTGTACGATGCAAAGCATTCCGAAGTGGGGAAGTTATTAAATCAAGTGGCGTCCGACTCCTCCTCATTTAACTCGTCCCCCATTGATTGAAATGATGAGGCATTATGTTATAATGTAGGGGTTGTAAATTAGGACGTAATCGTTGAAACATGGAGGGAACAAATAAATGACTGCTAAATGGGAAAAGGGCGAAGGAAATCAAGGCGTCCTCACCGTAGAAGTAGGAGCAGATGAATTTAAATCTGCGCTGGATCAAGCATTTGAAAAAGTAAAAAAAGACGTGAGCATCCCGGGCTTTCGAAAAGGGAAGGTACCGAGAAAAATCTTTGAACAACGGTTTGGCGTTGAATCTCTCTATCAGGATGCGGTGGACATTGTCCTCCCGTCTGCATATTCTAATGCCGTTGAGGAGACCGGGATTGAACCGGTTGACCAGCCGGAAATCGATATAGATGGAGAAATCGAAAAGGGAAAACCGGTTGTTTTCAAGGCTACGGTAGAAGTGAAACCTGAAGTGGAACTCGGAGAGTATAAAGGACTCGAAATTGAAGAATTTGACACATCTGTCAGTGAAGAGGAACTCGAAGAGGAATTGGAAAAGTTGCGTGAACAACATGCAGACCTCACCGTTACCGACGATGCTGCCCAAGATGGCGACACGGTTGTGTTTGATTTCAAAGGTTTCGTAGACGGAGAAGCGTTTGAGGGCGGGGAAGCAGAAAACCACTCGCTTGAGCTTGGTTCCGGACAGTTTATCCCGGGTTTTGAAGAACAAATGGTAGGATTGGAACCGGGGACGGAAACAACCGTGGAGGTTACATTTCCGGAAGACTATCATGCGGAAAATCTCGCCGGCCAAGCGGCAACCTTCAACGTAACGTTGCATGAAGTGAAACGGAAAGAGTTCCCGGCACTGGATGATGAATTTGCCGTGGACGTTGATGAAAACATCGAAACGCTCGACGAATTGAAAAAGAAAAAACGTGAAGAACTGGAACACAATAAGGAACACGAGAAAGAGCATCACGAACAGGATAGCGTCGTAGACCAAGTGACGGAAAATGCAACTGTTGATATCCCGGGCGCGATGATTACGACAGAAACCGACCGTATGCATCAAGAGATGAGCCAACGCTTCGAAGCCCAGGGGATAACTATGGACATGTATTATCAAATGGCTGGTACCGATGAAGAAGGTATGAAAGAACAGTTTCGCCCCGAAGCCGAAAAACGGGTGAAAATGAATCTTGTGCTCGAAGCAATCGCGGATGCTGAAGAAATCGAAGCCAGTGATGAGCAAGTTGAAGAACAGTTGGATCAAATGGCGGAAGCTTATGAAAGAGACAAAGAAGAAATCCGTCAGTTGCTCAGTCTTCAGGGTGCTCTTGACACTTTGAAGGATGAACTTCGCATGCAATCCGCCTTGAAATTCCTCGTTGATCAAGGGGTAACGGTGGAAGCTAAGCCTGAAGAAACAGAAGTCGAGGAAACAGAAGAGGAAAATAATTAGGGACAAAACCTTCGCTTGAAAACTGACATACAGCCATTTTTATGAGCAAATGTCAGGGCAAAAAGGAAAAAGACACGAGAAAACGTCGTGTCTTCCTTTTTTTAACCAATGCATTGCACGGATTTTTACACTCAACCCATTCGCTAATCTTGAAGCTAAGCCTAGTTTTTCTAAAAATAAACGCATGAATTTGCTGCTTGCAACGTAAAGCTGATGTAGAATGGGTAGCCTAGGTTTAGCCGACGTATTTTGTTTGACTGAGAGTAAGGGTAGGGTGTAAGGTACAGTATACAGTGAGGGGTGAATAACATGGTCAAGTTTAATGAGGAAAAGGGGCAACTTAAATGCTCTTTTTGCGGAAAAACACAAGATCAAGTCCGTAAGCTAGTGGCCGGACCAGGTGTATATATATGCGATGAATGTATTGAGCTTTGCACCGAAATTGTGGAAGAGGAATTGGGCACGGATGAAGAAGTCGAGCTTGAAACCGTCCCTAAGCCGCAGGAAATGAACGAAATCCTTAAAGACTATGTGATTGGGCAGGATAGCGCAAAGAAATCGCTTTCGGTCGCGGTCTATAATCATTATAAGCGGGTGAATGCCGCGGTTGCCTCCAACAACGACGGTGGAGAAAATGTTGAAATCGCCAAAAGTAACATTTGTCTCATCGGGCCGACAGGAAGCGGGAAAACCTTAATGGCACAAACGCTCGCCCGCATTCTGAACGTTCCTTTCGCCATCGCGGATGCCACTTCTTTAACGGAAGCCGGTTACGTCGGCGAAGATGTGGAAAATATTCTTTTGAAATTGATTCAGTCCGCTGATTATGATGTGGAGAAGGCGGAAAAAGGCATTATCTACATTGATGAAATCGACAAGGTCGCGCGTAAATCGGAGAATACATCAATCACCCGAGACGTATCCGGCGAAGGGGTTCAACAGGCGCTCTTGAAAATTCTTGAGGGGACGACCGCAAGCGTTCCACCACAAGGAGGGCGTAAACACCCTCATCAAGAGTTTATTCAAATCGATACAAGCAACGTCCTCTTCATTGTTGGAGGAGCCTTTGACGGCATTGAACAAGTCGTGAAGCGCAGACTTGGCAAAAAGGTTATTGGCTTCGGATCTGAATCCGAAAGCGGAGATATCGCTGATGAAGAATACCTTGATAAAATTCTCCCAGAAGATTTGCTGCGCTATGGCTTGATTCCCGAATTCATCGGCAGGCTCCCGGTAATTTCCAGCTTGAAGCCGTTGGATGAGGACGCGTTAGTGGAGATATTAACCAAACCGAAAAACGCACTCGTCAAACAGTTCCAGAAACTATTGGAAATCGACGAAGTCGAGCTTGAGTTTACGGATGATGCATTGCGAGCAATTGCGAATAAAGCCATTGAACGTAAAACAGGCGCTCGCGGTCTTCGTTCCATTATCGAAGACATCATGCGAGACGTAATGTACGACCTTCCGTCCAAAGAAGAAATTACCAAATGTACAATTACGAAAGAATGTGTAGCGGAGGACGCTTCACCGGAACTGACCACGAAAGACGGCGAATTGATCAAACTTAATGAGCCGAGAGAAAGTGCGTAATAAAATAAAAGCGATGTTCGCTTTACGGCATGAGCGCGGCTCATGCTTTTTTTTATGAAGGTAGCTCGTCATCTTTTAAAAATAAGAGTGTAAGCATCAGCGTATAAAATAGCGCTCCCCTGTTGTCCGATCGCTTACTCGCAAAGCGTCCAAGTAACAAATTTTCCACTTTCTTCTCTTATCGTAAATAGCATACTGTATCGTTTGGAGAGTCATACTAACGAGCAGTTAGCGATAAATAACGGCAGAGGAAAGCGGCCGTTAAACGAGGAGGAAGCCGCATGGAGTGGACATCGTTGATCATGTTTATTCAAGTTTTCTTCGGAATAGTGATTGGACTATATTTCTGGAACCTACTTAAGAATCAACGCACCCAACGGGTATCGGTGGACCGGGAATCAAAAAAAGAATTGCACGAGCTGCAAAAATTGCGTTCGATTTCCTTAAATGAACCATTGGCGGAAAAAGTACGCCCGGTGAGTTTTTCGGACATTATCGGTCAAGACGAAGGCGTGCGCTCATTGGAAGCTGCGCTTTGCGGTCCCAACCCGCAACATGTGCTGATCTATGGGCCGCCCGGAGTAGGGAAGACAGCAGCTGCTCGTTTGATTATGGAAAAAGCAAAAATGAACGGGGGCTCCCCATTTCATATCGATGCTCCTTTCGTTGAACTCGACGGGACGACAGCTCGTTTTGACGAGCGGGGAATTGCCGATCCGTTAATCGGCTCCGTTCACGACCCAATCTATCAGGGAGCCGGATCGATGGGACAAGCAGGCATCCCCCAACCGAAGCCGGGAGCGATCACAAAAGCGCACGGCGGCATGCTTTTTATCGATGAAATCGGTGAACTGCATCCGATTCAATTAAATAAGCTATTAAAAGTGTTGGAAGACCGTAAAGTTTTCCTTGAAAGCGCGTACTATAATGAAGAAAATGCCTCCATACCTACGCATGTCCATGATATTTTTCAAAATGGGCTCCCTGCAGATTTTCGGCTGATCGGAGCAACGACACGTACCCCGGATGAGATCCCTCCTGCTGTGCGTTCGCGTTGCCTTGAAGTTTTTTTTCGACCGCTTAAGCAAAAGGAATTGTCCGTCGTGGCCAAAAGTGCCGCGGAACGATTGAAGATGGGAATACAGGAAGATGGGTTGGAGACCGTTTCCTCTTATGTAACAAATGGTCGGGAAGCGGTTAACACGGTTCAGATCGCTGCCGGATTGGCAACCACAGCTGAACGGGCATCCATAGACGTTTCCGATATTGAGTGGGTCGTGCATGCCAGTCGTTTAAGCCGCAGACCTGAGAAAAAAATACACCCGGAGCCCATGGTGGGGCGTGTGAACGGCCTCGCGGTATATGGACCGGATTTAGGAATGTTGTTGGAAATTGAAGCAACCGCGCAAGAAACGCGAAGAGAGGGCATGCTCACGGTTACGGGGATCGCGGAAGAAGAGAACGCGGGCAATCAAATGCGTTCGATACGCCGGAAAAGTATGGCAAGAAGCTCTGTAGACAACGTCATGACCGTACTGCGCCATCTGAAAGTGCCGGTCGACAGCTACGATATCCATGTGAATTTTCCCGGTGGGACGCCGATAGACGGGCCTTCTGCCGGGTCGGCGATTGCCACGGCGATCTATTCCGCGGTCAATCAGCGCAAAGTAAAAAACGATGTGGCCATCACCGGGGAATTAAGTATTTGGGGGAAATTAAAGCCGGTTGGCGGGGTTCCCTCGAAAGTGGCAGCTGCCGAGGAAGCCGGCGTAACGAAGGCGTTCATACCCAAAGATAACGATGAGACCGTGTTGCATCAAGTGCAAGGGATCACGGTTAACCCTTTGAACACGTTAGATGAATTGTTTGCTCATGTTCTCTTGGAGGAAACGGGTGTGCAACGGCACGGCCTTTCCGTAACAGAAACCTCTTCCCCCTCGATTCATATGTAAAATCCATGCAGTTGAATAGACACGTTCATGCTCTTAAGCTAAAATGAAACCTACGAGTAAAGATTTTATAAGAACGGGAGGCTCTGCCTCCCCTTTCCCATATGTATGATTATGAACAGAACGGGGGTTGACGATGCCGACGACGGAAACCAGTCAAAAAATCCCGCTATTGCCTCTTAGAGGAGCGCTTGTTTTTCCGGGGATGGTATTACATTTGGACGTGGGGCGCGATAAATCGGTACGTGCCATTGAGCAAGTAATGGAGGATGACCAGCGGATTCTGCTGGCAAGCCAAATTGATTTGGCAGTTGAAGAACCGGTGAAAAAAGACTTATATCAAACGGGCACGCTTGCCTATGTGAAACAAATGTTAAAAATGCCAAACGGCACGACCCGTATCCTTGTTGAAGGGATGCAACGGGCGACGATTAAGGAGGTCACAAGCAGTGAGGAATATTACGAAGTAAACATACAACCTTTGTCCTCCGAAAAAGACAATCAGCCAAAAACAACGGCCTTAAAGCGCATGGTCAAGGACCATTTTGAACAATACGCGAAAGCCTCGAGTAAAATTTCCGACGAAACGATACAAGCTGTGGATGAGATTGATAATCCCGGGTATTTTGCTGATACAATAGCCACACACTTGCCGTTAAAAATCGAACGCAAGCAAGAAATTCTCGAAGCCATCGATATCGAAAATCGATTGCAAACATTGCTTGATATTTTGACAAACGAAAAAGAAGTGCTGGATTTAGAACAAAAAATCGGTCAACGTGTGAAAAAGTCCATGGAACGAACACAGAAAGAATATTATTTGCGGGAACAAATGAAAGCTATCCAACATGAGCTTGGAGATAAAGAGGGAAAAGGCGGAGAAGTAGAAACGCTGCGCACGCAAATCGAAGAAGCGAACATGCCGGAAAATGTGGAACAAAAAGCGCATAAAGAATTAACGCGTTACGAGCGTGTGCCTGCAGCTTCAGCAGAGAGTTCGGTGATTCGTACATACCTTGATTGGCTCGTGGCACTCCCTTGGCATAAGAAAACGACGGATCATTTAGATATCGATCATGCGGAAAACGTGTTAGATGAAGATCATTACGGCCTTGAAAAAGTAAAAGAACGCGTATTGGAACACCTGGCCGTGCAACAGCTCACCCAATCGCTGCAAGGACCGATCATCTGCTTGACCGGCCCTCCGGGTGTAGGCAAAACATCCCTGGCCAAATCGGTGGCTCGTGCCCTTAACCGTGAATTTGTTCGTATTTCATTGGGCGGTGTCCGGGATGACGCGGAGATCCGCGGCCATAGGCGGACATACGTAGGAGCCCTTCCGGGAAAAATTATCCAGGGCATGAACAAAGCCGGCGTTATGAACCCTGTTTTTTTGCTCGATGAAGTGGATAAAATGGCGAGCGGTTTTCGCGGCGATCCATCGTCTGCCCTTCTTGAAGTGTTGGACCCGGAACAGAACGACACGTTCGGCGATCACTACGTTGAAGAACCGTATGATCTTTCCAATGTGATGTTCATTACAACGGCAAATAATGCTTCGGCGATTCCGGCGCCATTGCTCGACCGTATGGAAACCATTTCGATTGCGGGATACACGGAAATCGAAAAAACAGCCATCGCCACGAATTATTTATTGCCGAAGCAATTGGAACGGCACGGACTCTCCAAAGCCAATCTACAAATGAAAGACGATGCTTTGGTGAAAGTGATTCGTTACTATACGAGAGAAGCAGGGGTGCGAAACTTGGAGCGGCAATTGGCAAACATTTGCCGAAAAGCAGCAAAAACGATTGTTACCGGGGAAAAGAAAAAAATAGTCGTTACGCTGAACACGTTGGAGGACATGCTCGGGAAACCCCGGATGCGTTACGGGCAAATGGAAGAAAATGATCAAGTCGGTGCAGCGACCGGGCTCGCGTATACGACCGCCGGAGGCGATACCCTGTCCATCGAGGTCTCATTGGCAAAAGGGAAAGGGGAACTTACGCTTACCGGCCATCTCGGCGATGTTATGAAAGAATCCGCACGCGCTGCCTTCAGTTATATTCGTACCAGTGTCGGGGAATTGGGGATTGATGAACAATTCCATGAAAATACCGATATTCACATCCATGTGCCTGAAGGAGCGACACCGAAAGACGGTCCCTCTGCAGGAATTACAATCGCGATCGCGCTCATTTCCGCCTTGACCGGACGCCTGGTCAAAAAAGAAGTCGGCATGACGGGGGAAATCACGTTGCGGGGAAGAGTGCTTCCCATCGGCGGTGTAAAAGAGAAGGCAATGAGCGCTCATCGCGCAGGGCTGAAGACGATCCTGCTACCGAAAGACAATGAAAAAGATTTGGAGGATATTCCGGAAAGCATTCGGAATGACCTTTTCATTTCCCTCGTCTCCCATCTTGATGAGGTCATGCAATATGCGTTGGGGGGCCGACATGATGAAAGTGAATAAAGCCGAACTCATCATCAGTGCGGTTGGGCCTGAGCAGTATCCGGAAGCGGAGCTTCCGGAAATTGCTTTTGCCGGTCGTTCCAATGTCGGGAAATCATCGTTTATCAATACGATTACCCAACGCAAGAAATTGGCGTATACCTCTCAACAACCCGGGAAAACACGAACATTGAATTTTTTCACCATTAACGATAGCTGTCATTTCGTTGACATTCCCGGCTATGGGTACGCTAAAGTGTCCAAAAAAGAGCGGGCATTCTGGGGCCGCATTATTGAGGAATATATACAAACGCGCTCGCAACTGAAAGGCGTCGTGCTGCTTTTAGATGCTCGCCACAAGCCTTCGGAGCAGGATTTGATGATGTACGATTGGTTAAAGTATTACCAAATCCCTATCATTCTCGTGCTGACAAAAATGGATAAACTGAAAAAATCCAAACGAACCGCGCACGTCAAACAGGTTATTGATGAAATCGAGCCTTTGCCGGAAGATAAGTATGTGTTGTTTTCTTCGGAAACCGGAGAAGGAAAGGAAGAGGCTTGGAGTTTGATTCGCGCGCTCGGGGGGTTCTAGTCCGAGCATCAAGTGTTTCGCACGGGTGATGCCCATGGTGCGTCTCACGAGTGCATGAAGCCCGAACGAAGAGGAGGATCGGTCCATTGGTCGCCGTGCCCCCAACCTCCTCTTCGCCCCCCCCCCCCTTTTTTGTAAAGCTTCTATCTTTTTTGGAAGGCCCTGGCCCCTCGATTCTTCTTTCTCTTCCCCTTGAACAGTAGAAAAACGCCGAGGACCAGTAAAAGGAGCGGCCAAATAAATGAAAAAGATTCCGACGCCTCCGCGATGCGTTCCGCTATCGGTTCAAAAAAGAGGAATAACCCTCCGATGCAGATCGATACAATACCTATAAATAGAAAGTCTTTTTTTGTTCGCAAATAAGCAATCAAGCAGGCAATGCCAAAAAACGTAGCAAGAGTCCCAATGTGGCTCGGCCAGTTTGGATAAAGTTCCGTAGCATGAAAATGTACCCCGATCCCGATCATGAAGACACCCGGCAACAGGGCCGGCCCGGATTTTGAAAGAAAGCCGTCGATGGAGAGGGCGAGTCCTAGCCAAATCACCATTGTTTCCCACGTTATCCATTGATTGGCGGCGGCAGGGGCAAATAAGTGTGTAAGGTAATAAACGCCGGCTCCGATAAAGACCATGCCCGGAAAAACTTGATTGCTCTTCATAACAAAAACGCTCCTCTGCTGCTCAATTTTTTCCTGTATAAAGGAATGATCGTTCTTCCCCATTCACACATGTCTTAAGAGATGATTGGGTATCCTATGTAGCGTGTAAACGCGAAATTTGCGAATCAGGAAGCAAATGTGTTTCAATGAGGTTGCTAGCGAGATTATCGTAACATATCCTTTCAGTGCTTGTTCACATTTTCCAAACGATAGACAGGCATGTTCATGTTATAATAAGTGATGGATAAAGAATAAACGATTGCCGACATCGATACTTGACAGGAGGTCAAGTTTATCGAATAAAGATGTAGGGGTGAAATTATTAATGCACATCATGGTTGCCAGCATCGACTACAAAAATGCCCCTGTTGATTTGCGTGAACAATTTGCTTTTGATGATGAAGATTTGCCAGAGGCGCTTCGAACACTGCGAGAGATGAAAAGTATTTTAGAGTGTACGATCGTGTCCACCTGTAATCGAACGGAAGTGTATGCCGTTGTCGATCAGCTGCATACCGGTCGCCACTTTATGAAGAAATTTTTATCCCAATGGTTTGATGCGCCTGCAGAATCGTTTTCACACGTATTAAACGTGCGGGAAAAGGATGATGCAATCGTTCACCTTATGCGCGTAAGCACAGGATTGGAGTCCATGGTGATCGGCGAAACGCAAATCCTTGGACAGGTCAAAGCAAGCTTTCGAACCGCGCAAAAGCTTGGAGCAACAGGGACCGTTTTCAACCAGTTGTTTCGCCAGGTGATTACTTTTGCAAAACGGGCACACAGGGAAACAGAAATTAATGATACACCGGCTTCGGTGAGCTATGCTGCTGTTGAACTCGGGAAGCAGATGTTTGGAGATTTCACGGGTAAACATGTGCTCATTTTTGGCGCCGGAAAAATGAGCGAGTTGACGGCTAAGCATTTACGTGCCAATGGTTCCGAAACGATTACCGTGATGAATCGGACCTATGAGCGAGCGGAAGAACTCGCGGCTCATGTGAAGGGGCAGGCCCGATCGTTGGAAGCAATGGAGAACGTCCTCCTCGATACAGATGTTCTCATCTCATCCACAGGTTCGGATCAATATATGTTGCAACAGGAGAATGTCGAGAACATTATCAAAAAACGAAAGGGCCGCCCGCTGTTTATGGTTGATATCGCGGTCCCCCGTGATATTGACCCGGACCTGGGCAAATTGGAAGATGTCTACTTGTATGATATCGATGATCTTCAAGGAATCGTTGCCGCGAACATGGAGGAACGAAAAACAGCCGCTACCAAAATTGAAGCGATGGTGGAAAAAGAAATAGAGGTCTTTAAAGATTGGCTTCACGAGCTCGGTGTTGTTCCCGTCATTTCTGCACTGCGCACGAAAGCTTTGTCGATTCAGTCGGAGACAATGAACAGTATTGAACGTAAAATTCCCGACCTTGATGAACGCGAGCGTAAGGTTTTACGCAAACATACCAAAAGCATCGTTAATCAATTGCTAAAAGAACCGATCACTCGCGCCAAAGAAATGGCAGCTGAAGAGAACAGGGAAGACGCTTTGGCATTATTCACGGAAATCTTCGGGCTTGAAGAAGAAGTCGCTGAAGCTAAAGAAGCGGAAGCACTGAAAATTCTCGAAGAAGCCCAGAAAGAAGCACAATCAGAACCGGAAGGAACAGAGCATAATCAGCAAGCATCGTTCCTTTTTCAGGGAAATTCTTCGGATAACTTTTATTATGGACGGGATGCAACAGTATAGAATCAGTTATAGGCAAAGGTGGTAGGAAGCCGATTGGCCGCCTCAAACATCATCTACGTGTTGACGATCACGCTATATAGCCTGAGCGTATTTGCATACTTTATTGACTTTCTCCAGAATAACCGGAAGGCCAACCGACTGGCCTTCTGGTTCCTTTCTATCGTCTGGGTGTTGCAGACCATCTTTTTACTATTGCGTGCTTTCCAGTTTGAACGTCTCCCGCTTTTAACCCCTTTTGAAGGGTTATTCTTTTATGCTTGGGCGATGGTTACCCTTTCTTTAATTGTTAATTTTTATTTCCGTGTTGATTTCCTTGTTTTTGTTATGAATGTGGTAGGCTTTTCGTTGATGGCCGTAAGTCTGTTTTTGCCCACCGGTAATCTATCCCCGGTGTGGGAAGAGATCCTCACTTCTGAACTGCTGATCTTGCATGTAACGTTAATTATTCTTTCGTATGCCGGTTTTACCGTTGCTTTTGCCTGCTCGGTGTTATATTTGATCGAACACCAGATGCTAAAGAACAAAAAGTGGGGGAAGCGGTTGCTACGGTTCGGAAGCCTGAATAAACTGAATCACTTTTCATACGTGGCCACGATGGGCGCGTATCCGCTCCTGTTATTGGGCGTTATTCTTGGTTTTATATGGGCGTACAGCGGGGATGGCATGCATTCAATCCCTCTATTTGATCCGAAGGTTCTCGGTTCTTTAGCGGTGTTGGTTTTTTATGGTGGTTATTTATATCAAAAAAAGGTAAAAGGGAAACAAGGGTACAGCATGGCTTTTTATAACATGCTTGGATTTTTAATTTTGCTCGCCAATTATTTATTGACGAGTGAATGGTCAAGCTTTCACATATGGAGTGTGTAGGAGGCAAAAGATGAGAACAATCGTAATTGGAACAAGGAAAAGCAACTTGGCGCTTAAGCAGACCGAATGGGTCAAGGAGAAGTTGGAAGGATTAGGACTTCCCTATAAATTTGAACTGAAAAAGATCGTGACAAAAGGCGATCGCATCCTTGACGTGACACTTTCCAAAGTAGGCGGGAAAGCGCTGTTTGTCAAAGAGATCGAAAAGGCGATGGAAGACGGGGAAATTGATCTTGCCGTTCACAGCATGAAGGACATTCCTTCGGTCATTCCGGAAGGCTTCGCCCTCGGCGCGGTGACAGAACGAGTAGATCCGCGGGATGTACTGATCACGGAATCCGGGAAAAAACTTCATGAGCTTCCGGCAGGCGCAGTGATCGGTACGAGCAGTTTGCGGCGCCAAGCGCAAATCCTCGCCGCACGACCGGATGTGGAAGTAAAATGGATTCGCGGTAATATTGAAACACGAATGAGAAAAATGAAGGAAGAAGATTTTGATGCCATCGTATTGGCTGCAGCCGGTTTAGAGCGAATGGGTTGGTCCGCCGAAATCGTCACCGAATATTTGGCGCCGGAAAACAGCTTGCCGTCCGTCGGTCAAGGTGCGCTTGGTATTGAGTGCCGAGCGGACGATCGCAATATATTGGAACTACTGCAACATATCCATGATGAGGAAGTTGCCCGCACGGTGCAAGCGGAGCGAGCCTTTTTGAAAAATGTGGAAGGTAGTTGCCAAGTGCCGGTAGCGGGACACGCGGTGATGGAGAAAGGAAAGGATGTTACGCTACGTGCGCTTGTCGCCTCCCCGGACGGTAAAACATTGCTTCAGGATGAACGTACCGGAAGTGATCCGGAACAATTAGGGAAAATCATTGCAGCCAATCTTCTTGATCGTGGGGGGAAAGAAATTCTCGATCAAGTGAAAAAAGATCTGGAGGAGTAATCCGCATGTTGTCAAGTGCCCCTGTTGCCCTTGTCACCAGAGGGCAAGCCGACCAAACGGATGAAGATCCTTTAGTCTCTCAGTTGCAAGCATTGTCCTTGCCTATGCAACATATCCCCCTTGTAAAACAACAAATGCGAAAGAATCATGAAACAATCCCCGATCCCTACGAGGTGGACTGGCTTGTTTTCACGAGCGCGAATGCGGTTTGTTACTTTGATTGCTTGATGTTTGTGAAAAAATGGATAGACGCTAACGTCCATGTAGCAGCTGTTGGCCCTAAAACAGCGGAAGCTGTTGCTTCCCTCGGGTTTACAGTTGATCTTTTCCCGGAAAAAACATATACGGCAGAAGCGCTGGCCGATGCATTGGCCGCTGTGATCCGTCCGGGCGACACGGTTGTGATCCCAAAAAGCAAACAAGCAAGAAAGGTACTCCCCAATTATTTGAATGAACGAGGGGCGAATGTTGTGGACCCTGCCATTTATGAGACAAAAGCACGGACAGAAAACGCGCATGATTTGGCTGTATTTTTCAAAGGGCATGATCACGGCGTGATTACATTTACGAGTCCGAGCGCTGTCCACGCGTTTAAGCAGATGCAACCCGATCTTCCGATGTGGCCCGCCATCTGTATTGGCACGATCACCGCGACTGCCGCTACAGAAGCGGGGTTTTCACAAGTGGACGCGGCTTTCCCCCACACATTTGCAAGCTTAGCTGCACGCGTTTCAAACTATATGAATGAGGTGAATACCCGATGAGTGAGCTTCAGTTTGACCGAAATCGGCGAATGCGGACGACGGGTGCTATCCGTGATCTTGTCCGGGAAACGACGGTAAAACAAGATGATTTGATTTCTCCTGTTTTTGCCGTTGAGGGGACGGATGTCAAGCATGAAGTTCCGTCGATGCCCGGTGTGTATCAATATTCGTTAGATTTGCTAAAAAAAGAAATCGATGATGTTGTGGAGCACGGGATTAAGGCCATTCTTTTGTTCGGTGTGCCGGGCACAAAGGATGAGCTCGGAAGCAACGCGTACAATGAAAACGGCATTGTCCAGCGCGCGATTCGGGAATTGAAAGGGAAGCATCCGGAATTAATGATTATTGCAGATACGTGCCTGTGCCAATTTACCGACCATGGTCATTGCGGAGTGATTGAAGAGGGCCATATTGTAAATGACCGATCATTGGATTTGCTTGTTAAAACAGCTATTTCCCAAGCGGAAGCAGGCGCGGATGTGATCGCTCCGTCGAATATGATGGATGGGTTCGTAGCCGCGATTCGTTCCGGATTGGATGAAGCGGACTTCAAGCATATTCCGATCATGTCTTATGCCGTGAAATATGCGTCCGCGTATTACGGTCCGTTTAGAGATGCTGCCCACAGCTCCCCGTCGTTTGGGGACCGGCGAACGTATCAAATGGACCCCGCCAATCGCAACGAAGCCCTTCGTGAGGCGATGTCCGATGACCGGGAAGGTGCGGACTTTTTGATTGTGAAACCGGCGCTTTCCTACCTAGATATCGTCAGTGATGTGAAAAGCGCGATTAACCGCCCGGTGGTCGCCTACAATGTCTCCGGGGAATATTCCATGATTAAAGCAGCTGCCGCTCAAGGCTGGCTCGATGAAAAAGAAACGGTGATGGAAAAATTAACGAGCATGAAACGGGCAGGGGCGGACTTGATTGTCACTTATTTTGCCAAGGATATGGCCCGTTGGATCAGTGAATCCGACCAAGGAGGTAGTTAACATGCGTACATTTGAACGATCAAAACAAGCGTTTCAAAGAGCCAAACCTCTCATGCCGGGAGGGGTGAACAGTGCCGTCCGTGCATACAAATCGGTGGGGATGGACCACGGGATTTATATGAACAAAGGGGAAGGGCCTTACATTACAGATCTGGATGAGAACACCTATATTGATTATGTCCAATCATGGGGACCGTTGATCCTCGGGCACGCAGATCCTCGTGTCGTGGATCGTTTACAGGAAACCGCGGCGTTGGGGACAAGCTTTGGCACGTCTCATGAGATGGAAGCGGCCCTTGCCGAGCTCGTCATTGATCGCGTACCATCCGTCGAAGTTGTACGGTTTGTGAACTCGGGTACGGAAGCGACGATGAGCGCCCTGCGTCTTGCCCGTGGTTTTACAGGCAGAAGCAAAATCGTGAAAATGGAAGGGAATTATCACGGGCACGGGGATTCGCTGTTAATCAAAGCAGGTTCCGGAGTGGCCACTTTAGGTTTGCCGGATAGCCCCGGGGTGCCGAAAGGAACGGCTTCGGAGACGCTTACGGTTCCTTATAACGATCTCGAAAGCCTGTCGCTTGTATTTGAACAGTTTGGCGATGACATCGCGGCTGTTATCCTTGAGCCGGTTGCCGGCAATATGAATGTGGTCACTCCCGAAGAAGGCTATCTCGAGGGCGTGCGCAAGGTGACTGAAGACCACGGGAGCCTTTTGATTTTTGACGAAGTCATGACCGGCTTTCGCGTCGGGTACCATTCCGCTCAAGGAAAATTTGGCGTCACTCCTGATTTGACAACATTGGGCAAGGTCATTGGCGGCGGTCTTCCTGTCGGTGCGTTCGGCGGCAGAGGAGATATTATGGAGCAGATAGCCCCGTCAGGGCCGATCTATCAAGCGGGAACGCTCTCGGGGAATCCTTTGGCGATGACCGCGGGATATGAAACATTGGCCCAAGTGACTGCGGAAGATTATGAGCAGTTCGAACGGCGGGGGGCACGCCTGGAAGAAGGGCTCCGCTCGGCAGCAGAAAAGAATGGGATGCCTCATCATATTAATCGGGCAGGTTCGATGCTAGGCCTCTTCTTTACCGACGAACATGTGAAGAACTTTGAAACTGCCAAAACTTCAGATGTGGATTTATTCGCGAGATATTTTCAGGAAATGTTGCAAGAAGGTATTTCCGTTGCTCCTTCCCAATTTGAGGGAATGTTTTTGTCAACCAAGCACGATGACGACATCATTGAAGAAACAATCGCCGCCGCAGAGCGGGTATTCGCGAGAATCGGAAAATAAAGAAGGGAAGCTATCCTCAAATGACGGGGATAGCTTTTTATGTGTATTCAAATCACCCGGGGGCGTGTTCGTTACGTTTGAACGTCATGGCGACCGGAAGAGCGATTTTCTCTCGTATTCGGGCATCATACTCGCTTCATGACGACCGGAAACGCCAGCATCGAATGAGTTCTGTCGTCATAACCGCTTCATGGCGCCCGAAAAAGGGATTTGCACTCGTATTCGGGAGCCATAATCACTTCAGAGAGTAAGAAGCCACCCTTTTGAGGTGCGATAACGTAAAAATCGTCCCTCTCAGAGTAGGAAGCCATATTTTTGAGAAACAGTAGCATGATTTCTGTCCCTTCGTCCTTGTTGTTAATTTGTCCGTCTGTCCAGTCCAAAAAAAGTTTTCATGTTAAACAAAATCATCACTCCCCCTCCCTCCCTCCCTCCCTCCCTTCCACCATCACTGAAGAAACCAGTCATAACCGCGCACTAGGACACATACGTTGGTACCGTACGAGAAAACGTGGGACGGACGTATTTTTAATGAAGAGGGGGAGCATACCGTGACCCAAGAACAACCATCGGCTTTATCTTTTAACCTTGAAGAAGCGATATGGCTTGATCAAGGTGAGCGTATTCAATCCATTCTCGGCTTGGAGTTAGAGCCGGATATTACGATGCAAGAAGATGATCAGGAAGTGCTCATTCAAGGAGGCTTACATCTCGTCGGCCAATATCAACCTTATGAAAACAACGAAGATAACACATATGATGATGAGAGTCGGAGCCAAGTGCCGCAAACAGCGGATCGTTTGAGCACGACAAATGCAGGCGAGCGGGAAATTAAGCATTTTTTTCCCGTCGATGTAACCATTCCACTTCATCGCATTCAAAGCTTGGATGATTTGTATGTTCAGATTGACAGTTTTGATTATGATTTGCCGGAACCAAGTTGCATTCAATTAACGGCGGACGTGACCATTACGGGAATGAAAGAGGGCGAGAATACCAAGAGAAATGCCAGCGCAATGCCGGAAGGGTTTCCAACGTTTACACACGAAGTGAAAGCACCTCCTTCGAAGGAAGCACCTGTTCATCTGCCCTCAGATGATTCCGGGGCGTTACGTGAGGAAACAACAGTGGAAGAGCAAGAAAAAGAACAAATGGAAGCACATGCCTCAGGGCCAGCTCTGAATTTTGAAACACAAGAAGAGGAAGCGGCCTCCGAGGAAGCGATACCTCCCCGAGGAGAACAAAACGAGAACGTGGCGCAAGAAGAACCAGCGCCGGAAAAAGTACAGCAAACGGAAGAACCGGTGCTGCCAAGTGGCAACGTTGACGTCGATCTTTCCAATGTTGAACCGGAGCAGGAAGAACGGGGATATGAGGTCGTACAGGCTGACGACGAAGAAGAACAAGCGGCGTCGTTCCCGGACGAAAAGGAAACACCACCAACCAACAAGCGGGATAACGCGCTTTACCTGACGGAAATGCTGGGCAGCGACGATCGGGAGTCTTTTACGAAAATGCGGATGTGTATCATTCAAGAGAATGAGTCTTTGGATATTATCGCCGATCGCTATGGATATACCGTCCAACAGTTGCTAAGATGGAACAGAATGGATATGAATCACGTAAATCAAGGAGAAATTATTTATATTCCGGTGCCATCCGCGAATGAATGACGCGATCGAAGAACTTTTAATTAACATGGACTTGCAAAATGCGCACTGGAATTGGGTGAGCGAACGTGTCATCAAAATCGAAACGCAAGATGGCCCATTTGCGCTGAAATGGTGGGAACGGACCCCTCAAGAGCGTGAACATTTTCTGCATCACTTACGGTATGCGGAACGTGCAGGTATGAAAGGTATCATCCCTCTTACGAATATGAGGGGTGATACGTCTATGTTTGAAGCCGACCCGCATCCCATTTATCTGGAACCGTGGGTGGAGGAACAACCGCTAATGTCCCCGCCGTCAAAAGAACTTAGGTTGCTAACGATTCTCGCCCTTAATCATAAAATTTCCGAAGATAAAGAGGATATGACCGAAGAGGAGCTTTCCACGTACAAAAACGACGTGCAGCATGGTTGGCAACAAGAAAGGTTGCTCATGAACCGGTTGGCCGATCAATTTGAACAATCCAGGTTTCTTTCTCCATTTGAACTTACTTTTTTAAACGGATACCCGTTTTATGAAACGATGTTCGGGGAAATAAAAAAAGGGTTTCAAAAATGGACGCGGCAAGTCAAGGACAGTGAAGGGTATCGCTTTGCTTTTTGTCATGGACGGCCTTCGTTGGAACACGGGCTTATTGCCGCGGATGGAAATGCATGGTTTACCAATTGGGAAACAAGCGGTCCCGGTCATCCCGCGTATGATCTTGCCTATTTTTATCAAGATTTGGCGCAACATTATCCTTTCGATCCCTTGGGAAGCAAACAGCTTTTCGGGACATATGAAGCTCACGGCCCTAGCTGGGGGGAAGCGGATACCGGTCTTTTAAAAGCGCTCATGCTCACCCCTGCACCGATTTTGGCATTTGCACAAACGTACGCGACAGACCCTTTGCGCTATGCGGAACATCAATGGACGGCGATGTTGGAGTCCAAATTAAGCAGTTTGCGTTATTTACAACAAATGATGCAATGGAAGGAAAAACAGGAAGCGGCCATGCATGGTTCCTAGTCCGGCATGGTCGATTTCTATGTAAGGGGTTGAGGATGCCCAAGAAAAAAATCCTCGATCGTAACGCTCCAAGCGAATAGCATGTCCCCCTGGCCTCTGTATATTGAGCGAGCATTGTCAAACATGCCATCGCTCTTTGCATGGGAACGTATCAATAGGGTTTTTTTCGGAAATACCAATAGAGAGAAACAAGGATGACGATAAGAAGCACATCAAACGTCGTAGGCAAAAAAATCGTACGAATCGTCTGAAAGCAAATAATGATCATTAAAATTTGTGCGGCGGCATATCGCCATTTTAAAAACGGGGGTGGGTGTTTTTTTCCATGTCCAGGTGGTGGTTTGTAATAGTTGCGTGCCATGACAGGTCTCCTCCCCTTTCCTTGTACGATAGAAACACCAAAGGTAATTAATACATTCTATGTATGTGGAATAGCGGCTGATACCTATTATTTCCTTCGTTGACGAATTTGTCTCTGTTACGTAGAATAAAGGAAATAACGATTACGAAGCATCTAAAAGCAATGAAACAGAAGGAGTAGGCACTGATCCCTCTACAGAGAAGGAATCCACGGCTGGAAGGTTCCCGGGGCACTCGTGCTGAAGTCGTCTGTATAGCTGCTGTTCCGAATAAAGTAAGAACGGCCGTTGGCAACGTTATCGCTATCTGAGTGTATGAGCAAACGTTCATAAACAAAGGTGGTACCGCGAGCGCTTTCGTCCTTTGAGGGAGGGAGTGCTTTTTTTATTCCTAGGAGGTTTAGATATGGTTGACATGGATAAAAAATATGATCCAAAGCGAACGGAAGCGAAATGGTACCCGTTTTGGGTCAATAATGGTTATTTTGAAGCGACTACACAAGGGGAACGCAATGGAGACCCTTTTTCGATTGTGATTCCCCCTCCGAATGTGACCGGTCGGCTGCACCTTGGCCACGCTTGGGACGTGACCTTGCAGGATATCATTGCCCGCCAAAAGCGCATGGAAGGCCGTGATATGCTTTGGTTGCCGGGGATGGACCATGCCGGGATTGCCACCCAGGCGAAGGTGGAGGCTCAGCTGAAAGAAAAAGGGCAAAGCCGTCATGAGCTGGGACGCGAAAAATTTCTCGACGTCAGCTGGGATTGGAAAGAAGAATATGCGAATTTTATTCGTGAACAATGGGCGACGCTGGGGCTGTCCCTCGATTACACGAGAGAACGATTCACGCTCGATGACGGCCTTTCCAATGCGGTTCGGGAAGTTTTCGTGCGCCTTTATGAAAAAGGCCTCATTTATCGGGGCAAATATATTATCAATTGGGACCCGACTGCCCAAACAGCGCTTTCCGACATCGAAGTGGAATATAAAGAGGTCGAAGGCGCCATGTATCACATGAAGTACCCATTGAAAAATGGCGAAGGCCACATTGAAGTGGCGACGACCCGTCCGGAAACGATGCTCGGGGATACGGCGGTCGCGGTTCATCCGGACGATGAACGTTACCAAGCGCTTATCGGGGAAACAGTTATTTTGCCGATTGTGGAAAGAGAGATTCCAATTGTCGCCGATGACTACGTGGATCGTGAATTTGGTTCGGGAGCGGTGAAAATCACGCCTGCCCATGACCCGAACGACTTTGAAATGGGAGAGCGCCATAACCTCCCGAGAGTATTGGTGATGGACGAAGCGGGCATCATGAACGAAAACGCCGGCGATTATCGGGAGCTTGATCGTTTTGACTGCCGCAAAACGATCGTCCGTGATTTGCAAGAAACGGGCACGCTGTTTCATGTGGAGACGCACATGCATGCTGTCGGCCATTCCGAACGTTCGGGTGCAGTCGTCGAACCGTATCTTTCCACCCAGTGGTTCGTGGACATGAAACCGTTGGCACGAGCGGCTATTGACTTGCAAAAAGAAGAAAATGAAAAAGTCCATTTCGTCCCGCCCCGTTTTGAGCATACGTATTTGCAATGGCTCGAAAATATTCGCGATTGGTGCATTTCCAGGCAATTATGGTGGGGGCACCGGATTCCGGCCTGGTACCATAAAGAAACTGGGGAGATGCATGTCGGAAAAGAAGCACCCACAGACATCGAAAACTGGGAACAAGACGAAGATGTACTCGACACGTGGTTCAGCTCAGCATTATGGCCGTTTTCCACAATGGGCTGGCCGGATGAGGCAGAAGATCTGAATTATTTTTACCCGACCAATGTGCTTGTGACCGGCTATGACATTATCTTTTTCTGGGTCTCCCGCATGATTTTCCAAGGTTTGGAGTTCACAGACGAGCGTCCGTTTCAAGATGTGTTGATCCACGGGCTTGTCCGTGACGCAGAAGGGCGGAAAATGAGCAAATCCCTCGGCAACGGGGTCGACCCGATGAATGTCGTAGAACAATATGGGGCAGATGCGTTGCGCTTTACGTTGGCGACAGGGACATCACCGGGCAACGATTTAACGTTCCAATGGGATAAAGTGACGGCGAACTGGAATTTCGGCAATAAAATCTGGAATGCTTCGCGATTTGCGCTTATGCATATGGAAGGCATGACACATAAGGATATCGATTTAAGCGACGTGACGGCAACGGCCGACCGTTGGATTCTCACGAAATTGCAACGGACGATCTCCCACGTGAGCCAAATGATGGATCGCTATGAATTCGGCGAGGCCGGAAGGGCGCTCTACAACTTCATCTGGGATGACGTTTGTGATTGGTACATTGAAATGGCCAAACTTCCGCTTTACGGGGAAAATGAAAAAGAAAAACAAACGACCCGCTCCGTGCTCGCCCACGTGCTTGATGAAACGTTACGGCTCTTGCATCCGTTCATGCCTTTTTTAACCGAAGAAATCTGGCAGCATCTCCCGCGCGACGGGGAGACGATTACACGGGCGCCATGGCCGAAAGCAAATGAACGGTGGGTCGATGAAGAAGCGCTCAACGATATGGAACTGTATCAAACAGTCATTCGCACGGTTCGCAATACCCGGGCGGAAATGGACGTTGCCCCGCGGAAAGCAATCCCGCTTCATTTAAAACCAACCTCCGAGGATGCAAAAGAAAGATTACTGAGGGGACAACCATATATTGAAAACTTTTGCCACCCGGAAACGCTGGAAATCAGCATGGATCTCGAAGTGCCGGAACAGGCGATTTCGCATGTATTAAGCGGCGTGGAGCTGTATATTCCGCAAGCAGGGCTCATCGATATCGAGGCCGAATTGGCACGATTGCAAGCAGAGAAAGAAAAAATGGATAAAGAAGTCGAGCGTTTGGATCAAAAACTAGCCAACGAAGGTTTTGTAGCGAATGCCCCTGCCGACGTAGTAGAAAAAGAACGGGCCAAGCATGCGGATTATGTTGAAAAAAGAAAAACGATTGTGGAACAAATAAACGAATTGGCGAAAAACAACTAAGGAGCAACGGGTGAATGGATACATTTGCAGAAGTAATGACGTGGTTAAAAAACCACCGACCATTCGGGATAAAGCCGGGGTTGCAGCGTGTCGAACATTTATTGGAGGCGCTCGGCAATCCCGAGCGCCGTCTCTTGTCGGTTCATATCGGTGGCACGAACGGAAAAGGATCAACGCTCACGTATGTCCAATCGATGTTACAAGCATCAGGGCTTAGGGTAGGTACGTTTACTTCTCCCTATATCATTCAGTTTGAAGAGCGTATCAGCGTGAATGGCACCCCAATTCCTCAGGAGGATTTCATTTCCGCGGCCCGTGCCGTTGCTCCGCACGCGGCTGCTCTTGAAAAGACGGAATGGGGGCCTCCGACGGAATTCGAAATTTTAACAGTGATCGCGAACTGGTACTTTGCCAAAGTTGCCGTTCCCGACATCGTCATATGGGAAGTGGGGCTTGGTGGACGTTTGGATTCGACGAATGTCATTCAACCCACCTTAAGTGTGATCACGAACGTCGGGAAAGATCACATGCACATTCTTGGTTCGGAAATCACCGATATCGCCAAAGAAAAAGCAGGAATTATCAAGCCTGCTGTGCCGGTCATCACCGCTTGTCGAAACCCGGAAGCGTCAGCGATTATCCACACACGTGCTGTGGAGATGCACGCGCCGTATTATGCGTTTCAAGAGCATTTTGAGCTGCTCGATGGGTCCATGGACAAAGATGGAGGAACGTTTTCCGTACGCACGCCGTTTCATCGGTATAAGGACCTTCGTGTATTTCTGCGCGGAGAGCATCAGCTGGAAAATGGCGCCCTTGCGGTTATGATCGCCGATTACTTGCGAGTTTACCGGTCCTTTCCGATTGATAAACAATCGCTGGCAGAAGGGTTGGCCAAAGCTTTTTGGCCGGGCCGTCTTGAAAAATTGCAGGAATCTCCGCTCGTGCTTATGGACGGCGCGCACAATCCGGAAGGCGTGGAGCGTTTGGCTCGTTATCTTGCAAAGGTGTATCCAGATCGAGCGCTTCATCTATTAACCGCTTTTACGGTGGAAAAAGAACCGTCAGCGATGTTTGCTCCTATACTCTCTTTGGATCCGGCGAGCTTTATTATGACAAGATTCTCCCATCCAAGAGCAGCAGACCCCGCGCAAGTTTCGTTGGCCGGGGAAGCCTTCAGCGATTGGAAAAAAGGGTACAACGAACTGCTGAAACGCGCGGGTGCAAATGATGTCATTGTATTGGCCGGTTCTTTATACTTCATATCGGAAGTGCGACGTCATTTTTTGGCAGGTAAGAAAGTATAAAACTTTTTCCTTCATAAGTGCAACTAAGGCTTGGCGATAAGCCAAGTTTTCTAAAAGAATAAAGCAGGAAAAACAGAGCAAACGTCGAATAGTTACGGAGAGTGGTTAGTATAGGAGTTTGAGAAAAGGGGTCCTGTTTGCTTCCCGAAGTGATGGTTATGTTGATGCTGGGGCTGATATTCGGATCTTTTTTCCAAGTGGTCGGTGTACGCGTACCGATTGGGAAGCCGATCGCTTGGAGTCGTTCCGAATGCCCCAATTGTCATGCAACATTACAGGCACGTGATCTTTTTCCCGTTGTTTCCTTCCTATCTACCTTGGGAAGGTGCCGCTATTGCACTGTGCATATCTCGCCGCAATATTTTATTGTGGAGATTGCTACTGCTTTTCTCTTCGTCCTTGTCTACGTACGCTTTTATCCCCTTTCGACTGAGATGGTCATCGCGCTCCTCGTCCTTTCTCTCGTTATCATTGTTACGATCACCGATCTTCGTTATATGCGCATTCCAAATGTTATTCTTCTCTTGTTTGCCACCCTGTTCGTTTTCATCCGTCTTTTCATTGATCCCTTGGACCCTTGGTGGAGCTCGTTTTTAGCCGCTTCCACCAGTTTTGTTATCCTGTATTGCGTGCTGCTCTTAAGCGGTGGCGGGATCGGTGGCGGCGATGTTAAATTTTTTGCTGTGCTCGGACTCGCGTTCGGCCTTTGGGACTTGCTACTCGTGTTTTTTCTGTCGACCCTTTTCGGCACGGTAATCGGCTTGTTGGCGCTTGTCAGCGGTCGCTTGAAAACAGGCCAGGCCTTTCCGTTTGCGCCAAGCATTGCGTTGGCGGTGGTCATCGTCCTCTTGTTCGGGAATACGGTTTGGAGTTGGTATCCACTGCCCTAATAATCGGGCTTTGTCGGACAGTTGCACACGCCCATTGACAAAACTCCCCATGCTTCTGATCGAATTTGTGATAAAGTAGGGCAGCAGAAGACGGATGGATGAGGAGGTAGAAATGGGACAAGGCCCCCGCAAAGTAACCTTTAAAATAAACGGCAAAGAAGTAACGAGACATGAAGAAACGCGTGAAGATCGGGAAGTCTCGAATAAAAACAACATCGAGCACGCACGTACGGCCAGGGAACAAAAAATCCCGGAACAAAAAGAGCTTGGATCCCCCCTTTTCAAAAGGGACGCTGAAGGCGATAATGTAGAAAGTCATTCACGGGGAAGGGAACGGCGCGAAGTCATCGATCTTAGAGAAAAGCGGAGGGAATGGGCCGAACGAGATGGCCAACCGTTAACGAATGGTCCCGGATTACCCGTTCATCGGAAGAAAAAGAAACCGGGAGTCAACGTTTCAAGAAAAAGGGGCTCTTTCAAACGTTTGACAATCCCTGTAACCATTGCCGGAGCCTTGATCGTCGGATTAATATTTGGACTCTCGCTGCTTCACTTGGCCACAAATTTTTCCCTGACCTCCGATGCAGGTACAGCAGAAGATGCCCCCGGCAATCAAACCGGCTCTATTGCTGTTGATGAAGACGAGGAGACAGAACAATTGCAACTGGATATTGTCCAGGTAGGGGCCTTCTCAACGAATGACGCCGGGCAAGAGATGCAAGAAGTATTTTCTGAAGCAGGTTTTCCGGCACTCTTGCATGAAGATGAAGAGATGATTTATTTGTATGCCGGAATCACTGCTCAAGGGGAAGCGGATAGCGAGGTAATTCCGGAAATAAACGAAGAAGGATTGGAAGGCTATGTAAAGACATTGTCGGTGCCGGCACCGACAGAAGGAACGGACGAAGAAACCGAACAATTGGCAAGGGAGACAGGAGAAGCCTTAGTAAACGGGTTGGAAGCGACTGGCCCGGAAGGAGGGAAGGAAGAAGCGGAACGCGCCCTCATGGATATGGATATGGACGCCATTGAGGGGGAAGATGACCAAGAAAGCGAGAACTTTTCAGCAACGATCCAATCTTTGCATGAGGAAGGAAACGTCGAGGACCACGAAGCGTGGATGGAAGCAACACTAGCCTATGAAAGATGGATGACTAGTTTCTAGAAAAATGAGGGTGTAAGATCATGTTGATCCTAGCGTCAGCTTCCTTGCGCCGACAGCAACTATTAAACGAGAGCGGTTATGCCTATAGGACTGCCGTCAGCGATAAAGACGAGCATATCCAGGATAAACAAACACCTGCAGAAAATGCCGTTCGTTTGGCTTCGGCAAAAGCTGAAGATGTCCACCAACGATTTCCGGACGATGTCATCCTCGCTGCTGATACGATCGTGGCGATCGATGGCATCTTGCTCGGTAAACCGGCGGATGCCGAAGATGCTGTTCGTATGCTTACCTATTTGTCTGGCAAGAGGCACGAGGTTTGTACAGGCGTTTGCATTAAAAAAGGAACAAAGGTACACACAGATTCGGAAAAAACGAGTATCGATTTTTACAACTTGGACAGGAAAGATATCGAAGCGTATGTTGAAACGGGCGAACCGATGGATAAAGCCGGAGCATATGGTATCCAGGGAAAGGGTGCCCGCTTGGTCGAACGCTTTACCGGTGATTATTTTAATGTTGTAGGGTTACCTGTTGCCAAAGTCGCCCGCATGCTGGAATATTTTCACATTTATCCCGATGGGAAGCGCCCACAGTTCCAGAGGTCAGACACCGGAAGCTGGAAGCCGGAAGAATAATTCTTTGTTTCCTGAAAAAGGCTTTTTCCGACCTCTGGCCTCTGAAATCTGACTTCCGGAAAAACGGGAGGCTAACACCCCGATTCCGACGCACAGGACGTGGCGGTTTTAGCCGGCGTACATTTCAAACCATCAGAGGAGTGATGGAAGTTTCGCTTTATCCACAATGAGTGAAAAATTATAAATGAGGTGAAGTATTGACACGATCCCCCGCGACAAAATCTCCCCTTCCGCTACAAGAAATGCCCCGGGAACGACTCGTTCAAGAAGGGGCTGATTACCTTTCCAACCAGGAACTTCTCGCTATTTTATTAAGAACGGGAACGACGAATGAAACCGTCTTGCAGTTGGCCAATCGGGTCCTTTCCGAATTCGAAGGCATTATGATGCTAAAAGAAGCCAGTTTGGAAGAATTGCAGGCCATCAAGGGCATCGGGCAAGTGAAGGCAATCGAATTGCGTGCAGCGCTAGAGCTTGGGAAACGCATCCATACCATGCAACAAAGGGAAAGGTATTCCATCAAAACACCCGAAGACGCCTCTGATTATGTCATGGAAGAAATGCGTTTTCTTACCCAGGAACACTTTGTGGCCATTTATCTCAACACAAAAAATCAAGTCCTACACAAAAAGACACTGTTTATCGGCAGCCTCAATGCCAGCATCGTCCATCCGCGGGAAGTATTCAAAGAAGCTTTGCGGCGGTCGGCGGCTTCCATCGTTTGTTTGCATAATCATCCTTCCGGCGATCCGTCCCCGAGCAAAGAGGACCGTGAAGTTACCAAGCGTCTCGTTGATTGCGGCAAAGTCCTAGGCGTGGAAGTGTTGGATCATATTATTATCGGTGACCGACGCTACACAAGCTTGCGGGAACACGGGATCATTTCATAACATAGAAGGTTTGTAAAAGGTCAGTGCATTTGCATTGGTCTTTTTTCATTCTAAAAAATAAAAAAGTTCAAAGAATCGTACCCAGCCTACTCAGCTAATGCCCATTGGTGGAATTTCCCGTTCACTTCCTCACGGAAAGGCCTACTCGGAATCCAAACCAACCAAGGTATCGACATGGGGAGGGGGCGTAGAGCAACGAATATGCCGAAGAAAGGACGGCATTGGCATGAAAGGAGGGCAAAGGCCTACTCGGAAGCCGAAGCATCCTTGGCTTCGGCATGAAAAAGGAAGCAAAGCACCACAACTATGCTGAAGGAAGGACAGGATCGGCATGAAAGGAGAGCATAGAAGTGCAGGAAGCCGAAGCATACCTCCGATTCATTTATACACCGAAACACCGCTCATCCCCAATTAAACTGACATTTGGTTGAGCATCCCTATCTCGTGATCGAATCAACCCGAGGGCCAGCTTCCATTTCGTTGGACGTATAAAGACCGTCCTTTGCAGGTGTGACCATTTATTTCAACCCCTTTGCCCTAGTCCTAAAGTTTCCTTATTGTTCGCTTTCAAACATTTATGTCCCGCCTCTGTCCTCTAAAATGTAGAATGATGGACTGTGACGAATTGAGGAAATTTATGAAAGCTTGCTGAAACGCTATGTTTTTAAGGGGATATTGCGTATAATAAATAGGGGAAATTTGATAAAAAGCCAACGTTTTTAGGGTTGTTTTTGAAACGTCATATTCAATAAAATGAATAAGTGTAACGTTTTTTGTGATGAAGCGACAATAAAGAACAAGGTTACAATTATTAGCAGGGTTACCAATGAAGGGAGATACATAGATGTTTGGTGGTTTTTCAAAGGATTTAGGGATTGATTTAGGTACGGCAAATACGCTCGTCTATGTCAAAGGCAAGGGCGTTGTAGTGAGAGAACCATCGGTCGTAGCGATTCGCTCGGATTCGCAAACGATCGAAGCGGTCGGAGATGATGCTAAAAACATGATCGGTCGGACGCCCGGCAACATCGTTGCTACCCGACCGATGAAAGACGGGGTTATCGCAGACTTTGATACAACGGCGACGATGATGAAATATTTCATTCGCCAAGCACAGAAAAACCGCTCGATATTCACACGTAAACCAAACGTCATGGTTTGCGTTCCCTCAGGAATTACGGCTGTGGAAAAAAGAGCGGTAGAAGATGCGACAAAACAAGCAGGCGCACGCGAGGCTTATACGATCGAAGAACCGTTTGCTTCCGCGATCGGGGCGGATCTTCCGGTCTGGGAACCGACCGGAAGCATGGTCGTAGATATTGGTGGCGGTACGACAGAAGTGGCGATCATCTCCCTTGGCGGTATCGTCACAAGCAAATCGATTCGCGTTGCCGGTGATGAACTGGATGACTCCATTATTCAATACATTAAAAAGACGTACAATCTAATGATTGGCGAACGGACGAGCGAAAGCTTAAAAATGGAAATTGGTTCAGCGGATCAATCGGAAAATGTAAGGGGCATGGATATTCGTGGACGAGACCTTGTTACCGGTTTGCCAAAAACGATCACCATTCAATCGGATGAGATTTCCCACGCGATAAGCGATACCGTAACCACCATTATGGAAACGGTAAAAGCAACGCTTGAACGGACCCCGCCGGAACTGGCTGCAGATATCATGGATCGGGGCATTGTCCTTACCGGTGGCGGCTCTCTTTTAAACGGACTTGATAAAGTACTCGGGGAGGAGACGGATATGCCGGTACTCGTTGCAGAAGATCCTTTGGATTGTGTGGCGTTAGGAACGGGCAGAGCGTTGGAGAATCTCCATCTGTTTCGATCTCGTGCCGGAATTACCGCGCGATCGAACCGTAAATAAAGGGCGTGGGGGTTCTTTCTGTTTGGAACGTGTTCCTGCGTTGCCCCCGGAAAACGAATAAGTAATGAATGGTATCAGCGGACGTAATTCCCCGCCCGATAAAGCGGGGATTATTCAAGAAGTTCAATCTAGAAGGTGTCTTCCATGCCCCAATTTTTTTCTAATAAACGTTTGATATTGCTCATGGTCAGCATAATTGTCCTCGTTATACTAGTTGGTTTGACGTTGAATGAACGAGAAGAGGTGACATGGCCGGAGCAATTTATTAATGATACCGTCGGGGTTGTTCAATCTGCCTTTCAGCGCCCGGCGAATTTTTTAAGCGGTATATATGATGATGTCGTTAATGTCGTCAATCTTTATGATGAAAATGAACGTTTGAAAGCCCAGATGAATGACTATGCATTTCTGTCTTCAGAGGTTGAGGGACTGCGAGAAGAAAATGCCAGTTTACAGGAAGCACAGGAGATGGAGGAAAGCTTGAGCGATTATTCGAGTTTGACAGCTCTCGTGATCGAGCGCCAGCCGGACCGTTGGACGGAAACGATCGGGATTAACCGTGGATCCCAACACGGTGTGGAAAATGATATGGCGGTGATTACTTCAGGTGGATTGGTCGGCCGTATTCAAAACACCGGTATGTTTACCTCCCAAGTGCAATTGCTATCCGATGGAGAACGTATGAACCGAATCTCCGCGAAAGTGGCCATCGAAGACGATGATCCTGTCTATGGGTTCATCGAAGGTTGGGACGAGGAAGAAGATGCGTTCATTCTTAGCAAAATTGAGGTTGAAACAGAAATCGAAGAAGGACAGGAAGTAAGCACCTCAGGGCTTGGTGGGCTCGGGTTCCCCGCCGATGTTCCCATCGGGGAAGTTATAGGAGTAGAAACCGACGAATATGGATTAACGGTGAATGCTTTTGTGGAACCGGCCGCTGATTATCACAATATCCAACATGTCATGGTGCTTGACCGTAATAGCTCCGCGCTTGAAGATTTTGAGGAAGAAGAAACCGACGATCCGGAGGAACCGGTGGAACTTGATCCTGAAGGGAGCACAAATTGATGCGTTATTTGCTCCCTATCCTCATCGCTGTTGCATTTTTAATTGAAGGAACATGGTTTCAGATATTGGTCCCGCCTACAGATGAATTTGTATGGGTTCCGCGCTTCGCGTTTGTGATGATTGTTATTATATCCATATACAAGGGCGCGTTAACAGGTTTTATTTATGGGGGGATCACGGGTCTTTTTCAAGATGTGGTCTATTCGTCATTAATAGGCGTTTATATGTTCTCCTATGGCTTAATTGCTTATATAAGCGGTGTCTCCTCCGAATCTGTAAAAACGAAACCATTGCTCGTGTTGGTGGTGATTGTCCTTGCTGTTAGCGGCTTGGAGATCTTGACTTACGGCATCTATCACGGGATTGGCTATGCATCGGTTCCCTTCGGTGATTTTGCCTGGCAACGTTGGATGCCCTCCGTGTTATTAAACGGTGCTTTTGGTATTTTAATCATGATCCCGATGCGAAAAATTTTCAATAAATTGGAGCGCGAAGATCGGTTTAAAAAGGCATCGTTATAGGAACGAAGAAGGAAAAAGAGCAACAAACATCGAAGCTATCCCAAGGTAACATAGCTAAGACCTGGAATGAATCGGGGTGAGCAAGTGAAAACGGGCTATTCAAATCAGTTCGTAACGATTAAAGGCACAAAAGAAGGGCTCATCGTTCATCTTGATGATCGGTGCGCCTATTCGGAACTCATGAGCGAGCTAAGAGCGAAAATGATGGAAAACATGAATGGGAACGACCAAAGCAAAGAAGTTCATGTACGCGTCCATGTAGGCAAGCGCTACGTGGATGACGGGCAGCGGGAAGAGATCCGTTCCACCATTGAGCAGTCTGGCGCGATCATCGTTAGCGAAATTGTCTCTGATGTGATCACAATGGCGGAAGCCATGAAAATAAAGGAAGATAACCAAATCCAATCGTATCCACGTCTCGTTCGTTCCGGCCAAGTGCTGCGTGTGAAAGGAGACGCTCTAATTCTCGGAGATGTTAATCCCGGAGGGACGGTTGAAGCTACCGGAGATGTGTACGTGCTGGGAGCTTTGAAAGGAACCGCCCGTGCCGGCACGGAAGGGAATGATGAAGCGGTGGTCGCGGCCGCGATATTGGTGCCTTCCCAGATGATGATTGCAGATCATTTATACTTAACCGAATTAACTCGTGAGGAATTGGCGAAAGAAGCTACGTACGCGTGGCCCCGTTATGCACATGTGGAAAAGGAACAACAATCGATCCTATTTCAAACGATTAGCAGTTTAGCGGAGTTACGAAAACAGCGAAATACAGAAAAAGAATAAGGAGGGGAAACGTTGTGGGAGAGGCTATCGTCATCACATCAGGGAAAGGCGGCGTCGGGAAAACGACGACATCGGCGAATATTGGGACGGCTTTGGCATTGCAAGGAAAACAGGTTTGCTTGCTCGATACCGATATTGGACTGCGGAACCTTGATGTTGTTATGGGGCTGGAAAACCGAATCATTTATGATCTGGTAGATGTTCTGGAAGAACGCTGTAAAGTCCAACAAGCGTTAATCCGGGATAAACGTTTCGATTGTCTGCACTTGCTTCCCGCGGCGCAAACGAAGGAAAAATCAGCAGTCACGCCGGAGCAAATGGAAGAAATTGTTCATGCATTGAAACCGGATTATGATTACTTAATTATCGACTCCCCGGCCGGTATCGAGCATGGGTTTCGCATTGCGGTAGCCGGTGCCGATCAAGCGATCGTTGTTACTACCCCCGATACATCAGCTGTCCGCGATGCCGATCGCATTATCGGTTTATTGGAACAAGAGGACATCCCTTCACCGAAACTGATTGTGAATCGTGTTCGTACAAGTGCATCGAAAGATGTTTCAGAAGATATGTTGGATGTGGACGACGTCGCTGCCACGTTGGCCGTTGACCTTCTCGGCATTGTCTTTGATGATGAGAATGTTATACGTGCCGCTAATAAAGGCGAACCCGTGGCAACAACTCCGAATACATCCTCCTCACTCGCGTATCGAAACATTGCCAGGCGCATTCTCGGGGAATCCGTCCCCCTCCTTTCCATTGAACCAAAAAAAGGATTTTTTGCGAAGGTAAAAAAATTATTCGGGATTGAAGCATAAAGAGATATCCTGGCGACCTGTTTCTCATGAAGGGAACGGGTCGTTTTTTTTGCAATAGAAAAAAAGACTTAGGCTTTCGGCATCATACGTTTACGCATGATTTTTTCGTTTCGAGTGCAATGAGGCTCCCACGCATATCCTTGTCCCCTCGTTCATACGATGTACAAACGCGGGGAGGGGTGTTATGAGCCGGGATATTGATCGGGTGCGAAAACAATTATCCAAGAAGCGAAAGCAGGAACCGGCGGGGAAAAAAGATCCGATACCGACATCGAAAAATGAAAAGCCATTTTATGGGTACTATCCAAGTCGTGAAGAAATGAATGAACATGAGCCCGAATTTTATCTATGGAGAGATCAAGATAACAAACAATCATCAAGTCCTCGTAAAGAAAAAATGAAACAACGTTTTTTCATTCAGTGGTTGGGAGCGCTTGCTTGTTTTTTACTGACGGCGATGATTGTTCAAACGAACGTTCCATTGTCGGCAGATACGAAACAAACAGCGGTGAACTTGTATGAAAATGAATTTCAATTTGCAACCGTGTCAAATTGGTATGAAGAACAATTTGGGCGTCCACTCGCCCTTTTTCCGGAAGAACAGAGCTATGAATCTGAACTTGTTGGTTCCGAGGGATATGCCTTGCCGGCCGCGGGAGCAGGCATTGCTGAAAGTTTTTCGGAAAATGGCCGCGCTATCGTTCTTGAAACGATGGAAGATGAGGAGGTCATCGCTACTCGCGGCGGGGTCGTCATACAGGCGAGTGCCGATGAAGATTGGGGACAGGTCGTTGTTGTTCAACATGAGGATGGGACGGAAGCATGGTATGGCACTTTGGATTCCATTGATGTTGGTTTATATGATCATGTGGAGGCCGGTGCCTTATTGGGAGAGGTGATGAGTGATGAGGATGGGGAAGGTGGACGTTTTACATTTGCGATACGGGAAAATGAGGAATATATTGATCCTAACGAAGTGATGACATTTGATTAATCTTCTGTTGCTCGTCCGTGTGCATCCCCTGTTTTGGTTTGTGGTCGCGCTAGGCATCGCGACGGGTTATTTTCGCGAACTGCTTATGCTATTTGTGATTGTCTGTTTCCACGAGCTTGGCCATGCTGTCGCCGCAAAATATTTCGGTTGGCGCTTGCGAAAAATTGAACTGCTTCCATTCGGGGGGGTCGCGGAGACAGAGGAATATGGAAATCGTCCTTACCGGGAAGAACTCATCGTTATCCTGGCCGGGCCGTTTCAACACCTTATTCTTATGGCCTTCTCCTGGATTGCTGTTAGCCTCTTCCCTTTTTGGACAACCAGCGATCATGAAGCCTTTCTTTTTCATAACAGCGCACTCTTATTTTTTAATTTATTGCCGCTATGGCCATTGGATGGAGGGAAACTTCTCCAGCTGATCACTTGCAAGTTTTTGCCGTTTCGGGAAGCGCAAACATGGACGCTTCGTTTTTCCTTCGGTTTTCTTATGATCGTCGCTTTAATCACAGCCCTTTTTTATCCGATGCATTTACAGTGGTGGGTGATCCTGGTATTTCTCTCTGTATGCCATTACTTGGAATGGCGACAACAACCATACGGGTTTTTGCGTTTCCTATTGGAAAGACGCTTGCTTGCAAACCAAAGGGAGAAAAAAAACATATTGATCCACGTATCTTCCAAGGAAAGTATTCACGCGGCATTGCGACGCCTGCATAAAGACAAGCAAACGGTGTATAAAATTAAAGAAACGGGCCATTTGATTGAGGAAAGGGATTTGCTCGACCATTGGTTCCAAACACGGGAAAGCCACGTTTCCATCGGCACGCTGGCACACTTGTAAATGCGTTTTTTCATCAGAATTGCTGCATTGACAGCGTTCGTGCCCTGTGATAATATTATGATGTTGTTTGGACCCTCCAAACTACAACCGCGCGGGTAAGGTTATAAGCTGGAAAGGATCGGCACCTTACACGGCGAGTCTTAGAAACGTGGGAGGTGCGTAGAGTGTACGCAATTATTGAGACAGGCGGAAAGCAAATCAAAGTCGAAGAAGGTCAATCCATTTTTGTTGAAAAACTGCCGGCAGAGGCCGGAGAGGAAGTCACCTTCGATAAAGTGCTTTTGGTTGGCGGCGACGAAACAAAAGTAGGCGCTCCTTATGTGGACGGCGCACAAGTAGCTGGAAAAGTCGAAAAGAACGACAAAGGCAAGAAAATTATTGTATATAAATTTAAGCGTCGCAAAGGCTATCGTCGTAAACAAGGCCATCGTCAGCCATATACCAAAGTCACGATCGGCAGCATTCAATCATAAGGCTGAATAGCGATGATAAGAATGACGATCGTTCGCGATGAAGCAGATCATACCATTCAATCATTCACATTATCCGGCCACGCAAATGCCGCTGATTACGGTGAGGACATCGTTTGTGCAGGTGTATCAGCAGTTGCGATTGGCACGGTTAACGCCATTGAAGCCCTGTGTGCCGCACCCCTCGATTTGGATAGCGAGGGGGATGGCGGTTACATGCATGGGGCTATCCCCGACACATGGAGTGGCCGTGAAGCGGAAGACGGCCAATTGTTGTTGGAAGGCATGCTCGTAGCCATCAATGGCATCCAGGATTCGTATGGAGATTTTATAAAAGTGACGGAAAAATATAAGGAGGTGTAGGACAATGCTTAACATGGACTTGCAATTTTTCGCTCAGAAAAAAGGGGTAGGGAGCACGAAAAACGGCCGTGACTCGATTGCGAAACGCCTCGGCGCAAAAAGAGGCGACGGTCAAAACGTGACGGGAGGCTCCATCCTTGTTCGCCAGCGTGGCACAAAAATCCACCCCGGTGAAAACGTCGGTAAAGGTGGCGATGATACATTGTTCGCCAAAATCGACGGCGTTGTAAAATTTGAGCGTGTGGATAAAAAGCGCAAACGCGTGAGTGTATACGCGAAAGAAGCATAACCTTTTAATCATTGACCCCGGCGGGCAGCCGGGGTTTTTTCGTGTGTGTGGAAGAATAAGCGGTGATGGCTCTAAGATGTTATGGGTGCCAACATCTTCTAATCGATCCCTAACGGTTGCCTGCGAAAGTAGTTAGGTCACGCGCGAAGCGAATGCCGCGATCACGTGTGAGGGTACCAATACCCGGAGATAGCGGCCGGAAATTCACGCTCACCCGATTGTGCCGCCACTTGAACGCTTCTTTCTGTTACCAAACGGCATCTAGCACATTCCCATCAAAAATATTCGTATCAATGTTGCAAATCTCATCATCCAGTCCGTATTGCCAACCGGCGAGCAACGCACCATCCGGATAATCAGGGTCATATGCCGGTGCCTCTTCCTCTGCAGTGATGCCTACGTTTGGCGAGGAGGACCAAACGTACATTTCATCGAGTAAGTCGTCGTTTTCATCGGCGGCTGCTTCAAAGGCGGGATAAATCTCTTCATCAGGATCAAACAAGCCGTAGATGCCGGACTCATATTCGGAATCCGTGAGCGCATCATGCCAGCCTAGAATGAACGCGGCGTCCACCGGATATATTGGCTCTACGTTTATGAAAAGAGCCACCTCTTCGATAATATCGTACTCTCTTGCCATTTCTATCGCTTCTTCGGCTTCGTTTTGTCCGTGGTCATAGCCGGTAACATCCG
Source organism: Salicibibacter kimchii (assembly GCF_003336365.1). GTDB lineage: Bacteria > Bacillota > Bacilli > Bacillales > Marinococcaceae > Salicibibacter > Salicibibacter kimchii. The sequence goes on along the minus strand of NZ_CP031092.1, from coordinate 1,368,634 downwards.
TCGTATGGTTCCAAATTACAAGCGTTTGAATATCATTGGCCTGCAATAAGTCGATTTCTTCATCGGTTATCCCGTAAGAGACGCCTTCATTTTCACCGAGGTAACGCCCCCACACGGCAGGGTCCCCATAATTATCAGTGACACATTCCAGCATCTCTTCATCCGTAAGACTGGCGGAATCAACCCCCCAAACGGTTCCGGGGGTCTCCCCGTTATCGTCGCCATTTCCGTTCCCATTCCCTTCTTCGTTGTCACCATTTTCAGTATCTTCGTCTTTTTCATCTCCGTTCTCTTCCTCTTTCTTTTCATCAGTGCCAAGTACCTAAGACTTGTGAATGGATTTCCATTAATATGGGAATTTCTCGTTTAATCTGATCTTTAAACGGGCAATAGCATATTGGAACATATTGAAATGGAGTGTTGAAGACATGAAGAAAAATTTTTTACCTTTCGTATTCATAGGTGCTTTCTCCATCCTACTGGCTGCATGCTCGTCGGAAGATTTGGAAGAAGATAATGAGTCATTGGATACGCCGGATAATGGCGAGGACAATGGCGAAGTGCAAGAAATGGATGAGGAGGATGCGGTCGCAGAAGACGTAGAAGAACCGGAGGCGATCGCCGAGTTGCATGATGCAAATGAAGAACCGGTGGGAACGGTGAATTTTCATGAACGAGACGGAAACACACGGATCACAGCAGAAGCTGAAAATCTTGATCCTGGGTTTCATGGTTTTCACATTCATGAAGAAGGTGTATGCGAACCTGATGCCGAAGAAGGCCCGTTTGATACCGCGGAAGGGCACTATTCGCCGGAGGATAACGAGCATGGAGAGCATGCCGGCGATTTACCTCCCCTCTATGTCAAAGAAGATGGGGCAGTGGAAATGTCGATAGAAAGTGACCGCTTTACTCCCGATGAACTGGTGGAAGAAGAAACAGCCATGATCATTCATAGTAACCCGGATAATTTTGCCCATATCCCGGATCGCTACACTTCCGAGGAACAAGACGAATCCGGTCCGGATGAAGATACGCTCGATACCGGAGACGCGGGAGATCGCGTTGCCTGTGCAGTCATTGAAACACCGTAAAAAGAAGCGAAAACGATCGCTTCTTTTTTTTAGGAACAAAACCTAGGAAAAAATACTCAATTCAAACGATGGTTGTGTTAAAATGGAAATAATAGAATGAGCGGAAATGAGAGGATGAAATGGCACAATCGAATTACTTGCAATTGTTTATCGATGAAGGGCGGGAGCATGTTCAAAATATGAACGACCATTTATTGCAGTTGGAAAAAAATCCAACCGCGCTCCCTATCATTGAAGAAGTTTTCCGTTCTGCCCATACGTTAAAAGGGATGGCGGCATCGATGGAGTTTCAGGATCTTGCCACGCTTACCCACGCGATGGAAAATGTACTGGATGTGCTTCGAAATGAAACAGGGAAGGCCACGTCTGAAATGTTTGATGAGGTCTTTAACGCTGTTGATGCTGTCGAGGAAATGATTGATGACATTGCCGAAGGCGGAAATGGCAGCCGAGACATTGACCCTCATCTCGCTCACCTAAAAGCGCTGACGTCGGAGGATGTGGATGAGACAGCGGCGACGGTCGAAATAACGCAATCGCTCTCCTACGATGAATTCGAGCAGACCGTGTTGGACCAATCTGTAGAACAAGGCTATACCCCCTATGAAATAACGATTACTTTGGATGCCTCCACTCTATTGAAAGCGGCGCGGGTGCATATGGCATTTCAAGCGCTGGGGGACCACGGAGAGGTTATTAAAGCCAGTCCACCCGTAGAGGAATTGGAAGAGGAGAATTTTGAGCATACGTTTACGGTTGCTTTTATATCGACAAAAAGCATTGAAGAGCTGAAGGCCATCCTATATAATGTGTCGGAAATCGCCTCGGTGGAAATCGAAGCGATTACGGATAGACTCATGCAACGAGAAGAAAATTTTGAACAAGAAGAAAGTGATACAGAGCGTTTCACGGGAAAAAATGAAACGAAGCGAACGATAAAAATAAATGTGGAGCGTTTGGATACGCTGATGAATTTGTTTGAAGAATGGATCGTGGATCGCGGGCGGTTGGAAAGGACCGCGCAATCGTTGCAAAATCAAGCGCTAACGGAAACAGTAGAGCGAATGAGCCGAATATCTACTGATTTGCAAGCGGTTATTTTGAACATGCGCATGATGCCTGTCGAAAATGTTTTTAATCGTTTTCCGCGTATGGTGCGAAAGGTGTCCAAAGATCTTGGGAAGAAAATAAAGATGGAGATCGAAGGGGAAAAAACGGAACTGGACCGTTCTATCATCGATGAAATTGGGGATCCGCTTGTTCACTTGTTGAGAAATTCAATCGATCACGGAATTGAATTGCCCGAACATCGGTTGGCAGCCGGTAAAAATGAAGAAGGAACCGTCCGTCTCAGCGCTTATCATAGCGACAATCATGTGTACATACAGGTTTCGGACGATGGCGCGGGCATTGATAAGGAAAAGCTCGTTAACAAAGCAATTAGCCAAGGGATTATCGCTGAAGAAGACGCAAAAACGATGACGGCCCCCGAGAAGTACCAATTATTGTTTTCCTCGGGATTCAGCACAGCCGAAGAAATTACAGATGTATCGGGGAGAGGGGTTGGCCTTGATGTCGTCCGGCAAACATTCGAATCGCTTGGCGGTGTCGTTTCCGTCGATGCCGAACCGGGGCAAGGGTCCGTTTTTTCCGTGCAGTTGCCATTGACGCTCTCCATCATTGAAGCTTTACTCGTCCAAGTGGAAAATGAAACCTATGGCATTCCCATTTCTGCAATTACGGAAACGATGATCATTTCGGAAACGGACATCCATAAAACCTACCACCAGGAAGTCATTGAATTCAGGGGGACCCTCATACCGCTTCTCTTTTTGCATGACGTTTTTCAGGTGCCAAAGGCGGTGGGAGATTCACATTACGAACCTTTTTATGACGTTATTATCGTGCAAAAAGGAAAACGATACACGGGGCTCGTTGTGGATGCGTTTATCGGCCATCATGAAGTGGTGTTAAAATCACTTGGCAACTTTTTATTGGAAACGTTCGCGATTTCGGGTGCCACGGTTATAGGCGACGGTGAAGTAGCGTTAATTATTGACACGAACGCGCTCGTTAAATAAGGAATGGGAGTGGGAAAGGTGCCAACAGATACTGCTCAAGAGAAAATCGTTATCTTTGAATTGAATGGGGAAGAATATGGGTTGGAGGTCAGTCGTGTGCAATCGATCGAACGCATGCTCCCTCTCACCCGTGTCCCCGGGGCTCCCCGCCCCGATATTGCCGGTGTGATGAATTTGCGCGGGAAGATCACTCCTGTCATCGACCTCAGGCTCTGTTTAGGGGTTGAAGCTGCTCCATACGATAAGCAGACGCGCATACTGGTGGTTCTCGGAAATGATGGGGCAGTCGGCTTCATTGTTGATCGGGCAAATGACCTTTTGGATATTACCGAAACGGAGATAGAGGGAATCCCTGCTGGCCGCGAAGACGAAACCTACGGATTGTTTCAGGGTGTGATAAACAGAGACCCACGAATCATAACGTTACTGGAGACGGATAAAGTGCTTCAATGATCGCTTTGACGGAGGAAGTAATCCGACGCAAGCACAGCCAGCCAAATAACCGTTAATGGAATGAGGACGATGGAGGCATCATCAAAATAGAAAGCAAGGGCGACAAGGATGCCATTTAACGCCCAAATATTATAGAACCAATCCGTGGTAAGGATAGTAAAAAACAAGAAATAGCCGATCAAGGAAAGCCCGAAAAACGTAACGGCCAATACAAGAAAGGGACCCTCGTTCGTCCCTTCCGTGCCAACGATAACCGTGCCAAGCGCCAGGCAAGATATAAAGATAAAAAAGATGCGATCCCATGTTTTCATAACCCACTTTCCTTTCCGGTTGAAGTGGCCGTTCGGTTACCTACATTCTAACACGAACACATAAAACCAAGCACCTTGTCCAGACTAAGAAAAAAGTTTTTTAGAAAACTTGGCTTTTCGCCAAGCTTTTATGGCGAAAGCCTTAGAAAGGGGCAAGTTTGTGAAGAAAAAATGGATTTTTTTCATTATGCTGCCCTTCCTATGCTTTGGTATGGGATCGGACGCAGTGCAGGCCGATGGTTATGAGCCTCCGTCCATGCGAGGCGGCAGTGAAGAAGACGTGCGAAACCCTGACCCTGTTTCCATTGCGCAGTTACAAATGCAATTTCCGGGGGTCGTTTTTTTTCAGGGAGATCCGACGAGCAATAAGATTGCGCTTACGTTTGACGATGGCCCTGACCCTCGTTTTACCGAGCCCATCCTTAATACGCTGAAAGCCTATGATGTCCCGGCCACTTTTTTTGTAATGGGGGCACGGGCGGAAGCTTATCCGGAGTTTTTGCAGCGGATGGATGAGGAAGGGCACGACGTTGGCAACCATACATTCTGGCATCCGAACCTTGCAGAGGAAAGCGTGGGGCAAGTGGAATGGGAAGTGGCACAGACGGAGGAAATCATTGAAGATGCGATTGGGTACCGTCCGCGTCTGTTTCGTCCACCGTATGGCAATGTGACCGTAGAGCAAACCGAGCGGCTCGCTGCACTGGATAACGTCGTCATCGGATGGTCTGTCGATTCCATGGATTGGGAGCAAATCCCCGCGAATGAAATAACCGCGAATGTGCTTGATATGACCGGTGGCGGGGACGTCATACTTATGCATGACGGCGGCGATTGGACGCAGGAGATCCAAACGCCCGAAGCTTTGGAGACCATCATTCCGGAATTGCAAGACCAAGGATATGAATTCGTAACGGTATCGACGATGTTTGACATTCCGAATGAAAAATGAAAGCATAAGGATCGGCTGCACGAAGTGGCCGGTCTTTTCTTTTTTTGGCTTTCTAATTCATATACGATCGTAAAAAATTAATGTATGATTGGAACAGATAGAAAAAAACAGGGGATGAAGACGTGAAACCGTACAATAACGAAAAACAATACGATATCAATATGATGTTCGTGCTGTTCATTTTTGCTGTCGTGAGTTGTTTTTATGTCTATTTGGCTCAGCAGCAGGAGCAATATGATACAAATTTCGTCATTATGCAGATGGTATTTTATATCTTTGCATTTCTTATAGCATTTGCCGTTTTACACTTTGACTTTGAGTATTATTTGAATTTGCACTGGATTTTTTATGGTTTTGGGTTGTTCATGTTAGTCGTGTTGCTGCTTGCGCCTGATAGTATAGCTCCGGAAACCGAGGGGGCAACAAGGTGGTTTAACTTAGGCCCGGTTAACCTTCAACCGTCGGAGTTTATGAAAGTGTTTGTCATTATAACTCTTAGTTCGCTCATTTATCGGCATAATAACATGTTCACACCTAAAGAGCTCCAATCGGATATGTGGTTGCTCACGAAAATGGGAGCCGTTATTCTACCGCCAATCATTTTATTATATTTTCAGCCCGATATGGGCATGGTCATGATGATGGTCGCGATTGCCGTCGGCTTGACTCTGGTATCCGGGATGTCTTATAAGTTACTGTCCATTTTATACGGGGTTCCCGCGCTTTTATTTGGTGCATTTATTGTTGCATACTTTCGTTTTCCGGAGATAGTACAGCGATTATTGTTTGATCATATGGCAGATTATCAAGTTAATCGTTTTCATGGGTGGCTGCGGCCTTTGGAAAATCCGGATCACGGCTTTCAAGTGGCACAAGCGATGACAGCCATCGGATCGGGTGGCTTGACCGGCAGTTCTGAGCACAATGTTTATTTTCCCGAGGCCCACACGGATTTAATCTTTGCCGTTATCGGGATGGAGACGGGCTTTATCGGAACCGCGATTGTGATTACCCTTTATTTTGTTTTGTTCTATCAAATTATGATGACAGCCATCCGCAGCCACCATAGTTTTGGCACGTATATATGTGCAGGGGTCATTGCCCTTTTTACGTTCCAAGTATTCCAAAACATCGGCATGAATATTGGCTTATTGCCTGTCACCGGCTTTACGCTTCCGCTCATAAGCTACGGAGGAAGCTCGTTGGTAAGTTCTATGCTTGCGCTTGGTCTTGTTCTCGGTGTTCGGTATCATTCGAAATCGTATTTCTTCGAGGAAGAATAAAAATAGAGGGCGGAGGTTGGGTATGTACCGCCGCCTTTGGTGATGAAGCCTTTGCAAAATCCCATGTTTATCCGGCACCTCAAAGAGGTCGAACTTCGAAGGACTTCACACACTAATTATCAGGGTCGGCGCTCCCCTCCGGTTGAACCGGTGGTTTTCGCGCCAGGCACATAACACCTGCAATAATGAAAAGGGCTGCATAAACAAAACTAAAGCCCACCGTTAACAACAGTAGCTCTCCCCCTGCTATCAAGAACAAAATTCCAGCTGTTTTGGCGTTGCGATTTAGTTTCACGAGGGCGATAATGCCTAAAACCAGCCCAATGGCATGGACGGCAAGCAATCCCCAACCAGCGGTCGACATAACATTTAAAACGAGAGCTGAAAATTCTTCTGCTTCTTGCCCCTGGACATTTGGGTCATTTGCAAGCTCTTGTTCGATAATGTTGGTCAACTGGGGAACATCGGCTTGTTGTAGGCCGATCACCATGAACAGAACGAAAAGGGAGACAAGAAAAGTAATGACCACACCAATCATTCCCAATATCATTTCTCCTGTACGTTTCAAAGCTGCTCCCCCTCCTTTAAACGGTAAAAGTTGTGTCCATCTATTATACCCGTAGGTCCCCGTAGATAATCGTGGAATCCTAATCAAAAACAGAGGTTTAAAACCTTTCGGAAACGTTAATATATAGAATAGAACAAAATACAAATAAAGGAGAAGATGATAGAATGGCAGATAAAGTTTTTACAACAAAAGCAACCGCGAGTGGCGGGAGAGATGGGCATGTTAAATCGGATAACGGTGTCATCGATGTAGATTTAAAGAATCCAAGCGGTGACGAAATACTATCAGAGGTTTCTAACCCCGAGCAATTGTTTGCTGCCGGTTATGCCTCGTGCTTTGATGGTGCATTTAATCTAATGGCCAGTAAAGATAAAGAGGATGTAGAATCGGAAACAGAAGCAGCCGTGAGCTTGCTCAAAGACCCAAGCGATGACGGTTTTCAACTTGGTGTGCAATTAAATGTATCCGTGAAAGGCGTCGATCAAGCAAAAGCTGAAGAATTAGTGGAAAAAGCACACGGGTTTTGCCCCTATTCGAAAGCAACAAGAGGAAATGTCGATGTCACGCTTAATGTGACGGCAAAATAATATCAAATGCGCCCGTTGAGGGACCTCCTTCTCGGGCGTTTTTATTACATAAGACCATTCGACCTATTATCATTCATTTTCCATAGGCTTTCGTCCCTATTTTTGTAGCGATGACTTGATAATAGCGAGAGGTTAGTATACGTTTAAGAGAGCTATAAAAATCTTGCCATTCATCAATAAATCATACAAAGGGGGTTTTTTCCATTAATGTTGGGAATATAGAAAAAACATCGGTTTGGTTACTTGAATCCATACGCCTGAACAATGTCAGGAAACCAGCTATCCAGTGCAACATATGCAAAAAAAATATCAAAAATAAATATTTAAAATTAGGAACACGCAGAGGCTGTTACTACTGTTTATTGAAATTTTTGAATCACACCAAGTTTGACCGGTATCGGGAGAGAGTGAACGACGATCCCAAGAACCCAGGGATCGATACGGTCCAGTTGATGGCTGATTTAAGGTTTATTATTCAAAAACGTTCCATTGCCGGACTTGTTCATGATGAGCGGCAGAAGGAAGAAGATGGGGAAGTGCAAGTGCTTGTCGAACAGTACAAACAAGTAGAGTGAATAAACATATGGTTTTTGTAGAGGGATAGGCTTTTCTTCTCTCGTCCGAGTGTGAGAAATGTATGGAGACTGTTTGTTTGCACTTGAGAGGATCTATTATTTTACAAAAACGAATCATTGTAACTGAGGAGAGAGGAGCGTCGTTTATGAGGGTGGTGTGGCACGGGTTGTTGCTGCTCACCGTTTTATTTCTCTCGGCTTCTTGTTTTCATGCCTCTGATGTTTCCGATTCAAATGATACCGATGATGACATGGAAACCCAGCCTCCGGAAGATCGAGAGGATAACCATAAAGAGAATGAGGAGGTCGACAGGGCAGGCGGAGAAACGTTGGAATCGTTTCTCTTTGATTATTTTGAGGCGATCAATCGTGGAGACGAAGAGGCAGCCGAGCAAATGATTGATCCGGGGACTGGCGAACAAGGTGCCCAATATATTTTGGAAGAATTCGATAATTTCCGGATAGAAAATATAAATATTCAATCGTTAGAAGAGGGACAAGTATCCCCGGTCGATTATTTTTATGAACATGATATCGGAGAAACGGATGCAGTAAGTGTTCTTTTGGAAGGAGATTATCGAGGGGAAGAAGAGGAGAAGTACGGAAGCGGGGATGTGGTAATCCGCAATGATTTATTAGTACATGAACAGGGAGAAAATTCAGAAGTGCTTGGCAGCTTCATTCATACGCCGTTATCTCCGGAACAATCAGCAGCCGCGCAAGGAGGTCTGCTTTTTACACCGGAAGCATTTGTGGCTGAGTACTACCAACGACTTGAAAACGAGAATTATGACCAACTTTTCGAGTTGCTGTCCGATACGTATCGGCACGATGAACTGAACATGAATGCCAATCAATACGAGGAATTATTATCCAAGGGTGAAGTTCAATTTCAAGACGTTCATGTCTCGATGGGTGAATTGTTTGAGGAAGAAATTCAGGAAGTGGTCCCCGATTTATTATCGTACACGACCGACAATGATGATTATATCGTACGTGCCCAATATCGCCCTGGATCCGACGAGCGTCTGCTTACCGAAGACGTTCTCGTCTCTGACATCGACGGAGAATGGCGAATTTCCATGATTCATCGCTATGAATGAGTGAGCATAGGAGCAGTGTTCCTGTCAGCAGGTGCATTGCTTTTTCGTGTGTGTGCGTTGATCTTTGCTTATAACCTTTTTTCTTTTCAACTACTAGTCTGACCTCTAGAAAGACGTCAGAGTGTCTGTTTTCAAGTGCCCGGCAGGTAAGCTACACAGCTACTTTTTCTAAAAATCGCTTTGGATCAAGCGGCCCCCCCTTGGCACATATGAGTGAAAATCTTTCTCAATAAACATTGACGACATACATAAAGATGATATAATTAAAGAGAAATAATTGATAATGAATCTCATTATCGGATTGTCCTAAGTTTGAAAAAGGGGGACAATGGCACTTATCAGAGTTGCTGCTATTTAAATGATTTATGAGAATAAAATACTTACTGCCACTGCTCATTGTTTTATCGGTAGCATCACTATTTATCGGCGTGCAGGAGATATCACCGACCGACATATTTAACCTTCAAGACGAACAGGTTCAAACCATTCTTATCAGTCGAATTCCGCGATTGATGAGTATTATTATCGTCGGTGTAAGCTTGAGTGTTTGCGGGCTGATCATGCAGCAGCTCACACAAAACAAATTCGTTTCTCCCACGACTGCCGGAACGTTGGATTGGGCGCGACTCGGTATTCTCGTCTCGATCCTGGTGTTTTCGCAAGCGGGTACGTTGGAGCGAATGTTCGTTGCTATATTGTTTGCCCTCGGCGGTACCTTCCTTTTCATGAAGATCTTGGAACGTATCCGTTATAAAAATGTGATCTTTGTCCCGCTTGTCGGTTTGATGCTCGGGAGCGTTGTTGAAGCGATCACGACATTTTTTGCCTATCAATATGATTTGATGCAAAGCCTTTCTTCCTGGATGCAAGGAAGCTTTTCGCTTGTCATCAGGGGAAACTATGAGATTTTGTATATCGGTATCCCGCTTGTCATCATTGCCTTTTTATTCGCCAATCGTTTTACGGTTGCCGGGATGGGGCGAGATTTTTCCGCCAATTTGGGGATGAATTACAATCGGATTATGAACGCCGGGCTATTTATCGTGGCGATTATTACGGCAACGATTGTCGTTACGATCGGCTCGATTCCGTTTTTGGGGTTAATCATTCCGAATATCGTATCAATCATGAGAGGCGACAATCTAAAGAACAGTCTTCCCTATACGGCTTTATTCGGAGCCATCTTTTTATTGGCCTGCGATATATTGGGAAGGGTTATTATCTATCCGTATGAGATACCGATCGGACTTATGGTGGGCATCATTGGCAGCGCCATATTTCTTTACCTTCTCTTAAGGAGAAACGCCAATGCAGGCTAGATGGATCTTTACCTTACTTATTGCTGCCTCCGTCGTACTGATCATTACGTATATGTTTATTGACCTTAGCCCTGAGGGATGGGATTACGCGCTCCCGAGAAGAGGGAGAAGCGTGACAGCTATTATCATTGTCGGTGCTGCTATTGCGTTTTCGACAATGATCTTCCAAACGATCACCAATAACCGGATTTTAACCCCCAGCATTATTGGATTGGATTCGCTGTATGTGCTTGTGCAAACCGCTTTGATCTTTTTTGTCGGCACCGCCGGGTTTGCATCATTTGGCGAAGGCACAAATTTCATCGCCTCGATCCTCATCATGGTTTTGTTCGCCCTCGTGTTATACGCATTGTTATTTCGAGGCGAACAACAGAACATTTACTTTCTATTGCTTGTAGGGATTGTATTCGGAACGCTGTTTTCAAGTTTGTCCACGTTTATGCAAGTACTTATCGACCCGAATGAATTTTTAACGGTCCAGAACCAGATGTTTGCAAGTTTTAGCAACATTAATGAAGATCTTTTATGGCTTTCGATCGTGATTCTTATCCTTACGACCATCTATGTGTGGCCGTACCTGAAATACCTGGATGCGCTATCCCTCGGCAGGGATCAGGCGATTAATCTGGGGGTTCCTTATGATCAAGTGATACGCAGATTCCTGATTGTCATCGCGGTTATGGTTTCGGTGTCAACCGCACTTGTCGGCCCGATCATGTTTTTGGGATTACTTGTGGTAAACGTTGCCAGAGAGCTTGTTCGGTCATTTAAACATACACACGTAATTAATGCCTCAATCCTCGTCAGTGTTATTGCCCTTGTCGGCGGAACGCTCGTCATTGAACAAGTGTTCGCCTATGGTGCGCCGCTCAGTGTCATCATTAATTTCATCGGTGGAACCTATTTCATTTACCTGTTAGTAAGGGGGACCAAAAACAAATGAGCATGAAAATGTTGGAGATGGAAGAAAAGTCGGCTGTAAAAAATGAGTACGTGCTTGAAGCAAGAAATCTAACGAAAATATACGATGGAAAAAGAGTGGTCGATGACGTCTCGGTACAAGTGAAAAAAGGAACAATTACATCTTTCATCGGTCCGAACGGCGCGGGGAAAAGCACGCTCATCGGGATGATTAGCCGTCTGCTCAAAAAAGACGAAGGCGATGTATTTTTTGACGGGAAAAACATTAATGAATACAAGAGCAACGAACTGGCGAAAAAAATATCGATTTTAAAACAATCCAACGACATTAATATTCGCTTAACGATCCGGGAACTCGTAAGTTTTGGTCGCTTCCCTTATTCCCAAAACAGGTTAACGAAAGAAGATTGGATGCACGTGGATGATGCCATTGATTATATGGCGCTGCAGGACATCCAGGATAAGTTTCTTGATCAACTGAGCGGGGGGCAAAAACAAAGAGCCTATATCGCCATGGTCCTTGCCCAAAACACGGAGTATATCATCTTGGATGAACCGTTAAATAATTTGGATATGAAGCATTCGGTGCAGATCATGAAAACATTGCGCAGCTTGGTCGATGATTTGGGTAAAACAATCATGATCGTCGTCCACGACATAAATTTTGCCTCCTGTTATTCCGATGAAATCGTTGCCTTGAAAGACGGCAGCCTCGTTGAAAAGGGACGTTGCCATGAGATTATTAATCGCGATACGTTGCGCGATATTTATGACATGGAGATTGACGTTCAGGAAGTGAACTGCAATCGCATTTGTGTTTATTTTACCTAGTGCAGGACGGCTGAAATAAGTGATCCCCATCGTTGTTGGCGCCAGATTTAGGAAACGTGCCAGATCTCCACCCAATGGTTGAGATACCAAAAATAGAAGGTGCGTTTACTATTAACTTTCGCGAAGAGAACGTCCGAAATCCTCATTATGACACCACTAGAAGGAAGATTACCCCAATTAGAGGTGCCATGAGTGAGTCATGGAACCACTCGAAGGTTAAATAACCCAATCAGAGGTGCCATGAATAAGTTATGTGGAACAAACCGGAAGGAAAATCATCCAGTGTGAGGAAATTCAGCCATAATGCACGAGTGACCGTCCTCCTTTTTTGAGTTGCCCTTGGCTGTGACCGGATAATTCGACCACTCTGTACTAGTGATGTGTTTCAGAAATTCTTTCCGTACTTTCGGGCCTTGAAAAAGGGCTTAAGTGATCGAAATTGAGGCGAATGTTGGACACGCGTTCTATCATCGACACCAATGACAAAACCAAGTCACAAACCGAAACATGTACGGCGGTGGCATGTAAGGAGAGCGAAGAGCAGAGAATATGTCGAAGGAAGGGCGACATCGGCATATAAAGAAAGCAAAGCTGTGCTGGGAAGTCGAAGCAAGCACGGGAAAACGGGAATGGAACAGACCCTCAAAACTGGGGATGAATGTTAGCTACTTAAGGAAAGAATTTTTGGTACGCTGTACTAATAGATGGAACTTCGACGAGAAGTTGATGGGATGATTAAAGACGTGAGGAAGCGGCTATTTCCGAATACGGATTAGTCGTTTTTTCATGACGATACAAGGGTGTGTTAAGCTATTAAAGACAGTGATTGGGAGGAGGGCCTTGATGAGTCTGTTAGTCGCGAATGATCTCAAGAAAACATTTGGAGATAAAACGCTTTTGGACGATGTTTCTTTTGTTATCGAACCGAAACAAAGAATTGGAATCATCGGCGCAAATGGAACGGGAAAATCAACATTGCTGCATATCCTCGCCGGAACAGAAGGAGTTGAAAAAGGAGAAATTCGCCATGCGAATGCTTTTTCCATTTCTTATGTAGAGCAGGAACTGGCGCTAGAAGGGGAGCAAACGATCCTTGATGCGGTTTATGAAGGGGAAGCTCCGGTCATGCGCGCCCTTCATCATTATGAGAAAGCCCTCCGCCATTTCCAGGAACATCCTGGGGATGAAAAGGCCGAAAAAAACCTATATGACGCGCAGGCAGATATGGACGCGCACGCTGCTTGGGAAGCGGAAACATCGGCAAAGACCGTTTTGTCGAAATTAGGGTTAAGCGATTATCACGCGAAGGTCGGTGAACTATCCGGCGGTCAGGAAAAACGGGTGGCCCTTGCAAAAGCGCTTATTCAACCTGCGGATCTTCTTATTCTCGATGAGCCGACGAATCATCTCGATGCGTCTTCGATCGCTTGGCTGGAGTCTTATTTATCGGCTTATCAGGGCGCGCTTTTGCTCGTTACGCACGATCGTTATTTTTTAAATCGAGTCACCGACGCAATCTTTGAAATTGAACAAGGGAACCTTCATTATTATGAAGGAAACTATGAAACGTATCTTGAAAAGAAAGCAGAACGGGAGGCCCAGGCCGAACAGGAAGAAGAAAAACGCAAGAATACGCTGCGAAGGGAGATGGCCTGGCTAAAACGAATGCCGAAAGCCCGGGGAACGAAACAAAAGGCACGTGTCGATAGGGTGGAAGCTTTAAAAGCCGAAACTCCCGAGCAAAAAGAAGGAACACTGGATTTTGTGTCCGATTCGAAGAGACTCGGAAAGAAAGTGATTGAAGCGACCGATATTTCGAAAGACTTTGGAGATAACAAGATTCTCGATCGGATCAGTGTACGCATCGATCGTGGGAGTCGCATCGGAATCACCGGTAAAAATGGAACGGGAAAAAGTACGTTTTTGCATATCCTGGCCGGGCAGTTGCAACCCGACCGCGGAGTTATCGATATTGGCGAGACCGTTCGCATCGGTTATTTTACCCAGGGGGAAGCTGACATTGATCACTCGTTGCGCGTGCTTGAGTATATTCGCGAAGGTGCGGAAGCGATCACGACGAAAGACGGGGCCACGATAACGGCCGAGCAAATGCTGGAACGCTTTTTGTTCCCCCGGTCCCACCAATGGACGTATATTAGCCGCCTCTCCGGGGGAGAACGCCGACGTCTGTATTTGTTGCGGGTTTTGATGGAAGAGCCGAATGTTTTATTTTTGGACGAACCGACGAATAACCTCGATATCCCTACGCTTCGTTTGCTCGAAGATTATTTGACCCAATTTCCTGGAGCGGTCGTCAGCGTCTCCCACGATCGTTATTTTCTTGATCGGGTGGCCGAACGTTTGCTCATATTTGAGTCCGACGGCCGGATAGAAGAATTTTACGGGCATTTTGAAGATTATTTGGGTCAAAAAGAAGCAGCGAAGGCGGAAAAAAAGCCTGTGAAAAAGGAATCAAGACGCCGGCCGAAAAAAAAGGTGTCGTATAAAGATCAACAAGAGTGGAAAACAATTGAAGGTACCATTGAACAACTGGAGCGAAAACAAGCGGAGTTGGAAAAGGAAATGGCACAGGCGGGAAGCGACTCGGTACGTATTCAGGAATGGCTGAAAGAACAGGAAACGGTGGCCGAGGAGTTGGAAGAAGCCATGGAGCGCTGGACAGAACTCGCGACGTTGATGGAAGAAGAGAAGTAGGCAAAGGGCCAGAAATTAGATAGAAACCATTTTCCCCCTTCGTTTGAGGATAGCATTCTCGCCCCCCAGGCGCTAAGTCCTTATTGCATTCTATTGTAGGGGGTCCATGTTATACTGGACCATGAGGATGCGGAGCAAGCGATAGACGACGCTATGTGGTTGTCAGGGCAGGTAGAGTACGAAATTAAAGATGGAGGTTTTAGCAATGAAGAAAACAGGGTACATTGAACTTGAAAACGGAGAAAAGCTCCCATTTGAATTATATCCAGAAGATGCGCCGAATACGGTCGCGAATTTTGAAAAGCTTGCCAATGAAGGGTTTTATAACGGCTTGACGTTTCACCGCGTGATTCCGGGATTCGTTTCCCAGGGCGGCTGCCCGAAAGGAGACGGCACGGGCAATGCAGGCTATACGATTAAGTGTGAGACAAACGATAACCCGCACAAACACGATGTTGGATCGTTGTCTATGGCCCACGCGGGAAAAGATACCGGAAGCTCACAATTTTTTATTGTCCATGAACCACAGCCTCATTTGGATGGCGTCCATACCGTATTTGGCAAAGTAACGGAGAACGCCGCACTTGCTCGTGACATGAAAGCCGGCGACGGCATGGCCCGGATCGTCGTAGAATAAGACACAAGTGGGCTCGCACGTATCGGATGTGCGAGTCTTTTTTGATTGCAAGACTTTCTCTTTTGTGGTACGTTGGTATGAAAAAAAGTAAGGAGGGAAGATCCTTGCAACGCGTAACGCTAGCAACGATTTACAGTCACCCGGTAGCGAAAAAGTATGTCGTCAGAGCGGGGTTGGACCACGCGATCAAAACGGCACTCACCGCCTTCGATATTGCCCTTCGAGAAAATGTCGATACAGACTTGGCGACAAAAGCGGCATTTTTGCACGACATTGGTCATTATCAATGGTATCGCGACGGGGAATGGGATTTTTATTCTTATAAGGAAAACGATATCCACGCGATTAAAGGTGCGGAACGTGCCCATAAACTTTTAATCCGTCTCGGGGAAGGTCGGAAGGCGGCCAAGGAAATCGCACTTGCCATTCTGTTACACACCGATTCTTATCTGCCCGAAGGACAATTGCAGCTTGACCCTTTGCAGCAAGTGGTGGCGCGTGCGGATGAGGCCAACGAAGAAGCGGCCGGCGTGCATCATTACCGTGAAATACCAGAAGATACGGCAATCGTGCAATTGCAGTCATTAGACCAACATGTCGCTGCTACAGAAGTACAGAGGAAAACGAGTTAACCCGAAAGTGATGGTCGCATCGCCTTTCGGGTTTAATTTTGTTCATGAAGCCCGCAATCGGAGAAAATAAATGAGCTGAGAAACGCCACGCATCCAGGTCATCTTCGTGCGATGATTCCTCAAAGAAGTTTATTCGAGTGCTGTCGGGAATAGATACTTATGCAAAAGCACACCACCTCTTGCGGAAATTTTAAAAACGCTTGGCTCTTTTTATTCTCCTTTTTGGACACGCACGTTCAACGATCATTTCGATTGTTTTTGTTCTTTTCTTTCTTGGCGCACGGCCTTGAGTAAAGCGTAGACCATAAGCAACATAACAATGGAGAAGGGGAACGCGGTCACGATCATCGTGTTCTCTACAGCTTGCAAGCCCCCGGAATATAAAAGAATCGTTGCAATCGCCGAAAGCAAGATCCCCCAAATGAACTTAATCCTTCTCGCCGGGTTTGTCGTGCCGTTGGTCGTTTGCATCCCGAGCACAAAGGTGGCTGAATCTCCCGATGTAATGAAAAAGATGGCAATGAGTACGAGCGCTAAGATGGACGTGGCAGTTGCGAACGGAAACTGGCTCAATAGGCCAAACAACATTTCTTCAATTTCCAGCGAGGCTAGACCTGCCCCCTGTTCCCTTTCATAGAAAATCGCTGAGCCGCCCAGGAACGAAAACCATAGGAAACCAATAATGGTAGGGACAAAAAGGACCCCAATCATGAATTGCCGCAAGGTTCGTCCCTTAGATACGCGTGCGACAAAGGTTCCGACATAGGGGGACCAGGCCATCCACCAGGCCCAGTAGAAAATGGTCCAATCGTTAATCCATGCCCGAGCGTCCGGATCAGTCGGAGCAATACGAAAACTCATTTCCGGCAAGGTTTGAATATATTGGCCCAACGTGTTCGTGAAAATGTTCAAAGCGTCAAGCGTCGGCCCGAGAATAATGATAAACAAGAGCAATACACCGGCAAGAATCATGTTCGTGTTACTCAAATAACGAATCCCTTTTTGGATACCGGTGGAGGTGGAAATAAGGTATAAGGCAGTGATGACCGCGATAATGCCAAACTGAAATAAAAAACTCTCTCCAAAGCCTGTTAAATATGTGATGCCGCCGTTCATTTGCACAGCACCGAATCCAAGCGTTGTCGCTATCCCGGAAACAGTAGCGACAACACCAATCACATTAACCGTCTTTCCCATCGCCCCCTCCGCGTCCATCAGAGGAGAAAGTGCGGAACTAATCGTGCCGGACGCTTCTTTTCTGAACTTGAAATAACCGAGGCAAAGGGCGACGATGGCATAAATACCCCAAGCGTGCAGTCCCCAATGGAAGAACGTAAATCGCATGGATTCAAGAATTGCCTCCTCACTTCCCGGATCAACGGTGGGCGAATCAATGGCATAGTGTGAAATCGGTTCTGCTGCGCCCCAGAAAAGAAGTCCTGTGCCCATACCGGCACTAAAGAGCAACGCAAACCAAGAAGGCAAGTTAAATTCGGGCTTGTCATCATCTTTGCCCAGTTTTATTTTTCCATAAGGACTTACAATAAAAAAGAGACAGACGAGCACGAACAAGGAAACAATGATTAAGTAATACCATCCAAAGACAGACGAAATGAATTCCTGGGTTTGTGCGGTAATCGTCTCAAGGAAGTCAGGGACGAAAAAACCGATGAGGACAATTGCTACAATAATGCTCGCGGACCAATAAAAAACGGCACCTGGCTTTTTATTCATGGACTCACCCTCTTCTCCACAGAAAATCTTTATTTTAATGTTTACAAGTGGATGAAAAACATGTATTGAGCTCTTGGTGATACTTGGATGTTTGTTTTTTTGTTTGAAAGGGTACATCTAATCTATGGAATCTGGAATCAAAAAGGAGTGCATGGATAATGAACGTACTAGTGATTGGGGCAAACGGCAAGATAGGAAAACAACTTGTAGAAAAACTCGCCGACGATAGCGGGTATACACCGAAAGCCATGGTGCGTAAAGAAGAGCAGTTACAACAATTTGAGGATATGGGTGCGGATACGGTGCTGGCTGATGTGGAGGGTGCGGTCGATGATTTGGCCGCTGCTGCAAAAGGAATGGATGCCATCGTGTTTACCGCGGGTTCAGGCGCGCAGACCGGTGCGGATAAAACGATGATGGTTGATTTTGATGGCGCGGTAAAATCTATGCAAGCAGCCGAACAAGCCGGAGTCAAACGCTTCCTCATTGTGAGCGCGATCGGTGTTCATCGCCGTGAAAAATGGATGGAAAAAGCGCCGTATTACAGTGCAGCCAAACATTATGCCGATGAATGGCTCGTCGCTAGTAATCTTGATTACACGATTCTTCGCCCTGGACTACTCACCAATGATGCCGGGAAAGAAAACATCAAGGTGGACGTCGACCTTGAGCGGGCTGAAATCCCCCGGGAGGACGTAGCGAATACGATTAAGGCGTCGTTAAAGGATAATGGTACGATCGGAAAAGCATTTGACCTTACCACGGGAGAATCCCCCATTGAATTGGCGCTACAAAATCTATAAAATAAAGAAGGCAGCTGATACACTGCCTTCTTTTAAGTAAGCTAAACCGCTCTTTTCTTCTTCATGCAATCTTTTCCTTCCTGAATTTCCATCATTTGAAAAAAGAGGGCACCCATATGAAACGAAAGATTGGGCTGGCGATAGGAACCATTGCAAGCAGGCCCGTGTTAGGAGTTCATTTTCCTACAGATGTTTTGGCTGCTGCTATGTATGCCTTTATATGGCTGGTTGCTGTTTTAAGGCTTTCTCCCGAAAAAATCATGGAGAAAAAAGGTTGAATTTGCAAAAAGTGGGCACCCTGTTGGTAAGGTATTCCAACACATATAAACCATTACATAATGCCAAGAAATGACCAAAGATTGTAACCAGATTGATATGTTTGGCGGTAGATATTTTCACTAGATTTGTCTTATACTTTTTATGGCGTACATATTTATTGTCGAAATACATCGCCATAGCTCATCTAAAGGTAGAAAGAAGGGTTGAAAGTTGTTTACCCTTGTTGTTGCGATCAGCTTGCTTATTTTACTTGCATTGGGAATGCGGGAAAAAGAACAACATGAGAAAAACGTGGACAAAATTCCAATCCGTATTAATATTAACGGTACGCGCGGCAAATCAACGGTCACGCGTCTCGTTTCCGGAGCACTTATGGAAGCTGACATTAAAACGGTCGGGAAAATCACCGGCACGCAGGCGCGAATGTTTTATTGGTACCAGGAAGAGGAAAAACCGATTATACGTAGGCTGGAAGGGCCGAATATTCGTGAACAAAAATCAGCGATAAAAGAAGCTGTTGATGCCGGTGCCGAGGCTTTTGTGAGTGAGTGTATGGCCGTTCATCCTGAGTATCAGAGAATTTTTCAGGATGATTGGATGCAAGCGAATATCGGGGTCGTCGTTAATATTGTGGAGGATCATATGGAAGTGTTGGGGCCAACGGTTGAACATGTCGTCGATGCTTATAAGTACACGATCCCCTATGACGGGATATTTATCACATCGCCGTCGCCCTATCTTGAGGAGTTTGAAAAAGAAGCGGCAAAGCGGAATACCAACGTTTTTGTTGCGGATACAAAAGCGGTGCCAGACCATTTTCTTGCAAAATTTGAGTATATGATTTTTCCCGAAAATGTCGCGCTGGCATTGGCAGTTGCGAAAGCGCTCGGCATTGATGAAGATACGGCAAGCCGGGGGATGATAAAAGCGAAAGCGGCTCCCGGTGTCACGCGAGTGATGCCAATCGTAGATAGACATCAAAAAGCTTCTTTTTTTGTAAATGGATTTTCAGCCAATGAACCGACATCGACGCTGAGTATTTGGGAAAACGCGCGATACCTCGGATATCCTGTCGACGATCCCATTGTCGTCATGAATTGCCGGGAAGATCGCCCGGACCGCACTCACCAATTTGTGGAGCAATTCCTTCCCTATATCGCGATCGATAAACTCGTGCTAATCGGCGAAGGTACGAACCCCGTTGTACAAGCTTATGAGCAGGGAAAATTGGATGTGAATGAACTCTGTAACATGGAAGACGAAGAAATCGACAAAATATATGAATTCATTGTCTCATCAATGGATCAGTCGACGGTGTTCGGCATTGGTAACTTTCATGGTGCGGCAGAGCCTCTCATAGAAGAATTGAAAAAGACTAATGATTGGTCGACTGTTTAACAGGGAGTTGGGTGAGCATTGTTTGGAACAGAATTATATATTGCACTCGTGATAGGAACCATATTAAGCCTTATCTATACGGAACGGACAGGTGTTATGCCGGCAGGCCTCATTGTGCCGGGATACCTCGCTTTAGTATTTGACCAGCCAATTTTTATGGTCATGATTTTTTTCATCAGTTTCTTAACGTATATAATAACGATGCAAGTGGTCGGGCGCTTAACGGTTTTGTATGGGCGCCGAAAATTTGCGGCAATGATGACGGTGGGGATTTTGCTGAAAATGGTCTTTGATTATTTTTACCCGATATTCCCGTTTGAAACGGTCGAATTTCGAGGACTCGGGGTCATTGTGCCCGGATTGGTCGCGAATTCGTTTCAGCGGCAAGGGGTCATGCCAACATTGCTAAGCACGTTGGTCATCAGCGGAGTCACCTTTTTCATCGTCACAATACTGTATTTAATCTAAGGTGTGGAAGATAGATGAGATCTCAACATAATCGCAAATTCAATTTGCAGGAATCCATGCTGGCATATACAAAAAAACATAAAAAACGGGCGCTGCCTCATGCCATTATTGGGGCTGCCGTTTCGTTGCTTATCTTATTTGTCGCTCAATTGTGGCCTGCTTCGGAGGTGGGATCGACGAGTGTCGCCAGTGACGAAAATGCCGTCTTCACCGGATCGTTTGTCGGAGATATTATGGCCGGGCGTTATGTGGAGCAAGTGATCGACCACCAGGGGCCGGAATTTTTATTTCGGCATGCCAAGCCTTATTTTGACGCATCCGATTACGTAACCGGAAATTTTGAAAACCCGGTCTTGTTTGAAGATGAAGTCTACGAGCCGGAAGATAAAGAAATTCATCTGGAAGCAGGAGAAGGGGCTGTGAATCTCCTATCGGAAGCCGGATTTTCAAATGTCAACCTCGCCAATAATCATATTCGCGATTATGGCTCCAAAGGGGTGCGAGACACCCTTGCGGCTTTTGAAGATTCAGACGTAGACACGGTAGGCGCTCATTTCGGTCAAGAGGAAGAAGCGGTATCCATCGAAGCGTATGACGATTTAACCGTGGCTACCCTCGGCTTCAACGATGTTTGGTCGCGATCGGGAAGGGATGGAGTCGCCGACTCTGATCCTGCCCAATCGCTAAACGAGATACAGCAAGCGAGTGAAGATGCGGACCTTGTCGTCGCCCATCTCCATAGCGGTGTGGAGTATACAAGCACGATTACGGATCGCCAGGAAGATTTAATGAAAGCTTACGTGGATGCTGGCGCGGATATTGTCGTGGGCCACCACCCTCACGTGTTACAATCCGTCGATGTTTATAATGACGGCATCATCTTTTATTCCCTGGGAAATTTCGTGTTTGACCAGGGGTGGACACGGACGAGAGACACTGTTTTGGCCCAATATGAATTGGCCGAAGACGGGACGGCTGAGATTGAACTTGTCCCTTTTCGCATTCATGAATCCCAACCGAGACCCATTGACGGATTTGCAGAACCATATTATCGCGAGCGTATTTTTCAACAGCTGACAAAGGATACCTCAGATGAATCCGTCTATGAAAAATCCGATGGTCGCTTAGTGTTCGAAGTTGATCATGGACATGTGGTAGAATAGCTTGTATGCAGTAGAGTGTTGGAAGAAGAGGTCGGGTTTTGTCGCGGTATTTAGGACGATCGTGACGAATGAAAATGACGATAATGGGGTAGAGGTAAATGACACCCCCAATGAAGAAGCCGAAACAGATCATGAAGAAACGGGGGAAGCTATTTTGGATTAAGCCGTCGCTAAACCCTGTAAGAGATAAAGGAGAGAACGATGAATCTACTAAAAAGAGCAGTTCCATATTTGATCGTGGTTGTCATCGTCACCGTTCTATATAATTTACAGCATGAAGAGACTTTAAGCGTGGGAGAAGCACGATATATTGAGCAGTTCTCCCCCGATTATCAGGAGGAAACGGCATCTGAAAAGGGAGAGAGCCCTTCGGGTGACGCTGAGGAAGAGTTTCAAGAAAATACCAATGAAATTTTATCGCAACAAGAACCCGGTGACGAGATTCATTTAGCTATATTTACCTCCAATAGTGAAGAAGAAGCCGTTCAATGGGAGAATTATTTTCCTGAAGAGGCACAGGATCAATATGAATTTGATGTTCATACCTTTAATATTGATGATTTTCAGAGCAACAATTCCGCGGAATTCGTCGATTATGAAGAATGGACGGTCATAAACGATCTGGCGCCGGATTTGGTGATTTATGAGCCGCTCGCCTACCGTGATAATACTTCCTTAGATGAATCGATGGACATGACGGCTCAAATCATTAATCGCTTTGACGGGAACCCTGTTTTAAAAATCCCTTCCTATGAGAACGCGGCCAATCAGGAACTTTACGTCCAAGAATGGACGGAGTTTGCCGAAGAAGCCGAGGTCCAATATGTCGGACCGGATGAACAGGCACTCAGTGACTCTGCTTTGACCCAGGGTGATGAATTAGAAAATGACTCTTGATCGGCTTTGTATGAGCACGCTCCAAAAGGGGGGGTGCTCTTTTTGATAAACGCTCAGAAGCGCCACTCCAATCGGAATGACGCTCCAGGAACGTTCACGTATCTGCATTGACTTCACTGACTTTTTTTTGCGAAACAGCCTTTGCAATCAACCCATGAGTCGGGGAGAAAATAAAGGCTAGCAAGAAGAGTACGCCTGCCATCGTTGCCATCATGCCGGCAATGGAAGCATCTAGCCAGGCAGCGATGTAGTACCCTGAAAATGCGGCGAGCATGCCGAAAACTGCACTAAGGATAAACATCACAGGAAAGCGTTCCGTTAGCAAGTACGCGGTTGCGCCCGGGGCGATTAACATGGCAACGACGAGTATCGCTCCGACTGCGTCAAAGGAGGCGACCGCTGTGAGGGATGTCATCCCCATGAGGATGTAGTGCAACAAGCCAACGGGTAGTCCAATGGCAGCCGCGAGTTCAGGGTCAAACGTGCTGAGCTTAAATTCTTTATAAAAGAGCAGGAGCAGTATGACGTCGATGACGAGGACAATGCCAAGCATCCATACCGCCTGAGGAATCCCTTCAATGCCGAACCAATTCACCGTCTCCCACGGAATAAATCCAATTTCCCCCATAACGGTGTGCTCCACGTCAATGTGGACATTGCTCGCATACATGGATACGAGAATAACCCCGATAGCAAACAAAAATGTAAAAACGATTCCGATCGCAGCATCGGATTGGACGCCTGCAGCATTGAGCATTTGCACGAAAACGGTCGTGAATACGCCGACAATCAATGCTCCAATAAACATCGTCCATCCATCCAACGATTGAGTAACGAGGTAAGCAGAAATAATCCCAAGTAGCACCGTGTGGCTGATCGCATCGGATAGCATCGCTAATTTCCGCAAAATAAGCAGGACGCCGACGATCCCGCAGGTAATGCCCACAAGAGAAGCGGTTAAAAGAATCCAAAATGTATAACTCATCTAAAGTAGCCCTCCTCTTGCCGGAGTATCTGCAATAATTTAGGCTCCAGATGATGCTCATGCAATAAAGCGTGTAAACGCCCTTGCTCTTCTTCAGGGAGTGATAAAAAATCCCAGTTTCGTTTTTCCATGTGAAGGTTGGCAAAGCGAACTTCATGCATGGAATATATCTGCATGTAACGATTGTTGAGTGTAATCTTATGCGCTGTTTCTCTCCCTGACGCCGTCAATTCATACCCTTGTTCCCTCGCGGCAATTTCCCCGTAACGCTTTAAGTTGTTCAGTGTTTTTTGAAACCTACGTTCGGATAACGGACGCAATGCCTGGATGTCCTCCCGAGCGAAAGCTTCTTCGAAGGATCGTAACGTTTGGTAACGCTCTTCGGCGAGTTCATAGAGGCTTTGTAACATTTGCTCTCTTGCCGTTTGTTTGCGCAAATGCCATAAACGGTAAGCTTTGACAAGCAATCCTTTTTTTGGAGCAACGATGAGGGAAGCAAAGAACACCATACTAGCGGCAACAATGATAAGTGGGCCTGTAGGCATACCGGAAATCGGCGCCGAGATCATCGTGCCCAAAATACCGGAAATGGCACCGAAAATGCCGGACAAAACAACCATGATATCCAGGCGATCTGTCCAATAGCGAGCGGTAATCGCAGGTGCAATCAGCATCGCGACCATCAAAACGACACCGACAGCTTGGAGGCCAATAACAACAGCCGCCACGATCATCGTCATTAAGAGACCATTGAGAATAGTCGTAGGCAAACCAATGCCTTGTGCGAACTCAGAATCAAAAATGAGCAATTTCAGTTCTTTAAAAAGTAAAATAGTAATAATGACCAAAATCAAGGCGACAGAAGAAATAACACGGACATCCGCGCTTGTCATCGCGGCTGCCTGCCCGAAAATAAATTCGTTCAAACCGGCTTGCCCCCCGATGGGAAGATTGTTAATAAAGGTGAGGAGAACAATGCCGATCCCGAAAAAAACAGATAGAACCAAACCGATGGCCGCATCTGTTTTCAATCGGGTATGATGGATGATCGCTTGAACACAATACGTTCCCAAGTAAGCCGTCAATCCTGCCCCCAACAACAAGGCGCCCATCATTTTTTCCCCAACAATGAGAAAGGCGATGCAAATGCCGGGGAGGGAAGCGTGACTCATGGCGTCACTGATCAGGCTTTGCCGACGCAACAGTGCAAAACTTCCGAGGACTCCGCTGGCGATTCCGAGCGCGGTAGTCCCGATCAGCACCCATTGAACATTCGGGTAAACGAGTATCTCAAACAAGGGAGCTCACTTCCTGTTCTTTTTCCTGGTCGAAGAGTGTTAATCGTCCGCCATATGTTTTTTGCAACAGGTCTTTTTTAAAGGTTTCTGGCGTTGGTCCGAAAGCAATTTTTCGGACATTTAGCAGCATGATCCAGTCAAAATAATCCTGGACGGTTTGCAAATCATGGTGAACGACGAGAACGGTTTTCCCTTGGTCTTTTAGCTCGCTTAATAATTTAATAATCGCTCTTTCCGTAGCGGCATCCACGCCGACGAACGGTTCATCCATAAAGTAGACCTGAGCGTTTTGGGCAAGTGCACGGGCGAGAAATACACGCTGTTGCTGCCCGCCCGACAACTGGCTGATTTGCCGGTTGGCGTATTGGTCCATGTCGACTTTTTCAAGACAAGACATGGCTTCTCTAACGTCTTTCTTTTTTACCCTGCGAAAAAGACCGATCTGGCCATATCGTCCCATGAGCACAACATCAAGGGCATTCGTCGGAAAATCCCAATCGACCGACCCTCTTTGCGGAACATAACCGACTATTTGCCGTTGCTTGCGGTAGGGCTTTCCATAAATGTTGACTTCCCCGGAAGCTTTTGGCACAAGGTCGAGAATCGATTTCAACAATGTTGATTTACCCGCACCGTTGGGGCCAATGATGCCAATGAGTGTGCCTTCCGGTGCCTCGAAATTGATACTTTGGAGGACCGGTTTGCGGTGATAAGCCACGGTAACGTTCTTTGCAGTGATCGGATGCATGGTGTGATACTCCTTCCAATGATTAAACGCGTCCAAAAATAGGCAGGAGGGAAAACAAAGCGCGAACGCTTCCCCCGCTGCCATTGCCTTATTCCAATACGTCCACGATTTGATTGATATTTGCTTCGTACATCCCGGTATACGTGCCTTCTTCGGTGCCGGGTTCTCCCATCGCATCGGAATAAAGGGCACCGCCGTTTTCAACCTCGTGGCCTTGTTCCTGCGCGCCTTCGATGACGGCATCAACCGCACTGTCGGAAACGCTCGTTTCGGAAAACAACGCATTGATATCCCGTTCGATCATTTCATCAATGATACCTTGCACGTCGCTTAGCCCGACCTCGGCCTCTGTACTAATGCCTTGTAGACCCATCACTTCCATGCCGACGGCGTCACCGAAGTATTGGAATGCATCATGGGCGGTTACGAGTACGCGGCTGTCTTCGTCGATCGTTTCGATTTCTTCTTCCGCCCATGCTTGTAGTTCTTCGAGTTCATCGATATACGCGTCTGCATTGGCTTGATAGTCGTCTGCATTCTCAGGGTCGAGTTCAGCTAAACTGTCTCTGACGCCTTCAACCGCATAAGCCCATAATTCAGGATCAAACCAAATGTGTGGATCAGGCGCCCCGGCTTCCTCTTCGTCTTCTAGGATGGCTTCGTCAGGAACCTCTTCGCCCAGTGTGTGCACCGGCTTTTCATTTCCCATTTGCTCCAACATATCAGCCATTTGTGCTTCCAGATTCAACCCATTCCAAAAGATAATATCCGCTTCGTCGAGCTGTTCCACATCTCCCTGAGAAGTTTCATAATTGTGTGGGTCAATGCCGGGTCCCATTAAACCGGTATTGTCTACGTGTTCCCCGCCGACATTTTCCACGATGTCATTGATTTGCCCTATAGTCGACGTCACTTGGATGGGTTCATCTCCCTCCGCAGATGCAGAGTCATCTGATGTTTCCCCACCTGATTCTTCATCGCTACAGGCAGATAACAATAACCCTAAACTTGTAAAAATTGATAAGTAAAGAAAAGCTGGTTTTTTCAATTTCCATTCCCCATTTCTTTTATGTTTGTCAAGTTGATCACCATGATTGAGCAATAATTTTACTTGGGACAAACAATTTTGCATAAGCAATAAATTTTGCCTTCGTGCAACTTATAGTTATATATTATGCCCAGAGGCGTGATTTGTCAATAAGCGAGAAGAAAATTTATATTGGGATTTATATGTTTGCAGGGTGAAAAACGATTATTTTTTATGAAGAAAAGAGGGAATGGCAAGATCTGTTTTGGGTCAAGGTGACCAAACAGCGGAAAAGCTTCGTGTCTCGGTCATCATGAAAGCGTCATGAATCCCGAACGAGGGGAAAGCGACATGGTTTGGTCACCATGAAGGGGGCATGGAGCCGAAAATCGAAAAAACTACCAGTTACAGGCATCATAAAGGCGTCATGGAACCACAAAAATGAAAAATCACCGGACCTGAGTCGTCATGAAAGTGACTGTTTTCTGTGATCATCACGATTAATTACCGTCAAATGAAGACAAAATAACAGGCTAAGCGAAAATGTTGCCTTCAAACACTAACGCAAAAGTGTCCGACCTCCTACTCGGACACTTCGCGCATCAATTCTCTAAAAATTGTACCCTCCTGCATCTAGCGCAACTCTTTAATCACATTTTGCGGCGTATCCCCAAAAACACCTTGGACCATATTTTCAGCAGCCCGCATCATCATGGCTTCATCTGTTTTTCGGGTAGCGGACCCGATGTGCGGGGTTAACGTCACATTGCGCAGGGACAACAGTGGGTGATCTTTTGGAAGCGGCTCTTTCTCAAATACATCGAGCGCGGCACTGAAGATGGTCTCCTCTTTTAAAGCTTGGACAACTGCATTTTCATCAACAACCGGGCCTCGCGCTCCGTTAACCAAAACCGCGCTGGATTTCATCAACTGCAGTTCGCGTTCACCGATTAAATGGTGGGTAGCTTCTGTTAAAGGAACGATGAGCACGACGAAATCCGCTTCTTTCAAGAGGTCGTCCAATTCGAGGCGGACGGCATCGTATTTTTCTTCCATTTCCAGTTTTCGGGATCGATTATAATAACGAATGTCCATGTCAAAGCCAAAGCGTGCCCGTTTTGCCACTTTTTCACCGATTCTTCCCATGCCGATGAGGCCAAGTGTGCGTTGATGAATGTCATAGCCGTAAAACGCGCGATCCGGTTCTAAGCCCCAATGTGCCCCCTTCACATATTCGTGGAGTTCGGCAATTCTGCGGCCGCCGGATAAAACGAGTCCGAAAATCAAGTCAGCGACTGTTTCATCGAGAACATGGGGCGTGTGGGTGCCATAAACGTTGTGCTTCTTTAATGCAGAAGTGTCAAAGTGATCGTATCCAACGGAAACCGTGCTCACGACTTTGAGGTTCTCAGCGTCCGCAAGTAACGGTTCGTCAACGTCATATCCCGTTAGAATGGCGCCATCGGCACTTAGCAATTCTTCTTTTAATTGATCCTTTGGCACTTTTTTGTTTTCGTCATTCCAGATTCTATATTCGCAATGTTCGGCGATATAAGCTTCTACATCTGATGGGATCGGGTGTGCAATGTAAACGTATGGCTTCATGATTTATCCTCGCTTTCTTGGTGTTATTCGGAGACAACGTTCGCGCCGAGGCAATTTTTAAAGTGGCCGAGTGCCCATTTGTGTCCATCGGCGTTGAAACTTTGGACAGCATCTTCGTGAATGGTCAGTGCGAATCCGCGATTATAGGCATCGACGGCGGTGTGCAAAATACAGATATCCGTGCAAACGCCGACGAGGTGGAGGTGGGTGATCCCTCTCTCGCGCAATTTTAGCTCCAAAGGCGTCCCGGCGAATGCACTGTAGCGTGTTTTGTCGAGCCAATGAACGTGAGCCGGCCATTCTGCGCCGAGCTCATCGAGAAACGTCTGGACTTTTCCGTATTGGTCATGCCCGCTCGTTCCCCGGATGTTATGGGGTGGGAATAAGGTTGTTTCCGGGTGGTATGGATCATTTTCTTCATGAACGTCGACGGCAAAGAAAACTTCCTGCTCTTGCCGATGGAATTGTTGCAATATGGACGCTAGCCTCCCTTCGATGTTTTGCCCCGGCTCCCCACATGTTAATTTTCCTTCCGGTGCCACGAAATCATTCGTATAATCAATGACAATTAACGCTTCATGCATCAATCATTCCTCCTCGTTTAGGATATAAAATTGGCATAGACAGCAATGATCGGAATTGTGGCCAGACAAAGGATCGTTGAATAGATGATCGTCATGACCGATTCATTTTCCTGCTCCGTATACCGTGAAAAAAGAACCGTTGCCAAAGTAAATGTCGGTAAAGGAACTAGGATAATGAATAATTGTTTTAAAAAGTCGTCCATCGGCAAATAGGCGATGATCGTGATGCTAATGATCGGAATAATGAGCAGGCGCATGGATAATGGAAACCAAAGCTTCGGGAACACGAATTTTTGCCCTTTTTTAAAAAAAGGTGGCAACAAGAAGCCGATGTACAACATCGAGAGTGGCGCTGATAAGCTGGACAACATCTCAGTTAAGTCTTGGAGGATGACAGGGGCATCCAGACCGCTAAATGCAAACAAGCCACCGACGACTAAGGCGATTAACGGAGCGTTGAGCAACGCTTTTAATTGCCTAAAGTCAAATTGTCCATGGGACTGCAACATGAAAATCCCGAGGGAGAAAATCATCAAATCAAGCCCGGCATTAAATACGGAAGCGAGCAATCCGCCGGTCGGACCGAAAATGGTGAAACTGAGCGGGATACCGATAAATCCCGTGTTGCCAAACGCGGAAAGAATGGCAAGCTTTTTCGCCCAGGACGACGAAAAGCGAAACATTCGTCCAACCAGAAAAGCAAAAAAAACAGCTCCAGCATGAAAAATAATTGAAAAAATAAAGATCGTAACCGCTTGCTGCATGATTTGTTCGGATATGTCCGTGTTAAAGATGCCGTTTAAGATAATGGCCGGTACGGCGATATTAATAATAATGCCCATGAAAAGTTGCTTCGTATTGTCCGTAATCGGAAAGCGAAAAGCGACGGCCGCCCCGAGCACAATGATGAGCGCCATCGTCGCGATCGCGAGCGTGACAGTTGCTACATCCATAAACTGAGCCCTTTCTGCTTTTCTATGAAGGTAAATGCTGATGGATATTATACTAGATTGGAAGGAAAATGTAGAGAGGCATTGACATGAACGACGTGTTCCTCTAGTCTTAAATCGTAATAATTACTATTTGTGAGGATGTTACGGATGTGGAAAACATTTATATTAATCATTATTTCCGGCATAACGCTTACCGGTTGCCAAGGAGAAAGCTCGGATAATGAAACGGAAGGAAGCCCTTTACAGATTCACACGACGGTGTTTGCTTTGAAAGACTTCACGTCAAAAATCGGCGGCAGTGAAGTAAAAGCCGAGAGCATCTACCCGCCGAATGCAGACGCGCATTCCTTTGAACCGACCGCCAATGAGTTGATCGAGCTCGCGGAAAGCGATGCCTTTATTTATTCTGGCGTAGGCATGGAAGGCTTTGTCGAGACAGCCGAAGATATGCTCGCCGATGAGGATGTAATGATGGTCGCGGCGGGAGAGGGCATTGAACTTATTGGCAGCGCCCACGACCATGATCACGACGACCATGATCACGACGACCATGATCACGAACACGACGCTGAACACGGGGACGGCGATCCACACATTTTTCTTGACCCCGTCCGTAGTATAGACGTTGCGGAGAATATTAAAAATACACTTGCTGAGCTACGACCTGAAAAGGAAGCATATTTCACAGAAAACTATGAAGTGCTGCGCGACGATTTGAAAACGCTCGATCAAACGTTGGAAACGACGTTTGCAGAGGCTGACCGTGATCAGCTCATCGTCTCACATGCCGCATACGGATACTGGGAAGACCGTTACGGGTTGGAACAATTAAGTGTGCTTGGCCTTTCTTCAAACGAGGAGCCGTCTCAAGCGGAGCTTACCGAAATCGTTGAAATCGCGGAAGAAGAGAATATCGGTTACATCGTTTTTGAAAATAACGTGAGCAGTTCCGTCACCGAAGTTATCCAGGAGGAAATCGGCGCAGAAAGCCTGGTGCTCCGAAACTTGGAATCCATTTCCGAAGAAGACGCGGCCAATGACGAAGACTATTTCAGCATGATGGAAAAAAATATTGAGACGTTGGAGACAGCGTTGAATGAGTAGGGTTGTGACGTTGATCTGAGACAAGAGGCGTAGGTAAGCCTGTTACCTGCTCCTACGCCGTATTGTTTATCAGCCAAATTTTGCAATATATCAGCCAAAACGCCAAAACGAACGTTTTATCAGCCATTCCGTCCTAACATAAAATCCGTTCAAGCTAGTCATTAGAATGCTTAAGCGATCGCTTTACCACCATCCTAATGAATGAACTTTTAGAAAGACCGTTTTCTTTTGCCAGTTTTGATATCATATTATTTTCTTGTGGACTTAAACGAACGGTAACGACTTCTGATTTGTTCGATGGGGCAATCACTTCTTTATTGTCGATATCTTCAAGTGGATCATAATTTTCGGCATCGTATTTTTCAAAATCGGAGAGAAGGTCTTCCTCGGTGACTTGATGAAGATCATTCACATCAGTGGGTTTTTGCACATTTATTTTTTGACGCCCTTTTTCACTCATTCTCGAAGCACCTCCCTTTTTTGATAATATAGATTTCGAAGTTTTCGATCAGCCCAATATGAGGTAATAATATAAAGGTTGCCATCTTTGAAAAGCCGAGAGACAATAAATAGAACTCTTCCATCCGAAGATTCACATAGTATCTCAAGTAACTTGCTAGAAGAATGTGAACGATCGGCCGGTTGTTTTTGCCTTGGCTTTAAAACAACACGATAGGGGTCGCCTAAAGCATCGGAAATATTATCAGAATAAACCTTATGCTTTGTGTGGAGTTTGTGTTCAATTTGTTGGCTAAGAATAATTTTTCCGTTAAAAGTTTTATCAAATTCATTTCTACCTATACTTTTTGGCAGTTTAATCACCTCGAAAAGGTGTAATAAATTGTATTCGTTTGTATTACATTAAACCCCTTTTAAAAAGATGAATCAAGTGGTAAGCAGGGAGAGCTTTTTGCGATGTAACAATTTTTTCGCTTTGGGTGTAAAAATGATATCAGGCTAGGCCTGATTTATTTATTTGAAACGTCTCAAAATGGCCCTCCACGAGCCACATTCCGAGATCATTCGTTTTTGCACTCTAAAATTGGATACACGTATCCTGTTGTCCACAAGCCCCCTTGTAACATTCGGCTTTTCCCCATGTGGATGGCGTTAGGAAACAAGGCTTCGCATTTTTTCCGGACGCCCTTCTTGGATATGGCCTAAGGCCATCGCCAACCCCGTTTTCATTCTCATCTTTCTTTGCCCGTGCGTGGTATGCTGTTCGAAGCCAAAGGACACGTCAAGCCGGCTGTTCACGCGTTCTACGGATGTTCGTTTCGCGTATTCCTTCTTCCATGTATAACTGGCTCGATCGATGGGTGAAAACACACGGCGATCTTCAGCGATCGGAATCCGAAAGCCTTGAGACACGGGGCACTCCGCCTGTCCTTCACAGGTGATGCCATACTGCGCTCGCAAACCCTAATCTCGAGGACTCATTTGGATACTGAGCAATGCTATGAGTCCGCTAAAACCGATCTTGAGGACTAAGATGGATCCCGTGCAGCGCATAGAGTCCGCTAAACACAATCCTGAGGACTTATTTCGATCCCAAGCATCGCTTAGAGTCCGCTAAAACCATTCCTGAGGACTCCGATGGATCCCGCGTAACACAAAGAATCCTCAAAACCCAATCTCAAGAGCATATCTGATACTGAGCATTGGTACTCACTTTTCATGCAAGAGCGCTTTTATCCTTTGGAATCAATGTTTCGTGAATGATACTGTTGAACGCCGCTATGCCTATGATTGCGTTCGAATTTGGGGGGATTTATTTTCGCCTTTCTCTCAGCCCTTGCATCACAAGACCTTTGGAACATCGCAAATAGCTCAGGGAAAGGCTTTTACGTATTATGGTTTCTGAAGGACGCTAGAAATTGGATCCGCTCCCATTGATGTCACAGCTCCATTTTTCTTCGACAAAAGTACCATAGAACACTGTATAAAAGAAGCGCCATCAGTAAGTCAGTGTACGGCTGGATGCCTACTTCTTCTATGAATATAGAAAAGGGAAACGTAGTATCTCCGGTTTTCAATAATCATCTCCGAATCTTCGTATTGCTCATGTACATAGAGATGAAATTTTCGGAAGGAGGGTTTTGATGATGAAAGTGGTAAAAACGTTATCTTAAAAGATTACCAACCATTCGAGCATCTTCGATGCACTGTCAAAAATGAGAATGCGCTCCTGCTTGAATGCGGGGGCTTACTTTTTGTTATACTATCGGCAAGATGTTCCTTCATAAAACTCTAAACGGTTCTATTGACAACTGTCCATATAATACGTGGGAAACATTTCACCAAAAATGGTTGATGGTTCCCGCGTACCCCATAACGTATTTTGTTTTTATACATAGGCAATAAGGGTACAACGGATGATAAAGGAGAAAGGTGTGGTAGGATGTCTGCTCAGGAAACACCGAATACGTTGATCCATGCGAAATCTCCTTATTTGCTTCAGCATGCGTACAATCCTGTTGATTGGCATGAATGGGGAGAGGAAGCATTTGCGAAAGCCAAGGCGGAAAATAAACCAGTATTTTTATCCATCGGCTACTCCACCTGTCATTGGTGCCATGTCATGGCCCACGAGTCGTTTGAAGATGAAGAAGTAGCCGCGCTTTTAAATAAAGATTTTGTTTCCATTAAAGTGGACCGCGAAGAGAGGCCGGACGTGGACTCTATTTATATGGATGCTTGCCAGGCGATGAATGGCCACGGAGGTTGGCCGCTGACCGCTTTTTTAACTGCGGATCAGGCGCCGTTTTACGTGGCAACATACATGCCGAAACAAAGCATGCAGCAAATGCCGGGGATGCTCGATGCGTTGCCGCAGCTTGCCGAACAATATCAGAAAAACAGAGATCGGATTACGGATATCGCCGGGCGGGTCAAGCAAGCACTATCCGAGGGGATTCAAGCAGACCCGGAAGAGATTGGCGCACATACACTTGAGAATGCGTACGACCAATTAAAAGAACAATTTGACCAAACGTATGGCGGATTGGAAGGAGAGCCTAAATTCCCGATGCCGCAACATATTTTGTTCCTTTTTCGATACGCGGCATGGGCGAATGAGCCTAATGCGTTGGAAATGGCGAAAAAGACGCTTAAGCAAATGCGCGACGGCGGCATTTATGATCACATCGGCGGCGGCTTCGCCCGCTATTCCGTTGATCAGCGCTGGCTCGTCCCGCACTTTGAAAAGATGCTTTACGACAACGGATTGTTGGCACTCGCCTACACGGAAGGGTATCAGGTGACCGCTGATCCTTTATACAAACAAACGGCAAAAGAAATTCTTGATTACGTTTCGCGTGGGATGCGCGATGAGAATGGCGGCTTTTACTCTGCTGAAGACGCCGATTCGGAAGGGGAAGAAGGAAAATTTTACGTTTGGACGAAAGCGGAAATCCTGGATGTTCTCGGCGACAAAGATGGCACGCTATTTTGTGACGCCTATGGCATTAGTGACATGGGAAACTTTGAAGGAAAAAACATTCCCAATCAAATCGATGCCGATAGGCAAAAAATAGCCGCGGAGCACGGCGTGACGGCTGAAACGTTGGAACAACGATTACAAGCAAGCCGCGCCAAGCTGTTTAACGTCCGTGAACGCCGGATACACCCGCATAAAGATGATAAAATTTTAACAAGCTGGAATGGATTCATGATTGCGGCGTACGCAAAAGCGGGAGCGGCATTCGCCGAACCCATGTACATTGACCGTGCGGAAAACGCCTATCGGTTTTTGACATCGATGATGTTCGAAGAAGGCCGAATAATGGTTCGCTATCGTGACGGAGAAGTAAAGGAAAAAGGCTTCATCGATGATTACGCAAACGTTTTGTGGGCATGTCTGGAGCTATATAACGCAACGTATGAAGGAGCGTATTTGCAACAGGCGAATCATCTGGCACAGGAAATGAAGCGGCTTTTTCAGGCGGAGAACGGGGCCTTTTATTTTACGGGCAAGGATGCAGAAACCCTTCTTACCCGTCCGTCATCATGGTCAGACGGCGCCGCGCCCGCCGGGAACTCGGTGGCTGCCGTGCAATTGTTGCGCTTGGCGGACATAACGGCTGATCAGGCATTTTTCAATGATGTCCATGAACTTTTACAAACGACCAGCTGGCGTTTGGAACGTTATCCGATCGGCCACCTCCATCTACTACAAGCGTTGCTCATGCGTGAATGGCGTGGGAAAACGCTCGTCGTTGTTGCCGGTGACGATGGTTTGGGGGATGATCCCGTGATCCGGCATTTAAGAACTGCCTTCACCCCTCACATTCAACCGCTCGTGATCAGGGAAGGCGAGAAGGATGTGCCGGCATTTGCGAAGGATTTTACGGCTATTGATGGAAAAAATACGTATTATCTCTGTGAAAATTTCGCGTGCCAACGCCCGACAACCGATGGGGAAGAATTGCTTGAAAATTTGTAGGATAAAGCTTTTGACAATTATCCAACAGTAGTGTGTCATGCTTGCTTTACGCCCTTGGCTTGTGAGATGCTAAATAATAAGTAAAACTAGCGTTGAGGTGGGGATCATGGATAAGCAGGAAAGATACAAAAGAAAACGCCGTCGGCTACTGATGCGCACGGCAATATTGCTCACGCTTACCGCCGGGGTTGTTTACGTGTTTTACACGAATTTTATTCAAGCGGAACCGAGTATGGTTTCCGAAGGAGAACAGGCGCCAAACTTCGCGTTAATGGATATGGATGGCGAGAGGGTGGAGCTTGCCGATTACGAAGGCGAGGGAGTGTTTCTCAATTTCTGGGGAACGTTCTGCCCGCCCTGCGAAGACGAAATGCCTTACATGGAAGACGAGCACCAAGCATATGCGGATGAAGATGTAGAAATCTTGGCTGTTAATGTCGGTGAGTCCGAATTAACGATTGATCGCTTTGCCCAGCGTCATCAATTGACTTTTCCCATTCTAATGGATGAACATCGAAATGTGCTCGACCAATACGGCGTCGGGGAACTTCCCGCCACCTATTTGATTGACGAACACGGCGAAGTCCAACATATCCGAACCGGCGGCATGAGCGAGCAACACGTCGAGGATTTTATGGCTGAGATTAATCCGGCTGCTTCATAATAGAAGCAGTCGCTCTTTTTTGCTTCGTTAAGCCGGAGGAGGGTTTTGATGGGAATGACCAATGCCCGCTTGCTTACAGCCATTTGGCAAGGATTTGGCTTCATGGTTCTCGCCGGGCTGTTGTTAACGATCATTTTTCGCTGGGGCGAGGTGCTGCCTTTTTTAGCAGGCCTTGTTGACCCGGAATTCTTTATGCGAGATGTGCTGATCGGTCTTGGCAGCGGTGTTCTCATGGCGATTATTGTGACTGTCATCACGAAGGTAACGAAGATGGGTTTGCCGGACAATGATTTGACCCGTATTCTGAAGCAACTCATTCGGGCACGTGGCGGAATTGTGACGATCGCGTTGGGGGCAGGTGTTGCCGAAGAGTTTCTTTTTCGCGGTGTGCTAATGGGTTTAGTGATTGATGAATGGAATGCGGCTTTGGTGCTCATTTTAAATGCGCTCGTTTTCACTGCCTTACATGTGCCGCAATACAAAGGGAAAATGCTCATGCACGTCGTTGTTTTTGTCATGGGTATTTGGCTTGGGGCGTTGTTTTTGTTGAGTCAAACCTTGTGGGCGCCGATTGCCGCTCACGCGCTTTACAATGCCATTCTTGGCTGGCAAATGCGCACCGAGACCGAGTAAAAAAGGATTGCGCTTAGCGGGCGCAATCCTTTGCTTATAAATATTCTCGTATATCGAGAAGCTCTCCGTTCTTGGCTTTCGGGTCATCGAGCAATTGAAGCATCGCTTGTGCCGTATCGTTCGGGTCTACGAGCGCCCCTTGTTTTTTATAGGTCCGGAATTTGTCGACGTGTTTAAAAGCATCTTTGGATGTGCCACGAATCGTCGTTTGCATGTCGGTGTCGATAATGCCGGGGGCGACAGCAAGAAAGCGGGCAGGTTTCGTCGCCTCTTTTTGCTCGAGGGCCGCGGTTTTTGTGTACATATCAAGTCCCGCTTTTCCTGTACAATAAGCGCTCCACCCTTCCATCGGACTTCTGCCGGCGCCGGAACTGATGTTTAGCACTGTCCGGCTCGCGGAGAAATGCTCGCTTTGTTGTAAAAACGCTTGAGCGGCAATCATTGGCGCGCTGACGTTTACGGTAATACTTTTCGCAATTTCGTGAGGATCATTTTCAGCGGCCGGCCCGACGGGGGAGATAAGTCCGGCGTTGTTAACTAAAGTGAGAGCCATACATGTTTGTTGATCAATCGTAGAAAAAATCGATCGAAAAGATTGAACGAGCGCGTCGACATCGCTCACATCAACTTGGTAACTATGTTGATTTTTTGTCTCGGAAATTGGGGAACGGGCCAGGACATGCACGGTCGCTCCCCGCTCGAGAAATGCCCGTCTCATCGCATCCCCCAACCCTTTTGAAGCACCTGTGATAATGACGTGTTCCATTGTTTTATCCCTCCTCTTACAGAATGTATCAAAATACTAGCAAAAAGCGAAGGAGGAAGTGTGCGCTCTGGTTACAAAAAAATCTCTGGAGAGCCCTCGTTTGACTGACAAGACCCTAGTGCTATGTTCCAGAAAAAAATCCAGCTAAACGATGATCTACCACGGCAATTGAGGACTCAAAATGTGTTTTTTTGTCCCTAGCAGTCCTCAGACGTGGTAGTGGAGGACTCAAAATGCGAATTTTGAACCCGACCAGTCCTCAGGCGCGATAGCGGAGGACTCAAAATACAGTTTTTGAACCCGAAAAGTCTTCAAAGGATCGGGAGATGTGTGAATAGGGATTTTGGAAAGAATTTTTGATATAGACCACTAGGTCCTAATTGAGTAGTGCCCATGGAGAGTACGCTTCAGCAAAATAGATTGTTAAGGTGCTTTTCCCCTTAACCTAACGCTTTGGCGTGCGTGTAATTCTTAATTTTCCATACAAGCTTTGTGAACCAGAAGGCGATATAGGCGATCACCAAATTGATCAAAAATATATAAAATAAGTTCATGCCTTGGTTTAATTCGGTCAACCCTAAATAAGATTCGATTGACACAGACCCGAATCCAAAGAAAGCACTCAGTATGATGGCGGACAAATAAAAGTTTTTATTCTGATTGGCACAATATTGGTATAAAAGTAAGAACCCGACGGGAATGGCTGAGGCAGTCATCCCCAATCCGTATGGCAGCATAGGGATAATAAAGTAGGGGTGGACTAATAAACCTAATCTTGCCAGTACGATGGATGTGTACGACCATAATATATGAACGGTATATCCATAGAAAAAAACTTCAAATATTCTTTTGCGATCGACAGTAAAGTACAACAAAATGAGCGGCAATATTAGCATAGAAGCAACCACCCAAAATTGCCACGTTATGATATGGGAATATTGCTCCCAGTAGGAAGCGACAAGTGTATGTAGATCATCACTTTTGTTATTTATTTGCTCCCAGAGCTCCTGTCGATCCATGACATGACCCCCCCTATAGTTATTGTTTTTATGATTCGTAAAACTGTTGGTTCTATACATGGTATAAACGAAGAGCTTCGCTTCACTCGAGCCTTACTGAGGGTTAATATGACAGGTATTTCGAGCGTTAAAAAGCAGTTTTTGAGTGGTTTTTCAAAAACTGCTGAAAGTGGGCTGATAAGAAGTAGCTGCCAACCAAACCGAAACCGGCAGTTTCGCTACCTCTTTCTTGCTTGCCTTTTTTGATCCAGCGGGTGAACGAAGGAGGGGCGAAAATTTTTGTATGGTTGCGGCATACGCAACAATAAATCCGCAAGTGCTTTGGCATTGAAAGGGAGAAACGGCCACATATATGGCGTGTTTAATATTTTGGTTTTTACGAGTGCCACAAAGATCAAAAGCCCGACAATCATAAAGCCGTACAACGAAAAGAAACCGACAGCAAGCGTAAGGGCGATTCGAATAAGCACATTGGACAAACCCAGCTCGTAACTGGGGGTGGAATACCCAGCCATGGCACTGACGGCTGCATACATGACGACTTCATTTGTAAAAACACCTGCTTCAACCCCAATTTCACCGATAAGAATGGCAGCGACAAGCCCAAGGGCGGTTGCCAACGCGTCTGGGGTATGAATCGCGGCCATCCTCAAAACTTGTAAACCAAATTCGGCAATAAGAATTTGTACAAATAATGGGATGTTGTAATCATCCTCTACTCCGAGAAATCCCCATGCGTCCGGTCCGAGCGCATCGTTATCGACGATGAGGAACCAGACCGGGAGAAGGAAAATGGAGGCAAAAACCGCCAAGAATCGAACCCAGCGCAGGAAAAAACCGACGAATGGCTCCTGACGGTATTCTTCGGCGTGCTGCAGATGATGAAAGTAGGTTGTGGGTACAATCATCGCGACATTGGAACCGTCCACCAGTATTAAAACATGGCCTTCCAGAAGGTGAACGGCTGCTGTATCGGGCCGTTCCGTGTATCGTACTTGCGGAAAAGGAGCCAGATTCTTTTTAATGAGAAATTCTTCGACCGTCTTTTCGGCCATTGGCAAACCGTCAATATCAATCGCGTTGATTTTCTTTTTTAGCCGTCGCATGATTTCCGGATCGGCAACGGTATCAATGTAGCTGATGACAATATCCGTTTTCGAACGGCGACCGACACGCATCGATTCCATCACCAAAGAAGGGTCACGCACGCGACGGCGAATGAGACCGCTATTAAAAACGAGGGTCTCCACAAATCCGTCTTTGGCGCCGCGGGCCACTCGTTCCATATCGGGTTCTTGCGGTTCTCGCACGGGGTATTCCCGTACATCCATAAGCAACGCTTCGCTGCATCCTTCCACGATAAGCGCGGCTTGTCCGGAAAGGATTTGGGCGGTTATTTCGTCCAAATCATGTTCCCGTTCCAACTCTGCAAGGGGAGTCACGCGCTGTTCCAGGCGGGTGAGGGGGTCTTTGGACAGAGCATTTTCTTCCAGTTTGGACAGATTTTCCATTATTTTGGATACAACTAAATCGTTGGCGAATGCATCGACCGCGTAAAACGACATCTTCTTGCCGCCAAAATGATATTCCTGTTCAACGATGTCAAAATTTTTATCGGCACGGAGTTCTTTATTTAATACTGAAACATTATGTTCGTAATCGTCGCTAAGTTGTTTTTTTGTCCGCTTTCGCATTCTTTTCCTCCCCCTTTGACTATTTTGTCATTATTGTCTGCACATGAAGCATTTGCATACGTATAAGATGACGGGGGTGCCGGTTGACAGTGCCTTTTTCCTTCTGTATAGTCAGTAACGGTATAAAAGGAGAAGAAAGACTCGTTAGGTGAGGCTCCTGTGCGGAGAAATGCTGCTGCCCAAAAATGTCTAAAGACGCCAATGGGTAAACAGAGGTCATCGAGCTAAGGTGGCTTTTAATGTAGCTGGGCTTTAGTCCTATGCCGCACAGTGCTAAAGCTCTACGATGGGGGCAAGCGAATGAAGTTACTTGCTAAAGCGAGCCGCCTTTCGGATGAGAAGGCGGTTTTTTAATGATTGTTTGGACAATAGGAGGTGAGGGGCGTTTGGTTCCCGATTCGACCCATCATAATCAGGTACTCGTAATCGAACAGACGATTGATCAAGCGCCCCTTGTCGTCGTTTGACAGCAAGAGGCGGCTTGCAGGAGGGATAAACGATGGTTAAATTGAATGATGAAACGCGTGCTGCCTATAATCAGGATTTGTTGAAGTTGCTTGAAGAGGGGGAAGATAAGGCTTTTCGCTTGAAGTTTCTAGACCTGCACCCCGTTGATCAAATGGAAGTCGTCCAACAAATGAAGGTAGACAATCGCAATCGCTTTTACGGCATTATGTCAGCGAAGGAAATTGCGAATATATTTGAAGAACTGGATCTTGAAGAACAAAAGGACATGATCCTTGAGTGGGAAAATAAAGACATGAGCGATGTCCTTAATCATATGAACGCGGATGATGTCGCCGATTTTCTCGGGGAATTGGAAGAAAAAGAACGCGAAGAGATTTTGACCGGGATGGATACCGAAGAGGCCGAAGATGTCAAAGAGTTACTCACGTATGAGGAAGAAACGGCCGGCGCGATTATGACGAAGGAATCCATCCACCTTCATGAAACGGAAAACGTCGGCGACGTTTTAAATCGGTTGCGCAATGAAGCGCCGGATGCCGAAATGATTTATTATCTTTATGTTGTGGATGAAAATGAAAAATTAGCCGGTGTTGTCTCTCTGCGCGATCTCATGGTCGCCTCTTTGGATGAAAAGGTCGGCAATGTCATGAGTCGCCGCGTCGTTTCCGTGTACGTCAATGATGATCAGGAAGACGTGGCACGTTTAATCCAGAAATATGATTTTCTTGCGGCTCCTGTTGTTTCGACGCACAATCAATTGATAGGGATTGTGACTGTTGACGATGTCATTGATGTGCTCGAAGAAGAAGCAACCGAGGACCTTGCTGAATTTTCGACAACGCGAGGCACGACAGATGTGAATATCTCGGCGTTCACCGCGGCAAAGCGGCGGGCGCCATGGATTATTTTGCTCATGTTTTTAGGGATGATCACCGCGGGCATTATCGGCACATTTGAAGAGACACTGGAACAAGTCGTTTTGCTCTCGGCTTTTATCCCAATGTTGATGGGTTCCGCCGGAAATGTGGGCACACAATCCTTGGCGGTCGTCGTCCGCAGCTTGGCCCTTGGCAACTTTGAAAAAAAAGGGCTTTTTT
Organism: Salicibibacter kimchii; assembly: GCF_003336365.1. Lineage (GTDB taxonomy): Bacteria > Bacillota > Bacilli > Bacillales > Marinococcaceae > Salicibibacter > Salicibibacter kimchii. The sequence continues at coordinate 1,326,741 of NZ_CP031092.1, read as the reverse complement.
GGGCGTTAATCAGAGAGTTTGGCACAGGCCTGGCCATCGGCTTCGCCTGTGCACTGACGTTAATCGTATTGATTCCGTTCCTTTACGACGGGGATCTATTTTTAGCCATCATTGTCGGATTTTCGATCTTTCTCTCTTTGGGCGTCGCGGCAGTGATCGGGTCCCTCGTTCCTTTAGTTATTAATCGGCTGAAACTCGATCCGGCCATTGCTTCGGGACCGTTTATCACAACCTTTATTGATGTCATATCGATTACGATTTATTTTTCCATGGCTAGGATGTTGTTGCAGTTTTTATAAGTCTTTTTCGGGAATCCAGCGTCTGGGCGGGTTGTATACCCGCCCCTTCACCTACGTTACTTATTCAATTATCGGGCGACGCTTTCCAAGCAAATATCAGGTATAATGATTGTGTGACTTCAAGAGGATTTACCTGCTGACTAACTGTTTAAGTATTCAGGATTACAAACGATAAAGTGAATGTGTGATATAATTTCCGTAACAGATTATCCATGTGGGTGGTGAATGGTATGGAAAGAGTTCAATCAACTAAGGAACTTATGGAGTACATCTCTCGGAAATGAATCGTGAAAATTCGGTTGGCCAGTTTTTTATGCCTGGTAAAGGAAGATTCACACTTGTTCTTCAAAAAGAAGACGAGCAATCTATAAGCGAGGATGTTAGCTGCCAATCCTGCACTTGATGAAATGATTACGGAAAGTCAGCAACAATATCAACAAGGATTAGGTTACTCCACGAAAGAACTTTTAGAATCGTTTACTTCCAGGGACTTTATGTCATGACGAATCGTAACATCATATGGCCTCCCGCAGTAAAAAAGAAACTTCTTAAATTTAGAAGCGAACATTTTACACTACCGAGGGGAATGGACAAAATAACGCTAATAATCATTGCGCTTTCTTAATATACTTGTATCATTACAGGGACAAGGGGGAGACGCAAAATGTTATGGACGATTATTGCCGTGTTGATAGTGCTTTGGCTGCTCGGGTTTATCGGCGGGACCGGCGGTGGACTTATTCACCTTTTACTCGTGATCGCGCTTGTCGTTCTGATTTTCCAAATGATTACAGGGCGGCGTTAGCACGGTTTACCTTCGCGTCTGCAAAATCCTGCAGGCGCGTTTTCATTGAGGGAGGGGAGCATCATGTGGTGGTGGGCGTATAGCCACGATGGACCGGGATTTACCATGTTTGGGACGGCGCATATTCTCGTCATCATTTGCTTGTTTATTGCTTGCTTGTTTGTCGTTCTGGGGAGAAACTGCTTGAAACAGTCAGCAAAAAGACAGAATTTTTTTCGTATTGGCTGTGTGTTTATTTTCATTGCCGGGGAAGTACTTTTGCAGGTCTGGTACATAGACGCGAGCGTTTGGGATCTGTCATTCTCGTTGCCGTTGCACTTAAGCAGCATCGCCTGGATCGTGGCGATTTTCATGTTGTTGACCCGCGGCCAGACGTGGTTTGAAATCGCGTTTTTCGTCGGCGTCGGCAGTGCATTTCTAACGCTTTTAACCCCCGATGTCGGCAACTACGGATTTCCTCATTTTCGTTTTTTTCATTTTTTTATTACCCATGCACTCGTGATCGTCGCCGTTGTCTATATGCTGGCGGTGGAAAGGATGCAGCTTCGTTGTTTCCGGTCGGTTTTCCGCGTGTGGCTGTATTTAAACGGTTACGCAGCGCTCATGTTCATTTTGAATCTGTGGGTGGACGGCAATTACATGTATTTAATGGAAAAACCGCCGGGCCCTTCGCCGTTTGACTGGTTCGGTCCTTGGCCTTATTACATTGTCGTATTGCAAGTCGTGGCGCTTCTTGTCTTTATCGGGATGTATGGCCTCTACTGGTGGCTCTCTCGTAAATGCCCTTCTTCTGTAAACAAACGGTCCCCTTGAAGATAACGGGTCATACACCGGCCCGTTTGTCTTTTTAAATGGGCATTTACATAGCGGTTCTGCCCTTCGTAACGATTGCATACATAACCATAAGTGGAAAATGTTTCATCGGCATCGACCAGGTAGACGCGGATGTTACGTTGTTTTTGTATGCGCTTGAGTAGTCGGAGGTCATGTTGTAGCGAAGTGAGCGCCGTTTGAACGATGGCCATGTAGGGAGCTTTGATGTGCATGTGTTGTTGCAGGTGCCCTTGGTCATTTTCGAATGTTTTTTTCACCAGCGGCAAAATCACGGCGTAATGGATGAAGGTGAGGTTGGTTTTGTGTGCGAACATATCGTCACCTCTTCGGAAAGTGTAACGTCAGTATAACGAATGAATGTTCGTACCTTCAAGAGGAAGTTTTTGAAAAATCTTTCAGGTAGAGGTTTAAACTTGCAGCTGCGCGGGTATTGAATGAGCAATAAGTGAAATGTATTGTCCACGGTCGAATCATACCTGTATGAGGAAATCAGGGGGGATAACAATGGCGGCGTCAACATATGAAAAAGAATTGTTCGAAAAGTTGAAAATGATTCGAAAAGGGTATCGGGCGCCCAGACAAGTGGTGCAATCGCTCTATGCCCGTATGATGTTGGAATATTCCGTTTATGTATTTACAAAAAACCGCTATAAACGGTTAATCGATGAAGCGCTGGATGTGAAAGATGAGGAACATTTCCTCGTGTTAAGCAACGAATATAGAGAGTGGCGTGCCCGTTACCAATCCGGTTGTACGATTTCCGAACATGGTTATGAGATGGAATGTAACTTCGAAGAAAAGAACGATATCGACAGCTGAGGCTGTCGATTTTTTTTGCCTGAATTTAAGGAGGGGGACACTGAAGTATTCGTTGACGAAGATGGGCCCCCGTGCTACAATTCATTTGTAATGAAAATCATTCTCATCTATATGATAATAATTCTAAATAATAAATAATAGAAGATCTTTTACTTACTCATCATTTGGGGGGCGTTTCGTGTCTTTTGTTCAATTGGAGGAGCTGACCAAATCGTTTGATCATAATCTAGCCTCTGCTGTCAACAACGTAAACCTTCATCTCGAAAAAGGAGAAATTTTAAGCCTGCTTGGACCCAGTGGTTGCGGGAAAACGACGACCCTCCGTATGATTGCCGGTTTTGAGCAGCCGACGACTGGAAAGATCACCATTGGCGGGCAGACGATGTATGCTGCTAACGTTTCCGTCCCGCCGGAACAGCGCGGAATCGGAATGGTTTTTCAAGACTATGCCCTTTTTCCTCACTTAAACATAGAAAAGAATGTGATGTTTGGACTAAACAAATGGAAAATGCGCGAACGCAAAAAGCGCACGCAAGAGGTATTGGAACTTGTCGGACTGGAAGATTGCGCCAAGCGCTTCCCGAATGAACTATCCGGGGGACAACAACAGCGTATCGCTTTGGCACGCGCGCTCGCGCCCAGACCGCATGTGGTGCTGATGGACGAACCGTTCAGCAATCTGGATGCAAGTTTAAAAGAGAAAATGCGTCATGATGTAACGATGATTTTGCGCAAGGCTAACACTACCGGCGTGATTGTGACCCATGACCAGAAAGATGCCTTCGCTGTATCCGACCGTGTCGTCGTCATGAAAGACGGCGTGATTCAGCAAATTGCCGAGCCCAGGGAAATGTACAAGTGCCCGAGCAATTGTTTCGTCGCGCAATTTGTTGGAAAAACAAACCTCCTTGATGGAACCATGTGCGCGGATTTGAAGCATGTACACACACACATCGGGAAAGTTTGCCTGCCGGAACGAGAAGAGACAATGATTGATAATGTGAAAGTGTCCATTCGCCCGGAGGGGTGTCTTTTGGTTGACGAAGGGCGCTATTCCGGTAAGGTGGAGCACGTTACCTATAGTGGAGAGTATCAAGAGCTGGTTGTGCGTTTGCAAGAATCGGATAGCGATGGAGAGACAATGATGATCTATGCCCCGATGGAACAAGATGTCTTGATCGGATCTGTTGTCTCGTTTGATATTAAACCGGAGCTTGTAGCGCTTGTAGATTAGCCAATCATTTTAGGAAAAAAGCAAGACAGGGGGAGCACCATAGATGAAGTTGTATAGATGGATCCCGGCGGCGTTTTTATCGGTAGCGATCGTTGGAGCCGGTTGCAGCCAGGAGGAAGAAGCGGGAAGCGGTGAAGAAGCGCAGGTTGAAGATGGGGAGAGCGGAGAGTTGGTCGTTTATTCTGCTCGAAATGAAACATTTGTTGATGAATACCTCGAGAAGTACGAAGAAGACACCGGGATCGAGGTTCATGCCTTGCATGCGGATGACACAGCCGTAAACCGAATCCAGGAAGAAGCGAATAATGTACAGGCCGATATCTTTATTTCCAATGATGTGGGAGCCATGGAGCATTTACGTTTGGACGGCCTCTTAGATGGATATGAAGCCGATAATCTCGAGAGCATCGATGAAGATTATCGAGCGGAAGATGATTCCTGGGTTGCTTTGTCTGCCCGCACGCGCGTTTTAATGTATAACGAGGACTTGGTGAACGAAGAGAATGTTCCCGATTCCATTGAAGAATTGGCCTCCCCGGAATATGCGGATCAATTTGCCATTACCCGTGGAGCCAATGGGAGTATGATCGGTCATGTCTCCGCGCTCCGTCAGGAATGGGGAGACGAACAAACCGTAGAATGGTTAAGAGACGTGAGCGATAATGCCGGGATCATCACAGATGGCCACGGGGAGATTCGTCAAGCTGTGGGCACAGGGGAAGTAGAATTTGGCCTTGTCAATAACTATTATTACCACCAACAGTTGCAAGAGCCGGAAAACAATAACGTCAGCGTTGTGTATCCGGACCAGGGGGAAGATGAAATGGGCGCCGTTCTAAACGCCGCCGGAGTCGGGTTGGTTGCTGATGGTCCTAATCGCGAAAATGCGGAGACGTTTATGGATTGGGCGTTGGAAGAAGAAAATCAACAAATGTTCTCTAATGAATCCTTGGAAGTGCCGATTAACCCCGACGTAGAGGCTGTCGAGGATGCGGCGGCAATCGATGAGTACGAAACGCATGATATGCCGCTTCATGAATTGGGAGAAGTTTGGGATGATACCCTAGAGGTCATTGAAGCATCCGGTATGGATTTGGAAGTGCGTTAAACGAGTTTTGTGCAAAACCCGGGAGTTGTCATGATGAGCCGTCGAAATGAAAGAGAAAAAGGCGTAAGAAAGCTTTGGTATAGGCTATGGAGGGGAAGACCGCCGGGGCCGGTCCTCCTCTTTCTTGGGTTATTGATCGCTTTTATTATGGGCGTGCCGCTTCTTTACGTAGTGGTTCGCTCTTTTTCAGCTGGCGCTGACGGTTGGATGAACATTTTGGATGAGCGGATTCCCGGGCTTTTGTGGAATACCCTTTCATTGACCCTCATGGTGACGGTATTTGCGGTTATCCTCGGTGTGTCTCTTGCCTGGATCGTGAATCGCACCGATATCCCGTTCAAAAAAGGCTGGCAATGGCTTTTGGCGCTTCCTCTTGTCATCCCGCCTTATATTGGGGCAGCTGTTTACATCATGATTTTCGGGCCTGTCGGCTGGGCTTCTGAATGGTGGCAAGATGGATGGCTGGAAAGGGCTTTTGGCGAATACCCCATTGAGATTTACTCCTTTGCAGGTGTTTTCTTCGTTTTAACGCTGTTTACATTCCCCTATGTCTTCCTGATTTCGATGGCGAGTTTGCGAAAGATGAACCGGAACTATGAAGAAGTGGCACGCTCGCAAGGGATGTCAACGGCTCGAATTTTTTGGAAAGTAAACCTTCCTTTTTTGCGACCGGCGATTGGGGCAGGCGTGATTTTGGTGTCGCTGTATGTCCTTTCCGATTTTGGAGCGATCGCGATTTTAAGGTACACGACTTTTGCGGCAGCCATTTACTATCAAATGGGAAGTTTTGACAATTTATCAGCAACAGTCTTAAGTACGGTTTTGATCGCCATTACGCTTGTGGTTCTGTGGCTGGAAGCAAAAACACGGAAAAAAAATGTGCAATATCATCAGACTTCGAATGCGTACACGGAACCTGAAACCCTACGCTTGGGCAAGTGGAAAATTCCCGCGTTGTTGTATGTGTTTACGGTCTTTTTCTTTTCTGTACTCGTTCCGATTATCGTGCTTGTTTATTGGACGGTTATTGGAATTGGAGAAGGCGCGATTGACCGTGAGTTTTGGGAGTACACGTGGAATAGCCTGCGTGTAGCTGGGTATGCCGCCATTGCCTGTATGCTGATGGCTATACCGATCGTTTATTTGAAATCCCGTTATCCGTCCCCCCTGACGACAGTCATCGAAAAATTAAGCTATGCCGGTTATGCGTTACCGGGAGTAATCGTTGCCCTCGGGATTATCTTTATTTTTAACGAACACATTCCTTGGTTGTATAACACCCATTACTTGATCGCGTTTGCGTTCGTCATTCTGTTTTTGCCTCAGGCGATGCAGGCCGGCGAAGCGTCGCTTAGTCTCGTTTCGCCGAGGATGGATGAAGCGGCGCGAAGCCTTGGTCATCCTCCGTGGAAAGTAATGGTTAAAGTGATTCTCCCGGCCATTCGACCCGGAATCCTTGCCGGCGGCGCGCTCGTCTTTGTCAGTGCCATTAAAGAATTACCAGCGACCCTGATTTTGCGTCCGCCCGGATTTGATACGCTCGCGGTGCGCATCTGGTATGAAACGAATGAATTCTTTTACCAGTATGCAGCACCGGCCGCCCTTGTCATCATTTTGATTTCGCTTATTCCGCTACGGTTTTTATTAAAAAAATATTAGCGGCGTGGCCCGTATTCATGGGGAGACGTCCCTTTTATTAAATATCCATCAGGCTAACACGCGTGACGTTAAGTTTTTGCGCCAATTGCTCCTGGGAGAGTTGATCACCTTTTCGTATCGATCGAATCGGTTTATAGTCTAGACTATATTAAATCCATAAACCCTTGGTACACAGGTGACAACGGTTGGTTTACATCGGGAAAACGGCCGGTTGAAGAGAGCTTTTTCTATCTAGAAGTATAATTTTTCTATTTTGTCCAGCAAGCGAGAATTGTTGGCGACTGTTGTCGATATCAGGTATACTGGAGGATGAAAAAGTTTGTTCAGGAGGAAGCCCCTTTGATATTATCAGATGCGACAATTAAAGCGATGGTGGCGCGTGGTGAACTTGTGATTGAGCCTTTGTCCGATGTGCAAATCCAACCTGCGTCCGTCGATATCCGACTCGGAAACCATTATTTGAAGATTGATGAGAATGCGATCGAATCGATTGCGCTCGATACGCCGGCGCAGTATGTCGAATTTGAAGCGGAGGAAGTGGTTATTCCCCCGAACTCTTTTCTATTGGCAACGACCAATGAGTACATAAAACTGCCGAATAATTTGACCGCGTTTGTAGAAGGGCGTAGTTCGATTGGCCGCATGGGATTATTTATCCAAAACGCCGGATGGGTCGATCCCGGCTTCGAAGGCGAGATCACCCTGGAGCTTTATAATGCCAACCGTTTGCCGATTCGCCTGATCTCCGGGCGCAGGATTGCCCAGCTCGTGTTTGCTCGTATGGATCAAACGGCAAACGTCCCTTACAATGGAAAATATCAAAAACAACGCCAAGCAGTGGGAAGCCGTGTTTATGATGATATCGATTAAACTGTTCCCGGGTTGGGAATGGCTTTCTGGAGTTGATCGAGGATGTACGATGTTAAAATAGAAAACGGTTGGCTCGTCACCAGCCGAGAGACGTTTCCGGGAACGATTTTCATTCAAGATGGAAAAATTGCCGCGTTGAAAGCTCCGGGGGCGAAAGGGGAAGCACAAGAGGTGATCGACGCTGCCGGAAAACACGTCCTTCCGGGGTTGATCGATACACATGTTCATTCCCGGGACCCCGGACCGACGCACAAAGAGGATTTCTCCACTTCCACGCGGGCGGCTGCTGCCGGTGGCATCACAACGATCTTTGAAATGCCGAATACGACCCCGCCGGTGCGCGATGGGGCTTCTTTTGACGGACAGGTGGAACATTTACAAAAAAAAGCGGCGGTTAATTTCGGCCTCTGGGGCATTTGTCTCGGCCCTTTGAACCGAGCTGATTTCCTGGAGATGCATCGAAAAGGGGTCATCGGTTTTAAGTACTTTTGGGGATACGGCGTTCACCGGAAAACCTTTCAACTGTTGTACAATGTCAGTGAAGCAGGCGATGAAGTCATCCAACCTTACGATGACGGCGAAGTGTACGCGATGATGAAAGAAGTAGCCAAAACCGGGCAATTGTTCGCGGTTCACGCGGAAAATCACGAACTGATTCGTCGGCTCGGCGAGGAGAAAGACCCGGAAGATGAATCGTACCCAGCATTGCTGGCTTCAAGGCCCGGCGTTGCCGAGCAGCTTACCGTAGAAACGGGGATCACGCTCGCAAAAGCAGCCGGTGTGCATTTTCATGTTCTACACGTTTCCGCTGCTGAAAGCGTGGCGGCCGTACGCCGTGCGCAAGCGTCCGGGCAAAGGGTGAGTGTGGAAACATGCCCGCACTATTTATTTTTGAGCGACGAAGATTACGAGACGGTCGGCAAGGATATGAAAATTTTCCCGCTTGTTAAGACTAAGGCAGACCAAAAAGCCATTTGGGAAGGGATTAATGACGGGACGATTACCGTTGTGTGTTCCGACCATGCGCCACATACCAAAGAAGAAAAGTACGGCGGTACGTTAAGTGAAATCCCCGCGGGCATGTGCGGGGTTGAGACGATGGTGCCGCTCATGCTGAACGCGGTCAATGAGGGAAAATTGACAATGAATCGTCTCGTGGCGTTGCTGGCGGAAAACCCCGCGCATCTATATGGGGTGGTCGGACAGAAAGGGACGTTTACACCCGGAAGCGACGGGGATATCACGATTGTGGACATGGAAAAAACGGGAGTTATCCGTAAAGAAGCGTTGCACAGCAAAAGTAAAATCAGCGCCTATGACGGCTGTTCAATCAAGGGATGGCCTGTCCATACGATCGTTTCAGGGAAAACGGTCATGCAAGATGGAGAGCTTGTAAACGAAAGACCCAACGGAAAACTTGTGACGCCTGGAGGTATCCATCATGGATCATAAAAATTCACGCGATCTTATTCAAACGCACCAATCCATCCGTAAGTTTAAAGATACGGAGGTTTCCGAAGACATTGTGACAGATTTGGTGGAATCTGCCCGCTGGGCACCGACTTCCCACCATGTGCAAGCGTACACGATGATCCGTGTCCGCGATCAGGAAAAAAGAGATGCCATCTCAGAAGTTGCCGCCAATCAAAAATACGTCCGGGAAAGTCCGCTGTTTCTCGTTTTTGTCGCAGATTGGCATAAGCATGTCATCAACAGCGAAAAACACGATGCCGATTATCAGTTGGAAGAAACGGAAAATGTGCTCGTCGGCGCGGTTGACGTAGCGCTTGCTGCCGAAAACGTCTTGCTCACTGCCCGTTCCTACGGATTGGGCGGCGTGATGATCGGCGGTGTTCGGAACGACTTGTACCGCGTGGCAGAATTGCTTGAACTTCCGAAACATACATTTCCGGTCATGGGGCTTTGCCTCGGCTACCCGGACCAGGACCCCGGACAAAAGCCGCGTTTTCCAAAGCCGATGATTTTACACGAAGATCGTTATCAAGGGGAACGCTATCACGAAGGCTTGGACGAATATGAACGCGTGACGAGCGATTACTACGAAAAACGGACGAACGGAAAGAAAACCGACGGTTGGGGCGCAAACATGGTCCATTATCTTGGCAATCCCCGACGCCAGCAAGTGACCACATTTTTAAAAGATCAAGGCTTTACGTTAAAATAACAGGTTTAAAATGGGGCAGGGGGTGGAAAATATAAACAGTACCCCCTGTTTTATAGTGGAAGGTAAGGGCACGTCCAGCGATGGTCCTTATCTTTTTTTTGCAACCACTCCGTCCAACCGCTAACGGCTCCATGGAGCCCTAATCCGGGCAAATCTGCCGCATACGGTCGTCATGATGGATCATAGAAAAAAAAGAGTGCAGAACGGCGAAATGTCTACACTCGGGTCGAAGCATTATTCACTTTTTTCTTTGCGTTTTTGATTTAAAAAATAAATAAATGCCGCTAGACCGTAGAAGCCACTCAACCCTTTTTGCCGCGACGTTTCCGATGCTTCTTGCGATTGATTACTCACAGCCTCGGTCATGTCGACGAGGGAGGATGACAATCTTCGGGAAGCTTCGCCGGCATCCCCAATCATGCCGAAAATAGGGTTCAACGTTGCTACCTTTTCATTGACATCCAAAATCGTTTCGTTTGTATTGTGGAGAACGGTTCCCGTCTCTTTTGTGATCTCATCCAACTGTTCGGGAAGTTTACCGACGGTGACTTCTGTTTTGGAAAGCACATTTGCCAAGTTTCCCAGGGCTCTTGCCAAGAAGATGACGAGAACCGCAAACGCGATCGCAAAGATTAATGCTGCAATTCCAAGTAAATCCATTTTTTCATCGCTCCTTCAAGTTAAGGGGTCGTTTCCCTTTGATTATCTACGATATCCAAAATTTCGGCAAGATAATCACCGATTAACGGTAAAGAGACGGTTTTCGCGAGGATAAACCCGAGAAGGGCCAACAAGACAGCTGTGTCGAGTCAGCCCTACACCACGTGCGATTCCCGCGATGAGGTTGCTTTTAATGATTTCGCGTTTTGCGCTAAAGTGGTAAGCCATGTCTTTCAGCCGTCTATTTTTCGTCCTGAACTTCATGCTCACGAGCCTTTTTCAGCAATTTGCGGTTGCGCGTCACGCGTGCCCCTCCTCGCTTAAATGTGGCCACTGTTCAACAAGTTGTCCGAAGCTTTAGCGGCAGCAATGTCTTTTGCTGTGAGTGCGCCTTGATCCACGGTCGTCCACTGCACGGTCACATTTGTATGGTCAATGGTCACATGGGGATGGTGCTGAACCCCTTCTGCATAGACCGCAAGTTTACTAACAAAAGAAATTCCTTCAAAATAGGTGTCAAAGGAAAAGGATTTTCGAATTTTCTCCCCTTCCAATGACCAACCTTCCAGCTCTTTTGCTTCTGTTTTCACGTCTTTCATCATTCTTCACCTCCATCGAATTTCCTTCCTATCTATTCCTGTTTAAGGTAAAGCTCAAACCCTTCTTTGTCTAATTTTTGGTGAGGAAGAACATTAATTCTATCCTTCACTTCGTCCCTTCGACAATTCGTGCATGTTTCATTTGCTATATTCAGTGTGAAAATACGTGATTGAAGACGATGAAGCAGTGATAAACGTTGACGGTCGATGTGTTTTTATTTAAAATTTAGAAGGATGGATATGCACAAGTACGTTTTATCCTGGTGGTAAGCACACGCTTCCCAGGAAGTCAGACATCGGAAGCCAAAGTAGCATTCTTAATTTCCCGAAAAAGGTTGTTCCGCCTTCCGTCTAAGCGGGCGACGAACACCCGATTTGTTCCGACGTACAGGAAGGGCTAGTGCCGGTTTTGCCACAGGACGTGGCGTTCTTTGCCGGCCGACGCACAGGAAGTGCTAGCGCGGGCTTTGCCACGATTTTAACCCGTGTTTTATTAGAGAGGGGACTCTCTCCGATGGAAGTTTACCGTATACGTAATTTTGTAAAGGAGATACTCCAGCATGATTAATAAGGTCTTAATCGCCAATCGTGGTGAAATCGCCGTTCGCATCATCCGGGCCTGCCGTGAACTAAACATCGAGACGGTTGCGGTTTATTCAGAGGCGGATCAGGAAGCTTTGCACGTGATGATCGCTGATGAAGCTTATTGCATTGGCCCGAATGCCGCGGCAGATAGTTATTTGAACAAAACAAATCTGATAGCAACCGCCACGAAGACAGGTGTGGATGCAATTCATCCCGGGTATGGTTTTTTAGCAGAAAATGCAGCATTCGCTGAAATTTGTGCGGATCATGGCCTTACATTTATCGGCCCATCTGCGGCTGCCATTGATAAAATGGGCGCGAAATCACAAGCGCGCGAAACGATGCATAAGGCAGGGGTTCCGACTGTGCCGGGGAGTGACGGGCTTGTTGAAGAAGAAAAGGAAGCCCTTCAAACGGCAAAAGAAATCGGTTACCCCGTCATTATAAAAGCAACCGCCGGCGGTGGCGGAAAGGGCATGCGTGTGGCGTACGATGCCGATGAATTAATCCGTTCTATTACGATGGCACGCCAAGAAGCAGAAACGAATTTCGGAGATGCAGGCGTTTACTTAGAAAAATTCATCGAGGAACCAAGACATATTGAAATCCAAATCATGGCCGATCGGTTTGGAAATGTGATCCATTTTGGCGAGCGGGATTGTTCCATTCAGCGTCGGCACCAGAAACTTGTGGAAGAAGCCCCTTCCCCGGCGATTGATGAAGCCATTCGCAAACAGATGGGCGAAGCGGCGATACAAGCCGCACAAGCAGTGGCCTATGTCGGTGCCGGGACCGTTGAATTTTTGCTTGATAAACATAATTGTTTTTATTTTATGGAGATGAACACCCGTATTCAAGTAGAGCACCCGGTGACAGAAGAAGTGACAGGTGTGGATCTTATTAAGGAACAAATTTTGGTTGGCGGGGGGAAACCTCTATCCATCGAGCAAGAAGCGGTCACCGTACGCGGCCACGCGATTGAATGTCGAATCAACGCGGAAGATCCAAAGAAAAATTTCCGTTCTTCTCCGGGAGAAGTTACGATGTATTTGCCGCCGGGAGGCCCGGGGGTGCGCGTGGATAGTGCGGTCTATACGGGCTATACGATCACGCCCTATTACGACTCCATGGTCGCGAAATTAATTGTTTACGGCACGGATCGTCAAGAGGCCCTCGCCCGTATGAGACGTGCTCTTGTGGAATTTGTCGTGGAAGGCGTGGAAACCACGATTCCTTTCCATCTAGCGCTCATGGACAATGAAGCGTTTGCATCAGGGAACTTTGATACGACGTTTTTGGAAAAAGAAACGATATAAATGGTAAAAAAAGGAGGAGGATGCTTGCCATGTACAACATCGAGGAAATTAAAGATTTAATAAAAGCAGTGGATGATTCTGGCATTTCCGAATTAGAGGTCACAGGCGAGACCAATACAGGCTTGGTTATCCGCAAAAAACCGGAGGGAGTGATGCAACAGGTGGAGATTCCCGCGACACAAGCAGCTCCCCAGCCGGCACCGGCTCACCATTCCCAGCCCGCAACGCAAAAGGAGGGGGGTCAACAGCAAACGCCACCGGAAGATCCGAATGTGGAGCAAATTACTTCGCCAATGGTCGGAACGTTTTATCGCGCGCCCTCACCTGATGCCGATGCTTATGTTCAGCCCGGGGACCGAATCAATGAATCATCCGTGGTATGCATTGTCGAAGCGATGAAATTAATGAACGAAATAGAGGCGGAAATCGAAGGAGAAATCAAGGAGATTCTCGTTGAGAACGGAGAACTTGTTGATTACGGACAACCGCTCTTTCTCGTAAAAAAATAGTACAATAAGGGCTCATATCAGACGGATCAGCTTCCGAAAAGGGGGGCGAAAACGTGCACTTGATCGTTTATATGCACCCAAGTAAGGATAGCTTTAATCATGCGGTTTTAACTGCGTATCGCGAAGCCTTGCAAAATTTGGGAAAAGAAGTTGTCGTGCGCGATTTGTACAGGCTTCCGTTTGCACCGCTCTTAACGCAAGCAGAATATGAACATTCATTATCCGGCCGTTACGCAGATGATATTGCAAAAGAGCATGCTTATGTGGAGCGAGCAGAAGCGATCACTTTCCTATTTCCGGTCTGGTGGGGAGGTTTTCCAGCGATCGGAAAAGGTTATGTGGATCGTGTGTTGGCTTATGGGTTCGCATTTGAACTGGAAAATGAAAGGCCGATCCCGAAAATGGAAGGCAGACCGCTCGGCATGATTTATACGACCGGCGCACCGCGGGACGTATGGGAAAATGGTCAAAAGGACTGGATGGAACAATTATTTAAGACAGCGATTGTTGATTTTTGCGGGTTTAAGCAAATCCCGCCTTTGCACCTTGGACATGCCGTTCTCGCTGATGAAAGTGAAAGGGAAGAAATGTTTGCATCGGTACGTGCGTATCCTGATCAATTTCCAACTTCTAGGGAGAGGTAAATAAACATGCTGCGATTACTATCGATGGTGTATGACAATAAAACGCAACTGGGAATTGAACGTGAAGATGGCCAGCGAATTTTAGTGCTCGAGGAAGCTTTGCGGCAACTGCAACCGGGAACCGAATGCCCCGCCGATATGTTAACCGCCATTCATCGCGGCGAAGCTTTCCTAAAACAAGCGAAAAAAGTGCTGGAGCAGGCAACTGCTATGCCTGACGGGGATTTTTGGGTGCAGCCCTCGGAGATAAAAAGGAGTGCCCCAATTGCCAAAACGCCGAAGAATATTATGTGTGTAGGCAAAAATTACGCGGCCCATGCCATTGAACTTGGCAGTGATGCAGATATCCCAGAGCATCCGCTGATTTTCACAAAACCGCACACTAGTATCATCGGACACGGACAGCCGGTACGCTTGCAACAGGACGTAAGTGAACAAGTGGATTACGAAGGAGAAGTTGCTGTCGTCATTGGCCGCGAAGGGGCCAAGATTGAAAGGGAAGAAGCGTGGGATTATGTATTCGGCATCACCTTGTTAAATGATCTTACGGCAAGGGATTTGCAAAGCAGACATAAACAGTTTTTTCTCGGAAAAGGATTAGATGGATTTAGCCCGATCGGTCCGGTGATTGTCACAGACGTGAGCGAGGCCGCGCTCGCTGGCGAGAGATTGTCGACGGAAGTCAACGGGGAGGTGCGCCAGTCAGCACCGTTGACCGATATGATTTTCGACATTCCGGACTTGATCCAAATTATTTCCCGGGGAATGACGTTGGAACCAGGTGATATTATTGCGACAGGCACGCCCGCTGGTGTCGGAAAGGGGATGGACCCTCCCCGATATTTGCGTCCCGGAGATGATGTGTCGATTCATGTACCTTTGATTGGAACACTGGAGAATAAAATGACCGACGAATAAAATAAGCCGAGGAAAAGGAGAGCCCTTTACCTCGGCTTATTCGATGCTTGGCTTTGTCTGGCTAAGCCGGTGTCCAATTTAGGACGTTTGTCGTTTGCTTGGGGCTCTCCGTTTGCCTTTTTGCGGCATGTCGGACATTTGATTGACGGATACGACTTCTTCTGTCTTTTTCTTCGGCGGTGTCCAATATGCTTCGTTTCCGGGGAGTTCGTCGAACCAGCCGGCATCGTCGGGGCAATCCAGCACCATAAATTTCCCGTAATTGCCGTCTCGGGATTGATGGTATTTTAAATAGGCTTTTCCGTCTTCGATTGCCAAGATTTCAATTTTGCCGGATGTATGGCTCATGGAGAGACGAATTCGTTTCCCGAGGCCGCTTGTGCGGGCCTTCGCTTCTTCCACCGCCTCGTAGGCTTCTTTTAGGCTGAGTACAAAATCGGTGTTCCCGGCAACGGGTCGGTTAATAAAAAAGTAATAAGGGGTCACGCCCGCCCAGGACAGTTTATCGAGCAATTCGGTAAGATCGTCTGGGTTATCATTAATGCCTTTTAAAACGGGCGTTTGGTTGACAACCATGACGCCGGCATCGTGAAGCGCCTGAAAGCCTCGTTTTGCTTCGTCTGTGATTTCTCTCGGGTGATTGACGTGGGCCATCACATAGATTCGGTTATCTGGCGTGGAATACTCCCTGAATAACTCAAGCAACGCCTCGTCTTCATAAATGCGCATCGGGTTAAAGACCGGAAGCTTGGAGCCGATACGAATGATTTTCACATGCGGGATGGACCGGAGTTCTTCAATGATGTAGCGAAGTTTTTTCGTCGCCAGAATTAAAGGATCTCCGCCGGTGAGCAACACATTGTTAATTTCGGGATGATTGCGAATATACTCAATTCCCGGATCCACATCGGACATCGCTTCTTTTACATCATTTCTGAACAAACGCTTGCGGAAACAATAGCGGCAATAAGCCCCGCATACTTCGGAACAAATCAATAAGGCAGTCGTTTCATATTTATGTTGGCAACCAGGAACGACATAGTTGGTATCTTCGTCGGAAGCGTCCCAGCGCCCATATTCGGAAAGTTCGTTTTCATTTGGAATCACTAAATTTTTAATCGGATCATCCGGATCTTCCCAATTAATCAATCCTAAGTAATATTCATTGACACGGAAAACAAATTTTTCCGTTATTTTCTTTAACCGTTCTCTTTCACCTTCAGGAATTTGCTCAATTTGATCAATTTTTGTAATGTACTTTGGTTGAGCCATATGGAAACACTCCTTTCAGATAGAAAAATATGGGCTCCTCTTCCAACGACAGTATAGCAGTTGCTATTCTATAGGTCAAAAAAGAATTAAAAGATTCAAAAAACTAATCAATATGAAAGATCCCCTTCATAAAACGCACACGCGATGGGACAGATAAGGCATGGAATTGAAATAAGTGTCCGAATAAGAGTGAACTCGGACACTTTGCACATTTAAAATTGAGAAACTGTCCGAACTGGGATTAAGCTCGGACAGTTTGGGAATGAAATAGATAAGATCATCCGAACTGGTGGATCGTTTGGACAGGGGTCCGTTTACACTAAAAAAATGTCCGAATGCTGTTGTTCGCTCAACAAATGAATGAAATATTTCATCTTTTACCTAAAAACGAAAGGAACGGTTCACAAACCCTTGTCCTCTGTGTATAATGAAAGAAAGCATTCATATATTTAAATTATGAAGTAAAAATTTTATCGGAGGAATCGAAAACGATGAGTTTGCAAAACGTTGCACATCCTGACGAGGTTTACACGGAGCGGACCACACAGTCGCGAGCGCATATGGAACGGGCACGGAAGGTGATGCCGGGTGGGATGACCGCAAATATTAAACATTTTGCCCCTTACCCAATCACGATCAACCGTGCAAGTGGCAGTAAATTTTACGACGTAGACGGCAATGAGTACATTGATTATTTAATGGGGTACGGAGCATTAATCCTTGGGCACGCACACCCTCACGTTCGTGAAGCGATTGTCCGTCAGGTCGAAGAAGATGGAACGTGGTTATTCGGAACCCCTCATGATCGGGAAGTAACGATGGCGACTCGCATTCAAAAACATTTTCCCTCCATGGAACAAATACGCTATGCCAATTCCGGAACCGAAGCAAATTTATTAGCGGTACGTTTGGCGATGGCGCATACAAATAAATATAAAATCGCGAAGTTTGAAGGTCATTATCACGGCGCGATTGACTCCCTTCTTTTAAGCATTCATCCCTCAAAAAGCGATGCAGGTGAACAAGAAGACCCGCAGGCTGTACCCGATTCCGGCGGAATGTCGCCGGAAGTTGCCAACGAGACGATTATTCTCCCCTTTAATGACATTAAAAGTTGCGCGCGCATTTTGGAACAACACAAAGATGAACTGGCAGCTGTTATTATCGAACCGATGGAGGGCGGGATTATTGCGCCTAAGCAACGATTTCTTCAACAATTGCGAAAGGTCACGAACAAACTCGGCATCCTGCTCATTTTTGATGAAGTAAAAACCGCTTTTCGCTCGGCAATGGACGGGGTACAGGGCGTCTATGACGTGACGCCGGACTTAACCACGATCGGAAAAGTTGTGGGCGGCGGCTTTCCGTTTGGGGTTGTCGGGGGAAAAGCAACCATTATGGAGCAAAGTTCACCGCTGAACGGGACGGATATTTTTGCAGGTGAAGATAGCGAAGCATCCCAAAAGGCGCTGTTCCACAGTGGCACGTATAACGGACACCCGCTTATTTTGGCTGCGGGAATCGCGACCCTTGATGTCCTCGAGCAAGAATACGATGCACTTGTCGCTCGTACTGACCGCTTTAGAGAGGAACTTACCCACCTGTTTCGAAAACATGATATTCCCATGAAAACGGTTGGCAGCGGGGCAATGTTTAGTGTACTATTAACGGAAAGACAGGAGATTAATCACTATCGGGACTTGCAAAAATGTGATCATGACTCCAGAAAAAAATTAGACAAAGCACTATTTGAAGCAGGGGTGTACACTAAGCCGGGGAATCGCTATAGCCTTTCTGTCGTTCATGATGATGAGGCATTAACAAAAACCCTTGAGGCTTATGATCGTGTGATTCCGGAAGTAATCCGTTACTAATTGTCCAAAAAGCCGGGGAAAATAAAAGCTTATGGAATTTCGACGATGGTCCGGCCTGTCCGTTCTAGAGAATGGGATGTCTCCACTAAAATGTACGCGTTTGCCATCGTGGAAAAGCAACTATTTTCTAAAACGCTTGGCTCTTTTCCTGCTTTTTGACTTGCACGAAATACCTCCTGCTTCTTGGGAAGAGGGTGAGCATCGTGTCTCAGAAGGATATATATGAACAGATGATTGCCAAGCGGCAGGAGATGAGCAAATCTCAGCGCAAAATCGCCAATTATTTGATCAGCCATCAGGAAACGGCCCCTTTTTTGACAGCTTCCAAGCTTGCAAAAAATGTAGAAGTGGGTGAAGCGACGGTGGTGCGCTTTGCCTTTTTTTTAAATTACGAAGGGTATCCAGATCTGCAGCGGCATATGCAGGAAGCGTTGCAACGCAAATGGACATCGGCGGAAGTGTTCGCGCGGACGACCGAGCAGGGAGAGAAGCCGGAAGATACCGTCAGTGAAGTGTTGTCGGATGACATTAACAATTTGCAGCAAACATTGCAACAAATGGATAAAAAAGAATTTCAGGGTGCCGTCGAAGATATTGTTGCTGCTGATCGGATTTATATTATTGCCTACCGAAGTGCGACGAGCGTAGCGCTTTTTTTGGAATTTTATCTGGATCTTGTTTTGCAAAATACGGAAATGATTCGGTCCGCAGACGGAGTCTCCGAGCACATCCTCGATATCGAAGAAAATGATCTTGTGATCGCTTTCGGGTTTTCACGATATACGAAACGGACCGTTGACGTTTTAAAATATGTAAAACAAAAAGGAGCGAAAACGCTGGTGATCACCGATCATATGCTCTCGCCTCTTACGCCGTACGGAGATCGGAAACTGCTTGCCGTTACTGAAATTAATTCCTTTATCGATTCGTTTTCGGCTCCGCAAAGCATTGTGAGTGCACTCATCACCGCGATTACCCGTTCCGAACAGGAAAAGGTAGAGAAAAGACTTGAACAACTCGAACATTTATGGGACGCGTTTGATGTTTTTCAGGAATGAGTCAAACTACATCCCTCGGTCGTCATGAAAAAGCATGGCGATTGATTGGAGGCCCCTCCTTCACGCATAGACGAAGCCGGAGCATCAGCGAGGATGCCCCGGCTTATTTTACGTGGTGGACGGAGTTGGGTCTTGATCTTGCTTTTTCTTACGAAGATGTTGGATGACAGCAATAATGACAAGAATCGCGACCCCGGCGAGGGAAATCCAAACATCTATCGGATAAATGGCCATAATGCCAGCCGCAAAAATAATGATTCGTTCGATAAACATCGAATTGGCGAAGAAGTAACCCATCAACGAAGCACTAACTGCCGCCATGCCGATAATCGCGGTAAGCAAAGGTGTTGCTAACTCCATCAATGTCCAGTCCCCTTGTAAAACCATAACGGGGTTCGCTACAAACGCATATGGGATGATAAACGCAGCGATCGCGAGTTTGAAAGCGTTCACTCCCGTTCGCATTGGGTTGGCTCTGGCGATACCTGCACCGGCGTATGCTGCCAAACAAACCGGAGGCGTGATGTCAGCAACAATGCCGAAATAAAACACGAACATATGCGCAGCAACCGGGGGCACGTCAAATGCTAAAATGGCGGGAGCCGCAACAGATGCAGTCACCACATAGTTGGCTGTTGTCGGCAAGCCCATCCCCAAAATGATACAGGCAATCATTGTTAGGAAAAGAACAAGGAAGAAATTTCCGCCGGCAATTTGAATAATGCCGTTAGCAAGAACGCCACCGAGTCCTGTAAAGACAACAATGCCGACAATGATGCCGGCGCTGGCACAGGCAGCGATGACCGGTAAGGCGACGCGGGCGCCTTGTTCCATTGCTTGTAAAATCCCAAGCAGGCCGAGACGTGTATCTTTGCGCAAGAAACTGATGGCAAAAGCAGCACCTATTCCCCAAAGCGCGGCGTATGTAGGCGTATAGCCCGCGAGGAGGAGGCCAATAATCGTTACTAGCGGGATGATCATATCAAAGCGTTTGGCAAAGGATGCGACAGATGGAAGTTCAGATTTTGGAACGCCGACGATGCCATCTTTTTTAGCATTAAAATGAATACCGAGAAAAGCACCCAGAAAATAGAGTGCCGCAGGAATGATCGCGTATACGATCAGTTCGTTATAGGGAATGCCGACGTATTCAGCCATAATAAATGCGGCCGCCCCCATAATCGGCGGCATGAGCTGACCGCCGGTGGACGCCGTGGCTTCAGCGGCGCCGGCAAATTCCGGCTTAAAACCGGCACGTTTCATCATCGGAATCGTAAACGACCCCGAGCCTACCGTATTCGCCACTGAACTCCCAGTGACCATTCCTTGTAACCCACTGGCCGCCACCGCTGCTTTCGCTGTCCCCCCTGTATAGCGTCCTGTCAAACGAAAGGCGATATCGTTAAAAAACTGGCCGATATTCGTCCGCACGAGTAGAACCCCAAAAAAGAGGAACAAAAAGATAAACGTGGATGACACTTGGATAGGGGTCCCAAAAATGGCTTCGGTCGAATATAATAATTGCGTGGACATCCCGGTCCAGGAAAAGCCGGCATGAGAAAAAACACCGAGCCAGGACGCATGGCCGTATACGCCGTATAACAGCGCCAAAATCGCGATAATTACGATAGGCATGCCCACCGCACGCCTCGTTGCTTCCAATAACAGAACGATCGCGACTAAAGAAACGACCAGATCGAGCGGTTCAAAACCGAAGATCAAAACATCACTGACAAGGCGATCATAATGCCAGACAACATAGAGATAAGAAAAAAGTGAAATGATGGACAGCAACGCATCATACCAAGGAACACCCGGCTTGCGTTTGGCTTTTCGGTTTATCGGGTATAAAATATAGATAAGTGAAAGGGCGCTGCCGAGGTGAATGGCACCTTGGATTAATGCACCGTAGGAACCCGAAAACCCTGTATAAAGATGAAAGGACGTCAACGAGATACCAAGGATTGCTACAATCCAAACCCATTTTCCCAGGTCGTAACGATTGTTGGATTCTTTATCGTACTTCTCTATAATCTCTCTTTTTTCTTGTTCATCGATTTCAACATCGTCGTTTTGGGTGTGATCTGCCAACGGGAACACCACCTATCCTGAAAAGATATAAGCAACGCAGCTTTTATAAGGCTCGCGAGAGGCTTGTTCGTTAGAAAACTGGGCTTATCGCCAAGCCTTAATGGCGAAAGCCTTCGTTGCACTTATGCAGGAAAAAGTTTTATACTTTCTTACCTGCAAAAAAATCGGGCTGGGCATCGATTGCCCGGCCCGTCTACATTAACATAATCTTCATTATTGATCTAATAGGTCATTTTCTTCAAAATAACGTTCAGCTCCGGGATGAAGTGGCAAATCTTCGGATCCGAGCATAATATTTTCCATCGTCATATGCTCCCCTTGAGCGTGGGAAACATCTTCGGCATTTTCATACATGCCCGCGACAATCTCATAGCCCAAGTCCTCATCAACATCTTCGGTTGAACCGATGAGAACGGCATAGGCGGCGATGCCTTCAACATCTTCTTCGAGGAAGTCATAGGCATCCGATTCAATGGTAATATGCTCGTACTCACTGTTTGCTTCAATGTCTTCTAGCGCCTCATCTTCAATTCCCAATAAATCGATGTCCTGCTGGGTTGCCAATTCTTCAATGTTGGTGGCAGGCAAGCCAAGCAAGCCAAACGTTGCGTCTACGTTACCGTCTTGTAACATACTCGCGCCATCGCCGAACCCTTCTTCATATGCTTCAAAATCATCCTCGCCAATGTCGTGGGCTTCAAGGATTAATGTTGAAGCAGCATGGGATGCAGAACCGGGCGGACCGATATTCACGCGCATGCCTTCCAGGTCTTCGACGGATTCAATGCCTTCATCGGCGAGGATGGCAATTTGATTCGTCTCCGGATAAACGTAGCCCATAAAACCGAAGTTATCCATGACTTGACCTTGAAAATCCCCTTCGCCTTCGAGGGCGTCAATGGCAGGGATGTGAACGGTTAATCCCAGCTCGAGGTCTTGATCGGAAACTCTCGCGATATTTTCAACGGATGCGTCGGTTGCAACAGCGTTAACTTGAAAATCATCAACGTCAACATGCTCATTCATGACGTTCGCCATTTCTTGACCAAGTGCATAGTAAGTGCCCCCGGTTGAGCCGGTGCCCATCTGAAGCGCACTTCCGTCACCGCTTTCTTCATCGCCATCGTCAACGTCGCCATCCTCTGCTTCGTCTCCGGCATCGGGAAGGTTTTCATCTTCTACTTCCGGGGCCTCTCCCTCCCCGTTGCAAGCGGCTAGCGCCAAAGCCGGCACCAAAAAGATCGACATGAACAGTTTGTTCTTTTTCAACGTCACTTCCCCCTTCTTCTCTGCTATTTCTTCTTAATTTAATCAAAATGTAACACAAAAGTCAAAGATTGCAACACCCCAAATTTCCCAATCCACGGTGGAAGCAGCTTTAAAAGCCGTGGGTTAAAATAAGTGTATGTTTATCGTTCACGTTTATCTCGATAGTAAGTGCTTGTGATTCCGGAAGTCAGAGATAGGAACTCGAAAGATGAAAACTCCTCCTATGGAAGTTTCACTTATTCCTGCGATGATGTTGTGCGCTCCTACGTACTTGCGTATAATGTATAATAGATACTGTTTATGGGGGAAATTAGAATAAGACAAAACACCATTCCCTCCCCAACATAAACCGAAACGTTCAAATCTTCGGGAGAAGTGGTGATGTCATGCCCCAGGGAAAATACTTTAAAATCGGTTACGCCATCGCGTTGACTTTATTAATTATTTACTTAGGTACGCTCGTAGATTTTGTTTTTCGGCCGGTTATTATTTTCCTGCAAACGGTGTTTGCACCGATTGCGCTGGCCGGGGTGTTATTCTATTTATTTCGTCCGATTGTGAATTTCTTGCATCGCTGGATGCCTAAAGGGGTCGCGATTTTACTTCTATATTTAACGTTTATTGGTCTCCTTACGCTTTTTGCTTTCATGATTGGTCCGGAGATTCAAAACCAGTTTAACAGTTTGATCGATCAGTTCCCTCAATTTATTCAGGAAATGCAAGGCTGGTTCAACACGATCATGCAGACGGAACTCGTGCAGAACATTATGGAAGATGAATCGATTGATCTGGAAGAGATCGGTGCGACGATTGGCAGTTACATCACCGATTCTTTAGGGAACATTAGCGATAACGTCATGAATGTGGTGGGCACGCTGACGACTGCGGTCATCGTGATTATCATTGTACCGTTTGTCCTTTTCTATATGTTAAAAGAAGGCGAAAAAGCACCGCAACAATTGTTGCGCCTATTGCCAAAAAAACAGGAGAAGGAAGGCGAGCGTATCCTTAGCGATATGGATACTGCCCTGGCATCTTTTATTCAAGGCCAAATTATTGTTAGTTTCTGTGTAGGGGTGCTTGTATACATTGCTTATTTAATCATCGGAGTGGATTACTCCCTGATTTTGGCACTTGTCGCGATGGTGACGAACCTCATCCCTTTTATCGGTCCGTGGATTGGTACGGCTCCTGGGCTGGTCGTTGCTCTTTTTGATGGATGGTTCACAGCATTGCTCGTTGTGGGGGCTGTGGTCATTATCCAGCAATTTGAAAGTGTCTTTATCTCCCCGCAAGTCCATGGGCACAACTTGAAATTACACCCGGTAACAGTCATTTTCGTATTGCTCGTGGCCAGCAATATCGCCGGTTTCATCGGTTTGCTTTTGGCAGTACCGGCATATGCGGTCGGGAAAGTGATCGTGATGCACACGTACCGTCTTATTCGGTTGCGGTATAAAGAGAACTATGATTAAAAAAAAGGAGATGTTTACGAGATGAGAAGCGAAAAAGACGGCATTCCACAGTGGGACAGAGAAGAAATCGAGAAAAAGTTAGAGGATGAATCCATTGCCTTCGTTGATGTTCGCGAACCTGATGAATACGAAGAGGGGCATATTCCCGGTGTTCCTCTGTTGCCGATGGGAGAAATTCCCGAGCATATTGAACAAATGGACAAAGACAAAACCCATGTGTTCATTTGCCGCAGTGGCGGACGCAGCCAAAAAGTAGCACGATATGTCAATGAACAAGGATTGGAACGCGCGATTAATTTTGAAGGCGGCATGCTATCCTGGGAAGGCGAAACCAAAAGCGGAAAAGAAAAACGAGTGAACGATACTTCTGATTTGTATAAGTAAAAGTAAATCCCGGCCGTACGCTTTTCCTGGAAGCGTGCGGCTTATTTTTATGGAAAGAGATGTCGGAGAGCTAATAGTCGGCTACTAGAAAGAATTTTCCTCGATGTTTATACCGAAAGTCATGCAAAGCCTGAGAAAGTCGTCATGAATCGGTCGTGATGGCTGCGCGAAACCTTTCATCAAAATGCCCCGCGTTATTGCCTTCTTGGCAATCTCATATGGATCTTAACGTTTAATTCTTTTCTTGCAGGGAAAAGGTAGTTATACAAGTAAAGAGAAGGGGGCTTACAGTAATGGCGAAAGGAAAGGTAGTTTTGGGTGTAGCAGCAGCTGCAGCCGCGGGTACGGGTTATTTAATAAAGAATGCCGACCAACGGGCAAAACTAATCGGAGCGACAAAGAAACAGGTGGCGAAGTTGACCGGCCGGGAAGGCAACGATATTCCGTTGCAACAGCGCATCGGCCATCCAGATCCCGTGGATATGGGTGATAACAATATGGTTGCGGAGGGCTCTACGTACGCGGTAAATTATTATAATCAAGCGTACGGAGAAAATGGCGATACTGGGATGTCGCTTGACAACAATATAGAGCAACGCCATCATTAGGATATGGAAGCAGAACCGTAAGCAAGGGTTGTTCCCTTGCTTATTTGCTATGGATCCTAATAACCTTGCAAGAGGTGTCTGAGCGTGATAACTAGACAGACAACATTATGGATGGAATTACAGAAAATAGGAATTATTATCTTTGGTGCCTTTGCCGTAGCCATTGGGCTTAATTTTTTTCTGGAAACGGCTAATATATTCGCGAGCGGATTAACCGGGGTTTCCCAGTTTCTTTCCGCTTTTCTTCCTCTTTCGACAGGGGTCATGCTTTTCGTGCTGAATATACCCGTCGCGATTCTCGGGTGGAAAAAAGTCGGTCGTTTGTTTACGTTTTATAGTTTTTTGCATGTGGCGTTAACGACGTTTTTCTTGGAAGTCGTCCCTTTTCAGGAGTTAGCCGGTGATATTATGCTCAATGCTGTTTTCGGAGGCATTATCACGGCTGTCGGTGTGTCCTTGCCGTTAAGATACGGGGCTTCGGCAGGAGGTTTAGACATTATCGCACTCGTGCTGGCCAGGATGAGCGACCGCCCGCTCGGTGTGTATTTTTTTAGTCTAAATGCTTTGATCGTTTTTGCCGCGGGTTTTGCCTACGATTGGGAACAGGCATTGTTTACGCTCGTTTCCATCTATGCGACGTCAAGAATCATCGACATGGTACATACGCGACACGTCAAATGTACCGCCTTCATTGTCACGAAAAAAGCGGATGAATTGAGAGAAGCAATTCACGACCATGTCACGCGAGGGATTACACGCATGCCTGCCAAAGGCGGATATGATGAGTCTGAAAAAGAAGTATTGATGATCACAATCACGCGTTATGAACTTTATGTTTTGCGGCAAGTGACGGAAGCAACGGACCCCAATGCGTTCACAAATATTGTGCCAACCTCAGATATCGTAGGTTCGTTTAGAAAAGATGATTAAACGGAGGGGGAAACGTTGAAGTTTGCATTCGTGCTTATCGTGTTTACTGTGATTGCTGCTTGTAGTCAGGGAGAACACTCAGAAGGAGGAGAGGGCGAAATGACCGAAGATGGCCTCTATGTACAGGCGGATGCTCACGGAAAAAACGGGAGAATCATAGTGGAGGCAACCGTTGGTAATGGCGGAGATGATCCGGTTGAACTTCAGTTTAATACGAGTCAACGGATCGAAGTGCGGCTGTTTGAAAAGGGCAAGCCGGAACAGACCGTGTACCGTTCATCTCAAGAAATGATGTATAATCAAGTCCTTGGAACGCTAACGCTCGATCCGGGAGAAGCATCGACGTTCAATGAAGAGATCCCTTCGATGTACGTAACAGATGGAGGCAGCTACGAGGGAGAGGTTCACATAACAGTGGATCGCATTAATGACGAAGATGCACCGACAAAACCATCCGGCTCGTTTGCGGTTGATATGTGAAGGGACATTTGCAGGACGACATGGGAGAGGCGGGGGGAAGATCGAGCTGAGCAAACCAACGAGTGCAGCAGCTTCTTAAAACAATGCCGTCGCAACCTTTTCAGGAGGTATTTTTCCGTCTGGAAGAAGCTTATAAGAACTTTTTCGAAGGGCTTGCACATTATCCAAACATCAAGAAAACATAACGATGATCATTCAATGACATTTAACAATTTCGGGTGGAAAAACGAAAGATAAAAAGCACTTGAAGATCCAAAGTATGGTGAAAAACCGCCATTTGGCAACGTCGATTCATGACGCTGGTTGGGGTGCTTTTAGTCGTAAGCTCGAATATTAGAAAACTTGGCTTTTCGCTAAGCTTTTATGGCGAAAAGCCTTAGTTGCACTTATGCAGGTAGTAAAGTTGATTTGTACTTTATTACCTGCCAAGTGTAAAAACAATGGTGGAACCCTCGTAAGAATTAAACCTCATTATACCAGTCAAGACTGTTCCAGCTGTGGGAAGCGTGTGAAAAAGGCTTTGTCCGTTCGCACGCATGTATGCAAGTCATGCGGGACAGTTTTAGACCGCGACCATAATGCTGCCATCAATATTGAAAAAGTTGGACTGGATCTCTTGGATTTGTGTCCAACTGTATAAATAATGTTGGTTTCGACTGTAGGGCAAGGTCCTGTACGAGCAGTATAAAACAAAGCCATCGTCCCGTCCGTGAATAGGGAAGCTCTCATCAAAATTTTTGATTTAGTTGGAGAGATTCACCGGTTGACATTTATGCAAAAACCTCATATGATAAATCCTGATTAAATTAATAAGAAAAAGAGGTTTAATAAATGTCGACTTATGCTCAGCCGATCAATGAACAACATTCGGTCGTTAAAAAAGAACCATCGCCGGCGCTTCATCCGCCGCAAAATAAATTGGTGATAGGCGCACTTGTTGTGACGTTGGCATTAGCCATTTTTCTTTTGGTTACCCAGAACATCGTTCAGCCTTTACTCTTAATCATTGGAGTAGGATTGGGATATACACTTTTCCACGCTCGTTTTGGCTTTACGTCCGCGTTTAGACGTTTGGCCTCGGTTGGTAACGGCCAATCGTTACGCGCACATATGTTGATGCTTGCAGTGGCCTGTCTATTGTTTGCGCCCATCCTTGCCACCGGTTATTCGTTTTTTGGCGGCGAAGCGACAGGGAACATTTCCCCGGTCGGTGTAAGTTTGATCGTCGGTGCATTTATATTCGGTATCGGCATGCAACTTGGAGGCGGTTGTGCGTCGGGAACGCTTTATGCTGTTGGCGGTGGACGCTCGGTCATGTTTATCACATTAATTTTTTTCATCATCGGTTCCACAATTGGTGCCGCTCATTTTGATTTCTGGATGGATGATATGCCGGCCGCTGAACCGTTTTCGTTGGCCACATCTACGGGGCTTGGGTATGGCGGTGCGCTCCTTGTTTCCTTGGCTATCTTTGGCGGGATTGCCTGGCTAACGAAAGTCATTGAAAAGAGAAAAAATCCGCCAAAAGAAGCACCGAAACCTTCTGCCATTGGGTGGAAAAGAATCTTCCGTGGGTCTTGGCCGCTGTTTGCCGCCGCGATTGCCCTGGCGGTCCTTAACGCGGTGACGTTAATGACGAGGGAGAGCCCGTGGGGTGTCACGTACGCGTTAACCCTTTGGGGATCTAAAGTCGCAGACGCCATTGGATTTGATGTCGCGAGCTGGGGTTTTTGGCAAGGCGACGAAGCGGTGCTCAACGCTTCCATCTTCGCAGACACCACGACGGTGCTTAATTTTGGCGTTATCCTTGGTGCTTTTATTGCTTCGGCCGCCGGAGGGCTTTTTAAGTTTACGCAAATCAGGCTGAAAAACGCCGTAGCTTCCGTGATTGGCGGGTTGTTGATGGGCTATGGCGCGCGTCTCGCGTTTGGTTGCAATATTGGCGCTTACTTCAGCGGCATTGCTTCGTTTAGTGCCCATGGCTATATTTGGGGCATCATGGCACTCGCGGGAACATTTTTGGCTCTTTTTCTACGGCCGTTATTCGGATTATCGGTGCCGAAACCTAGAGATTCTTTTTGTTAGGCAGCAAATATTAGAAACCTTGGTTTATCGCCAAGCCTTAATGGCGAGAGCCTTAGTTGCACTTATGCAGGAAAAAGTTTATACGTTGTACTTTCTTACCTGCAAAAAAAGGCTTTCCACATTCATGGGAAGCCTTTTTTTATCGTTTTGTTGGATGACAGGCAGGATAGACGTCAAAATTGAAACCCATATCTTTTCGACACGACGTCGTAAAAACCGAGGGAATTGTACAATGCTTTTGTGGCCTGGTTGTTTACCCCTGTTTCCAATTCAATGCCTTTCATATCATGATGTTCGGCCCAATGAACGACATATAAAAGCAATTTTTTCGCGATCCCCTGATTGCGGTGCTCAACATGTACATACAGATCATTCAACCAGATAAAATTGCCGCCTTTCACTAAGCTTTTTTGTACATTAAGAAATGCAGCTCCGAGAATCCTGTCGCCCTCTTCGGCAACAAACGTATACGCGTGAGAGCCCTCATCCATGGACGCGCGGATAACGGTAACCATATTTTCATAAGCGTTTGGCCCGCCGATGGATTCCATTTGTCCCATAAGGAGATCCGCAGTTTTATGAATATGCTCGTCGGTATGTTCTTTTGTTAACTCGTATACTTTCATATGAAAAAGACCTCCTGAGAACAGACATAGCAATTTTGGCAGTCGTCCTCATTATAACTTTGTATGCAGGGCTTGTATATGGAAACAATAGCTTATGATAGGATGGGAATTGCGAGGCATCTCGAAATCTGTAACATCTTGTTCAGACATCAATCCCCTTTTCTGTGATAATATATAATCGGAACGTTACTTAGGAGGTCTTCGGATGGGTGAATTGTTCGAACAATTAACATTTCGAGCGTTATGGACACCTGAACTCATCATTGTTTTAGCAGTTGTGGCTACCCTCTACATTCTTTTGACACGTAAGTGGTACGTTCGCTTTGAAGGTGGGAGCAAGCCGCGTTTAAAACATGATTTTTTGTTTGGATTAGCACTCCTATTTCTTTACTTGGGGTGGGGGAGCCCTTTATATAGTACGGGCCATATGACGATTACGATTCATATGTTCCAAATGGTTTCCGCCTATTTCTTTTCTGTGCCGCTGTTGATCATCGCATTGCCAAATTGGTTTTTGAGCGCGGCCTTCGAAGGATTTGGCAATTATGCACGAAGGGCTAGAAACGCGATGTTTCACCCGATTGTCGGGCTAGTTACGTTTAACGCCCTCTTTTCGTTTTATCATATTCCCGGTGTTTTTGACTTTTTAATGTTACGCCCGGGCGTTCACAGTTTGTATGAAATCTTGTTGTTCATCGCCGCGTGGATGATGTGGTGGCATATCATCGCGCCGTTACCTAAAGAACAATATCTTCACGACTTACGACGAATCTTGTATATTTTCGGAAGCGGTCTATTGATCACCCCCGCGTGTGCCCTGATTATTTTCTCAGGTTATCCGCTTTATGATACGTACACGGATATGCAGTATTGGGCAAGCGTCATGGCATATTGCTTGCCGGCGAATGCAGGTGTCTCCTCATCGATGTTTGGTGGCATCGGCTTCTTAGGAAACTTAGATGCGTATAGTGACCAACAGCTTGCCGGAATCATGATGAAAGTCGCCCAAGAAATCTTATATGGGAGTGCGATCGGCGTGGCGTTTAAACAATGGCTACAAAAAGATAGCCATCAAGACAGCGGAGAGCCCTCGATCAGTGACATTCCGGAACATGTGAAAATGGGGGACCGTTAGGGGGAAGAACCACAGATGATAAAAAAAACAACAGTTGCTTTTGGCGCATTGCTATTGTTTTGCAGCGGCTGTGCTTGGCTATACGAGACGGGAGCGGAGAATGGCACCGATTTATCAGAATCAGCGTTGTACGTGAGTGACTTTTCATTTACGAATCAGGATGAAGAAACGGTAACCAATGAAGATTTAGAAGGCGACTACTGGGTTGCCAGTATGGTATTTAGCCGCTGCCCGACGGTCTGCAATGTAATGACGCCGAACATGTCAAGTTTACAGGCGGATCTTGAAGATGAAAATCTGGATACAACCCTTGTGTCATTTACCGTTGATCCGGACTTTGACGATCCCGAGACATTACGATCGTATGGAGAAAACTACAACGCCGATTTTGCCGGCTGGCATTTTCTCACCGGGTATGAACAAGAAGACATTGAAGCAATCGCGCAAAATACATTCGCAAGCGTCGTCGAAAAAGATCCGGAAGGCAACGATATCATTCATTCCACGCAGTTTTATTTGGTGGATCCGCATGGACAGGTCATTCGCCAGTATGACGGAATGGATACGGATACAGAACCGATTGCCGAAGATATTCAAGCGGTGCAGGGCTGATCCCATAAGGGGTCAGCTTGTTGTTTTAGCTTTCCGGTTGAACTCACAAATGAATGGAAAAATAATAATTGAACGAAAAGTAGCTGATTTGGAGGAGGAAGGATAGTTGGATCAAAAGGATTGGTTCATGATCACCATATTGAACGAAGAAAAAAATATTACCCGAACGGCAAGTAAACTTTATGTTTCTCAACCTTCTTTAAGCTATCGATTAAAAAAATTAGAAGAAGAGTTTGGTGTTCATCTTTTTTTTAAAACCAAAAGGGGCTTAGCGTTTACGTCTGAAGGAGAATATCTCGTTCAATATGCAAGAGAAATGCTAACGAAGTTACAAACTACGAAAGATATTATGAAAAATATGGACGATGAAGTAACCGGAACCTTAAGAATCGGGGCATCTGGTAATTTTGCTCAATATGTATTGCCGAAGCTTTTGAACAATTTTTCGCTCGAGTACCCGAATGTAAATTTTAATGTCCATACCGGTCTAAGTACACAAGTGATGGAACAATTACATTCATCAAGTGTTCATGTTGGAATAGTAAGGAATAACGATTCATGGCGGGGTAATAAACATTTGTTGAGTGAGGAACAACTTTATTTGATTTCCAAAAAGAAAATTGATTTAAATAAATTGCCTGAGTATAGTTTAATCAACTATCATACAGATGTTTCGTTGGAAGGTTCGATTACCAATTGGTGGCATGATCAATTTTCAGAACCGCCAAATGTTAAGATGGAAGTTGACCGCTTGGAAACATGTAAAGAGATGGTAAAGAATGATTTTGGATTTGCGGTCGTACCTGGGATCTGTTTGCAAGCTTCTGATAATCTTAATGCAGTCGGACTCCATTTTAAAGACGGTACACCTGTTAAGCGAAAGACATGGCTAATGTTTAAGCAGCCTGCATCAGAGTTGGCTGTAGTTCGCCACTTCATCGAATATGTAAAGACATGGAGCGAATGACAGTAGCATTTTTACAATAAGCGGTCACCAGTCGAGTAAGTGCCTGTATAAATTATATTTATTAAATGACCTAAAAAAAGGTATTATATTTATTAACAAAACCTCTCTACACTTAAAAAGTATGAGGTTTATTTTTTTAGGGAGGCTTATATAATGAGTGTTCGACATGAAGACTATGATTTAGTCGTTGTGGGGGCTGGAAATGCTGCACTTAGCTCAGCAATCGCCGCTAAAGAAGAAGGATTAAATGTACTGGTACTAGAAAAGGGTCCAAAAGAAAAACGTGGAGGGAATTCATTTTTTACAGATGGGGCAATTCGTTTTGCTTATGAAGATATGAATACACTTGCATCCATCCTTTCCGGGATCACCAAAGATGACATAAAGGATATAGAAATGCCCGAATATCGAAGCGAAGATTATTATGATGATATTATGCGACTCACTCAAGGAAAAAGTGAGCCGGCATTGGCTAAGCAGCTCGTATCTAAATCATTGGAAACGATATCATGGATGCGGGACCAGGGGGTAGAATTTCAACTGAATGAAAATCAACGCTTTGAAAAAGATGGGAAATATATTTTTTGGGGCGGATTACCCGTTAAGACAAAACAAAAAGGAATCGGTCTCATTGAGACATTAAATCAACGCATGGAAGTGTTGGGGATTGAAGTTCTTTATTCCACAAGGGCCATAAAAATTGACACACAGGAAGATCGAGTCAAAGCAGTTATCGTTCAACAAGACGGGCATGAAAAAAGAATACCGACCAAGGCGGTCGTCTTGGCGTGCGGCGGGTTTGAAGCAAGTAAGGAAAAACGAAAGAAACACATGGGGAGTGAGTGGGAAAACGCGGTTGTTAGAGGTAGTGAATACAATACCGGAGACGGACTGGATATGGCCCTGGCGGTTGGGGCAGTCCCCTACGGAGACTGGAGTGGATGTCATGCTCACACAACTGATTATGGTTCACCCCGGGTAGGGGATTATTCGAAGCCAGGCGATATCTACAAGAAATCATCGTATCCATTAGGTCTAATTGTTAACATAAAGGCCGAACGTTTTGTCGATGAAGGCGCAGATTTTAGAAACTATACGTATGCAAAATACGGAAAGGAAACATTGAAACAGCCGGAACAAAAAGCGTTCCAATTATTCGATTCACAGGTCCGGCCAATGTTACGAGAAGAGTATAATCTTGAAGAAGCTACGTATGTAAAAGCGGATACCATTACAGAATTGGCTAAGAAAATGGATGTTGACCCTAAAGCATTAGAAAAAACGGTTATGAAATATAACGATGTCGTTCAAGAGGGAACTTATAACCCAAGCATTAAGGACGGGAAAGGGACGACCGGGATAACACCTCCAAAATCAAATTGGGCGCTGAAATTTGATCACCCGCCTTTCTATGCTTATCCGGTAACCTGTGGCATTACATTTACTTTTGGCGGGATCCATGTGAACAATATGGGCGCTGTCCTTGATAAGAATGAAAACCCCATAGCGGGATTATTCGCAGCCGGAGAAATGGTTGGCGGACTTTTTTTCGATAATTACCCTGGAGGCTCAGGTTTGATGTCGGGAGCGGTATTTGGAAGACTGGCAGGTTGCTCAGCTGCTGATTACGTTAATAAAAGCACTGCAAAACAGTAGTATTAAAAAAACGTTTGCTCTGAAATTGGAGCAGACGTTTTTTCTGTCTCCAAATAGATCTAAGGCTTTATTCAATCTATCAGTCTCATGTATAATTCTAGTAAGGTGGGGGGGGCGCGTACGTTATGAACAGGTTTCAAAGCAAAAATCTACAAAGGCATCTCAATAAACCAAATGTCAAAATTAATTTAAAAATAAAAATGATACTGCTGATCGTTGCATTGATTATTGGTATGTTTATCATTGTAGGATTTTTTGTGCATTATTTTTTTTCGGACTCATTAGAAGAACAAATGGGAGAAAGAGTTTTGAACGTGGCGCAAAGTGTCGCGCGTATACCGGAATTGCGTGAAGCATTTGATGAGGACGATCCTGCTTCCATCATTCAACCCATTGTAGATCCGATTAGAGAAGAAACAGGGGCTGAGTTCATTGTGGTTGGTAATACGGACGAGATTCGTTATGCTCATCCCTTGCCGGACCGGATAGGGGAACGAATGGTAGGTGATGATAATGATCGTGCTTTAATTGATGGGGAAGCCTATGTTTCAAAGGCGGTCGGTTCTTTAGGCCCTTCAATGCGGGGGAAGGTACCTGTTTTCTCTGAAGAAGAGGAAATTGTGGGTGTTGTTTCCGTTGGTTTTTTAGTCGATGACATCCAAGACATTATTGCCAATTATATCCGGGAATTATGGTACGTTTTATTCTTTATTGTTTCCGTAGGCGTTATAGGGGCGGTGATGATCGCGCATTATATTAAAAAAACGTTATTTAATTTGGAGCCTGAAGAAATTTCCCACTTGTTTTTGCAAAAAGAAACCATTCTTCAATCTACCCATGAAGGAATTATTGCCGTGAATCAAAAAGGGCTGATTACTTTAATGAATCAAACCGCTCATCGTCTGTTGTTCCCAAATCAAAAGCAGGAAGCGTCATATGTTGGAAAACACATCGAGGAAGTGCTCCCGTATACAAGGTTGCCGGAAGTGCTCAGTGATGGTGACAGCCAATATGACCAAGAAATGTTGATCGGGAACAATAGTGTTTTCGTCAACCGTATCCCGATTTTTTATGAGAATAAAGTGGTTGGGGCCGTATCCACTTTTCGAAACAAAACGGAGATTGAGAAGTTAACAAAGGAGTTAACGCGAATTAAGCAGTATGCCGAAGCGCTTCGGGCCCAAACCCATGAGTTTTCAAACAAGTTATATACGATTTCAGGATTGCTGCAGTTGAATCGAAAACAAGAAGCGGTTGAGTTAATCCAGAAAGAAACCCATACACAGCAGGAGTGGATTCAATTTTTGATTCAAAAAGTGCCTGATCCGATGGTTAGTGCTGTACTTTTAGGCAAATTGAATCAAGCAAATGAGCTTAACATCCATATGACCTTACACCCGGACAGCAAATTAACATATCGATTGTCAGGGAAAAAAAGAGAAGCGCTTTTAACAGTGGTGGGCAATGTGTTAGAAAATGCATTGGAGGCGGTAAGGAAGCAGCCGCAAAAAAACCGGCAGGTGCGTATTTTCTTTACGGACATTGGAAATGAGGTTATTTTTGAAATCGACGATTCAGGTCCCGGTGTTCAGCCGGAATTAAGTGAGCAAATTTTTACGCAAGGGTTTTCAACAAAAGAAGGCTCCCAAAGAGGGATCGGTTTAGCTTTGAGTAGCCATGTGCTATCAGATAACGGAGGCGCGATTTTACTTGAAGATGGCGAGCTTGGAGGGGCTTGCTTTGTGATAACCATACCTAAAGAGGATACATGAAAATGTCAGGAGGTGATCAAATGAGCGATACTTACAACGTTCTGATTGTGGAAGACGATTTTCGGGTAGCCGACATCAATCACCAATTCATAAATAAAATGGAAGGGTTCAAAGTCGTTGGTGTGGCAAAAACCGGAGAGGAGACATTGAATCTATTGAACAAAGGCAAAAAGTTGCCGGACCTGATTTTGCTCGATGTTTATATCCCAGATGTTCAAGGGTTGGAATTATTGTGGAAAATACGCAATTATTATCATGAAGTGGATGTCATTTTGATGACCGCAGCCAAAGAGGTGCCTACGATTGAAGAAGCGTTGCGGGCTGGAGCATTCGATTATATTGTAAAACCGATTGAGTTTGAACGATTTGAATGGACCCTAAAAAGATATCTCGAGCGCCGTAGGATCCTTGCTGGTAACGGGGAGATGGAACAAGCGGATATCGACCGTTTGATAGGAGCAGCTGACTCCGGGAAGGCTGAAACGGACGACGATGGCTTACCAAAGGGCATTGATAAAATTACATTAAACAACATAAAAGGAATATTGGAAATGTCGAAAGACCAGGGAATAACAGCCAGTAAATTAGGTGAAAAAATAGGTGCGAGCCGGTCAACGGCCAGACGTTATCTCGAATATTTGGTTTCGGTCAATGAGGCGAAAACTGAACTTAAATATGGAGATGTTGGCAGGCCCGAACGTCGTTATGTCTTTGACTGAAAGAAACACACCCCTCAGGTGTGTTTCTTTAGGGTGTGTCCACCTCATCGGATGGCATCTGATTTATCAAGAACGACTGCAACATCTTCAGGATGCCCGATTCGAATCACTTGATTTTGATGTGCACTATTGTTCGGACGAACCGGGCTCGTCCGTGTTTCCGCAGAAGTCTCCGCCATTTCAGCGCCATCCCTTTCGTTTTGACAGCTATCATGACAGCTTAGGTGAAGGGTAATGGTTAAGCTGAAAAGGAAAAATGGTTAATCTCAAAAAAAGAAGCCGAACATGCTTCTGTATTAAGGGGGCCCAAAAAGTTAAAAAAGGAGCGAATCCTTGACAGTTTTGTTCATATCAGCAGCGAGCAAGGGTTTAGCAGGCAATGGACACGTCTAATTTTAGATTACTGGAAAACTTGTCATTAAAGAAATATAATTTTATGTGAACAAAATGAACAAAATGCTACTTATGAATAAAATCTTTATTTTCTGATTAGAAGTATGCTAGATTATAAATTGTAAAATATTTTAATCTAGGGGGTCTAGTAAATATGTCACAAGGATTGTTTAAGCGCTTTTTTTTAACGGGAGTTGTAACCGCTTTCGCATTCGCGCTTGCCGCATGCTCTGATGAGACAGAACAAGCAGGTGAGGACGGCGGAGAAGATGTGGATGCTGAGGGAGAGGAAGAAGAAGCAGAAGCTGATTGGGAACCTACTGAAGCGATTCAATACATCGCGCCTTCCGGTGCCGGAGGCGGATGGGACACTTTGGCCCGGACGAGCGCAACCGTTCTTGAAGAAAACGAACTAACGCCGCAACCGATGCCGGTTGAAAACGTTGAAGGAGGAGGGGGCGCTGTCGGTTGGGCGCAAATCGCCTCTAACGAAGGTGACCCACATCATATGTTTGCCGCGAGCCCTCCGCTGATTTTAATCCCATTGGATGGGGAGTCCGAGTATGACCATAACGATTTTACACCGCTGGCAAGGTTGATTACGGATTATTCGGTTATTATCGTCGACGATGATTCAGAGTATGAGACGATTCATGATTTAATGGATGACATTGAAGAAGACCCTGAAGACGTCGCGATCGCCGGAGGTTCTGCGCCGGGAAGCATGGACCATATCTCCATGGCAGGTGCTGCTGATGCAGCCGGGATAGATGCCAGTCAATTAAATTATGTTGCCTTCGCAGGTGGCGGAGAGGTTATTACCAATGTGATGGGCGGCCAGGTAGATGCCGGGATTACCGGCGCCGGAGAAGCAAGTGGATCTATTCAAGGCGGCGATGTGCGCGCGCTTGCTGTATCTTCGGAAGAACCGATCGATAGTTTGCCGGAGGTGCCGACACTTGTCGACGAAGGCATTGACTACACATTTGATATTTGGCGCGGGGTTTTGGCACCGGGGGATATCCCTGAAGAATCCGTTCGCTATTACGAGGAAATGTTTGCTGACATGATAGAAACGGAAGAGTGGCAAGAAGCCACTGAAGATCTCGGATGGATCGATGCGTATCAAGATAGTGAAGAGTTCGGGGAGTTCCTCGATGAACAAGCAATGGAATTTGAAGAGATTTTGGACGATTTAGGGTTATTGGGGCAATAATACAAACAACGAGAATGGCCTGATCTTGCACATGCGATTTCAGGCCCTATTCTCTATTGAGGGGGATTTCGGCCGTGGCCAAAAAATGGATACAGGAAAATCAGATGATCGCCATCATCCTCGCTTTATTTTCGAGTGGATACCTAGTCTTGGCTTTTGATATTCCTTCTTTCTCCGTACCCAGGCCGGTTGACTCAGATTTATTTCCGAAAATATTGGGGTTTATTTTACTGATATTATCTATATTCTTATTTTTCGACAGAAAAGAATATAAGGATCAAGAAGAAGAAGAAGAAACACAGGTACAGCAGAAAGAAGGGAAACAAAGATTCGCGACACCCAGAATGCAAGTGTTTGTCACGCTTGTAGCGATCGCGTTATATATATTTTTATTTGAAATACTAGGGTTTTTGCTTGTTACGTTATTATTTACCTTTGGCATGACATTTTATTATGGCTATAGAAGGCATGTAGTCAATTTTATCGTTTCTTTATCTGTTAGCTTATTTTTCTATTTACTTTTAACTCGATTCATGGGCATCTATTTGCCTGAAGGAATCATTCCAATATAGGGGGTGCCTTGGCTTGGAGACATTGGAAAGCATATTATATGGATTTGAGGTTGCGCTTGAACCGCTAAATATATTGTTTGTAATGATTGGCGTTTTTGCCGGCACTGTTATTGGAATGATCCCCGGTTTAGGACCGATCAGCATCCTGGCCTTAATGATCCCTGTGACGTTCGGGATGGACCCGGCAGCGGGGTTAATTTTAATGGCCGGCGTTTACTATGGTGCAATATTTGGAGGGTCCACGTCTTCGATTCTTCTGAATGCCCCGGGTGTTGCCGGTGCGGTGGCCACATCTTTCGATGGTTATCCGTTGGCCAAAAAGGGGCAACCCGGCAAAGCATTGGCAACCGCTGCTTACGCCTCTTTTATCGGGGGCACGATTAGTGTCATTGGGTTGATGCTGTTAGCGCCGATGCTTTCAGCGGTAGCTGTAAGTTTCGGACCAACTGAGTATTTCGCACTGATGGTTCTCGGTTTAACATTTGTTGTAAGCTTGTCGGACAAATCTATGGTTAAAGGATTAATCGCTACCGTTATTGGAATTATGATTTCGATTGTTGGCATTGATCTGCAAACAGGCACTTTACGTTATACATTTGGAATTCCCCAGCTAATGGAAGGCATAGAATTTTTAATCGTCGCGTTAGGTTTGTTTGCGCTTGCAGAAGTGTTCATGATGTTGCTACGCGGATCAAGCTTAGGTAAACGCCAGAAAATCAGTTCCCTTAAATTAAACAAGCGGGAAATCAAACAAATTGCCCCGCCGGTCGGGAGAAGTTCGATATTAGGATTTTTCACCGGAGTGCTTCCGGGTGCCGGTGCAACGATTGGCTCTTTTCTCGGATATAGTATGGAAAAACGTATTGCCAAAGATAAACATACGTTTGGAAAAGGGAACCTGAAAGGATTGGCGGCTCCCGAGGCAGCAAATAATGCTGCTTCCGGAGGTTCGTTCGTCCCTTTGCTAACGCTTGGCATTCCGGGTTCAGGTACGACAGCGATTTTATTGGGTGCCCTTCTGGTTATGGGTATCACACCCGGGCCATTAATGTTGGAAGATCATCCCGATATATTTTGGGGTGTGATCGCGAGTATGTATATAGGAAATATATTCCTTCTCATTCTTAACCTGCCTTTAATTCCTTACATCGCCAAAATATTGGATATTCCGAAAGCGATGCTCATGTCCTTGATCATTGTGTTTTGTTTAATAGGGGTGTACGGATTAAGTTTGAGTACGTTTGATCTGTGGTTGCTGTTAATTTTTGCCGTGGTTGGGTTTGCGATGCGTTTGTATGGATTTCCTGCTGCTCCCATGATCCTTGCCCTTATCTTGGGTGACATTATGGAAGAATCGATGCGCCAGGCATTGCAAATTTCTAACGGTGATTGGATGGTCTTCCTGACGAATCCGATTTCGGTTACCATGTTAGCGATTGCAGCATTGTCATTGCTATCCCCAGTGTTTATTTCCGCGTTTAAAAAGATGAGACAGCGGCGAAATAAAAACTTGGGAATGTAAGACCCTGTACGTTTTATAGATATAACCATATGGGTTAGTACAAATTGAGCTGGTGGACCAATGAAAGAAGAATCCAATCAATACGCACAGATTAGAGATACAATCAACCCTTGGCATATGCTCGGGTGGCTTTTGTTTGCGCAGGTTATGATCGCATTTGTTGGGAGAGGTCTTTCTCCGTTGGGTATATTTATTGGAGAAGATTTACTTTTGACAAATACACAGATTGGACTACTTCCGGCTGCATTATTTTTTGGGCAGTTTTTAGCTTCCATTCCCTCCGGTATTATGGTGGACCGACTTGGAACGAGGCCGATGATATTAGCGCTGACATCTTGCCTTGGATTGAGTTTTCTTTTTATGAGCTTAACATCCAGTTTTGTGTGGATGCTTCTGTTTATAATCGCCGGTGGCCTCGGTTACGGGGCCATGCATCCCGCCTCGAATCGGGGCATCATTTACTGGTTTGAACTGAGAAACCGGGGCACAGCCATGGGCATTAAACAGATGGGGGTGACAGTAGGCTCTGCCTTATCCGCTTTTATTCTTGTGTTACTTGCAGAAAACTACGGATGGCGTCTGGTCGTCTTCGGAGCCTCTATTTTTTTATTGATCGCGGGAGTTTTGAGTTATTCCCGGTATAGGGATAGTCAGCAGGCGAAATTGGAGCAGCATAGAGTGAGCCGTCTAAAAGAGGTAAAACAATCATTTTTTGAAATGGCGAAAAATCGCCCCTTGTTGCTTGTAAGTTCAGGTGCAGTCGGACTTAATGCTGCACAGATGTCTTTAAATACGTATCTTATTATTTATGCCAACCAAATGCTAGGCATTCATATTGTATTCGCCGGTACATTGTTGGTTTTTTCCGAAATAGGAGGTTCATTAGGTCGCTTAGGGTGGGGGGCGATTAGTGACCGCATATTTAAGGGTAATCGTATGATTGTGCTGTGTATGATCGCTCTTTTGTCGACGGTATCAGCTGTTATAATGGGGGCTTTTCCTTCCGGCGTACCTTTCATCTATGTTGCATTGCTTTCGTTTGTTTTTGGATTCTGTGTGTCCGGGTTTAATGGTTTGTGGATGAATGCCACCACTGAACTTGTGACCCTGAAACATTCTGGCCTCGCAAGTGGTTTTAGTATGAGCATTGGTTCTTGGGGGACTATACTTGGACCACCTTTATTCGGCCTGATGACAGATATCACCGGTAGTTTTACAGCCGGTTGGTATGGCCTTTCCATGATCCTTATGTTCATCACGGTTTTGTTTTTTGGGTTACATTACGTTTTACAGGAAAACAAAAGGATCACTTAAAGAGCCCCACTTTTCCAGTTCTTTTGTGGCAGTGTTTTTCATAAATGATGACAATCATCCAAACCTAAAATGGTTCCGATCATCAAAAAACGATGATTGAACCATTTTTAATTTTTTCTGTGAACGTGAAAAGCAGAAATTTTGCTCGCGGTATGGTTCATCCAAACACCGTCTGTCAGTGAAAAAGAATCAAACAAAATGGTGAATACCTCATCCTCCTTTCCATACACGTTATCCCTTTCATATTGTCCATGATTTAACGAAAGCACTTCGACGGTTTCATTGCTTATATCCACGATCCAATATTCCTGTACGCCATCTTGTTCATCAGCTCAAATTTGCGGAGGCGGTCGTGTTTTGCCGTTGACGGAGACAACACTTCCACAATCAAATCCGGGTTGTCGTTGCACCCTATATGGTCCAACTTGTCGGGATCGTAAAGAATGGAAATGTCCGGTTGTACGACGTTGTCGGTGTCGTCTGCGAAAAAAGAAAGGCTTCCCATTAAAATCGATAAAAAAACCTACGCCGCGCACGTGAACAAAATAAACAAAATCAACAAAATAAACATTATAATGCTTTTGAGAACAATATTTATATATTATCTCTATATATGCTAGATTTGGATTTATTAAATGGGCTCTAATCTAATAGATATATCATAGGGATTACATGAGCTTTTTTAAATGGGAAATGTATCCGCTTGCAGGATGTTTTCAAGATAGTAGGGTTTGAGGGAGTGAATAAGAGATGGAACAAGATTTTTCAGTTGTACTGACGATCGTAGGATTAGCGATTATTCTTACGATTGTCGGGTTGCTCATATGGGGAAAGGTCAGTCCAATTGTAGGAATGACACTTATCCCGGTGCTCGGTGCATTGCTTGTTGGATTCGGGTTCGATGAGTTACGGGAGTTCTTTGCCTCTGGCGCCGATCAGGTGATGAACGTCGTCATCATGTTTATCTTTGCCATTATATTCTTTGGGATTATGCAAGATAGTGGTTTATTTAACCCGCTTGTTCGGGGAATGATACTCCTCACAAAAGGGAATGTTATCATTGTCGCGGTCGGTACAGCAGTGATCGGAACATTTGCACATCTTGATGGAGCCGGTGCCACAACGTTTCTTTTGACGATTCCGGCACTCCTTCCTTTATATAAAGAGCTCAACATGAGCAAATATTTACTACTGCTTATCGTTTCGTTAAGTGCTGCCATCATGAATATGGTCCCTTGGGGAGGGCCGATGGCCCGAACGGCCTCTGTGCTTGACGCCGACCTCAATCAACTATGGTATCCATTGATTCCTTTACAAATCGTTGGCTTTATTCTCGTCCTTGGGTTTGCCGCTCTCCTGGGTATACGAGAAAAGAAACGGATTGACAAGCGTATAGAGAATGGTGAGATTGAGCGTAATGACAGTGTGAATGTTCAATCGATTGCTGATGATTTTTCCAAAAAACAAGCAGAGGTGGCAGCAGCGGCTGAGGAAAAGCCTGTGAAGCACCCCGCGATGATTTGGATCAACTTCGCGCTTACCCTTGCGGTCGTCGGTGTCATGCTTTTTGATATTGTTCCCCCTGAGTTTGCGTTTATGCTTGGTGTAGCGATAGCCTTGCCGATTAACTATCCAAAAGTTAGCGATCAAATGGGGCGTGTGCGCGCGCATGCACCTGCTGCCTTGATGATGGCTGCAGTCATTCTGGCCGCCGGTGTCTTTCTCGGGGTCTTGAATGAATCAGGGATGTTGGACTCTATTGCTTTGGCTATGGTTAGCATTCTCCCTGCCGCTGTCGGTCCTTTTATACACGTTATCGTTGGTGTACTTGGTGTACCGATGGATTTATTGACGAGTACGGATGCCTACTATTTCGCGATACTTCCGATCGTAGAAGCAACTGCCGCTGAATTTGGCGTATCGTCTGCTTCCACTGCTTACGCAATGATAATCGGAAATGTCATCGGTACGTTTGTCAGCCCATTTGCCCCGGCCGTATGGCTTGCCATTGGACTTGCCGGCGCTAACATGGGACAGCACATTAAGTATTCTTTTTTCTGGTTGTGGGGTTTCAGCATTGTTTTACTCGTTATTGCTTACTTCATGGGCATCTTTACTATTTAAGTGATAGGGTAGAGCATTGACCTTGTTGCAGTTGTTGTTGCTAATGGTGTGTTTCCGAAATTCTTTCCATACTCGCGGACCTTGAAAAAGGGCGTAAATGATCGATCGAAATTGATGCGAACGTTGAACGCGTGTTCTATCATCGACATAAACGAGGAAACTAGGTCATAATTCGAAACATGTACGAGGTTGGCATGGAAAGAGAGCGAAGAGCAGCGAATATGTCGAAGGGAAGGCGGCATCGGCATTAAAAGAGAACAAAGCTGGGCTGGGAAGCCGAAGCAAGCACGGGAACAGAAACAGACCTTCTGTTCATTGTGGCTTGTTTCCCTTCTTGGATAAAATTAAAAACACGCCAATCGTTTGAAACACAATGGGGGCATAGGAGGGTGGC
The DNA here is from genome assembly GCF_003336365.1 of Salicibibacter kimchii. Classification (GTDB taxonomy): domain Bacteria; phylum Bacillota; class Bacilli; order Bacillales; family Marinococcaceae; genus Salicibibacter; species Salicibibacter kimchii. The sequence continues at coordinate 1,283,149 of NZ_CP031092.1, read as the reverse complement.
TGATGGCACAATATGCGATTCCGTGTTGTATTTATCGAGGAGGAACGAGCCGTGGTCTATTTTTTCATGAAAAAGACTTGCCGGCGAATCAACGGGAAAAACATCGCGTTTTCCTGGAGGCGATAGATGCATATAATCCATCGCAAATCGATGGCCTTGGCAGCGGGACAAGCCATACGAGCAAAGTTGTCGTGATTGCCCCGTCCAAACAGGAGGATGCAGATATAAATTATACGTTTTACCAAATTGGAATCGGGCAAGAAATTGTTGATGATAAGGGAACTTGCGGGAACTTAATGGCTGCTGTTGGTGCGTTTGCCGTTGATGAAAACTTAGTAGACCCTTCCCATAAGGAAGGGATGGCCATTCAGGCATTCAATACAAATATCGAAAAAATGATTTCGATTCAAGTGCCGGTCGAAAACGGGGTCGCTCAAGTGCAAGGTGCCTATCAAATGCCAGGAACCGTAAGACCAGGGGCCAAATATGCCGTCCATATTCTCGATCCCGGAGGTGGGAAGACCGGTGAAACCTTACCGCTTGGAAGTATATATAAGGAGAATGACCGGAATTATTCATTCGTAGACCTTGTTAACCCCTTCGTCCACTTGGAAGCGAGCACTTTTCATCTGGATGGGACGGAAAGCAATGCCGAAATTAGCGAAAATGGGGAGTTGTTAGCTGCATTGGAAACCGTTCGAGCCAAAGCATCCGTTTCCTCCGGCATGGAGGAGACTGTTGAAAATGCGCGCAAAACGCCTGCTGTCCCGAAAATTACGCTCGTTGCACCTCCACAGACGTACGTTTCAACATCGGGAACGACGATTAACGAAAAAGACATCGATGTCACGGCTAAAATGATATCGATGGGCAAGGTACATCGAACGTTTGCCGGAAGTGGTTTGTATAATCTTGCTGCATCGATCCTCCTTCCAGGTACGATTCCCAACCGACTCGCCAATGCCAAACAAAGCGGGGTTGTACGGATTGGTCATCCGGACGGGATCGCAGAGGTGATGGTCGCTCTCTCCGACGAAGATGATATTTCTTCAGTAGGGTTAGATAGAACAGCCCGGCTAATAATGAAAGGAGAAGTATATATTCGGGCATGACAGGCTTGAAATTGTATGTATCTCTTCAATGGGACCATCGTTAATACGATTCCATTCCACTGTCCACGTGGGATGGGATTTTTTTATGGCACATAAAATTATAAAAATACACTTGAATTTATGTTTATACACCGTTACAATGAATGCACGATAATGCATAAATATTAAGCGGGGTGCAACATTATGAGAGTGGCAATTGTCGGGGCAACAGGATACGGAGGCATTGAATTAATCAGGTTACTGCGGCAGCACCGGCATGTCACGGAGGTCTCGGTGTTCTCCTCCACGCAGGCGGAAGCGCCTTTAACGTCCACCTATCCTCATCTTCAGGAAGTGTATAAAGGCATTTTGCAACCGCTGGATACGAAAAGATTAGCAAATGAATACGATGTCGTTTTTTTATCCGCGCCGCCCGGGGTGGCAGCGAACCTTGCCGGCGATCTGCTGGAAGGATCAGCGGCTATCGTTGACCTTTCCGGGGATTTACGAATAAAAGACGCAAGTGTATACGAAGCGTGGTACGGGCAAGAGGCAGCTGATGCTACGATCACCCGGCAAGCGGTGTATGGATTATCGGAATGGAATGGGGAAAAGGTCAGCAAAGCGAAAATCGTCGCGAATCCGGGCTGTTACCCGACGGCGATTCTTCTCGGTCTCGCGCCGGCCGTAAAAAATAATGGTATTGACATGAAATCGGTCATCATTGATGCGAAAACAGGTACGACCGGTGCCGGGAAAAATCCATCTGCGACGACGCACTTCAGCGAAATGAATGAATCTATGAAAATATACAAGGTGAATGAACATAAGCATACGCCGGAAATTGAGCAACAACTCTCCGATTGGAATGAAGAAGCGGGGGCAGTAACTTTTACCCCGCATCTCGTTCCGATGAGTAGAGGAATTATGGCAACGATGTACGCGACATGCACATCAGATTCGAGCGCACAGGAATGGATCGAAGTATACAAAGCTGCATATGAAGGCCATCCCTTCGTCCGTGTGCGGGAAAATGGATTTCCAGCGACAAAAGAAGTCTACGGCAGCAATTACTGTGATATTTTTCTAGATTATGACGCGCGAACGAATCGTCTCACTATCGTTTCTGTGATAGATAATCTTGTGAAAGGCGCAGCAGGTCAGGCAATCCAAAACGCCAACCTCATGAACGGTTTTGAAGCGGCGGAAGGGCTGGAATTATTTCCGATTTATCCATAATAGGAGGGGAAGAACATGGCGAGCAGCACGACAACAAGCGGTCAAATGCATAGAGTGACAGACGGAAGTGTGCATACGCCGCTCGGTTTTAAAGCGACAGGATTGCATGCAAAAGTGAAACGAAAACGAAAAGATTTAGGCGTTATCGTCTGCGATGTGCCCGCATCGGCGGCAGCTGTGTACACGTTAAACCAAATTCAAGCGGCACCGCTTGACGTAACGAGAGAGAGCATTGCCGAGGGAGGAACGCTGCGTGCGGTGATCGTGAACAGCGGCCAGGCGAACGCTGTCATGGGGAAAGTCGGTGTTGCCGACGCCTACGAAATGCGAGATAAAACGGCGAAAACATTTGGTCTGGATCCCCGGGACGTTGCGGTCTCTTCGACAGGCACGATCGGCGAGCGTGTGCAAATGGAAAAAATCCTTCCCGGGATCGAAGCATTGCAACCGGAAGCAACCGCCGCAAGTTCCAACGCGTTTGCCGAGTCGATTCTAACGACCGATACATGTACGAAAGAAACGTGTTATGCCACCGAAATTGACGGAAAAACGATTCATATCGGCGGGGTGGCCAAAGGCTCCGGCATGATACATCCCAATATGGCAACGATGCTCAGTTTTGTCACAACCGATGCGGCCATCGCACCGGAACACTTGCAACAGGCACTATCGGAAATCACCGATCGCACGTATAACCGCATTACGATTGATGGAGACACGTCGACGAACGATATGGTGTTAACGCTCGCGAGTGGGAAAGCCGAAAATAAACCATTGCACCCTGGGCATCCGGATTGGGCCCACTTTATTCAGACGCTTGAATGTGTTTGTGAAGCGCAATCCAAACAGATCGCCCGTGACGGCGAGGGAGCGACAAAGCTCGTAGAGGTGAACGTGAAAGGGGCACCGACGGCTGAAGACGCAGGCAAAATTTCCAAACAAATCGTCGGCTCCGATCTTTTAAAAACGGCGGTTTTCGGAACCGATGGCAATTGGGGAAGGATCATTTGCGCGATTGGGTACAGTGGCGTAACGATTGATCCGGAAACGATCGATATTGCCATCGGCCCACACTTGACGTTGTCGCAAAGCGAGCCTGTCGATTTTTCCGAAGAAGCGGTCACCGCCCATCTTGAGCAAGACGAGGTTTTCATTGAAGTCGATCTTCATATTGGCGATAGCAGCGGAAAGGCGTGGGGATGCGATTTAACGTATGATTATGTCCGCATTAACGCGGGGTATCGGACATGAATCAGTTTGTCGTCGTAAAATGCGGCGGGGCTACGGTCGATGCTCTATCCGATGAATTTTATGCACGCGTTGCCCGCTTGGCCGACCAAGGAAAAACGCCGGTCATCGTTCACGGTGGCGGCCGTGCGGTGAATGAAATGCTTGATTTAATGCAGGTGGAATCAACATTTGTAGATGGGTTGCGGCGGACGACACAAGACGTATTGGACGTTGCAGATATGGTGTTTAACGGCAAGGTCAACCCCATGATATGCGCAAAGCTACAAGCAGCGGGTGTACAAACGATCGGGTTATCCGGGTGCGATGGACCGATGATCAAAGCGAAACTTCTCGATGAAGAAAAACTCGGGCTCGTGGGCGAAGCCGTACATGTAGATCCATCGCTCCTTCAGCAAGTGACCGCCATTGGCCTTATTCCCGTCATTTCCCCGCTCGTAGCCGGAGAAAATGGGGTTCGATTGAATATGAACGCGGACACGGCAGCCGCCCATTATGCGGAAAGCCTGGGAGCGGAAGAAGTAATGTTCGTCACGAATGTTCCCGGTATTTTACAAAACGGCGAGGTTCTTCCCTATGTCACTGAAACCGACATCCAAAAAATGATCGCTGACGAAACGGTGTACGGTGGAATGATCCCAAAAGTGAAGGCGGCGTTGCAAGTGCTTGGGGGAACCTCTGTCCAAAGGGTAACGATCATTGACGGCGAAGGCAATCAACCGGGAAGCGGCGGAACAACTATCGTGAAAACAATGGAAGGTGAAAAAGATGAGCACGCGCCTCTTTCCTACTTATAAACGCTGGGATTTAACGTTCGAATCGGCAAGCGGGGACACGATCACCACAGCCGATGGCCGGGAATTTATCGATCTGATGAGCGGTATTGGAACGGTGAATATGGGGCATAACCATCCGGAAATCGTCGATGCAGTTGAAAAACAACTGCACCGAGGTTGGCACGGATCGAATTTTTTTCAATATAAGCAGCAAGAAGAAGTTGCTACTCAATTGACGACTATGACGGGTCTTCAGCGAGTCTTTTTCGCCAACAGCGGAACCGAGGCCAATGAAGCGGCGATCAAGCTGGCAAGGAAAGCGACGGGAAGAGAAGAAATCGTTTCTTTCACCCAATCGTTTCATGGCCGAACGTACGGAAGCATGGCTGCTACCGGTCAAACGAAAATACACGAAGGATACGCGCCGCTTCCGGGCGGTTTCACGTACGCGCCCTACAATGACTACGCGCAAACGGAAAAATATATTACTAGCGATACAGCCGCTGTCATCGTGGAAACGATCCAAGGAGAAGGCGGGGTTATCCCCGGAGCACAGGCGTTTTTAGAAAAAGTGGAGGCGTTGGCGAAAGCGCACGGGGCACTGCTGATCATTGACGAGATTCAAACAGGAATGGGAAGGACCGGGGAACGGTTTTCCTATCAGAAATTTGGGTTGGACCCGGATATGGTCACCGTCGCAAAAGGGCTTGGAAACGGTTTTCCGGTTGCCGCGATGATGGGAAGGGAAGATTTGCAACCCTATTTCGGTCCCGGAAGTCACGGCACAACGCTGGGTGGCAACCCGCTCGCGATGGCAGCCGTCCACGCGACGTTACACGTATTGAACACGCCTGGACTGTTGTCCGAGGTTGAAGCTAAAAGCAAGCAGGCGTTTCAGCACTTACGCAACCAATGCGAAGCTAGCGATATTGTCACCGAGGTTCGCGGTAACGGTTTGATGATCGGCATTGCTTGCGAAGAGCCGGTGGCCCCAATCCTGACAAAAATGCAGGAAAAAGGGGCCGTCGCCTTGCCGGCCGGCGAAAAAGTGATCCGATTGCTTCCGCCGTTAACGATCAGCGAAGAACGGTTGGCGCAAGGGTTGGACATAGTTATGGAAGCAATAAAAGAAACGGCGAAAACGAAGTCGTAAAGGAGAGAGTTACGATGAAAGGGTACTTGGTATTAGAAAACGGCGATGTTTTTCCGGGGCAGTTGCTAGGGGCATCAACCGCGACGGATGTGCATGGAGAAACGGTATTTTTTACAGGCATGACAGGCTATGAGGACGTCGCAACCGACCCGTCGTACCGCGGCCAAATCGTCGTTTTCACTTATCCGCTCATCGGTAACTATGGAATCAGCGATGCAACGCAGAGCGAAGAATGGCAGCCTCGCGCGTTAGTGATAGGAGAATGTTCCTCGGCTGGGTATCATTATCAATCAAAAGAAACGCTTGTTTCCCGCGCTGGAGGGGCTCCCATTTTGACAGATGTGGATACTCGCGCGCTTGTGAAACGCATTCGCACTTCAGGCGCAGTGGAGGCGGTCATTACGACGGATCCTGAGGCGGTGACATGGGAAAACATAACTCCCATGGAAGAAAAGGCACTTATCAAAGAGGTATCTACGCAAAAGATAGAATCATTCGGCTCGGGAGATACCCATATCGTGCTCATTGATTTCGGCCACAAAAAGGCAATGGTTGATGCGCTTTGTGCCCACGGTGCCAAAGTAACTGTCGTTCCTTATGACACAACGCTCTCGACGATTGAAGAACTTGAGCCTGATGGATTGCTTTTATCCAATGGACCCGGAAATCCGAAGCAATTACAAGCGCAACTCCCGACCATTAAAGCGGCGATCATGCAGTATCCGACGTTTGCCATTTGCCTCGGCCACCAACTGATCGCGCTTGCGTTCGGTGGGGATACAACGAAATTGGCGTTCGGTCATCGCGGCCCTAATCAACCTGTCATTGACAAACGAACGGGGAGGGTCGATATGACCGCTCAAAATCACAGTTACGTGGTTGATCGCGCCTCTCTAAAAGAAACGGAACTCGAGGTCACGCACGTCAATGTGAATGACGAATCGATCGAGGGGCTTGCCCACGGGCGTTTGCCGATCCAGTCCGTTCAGTATCACCCGGAAGCACACCCGGGGCCGAGCGATAGTCGGCATTTATTTTCAACATTTTTTCGTATGATTGCCAAGGAGAAAGAAGTGAGCGTCCATGCCTAAGAAAACACACCTAAGAAAAATCCTTGTGCTCGGTTCGGGGCCGATCGTGATCGGGCAAGCGGCAGAGTTTGACTACGCCGGGACGCAAGCATGCTTAGCCTTGCGGGAAGAAGGTTGTGAAGTCGTGCTCGTTAACAACAATCCGGCAACCGTCATGACCGATGAAACGTGCGCGGACAAAGTTTATTTTGAACCGCTCACGCTCGAGACGTTAACGCTCGTCCTTGAAAAAGAACAACCGGACGGATTGCTCGCGACGATGGGCGGGCAAACAGGTCTGAACCTGGCTCTTTCTGCTTATGAGTCCGGCCTGTTGGATCGAAGTGGGGTGAAATTGCTCGGCACTCCGATGGCCTCCATTCAACAGGGCGAAGACCGTGAAGCCTTTCGTAATTTGATGCATGAATTAAACGAACCTGTGCCGGAAAGTACGATCGTTACGTCGGGAAAAGAAGCGATTGATTTTGGCAAGGGCGTTGGCTACCCGATTATTGTCCGTCCGGCCTATACGCTTGGCGGTGGTGGTGGTGGCGTCGCCGGCAATGAAACGGAACTTGAAACGATCGTCTCCGGTGGACTTGATGCTAGTCCTATTAACCAATGCCTCGTGGAAAAAAGCATCGCCGGCTTCAAGGAAATCGAGTACGAAGTCATGCGTGATGCCAACGATACGTGCATATCGGTATGCAATATGGAAAATATTGATCCTGTCGGTATCCATACCGGGGACTCCATCGTTGTCGCTCCATCCCAGACGTTGAGCGACCGCGATTATCAGATGTTGCGCACGGCTTCGATCAAAGTGATTCGCGCCCTCGGCATTGTAGGAGGATGCAATATTCAGTTCGCCCTTGACCCGTACAGTGACCAGTATTATTTAATCGAGGTGAACCCGCGCGTCAGCCGTTCTTCCGCGCTTGCTTCCAAGGCAACCGGATACCCCATTGCCCGCCTCGCGGCGAAAGTCGGCCTCGGATACGGACTGCATGAACTGAAAAACCCGGTGACGGCCCACACGTACGCGAGTTTTGAACCTGCTCTTGATTATGTCATCGTGAAATTTCCCCGCTGGCCGTTTGACAAATTCAAGGACGCGGATCGCACCCTCGGGACCCAGATGAAAGCGACCGGCGAAGTGATGGCCATTGAACGAAACATGCAAGGGGCAATCCAAAAAGCAGTGCGTTCGCTGGAAATTAAGCTGGACGGTTTACGTTGGCCGGGGGTCGAAGACGTATCGACCACTGAACTGGAAACGGCAATTATATATACAGACGATCGTCGCTTCTTTTACTTGCTTGAATTGATGAGACGTGGGTACAGCTCGGAAAAACTGGCGGCGCTCACGGATATCAACCGATTTTTCCTTGATCATTTTCAACGCTTGATCACTTCAGAGAGAAAAGTCGAAGCAACCGCTTTTGCGCACATTGATGCTGACATGCTCAAGACGTGGAAAAAAGAAGGGTTCAGCGATCACTGGCTCGCCTCTCGTTGGGGTATTAGCGAGAAAGCATTGCGAGATTTCCGTTTCCAAAACGGAATTACTCCCTCGTACCATATCGTGGACACGTGCGCCGGGGAATTTGAAGCGGAGACGCCTTATTACTATTCAACGTACCATGGCATGGATGAAGCATCCGATGCCGGTAATAAGCCGAAAATTTTAATCGTTGGATCAGGGCCAATCCGCATTGGCCAGGGAATTGAGTTTGATTATTGTTCAGTCAATGGTGCTAATGCGGTGAAAAACCTCGGCTACGAAACGGTTATGATGAATAATAATCCGGAAACCGTAAGTACGGACTACGAGACCGCCGACAAACTTTATTTTGAACCGCTGGCGGCCGAAGATGTCATTCATGTCGCTGAGCGTGAAAACGTGGAAGGCGTTTTGTTGCAGCTTGGAGGGCAAACAAGCATCGCGCTTACGGAAGCGCTCGAAACTGCCGGCCTTCAACTGTTCGGTGCACCATTTGATGTCATTGACCAACTGGAAGATCGCGGGCGCTTTTATGAACTTATGCAAAAAGCGGATATTGCCCATATTCCAGGTCAAACCGGCGTCGATGCTAACGATACGATAAAAAAAGCAAGGGAAATCGGCTACCCTGTTTTGCTGCGCCCTTCCTATGTCATCGGAGGACAGGGCATGTCCATTTTCACCTCGGAAAAACAATTAAGCGAGTACGTGGAAACGCATGAGCGCGATATTGCCTATCCAATTCTCATCGATGCGTATGTTGCAGGAAAAGAACTGGAAGTCGACGTCGTCACAGACGGTGATCGTGTATTTATCCCTGGCATTTTTGAGCATATCGAAAAAGCAGGCGTTCATTCCGGCGATTCCATCGCGATCACCCCGCCGTACGAGCTTTCAAAGGCCAATCAGCAACGGATCGTGACGTATGCGGAAAAAATCGCGCGCGAACTCGATTTCGTCGGTCTTTTTAACATTCAATTTGTTTTGTCGGAAGGGACATTGTATGTGATTGAGATCAATCCCCGTGCCTCGCGGACGGTTCCGATTTTTGCAAAGGCGAGCGGCAATAATCTGATCAATCAGGCGGTTCAGTTGTTGCTGGGAGAAACTTGGTCGAAAGTACTTGGAGAAAAACAGGGCTTGGCAATCGAAACGTCTTATTACGCTGTTAAAGCACCGGTGTTTTCGACGGAAAAATTACCGGGGTTGGACCCATTATTAGGGGCGGAAATGAAATCGACGGGCGAACTCTTGAGTTTCGGTACGACGAAAGAAGAAGCGATGCATCAAGCATTTGCTTGGAAAGATGATAAAATCCCGGCCATTTATCAACAAACGGGAAGCATTTATTCCCACATTGCAACGGATCAAAAGGAAGCATGCGAACCGGCGTTGCAAGCGTTGAAAGAAGCGGGCTTTACCATTTATGACAAAGCCACCTATTCGTTTGAGCGCTGGCTTGAAGACGAGGACGGTCTGCTTTATATCAATATCCCTCCGACAGGCAGCCGGGAAAGTGTAGACGAACGGTTAGCAGCGGAGCGTAAGCGAAAAATGGTCGTCACCGATCCGGAAACGTTGCGCGAGTTGGTTTTCGCCCGTGACAATGAACATCGCGTATGTGCAGTTGAAACTTGGAAGCAGCGAAATTTACAAAGGACGTGACGGAAATGGAAACAGAAGAGGTGTGGACCGAAGGTTCTTTAAAAGGAAGAGATGTATTATCCTGGGTGGATTTCGCTTCGGAGGACATTGAAGGGCTTTTGGAGAGCGCGGGTCTACTTAAAGAAAAACAAAAACACGGTATCCCTCACCAAACGTTGGCCGGCCGCTCTCTTGGGATGATTTTTGAAAATGCCTCCACGCGCACGCGAGTGTCATTTGAGGTAGGCATGACGCAGCTCGGCGGCCACGCGTTGTTTTTGAGCAGTGCTGATTTACAGATCGGGCGCGGTGAACCGATAGAAGATACCGCTCGTGTCCTTTCCCGTTACGTGGACGCGATCATGATTCGCGCCAACGATCATGAAATGGTGACGCGCCTTGCAGAGATGAGTGATATTCCGGTGATCAACGCGCTCACAGATGACTATCATCCTTGCCAGGCACTCGCCGATATGTTGACGATTCAAGAACATTTGGGAAGTCTGAAAGGTCGCAAGGTTGTCTACGTCGGTGATGGCAACAACGTCGCCCATTCGTTGATGATCATCGCCGCCAAACTCGGCGTTGATATCACCTTGTCGACCCCAAAGGGATACGAGGGCGATCAAGCCGTTTGGGAAAAAGCAAAAGATGTTGCCGAGGATACGGGCAGCAAAGTGGAACACGTCATCGACCCGCACGAAGCGGTGCAACATGCTGATGTCGTCTATACCGACGTCTGGGTGAGCATGGGGGCAGAAAAGGAGCAAGATATCCGTAACCAAGCATTTGAACATTATCAAGTTACTGACGCTTTGATGGACCAGGCAACCGATGAAGCGATTTTCATGCATTGTTTACCTGCCCATCGCGATGAAGAGGTAAGCGCCGACGTCATTGACGGAGCGCGCTCGGTCGTCTTCGACCAGGCGGAAAACCGCCTGCACGTGCAAAAAGCGATATTGCAAGCGGTGGTACGTTAAACGAAATCCCTTTCGGGGGATTTTTTGTTTATGGTTCGATACCCTTTCATCGCATGGCACCCGAAGTTTATGGGAATGCGGTGGATCGGTTGCAATGGAGAGCTCATGAAGCCTGAAATCTGCGAGGAACGGCTTTTTCGGTCATCATGAAGGGCTCATGGTGACCGAATTTGTTTTCGGAACGTTTAAAACGTCTCCATGGTGCTCTTTATCTACTTATCCGGTATAATGTTGGGTAATCATACGTAGGCGTTATGCATTCTTTTATCGGTGATTATCCGATTCAAGAACGTATGATTGTCTGATGGACATTCATCCGCAGGTACTTCGTTTTTTACATTAGGAGCTGATGCTATGCATTTTCTTATAGGTGTACTCATTTTTACGTTTGTTGCAATCGCCGTCTATTCTATCTTGTCGAGCTATACTTCTTTTGCCGAGACGGTCATTGTTCTTCTGGCGCTCGCTCTTGCCCTTCTTGCAGAATATACGTACATGAAAATACGGGCAAATGGTTAACGCTCCGCACATCTGTTATATCGCTACCATAGACTATGCAGTAGCCTATGCAGGAAAGGAAGAGATGGATTGATGCGACCTATTTATTCTCCGGCATCATATCGAGCAGATGGGTATGCCACTTATCCGACATCTACACCCTCAGGTGAAGAACGCATTGGATTTTTTCTGCCATTTGTTGCCGGACTTGCGACGGGGCCGTTGTTAGCCGGTGGGGGATTCGGTGGTGGTTATGGCACCGGGTATGGCGCCCCTCCCCCGATTAGTTATGGTCCCCAGTACGGCCCCCAGTATGGGCCAAGTTACGGTCCAAGTTTTGGGCCGACCTACGGGCCGGTCTATGGTGGGGATCCCGGTTACGGAGCTTTTCCGGGATACGGTGGTGCTGGTTCCTCCGGGTCTTCACCGGGGTACGGCAGTTACCCACTTCCGCCGTATGGTCCGTATGGAAGTGCTTCGGGCTCCCCGCGATAAAAAGAAACCGTGTCCATTTCCTCGGATGGGCACGGTTTTTTCTATTGCGGAAACGATGGAAATGGGATAATATTAGTACTAGGTCATAATACGAAGCAATATTTCAAAAGCCAACCAAACAGGAGGGGAATTTGTATGCGACAAGCGGGCATCTATGGAATCGGAAGTTTTGTTGAAGGGAAAGAAGTTACAAATAAAGATTTCGAAAAGACCTTGGATACGAGTGATGAATGGATTCGGACCCGTACAGGAATCGAGCGGCGAGTTTTTGCAGATGATGACGTGGACACCTCAGACATGTCTTATTTTGCTGCTGTTCGCGCCCTTGAACACGCCGAGGAAAAGGCCGAGGATCTGGATCTGATTATTGTCGCGTCTGTCACCGGTGATTATCCTTTTCCATCTGTATCCTCTATGATTCAAGATCGTCTCGGCGCGCATAAGGCAGCGGCGATGGATATCGGTGCCGCTTGTGCCGGATTTGCGTACGGAGTCGTCACCGCCAGCCAATTCATATCTACCGGAGCTTATGAACGGATCCTCATCGTCGGTGCGGAAAAATTATCAAAGGTAACGGATTTTACCGATCGGAATACAGCTGTTCTCTTTGGGGATGGTGCCGGAGCGGCGGTCATCGGACCCGTTGGCAACGACCGCGGATTGCTCTCCTTTGAATTGGGATCAGATGGCAGCGGAGCGCCCCATATTATGGCGAATCCTTATCTCTATATGAATGGACGAGAGGTGTTCAAGTTCGCCGTTCGCCAGATGGGCGATACATGTATGAATTTGCTTGAAAAGGCCAATCTTACGAAAGATGATGTCGACTATCTCGTTCCCCACCAAGCGAATATCCGTATCATGGAAGCGGCCAGGGAACGTTTGGAATTACCAAAAGAAAAAATGGCAACGACCGTACAAAAATATGGAAATACGTCCTCTTCTTCGATTCCTATTGCTCTTGTGGAAGACTTAAATCGTGGTAAAATAAAAGATGGAGATTTAGTCGTGATGGTCGGATTCGGCTCCGGTCTTGTATGGGGCGGCATCGCTCTTCGCTGGGGACGTTAGACCGATCCGCACAATTTACGAAACTTGGCGCTAAGACGATTGATAGCCTTCGTCATCGGTACTAGGCCAAGTTTTTAAAAGGAGAGAATGAAGATGAAACATCGTGTCGTAGTCACGGGCATGGGGACGGTGAACCCGCTCGGGAATCATGTGGACGAGTCCTGGAAACACGCGCTTGCAGGGGAGACGGGCATCGGTCCGGTGACGAGGTTGAGTGCAGAACAATTTCCCATTAATGTTGCGGGTGAAGTCAAAGGATTCGAAGCAGAAGACTATTTGGATCGAAAAGATGCCCGGAAAATGGACCGGTTTACCCATTACGCCGTTGCTTCTGCATATATGGCCCTCGAAGATGCCGACTTTAAGATCACAGATGAAAATGCCGATCGCGTCGGTGTCTGGATAGGTTCAGGAATCGGGGGCATGGAAACTTATGAAAAACAATTCAAACAACTCACCGAAAAAGGACCGAGACGAGTAAGCCCGTTTTTCGTCCCAATGATGATCCCGGACATGGCTTCCGGACAAGTATCGATTTTTACCGGTGCAAAAGGGATAAACTCTTGCAGCGTTACCGCTTGTGCATCGGGAACGAATTCCATTGGCGATGCGTTCAAGGTCATTCAAAGAGGCGACGCGGACGCCATGATCACCGGTGGAACGGAAGCGCCGATTACGAATATGGCGATCGCCGGTTTTTCAGCGGCCAAAGCGATAACAACGTCCGATGACCCTGCGACGGCTTCACGCCCGTTTGACGCTGAGCGGGACGGATTTGTCATGGGCGAAGGTGCCGGTATTCTTATTTTGGAATCGTTGGAATCTGCAGAAGCCCGGGGGGCAGACATTTACGCGGAAGTGATCGGCTATGGTTCAACCGGAGATGCCTACCACATGACAGCACCTGCGCCGGATGGAGAAGGTGCAGCGAGAGCAATGGCACAGGCGCTTTCCGACGGAGCAATTGAAAACACAGACGTCGGCTACATTAATGCACACGGTACGAGCACCCCGTACAATGATGAATACGAAACGACCGCAATTAAACATGTCTTTTCCGATCATGCCCATGAACTTGTCGTCAGTTCCACGAAATCAATGACAGGGCATTTACTGGGGTCTACAGGCGCCGTTGAAGCCATCTTTACTATACAGTCGCTCGTTGATCAGGTTGCACCGCCAACCGTCAATTTACGCAACCCTGACCCAAAATGCGATCTTGACTACGCAGCAAACGAAAAGAAACAAATTGACGCAAAAGTCGCTATCACCAATTCCTTTGGCTTTGGGGGCCACAACGCGACGCTTGCTTTTCAAACGTACGAAACGTAATAGCTAAGGCTGTCATCCCCACGTGATGACAGCCTTATGTTTGTTCATTTTGCCCCAGTTGTTGTTTTGCCTCTTGAAGTTCTTCCACGGATAACCCGAAATCCATTTGCAAATGGGGATAATCATTCCAATGGCCGCCCCAGTCAAATCCCAACTCCTCTCCGATTGCGGCTACTTCCAGCCAGTCGGCTTCCCCGCTTCCATTGCCGTCATATTCGATGTCCCAGATGAGTTCTCCGTCGTTATTTTCAATCGCGAAGTCGATGGCCAAACCGTAGTTATGATAGGACTCGCCTGCTTCCGCGTTCGTCACAATGTTCCCCGATTCTGTCCGCCCTTGCGCGTAGAGATCATCTTGTCGTTCGTGGGAGCGATGTCCTTCTGTAATGACGACATTAATCCCGATATTCTCTGCCCGATCGATTAATGTTTCTTTTTTTTCTTTTACATAAGGGTGCAGGTCTTCGCCGTTGGAGACAACGTCCTCTGCCATCGCTTGTTGACCATGATTTTGCTCGAGATCAAACAGAAATATCGTTGAAAGGAGCGCCAGGAGGCACGTGAAAAACAAGAAATTTTTCATAGATAAAGAGATTCCTCCGGTGGTTATACTAGTAAATGTTAATATAATAGAGGAGATGTGGAATGTCAATATAGAGGGGATGTTGGGGTTTTTTGTATATGCTTAATGAAAGAACCTCGTCAATTTTGAAACCGCTAGAGCATAATGGTGGAAATAAAACCGATGGGACATGATTGAAAACCATCAATTGATTAAAAAAAAGAGACATGGTATGCTAGGTATAAAGGTCGTTCTATATAGGAGATGGGTATGAATAAATCAGTTAAAAAAGAAGCACTCTTAAATGTGGCAGAAAGACTATTTTATGAACATGGATTTCGGGGCGTTGGTCTCAAGCAAATTATTCGTGAAGCAGATGTAGCGACGATGACGCTGTATAACCATTTTTCATCTAAAGAACATTTGGTTGAAGAGGTTTTAAAGCAAAGGGAAGACAGATATTGGTCGTACTTGGATCATTTTGTCCAAGAAGAGGACGAAACACCTTTTCTTTCTGCTGTTAAAGCCCATGGGGAATGGCTGGAAGAAGAGTCCTACCAAGGTGATATGTTTTTACGAGCGATTGAAGATTACGTGGGAGCCAATAATGATATTGAAAATATTGCTCGTTCGCACAAATCCAGACTGTTACGATATTTTCAAACACTGGCCAAACGGATTGACGAAGATAACCACAATGATTTAGCTCATTATTTTACGTTGCTGCTTGAAGGAACAACATCGATGACGACATTGTATGGGGCAGAAAAAGCGACGGAATACGCGATGGCGATGGCAAATAAGATTGTTTATCCGCCATCGTAATTTTTTCGCACCATTAATATAAAGATCGTTCTATATATACATGAGGAAACGGGAAAATGAACAACGGCGGACGCGATGGCAAAGAGGAGAATTGCTTATCTGCCATCGTAATTTTTGACACTATAAGTATAAAGGTCGTTCTATATATCAAAGATTGGTGGTGACGATATCATGAAATTTTCAAGATTGGTACTCCCTGGTATTACAATGATTGCTGTTAGCTATGGGTTTGCAAGATTTAGTTACGGTTTGTTGCTTCCCAATATTAGTCAAGATTTGGAAATGTCTTCACCGGTGTCTGGTATCATCTCTTCGCTTTTCTATATCGCTTATTGCTTTGCCATTGTTTACTCTACTGTTGTCTTAACGACCGATAAGGGACCTCGTGTCATGATCCTCGCTGCTGGAGTCTCCGCCTTTATTGGATTATTAATCATGGGGGCATCGCCCAATGTGTGGGTTTTAGCGTTAGGGGTTCTGTTTGCCGGCGGAAGTACAGGGCTTGTTTCCCCGCCATATGGTGCAGCGATTTCGCTTTGGATCAAGGAAAAAAAACAAGGAAATGCCAATACATGGATTAATGCTGGTACCAGCATCGGTCTTGCCCTTTCAGGAGCAGGCGCGCTTTTTCTTGCATCGGAGTGGCGATTTACTTATTTTATTTATGCGCTTATTGCGCTCATTGCCCTCATATGGAATGCAAAGGTGATCCCTAAAATCGGCGCTAGACCTCGCGTCACTTTCGAGAGGGGGGAGTTTTCTTTCAGAGGAGTGGAAGGAGCCGTCCCTTTAATCATTTGTGCGACGACGCTCGGAATATCCACGGCGGCTTTTTGGACGTTCGCCATCGATTTTCTTGAGTCGACGAACACTTATAGCGATTGGCAGCTCTCGCTGTTTTGGATCATCATCGGTGTTTTCGGGATATTAGGCGGCTTCTCCGGATCGCTCATTCAACGTTTTGGACTTCCTTGGGCTTATAAGTGGGGCGGCCTTATCATCGGAATGGCTTCTTTATTGCTAGCTTGGCTTCCGGAACAATGGGCTGTGTCCTACCTTTCGGCTGCTTTATTTGGGGTCTCCTATATTTTTATTACAGGTGTGTTGATGGTTTGGGGGATTAGGGTGTTTATTACCAATGCATCTTTAGGGATCGGTACGTCTTTTTTACTTCTGGCCGTCGGGCAAGTCATTGGATCCATATTCGCGGGAATGTTTATTGATCTTGGCGGATTTACGTTCACATTCGTTATCTACGGTTTTATAGGGATTGTGGCAATGATTTTCGGACCGAAAGAGATAAAAAAATACATGGGGAACCTTTGAGTGGAGGCGATGATGTTAGTATGGTTTGGTTTTTCTTTTTCCAATGGAGCAGAAGTGACTTAGCCTTCTTTTACCGAGATAAGCTACCGTCACCCTCTCCTATGTTATAATCGGGGTTATAAAGAGATGAACTTTTGAATGCTTAAATGATGCTGAAAAATTCAATCATACATTTGAAAGATAGGAATGAAAATATATATGGCACCGTTAAATGAGGAACAATTAGATAAGAAAAAAAGGGAGCGAAAAGAACAAATTATGCGCGCGGCTTTGAAAGTGTTTGCGGATAATGGTGTTAAACTCACGAAAATAAGCATGATTGCAAAGGAGGCAAAGGTCAGTCATGGATTGGTCTATCATTACTTTGATTCTAAAGACGAAATACTGTATGAGAGTATAGAATATGGGATGCAAGAAAATATGGTAGAGCAATTCTTTAATGATTTGAACGACAGTCGGAGAACCCCTCTGGAAAAAATTAAACAGTTTACCCGATTCGCTTTTAAAGAAAGTGATACGGGGATAAGCAATATGGTTTTTCGGATTGTCCAACAATTAAATGTTGTCAATGGTTTACCTGATCATATACATGAACTCGTGGAAAATGCAGGAAAGTTCTACATAGAGGCTTTAACTCCTTTATTTCTTGATGGACAGAAACGCGGGGAAATCATTCAAGGAGATACCGAAGAATTGTTGGGTGTTTATTTAACTGTCCTATCCAGTATTATGGCGGATGATCCGTCATTCTGGAGAGAAAACCTGGAGTGGAAGGTGGAAATTCTTTTACGGATGATTTCAATACGGTAATACGTTTATCAAAAAAGAGGATTGACATATCGAAAAAACATCTTTAACTTTATATTGACTGAATAAGTCAATCAACAATTTTTTGTTTTAATATTTACTGATTAAATCAATCAAATTATAAAGGGGACGATTTTATGCTTGATCCTGTTATTTCAGTAAAAGATATTAGAAAAAGTTATGGGAAGAAATCTGTTTTAAATGGCATCCATTTTGAGGTAACAAAAGGCTCCATTTTTGCGTTACTTGGAGAAAATGGAGCAGGGAAAACTACTATGGTTCGTATTTTAGCTACTTTGATTCAAGCAGATGGGGGTCTAGCCACAATTGGCGGATACGATACAAGTCGCGAGTCTGCCGCTGTTAAAAAAATGATTAGTTTAACCGGCCCGCAGCAGTAGATGGACGATTAACAGGGGAGGAGAATCTGATCATGATGGGGCGATTAAATCACCTGGATCGTAAGACGGTAAAAAAGCGTACTACAGATCTTTTGGAACAATTTGATTTGCAAGATGCTGCTAAAAAACGGGTACAATCCTATTCCGGCGGGATGCGCCGTAGACTTGACATTGCTATTAGTTTAATTGCTGATCCGGATGTAATTTTCCTTGATGAGCCAACCACTGGACTGGACCCACGTAGTCGCAAGAATATGTGGCGTATGATTCAGAAGCTTGCGGAGAGCGGTGTAACGATCTTTTTAACCACTCAATATTTGGAAGAGGCCGACCAACTTGCAGATAAGGTTGCTGTTATCAATGAAGGTAAAATTGTCGAAGAGGGCACTACCGAGGAACTAAAACGCATGGTTGGAGAAGAAAAATTGGCATTCACTTTTTCTGATCTGGCATCGTGTCACAAAGCTTGGGATCTTTTAGAGGGACAAATGGATGAAAAAGATAGGAGCATTACCGTTACAACGGAAGGTTCACCGGAAAATATGCGACAGCTGTTGAACACATTAAATGAATACGGGATAGAACCGGCATCTGTCTCCTTCCGTAATCCAACATTGGACGATGTTTTCATGCAAATCACACGTAATCATAAGAGAGGGGCTGCTGTCAGTGAGTGAATCGAAGTTGTATTGGACAATAATAGACGGATGGACGATGTCTAAACGTAGTTTAAAGCATATTTTTCGAGAATCAGAATCACTAGTAATGGCGATCGGATTACCGGTAGCAATCATGGTTATGTTTGTCTATGTTTTTGGAGGAGCGATTCAGACAGGGACGGATTATGTGAATTACGTTGTTCCCGGTGTGATCATTACATGTGTCGGTTTTGGGAGTTCGATCATAGCGCTAAGTGTTGCACAGGACATGGTTGGGGGCTTATTCGAGCGTTTTCGCAGCATGGCACTCCTCCCCTCTTCTTTAATGGTGGGCCACGTTATCGGAGGTTTCGTCCGCAATGTAATTGCGACGACAGTGGCAATTCTTGTTGCCTTGCTCATTGGGTTTCAGCCAGAGGCGGGATGGCTGGAATGGATTGGTGTGATTGGGATTTTGACTCTTTTCATGTTGTCAATTAGCTGGATTTTTGTTGTCTTTGGTTTACTCGTAAAAAGTGTGGAAACAGCTAACGCTATTACATTTCCGATGTTATTCCTGCCTTATTTGAGCAGCGCCTTTGTACCAACAGAGACCATGCCCTCATGGATCCATGCATTTGCTGAAAATCAGCCGATGACCCCGCTAATCGAGACATTGCGTGGACTTTTGTTGGGTACTCCAATTGGCAATCATCATTGGCTCACCATTGCTTGGTTTGGGGGGTTACTAATTGTTTCAATGAGCGCCGCGACCATTCTGTTCAAACGTCATAAAAGTGAATAAGGGTTTATAATGGAGCTAGCATAGGAAGGCTAGAGTAGCTAGATAAGGAAGCGAACATTGAGGAAATGTAAGGCTGAAAACAAACTAAATAATTTTTTACAGCAACTTTAATTTGCTCACAAAAATGAAAAGAGCTTTTCTGATTTTGACGATATTTACTGTAATTTTACGGAAGAAAAAATCATAGAAAACAACCCGAACGGTTGAAGAAATTTGTTACAATTTCTACGAGACGACTCATTTTCAACGAGAGGACGATGGATAAGTTAACGATTACGGAACTTGACTCGGAAAAAGAAATCAGCGAAGCTTTCCCAATTATGAACCAGCTGCGTACGCATCTTAACGAAAAAGAATACATGGAGTTGGTGGCTGAGGCGAGAAAAAAAGATATGTACAGAATGTTTGCTTTGTACGACCAAGGAAACATCGTTGCGGTGATTGGGTTTAAGCCTATGATCACTCTATATTATGGGAGATTTGTTTGGGTTTGTGATTTAGTTACGGATACGCATAAACGTTCGAAGGGGAGATAAGATTGGCCTCATATCTCCTTCGACTCCAGCACCTGTGAAATTCCCCGAACGCTATCAAAGAGGGAAGGCGTATCTGGAGAGAATGGGGCTGGAAGTAATTGAGGGCAGCTGTACATATCGAGAACAGAGCTATCGTTCAGCACCTATTCATGATCGAGCGGAAGAGATCAATGAATTTAACTAATTGGGGGAGTCGATACTATGGAAGTTTTTGCAGAATATTTAGCGCGTATTGATCACCCGCAACATCGGGAACAAATTAGGTTGTCTTAGAAATAGAGGGTGTACTTCAAAATCCCGACCTTGGTTTTTTAAAAGGGTGCAAGCTTTTAGAATTAAAGGAGAGAAATATGGAAAATAACGTTTTTGAGCAGATGGCAAAAAAATATGATACAGAAGAAAGAATTGAATTAGCCAATGTTATAGTTAAGGAAGTAAGGCCAGAATTACAAAATAGTCGATCAAAATCTTTAATGGACTATGGGAGTGGTACTGGTCTCATTGGTTTAGAGTTATCGGACTTGGTAGATTCTGTTTTGTTAGTAGATTCATCAAAACAAATGCTGGAGGTAGTAGAAGAAAAAATTTCTCGCAGGGGAATCAAAAATTCCAGGGTGGTTTGTTCAGATTTCACGAAAGAAAAACCTAATCTTAAGGTAGACATCGTTTTAATGTCACTAGTCCTTCTGCATATTCCGGATACTAAAAAAATGCTGCAAGAATTATTTAATGCTTTAAATAATGGTGGCGAATTAATGATTATTGATTTTGACGAAAACGATAAAGTGCATCATCCAAGCGTTCATAATGGTTTTTCGCATGAAAGCTTAAAAAGAATATTATCCGAGGTTGGATTCAAATCCATCAAAATGAAAACATTCTATCACGGAAATCGTATTTTCATGAACCAAGATGCCTCCATGTTTATAGCCAGCAGTACAAGATGACCTCTTCAATCTTAAAAAAACGTACTTATCAATCAAATCAAAGAACAGATAGCCCGCGGCGTTTTAATAGAAGGGGGATACTTCTATGGAAGCACTTTGATTCGAAGAACGAAAAAGAAGCGTAGATGTCTTCACCTTCATTTACGGGCGCCACTTCGGACAATTTTTATAAAAGGCGTTAAAACCGTCTGATATTCAGTAATCACCCTTTATTTGGGATCAGCATGATCCCCACGTTCTTCCTGATCTCGGTCACGATTCTCGATCGTTTTTTTCTGTGCCTCGGTGCTTGCATCTTCAGGTGATACTTCATTCTCCGACTCTCCAAATGAATGATCTTTTTCCGTTCGTTCAGGGTTTAGGTGATCTTGGATGTCCTTTTTAAGAAAATCTGAACGCTCTCCATGCCAAATTAAATCAAAAATGGCTCGCCCGTTTGTAGGCTGACCATCCGGTAGATAAACCGGAAGTACATCGAAAAGGATATAGAAAAATAAATAGAAGAGGAAAAGGTCCCAAAACATATTGGAGGAAAGCACGCCGTTTGCAAGCAACGAATTTGTAATGACAGCAACGACACCCATGGTCAGAATGGGGGACGCATAGATGACGATATGCCAGAATTTCCCCTCCGGATTAAGCTCATCGTAGTCCATCCAGCTGTACATGATAACATATCTGCGTACTTCAAGCGTTCGTGTAGAAAAAAGGATAGGGCCGCACCCAATCGTCAGTTTTTTATTCGTAGCCCCCAACAAGGTTGCGGCCAAATAATATCCGTTCTCCCGAATGACCATGACGATCGGTAAAACGACCAAAGCTGACAGAAATAAACGTGGAAGATCTGTTAATTCAAACACGTTATCCTCCCCCTTTCAGTGTAATAAAGTTAATGAAGTACTCAATATCCTCGCGCCACCAAAACTTCAATCCCATCGTTGAAGGGTTAAGGATCATTTACGTTTAAAATTTATAAAGCTCCATCAAATAAATACACGTTGATACTAATCTTTAAACATCACTCACGTTCCTTAAACGTAGTAATAAACGTGTAAAGAAGGCGAGATTCATTGGACCGAGGGAAGGTTAGCGTTAAGGTAGGGGACTATTTACCGGGGGTTACGACGAAAAACTTTGATATGGACGAATTGGAGGAAGCGTGGGCATGGCTAAGAAAATAAAGGGAAAGAAAAGAGCTTCCATGGTAGTGTGCCGGGAAGCTCTTTTAATCTACTTTTTTAAGCGGCCAAAAGAGAACACGTCGGGCGGGGGCGTAATGGAGAAGCGGCTCAGCATTCAATAAGGTATCAGATAAAGATGGCGCCATGTTTTGCTTGATAATGGTTGCTTCTGCGTCATGAATTTTCCATGGCTTATGATGGATACCTACTTCAAATAGGGCGTTCTTACTTTCAGACCATAAGTAATACCTCTCCACGAGCCAAAAGGCCAAACTATCTTTTTCAGGATAATAGGATTCGGAAACCGGGTGGTAACTTCCTTCAAACGCGAAAGTCGCATCTCTTTTTCTTGTGCTGTAGTAATGAAAAGCTCCTTTTTTCTCCTTCATTTTCATTCTTGCATGAAAATAGGGCAATGTACCGGTTCTTGCGCCTAAAACGGCAAGCAGCTTCTCGGCATCCATGCTAAAGAAATAAATGCCGGATATGCCATTTCGCCTTACATAAGTCCTGACATTCAGTTCTAAAAATGATTTCAGAAAAGGAATGGGAGGCATTTTTCGAAAACGCATATCATTTATTTTAAATGGAAGGATCGTGAGCCAAGCTACACCTTTGTAGGTATCCAGCTCCACGCCTTCAGGAATATGCCTCCTCATGACTTCAGAAGGGACAGGGAAGTGCATGAATAATAAATGCTCCCATTTTTGTGTCATTAACCAGGGGCCTTTAGGTAAAGGGTCCACTCGATGCTGGGTGCTTTCAAGTATATCCTTATACACGGTTCTCTCTCCTTGGAATTTTCATGCCGCACGCGTTACTTGTGGGATAGGACAGTCTCAGCTTGACTTCGATTTTCTAAGGGAGCCAGCTTCTTATCGTTTATGGGTATAGTAACCTTTATTGAGTGTCTTAAAACATGGGAATGATCCATGTTTTAAATGTGCACCATTTGTTTGTGGCTGAAGAAAATCGGAGAAAGCAGAAGTGAGGTGTTGACAGAAAGGCGTTCAGCTTGCAAAGGGAGGGTTTTTATAGAAGAGTGAGGGGAAACTGCCGCATTAGTCGGGAGAAAAATGCGGCTTTCTAAACCGGGGCAAAGCGCGTGGATTGGGCATCTGGGCGCAACCTCTTGTTTTTTTTATCTTCGGAATGCTCCTCTCAATGCCTCGGCAGCTTGTTCGATCGCTTCCGTTCCTTTTGATATAAACGCGTCCATGCTTACGAAGCCGTGAATCATCCCGTCGTAACACGTGTACAGAACGTCCACCCCTGCTTTATCCAATTCGTCGGCATACGTTTTGCCTTCATCCCGTAACGGGTCGAATTCGGCCGTAATCACGAGTGCCGGCGGCAAACCGCTTAAATCTTCCGCTTGTAACGGGACGGCGTAAGGGTTTTGCAAATCATCAAATGTAGCAAAATATTTTCCCGCGAACCAAGTCATCATGGCTGTCGTTAAAAAATAGCCCTCGCCATTTTCCCGTTGCGATTCGGAGGGAATGCCCGCGCCCGTGGAAGGGTAAAAAAGAACCTGGTAAGATAGGTCAGGCCCCTCTTTTTCCTTTGCAATCATTGACGTTACCGTCGCTAAATTTCCGCCCGCGCTGTCGCCGCCAACAGCAATTTGATCCGTGTCCACATGTATGTCTGCTCCGTTATTGGCGATCCATTCAACTGCAGCGTACGCATCTTCCACAGCTTTCGGAAACGTATGTTCAGGAGCGAGCCGGTAGTCTACGGAAATGACGATGCATTGCGCAAGGTTGGCCAGTGAACGGCATAAAGGATCGTGAGTTTCAATACTGCCCACTACCCATCCGCCCCCATGATAAAAAATAAGTGCCGGGTGGGTGCCTTCTGTAAAGGGGTTGTAGATTCGAATCGGAATGTCGCCATTCGGTCCGGGTATAGTGCGATCGTCAGTGTGTTCAACAAATTGGGGCTGCGCAGTTGCACTGAGTTTTTCAAAAGAAGCCCTCGCTTCCTCGAGCGGCAATGTTTCCAATGAGGGGCCTTGAGATAAAAAGTCCAGAACTGTTTTTGCTTGTGGATCAAGTGGCATGGAGCGTCCTCCTTCAGGAATAAAATGATATCGCTTACATTTATCATAATGAAAAAATCAAGGGGCGACAATCCCCCTATTTGTCGGGAGATCCCCCCTGGGAAGCCGGGTGGCGCCCCGATTCATTCCTTCCGCTCGTCGGGAGAATCTCTGCCTCCCGTTGTTTTGAGCCATTGCAGCGCGTCGTCCCGGTGTTTTAGCCTTTCATCCATCCAAAGGCTTTCGGCTTTTAACAAGAAATGTTTGTATTGCGGGCCGGGAGCCATGGGCAGTTTTCGTAAATCTTCTCCGGAAAGCAACATAGGCATGCGGCGCCGTTTATCGCGGTATCGTTTGATCATGGTGCTCGTTTTTTTATGCAAAACTTCCATATAGGTTTCAAACATTACCAGTCCGGTTTCTTCGATGTCATGGACGTTTTCATGAAGAATACCGAGCGAGGGAAAGGCTGTGTCCTCAAGGGCTTGTAAGCGCTCGAAAGTGTTTAGCAACTGTTTTTCGTCCTTCGTCAATGCAAAATGAGTAAGATGCTGCAACTCTCCGTTAAACGCAACTAACGGGAGAAGCCGTGAAAAGGTGTACAGATTTTCCGGTAAGGCTTGCTGCTCTTCCAAGAGGGAGATCATTTCTTCGGTTTGTTGGGACCATTCGGCAAAAGGAATAAACGGATCCAAAAGGTTTAATGCGTTCAATCGTTTAAATGTCCTTGCTGCTGTCACTTCCGCAAACAATCGTTGAAATTCGGCTTTGAGGCGTTCGGCGGATAAATGGGAAATGGCGGGTGCTGCCAATTCGGCGAATCGTTGTGTATCCGCGGCAAGGGTATAGGAAAACTTTAATTCAAACCGGATCGCGCGTAAAATTCTCGTCGGATCTTCGATGAAACTGAGGTTGTGGAGGACGCGAATCATCCCATCTCGTAAATCGTTTTCTCCACCGAAAGGGTCGATGAGCGTGCCAAAATCCTCTTCATTTAGGGAAATAGCCATCGCGTTAACAGTAAAATCCCTGCGATAAAGGTCTTCACGCAAATTTGAAAACCTGACGTTCGGTAAGGTGGCAGGCGCATCATAATATTCCGCCCGGGCAGAGGCAATATCAACATGCTGCCCGTTGTTAAGGATGATTTTCGCAGTTTTAAACGTGTTGTGTGTATACAATTCTCCGTCCAATTGAGCGGCAACTGTTTCGGCAAAGGCGATGCCGTCGCCTTCGATCACGATGTCCATATCTTCATTTTCGCGCTTTAGCAATAGATCCCTAGTGATGCCGCCGATGAGATAAGCTTGTACCCCTGTTTGAGCGGCAAGGTGGCCGATCGTCTTTAGCAAATCAAAATGATCCGCGGGCAGGGCATGGGCCATGTTGTCCATCAAGTTGCGTTTTTGCTTTTGTTTTTTTTCATAGTGTTTATCGTGCAAGAGTTGTAAAAGATCGGAGCGTGAAATGATCCCGATCAGTTCATGGTTGGCGAGCACCGGTAAGCGCCCGATATCATGGGTGATCATTCGTTTTTGAATTTCTTCGGAGGTTGTGTTTGCTTCACATGTAATGACGCGTTCGTTCATGTGCCCTTTTACCGGGGCATGTCCGAGCCCATGATGAACCGCTTTGTCCACATCGCGGCGAGAAATCATGCCGACCAATTGGTTGTTTTCTTGAACCGGAAAACCGGAATGGCCGTAACGTCGGATTTCATCTCTGACTTCTTCAATGGGAGTGTCAGGGGCCACTGTTTTTACCGGGTGGCTCATCATTTGTTTTGCAACGAGGGCAGACGTGACTGCGTCGGAAAGATGGGCACGAATTTTTTCGGCGACTTCCGCTTGGTCCCCGTCTTTGATTGTCGCGGCCGCTGCTTGGGGATGCCCGCCACCATTAACAGCAGTCAATGCCTTTGATACGTCCGCTCGTGAATGCTGGCTCCTTGCCGTGACAAATATCGTATTTTTCATTTCCGAGACGGCGATGCATGCATCTGCTTCTGCTAAATCGAGCCATTTTTCAACGATGAGGTTCAGTTGGTCAATAAAAGCGTCGGTGGATATCGTTCCAATCATGATCGAAACACCGTCCACGTCGTGTACTTCTCCTCCTTGAAGAAGCTGCAAAAGCAATGCTTTTTGTTCCTCGGAGAAAGAAGGATCGGAAAAACGATTAACGACATCAAGCGCGATTCCCTGTTTGAATAAAAAAAGCAGGGCACGTACGTCACGGCTTGTCGTATGTTCGTGCGTGAAAGCGCCGGTATCTGTATATAAGCCAAGGGCAAATAACGTCCGTTCCCAATCGGTGAGCACGATTTCTTTTTTTTGAATGACTTCCAGGAGAATGGTGATCGTTGCTCCCACCGGAGCGGTTTCCCCGGAGAGCGGGAGCTGGAAACTTCCCGGATGGTGGTCATAGACCGTGATGCTCGATGGAGAATGATCCTGAAATTTATTACTCGCCCGGAGCGGATCGTATGTATCGACTAAGATCAGTTCTTCGATTTCTTCGGACGGTAATTGTTGTTCGTTGATATAGAGAAACTGGTCGCGGTAGATGGCCAAATACTGTTTTACATTTGGGCTTACTTTTGCCGGTAATAAAATCTCGGCGTCGGGATGCAGTTTTTTCGCGGCAACGAGAGAGGCGAGTGCGTCGAAATCTGTGTTTTTGTGGGAAGCGATAATTTTCATATTTATACCCATTCCTTTCGCTACGCTCAAGGCACAAATTTATTTAGTGAAAGCATCAGTAGTTTATTTCAGACTTTCCTCCTCGACTTGTCATACCTATAACGTTCGGTCATACCCATGGGTAACGTGAATGTGGACGTCTCACTTCTAGGAAGGGGGATTACGATCGTTATTCGCATGTTTATCGCGGCCTTCGGTGTGCTTATTGCTGCCATCGGAGCGGTTGGCTTAATTGGCTATTTAAATTTAACCATATCCGGGTATACGTTATATGAGTATTGGCATTTCATTATTTTACGTCCTGAATTGTATTTTTTCGCCGGTGGTCTATTGCTAACGGCCCTCAGTTTTCTTCCCATCCCCCGGAAAATGAAAAATAAAAATCAATCAGGGAGCGTGGAATAAAATCCCTTAATCCCGACTATACTATAGGTACGATTTCTCGTATAGGAAGGGGGCTTACTGATGGCCCGAATTCGTGACGTATGGGTCAATTGGTTCGAAGGCGAAGAAAATGGATACAACATTTGTCATTTTCCTGAATGGCGAAGTGAAGACAAAATAGAAGTACTTGATATCGCTGAGGTTGTCAAGGTCACTGAGCGATTATACGATCAGCTGGAAAATAGCTTGGAGGTCGTCCCTCGTCAATTGCTCGATGCTGTCTATCGAAAGAGCGCACTTCGCAAAAATATGTCCAAGCTTCCGCTCGATTATTGTTTTATTGCAACAACCGGGACGAATACAATGGTTGTGGATACACTTGGATACGAAACTCCGATTCGAAAAAGCCGCTTGACGCCCCGGCAGGAAAAATTGGCGATCGAGGCGATTGAACAGGCCGAAGAACCTGCTTGCGGGGAAGAAGGGGAGCCGATCGAAAAGGAATATCATATCCTGTCTCCGCATCCGAAGCATATGCACGGATTAACACGTAAAGAACGACAACTGAAACAATTGCTGTTTATGATGATCGATCAATTGGACACCTCCGGGCAAGAGGCGGAAATCCGTTACTGGTACACGGAGTGGATGCCTGAAAAATATATGGAGATTCAAATGATGCGTGGGGAAGAAGCATTGCAACAGTTGTACAATGAAGTAAGCGTTGGCTGGAGCGATGATCATTATTACTTATGCGAGGCAATGACAAAGGGACAGCCTTTCTTTGAGAAAATTTGGGATATGCAACATGAAAGTGAAATGCATAAATAATGGCTTGGATCCACAAACTATTCCCTCATTTACACTTCCTTTTTCCTCATCTATAATAGGAAGAAGATATGGAGTAAGGAGGGGCATCATGGACGGATTAGTTTACACGATCATGCAAGTTGCAACTGTCGTTTTTATTGTCGGCTCGATCGCTGTCCCTGTTTTCATTGGACGGATTTGGCGCAAACAAGGAAAAGAATATTAATGAGGAGAGCACTGAACCTGCGTGGAGGGACAGTGCTTTTTTTGTTTAGGACCGAACGCGTTGTAAATCAATCGAATGGGACACCATGCGAGGGTCATGGCACCTGAACGCGGGAGACGATCGCTCTTTCGGTCGCGATAAAGGGGGCATGATGCCCGGAAAAGGAGACCGAAGCGTGAAACGGTTGCCATGGGACGTTCATGATGATCGGAATCAGGCTAAATTCGTCAAAATGGTCCGCATACCGGCTCCATTCCAATTCACGACACCAAAAACAAATAATGCTTCATGAAATACATAATCCGACTCGCTACGTTCCCCGGCTAACTCCGTTGCAATCCCATAGCTTCTTCGGCCTTCTGCAACAGGTGTTGCGCTTGCTCGTTGGCTTTATCGCTTCCTGCATCGAGGGCATTGTCCACTTCATCCGACTCATAAATCTCGTAAAAACGTTGTTGAATCGGCCGGAACACAGAAACAGCCAACTCTGCGAGATCCGTTTTAAAAGCCCCGTATCCTTTTCCATCGTATTCTTTTTCAATGGCTTCGATCGATTGATCATTCAGAAGGGAATAGATCGTTAGCAAATTGCTGATTCCCGGTTTGTTTTCCTCATCAAAACGAATGTTTGGATCGGAATCGGTGACGGCACTTTTGATTTTTTTCGTCATTGTTTTTTCATCATCGAGCATGGAAATGAAAGCTTTATTATTATCGTCGGATTTGCTCATTTTCTTTTCCGGGTTCTGAAGCGACATGATTCTGCGCCCGAGGATTTTCGGTTCTGGAAGGGTGAAAATATCCGCGTATTGGCGGTTAAAACGTTCCGCCAGTGTCCTTGTCAGTTCCAAATGTTGGCGCTGGTCGTCCCCGACAGGCACGATGTCGGCACCGTAGAGAAGAATATCGGCTGCCATTAAAGGCGGGTACGTTAATAATCCGGCGGACACACCGGTTTTTCCTTCCGACTTGTCTTTAAATTGGGTCATCCGTTCCAATTCCCCGATATAGGAAATGCATTGCATGATCCACGCCAATTGCGCGTGCGCCGGTACCTCGGATTGGATAAAAATCGTTGATTTATTAGGGTCAATGCCAACTGCCATATATAGAGCAGCCAATTTCCGTTTTTGATCCCTTAAAGCGACCGGATCTTGCGGGACGGTAATCGCATGTTGGTCGACGATACAAAACGTGCAATCATACGACGCTTGAAAGTCTACGAAATGCTTCATCGCTCCCAAATAATTTCCGAATGTGACGATTCCACTGGGTTGAATGCCTGAAAAAATTTTTTTCATACCTCGTCAGTTCCTTTCTGTTTATTATGTATGCATGGTGCCCCTATTTTAGAGCATCATATAAAAAGAGTAAATGTTAGAAAACTTGGCTTTTCGCCCAGCTTTTATTGCGAAAGCCTTAGTTGCACTTATGTAGATAAGAAAGTTGGTTTATACTTTCTTACCTGCTAAGTTAAGACGCTTTTCGGCGGCGCCAAAAATCGTAGACGAACAGCGGCAAAAGGAAGAAAAGAACCAGATACGGAATAATCCCTGTATCTACACGCGGTTGGATTTCAAAAAGAACCAACCCTGCCAATGCAACGGCAAGGAAGATCGTGATCGACCTAATGACCATGTTTACCCCCCTATCGCAAGATTATAACAAAAATTGGAGGGGATCGTTTGCGGAAATTATTTATTGCTATGTTCTTATTGGTTGCCGGATTGATCGTGAGTGTTTTCGACGATGCAAATGCGGAAGGAAGGGAAGATTCGGTGCCAGTCATGCAAGCTGCGCATTTTGAGGCGGAAGATTTGGACGGAAACGCTATTTCTCTCCGGGATTATGAAGGAAAAAATATCCTTCTCATCTTTTTTACCACGTGGTGTGAAGTCTGTCAGCAAGAGTTGCCCATGCTTTCGGATCATTATGAGTCGCTGCAAGACAAAGGAATTGAGGTGCTAGCTGTCAACATGGCCACCTCCGAGCGAAAAGACACTGATATTGAACCGTTTCACCAAGGGTTGCAAATGCCGATCGTCATTGATCGCGAGGGGCGTATTGCAAAAAGTTACGGGGTGCAAGGTATCCCGACTACCTATGCCATCGATGAACAACACCAAATCGTGAAACCTTTTTATGGACCGCTTGATAAATCGCAAGTTTTAAAGGCTTTCGAGTGAAACGCCCATCGCATTACGATCAGGCCTTTTTCGATCAGGAATGATAAATGTTCAGAGGATGGGCTAAGAAGACGTTGACTTTCGCCATTTTTGGTGAGAAGTCAACGTCTTTCTAAACGATATACAACCAGAGCATCGTCAACACGTAGAACAATATAATGAGCAGCGAAGGCCATGTGTAAAACCGGTGACGTTGATCGGAAGATACAGCATAGGAGATAAGAATACTATTCATAAGCAATAAAAGGACGGTTACCGTATGGCTCATCGACGCGGCTTGCAAAAGGGAACCTGTGTAAAGCAGGTCGCAGACAACCAAAATAACCAAGTTAAACAAGTTACTTCCAAAAATGGACGCTGCCGCCAAGTTTTCATTGTTTAACTTCAAAGCCGTCCATACTGTCATCACTTCCGGCAGGGACGTCGAGGCCGCGATCAAAAAACTGCCGACAAAACTGGAACCAAGGCCGGTGATGACGGCGATTTCATCGCCGGAAAACGTGAGGGCGGTACCGGAAATAAAAATAACAATCGCGGTAATGATAAACCCGATGACCGCGTGTTTCATCGAATATTTTTCTTCTTCCCGCGAGGCTTCAGTTGCTTCGTCTTCTTCCTCACCGGCACCGGCCGTGCGTTGGATAACCCATAAGCTTAATAAATACAGCACAATGATGAGAAGGCTTTCAATGCCCACGCCAATGAAAGGGATTTCCACGGTTGTGAATATGGCAATGGCTGTGATAAGGATCATCAGCATCCCAAACAAAGCCGTGTAGCGTTGTTGTCGGTGGATGTGGGACAGCATTTTCCGTTTTCGGAAAACGAGGTCGAAAACAGCCAAGATCAATAAGTTGGAATGGTTGCTGCCGAAAATATTACCGACCGCCAAATCCGGATTATCCAAATAAATCGCGCTGACGGTGGTCGTTACTTCCGGCAAAGCGGTGGCCACGGCTAGGAGAAACGTGCCGATAAGGAGGGAGCCGAGCCCCGACAGACGGCTGATGGCATCCGCATATGTAGAAAGTTTCGTTGCGGAAACGACGGTTATCACAACCGCGATGAGAAAAATAAGAAAGACCATGGGGATCACCCTTTTTCTTTTTGGCGATTGGTGCTCGCCTCACCTAGTTTTACAATAAATCAATGATTATATCCTCGTTAAGCCTATTTTTTGTTCGAGAGGAGGACATTCATCATTTGCTGAAAGAATGTAAATCTAGAAAGGCTGATTGATAAAAAATGGCAAGGTTATCTGATTGGCTCAACCGGACCATAAACGTATCGCCTTCTACGAACCGACATTCCTGAATATTTGTTATGAAATGTCGGGAAGACTTATACAGAAAACGTAAAGGATCATACGAACGAGGATGAAATGAAACAAATAAACCGATGTAAATGAGAAATCATCTACTGATAAAAAAGGAACGTTTAAACAGGTTACGTCCCGGGTATCAGGGAATCAGTGCCGATTCGAATAATCTTGTGTAAAATCAAAAGGCCCCTTGCTAGATTAGAACCATTATTGTATAATTATAAATGCGAATGATATGCATGCAACTTCTGCTTTTAGATAAAGTGAAACTTCCCCTCTGATGGTTAGTTGAACGAATCGGGGTGTTAGCTGCCCGTTAACTCCGCTTAAGGGATGTAAAGCGGGAGTTTTACGGGCGCTTACCACCGGGATAAATCGAATGGATTTCGACACTGTTTTTAATACTGTAGTTGACCTCTTTATGATAGATCTCTTAAATAGCAATAGTGGGGCAGCTGAACGTCAATCGGGTTGAAAGGAGAGGGTCAGATGGTGACGTTACTAACTTCACCGAGTTGTACTTCTTGTCGAAAAGCGAAAGGGTGGTTGGAAGAACATGATATCCCTTTTCAGGAAAGGAATGTGTTTGCAGAACCGCTTTCCGTGGAAGAGGTTAAAGATGTTATCCGTATGACGGAGGACGGGACAGATGAAATTGTCTCCAAGCGCTCGAAAATCTTTCAGGAATTGGACATTGATGTCGATACATTATCTCTGCATCGACTGTTTGAGCTTATCAGTGAGCATCCCGGCTTATTGAGAAGGCCGATCATCTATGATGATAAACGTCTCCAAGTCGGATATAATGAAGCCGAAATTCGTCGGTTCTTACCTCGAAAAATCCGGACGTACTTTTTGCAAGAAGCCCAAAAACTCGTGAATTAATGCATCGACAATCAAACTTCTATCCACCACAGATAGAAGTTTTTTTAACGGAATGAATACGCATAAACAGACCTGAAATTTTATACAGTAAACGAAGACCCGTTATCAGACCCCCACGGACGAACATGGACGAGAAAAATAAAAAATTAGAGAACGAAAAGATGGCATTCCACCCATATAAAATGGTACACTTACGTTACCATCATTTAAAAAAGCAATAGAAAATGGGCACAAACGCTGAACAGACGCTTGGGTAAAAGAAATAATATGTTACTGGTCCACTTTGACCCGAGGAGGGAGAAATCGTGGAAATCGAAAGAATCAATGATACGACCATTAAGTTTTATGTGACGTATGCAGATATCGAGGACAGAGGCTTTGACAGCGATGAGATCTGGTACAATCGAGAGCGGGGAGAAGAGTTCTTCTTTGATATGATTAACGAAGCGTATGATCATGAGAACTTTGAAATAGAAGGACCATTATGGATTCAAGTCCAGGCATTTAATAATGGACTGGAGATCGTGGTCACCCGTGGCCACATGAGTGATGGGAATGTGAAACTGGAGATCCCGGTAGGTAAGGATAAAGATGATAATGACGTAGACGACAATATTGTCGACATGCTCGACGAGCAGTTGCGTTCAAAGCATAAAAGCAGGGACAATGCAAACGCTGAAGACCCACTCAGCATCGTGATTGCGTTCGCGGATTTAGAAGACTTGCTCTCTTTAAGCAAGGCCGTTAAGTTGGATTATGTGCAAAATGAAATTTACGCAATGGAGAATGTATATTACCTTCATATCGTTTTTGATGATTATTACGATGAAGAAGAACAGGATAACATCTTGAGCAGAGTATTGGAATATGGCCATGAATCAGATGTTTCCATCCATCGCATCCGTGAATACGGCAAAACGGTTGTGCCGGAAAATGGTGTGGAAGTATTGGATGCCTACTTCTCGTAAGAGCGGTACGAACGCTGACCCAATGTTGTGGGCAGCGTTTTTTTAGCAGATAAGAAAGTATAAATCAACCTTCTTATCTGCATAAATGCAACGAAAGCTTTCGCCATAAAAGCTTGGCGAAAAGCCAAGTTTTCTAATACTGTGAAACCGTGTGAAAGGACTATAGTATAAAAAAGAAGGAAAAAGACGCCTGCGCGGTGAATACAGTAAGAGCACCCTTCGCAACCATTCCCCACGAAAGGATTGATCCCCGATGTTTACCGCCACCTCCTACTCAGGACGGACGGTCTCGCTGTTAAATAACGCGGACCGCGCGTATATTGAAGCGAACGACGGATGGTATTGCCAGGTTTGCAAAGAACATTTGCAGTTGAAAAAAGGGAGGAAACGAAGGCCTCATTTTGCCCATCATCCCAACACCGCGTGCCCAACGTCCAATCCTGAGTCCGAACGCCACCTGGAAGGGAAGGCTTTGCTTTATCGATGGCTGAAAGCGCAAGGGGCAGAGGTGCACGTGGAGGCCTTTTTGCCCGAAAGTAATCAACGCGCCGACCTCCTCGTCAAAAACAAAAACGACACGATTGCCGTTGAATACCAATGCTCAACCGTTGACCGCGAACAAATACGAAGGCGTACAGCGTTGTATCATTCCATTGGCGTTCAAGTTCTCTGGGTGATGCCGTATGATCATTTGCGGCGAAAAGGGAGCGTTGTTTATCTCAAGGAATGGCAGTGGGAAGCTGCCTATCTCGGGCATTCGTCAGAACTCCGGGACACCTATTTGCAAAGGATGCCCGCTCTCTTTTATTTTCAGCCGCCCTCTCTTTTTTGGACCGCACACCTGAATGCTTACCTCTCTCCGAAAAAAGCCCATGCCCGTTTCATTGCCCATCGATTGCCGCCATCTACACTGGAGTGTGTGCGTACGCCCGCTACCGTCCCGCGAGAGATGCAACGAAGCGCACTTCTCATCTATAAAAAAGAAACCCGTTACGGGAAACGCCCACCATCGACCCCGTTTTCAACGATCGTACAAGCGCAGTTGCTTCGCGATAAAATCCCCATTCATTTACATCCCCCCGAAGCTGGCTGGTTTCTGCCCGGACAACCATGGGTAAATGAATCACCAGTCCTTTGGCAATCTTGGCTTTTTTTACACATTCTTTCCCATTTTAATCGCCAAACCTTTATTTCGTTACAAACCTTGGGAACAGCGAAACAATGGCTATCCACGTATTTACACCTGCCTGTTACGCGTGCCCGGATATTAATGGACGAGTACCTTCGGCTTTTAGTGCGCCTTCGTGTGTTAATGCTCCATGCGGACGATACGTTTACCCTCATGCAAATGCCACGATGGCCTCAATCGCCCGACGAAGGGTTTGCGATGGATCAACAGTATGCAGAGAGGCTTTGCGCCGTGAACGATTCCGTTGCCCCGAGGACCTATTTTCCCTTATGATGGAAGGAAGATAGAGGAGGGATCGCCATGACAACCAGCACAAATGTTCCTGAACGTTCCGACATTCCCACTGAACGTAAATGGGACGTGGAAGCGATTTTTGCGGATGCAAATGAATGGGAACAAGCATTTAAAAGCGTGGAAAAACAATTGCCGAATCTTCAATCCTTTCAAGGGAAACTAGCAGATTCGGCGGAAGCGTTGTATGAAGGACTGAAACAACGGGATGAGGCCGGCATGGAGCTGGAAAAAGTTGTCGTCTATGCCCATCTGAAAAATGATGAAGATACGTCCGACAGTTTTTATCAAGGGTTGTTTGACCGCGCACGTTCGTTGATCACTCGTTTCAGTGCTTCCATCGCGTTTTACGAACCGGAAATTTTGTCCGTAGCAGAAGAAACACTCAAGCGTTGGACAAGCGTATATGAACCGCTGCAATTGTATACGCATGAATTGGCTTTGCTAAACGAACGCAGGCCCCACGTTTTATCGGAAAAAGAAGAAGGGCTGCTTGCAAAGGCTTCCGAGGTGACAGATCAAGCAGGGCAAGCATTTTCGATGCTCTCGGATGCTGATATGACCTTTGATTCGATCGAAGATGAAAATGGAAACGAAACAGCGGTGAGCAACGGCCGTTTCATTCAACTGTTGCAAAATAAAAATCGGAACGTTCGTAGAGATGCATTTGCGTCGTTGTATCGTTCGTATAGGGGCCATGAGAACACGCTGGCCAGCTTGTTGAGCGGACAGGTGAAGCGTAATCAATTTTATGCCGAAACGCGGAATTATCCTTCGGCCCGTGCGCAAGCCATGCACACCAATCATATCCCCGAAAAGGTGTATGATCAGCTCGTCACGGTCGTCAATGACCACCTTCATCTTTATCAACGGTATTTACGGTTGCGAAAAAAGTTGCTTCAATTGGAAGAGCTTCATTTTTATGATTTATACGCCCCGTTAGTGGAAAGCGAGGCTTTTGATTTCGGATACGAAGAGGCAAAATCAGAAATTACCAAAGCCTTAAAGCCATTGGGGAATGATTATATCAATGCCATGACGGATGGATTGGAAAAAAACGGATGGGTCGACGTTCACGAAAATAAAGGGAAGGCGAGCGGTGCTTATTCTTCCGGGGCTTATTTAACGCAGCCATACATCCTGATGAATTGGCAAGACAGCATTGACGAAATGTACACCCTTGCCCATGAACTTGGCCACTCCATGCATAGCTACTTCACTCATAAACACCAGCCGTATCCATATGGCGACTATACCATCTTCGTCGCGGAAGTGGCTTCCACCGTTAATGAGCTTTTGCTCTCTCATTCGTTAAAACAAAAAACCGAGAGCAAAGCCGATAAACTCTATTTGCTCAATCAACAATTGGAAGGGTTTAAGGGAACGGTTTTCCGGCAGACGATGTTTGCGGAATTCGAGCAATTGATCCATCAAAAAGCGGCAGAAGGGGAAGCGTTGACCCCGGAATATCTTAAATCCGCGTATCTTGATTTGAATCGAAAATATTTTGGGGAAGAAATTGAATATGATGAGGCGATCGCGCTCGAATGGTCACGGATTCCCCATTTTTATATGAATTTCTACGTTTATCAGTATGCAACCGGGTACAGCGCCGCGGTTGCACTAAGCAGCAAAATATTGGAAGAAGGAGAGCCGGCTGTGAACCGGTATTTATCCTTTCTGAAGTCCGGAAGTTCGGATTACCCGATTGAACTGTTGAAGGGGGCAGGGGTTGATATGACCGACCCGGCGCCCATCCAAGCGGCCATGCATCAATTTGAAACGTTATTGGAACAAGCGGAAGACATTGCAGATGATTTGATGGCAAAATAGGGAAAGGGAAACCCTCATTCGGAGGGTTTTCTTTTTGTTTGCTGATGTATTCAGGTGAGCGTGGTCATTCAGTGCCGAGAGGGCATCATGAGAAACCTTTGAATCGCCCGCGCTCGTTGAGAAAATGGACGCTAACGATAATGGAGACCAAAAATAAAGGTACAGCAATGATCAATGGAAATAAGCGCAGAACCGAGACAAGAAATAACATATACCCAACTAAGATTGTAAGGATGCTTATCATCACGTTTTGCATCGTCGATCCCCCTTGGCTACGTCTGTTCTAAGTATATGATGAACGTTTCCGATTTCATCACTAAAAAACGGTGTTGGGAAACGGAAACAATCGTTAGGTCCAGCGTTCGATCTAAAAAATGGAAAAAAAGGGCAAATAGGCTTCCTTGCATAAGTTTCCAACCGGTATGTCCATGTCCAACGATCTGTTTTCGGCGGTCGTCGTGATTTATGGAACGTATGAAGACGTCCAACGATCTGTTTTTTGAGGCCGTCGTGATGATAGAATGTCAATCGGTCTGTTTTCCGGAGGTCATGAATAGATAAAACGTGCCTCTAGATCGCTAAAAAGACTGAGTGAATCAAAAAAACCTGCCCCAGTTCTATTCGAACTAGGGCAGCTGAACGGAGGCAAACGCGTCGGTTTATACTACTCTTGCCATGCCCTGTCTGCTTTCCAGAAGGATCCTTTTTTTACGGGGATGCATTCGATTTTTTGTTGCAATTGTAATGCTTTCAAACGGGAGGTTGCTTCTTTCATGGATAAATCGTACACTTGCGCCACTTCCTGGGTAGCAACGAGCCCATCGTTTTTCATAAATTCGTCGATGTCCATTTTTGGCCGTGGGATTGGAGTAGATCCGAGCATTTTCCCCAGGATATCCACGTATACAGGAAAGTCGTGTAAGCCTGAAATTTTTAACCCGGCATCTTCGATGCAATCGTTAAAAAAATCATTGTCGGAACATCTCCGGCACCCATTTCATGCGTTGTTTTGATGTCAGCATCTAAAGCTTTGCGTGCCAAATCTGAATGGAGGTCTTTATGGAACTCATGAATATCCAAATTTGCCTGTTTCGCACAATCCAGTAACACGTCTTCTTGCGAAATATTTTCCTTTTTAACAAAGAGAGCTTCACGTAATCGTCGTAAATATCGCAAGCCATATTGCCGCCCCTGCATTTCGGCAGCCTTTACAGCGATGGAAGGCGTTTCTGATTGAGTGAGCGGGTTTTCATGCCATATATCTCCATCACAACACATCCCGGTACGTGAGGAGGTTTCTTCCCAAAGGTCGGCAAGCGACTTTTGGTTTTGTTCATTCACACACCAACTCGCGGCTTCGGGGACGATGAAAAAGCGCATTTTACACAGATGGCCGTACTCTAGCCTGAATTTTTTTATGACTGGTTCAAATCCCCAGCAATCTGGGCAAAGAGGATCTGTAAAGATATAAATTTCCAGTTTTTGCTGGTTCATCGTTTGCTTCTGTTCTTCCATTTCAACGCCACAAACGCCGAAGCTATCATTACAGCTCTGTTGATTTGTCTTCACCAAAGGGATACGCTCCTTCCCGATTTATAGCTGGGTGTTAATCATATGATGGGCTGTCAAAGTTAACCGTTGATATAATTCATGAACGGCTTTTTCGTTTTCAAGTTTACTTGCACGCAGCGCACGTTCCATACAATTCAACCAGGCCTCTGCTTTGACCGGAGTGATTGGGAATGGTAGGTGACGTGCCCGCAATCGTGGATGCCCGTGTTCTTGGGTGAATAGGTTAGGGCCTCCGCAAAACTGGGTAAGAAACTGCTTTTGTTTTCGTCTTGTTTCTGTCAGGTCGTCAGGAAACACTGGGATTAATTCCGGATGTTCGCTAACCCTGTTGTAAAATTGCTCTACGATCTTCTCGATGGCATGTTCGCCGCCGATTGCTTCGTATAATGTTCCTTCAACGTATCTCATCTTTTTACCTACTTTTATTGCTTTTATAATGACAGGTGTCTATTTGTCTTAGAAAGTACCATTCATTTTTGTGACTAGAGCGAACGAGCGTTAGCATCTCGTGTGCGGATGGAAGTTTCACTTTATTGTAGCAAGGCTTCATGAAACGTTCAAATCCTATGCTTGCAGGGAAAAATTAGTACCGGGGGCTGTGAATGAAAGGTGTGTCGGCGTAATGGATCGCTGACAGGGAAGCGCATTTATTCTGCTTGCTGACGCGCCCGGAGGATCCATGTGCATAAAAAAGCGACGTCCCTTATCGCGAGCGATAGGGCTACGCCGCTTCTATTAAGCCAAACTTTCGTAGGTATCCATGACTCTCGGAACATAGGCCGTTGTTTCCTGGAAAGGAGGGAGGCCGCCATATTTGTCCACATTCCCGGGACCTGCGTTGTAGGCGGCGAGGGCTTTTTCCAAATCACCCTCGTAACGGTTAAGCATATCGCGGATATAGCGGGTGCCCCCCTCGATATTCTGCGCCGGATCCTTTGCTTCTGTCACTCCCAAACCACGGGCGGTTTCCGGCATTAATTGCATCAGCCCCGTTGCCCCGGCATGGCTTGTGGCATCCGAACGGAAGTTGGATTCATGCTTGATAATCGCGTAGATCAAGCCGGCGTCCACGCCGTGTTTTTCCGCGGAAGCTTCGATAAGATGGTTATACGGCGAATCAGGCAAAGCGTTGGCCTCCTGGTTTCCCGCTTCAATAGTGGGGAGGGTCGGATCGGTCTCCAACGCTCCCGCGGCAGCCGGTGACGTAGCCGGTTCGTTCATCGGTTGGTCATACAGCGATCGGTCGCTGGCAAAATCAAAGGGCGAAGTTTTTTCGTGTTTTTCTTCTGATTCCACACGGGCGAGTAGCGTAGCGAAGTCAACAGACGGTTGTTTTTCCATGAAATTTTTTTGTGGTTTTGAAACAGCCCCTGATGGTTGAAGGCTTAAAAGCAAGGCGTGCATGTCATTCATTTTTTATACTCCTCAAACAAATGATATAATATGACTATAGCAGAGCTTGTGTTAAAAACAAGACTTTTCCGGAAAAAAGATGAAAGTCCCAGACATCGACGAAAAATAACGGGTGTAGAAATGGAGCTCGGTTTTAGCGCGTGCGGCCCTCAGCGGCTGAAAGAAAACGTTGAATTTTCGGTTGCGGTTCGGTGCCGTGGGGATCGAGACCAACACGAGAAGCGATCTGTGTCAGCGCCTTTTGAACATGACCTTGGGAATTCCCCTCGTATTCCAGTTCATAATCGACATCGTCGAAATAATAGCTTTCATCCAGGGCTAGGAGTCCTTTTTCATATGAGAGCTCTGCGCGACGTGTCGTTAATCGCCCTAAAGCATGTAGCTCGTGAAAAGGGATCCCCCATTCTTTTTCCAGATAGGTTTGAACGGGGCCTCCATTCGTGAGCTGTGTCAGCGGAGCACCTTCGCTCCATTCATGTGAGGCAAGCGGCTGATGTTTTTCCATCACCCCGTCCTCGTTTCGCGCTTTTAACGTCAGTACATAAGCCCCGCTTTTATCACGAATTCGTAAGGCGGCGCTTTGTTCTTTTAATTGAAATTCGGATGTGTCAAAATAGTGATTGTGCTGGATAATAAAATCATCCTCAGTTAATTGAAAATACCTCTGTATTTTCATAAATTCTTGCGCGTTAAGGAGACGCTTGCCCTCGATTTCAAGTTCGTCAAACGAACGATTCATGTGATCATCCTCCTGCCGGCATTATGACACAGAGATGAGAGGGCAACAACGATTGAAAAGGAGCCGGATAAACATGGATGTAATGAATGTGAAAGTGGCGCGTCATAAAGAAGACGGGCTTTACCTGGAAACGGATCGTAACCCGGAGCAACCGTTAATCCCTACCGGCCGTCTGTTGGCCGACTCGGACAATTTTGCACTCGTTTATATTTTTGATTCAGAAGGCGTGTTTGTTCAAGTACATATTTCGGAGGGATTTTGGCCGGAGCTCAACAAAAGTCACCTGGAGCGGACGCCCATATACCTTGATACGTCCAGCGTCGAATTTGCGGACATTCACGAGGAGCTGGACATGTTTCTTGATATCATTCAAGGGAATAATAATTACGGACCTGAAATGGTTAGCGCCGTTGAAAAACATTTCCCGATTCCAACGGACAATTGAGGGAGGGTTCTTATGAACGGATGGGCGATTTTCCTATCTCCTTACCACCAGGCGGTTGAAGAATTAAAAGTAAAATTTAAAAGCTTGAGAGATCAATATCAACGTTCTTCCAAACATACACCGATTGAATTTGTTACCGGTCGTGTGAAACCGATGACGAGCATCCAGGAGAAAGCCAAAAGGAAAAATATATCTTTGGAACATCTGCACACAGAGATGCAAGATATCGCGGGACTGCGGATCGTCTGTCAATTTGTGACCGATATTGACACCGTGGTAGAGATGTTGCGGTCGCGAAATGATATAACGGTGATCAGCGAAAGAGATTATATAAAAGAGAAAAAATCGAGCGGGTATCGCTCGTATCATATGGTGATTGATTATCCGGTCCACACGATCGATGGCACGAGACATGTGCTTGTAGAAATTCAAATTCGTACCATGGCGATGAACTTCTGGGCAACCATTGAACATTCCCTCAATTATAAATACAGTGGGGAGATACCGGAGCATGTGAAGCGTCGCCTCGTTCGTGCCGCGGAAGCTGCCTATAACTTGGACGAAGAGATGTCCAAGATTCAAGATGAGGTTCGGGAAGCGCAAACGATCATTACCAAACGCCGGGAAGAAAATAAAGGACCCTATAAATGAAAGGGGGAATAAGTCATGAAGTTTGATGTAACGTCACGGGGAGATGATGTGTCGAATGAGATCGCCGGACACATCCGGAGTGAATTGAAAGAACATGGGCTCACCGTCGACAAAGAAGAACCGGAGGTGGTCATCTCTGTCGGCGGTGACGGCACCCTTCTCGAAGCTTTTCACGAGCATAAGCACCGGTTAGAAGATACTTGTTTTGTCGGTGTCCATACCGGCCATTTGGGATTTTATGCCGATTGGCAACCGGAAGAAGTGGACAAATTAATCATTCATATTGCCAAGACACCTTTTCAAGTTGTCGAATATCCTCTGCTTGAAGTGGTCGTCCGCTATCATGGGGAGAATAATAATACAGACCGGTACCTTCCGTTAAACGAATGCACCGTAAAAACAACGGAAGGCTCGCTTGTCTGCAATGTTGAGATCAAAGGGGAGGTTTTCGAGACGTTTAGAGGGGATGGACTGTGTATCTCCACCCCATCGGGGAGTACTGCCTATAACAAAGCATTGGGAGGGGCCATTTTGCATCCATCCCTTGCTTCTATGCAAATCGCTGAAATGGCCTCCATCAATAATCGTGTGTACCGGACGATTGGTTCCCCCCTTATTCTGCCGGAGCACCATACCTGTTTGTTGAAACCATTAAACGATGTAGGGTTGCAACTGACTGTTGACCATAAGTCATTTGTTCATCAAGACATCGCTTCGATTCAGTGCCGTGTGGCAACCGAGCACGTGCGCTTTGCCCGCTTTCGTCCTTTTCCGTTTTGGAAGCGTGTGAAGGAATCGTTTATCGGCGACTGAAGTGATTCGTCGCCCTTTTCAAGCTTCCTCTATTTGATCAAATGTAAAGCGGTCCACCTCTTCGCCATCCTCGTTTGTGACGACACCGTCGATCGCACCGCTAAGCGCTTCCGTATCCGCGGGCGCTTCATCAAGAAAATACGTTTCACTGACCATAAAACGTTCCCCTCCGCCAATGGAAAAGGATTCCCCTTCGGATTCCATCACCAACTCAGGTTCACTGAAAAGGTCCAGCACCTCTTCATCGTTGACTTCCCAGTTTATGACCAGCTCGTCCGACGGCCGTTCTGACTGGTTGCTCATCAAGGCGCTGAAGGAAATCACCGCCTCCTCCTCTTCGCTAAACAAAAGAATGGCTGTCTCCTCTTCCACATGGCTGATTTCGGCTTCAGGGGCACAAGCAGATAACATTAGAAAAAAACTTGTCAAACTGAGGGTCCATGTAAGTTTCATTGATTGGTTCCTTTCTCTTTTAAAATAAAACCGTGAGGTTTCACGCGCGTTTTTCTTATCGGTAAGCGGCCAGTTCTTCCGACTGCTCGTAAGTGCGAAATTTTTGGGTTTGCCCCGGTTGTCGGGAAGGGACACTGACAGTAGTGATTTCCGGATAACGAAAGGCAGTCAGCGCCCCGCCAAAGACACAGCCGGTATCGATGTTAATCGTACGGCGAAATACCCTCGGTGTTTTTACGGGAGTATGGCCATAAACAATCCAAGGAGATTCATTTGTTTCTTTTACCACCCAATCTCTCCGTTTTGGAAGTTGCCCCGGCCTTTGCTCCCC
The DNA here is from genome assembly GCF_003336365.1 of Salicibibacter kimchii. Taxonomy (GTDB): domain Bacteria; phylum Bacillota; class Bacilli; order Bacillales; family Marinococcaceae; genus Salicibibacter; species Salicibibacter kimchii. Next base: position 1,239,761 of record NZ_CP031092.1, on the reverse strand, counting down.
TTGATCCACATCCCCGTACAGGACGAATGATCGCACAGCTTTGTTTGTCTTGCCGATGTCATTTCTGCGAATGCCGGCATGGGCGGCAACGATTTCGTCATGATGGAAAGCAGCGTACAGGGGCGCCTCTTCGAATAAACGCATAAAAGAGCGGCGAATCCGTTGATAGGAAGCTTCCGGGAGCGCGTGGAGCTCAGCGACTGTCGTCTCCAGGCCGTGGCGAATTTGCACCGGCCGCCCGAGAAAATACCGATAAAGTTTATCGCAATGATTGCCGGGGATGTAATAGGCGGTCTCTTTGTTGACGAGGGTGGACACATCTTCAATGACGTTCACGGAATCCGGCCCTCGGTCGGTAATATCGCCGATAAAAACCAGTTTTCGATGCTCGGGATGCGTGTAGGTCCCTTTTTTCTTTTCGTAGCCCAATTTTTGTAGAAGCGCATGGAGCTCTTTTCTGCATCCATGAATATCACCGATAAAATCCAAACCTTTCACCATTTGCATCACCTTTTGGAATCATAGCAAAGATTCGCTTAAAATAGAAATGACCGATTTGTTAAAAAGTGCTATACTCGGGACAAGAATGCAGAGAAAGGAGTCTGGCCAAAATGAGTTTATCTTTGGAAGGACGCACCTATGTCGTGATGGGTGTGGCGAACAAAAGAAGCATTGCCTGGGGCATCTCCCGGCGTCTGGCAGAAGCCGGAGCAAACATTGTATTTACATATGCCGGTGAACGTCTCGGAAAAAATGTCCGTGAATTAGCGGGCACATTAGAAACAGAAACCTTTGTATATCCATGTGATATTACGAACGACGAGGAAATCGACGCTACTTTTCGTCAAATCAAAGATGAAGTGGGCACAATTCACGGATTGGCCCATTGCATCGCGTATGCAAAAAAAGAAGACCTTGAAGGCTCGTTCGTGGAGACATCGCGGGAAGGGTTTAAAGTTGCGCATGATATTAGCGCTTATTCGTTGATTGCTGTGGCGAATGCCGTGCAAAAAAATGACATGATGGCAGAAAACGGCTCGATCATGACGATGACGTATCTCGGCGGCGAACGCGTCGTGAAAAATTATAACGTGATGGGGGTTGCGAAAGCGGCGTTGGATGCAAATGTCCGCTACCTCGCGAACGACCTTGGCCAGCATGGCATACGAGTAAATGCCATTTCCGCCGGTCCGATCCGTACGCTTTCTGCCAAAGGCGTCGCCGATTTTAACAGTTCCTTGAAGGAAATGGAAGAAAAAGCGCCGTTGAAACGGGGAGTCACCCAAGAAGAAGTTGGTGACACCGCACTCTTTTTAATGAGCGATTTGTCAAAAGGTATGACCGGAGAAACGCTCCATGTCGACGGAGGTTATCACATCATCGGTTTGGGGTAAGGGAAGAAGGCTGCCTGCGGGCGGTCTTTTTTTTATGATTGGTTGAAAAAAGCAGTATCGCATCTGGATAACGGGTGAAAGTGCTCAAGTTTACATCCTGGGGCTGTGTTTCAGAGCTGACCATAAAAAAGGCTGAGCGATCAAATGGATGCAAACACTGGGCACCCGTTCTCTCCTCGAGACAAACGACGAAACTAGATCGCAATCCGAACTATGTACAAACATCGGCATGGAAAGAGAGTGAAGAGGAGCGAGACTGCCGAAGAAAGGGCAGCATCGGCATGAAAGGAGAGCCGAAGCTTGTGCGCAAGTCGAAGAATGCACGACATTGGCATAAAAAGCGGGCAAAGCTTTACTGGGATGCCGAAGTAAGCAAGGGGACGGAACAGGCCTTCTTTTTTTTGCTTCCTTTGCCACTGTTTTTCCACGGATGGGTCAGCCCCGGAACTTCACGCATGCCTTACCGTATGTAGATCAGGCAAAAATACCTAGATGTCAGCCAAAAAACTCCTTTTCTGCTTTGGACGCATAGGTATGTTGTGCTAGTCCAAACGTTTAAAGAAAAAAGCTATATTTTTACATTCTTTGGGAGAAGCTATGAGGAGTCAGCTTCCATGAGAGGGAATTTTTCTCTGGTGGTTTGTTGAAACATTGAGATGTTGGAAATGAGTGATCACATTTGTACTCCGTCGTAGCAGAAAGGCTTGTTCGTTTGGTTCTCGAAGCGGATCATCGTCTGTTGACCGACCATGAACAACAGGAATTTCAAGAAAGCAAACAGTACTTAAAAAATTTTTATAGAGAAAAGGAAAAACTTGCCGCCATGTCATATATCGCTTACGCGACAGAAGATCATGAATGGCAACATGAAATCTGCTCGGAGGTGGAAAAACTGAAAGGGGAATGAAGATCCCTATTCCTCGTTTGAGTGTCCTGTGGCGGATAATGGTAGGGGAATCGCCATTGGCCAATAAGAACGTACTGGTTCGGAGACAAATGCCCGGGCAGGGTGGTGTCCGAAGGGCGTATGAAGCTCGCGACAGGCGAACGACAACATTCAATAAATGAAAACCACGCCGGTCGCCCGAGCGTGGTTTTCCTAGCTTAATCTTAGTAGCCGTCGTCTTCAGCTTCTTCGGTAATATACGTCTCACTTAAATCAAACGTTCCATTTGGATGTTGGACAAAATTTTCTGCAGCATCGGCGACGCCAACACGGAGATCATCAAAGACCGTGTAGATCATGGGGGCTTCATCGACGAGAATTTCCTGAATATCGGAATACAGTTCTTCCCGTGTCTCTTCATCCTCTTCTTGGCGAGCGTCTTCAAGGAGTTCATCTACTTCTTCGTTTTCATAAAATGAGCGGTTGCCAGGTGCGCCAAAGTTATCGGAATGGAACAGCGAGTACATGCCGTAGTCCGCGTCACCGGTTACGGTCACCCAACCGAGTACATACATATCATGTTCGCCTTCAGCTGTCTGATCCAGATACGCGCCCCATTCCACGTTTTCCAGGGAAACATCGACACCAATATCAGAGAGTTGGTCCTGGATTAATTCAGCGGTCTGTTCGCGCACAGGGTTGTCGTCGTTCATCCAAAGCGTCGTTTCAAAACCATCTTCATAGCCGGCTTCAGCAAGTAGCTCTTCGGCTTCCTCGAGATCGTGACCGATGTCTTCTAAATCTTCATCGTAACCGAAAACAAGATCGTTAATCGGTCCATAAGCAGCCTCGCCATACCCGTCGTAAATGCCATCTACCAGTAAATCATTATCGACAGCCATAGAGATTGCTTGGCGAACACGTACGTCATCGAACGGTTCTTTTTCTGTATTAAACCCAACATAGGTTAAGCTCAAACTTGGTTCTGCAATCAAGCTGGCAGTATCAAGCGCTTCTACTTGATCCACCAAGTTCGGCTGAATTAAGTCAGCCACGTGGGTTTCATTGTTTTCGAGCATTGAGATACGGGTGAGGTCTTCCCCGACAATATCAAATGTTACGCTGTCAAGGTTTGCCTCGTCCCTCCAATAATCATCATTTTTCGTTAAAGTGAGAGAATCCCCCTGGTTCCATTCTTCGAATACAAATTGACCGGTGCCCACTCCTTCGATGTCCAGGTTAATTTCCTCGGCATTGTCCTCTTCAATGGCTGCCTCGTTCATAATGCCGGCAGCGTTATGGGCCAAATGGGCCCCTAATGGAGCAAAAGGAAATTCTGTCGTAAATTCCACGGTGTAGTCATCAATCGATTCGACATTTTCAATCATTTCAAAAAGAAACGCAGCTTCGGATGCACGCTCTTCTTCAAGCACGCGATCGAATGTGGCAACAACGTCGTCAGCGGTCAACTCTTCCCCGTTATGAAAGTTCACCCCCTCGTGCAGCTCAAAAACCCAGGTGTTTTCATCGGTTTGCTCGTACGATTCTGCCAAACCGGTCGTTTCCAGTTCAAGCGTTTCCGGATGATGATTTAAAAGTGTTTCATACATTAAAGAACGTGCTTTTGCAGATTGGTTGTCATTGGATTCATGCGGGTCCATGGATACAGGTTCTCCCGACATGGAGATGTGGAAATCCCCACCTTCTTGAGGCTCACCGGCAGCTTCATCGCTCTCTTCCTCTGCTTCGGTTTCCTCCCCATTGGAATCCCCTTCATCTGTCCCTTCGTCTACATCCGAGTCATCCGTACAAGCCGCAAGCACCAGGCTTGTTGCCAGAGCAACCGTGACGAGGTAACCACGACGTTTGTAACGCTTCATTCTCTTTTCCCCCTTTGTCCTTTGTATTAATAAAGGCTAAACTAAATATATCTTACGAATTAAAAACTTTCAATACATTCTTTTGTCAAAATTAAAAGAAATGTGATAATTAAAAGCTGTATAAAACAAAAAGGTTCAGGCATAGGGGGTGGAGGCGAAGGGATTGTCGTGCGCCATTCGGGACAGACAGAAAAAATATTACATTACAAAGTGCTATAAACGATTCATCGGTAACTGCAGAGCGCTCACTCCAACAAAAAACCACGCGCTTTGACGCGCATGGTTGTATAGCTGATTAGTATCCACCTTCGGCCTCTTCGGTGATATACGTTTCACTTAGATCAAAGGTACCGTTGGTATGGTGGACGAAGTTTTCTACAGAGTCGGAGACACCGACACGATGATCATCGAATGCCGTGTAGATCATCGGAGCGTCTTCAACGAGAATCTTTTGGAGTTCCGCGTAAAGTTCTTCACGCGTATCATCATCTGGTTCTTCTCGAGCTTCAATGATCAACTCGTCCGCTTCTTCGTTATCGTAGAAGGAGCGGTTTCCGGCTGCCCCCATATTATCGGAATGGAAGAGGGAGTACATGGTATAATCCGCATCCCCGGTTACGGTTCCCCATCCGAGAACGAACATATCAAACGCTCCTTCACCGGATTGTTCGAGAAAAGCCCCCCATTCGACATTTTCAATGGAAAGATCAATGCCCACGTCGGAAAGTTCGTCTTGAACAAGTTCAGCCGTTTGTTCACGCAGTGGGTTATCGTCATTGGTTGCCAAGGTGGCTTCAAAGCCATCTTCATACCCGGCTTCTTCGAGCAACGCTTCGGCTTGTGCAGGGTCGTAACCGAGCGCATCAATATTGTCGTCGTAGCCGAAAACAAGATCATTGATAGGCCCATAAGCCGGGTCCGCGTAGCCTGAATAAATACCTTCAACTAAAGTGTCGTTATCGATCGCCAACGTCACCGCTTGGCGTACGAGGGGGTCATCCAATGGTTCTGCATTCGTGTTAAGGCCTACGTAAGTCATGCTAAGGCTTGGGACAGAAAGCAAGCTTGCACTCTCTGCCTGTTCGACCTGGTTGACCAAATTAGGTTGAATTAAATCAGCGACGTGTGTTTCGTTATTATCAAGCATACTGATGCGTGTAAGGTCTTCATCGACCATATCATAAGTGACGCTATCAAGGTTTGCTTCCTCGCCCCAGTAATTTTCATTTTTCGTAAAGGCCATCGAGCTTCCCTGATTCCATTCTTCGAATTCAAACGGACCAGTGCCGCCATCGGTTTCAATGTCCAAATTTTGTTCACCGGCTTCATCTTCTTCGATGGCTTGTTCACTGATAATTCCGGCCGCGTTGTGTGCCAGATGTGCCGCTAAGGGCGCGAAAGGAAACTCTGTGTTAAACTGGACCGTATACGCATCAATTGCTTCCACATCTTCAATCATTTCGAAAAGAACGATTGCTTCAGATGCGAATTCCTCATCGAGGACACGATCAAACGTAGCCACGACGTCATCGGCGGTTAATTCTTCACCATTGTGGAATTGAATCCCTTCATGCAGCTCAAACTCCCACGTTGTTTCATCAAGCTGCTCATATGAGTCCGCCAACCCGGTCGTTTCCAATTCAAGGGTTTCGGGATTTTGGTTTACTAACGTTTCATATATTAATGTACGTGCTTTCGCAGATTGATTATCATTTGTTCCATGTGGATCAACCGTATCCGGCTCTCCGGCCAGTGCGATGGAAAGATCTCCGCCTTCTTGCGGTTCATCGACAGCTTCTTCGCCGGTCTCGCCGCCATCTTCCGTTCCTGCGTCTTCTCCGTTATCTACGTCTGAATCATCCGTGCAAGCAGCGAGCAATAGGCTGGTGGCGAGTGCAGCTCCCACGAGATAACTCGATCGTTTGTACTTTTTCACCTGATTTCCCCCTTTTATAAAGCTATTGTTACTATATCTTACGAATTTAAGGTTTTCAATACTAATTTTCTAACAAAATAAAGGGTTGTACGGAAAAAGATTACGATTTACAATAATTAAGCTTTCGTGTAAGCTTGACGCATTAAATTTAAATAGGAAAGTTCACACAATGTTTAAATAATCCTTGCCGAGAGCGCTTATATGATTTATTGTAAACATGGTGATTCTACTTTCATATGAAAATAGTTTAATTGGAAGAATATGAGAAAGGGTTGAGCGAGGATGGGGTCAACCGTAAAGCAGCAACCGGACCGTGAAGAAATCGCAGCGCCGGAATCACGCTTTAAGAACCTAATGAAAAAACTTATACGCAACAAATCATCATTAATCGGTGGCATTATTTTAATCATCTTTGCACTTATCGCTTTGAGTACGTTGCTGTCACAACTTCGAATACTGCCGTTTGATTTAATGACACATAACCCAAATTCAACGGATGTACTCAACGATTTTCAGCAGCCATCATCGGAACATTGGTTTGGAACCGATCATAACGGCAGGGATATATATAGTCGAATTATTTACGGCACTCATTTAACGTTATATGTCGGCGTATTGTCTGTTGCGGTCGGCGCGGTGTTCGGGATCGTTCTTGGATTGTTGGCGGGTTATTATGGCCGCATTATTGATTCCATCATTATGCGCGTATCTGACGTATTGCTCGCATTTCCGGGCATCTTGTTGGCGCTCGCGATCGTAAGTGCGCTTGGCCCCAGCCTGAACAACGTCATTATCGCGTTAGCGATTTATAACATACCGGTCTTTGCCAGGATTACCCGCGGGTCGGTGTTGGAAGTGAAATCTGTGGAATACGTAGAAGCGGTACGAGCCTTGGGGGCAAGAGATGGAAAAATTATGTTTCAGCATATCCTTCCGAATGTTAGCTCGCCGATCATCGTACAAGCTTCTTTGCAGGTGGCAACATCGATCCTCAGTGCAGCCGGTTTATCCTTCCTCGGCCTCGGCGTCCAACCGCCAACACCCGAATGGGGGGCGATGCTGAACTCGGGAAGAAGTTACATGTGGGACAATCCCCATCTTACTCTGTTTCCGGGGATCGCGCTCGTGCTTGTTGTCCTCGGCTTCAACATGTTGGGTGACGGATTGCGGGATGCGCTGGATCCAAGATCGAAAAAGTAAGGAGGCGTAAAAAATGCACATTTTTATTATCCGCCGTTTTTTACAACTGATACCGGTCATTATCGGCGTGACCCTCGTTGCCTTTTTGATCATACAATTGATCCCCGGGGATGCAGCACAAGTCATGGCCGGAGAAGCGGCTTCGGAAGAACAATTGGAACAAATGAGGGAAAACCTGGGCTTAAATGAGCCTTTATATGTACAATACGGTATTTTTTGGCCGATCTCCTTCGCTTTGACCTTGGCGAATCCGTACGCACCGGGCAACCGGTCATGGAATTGGTAGCCCCGCGTTTTTGGATTACGTTGGAGCTCGCGTTTTGGGGACTAGTCGTTGCTGTAAGCTTCGGCCTTATTGGCGGGATTATTGCAGCGGTTAGGCAAAACTCTGTCCGTGATTTCGGTACAATGGCAATCGCGGTGATCGGGCTCTCGATGCCAAACTTCTGGCTCGGCCTCATGCTCATGTATGTGTTTGCCAATCAACTGGGTTGGGTACCAACCTCCGGTTGGGGCGATTGGCAGCAGATCTTCTTGCCCGCGATTACGATGGGGACGGCCGGGGCAGCAATCATCGCCCGTATGACGCGTTCGGCCATGCTGGAAGTCATTGGAGAAGATTACGTTCGAACCGCCAGGGCAAAAGGGGTAAAAGAACGCCTCGTCATTTACAAACACGCCCTGAGAAACGCGTTAATTCCGGTCGTCACCGTCATTGGTTTACAGTTTGGCTATTTCTTGAGCGGAGCGGTGCTGACCGAGTCGGTCTTTAGCATTAACGGCTTGGGACGGCTCGTTGTCGATGCGATTGCCCAGCGGGATTTTCCGGTTGTGCAAGGAGCCGTGATCGTACTGGCATTAACCTTTGTGTTCGTCAATTTCCTCGTCGATATCCTTTATCGTGTCTTAAATAAACGAATTGAATTGAATTAAAGAAAGGAGGGTATAGACGGTGACTGCGAAAGAAGAAACCCCTGTTTTAAAAGTGGAAGGGTTGCAAACGTCTTTTTTTACACCTGATGGGGAAGTCAAGGCAGTCGACGGTGTTGACTTTGAAGTCGGGGCCAACGAAACGTTGGGCATTGTCGGGGAGTCAGGTTCAGGGAAAAGTATTACCTCGCTCTCCGTCATGCAACTCATTCAATCGCCCGGGGAAATTATCGGCGGAAAGATTGAATTGAGCGGCGATGACTTGCTCAAAAAATCAAAAGGACAGATTGCAAAATATCGGGGCAATCGTCTTTCAATGATCTTCCAAGAACCAATGACCTCCTTAAATCCCGTGTTTACCGTCGGCCATCAGGTGGCGGAAACCGTGAAGATTCATAAAAAGATGGGTACACGCGAAGCTCATCAGGAAGTCATTCGCATGCTCAAACTGGTAGGCATTCCGGCACCGGAAGATCGTGCGAAAAGTTATCCCCATGAGTTGTCCGGTGGGATGCGTCAGCGTGTGATGATCGCGATGGCGCTCGCTTGCGAACCTGAATTGTTGATTGCTGATGAGCCGACAACGGCGCTTGACGTCACCATTCAGGCTCAGATCCTTGAACTCATGAAAAGCCTGCAGGAGTCAACGGGGATGGCGGTAATGATCATTACCCACGACCTTGGCGTCATTGCCGAAACCGCCGACCAAGTCGCTGTTATGTACGCCGGTGAAGTAGTGGAGCAAGCGGATGTGAAAACATTATTCAACCGACCGTTGCATCCGTATACGCAAGGGTTAATGCGGTCGATCCCCCGCCACGATGTAGACGTGGAAGAATTGGAAGTCATTAAAGGAACGGTACCATCTCCGGCAGAAATGCCCGACGGCTGTCGATTCGCCTCGCGTTGTCCATTCGCGTCCGAGATTTGTAAGACGCATCCATCATTGGCAGCGCCTACGGACAACCTTGAAGACGAAAACGATAGTGGTGCCGTTCGTTGTTGGATTTATACAGACGAATGGGAAAAGGAAAACCCGACGAAAAAGAAGGAGGTGCAACAAGAATCATGAGCTCACCTCTATTTGAGGCGAAAAATTTGAAGAAATATTTTCCGGTGAAAGGCGGTATCCTCAACCGCAAAATGGCCGATGTTAAAGCAGTCGATGATATTTCGTTTTCCATAAACGAAGGGGAGACGTTGAGCATCGTTGGCGAGTCCGGTTGCGGCAAGTCGACGACCGGACGTGCGATCCTGCGATTGGAAGAACCGACGGATGGGGAAATATATTTCGAAGGAGAAGATTTTCGCAATCTAAGCAAATCCGAGTTACGTCAAAAACGGAAAGATATACAAATTATCTTCCAAGATCCGTTTGCTTCCTTGAATCCGCGTCAAAAAGTCAAGCAAATTCTCGACGAAGCGATGGCGATTCAAGACGCGGTTCCAAAAAAAGATCGCCCGGCACGGATTCGTGAATTAATGGATGTGGTTGGCCTCCGCCCACAACAAGCCGAACGTTATCCCCACGAATTCAGCGGGGGCCAGCGGCAAAGAATCGGAATCGCGCGCGCCTTATCCGTTGATCCCAAGCTAATCGTTGCCGACGAAGCGGTCTCGGCCCTTGACGTTTCTACTCAGGCGCAAGTATTGAACTTGCTTAAAGATTTGCAGGATCGGTTTGATCTTACGTACTTGTTTATTGCCCATGATCTGGGCGTTGTTCGTCATATTTCCGATCGCGTCGCTGTCATGTATCTCGGAAAAATAGTGGAAATCGGCGATAAACATTCCTTGTTTGATGAACCGCGCCATCCGTATACACGTGCATTGCTTTCTGCGATCCCCGTTCCGGATCCCGAAAAGAAAAGCGAGCGCATCGTGTTGGAAGGGGACGTACCATCGCCTTTGAATCCACCAAGCGGTTGCCGGTTCCACACCCGTTGCCCGTTCGCTACGGAAATTTGCAAACAGGAAGATCCGGAACTTCGCGCGACCGATGATATGAACAGCGACCATCACGCTGCTTGCCACCATATGGAAGAGATCATCGCGCAGTATGGAACCACCCCCCAAAAACCGGTTACGGCCGAAAAAGAGTAAGAGGGAAATCATCCCTTTTGCTCTTTTTTAATGTTGTCTTCACTCACGCGAAAATCGTCAAATCTTTGTCCATTATCTGTATTTGCTTCTGTCTGATGCTATTTTCAACTGCAAACGGCCACCGTAAGAACGTTTTATACGCGCCCATTTCGACGTGCAAAAAAAATCATCCCAAAGGCCAGGGGGATGATTTTAGCATATTTATGGTTATTAACAGTAAGCAGATCCAACGATGATGAGCAAAATGAACAGCACGACAATCAACGCAAATCCTCCGCCAAAGCCATATCCGACAGACATTTTAGTTCCTCCTCGTGTTTCTGATGTGAAGAACGATACGATCGTTCTTATTACACGTTATTCAGTCATGCGCAAAGAGGTGTGGCTCCATGATAAAACAGGCGCTGGCCTATCACCTAATCTCGGTTCACGTAGTATAGGAGCCCTGTCTCTTGTGTCAAAGGCAACGTATACTGGAGCGTAAAGCACGTTTCTTTCTCCCTTTCATTCATAGCTTGTTATCTACTGAATACAATGGAGCAAGACGTTTTCTGAGGGAGGAGAAGAGATGAGTACACGAAAACGGAGGAATCGTGCTCAACCGCTGCTATATATCGATACCCCCGATCAACATGAAGCCGCTTATCTAGGTAGTACCGAAGTGGAAGTTTTGTACAAACGTAATCATTTAGGCCCAGAAACGGAATCCCCGGAAGAAAATCATGAGGGTGACGACCAAAACATTCAAAATGAAGAAAATGATGAAGATAAAGAAAATGAAAAAAGACGTTCGTTTAATTTATCGAAACATTTAGGGTACGATTGGCAAGAAAGAAGTGCACCGTCCCATTATGCCACTCGTACGAGGGATAACCTGGCTTCAACATTATCGGAACAGACCGCCAAACGAGCACCTATTGATGATCATTTAGGTCAAGACAATGCTCAGAACGAAAACAAAAAGGAAGAAAAAGTCCCTAAAGCTTTTGCAGAAAAATCCATGAAAGAGAAAGTGGAATTTCTTTTAAAAATGCGTAAACGTACCCCAATGACGTGTATATGTAAAACGAAAGAACAAACATGGGTCGGCACCGTTACTGCTGCGGAGGAGCAGTATTTTACGATGCAGACCCAACAAACCCCTTACCTTGTGACGATTAATTACGATGATGTGAAGAAATTATCCCTTGATCACTTCTCGTAGTGATGATGTTTATCTTTCTCCGGTCGTTTCACAACATTGTCGATCAGGTCCGGATCGAGGCATTGGATCGCACAGAAACAGCGTAGGTCGACTTCTATACAGAAATGGGTCTTTTCAAGAGTATAGACATCGGAAAGCGATGTTGGGTCGACACAGCAGTTATGCGTGAATTTGATGTCGTTTTTCGGGCACAGCAACGATAAAGTGGCACAGCAACTTTTTTCATCAACATCTTCGACTCGGAAGAAAACTGTTTCAAACACGCCCATAAGATCCGCTGTCAGTCCGCCGGTAGCCCAGAACAAGTTGCTTTTTTTATCTTTTAGCATAAAGGGAATGGTGTCCTGGATCTTACCTGGTCTTTTTGGACCTAACAAGTTAGTGTGACAACTGTTTATACAGTTATCCATTTTTTTGTCGACAGCATCTTGTGCTTCCTTTATGGAGAGCACCGCGTCACATACACAGTGGCCCGATTCGTAATCTTTGCAACCGCAGCTCACGTTCATCACTCCTTTTCCTTCAGGTTCGTTAACATCTTATGTACGTTTTGCCTAAAGCGTGTATCCCTGGCATACGCAAATGGGACTTTTAACGAGAAATAGGCGTAGTGTTGATGTATTTGGGGTATAGATCTATAGAAATGGAAGGAAGGGGGTTTGTGCGTTGGGTTATATACCGATGCAACATAATGTCATTGCCGCTCAATACGGCAATCGCGTGCAAGCTGCGCAGCCGTTAATCAAGGCAAATCCACCGGTTTTTCGTGTCACGGCAAAGCGTATTGATCGCCGTAAGGATGACGACACGCACGCTTGCCGCCCCCTGCAATCATCTGGCCGATATGTAACCGGAAAAGGCCATCGCTTTGACGCGATGGCCTGAAAGGAGATACTCGCCATGACTCATGGCGTTTTTTTGCCTCTTCTTCATTATTCATGATCAAACCTCGATATTCATGTCGATGTCATTGACCATCGCTCTGCTCCCCGTTAACCCATTATTAAACCTTGCTCCTTCTTCATCCGAAAAAATCACCACTTCAAACGGACGTTGTGGACGATAGCCTGTCGCTTTCCATGCTTCGACAACTTCAAGACTCGAAAGCACACCAAGGAGACCATCAAAATGGCCTCCATTTGGTACACTGTCTATGTGAGATCCACTCAAAATGCAGGACAAGGAGGCCAAATACATTTCCCGCGCCATCTTCCGAAATGGTCAAGCCGGCTTCTTTCATCCAACCTATGACGAGATCCTTTGCTTCTCGCTCTTCATGCGAAAAGCCTGCACGATAACTGCCCCCATCTTCGGTCAGTCCAATTTCAGAAATCGCATGGAAACGTTTGGCTAAACGTTTCCCATCTACCCCGTCATAAGACAAATACGTTTCATATTCGTTTACTAACCTTGAATATAAATCCCGATCATTCATACTGATATACGCTCCTAGAGTGAATGCATATGATTATGCCGTTTCTGCTTGATCAAGATCTTCGCCTTTGTTTTTACGGGATTTTACCGGATCCAAAATTTTCTCGAGCGTTCCCAGAATCACATCAGCCATAATGGCCATTAAGGCCGTCGGAATTGCGCCTGCCAGAATGATCGGCGTTCCGTCCGTGACGTTAGTACCGCGAACAATGATGTCGCCCAGACCTCCGGCTCCGAAGAAGGCACCAATCGCCGCAATACCGATCGCAATAACAAGTGCGTTACGAAGGCCGGCCATGATGACAGACAATGAGAGGGGAAGTTCAACCATCCGTAAGCGTTGACCTTTTGTCATTCCCATAGCCTTGCCGGAATCAAGCAGCACCTGGTCAACATTCACTAGCCCGGTATAGGTGTTTTTCACAATCGGGAGAAGCGAATACAGGAACAAAGCGAAAATAACAGTGTTCGCGCCTAACCCCATGGCAAGCATCAGGATGGAGAGCATCGCCAAGTGCGGAATCGTCTGAATGATGTTCGCAAGTTGGATGACCCAATTGCTTAATCGGCTGAAGCGTGCGATCACAACGCCGAGGGGGATCGCGACGATCGCCGCAAATAAAACGCCATATGCTGCCATCAAAAAATGTTGGAAAAATTCTTGAGAGACATAACTAAAATTTTGTGTGTAGTAGCTCACGACATCGCCAATGACTTCAAACATGCGTACACCTCCATTTCGGATAATTACTCAAAATAATTGTTTTCTTCCAGAAAGTCCTCTGCGACGGTCGCTGGTTCACGTAATTCTGCATCCGCTTCATAGTTTAAAACTTGCATTTGTTCCGTGCTTATTTCACCTTCCAATTGAAGGATCGCTTCTTCAACGCCGGGGTTAGCTTCTAACATATCGGTGTTCGCGACAGCAGATGTGTCATAGGGCGGGAAAAATTGCTGATCATCTTCTAATAATTGGAGGTCGTAGGCATCAATCCGCCCATCCGACGTGTAAGCGAGAACAACGTCCATGTTTCCGCTCGCGAGCGCATCGTAAACAAGACCAATTTGCATCGGGTTAATATTTTCAAATTCTAAACCGTAATGGTCCTGAAAAGCGGGATAGCCGTCTCCTTCACGGCTCAACCAATTGGTGTCCACCCCAACATCGGCCGTATCAGCAATCGCTTCTAAATCGGATACGGTCTCGAGGTCTTCCTCCTCTGCGAGATCTTCACGTACGGCAAATGCATAATTGTTCTCAAAGCCGTAAGAGGGAAACCACGTTTGATCAAAACGTTCCTCGTATTCGTCCATCATATAGTTAATCCCGTCGTCAGGATCTAAATCCGTCGGATCTTCATTTAAGATTGCTGCCATATCAGTGCCTGTATAACGAGTTGCGGAAACGTTAACATCCCCATCCAACATGGCCTGGTGCGCAACAACCGATGTGGCGATATTGTTGACCATGTCTACGTTGGCATCTGTCTGTCTTTCGATCATGAGCCGTAGCATATGGCCAATGATCTGTGATTCGGATGTGTCTGTCGTGACAATCGTTACGGTGTCATCCCCGCTGCCTGCGCTTATTCCGGGTAGAGAACATCCACTTATCAAGCCAACACTCAGAAGGCCTGCCAAACAGCTATACTTAAGCTTTTTATGAAACATAAACTTCCTCCCTAAGTTGTTGTCGGCTTCAATCCTTTTGGAGTTAGCCCTTTTTCCCATTTTGAAAGGATTATTTCAAATAACAAGGCCATCAGCGTCACCGGAATGGCACCTGCAAAAATAAATTCAGGTTGGTAATGGTTGAGGCCGTTAAAAATAAAATCCCCAAGGCCTCCACCGCCAATATAAGAAGCAAGGGTGGCCCATCCGACGAGGTAGACTGAAGACAATCGGATCCCTGACATGATGACAGGTGTTGCAAGCGGTAATTCTACGTAACGGATACGTTCGAATGCAGTCATGCCCATCCCTTTCCCGGATTCATCAAGATCCGGACTTACGCCGCTGATGCCCACGTACGTATTGCGTAAAATCGGAAGCAATCCATAGATGAACAGGGCAAAAATGGCTGGTCCTTGGCCGATGCCAAGAATTGGAATCACTAATGCCAAAAGCGCCAGGCTCGGTACTGTCTGTAAAATACTGACAATGCCAATGACGAAGTTTCCCGTTTTTCTTGGCACTTTGTTTAATAAAATGCCTAAAGGGACAGCGAAGATAATCGCGAGAAATAGGGCGCCTAGGGTGATATAAATATGTTGCCATGTTAATAAGAGCATATTTCCGCCATTCTCTTGAAAGAATTCTATCACTGCGTTCATAAGATCGACTCCTCAACAACTGCAGATTGCTGTTCAGCTGTCTCTTCCTCTTGATCCCCCCAAATCGAATCATAAACGACGTCCACGAGTGTGGCACGAGTGAGAATCCCAAGCAAACGCTTGTCATCGTCAACGACCGGAACGTAGCTTGTACCCAGCTTTAAGATTCGATGGACTGAATCTCTCAGCCTCGCTGATTTATGAACCGTGCGGACTTTGGTCAGCAGGATGTCTGCGATGGTTTTATCGCTATGGTCCTCATGGGCGGACTTAATCATCTCAATATCTACGTAGCCTTTTAAAATATTCATATTGTTGATGATCAGAAGTGAATCAACACGTTTTTCGCGCATCACTTGGATGGCTTCGGAAATCGTAGCACTTTCATGGACCGTGATCGGGTTCTTATTCATGATACTTTCGACGCTTTCAACATTCGCACGCATTTGCAAAAGGCGATCCTTGCCAATAAATTCTTCGACGAATGCATCGGCAGGTTCGGATAAAATTTCGTCAGGTGTTCCGATTTGTACCAGTTCACCGTCTTTTAAAATGACCATACGGTCCGCGAGTTTTAAAGCTTCATCCATATCATGGGTAACAAAAACAATCGTTTTCCCTAAATGTTGCTGTAACTTTTTAAATTCATCCTGTAGCGTGTCGCGGGTAATTGGGTCAAGCGCGCCGAAAGGCTCGTCCATTAAGATGAGCGGCGGGTCTGCAGCTAACGCTCGGAGCACCCCGATCCGTTGCTGCTGCCCCCCGCTAAGTTCGTTCGGATAACGCGTTAAATACTCGTCATCCATTTCGACGAGCTGCAGTAATTCTTTGGCTCGTTCTATTCGTTTTTCTTTTGACCAATTCAATAACTTCGGAACGAGCGTGATATTATCCTGAATGGTCATATGCGGGAACAAACCGATCTGTTGAATGACATACCCGATTTCGCGACGTAATTGAACGGCATCTTGGTCGACGGCATTCTTCTCATCGATGGATATCACCCCTTCTGAAGGGTCAATCAGGCGATTAATCATTTTCATGGTCGTCGTTTTTCCGCAACCACTGGGGCCGATGAAAACCACAAATTCTCCTTTTTCAATTTCCAAAGAAAGATTTTTAACAGCATATGTACCGCCCTTATAGGTTTTCGATACATTTTCAAACGTAAGCAACGCACAACACCTCCATAGTTTTCTTTCATTTATCAGTAAGCTAATTTAGCTTGTTAACGTATTTTGTGAGAAATCGATGATCGTTTGCGCGACTTCTTTTGGTTTTTCTTCCGGAAGGTAATGCCCACACCCTTTTATTTCTCGGCCAATCGCATTTGGGATCGTACGACGCCATACATCAAGTACGGGAAAATGGGCCACATTTCCTTGCTCACCCCATAATAAGAGTGTATTAATGTTTAATGTGACATGTTTGTTTGCTTCTGCACGATATCTTGGCAAGTCTATGTGGTAAGACGCTCTATAGTCATTAAGAGCCGCCAAAATAGCCCCCGGTTGTTGCCAACTTGCCAAGTAGTGCTCCCAGGATCCATCTGACTTTAACAAATCAAAGAAATCTTTGCCTTGGTGTAATAAGAACGTCAGATAATCTTCTTCTTTTCCTTTGATTAATGCTTCCGGTAGTCCATGAGCCAATGGGAAAACCCATTGCCAATAGTTATCACTCGCTTCAGAAATGGACAATGAATCATAGATATACTCTGTTGGCATGATGTCCATAAGTACAAGTCTATCCACAAGGTCAGGATAATCTAATGCCAGACGTCTTGCTACTCGAGCACCTCTATCGTGACCCACGATTAAAGCACTTTTTACACGAAAGTGATGAAGCAACTCTTTTATGTCACTTGCCATCATTTTTTTCTCATAATCTTTTATATCATTGGGTTTATCAGATCCCCCGTATCCTCTTAAATCTACAGCTATCACTTTATGGGTACGTCTAATTTTTGGAATGACATACCGCCAGGAAAGCCAATTTTGTGGAAATCCGTGCAGCAAGATACAAACCGGTGCGTCATTCTCACCGCTAGTGACATAATGAAGTTGAATGCCATTAACGTTCACGTACCCATGTTTAACGTCTTCATCGCCATGCGAGTGATAAAAATCATTCACGCTATATTAACCTCCTATGGAAGTATTATTGAAAAAAGCGTTGGTTGACCTCGATATATTTTTGTTCTTTGTCGGGAACATCCTCCACTGTATAGATCGCATCTACGGGACATACTGCTTCACAAGCGCCGCAATCAATACACACATTGGGATCAATGTGGAACATGTCATCGCCTTCTTCGATACAATCTACAGGGCAAACCTCCGTGCACTCTGCATTCTTTTCATGTAAGCATGGCGACGTAATGACAAAAGGCACAATGAAAATCTCCTTTTTATTAAATTAAACACTCTATTAAAGTAACCTCTTAACGCATACTTGTCAATAATAATAATGATTGATTATAATATTGTTGACAATCATATAATAAGTGTTATTATAATTGCCGAAAGGGATGATAAGCCTCTTTCCATTGCCAGTCTCATTCATAGTGAAACAAAGGAGGTTTGGAATTGGTTGTTGATAATAATCAAGAAGAACGTGTAAACGGTAAAGGTGTTCAAGACTACCTGCAGCAACCGACGTTTGCGGATGTTAACGAAGAGCGTAAACACGGCAAACAACGCTTGGCAGCGGCTTTTCGTTTATTTGCCCGCTTTGGATTTAGTGAGGGGACAGCCGGTCACATTACATATCGTGACCCCGAATTTAAAGATCATTTATGGGTGAATCCGTATGGCATGCCTTTTAGTGAAATGAAGACCACGGATCTCATCTTAGTCAATGACCAGGGGGAGGTTGTTGAGGGAAACTATTCGATTCATAAGTCAGCTTTTATGATTCATTCCGCTGTTCACAAGGCTAGGCCGGATGTGATTGCGTCTGCGCATGCCCATCCAATATATGGGAAAACTTGGTCGGCAAGCGGACGGTTGCTCGATCCACTTACACAAGATTCTTGTGCGTTTTATAATGATCATTCCGTTTTGGATGAATTTTCAGGCGTTGTTTATGAAGAAAAAGAAGGGGAAAAAGTTGCGCAGGCGTTAGGAAACAATAAAGCCGTGCTATTAAGAAGTCACGGCCCCCTAACCGTTGGTCAATCGGTTGATGCAGCAGCTTTTTGGTTCATTACAATGGAGCGTTCTTGTCAATCCCAATTGTTAGCGGAAGCTGCTGGTATCGTTAATCCCATCGACCCAAAAAATGCGGAATTAACGGCTCAGCAGGTTGGGAGAGAAAAAGATGGTTGGGAAAATTTCCAGCCTTTGTGGGAACGTATGGTCAATGCGCAACCTGATTTGCTGGATTAATATCGTGAAAGTCATGACACGAATGTTAAACATTTGAAGGAGGTTTCATCAATGCAAAAGGTCGTCAATTTTAGAGAGATGAATGATGGGACTGAAGAAGATTTCACTTTTTTGGAGGCATTGGAGGATGGGTTTAATACAGGTCTGCCGGATCGATTATTGCAGACGGTAAAAAACCTTGAACATAGTTTTAGTGGTTACCGAATCTCCCGTTATGAGCATTCTTTACAATCGGCAACAAGAGCGTATCGAAATGGTGAAGATGAGGATATGATTGTCGGTGGCCTTTTACATGATATCGGCGACGAATTAGCGCCTCATACGCACGGAGAAATGGTCGCCGCCATTACGAAACCTTATCTATCCAAAAAAGTCACATGGATCATCAAAATGCATCCGGTCTTTCAACAACACTACATGAGTCATCTATCTGAGGAAGAAAGAAATGCACGAGATCAATTCAAAGATCACCCTTATTATGATGATTGTGTGAAGTTTTGCAGGGACTACGATCAAAATTGCTTTGATCCGGATTATGAATATTTACCGATCGAGTTCTTTGAACCCATGGTAAGAAGAGTCTTTTCACGCGAGCCTCAATTTGATTAGGAAACACCTATGATCACTTGGCTGTGACAAGGGTATTTGATAATGAATACAAGGAGAGATGTAAATTGGCAGAGCAAAAGCAAACAAAACAAAAACGTCCGATTATTGACATGGATATTCACGAAAGGGTTACTTACGATGAGCTGCTTCCCTACTTGGATAATCCTTGGCAAAGATATATAAAAGATACGAATTGGGTGCAGGAAAAACACCTCCCCTATCCTATATTAGGAGCAGCCGGACTGGATCGGGCGGATGCTCAAGTGCCTGACGGTCGTCCGGCAGGAAACGATCTCTCATTTTTGCAACAACAATTACTCGATGATGTTGGTCATGAGGCCGGGATTTTAACGGGAGCGGGTGATCCGTCTCCATCATCGATGAATGGTTGGTATGAGATGGCCGTAGCATTAGCGACTGCCTATAATGATTGGCAAATTGAAAATTGGTTAGAGAAAGATGATCGTTTATATGGATCTGTTCACGTTGCGGCCCAGGATCCTGCATCTGCGGTCAGAGAGATCGAACGGGTTGGCTCCCATCCGAAAATGGTGCAAGTGCTGTTGCCTATTGATGATCGCCCTTGGGGAGATCCGTATTATCACCCGATTTTTGAGGCAGCTGAACGCCATAACCTGATCATCGGTATGCATCATCAAGAACCACCGAACTACTACGGCAAATTTCCACGTTACTTTGTTGAATGGCATTCCGTCATGCCGAATACGCATATGATTCAGGTTAGCAGTATGATCTTTAACGGCGTTTTTGAAAAATACCCGAATCTGAAGTTGGCGATGATCGAGGCCGGTTTCACATATATCCCTGCGTTTATGAAGAAAATGGATCAGCAATATAAAGTACTTCGTCATGAGGTCCCCTGGGTTAAGCGGATGCCAAGCGATATTGTTAAGGATCATGTCCGGGTTACGACCCAGCCTGTCGATGAGCTAACACGGGACGAATTCCTAAAGTTTATTGATCTTATGGGTTCAGACGAGATCGTTTGCTTTTCAACGGATTATCCGCATTGGGATTATGATTCTCCATTTCGGGCACTTCCACCTCTCGGAGAGGATTTGGAAAAAAAGATTTTCGCAGAAAATGCTAGAAAATTATACCCGAAATTACCAGAAAGGAAAGTTACACAATGAAAGAAGTGGTGTGCAAGAAAGAAGAATTATCCCCCGGAAATATCATGAGTGCCCATGTAGGTCCGATCCCGATCGTTTTGTGCCGTACACCTGACGGTGAATTTTATGCTTTTACGAATAAATGTGTTCACCAAGGGGCGCCCATGTCGGAAGGTGTGTTGTGCGGTGCTCCTGCCCCTACGGATACGCCTGGAGAATACCATTACGAGAAGGAAGGCGAGGTTCTTCGCTGCCCTTGGCACGGGATTGAATTTGACATCAAGAATGAAGGTCGCATGATCGTCGATAGCAACCGCAAGCTTGGGAATTTCAACGTGTCTTTTGAGGGAGACGATGTGGTCGTTTCTACGAAGAAATAAGTGCTGATAATAAGGATCTTGAAGATACGATAGTACCCAGAAAGGAGGTTATAGCTGTTGCCTCAACAGGAAACTTATGATGTAACCATCATCGGGGGCGGACCGGCAGGATTATTTGCTGCTTTTTACGCCGGCATGCGTCAATTAAAAGTGAAAGTCATTGAAAGCATGCCGGAACTCGGCGGGCAACTATCTGCGTTGTATCCCGAAAAATATATCTATGATGTGGCCGGTTTTTCAGAGGTGACCGGACAGGGGTTGGTGGATCAATTAAAAGGACAAACGATGCAATTTGAACCTTCCATCGTATTAAATGAAACGGTGCAACAGATTGAAAAAGACGATGAAGGATGGTTTACCCTGTCCACGGAGGAAAATGTTCACTTTTCCAAAACGATCTTGATCACAGCTGGTGTCGGTTCCTTCCAACCACGCCGATTGGCATTGGAGAATGCTCAAAGGTATGAAAACAAAAATCTTCATTATTTTATTGATGACCTTAACCAGTTTGAAGGCAAAGACGTCTTTGTTTGTGGCGGCGGCGATTCGGCTGTGGATTGGGCGTTAATGCTTGAACCGATTGCAAAAAACGTACACTTGTGTCATCGACGCAGCAAATTTAGAGCACACGAACACAGTGTGGAAAAACTTGAGCGATCAAGTATTAATGTGTTGACCCCCTATAAAATCGAGGAAATTATCGGGGACGATCAAGCATTGAACAAAATCGTGATCCAGGAAGCCAAAGGGGACAAGCAAGAAGAGCATGAAATTGACGATCTGATTGTTAATTACGGGTTTATATCTTCCCTGGGGCCGATTAAAAATTGGGGACTGGAGATTGAAAAAAATTCGATTGTTGTTAATTCTAAAATGGAAACTAATGTTGAAGGTATTTTTGGAGCCGGTGATATAACGACGTATGAAGGGAAAGTCAAACTCATTGCCACTGGATTTGGAGAAGCACCAACAGCCATAAGCAATGTGACCGCATACCTTGACCCCAATAGTCGCCTACAGCCGCAACACAGCACCAACCTGTTCCCGAAAATAGGGCAGGCATAGATGGAAACCGATCGATTAACGTTTCATAACGCTTGAAAAATTTGAAGTAATGAATATGATTAACGAATGGGCCTAATACAAGCGAGGATATGAATGGCAATCCGTTTTATCTGTTTGCCCCTCATGAATAGCTTCGCTGTAACGGATCCTAATGTGTGTGGCCTTTGTTACAAAGGATATTCCCGTTTTTACAGGAAACGTCGACTGGGAGGTTCGTTATGTTAAAACCATACTTAGTGGTGGAGTGGAATGATACCGAAACAGATGCAGAAGGATGGCTAGTGATTCATAATTTCGTGAATGGCTATACAGGCGGCGGGACGAGAATGCATCCATCTGTGACGAAAGAAGAGGTTGTGAGGCTAGCTGAGGCGATGGCTTATAAATATGTAGCCAGTGAAAGTGAAACGACCGGAGGGTGTAAAGCGGGGATTGCCTATGACTACAAAGCGTCGGATGCATCAGCCGTTTTAAGAAGATTTCTGATTGCAATGATGCCTTATGTTGACATCGGAGTATCTTTAGGTAGTGATTTAGGGACGAACTATGAAGATATACTCGAAATTTTTCATGAATTTGGCATTGATATCCCTATGACGAAGCCCATGAAACAAAATCCAAAAGTCTTACAAGGGATAAAGCATTACGATGAACTATTGACGACCAGAATGGACGGATTGTTGTTAAATGATGTCGTTACAGGATACGGGGCGGCATTCGCGGCAGATGAGGCTTGGACATATAAAAAAGGCCAAGAAGGAGCAAAAGTTGTTATTCAAGGGTTTGGCAGTGTAGGCGCGAGCTGTGCATTGAAAATGTCTCAATTAGGCTATAAAGTTGTTGGGATTTCAGATGCAAATCTTTTAGTCACGTGTGACGAAGGATTGAATGTTCAGAAACTGATTGATCATAAAAATGAATACGGAGAGATGGATCAAGTCTATTTTGAGTCGCATTACAATGTAAGGTCAAACACAGAATGGCTCAATGTGGACTGCGATATTTTAATTCCATCTGCGTTAGAAGATGTCATTAACAAATCTAACGCTGACATGGTTAAAGCAAATTTGATTGTGGAAGCAGCAAATATTCCTATCTCCTCAGAAGGGGATGCAATCATTAGACAAAGAGGCATTGATATTGTCAATGATTTTGTGACCAACCTAGGGGCCATAAGGTTTTATGACGCCATTATTTTTGGGGGCGTAGACCCTAATCCGCAAGCTGTTATCGATGATATTGAACAATTATGCCGGAAAAATACGTCTCATTTATTTGCGGAAAGTAAAAAGCAAAGTAGATATCAAAGAGAAGTCGCTTATGAGATATTCAGACCGGCCATAAGCGGTTTATTGGAATACGCGGGACCATCGAAAGAGGAAACTTCCCATTAAAAGCGTTCCGGTACACAAGAGAAAATAAATGTCGATGTTAAAACAAAAATAAATTTTAAATAGACGGAGGAATAAAGTGACTCATCAAACAGCGTTTACTGTTTCAGACGCCATCGTAAAAGAGCTTGTACAGACCGGCGTCGACGTCGTCTATGGGATCGTAAGTGTTCATAACATGCCGATCTATGATGCGATCCTGCGCGATGGGAATATTCGATTAGTCACAGCACGTGGAGAAAGCGGTGCGGTCAATATGGCAGATGCATATGCCCGGGCTACAGGCAAGCTAGGTGTCGTCATGACAAGTACGGGAGCCGGCGCAGGGAACGCGGCAGGTGCCCTAACCGAAACATGGAATTCCGGTACGCCACTCCTCCATATTACCGGAGAGGCCGATTCTCATTATATAGGGACGGACCAACGTTATATACATGAATGCAAAGATCAGTTGAAAATGATGGACGGCGCCAGTAAGCAAGCCTATTTGTTAAAGCGGCCGAAACAAATCACACCGTTTATCCGAGAAGCGATGAATGAGGCTCTTGCGATTCCGACAGGGCCTGTGACGGTTTTGATCCCCACTAATTTTCAAAATGAAATCATCCCAGATACCCAATTGATGGAAGCTAAAGCAACTAAAACAGAAAGTGATGTGGAGATTCCATCTGATGTCATTAAAAAAATTCAGGAGGCGAAGCGACCGGTCATCTGGGCGGGAAAAGGCGTCATCGCTTCAGGCGCTTCCGATGAGCTCAAAGCATTTGTGGACGTGATTCAGCCCGCGGTCATCACCAGTGAATCAGGCAAAGGGTCCATTCCTGAAAATCATCCGTTAAGTATCGGTAATTTTGCGGCTACACCTCAAGTCGAGGCGCTGTTGAATAAATCAGATTTACTGATCAGTATCGGGACTCGCTTCCGTGGCGAGGAAACAAATGATTGGACGTTACCTACCCCTGAAAATCATATCAATATAGACGCGGACCCGCATGCGTTTAATCGTAATTTTGACACATTATACAGCTTGGTTGGAGATGCAGGGTTAATTCTTAAAACGTTAAACAGCGCTTTGGATCATGAAAATATTTCCTCGGATCCGGCTTATGTGGATGAAGTCAAGTCAAAGCGTCAAGAAGTCCGGGATCATCTGCGTCGCAACATCGGCCCGTATGGTGACATCGTAGATATTATGCGTGAGCGCATGCCGGCTGATACAATTCTGGTTAGGGATGTGACGATACCGGCTTATACGTGGGGGAATAAACTACTCGATATTTATGACCCCAAGACGTCGATTCATGCAACCGGTGGCGGCATTGGACAAGGCTTGCCGATGGCACTTGGGGCGAAGATCGGCCAGAAAGAGAAGCCGGTCGTCCTCATCGCCGGAGACGGTGGATTCATGGTGAATGCCAGTGAAATGATGACCGCTATCCAAGAAGATGCACCGATCACGATTCTTTTATTCGATGATGGGGGCTACGGTATATTAAGATATTTACAAGAATCCGCTTATGGAAGACGCACGTCGGTTGATTTGAAAAATCCTGACTTCGTCATGATGGCCATGTCCATGGGATTCGAAGCTGAAAAGGCAGCCTCTGTGGATGATTTCAAAAATTGCTTAGAAACGGCTCTCGCAAGCCAAAAGCCTTCGATGATCGTCGTTGATATGCATGCGTTACCGATGGCATATGAGGAGTCGGATGAATATATTCAATCATTCCGCCCGAAGTCTTAATGGGGCCAACGTCAGTCATAGGGAGGGTCCAAGACGATGACAAGACATTTGAAAATGTATATAAACGGCGAATGGGTGGCATCAAGCAGCGAGACGACCGTCAATGTTATTGACCCTGCCACACAGGAAGTCATTGCGGTTGCATCAAACACCACAAAAGAAGAGACAGAAGAAGCGATCAAAACAGCAAAGCGCACATTTGAAAGCGGCGTATGGTCCGACTTACTGCCACAAGAAAGAGCGAGCGTACTACGAAAAATTGCGGAGAAAATGGAAGATAATGAAAATACGCTTATTGATTTGGAAGTACAAAATAATGGTAAAACAAAACGAGAAGCTGATTCTGATGTTCAAGATGCGATCAATTGTTTTCGTTATTATGCGGATCTCTTGAACACGACGAGTGACCAAACATATGAAGCTTCAGAAGATCTGCAAACGCTCATCGTGAAGGAGCCTATAGGAACTGCCGGGTTGATTGTACCTTGGAACTTTCCGTTATTAATGAGTGTATGGAAGATTGCCCCCGCATTGGCTGCAGGTAATACAATTATCTTGAAACCAGCAGAAATCACGCCCCTAACAGCCGTGAAGTTATTTGAGTTAATGGATGAAACGGATTTGCCGAAAGGCGTCGCCAACCTGATATTGGGCTTGGGCTCTGAGGCCGGTCAAACGATTTCAGAAAGCAAAGACGTAGATATCGTTTCTTTTACCGGAAGTACAGCGGTCGGGCGACATATTATGAAAGCTGCCACTGGTAATATGAAAAAAGTATCCCTTGAGATGGGAGGGAAATCTCCGAACATCATCTTTGACGATGCCGATCTGGATACAGCAGTTGATTACGCTTTATTTGGCATTTACATGGGTGCGGGGCAAG